>JAUNSG010000002.1 GCA_030539335.1 Eubacteriales bacterium | reverse complement strand
ATGTGGATACAGGATGATGGGAGACTCATAGACAATCATTAAGCGGAGGTGGATATGGAAAATTTTTGGATAAAGTTCATGGTTTGGACTGAGTATATAATTCCAATTGCAATAGTGGCAATATTTTTGATAATTAGCATTATATGTAGTTGTATCAAAGCTTTTAAATGGAATCGAAAAATCAATTGGTTAAAAAATCATGGGTATGAACGATATTTGAGTGGTGTTCCGTCATTTGGTAGCGGTGCTTTCTATTCGTGGAAAAATGAACAGACAGGAAAACGAGTTGATGAACGAGATTTAAAGTGGATGAGCTACAGTAGGTTGGTAAACGAAATGAAAGGTTGATATTATGGAACATACGGAAACCTATATTGAAGTCAATTGCCCTAGGTGCGGTTATAAATATGAACTCAAAAGTTATCGTAAAAAACGCAGAACACAGCCAATGAAATCAACCGAAAGGGTAAAATTAGAACATCCAGAGTATCGAACCATGAAGAAAAAATATGTGCGTATGCTTATAAAGAAAGAAAAAGAACTTAAAAGATTAAAGAGAAAAGCTTTAGAATCTTCTAACAAGTAGGATGAAAGGTTAATTTTATGAGATATTTTTTCTATTGCCCGAATTGCGGATTTGAAGAAGTGGTTTCCACTATTCCAAAAGGAACCGTCCCGAATCTCAGAGACGGATATGGAACCCCGATTAGACATTACGAATGTCAGAAGTGTCACAACTTGGATGCCGGATATATGCAGATGAGTTTGGGAAAGATGGTAGAATTGTCAGATGATGTACAAAAGCGTTACTTCCGGGAAACTATCGTGATGTATCAAGGCATTCGGGGAATAAAAGATTAGTTTTACATGAGAAATATAACATATGCTTTGGATGGCTGGACAAATGTATAGCAATGCATGTAAAGAATGTACACATGCAGATTGTAATTTCTGCAGTCACAGATACGATGATGATTATGAATATTCGCCGTGCGATGATTGTAGACATGCTGACTGCGATTCTTGTAAATACAAATATGATAGATGATTGGGTTGGTAAAAGGAGAGGCTTATGGATGCACAAAAAGCGATAAATAAGATATGGGAAAATGTATGTCTCAAGTGTAAGTATGTAGAACGTGGTTCTAAATGTGCTGCATGTCAAAAGTGTGAATATAATTTTGCAATAGATGCGATAGCAAAAGTAAGAGAGTATGACAAAATTGGACTATCGCCCAAAGAAGTGCAGAGAGTCTTGATTGACAGGAATTATTATAGGGTAGAGTTTATGAAACGATGTATGCCGGATATTTCTATCCCGCCATCACACGAAGAGAAAAACGAAGGTCAGGTAATAAGGAAAGAACGGGGGTAATTATGAGCGAATATCAAAAATACCAGCTTGAATGGATGATTTCTCATGGATTTTCTCTTCAGGACTTAATGGAAGAGCTGACAAAACTGCAATATGATGACCCGGAAGACAGTGATATGATTTCCACTCCGGTCTCAGAATTATTTAATGAGTGGGAAACTGATATTGGTTTTGATTCGGAAATCTGGGCTTGTGAAAATGAGTGGAATGAATACGAGCGGACAACATAAAAGTTAAGTTTGGCGTCGGGATTTTTGCGGAATGTAGGCTTAAAAGCAGCCATCATCTAAAGAGTAGGGCTTTCATATGTACACTCCTGACAGTAGAGCAGGAAGATAACGGAGATATACTGTCCAGACGGTTCCGACAAGGTGTATGTATTCTGGGATAGAAGCGGAAAGTCACCCCGTAACTGGTAAGGACGGACTCCCTTTTGGCGTAGTAGCACACCGTAAAATATAACAGAGGTATGATATGAAGGAAACAGAATTCACGCAAGAAGAAATAGATTTTGTTGTTCAATGCGTTTATATGTCGAGCAGAGAAGGATTTTATTTGATAGATGACGGCGTTGATGTAGACAATGTAGGTATGTCTGTATTAAATAAACTTGGATTAGATAAAGACGTTGCAGAAGAGTACATGAAAGGATACTAATACAACAGAGAGGAGAATATCAATGGATAAGAAATGGGTGGAGAATCGAAAAACTGAGGCAAGAGAAAATTTTGAAAAAGAGAAGCAAAGAATCAAGGCAGAAATACTGCGGTTTGGAAAACTCTTTCCGGGTGTCGAGAAGACAGTAATACAGAATATTGATTCGCTCCGGTATGATGATGAGCTGATATGGTACAAACTGAATGATTTGGAAATAGACCTGCGCTATGGTTGGAGAAGTACAAATCTTGACTCTCCTGATTCTTACTCGGAATGGTTTGAAAAGCAGCTTGATTATGAGAGAATCAAGGCTTGCTGCGTAGATTATGAAAGATATTCAGACGGTGAGTTGATGGAATTTGATGGCTCTATCATTATTACAGACCCATGTTATATCATCCGGACTGAACATCATGGTACAAAGCCATTAACAGATAACGATTGGGAAAGCTGTGACTACGGAAGTAATATGGAAGCTCTTGGCATTAAGAAATATATGACAAGAGATACGCTATACGGTGACTGGAGCTGCACTACATTCAATACAGATACCGGGGAACCAATTGGAGCATTCTGCGCTGATGCCGGAATGGTATCTGTATTGGATTTGTCTGAGGTATTGGCTTATAATCCAGATTTTGATTATCATATTCAACGTAAGTGGACAACCACTCTGATTGAAAATTTCAAAGGTACTGTTCAGTTTGTTGTGAAACATGTTGAAGGAGTATATGAAGATACTACTAAATGGTGGAACAAAGGCGATAAATGGGAAGATTACGTGGTAGAAGTCGTGGGTCATGGAGTTAATAAAATGACAGGAGAACCCATCAATTTCGTCGGAAAACAAACAGGCTTTTAATTTTGAAAAAGATATATGGTGAAATTCATGGCATCAGAAAATAAAAAGAAAAAAGCGAAGAACAGTTATTTGTATAACGGTGGCGATAAGGAAGACTGCAAAATGAAAAGAATTATGTACTTCACTAAGCGTCAAAGAAATAAATTGAAGAAGGGCTTAGCGGTGGCGGAATAGGTAGACGCTTATAGGAGAGATAAGGAATCTGCGCAGAGGTGGCATTTTGCAAACAACGCTCTCACGAATGATTCTATGTGAGGTGCAAATCCTCACCCGCATACTGGCTCTATAGATGGTGTAAATTGGCAACACAACAACGTATACGGAGTTTGCAGGTTCGATTCCTGCCTATGAAGAGCCTGATATTATTCTTGCAAGGATACCCACGATAGCATAACTGGAAATGCCACGGGCGAGTACCGGGGATAGCAGGGTTCAACTCCCTGCCGTGGGATTTACACATATGCCTGCATGGTGTTGATGGCAGTGCCGTCCATAATTTGCTGACGAGCAACCCATGCGGATATGTGTTTAATTATGGTGTTGTGGCGTAATGGTATCGCAGTAGATTGCTAATCTATCCTACGGAAACGTAGTCCGGGTTCGATTCCCGGCAGCACCGTTGCAACAATTCAGATGACCGGTACATCGGCAGCACGATAAGCTGTGAATGATTGTTGCGCAGCGGAAACCAAAGCTGGCTTTTCGCTATACGAAACATGGTCAATGCTCAACCGTCAATGGGCACAAATAAAAACCGCTTTACGATTTGCACATAAACACCAGTGGTTAAATTGGATGGCTGTGAACCGATAAGGCAAGTGCAAAGCCTACGGGTGAGAAGTCCAAGCCCAGCCAGTTTTGAGCGGTAGCTGGCAAGCATCAAACCATAGGCATTTTAGGTTGCAAGGACGGCGTTGCGACGGTGTTCTACTTTGAGAAATGCCAACAAGCGTGTCACAGGTTTCAATGGTTGAAACGCTCATCCGTACTAGATACGGGGACAGAAATGCGAGGTTCGATTCTTCGGTGGCACGTTTTCTACCGGGCGATACGGGTGCCTGCAAGGATGTATCGTGAAAAACTTTATCCGTAGTAGATAAAACTCAGCCGTGATTGCAGTAGTCGGTTGGTAGCGGATAGCACTCTGGAAGTCGATAAGGAGCTGGACAACAGCAGGTAGTTTATAAGGAGTGCGCAATATGAGGATAGATTGCAGATTGCTTTAACGACGGTTATTGTTTTCTGCAACTATCCTTCTTTATTTATGGAGGGCGACCAATGTGCAAAGTATTATTAAATTCAATAGAGAAAGTGAAGAAGTTTGTAAATATCACGTCTAATTTTGAAACTGACGTGTTCCTCAAAGCGGGAAGATACGTGATTGATGCAAAATCAATTATGGGGATTTTCAGCCTAGACTTAACAAAGCCTATGGAACTGACATTTGATACTGAAAATAATTGCGATGATGGAATTATCGCTGGATATATGAAGCAGATTGAAGAATTTGCTGTGTGAGGATAAATATGGAGGCAATAGTAAATTATGATACTTATTCATTAGGCATGAAAAAGTCAATTAAGGACAAGTTATTTTTTGAAGGTCTAGTGGAGGACGTGGATACTGTAATCGACTATGGGTGTGCAGATGGGCAGATGTTGCGGCAAATACATATTGATTTTCCAGACTGGAGATTGTACGGTGTGGATTCGGATGATAAAATGATTAAGAAAGCCATGACAAATTGTGGTTCAGCAGAATATATTTTGTCCGATGAAGTGCCATATAATATCATAAAAGATGTTTCAGACAATGCGGTTTTCAATCTAAGTAGCGTAATTCATGAAATATATAGTTACCTTTCTACAGACAAAGTATCAAAATTTTGGAACGATTTATTTAAAAGTGGGGTAAAGTATATCGCAATTCGAGATTTGATGCTTGGGGTGGCGGCGTTTAGAGAAGCAGATATTAACGATACGGCAAGCATACTAAATCATAGCGACGAATCTGCAATATGTGATTTTTGCACAAACTGGGGTAATTTAACGCAACAGAATAATCTTATTCATTACTTGATGAAATATCGTTATAAAGATAACTGGGCGCGTGAAGTCACAGAGAATTATTTCCCGATTACAGTTGAGCAGTTACTTAGTATCATTCCAACGGAGCAATATAAGAGTGTGTATTTTAGCCATTATATCTTGCCATATAATAGAAGCAAAATATTTGAGGATTTTGGAATAGATTTAAAGGACAATACACATGTAAAAATATTACTTGAGAGGAGATAATGTACAATGAGTAATGGGAAAGACAGTTTAGGCGACAGAATGAAACGCTACGAAAGTGTGTCAAAGAACTTTCTGGTAAGACGTGTTCCGGTTGTTATCCGAATTGACGGTAAGGCTTTTCACACATTTACTCGTGGAATGAAAAAGCCGTTCGATAGCATTTTGATGAATACGATGAAAGACACGATGAAGTATTTGTGCGAGAATATTCAGGGATGTGTACTCGGATATACCCAGTCTGATGAGATTACCTTGGTGCTGACTGATTACGCAACGATTGCAACTGATGCATGGTTCGGATACAATGTTCAGAAATTGACAAGCATAGCAGCAAGTATGACAACGATGGCTTTTAATAGTGCATTCAAAGAGAATGTTGAATGTGCAATACAATATTTTGATACGGAGTCAAGCATTGAAGGAGCAATGAAGTTTGATGCTGAAATCTACATGAAGAAACTGGGTAAAGCATTATTCGATGCAAGAGCGTTCTCAGTTCCAAAAGATGAGGTTTGTAACTGCTTGATTTGGCGGCAGCAGGATGCGACAAGAAATAGCATTCAATCCGTTGGTCAAGCATACTTTAGCCATAAAGCGTTAGATGGGAAGACATGCAATAATATTCAAGAGATGCTTTGGCAGGAACATAAAGTAAACTGGAATGATTACCCGATTGAATGCAAGCGTGGCTCTTGTTGCATAAAGCAGATGGTTGATGTGCCAGTTCTTAATCAGAAAAGCGGCGAAGTAATACATGTAAGCAGGAACAAGTGGGTAATAGATACTGAGCCACCTATTTTTACACAAGAGCGAGAATACATAGAGCAGTTCCTATGAATTGAAGGAGGAGATGACGATGAGCGACTTAAAAGTGTTCACAGAAAACATCGAGCCGGAAGCACTTAATCAGGTATATACGTTGATTAAGCAACCGGCTTTTGCAGATTGCAAGGTGCGGATTATGCCGGATGTTCACGCCGGTAAGGGATGTGTAATCGGATTTACTGCTGATTTGGGAGATAAGGTTATTCCGAATATTGTTGGCGTAGACATCGGATGTGGTATGTTGACGGCAGAAATCGGGAAGATTGACATTGATTTTGAGAAGTTAGACAGAGTAATCAGGGAGAACATTCCATCTGGACGAACCGTAAGAGAGACAGAGGTTGATTTCCCAGAGATTGAGCAACTTCGATGCAAGGATTTGCTGAAGAATATGAGTTGGCTGAAATGTAGTCTTGGTACGCTCGGCGGCGGAAATCACTTCATTGAGGTGGACGAGGGTTCTGATAGTGTGAAGTATCTGATTATTCATACTGGTAGCAGGAATCTTGGAAAGCAGGTAGCTGAGATTTATCAGCAGATTGCGATTGAGTCCATGCAAGGAGTTCCAAAGCTGAAAGAAGAGGGCGAACGGCTGATAGAAGAGTATAAGAGAACTGGACGACAGAAGGAAATTCAAAAAGCGTTGGCAGAATTGAAGCGTAAATGGAAGCCGGACAAACTCAACATTCCGAAGGAATTGTGTTACTTAACCGGAAAGAATAGAGACGATTATTTGCATGACATGAAAATTTGTCAGCAATTTGCAGTTGCTAATCGACAGATGATTTTACGTGTTATCTTTCAGAAGATGGGATGGCAGGTAAAGGATGACGAGGTATTCCAGACGATTCACAATTATATCGACCATGATACGAATGTCGTGCGTAAGGGAGCAATTTCGGCTAGAGTTGGTGAGAAGCTTCTTATTCCTATCAACATGCGTGACGGCTGCATTATTGGAGTTGGGAGAGGAAATGATGACTGGAATCAGTCTGCGCCGCATGGGGCAGGTAGAATTATGAGTCGTTCTAAGGCGAAGGAGACGGTATCATTGGAAGAATTCCAACAGTCGATGGAGGGAATTTATACCACATCGGTAAATGTATCTACGTTGGATGAAAGTCCAATGGTTTATAAGCCGATGGATGAAATCGTAGCAAATATTGAAGATACGGTGGAAATTTTGAAAATCATTAAGCCAATATACAACTTCAAGGCTGCGGAATAGAGATGCCGGGAAATGATTAAAAATGAGAATAGATGGGAGGTTAGAGCATGATTGATGTTCAGACAGTAAAATGCCCGGACTGTGGGCATAGCTTTGATTTCTCAAGTTATGTCGGGGAGGAGCCTCTTGACAGCAACGTAAGACTGACAAAGAAATTAGTTCAGAGAACATCATGGGAAGAGCTGGAAACGGAAATTTGCGCCGGACGAGCTGCGCTTTGTCTTGATGTTAGTGACAAGCTGGAATTTGAATTGAAGAATGGCAAGAAAGTATCGGTTGAAGTAGCTGCGGTAAATCCATATGGATATAACGTGGCTTTTTCATTTGCAAATGTATTGCAAGATGCGGTTATGAACTCAGCCAATACAAATCGTGGTGGATTTTGCGAGTCAAAAATGGCGGACTTCTTGGAAAAAGAAATTCTTCCACTTATGCCAGATGACTTGATTAAGGTAATTACTCCGAGGAAAATCACACAGAAATTATCTGTATCAAGCTCTTCTGGAAGAAACGAAAGAATCTTTGAAAGAGAATGTAAGTTGTGGTTGCCATCATATACTGAAGTTTTCGGACAACATGAGCGGTATAGCGGATGTGATGTTGGGGATATACGATTTCCGTTATTTTCAACTCGCAGAGGAAGAACAAAATACACTCTGGATGATGATTTATCTCTCTGGTGGTTGCGTTCTCCAAATGTCGGCAACTCCACGAACTTCTGGTATGTCTACAACAACGGTAGCGGCGGCACCTACTATGCGTCCTACGCGTATGGCGTCTGCCCCTGCTTCATTATCGGAAAGAAGCCCGAAGTCAAAGTAGAAGAATAAAATATCTGGCGGCTTGCCCGCCAGTGATATTCCGTACTTATTGCTTTTCGTAAATAACGAACATTTCTACATTGATATCTGGTACTGTAAGTTCTAAAGTATCGTCTGAAATAGTCATGGTCGTGATGAGGCTGTCGGATTCATCATAGAATGATATTTCTGAGTCTGATACCTTGTATGTTCCGGGTTGTGGTTCTCCACTTGCAGGCTGAGATGAGAAAGAACCATCGTCGTTAAATGTGATGACGGTGTTTCCGTAAGTTTCATCAAAGGTGCTGCCCATCATTTCAGACATTTCGTCTCTCGTATAGATTTTATCATCGTATTTATACGATGTAACAGACCATTTGCCAATAATATTGCTACTATCGCTTTTACTACATGCAGTTAGAGCAAATAATAATGTTAGGACAAATATGAAGGTGAGGATTCTTTTGACTGAGGATTTCATGGTTTGCTTCCTTTCTGATTTATAAGTGATTTTATTATAAATCCGATAGATTGCACTGTCAATTTTAATGTGAAGGGTGGTGAAGAATATGGCAGAAACAGGAAGAAATTTTTATATTTCAGATACGCATTTAGGTCATACCGGCATTATTCGGTACGACAATAGACCGTTTATGAGTGTCGAAGAAATGGATGAAACAATTATCCAGAGGTGGAATGACGTGGTTTCTGATGCTGATACAGTTTACGTTTTAGGGGATTTTAGCTGGTACAAGGAAGAGAAGACGCTTGAAATCCTCAATATGCTTACCGGTCGAAAGGTTCTGATAAAAGGCAACCATGACAGGGTATCTCCAAGAATTTCAAGAAAGTTCATGAAGGTCTGCGATTATCTTGAGATTAAGGACAACGGACAGAAGGTAATACTTTCTCATTATCCAATGCCGTTCTGGAACGGTCAATTCAGAGATTCGGTTCATCTGTACGGGCATGTTCATAACTCGCATCAATGGAATATATGTGAGCATCTACGAAAAGAACTCAAGCAGCTACAGGATATACCGATGAGAATGTACAATGTGGGTTGTATGATGGAATGGATTGATTATACACCGAGCACGCTTGCGGAAATAGAATCGTATATCAATGATTTGCAGAGAGGAGAGGGAGAATGATTTATCTTGATAATGCTTCGACGACAAGGATTGACCCAAGAGTCTTAGAAGCAATGATGCCGTACTTAACTGACGAGTATGGCAATGCCGGAACTTTGTATGGACTCGGCAGGAAATCAGCAAAAGCCATTGCGAAGGCGAGACAGCAGGTAGCAGACCTCATCGGTGCAAAACCAGAGCAGATAATTTTCACATCTGGTGGTAGCGAGGCAAATAACATGGTTTTTGCCGGAGTAAAGGATTATCTGATGTCAGTTGGAAAGACGCATATTGTAACAACAGCGATTGAACATGATTCGGTACTAAATGCAGTGGATAATCTATGCAAGGCACAAGATATTGTGGGGGATTCGTGCATAAAACCTAGATTTGATGCAACATATATAAATCCTCGGAGGAATTCTTCTATATATTATGAAGATGTAAAGAAAGTCATAGAAAGAGAACCTTATACTGGAATTGTTTCTATCATGCACACAAATAATGAAACAGGTTTAGAAAACTATTGGCTGGATTACATCGCAGATATTTGTAATCAGCGAGGAATATTGTTCCATACAGATTGTGTGCAAGCAGCCGGATGCAACGAGTTAAATGTTGATGAGATAGGATGCGATTTTATGTCTCTATCATCTCATAAGATTCACGGAGCAAAAGGAGTGGGTGCTTTATATGTTCGTGATAAATATGTTATGTCTCCAATTATCTTCGGAGGGAAGTCACAGGAATTTGGGTTGCGTGGTGGCACAGAAAATGTTGCTGGTATTGTTGGGTTCGGAGCGGCTTGTGAAATTCTTCGATTGAACCAGAAAAAGGATATAAAGTACATTGCAGAATTACTGCAACTGCTCTATGATAATATCCAGAAACATCTAGCAGAATACGGTCTTGAGCATATCTCTCACGTAAATGGTGGAACCGGCGCAAGCGAACATAGTAAGGCAATTAACATGAGATTTGATAACGTAGATGGTGAGACGTTACTGCTTATGTTGGATGCAAGAGGAGTATGTGTTTCCGCAGGTTCTGCGTGCAGAAGTCATGAATCCGAACCCAGCCGAGTTTTGCTTGCAATGGGGATAGATGCAGAGGATGCTAGGAATTCCATTCGACTTTCGCTGTCACGAATGAACAGTAAAGAAGAAGTACAAGAGGCAGCAAAAATTATTGTGGATTGCGTATGTGCGCTATATCAGCCGTCTTGAATC
Source organism: Eubacteriales bacterium (assembly GCA_030539335.1). Classification (GTDB taxonomy): domain Bacteria; phylum Bacillota; class Clostridia; order Oscillospirales; family Butyricicoccaceae; genus Butyricicoccus_A. The sequence goes on along the minus strand of JAUNSG010000002.1, from coordinate 245,753 downwards.
GACGAAAAGAAAATGGTATAATGCAAAGTGTATAATTAGGAGGTAAATGATGAAAGAAACACCATTCGATTTTGATAAAGACTTCGGCTCAGAAGAAGAGGCGATGATTTCTGTGGACGAAGTGATAACTAAAATTGCTGATGTTATCTCTGAAGACGAAGCTGGTACATCAGTAGCTATTCCAGAGAGAGTGAAGCTGGTCGAGGCTGTATATAAGACTATGCGGCTCATTGCTAAAGGTAGGAATGTGGATATTACCTATGAACTGAACGCACCATACACGAGTATGGGTTCGGTTTCTGTCGTTGGTAAAGAAATAGTTATTACCAATCCGGCATTATTTGCGAAGGTTGCGGCGATGGCATCCAACTTCGAGGTTTATCCAAAAACAAATGGAACGGTTCAGATAAACTTCACATTCCATAATTTAACACGAAAGGTAGGAAACTGATATGAGTTTTGCAAAATGCTATGATGTGGTAGAGATGGTAACTGAGGAGGCAACAAGTCAATTTGGCTCTCTACTCAAGGTGGATGAAGAAAGGCAGCAGGAATTAAGAGAGTGCTGCGATTTGATTGATGTTCTTGCTGAAAAATTTGGCGGGATTTCATACGAGGTAGAAGTTGACGATGAAACCACTGACATCACAGTATCGCTGGTATGTGGTGAGCTGGAGATTGACACATCTTCGGATGATTTTTACGGGCTTATGCATAGGGCAAAAAAGGTTGGGTTCAAATCATACGAAAATGAGCAGCTTCAGATTGATTTCATTTTTAGCGGTATCTGGGTCAGAGCATTTTAATTTAACGGAGGCACTTGATGAACAATAAACGAAGAGAGCTGTTGAAGAGTGCCATCAGTTTGTTGGACAGAGCATCGAGCATTGTAAATAATGCTCTTGACCAAGAGCAGGATTGTCTTGACAATATGCCAGAAAATCTACAAATGAGTGAACGGTATGAGAATATGGAAGCAGCAGTAGATTGTCTTGAGGAGGCTGCCTCACATCTTGATGACGCCAGAAGCAGGATTGCGGAAGCATCTGCATAAATACGAGAGGAGGTGACGGGTAGTGTATTTTCTTTTAGCAGTAGCTTTATGGGTATGTATTGCATATATACTCAAAAGTGGTAAAGTTCGTCGTGAAAAAAGTCAAAAAGAGCGTAAAGAATGGTTTGATAAGGCAAGCAAAGACCATGATAGATTCATCGAATTATATTCTGCATCAGATGAACAGTTATCTGCGGTTCAGCACTTAACGTACTCGAATAATGATGAAGCTACGACAATGCGCTATCGCATAGAAAGCGAAGCTGGTGTGAAATCCACTGCTGATATGACTATCCGGGCACTCCTTGCTCAAGATTGTAAAATACCCAAAACCACAGCATACAGTGGATTTCGTTCAAGCCCTTGCGGAGAAATGGACATGAAAATCGAGCGAAGATTTTTAACATGGTATGATAAGGAACTTCGCTTGCATGGTTTTCCATATAAACTTTTGTTTGCTCCTTGGCACAAAAAAACTGAATTCCGGGCGGGTGATATGACAGTTGCGATACCAGTATCAGAACACCCGGAAATAACAAGCGGAGTGTATTTTTGGGAGCCAATCAGAGCATTTGCATCAGGCGGTGAAAACATAATCACTCAAGAAAATAATCTGGTAGAGTGATTTTTTTATCCAGTAGTACCTTACCATAACATTGTACACTTGAACCACTATCTGCGGATATATGAACATTGGTATGGCGAAGTCTGGGGTTTGCTGAGACAAGAGTAAGATTTCTTTCTTCGTCGATGTAATACTGTTTGCAAAACATTGCACCGTCAACACAGAAAATTCCGACATCGCCAATTCTTAAATCACAGTCTCGTTTGACATACACCGTATCCCCATCGTGAATATAAGGAAGCATACTATTACCCTGAATACCAACTGCAAAGTCAGCATCGTGTGGTACACTATCATCAACCAATATCATTTCAAAGTCATCTCCGTCTAACGGAACAGAACTACCGGCTGCTGATGGCGTGGTGTATCTAGGAATGTATCTGCTCGGCGATGGATTGCTCTTTTGGAAACTAACAATCTTATCTGGCTTTAATTCGGATAAGATACGAGATTTTTCCAAAGAGCAAATTGTTTCAACGGCTTTCTTTCCAAAGTGGTCGAGACTGCGATAATTACTTAGCAACTTCTGCTCAGAGCTGGACAGTAAAGATGAATCATAATCTGGTTTTTTCGCAATTCCAAGCAAATAGTCGGTAGTTACTTTAAATGTGGTAGCAATAGCAATAATGGCGGACATTGATGGATTCTTGCTCCCGTTTTCCCAGCATTGTATTGAAACAACGGACACGCCGAGTGCCTTAGCAAACTCCTTTTGTGTCATTGAGCGTTGCAGACGTAAGCCTTTAATTCTGTCATGAATTTCCACAGCAAAGGCACCTCCTTTTATTTTACTTCGATTTTACCATTGACAACGATGTATCTTGGTGTTATTATGAAAAAGCAAACAAATGTTTCTGTTACCAATAGTAATACAAACAAGAGTTTTTGTCAAGCCTTTAAGGTGATTCATGAAAAAAGACGGCTCCCACGAAGAGAGCCGCCCATTGTAAATGCCGCACTACACCGACCAAAGTATATGCGACAAAAGACCGGAGTTGTATTTCTACAACCCAAAGACAACACGAACACAACTAAGCGTTGCCTTCACTGTAGTATAGCATACTCCGAATAATAAATCAATGGAGGAGTTGCTACAGATGCAAGTGTTATCAATGACTGGGTTCCGAAAAATCTGTGAGGAAATTGCACCAGCCTCATTTATTTATGATACTGAAAATCAACCCGGCGGAACAAATAAAGATGCAAAAATGGTTATGAGGTATTCTGATGTGGCGTTTATGTTAAATCCAAACCGGATATGTTTCAAGAATGACGCTGGAACTCTTTGTCTTAATAGAGTAAAATCAATCAGATGTCATGACAACACAGAAATGGTTGGACAGGTTTTCAGCATTGTATGCGGTAATGCAAAAAATACAAATTCAGACGTGTCTTATACCATTATCGCAGATACAGAAAAATATCAAAGTAAATTGTAAAATTAGCTTGACATGCCGTTAAACGTGTGCTATACTCTGAATTGTAATCGAAGTTACGATGAAAGGGATAGGTGTACAATGAGCAGGACTTCAAGCAAAAAGCAGCCAAGAATTGGCGATATTTATTTAATGTATTTCAGCGGTAGTGGGAGTGAACAGAGCGGATGGCGTCCGGGACTGGTGTTTCAGAACAATGTTGGGAATGAGTATAGTCCGAACATTATTGCACTTCCTTTAACAACAGCAATTAAAAAGAAAGGGCAGCCGACACATGTTATGATTCCTTCGGATGGCACTGGGCTTAAAGCGGATAGCATGGTATTGTGTGAAAATCCGGAAAGAATGTCTAAGACAAAAATTGGACAGTATATTACAACCTTATCAGACGAATACATGGCTAGAGTGGCTGCAGCAAATTTGCTTTCTTCTTCTGCCATCTCATATATTGAACCAGACATGTTACTGTCTATTTGGCAGCAAGCAATATCTCTAAATATAAATAAGCAGCAGTGTACTGCATGATACATAAGGAGGTATCTGCTATGTATAATGAGGAAATTAAGACAAGATTTATCACTGAGTTTAGCACAAGCACCAGTCGAAGACATGCCGCAACGGTAATGTTTAATGCTCTCGAACCATATGAGATAGGATGGGGTGCTGATTTTTGCACCAGAAGCAAAGATGAACTACAGCCGGTAGTTAGTGAGATTGTTGGGTTTAGAACTAACAGTAAAAAACTCAGACTTACAATTTTGAAAGAGTATGTGCGGTGGTGCATTAAAAATCATGTAGAAGGGGCTTGCGATGGGTTGTTTCAGATTGAAGAACTCGGATTGGACAAACTGAAACGCCAGATGGTAGCGAACCCACAACATCTCCATCGGTATTTGAACTGCATATGCGAAGCTGAATCAGAAGAAACAGTGGATTGTATCTATAGATGTTTCTACTGGTTAGCTTATGGAGGGATGCAGGAAGAAGATGTGTTTGATGTCACGGTTCAAGATGTTGATTTAGTTGATATGATTGTCCGTCACGGAGAGAAGGAATATCCGATTTATAGAGAGGCAATTCCTGCATTTAAGAACTGTGTTACATTGACACAATTTAGATATAAACATCCCAATTATGCGCCTGATAAAGTGGTTTATAAAGAAAGAGCTGTAGGAAATATGTTACTACGTGGAATTGGCGAATCAAAGTCAATCAAGGCGGTGCGCGTTGAGATGTCGAGAAGAGCTAAGAATCCAAAATTCAAGTCGCCGTCCGATGATGGAGATAAGAGCCTTGATTTGAAACTCAGTTTTTATCGAGTATGGTTATCTGGACTGTTCTACAGAACATATGAAGCGGAAAGAGCCGGGATGCCTGTGGATTTTATGGCTGCTGCTGAAGAGTTTATGGAAGGGAAAACATATAAGCTGGACAGCGGGAGAAATTTGATTGGTGCCAAACAGAGACAGTTGGCAAGTGATTATTTGGAAGATTATAATCGTTGGAAAGACGCATATTCAATCTGAAAAATAGAGAGCCTGCAAAAGCAGGTTTCTCATTACATATATCATGCTAATAATACACCTTGCAAAAAATATAGGGGCGTGGTGAAATGGTAACACAGCGGATTTTGACTCCGTTATTTGTAGGTTCGATTCCTACCGTCTCTGCTCGCACTGAGAGGTGCAAATTTTAGAATGAAAGGAAGGTATCCAATGGACAACAAAGAACGGTTTGTTACTTTGTGTAGAAGCGTCAAACGAGATGGGATTGAAGAATTACTGGATTGGGTAAAGAAAAGTGATTTTTTCACAGCTCCGGCGAGTACACGTTTTCACGGGTCATATCCCGGCGGATTGTTACAGCATTCGTTAAATGTATATGATGAACTGAAAAGAGTGCTGGAAGCATATCCGGAAATTGAGTGTTCGGAAGAAAGCGCAATTATCTGTGCGCTGTTTCATGATTTTTGCAAAATCAATTATTACGCCGTTGAGAAGCGTAACCGAAAGAATGAGTTTGGACAATGGGAAAGCTATGATGCGTATAAAGTTGACGAAAGATTCTGTTTTGGAGGGCACGGTAGTAAATCAGTTTATCTCATCCAGCATTTCATTAAGTTGACACCAGAAGAAGCAGTTTCGATTAACTGTCATATGGGAGCATTTGTTGATGAGAATGTTGGAAAATCTTTTGAAAAGTTCCCACTTGCGTGGGCTTTACATGTAGCTGATGAAGCTGCAACATACATAAAGGAAGGAGCAGAGTGATGGGGTTATTTTCAAGAGGAAAGAAAGAAGATATTCTCGCCAAGAAACAAGCTGAACTGACGCGTTATACGGAGCAGTTTGATGCGGCGGTATCAATGGTGACAAGTACCATTGATAATCTCAGAAGAATTAACGAGGGTATTCAGGAGAAGATTGGTGAAATTGAAGATTACCAATCGGAACTTGCAAAGACAAGGAATGGACTGGACAGCGCAAAATCTAAGAATGAGCGTATCATCCAGAATTTTAGTTCTTTACTTGGAGAGTAAACGAAAGGAGTATTTGAATGGCAGAAGAACAGTTAAATCTTGTCCAGAAGCTTGCTAAGATTCGTGCAATCTCAGATGTGGTATCTAAGGAAAAGCGTGGATACAACTACAGTTACGCTGATATTACTACTATCTTAGCAAAGATTACAGCAGGTATGAAAAAATATGGGGTATCTCTGATTCCTCAGATTGTGCCGGGAACATCGCATGTTCAGCAGAATGTAGTTACAAACACAAAGTTTACTAAGACGGGTGAGGCGTATGATAACACGGTAACTGAGATGCTCGTGAGTGCAGATATGGTGTTCAAGTGGGTAAATGATGAAAACCCAGATGAATATATCGAGGTTCCGTGGTTTGTTACTGGTTCTCAGAGCGACCCATCTCAGGCTCTCGGTTCTGGATTGACATATTGCACAAGATATTTTCTTTGTAATTATTTCCAGATTGCTCAGTCTGATTCAGATGTTGATACATACCGCAGTAAACAGAAAGAAGCCGAGGCTTCCGAGGGGAAGGCTATTGCCGAGGAGATTATCGCTCAGTTTGATGGATTATTGAAGGCTTATCTCGCAGACAACCCGAAAAAAGCAGATGATGTGAAGAAGTTTATCAGCAAGTATGCAAAGAACGCAAATTACTTTGCAATTAAAGAGCCGAATCTTGCAGCGAAGCTGATGGCTGACTTCAAAAGCACATATATGAAGGGAGAATAATACATATGGGTTTCAGAAAAGATGCATACTGTACCGTGTGGAGTGTTGACCCGGTATCAGACGTACAGACAAAGGCTCGGATTTCAATCAGCCGCAAGAATAAGCAGACTGGAGAATATGAAGAGGATTTTAGCGGGTTTATCAGTTTCTTTGGTACTGCGGCAGCTAAGAAAGCAGCCGGTCTTAAAGAGCGTGACCGTATTAAGCTTGGTGATGTGGACGTTCGTTCCAAATATGACAAGGCAAAGAACATTACATATTACAACTTCAATGTATATTCCTTTGAGGTACAGAACGGGGCAGGTGGCAGCCATTCTGGAGGAGCGCAGCCGAGTAGTCCGCAGCCTGCGGTGGGCGATGGCGAAGTTGACGATAGTCGGTTGCCGTTCTAAGGGGAATTAGCTTATGGGAGAAGTTAGTTATCTCCCGTTAATTGAAGAGATGGTGTGGTCGTATAGCCGTATTGAATCTTTTAACGATTGTCCATACAGATTTTTTTTGAAGTACATTAGTAAGTGCAAAGAGACCGATAAGTTTTATGCTTCATATGGTTCATTTATGCATAAGCTGATTGAGAATTATTACAGAGGATTTTTGGCAAAGGATGAAATGTTGACAGAGTTTCTCACTGGATTTTCCAAAAATGTCAAAGGCATACGACCGCAAGAAAGTACGGTGCAGAAGTATATTAAATGTGGTGCTGAATATCTAAGAGGGTTTCAGCCTTTCAAATACTCAATGGTGGATGTTGAAAAACGAGTGGAATTTGAGATAGATGGACTGAAATTTATTGGATATATTGATTACTTAGGTGAAGAGGACGGAGAATATTTCATTATTGATAACAAATCCAGAGACTTAAAGCCAAGAAGTAATCGTGAGAAACCAACTGTAAAAGACCGAGAACTCGATGAGATGTTAAGACAATTGTATATTTACTCTGCGGCGGTAAAACAGGAATACGGTAAATTCCCCAAAGCACTATGCTTTAATTGTTTCAAATCAGGAGTTTTTATCGAGGAACCATTCAGAGAAGAATCATATTATGAAGCGATTGATTGGGCAAAAAGAATGGTTGAAGATATTAAATCAACAGATGACTTTTATCCTAACAGAGAATTTTTCTCATGCTATTACATATGCGGAGTAAGCGATGACTGCGTGTATGACCAGATGGCGCGAGAGGAAAGGAGGAGAAAGTTTAGATGAGAGCAGAAGATATTAACAGTCTTGAAAGTGAATCTGGTGTTATTGCGACCTTGATTCAGCATCCGGATTTTATTTTCTACTCAGAACAGCTTTTGCCGACTCACTTTACGAATAAAGAGAATAAATGTATGTATATGGCTATTCGCAATTTGACTCGTAAAGGAATTTTTACCATTGACCCATATAACATCATATCGTACTTGAATTCATCTGAGGCAACGAAAGAGTTTGCCGGAGTTCTGTCGATAGATAAATTGAATGAGTTGATGGAAATGAGCGATGTGCTTGTTCGTCATACTGTAGAAGAGTACAAGATGTTGGCTGGTAATGTTCTGGATGCAGCGTTCCGAAGAAATGCATTCCAAAAACTACAGGAATGTGAAGAACTATGCACTAAAGATTCCATCGAGGACATTGAGCAGAAAATATATAATGCGATTGATGACCTTATGTTGGAGTACAGCACAGCAAATGAAGTACCGCAGTATAAAGATGTGATAGATGGATGTTGGGAAGAAATCAAATCCAGACAAGGTAACGGATATGCAGGAATTCCATTCAAATTCAATACATTGAATGAGTATGCGACCATTGAACCGGGCGAGTTATTTATTTTTGCGGCAGAAGCAAAGCAGGGAAAATCAATGATGCTGCTGAATTGTGCAATTGACTTGTTAAAGCAAGACCTCGCTGTTTTGTATCTGGATAGTGAGTTGAATACAAGACTCTTCACAGCTAGGGTATTAGCACATTTATCAGGTATTGAATATAAAAAATTAACTTCTGGAGCATATAGCGAAGAAGAATCCGAACGAATCGAACAGGCACTAGAATGGATGAAAACGAGAAAGTTTACGCATATCTATATCCCAATGTTTGACCAGCAGAGTATCTATTCGGCGGTAAAAAAAGTCTACCATACGCAGGGAATTGACGTTTTAATTGTGGACTATTTCAAAGGTTCCGGCGATGGCGATGCATTTGACTCGTATCAGGAGCTTGGAAGGTTTGTCGATTTGGTCAAAAATAAAATCTGCGGAGACATGGGTATTTGCGGAGTCGGAGCAGCACAGGCAACGGTAAATGGTAAGGTTGCGGATTCAGCAAAGATTGGTAGAAATGCCAGTACGATTGCATTGATACAAGATAAAACTCCAGAAGAAATGGAAGCAGATGGTGCAGAATGCGGAAACAAAAAGCTACGGGTAATTTTGAATCGAAACGGTATGCAACATGCCAGTGGAGAATACATAGACCTTCAATTTGACGGGAATCATATTTTATACGAGGAGGCTAAACAGCATATTCCTCAAACACCTTATTAAAATATCAAGCTAATAATACGATTTACATAAAGGAGATGACGATGTGGAACTCAAGGAACTAATAAAGTCCGTAGATATTGTGGAATATATCTCGCAATTCATCGAACTAACCCAAAAGGGAGAAGAGTGGTGGGGCTTGAGTTGTTTCAAGGATGAAAACACTCCGTCGTTCTCCGTAAGAAAGGAGCCGCCATTGTTCTACGATTACAGTTCTGGAATTGGCGGCAATCTTTATACGTTTGTGAAGCACTATAACCGCTGTTCAAACCGTGAAGCAGTGGAAATTATCAAGAAATATGCTGGATATGACGGTGAGGTAGCGGTTAGACAAGAAAAAATGGCGGCAACGCTTGACTGCAAGCGATTTATGAGACCCAAGCCGTCTACTAAACAGTCAAAAGGAACGATTTTGCCGGAAGATTACATGGAGCGGTATGAAAAGAGAACAGATAAATTGGCTGTTTGGGAGCAGGAAGGTATCTCCAGAGAATCTCTGGACAAATTTCAAGTCTTTTATGATGGCTTCTCTGACAGACTGGTGTACCCGATTCGAGATATGGAAGGGAATATTGTCAATATCGGTGGAAGAGCCTTAGACCCGGAATGGAAAGAGAAAAAGATGAGAAAATACACGTATTTCTTTTCATGGGGAACAATGGCAACCATATATGGCTTGTTTGAGAACATGGAAGCAATCCTAGCAGCGAAGGAAGTGATTCTTTTCGAGGGTTGTAAAAGTGTGTTGATTGCAGATACGTGGGGGATACATAACTGCGGTGCCTTGCTGACATCTCATTTGAATCCAAATCAGATGAAGATACTTGCAAGACTGGGATGCAGAGTGGTTTTTGCTCTTGATAAGGAAGTACAGGTGCGAGAAGACCACAACATCAACAAATTAAAAAACTATGTGAATTGCGAATATCTATGGGACAAAGATGACCTGCTTGATGAAAAAGACAGCCCAGTAGATAAAGGGAAGGAGGTATTCAGCAAATTATATGTACAGAGACTGCGATTTAGATAGACTGTTTTCGAGAGATACCACAGATGTGTCTGGAGCAGCAATTATATTAGAGCAAGAAGGGATACAAATAGTCGATGAAAATGGCTCTATCAGATTAACCTCCGACATCTTGAAAGAAATCAGTTCACTGCTACGGCGAACATGTTATGTGCATAATGGCAGTCTTTATTTGGACGCTGTAGATACTATATTGAAGAACCAAAATACGATAACAACGGATAATTCCGAAGCAGACATGGCGCTGGACGAGTTTTTATCGACATTTACCATCAATAAAGCTCGTCTGGAGGTGAGTTAGAATTAGGAATTATATTATGTATCACTGCCATACGGAATACAGCTTGCTTGATAGCTGTACTAAGTATCAAGATTATGTAGATTTGGCAGTGAAAAATGGTCAAAAAGCATTGTCCATTTCCGAACACGGGAAACCGTTGAACTGGACAGAAAAATGGAATGCCTGTCGCAAAGCCGGTATTCGATACTTACATTCAGTTGAAATTTATCTTACGGAGTCGCTAAAAGAAAAGATAAGAGATAATTACCACACTGTTTTGATGGCTCGAAATATGGAAGGCGTTCTGGAATTGAATAAGCTGATTCGGCTGTCATGCGATAAAGAGCATTTTTACTATACAAACCGAATTACGTTTGATGAATTTCTGGGAATTTCCGACAACATTATTTCAACAAGCGCATGTCTGGCATCTCCGTTAAATAAGCTGCCGAGCACGCATCCACGCTATATGGAGCTTGCAAGAAAGTATGATTTTCTTGAGGTGCAGGCTCACAATCATCCCGACCAGATTGCGTTTAATAAGCGCTTGCTGGAATTGTCAAAGGAAATAGGGACTCCTCTTATCGCAGGTACTGACACGCACAGCTCCAGTAAGTATAAAGCTGAATGTAGAGCAGTGTTATTAGATGCGAAGCATAAATCATATGGGGATGAGGACGCTTTTGACCTTTCATATAAAACTTATGATGAATTAGTGGAAATGTTCCGAACACAAAATGCATTGCCGGAATCGGAATATATGCAGGCAATCGAAAACACAAATCTTCTGTATGATATGACAGAAGAAATTGAACTGGACACATCAATCAAGTATCCGATTCTGTACGGTTCGAGAGAGGCGGATTCTCAGATGTTTGTAGAGACGGTTGAGAGAAAGTTTCAGGAGAAGCTCGATGCGGGTGTTATTCCTCCAGAACAGGAGCAGGCTTTCAGAGAAGCGATTCCAGAAGAAATGCGTGTATTCCAAAAACTTCAGATGGATGGATTTATGCTTTCTATGTCAGAACTTATCTGCTGGTGCAAAGAACAGGGAATGGCAATTGGAACGGCTCGTGGTTCTGTTGGCGGTTCGAGAGTGGCGTATGTAACAGATATTATTGACTTGAATCCAGAAACGTGGCATACGGTGTTTTCAAGATTCTGTAACGAAGACAGAAAAGAGATTGGAGATATTGATATTGACTGTGTTGAGTCTGACAGACCGGCGATTTTCAAATATATTACCGAACGGTTTGGAGCAGATAAGACAGCAAGAGTAGCATCGTTTGGAACCATGCAGTCAAAAGGCGTTATTGATGATGTTGGGCGACATCTTGCTAAGAAATGGAATAGGGAACACGGCGTAGATAATGCGTTTCACGGGTCACTATATGACAATGGGAAAACTCCAAAAGAGAACCCGTGGTCACTCACAAATATTGCAAAAATCAAAAGTGAGTTTGATTCCGACCCGGAGAAAACGAAAAAGAAGTATCCAGAACTGTTCTACTATTATGATGGGCTTTTGGATACAAAAATTTCGCAATCAGTGCATCCGGCTGGCATGGTAATCAGCCCTATTACTTTGGATGATAATTTTGGCGTGTTCGATAAAGACGGAGAAAATTGCCTGCTGTTGGATATGGAGAATATCCATGACTTCACTGGACTTGCAAAGTATGACTTTCTTATTTTGAAAACAGTGCAGGTTATTCGAGATACATGCAGGTATATGAATAAACCATACCCGAAAACACATGAAATTAACTGGGACGATGAAGCGGTGTGGGAAGATATGATTCGCAATCCATCTGGTATCTTCCAGTTTGAAGGAGCGTTTGCATTTGACTGTTTGAAGAAATTCGTACCGAAGAGCATTTTCGATATGTCCATTGTTACAGCCTGCATCAGACCATCAGGTGCATCTTACCGGGATGTTTTACTTGCAAGGCAAATACATAAGAATCCGTCCGAGTTGATTGACGAACTGTTAAAAGAGAATCTTGGCTACCTTATTTATCAAGAGGATACAATCAAGTTCCTACAGCAAATCTGTGGTTTGTCGGGAAGCGAAGCTGATAATATCAGACGAGCCATTGGCAGAAAACAGAAAGATAGATTGGACGCAGCAATGCCGTCTATTCTGGAAGGATATTGTTCAAAGTCTCCACAACCAAGAGAAGTAGCGGAGAATGAGGCAAAAGAATTCCTTCAGATTATCGAGGATAGTGCAAGCTACCAGTTTGGGTATAATCACTCGATTGCATATTGTCTGCTTGGGTATTTATGCGCATATTACAGATATTATCACCCAATTGAGTTTATCACATCGTTCCTGAATAATGCAGCCAACGAAGACGATATCCGTAACGGGACTGCATACGCAAACAGAATCGGAATTAAAGTGACAATGCCAAAATGGGGATTATCCAAGAGTGAGTATTTCTTTGACAAAGAGAAGAACATCATTGCCAAGGGTCTTACATCTATCAAGTATATGAGTGCAGGGATTGCTGAGGAGTTATATGAGATTGCCCATAGCAGAGAGTTCACGCATTTTGTAGATGTTTTATACGCTATAGACGCTACCTCAATGAACACAAGACAACTGGATATTCTGATTAAGTTGGATTTCTTCTCGGACTTTGGAAATCAGAGAGAACTTTTAAGGATTACAGAGTTATTCTATGAGACGTTCAAAAAGGGGCAAGCAAAGCAAATCAGTAAGAGCAAGATAGCAGGAACGCCCTTGGAGCCGATTGTTGCAAAACATGCGATTGGTGTTACAAAATCCGGCATGGAATCAAAGAACTTTACATTGTTGGATGTCAAATCTATTTTATGCGAGGCAGAAGATGTAATCATGTCGCTAAATCTCGAAGACTTGAGTGATATTATCAAGGTTCGGAACTTTGCAGACGTAATGGGATATGTCGGGTATGTGTCCGGCAAAGATGAGGATAGAAAGAAACTATATATTATGGACACTTATCCTCTAGTTCGGAAGAAAGATGGAAAACAATTTGGGTATTCTATCATAACTAAGTCGATTGGAAGTGGAGTTGAAAGTCGCTTCACATTATTCAACAGGGTTTATGATAAAGAGCCAATCCAAAAAGGCGACATTATTTATCTAACGGCGTGGGAGCGAGATGGACAGTATTTTAGAATGACAGGATACAGAAAAATATTTTAATGGAGAGGTGATATAGTGGAGAATTTGAATGCCAATACGCTTGCTGAAGTGATGCGTCATTGCCGCGATTACCCGGAATATCAGGCAGTCATTGTGATGGATGAACATGCAAGATTTCTTGAGTTCCGCAACAGTATGCGACAATATTTACGAAACGATGAGGATGGTAATATCCTTAGCGTATCACGAGCTGGAATTATCAAGTTTAAGAATGGCAGTTATATCCGTCCTGTGATGGCAGATTCCGGAGTAAGGGGACTGTGCGCACATGAAATTGTCTTTGATGATGGGGTTGAGGATAAGACATCAATCTCGGCAAGAATCCGAAAACTCGTTTATCATTGCCGTGAAGAAACAGAAAAGCCGGTAACGCTGGATGAATTTTTGAATGAATTCAAAATCCTGTAAGGTGCATAGTTAAAGCCGTTGTGCCCCAACGGGTAGACTCAATATAAAATTACTCTTTTATTAACAAGGAGGCTGGTATGTGAAGAGCTTGAATGATGAGCGTAAAGAATTTGTCGCTCAGAACCATAATCTGATTTACGCATTTCTTCACGCAAATAAATTAAGTGTTGAAGATTGGTATGATATTGCAGCTATAGGTCTATGCAAAGCGGCATTGTCCTATGATACCAGTAAATCCAGATTTTCCACATATGCTTATAAATGTATGTGGAACGAAGTTAAAATTGAAATTAGAAAGCAAAATGCAATTCGGAGGGCAGATGATAATGCGGTATTACATTATGATGCTATGTTTGCCTGTAATGAGGACGGCGATGAATGTAACTATCTAAGTTTGATTCCGGATACGAAACGTGATACAGGGAAGCAGGCAGTAATACGAATTGCGCTTTACGAATTATTAGGGAAGCTAAGTGATAGGGAGCGGGATGTTATACATTTACTGTCGATGGGATATAGGCAAAAAGATGTGGCAAACTTTACTTCTTATTCTCAGCCTCAAATATCACGCATTCAAAATAAGGCAAAAATGCTGTATGAAATGGGTGCGTGAAAAACAATTTATACATATTAAAGGAGATTGAAATGGCAAAAGAACTTTATTGCAACAAGTGTGGCAAAAAGATGGATATATTTGATATCCAAGAACATCTTTCTCTTCAAGGACGATTTGGCTATGGCTCTAAGTATGATGGCGATGATTACGACCTCGACCTTTGCTGCGAGTGCATGGACAAGCTGATTGATGAGTGCGTTATCCCGCCGGTTGACTCATTGATACACTACGATAAGGGTGATGGCTCTGAGTAAATACATAAAAATGGCTGTTGTAGTATTGTGCGCCGTGAGCGTGCTTGTGGCAAGCGGCGTGCAGGCAGTCAATGTGAATGAGGAAGAAGCAAGCAAAGAAATGGTTATGACTGCCACAAATTCATTACATGCAGTCCAATCTGGAATAACAGAAATTGTTACAGAAACTATGCCGGAAGAAACAACGGAAATAAAAGAAACGGAAATCAGCGAGCCAGAACCTGAGTACATCTTGTATTTTACAGAAGAGGATGTTTCGGACTTAGCAAAACTGATGTTGAGAGAATGTGGAGGCGTGGAGAGTAAGACTGAACAAGCATGTGTGGCGTGGTGTGTCCTAAACCGTGTAGATGAATACGGAAGTAGCATACATGACGTTCTGAGAGAACCAACCCAATTTGCGTTCAGCGAATCTACAGAGGTAAGAGATGACCTCTATGAGCTTGCCAATGATGTCCTTTCTCGATGGAATGACGAGAAGAATGGTATTTCAAACTCAGGCAGAGTGTTGCCTCAAGAATATACATATTTTCACGGAGATGGTGTACATAACTATTTCAGAAATGCTTTTAGTGGTAACTATGATACATGGGATTATTCATTAGAAAGTCCTTATGATAATTAAGAAGCAGAGTGTATTATTATATTGACATAGCAAGATATACATGTTATAATCTGATTGTGCGGAGAAACTCCGCTTTCTCTATAATATATCATGCTAATAATACACTATGCAACAAATGGAGGTAAAGCTATGGCAGAATATAATGTTCAAGGTTGCAGGTGTGTATCCAATGCAAAAGTATATGGATTGGATGAAAGTATCCGAAGGGCAAAATTCCCTATGTCGGTTGATACAAATCAAGTAACAAGTGAATTGACAAATGGGATTAAGGCTCTCGCACAGAGTGCGCATGGAGCGGCGCATGACCAATGGTTGACTGGCGTGGTTGTTCAGTTTGATTTGACCTTTAGTAATAAAGGTTGGGTAGAGGCTGAAAGATATCACTTCCTCGATTTTGTAAGCTCCCAGAGTACGATGCATAGAATCACAAAATTCGATTTGGATAAAGCCTATAACGAGTATGTTGATAAGCGCATCGTGGATATTATGAAGGAGAAAGTCAGAGACTACAACGATTACTGTGTGTCGTTGGAAACGTCACTTATTCCGCAGTCGCAGGAAGTGCTGGAGATGTTTGAAGAGGAAAAGAAGAGAAAATATCTCGGAATCCTATACAGTAATCCGGCGGGATTTGAAATCACAGCCGGTATGACAACCAATTATCGACAACTGAAAACAATTTATAGCCAGAGAAAGAATCATCGACTCCCGGAATGGCGAGAATTTTGCAAGTGGATTGAAACACTGCCTCATAGCGAACTGATTACAGGCGATACAGGAAGGTGAGATTATGCAAAGCAGGATAAATAATCCACGAAGAGCAAAGCAATTGATAGACTTTGCTGGACTTGCCGTTGACGGATATATCTATCCAACAGATATAGACGGGCTGATAGAGTACAAGGACTCTGAATACATATTGTTTGAAGTAAAGCACGGAGATGCAGAAGTTCCATTTGGACAGAAACTGGCTCTCCAAAGAATGGTGGATGATTTCACCAAGATAGGGAAACAAGCTGTAGTGTTTATTTGTGAGCATACCGTTCATGACGCAGACAAACCAGTCATAGCCGCATGGTGCAGAGTCAGAGAAATATACTACGGTGGAGAAAGAGAATGGAGACAGCCTGTGGGCGATATCACAGTTAGAGAGGCAGTGGATATGTTCCAAGAACATTCACGGCTGATACAAGAATCGGCAGAGGGAGGTGGCGAGTAATGCCAATGAAAGTTATCGCTGTTTCTGGACATGCAAGGCATGGTAAGGACACCGTGGCGAGGATGTTACAGGAACAATTGCAAGCAGATGGTAATAAGGTGCTTATTACGCATTATGCTGACTTGCTGAAATACATCTGCAAGACATTCTTTATGTGGGATGGACAAAAAGACGAGAACGGACGAACGATGCTCCAGCATGTTGGAACTGACGTTATAAGGAAAAAGGAACCGAACTACTGGGTGGACTTTGTAGCAGATATTTTGAATTACTTTGACGGATACTGGGATTTTGCAATCATTCCAGATACAAGGTTCCCAAATGAGTTCAATCGTCTGAAAGAACGTGGTCTTGACGCAGTTCATTTAAGGGTGGTTAGACCTGACTTCGTAAGTCCTCTTACGGCAGAACAGCAGGCTCATCCATCAGAAACGGCGTTGGATGATATAGAGCCTGATTTCCGAATTATCAATGACGGGGATTTAGACTCGCTGAGAACAAAAATCAATACATGGATAGCAGGAGGATTGTATGCAGAAAAACGGTAAGGGTTACTACGATTTTGATGTTGAATTTGATGATATCTTGGTCGAGCATGGCTTAATTGATGAGATGTTTTATCTCAGAGATTTGAACCAGAGAAAGCTGTTCTTAAATGCAGATATCTACCAGTTTAGTGTTGCGGATGCCGCAAAGCATATTATGCAGTTCAACAAAGAGGATAAGGGGATTGAAGTTGAGAAGCGTACACCGATTATCCTGTATGTCACTTCTAACGGCGGAGCAGTTGATGCAGGATTTGAATTGATTGATATTATCCAGAGCAGCAAGACACCGGTTTATACCGTAAATCTTGGATACCAGTACAGCATGGGATTCCTGATTGGACTTGCTGGGCATAAGAGGTTTTCTACGAAGAATGCAAAGTTTCTAATGCATGACGGAAGTAACTTTGTGTATGGTTCTGGAACCAAGGTACAAGACCAGATGGAGTTTCAGCGCAGAGTTGAAGCTCGAATCAAGGACTATATCTTATCCAGAAGTAAGCTTACGAGTGAGGAATATGACAATAAGTTGAGAGTGGAGTGGTACTTGTTTGCAGACGAGGCAAAGGAGAAAGGGTTCACGGACTACATTATCGGCGTTGATTGCGAAATGGACGAGATGATTTAAGGAGGTTTGCACATGGATGAATATCTTGGTTTCAAAGAGGTGGCATTAGACGAAGCTGGCGTTAATGCTATCTTCGGAGAAGAACCGGAGAATGCGTATGGATGCCTTCAGAACGAGTATCTTGTTGCAAAGGACAAGGAAGAAAACCTGCTTGGTATATTTCGGTGTGACGGAACGAAGCTTTGTAGAGTTCCATATAAGGCAATCAATTCAAGATTCCTCGGAAAGATTAAACCACGAAATCTGCAACAACAAATGGCAATCAATATGCTGTACGACAGTGACTCCACGGTCAAAGTGATTACTGGAAAATTCGGTACAGGGAAGGATTTCTTAATGTGTTCTGTAGCGATTGACTTATTGGAGCATAACAAATTCGAGAAGATTGTCTATGTAAGAAACAATATTGAGGTTAAGAACTCCAAGCCGATTGGTTATTTACCGGGTTCTTATAATGAGAAGTTACTTCCTTTTGCTATGCCGCTTGCTGACCATTTGGGAGGAGTCGATGGATTAAGCCTGATGGTGAGCCACGGACAGATTGAGATTGTACATCTTGGTTTTATCAGAGGGCGTGACATTAAGAATTCTATCATCATCTGCTCAGAGGCAGATAATTTGACAAAAGAGCATATTCAGTTGCTACTCGGAAGAGTAGGTGAAGGTTCTGCGCTTTGGATGAACGGCGATTTCAAACAGTGTGATGCGGAAATTTTTGAGAGGAACAGCGGACTGATGGTTGCGGTTGACAAGTTAAAGGGGCATCCACGATTTGGTTACGTGAAATTGTTAAAGACGGAGCGCAGCGAGACAGCGGCGATGGCAGATTTATTAGACTAAGGAGGGAATGCTAGTGATTGTAATGAAACGAAATGGTCAGGAAGACCAGTACATGAAATGCAAAATACATAATGCGGTGGATAAGGCAGTCAAAGAGGTTGCACAAGGCGGGGAGCATAGCTCCCTCGCCGATGTGATATCAAACCGCCTTGATTCCAGATACAGAAAGCGTAAGCGTGCAATCTCTGTAGAGGATATTCAGGACGATGTTGAAACAGAACTGATGAAAGAGCAGGCTTATGAGGTTGCGAAAGCATATATTCGTTATCGGCATGAGCATGAATTGATGCGTAACGGCAGTGTTATCGACGGCAAAATCCTCACGATTGTTGACGGTGTGAATGAGGAGGTTATTCAGGAGAATTCCAACAAGAACCCGACCATTCTTTCTACACAAAGAGACTATATCGCAGGGGAAGTAAGCAAGGATATTTCCAACAGAGTGCTGATTCCAGAGGATATTCGCAAAGCGCACGAAGAAGGAATTATTCATTTCCATGATTCGGATTACTTCGTTCAAAGAATGCACAACTGCTGTTTAGTTAATTTGGAGGATATGCTTCAGAACGGAACAGTAATTTCCGGGACGATGATTGAGAAGCCACATAGCTTTTCTACAGCCTGCAATATTGCAACACAGATTATTGCACAGGTGGCATCATGTCAATATGGTGGGCAATCTATTAGCCTTGCACACTTAGCTCCATTCGTTGATGTCAGTAGAAAGAAAATCCAGAAACAGGTAATCGAAGAATACAGGGATTTCACAGGGCACGAGCCTACAACGGAAGCCGAATTAAGAGATTACAATGCTGTGGTTAATCAGCGCTTACGAGAGGAAGTAAAACGTGGTGTACAGACGATTCAGTATCAGGTAGTTACTCTGATGACAACAAATGGACAGGCTCCGTTCATCACAGTCTTTATGTATCTTGGAGAGGTTGAGGACGAACAGACGAAGAATGACCTCGCTATGATTATTGAAGAAGTTGTCCTTCAGAGATATGAAGGCGTAAAAAACGAGAAAGGCGCATGGATTACACCAGCATTCCCGAAACTCATCTATGTTCTGGAAGAAGACAATATCACAGAGGATAGTGAATATTGGTATCTGACGAGACTCTGTGCAAGATGCTCTGCAAAACGTCTTGTGCCTGATTATATATCAGAGAAAGTAATGCTCCAGAATAAGATAGACAAGAATGGAGAAGGGCATTGTTACACCTGCATGGGATGCCGCAGTTTCCTGACACCGTACTTGGACGAAAATGGGAAGCCAAAGTATTACGGAAGATTCAATCAGGGCGTTGTGACCATCAATTTGCCTGATGTCGGATTATCGGCAAGGCAAAGAATGATTGCGGAAGGAATTACCTATGTTGACGATGAACAGTGGTCAAAGACTCAAGAGGGATTTTTCTGGGAAATCTTCGAGGAGAGACTGGAGCTTTGTCATCGAGCACTCCGTTTGCGGCATGAAAGATTGCTTGGCACATTGTCTG
This sequence comes from Eubacteriales bacterium, assembly GCA_030539335.1. GTDB lineage: Bacteria > Bacillota > Clostridia > Oscillospirales > Butyricicoccaceae > Butyricicoccus_A. Next base: position 225,712 of record JAUNSG010000002.1, on the reverse strand, counting down.
ATGCGTCTCCTATTCACTGGCAGAATGGTGCATTGGCGAGATTGGAGAAGGGAGAAACGATTGATAAGCTCTTGTACGGCGGATACTCCACGCTTTCTCTTGGTTATGCAGGTCTGTATGAATGCGTAAAAGCTATGACTGGTAAGAGCCATACAGATGAAGAAGCAAAGCCGTTTGCGTTGGCGATTATGCAGCACATGAACGATAAGTGCAAAGAGTGGAAAGAAGCGGAGAACATTGACTACTCCCTGTATGGGACACCGATTGAGTCAACAACCTATAAGTTTGCTAAGAGCCTGCAGAAACGCTTCGGCGTGATTGAGGGTATTACTGACAAAGGTTATATCACAAATTCCTATCATGTTCATGTGTCGGAGAAAATCAATGCCTTTGACAAGCTCCAATTTGAAGCAGAGTTTCAGCTTCTGAGTCCGGGTGGCGCAATTTCTTATATTGAGACAGCGAACCTGAATGACAATATCGAGGCAGTTCTGGCGGTAATTAAGTACATTTACGAGCATATTATGTATGCCGAACTCAATACCAAATCAGACTTTTGTCAAGTATGTGGTTACGATGGCGAAATAAGCATCGTGGAGAATGATGATGGCAAGTTGGTTTGGGAATGCCCGAACTGTGGTAACAGAAACAAATCCAAAATGAATATCGCACGGCGTACCTGCGGTTATATCGGAACGAACGACTGGAATCAAGGTAGAACGCAGGAAATCAAAGAGCGATATGTTCACTTAGGCGGTGAGTAATTGTATTACGGTAAGATAAGGGAAAATGATATTGCGAATGGTTCCGGTGTGAGAGTCAGCTTATTTGTTTCCGGTTGCAGAAATCATTGTAAGAATTGCTTTCAACCAGAAACATGGGACTTTCAATATGGGCAACCGTATACGGAAGAAACAGAGAAACATATCATTGAGTCTTTATCACATCCGTACATACAAGGGCTGACACTGTTAGGTGGGGAGCCGTTAGAGCCGGAAAATCAAGAAGTGCTAATACGGCTCCTCCGTAAAGTGAAATCAAAATGTCCAGAGAAAGATGTGTGGTGCTATACCGGGTATACACTTGAGCAGACTTTGCAGGACGGCTCGCCTTGCAGATGCGCTGTCACGGACGAACTGTTGTCTCTAATAGATACTTTGGTTGACGGACGATATGAGGATGAACTACGGGATATTTCACTGAAATTCCGTGGCTCATCTAACCAAAGACTTATTGATATGAAGAAAGAAAGGGAAAAGGATGACTGGGAAAAGAAAGGACATGCTATTTGAAATCGGATGGCATAGTGTCAAATACATACTAACGATTGTGTTTTGCATGTTGAAGATTTTCGGAGTAATTGACTGGAATTGGATTTGGGTAATATCTCCGATAATTCTATCACTGATTGTTAAAGCGTTCATCCTTTTGGTCTTGTCATTCTTGGTATGCGTAGCACCAAGATGGATTGAAAGGTGGGATGAGTAGTGGAAAATATAATTGTAGCAGTGAGCATTGGCGTTATTGTTGGAATTGCTTATTACATATTCAGAAATATTCCTCCGAGCGGAGGATTTAGAGGAAGGATGGCATAGTGAGAAGATTATTTATTATGCGTAAAGACCTTCATATGTCCACCGGGAAGCTTCTTGCACAGACATGTCACTGTGCAGAAGCATACTGGACAAGGCAATTCAGAAGAGAAAATGTATCTGTATGTGCGAACGGAGAATACGCTGCAACTGTTTTTATTCCAAAAGATGTATACGAGCAGTATGTATGTGACAGTTTCACAAAGACGGTCTGCGAGGCGAAAAGCAAAACACATTTGCTGAAAGCCAAAGCAACAGCAGATGAAATGGGACTTACGGAGAATATTGATTACGGTCTTATCTATGATAAGTGTTTGACCGAACTTGAGCCAGAAGAACAGGATGGAACAACCTTGACCGGAATCTGGTTTCGTCCTTTGCCTGATGAGCAGGCTCATATGATTAGCAAGAAGTATCAGCTTTATAAATAATGCGGAGGTACGAATGGCTGAAATTGAAAGTAGTTATGACATTGAAGAAGAGGAAAACGAACGGTATGTATTAAGCGAATGGGGATGCCTGTCGCTTACGCTGAATGATTATGGAATCAATACGGATAGGATTCCCAGTAGAGTAGGAAAGCATATCGTGGAAGATTTTATGGAACTGATGTGCAAAGCAGGGTACATTGTAAAGAACGAGTCAGAAGGAGAGAATTGTGTATGATGAAAGTTAATTATAAGAAGTTGGACGATAAGGCAGTAACTCCGTCCTGTGGTTCCGAGTATTCTGCTGGAATGGATTTAAGTGCTTTGATACAGAATGGCGCAAAGGCACAGAGGATTCCGGCAGGTGCAACAGTAAAAATCGGCACAGGTATCGCAATGGAGATTCCAGAAGGATACTTTGGAGCGATATTCGCAAGAAGCGGGATGGCGACCAAAAGAGGGTTGAGACCTGCGAATTGCGTTGGAGTTATTGATTCCGATTATCGTGGCGAGATTATCGTGCCATTACGTAACGATACTGATAAATGTGAGACAGTCAGAGACGGGGACAGAATCGCACAGATGATTATTATGCCTTATCTTGGTGTTGAACTGAAAGAAGTAGGAGAGCTTAATGACACTGAGCGAGGAGTAGGTGGATTTGGAAGTACAGGAGTGAGCACTGAAATCTATGGTCAGATGTGCTTCGATATGAATGGGAATATTATGGATGGCGTAGAGACCAGCATATAATCAATTCGATTGGAGCATAGAGGTAATTGCATGACAAAAACAAAATTAACGGAGGAAGAAAAAGATAAGACATATAGCGCATTAAAACTGATAGAGTGTTTATACTCGCAAGGCAAGGTGCCAAAACATGTATTCAGGAACATACTGAATGATTACAAACATCAAATCAATATGAACGATTTTCAGTGCTGTAATTATACATAACCAACATAAGGGAGGAAAACATCAATGTATAGTTCAACACAAGTAACTCAAGGTAAAAGGAGAGTTGCGATATATGCAAGAGTTTCTACTGAACATGAAGCTCAATTATCAGCACTTGAAAATCAGAAGGATTGGTACAAGCCCATTCTGGAGAGTAATCCGGAATGGGAACTTGTCCAAATGTATATTGACGAAGGAATCACCGGTACTTCGGCAAGCAAGCGTTCGCAGTTCTTGCGTATGATTGAAGATGCGGAAGATGGTAATTTTGACTTAATACTAACCAGAGATGTGCCAAGATTTGCAAGAAATACTGTTGATACACTTCAATATACAAGAAAGCTCAAAGCTATTGGAGTAGAGGTTTATTTCCTTAATGATAACATCAAAACATTTGATGGAGACGGAGAATTACGGCTGACGATAATGGCTACTTTAGCGCAGGACGAAAGCCGCAAAACTTCTATTCGCGTTAAAAGTGGGCAAAAAACGTCGATGGAGAAAGGCACGTTCTATGGAAATGGCAATATCCTTGGTTATGATAGGGTAAATAAGGATATGGTTATCAATCCAGAGCAGGCTCAGACAGTTAGAATGATATTTGATTGGTATTTAGATGGATGGGGGATACGAAAAATTCAATTTGAGCTTGAAAAACTGGGACGATTGACTGCGACTGGTAAAAAGAATTGGCACGCAGCAACAGTTGGTCATGTACTCAAGAATCCATTTTATTGTGGCACTATTATATATAGGAAACAGTACGTTCCAGACTATCTTGAGCAAAAGAAGATAAATAACTATGGAGAGGTTGAACAAATTCGTATTCAAGGAACACACGAAGCTATTGTTACCGAAGAAGAATTCAATCGCGTACAGCAGATTATGGCAAGCCACAGAAAAACACAGGCAAATAATCCGTCTGGACAACATAAGCCTAGCGGAGCAAGGCAGCCGGTTGATGTGTGGACAAAACTGATGATTTGCAGGTGCGGGCACCAATTCAATCGAAAGGTATGGCATCGAGTAGACGATAATCCGCAGTATGGTTATCAATGCTATAGCTCTATTCGTACAGGTACAATCAAAACCAGAATGAACAAAGGACTATCCGTTGATGGGATATGCGAAACGCCAATGATTCCTGGATGGAAATTACAAATGATGGCGAAATGGGTGTTTCAGAACTGTCTCAAAGATACAAACGAGATTCTAAATCTATCTATGCAAATGCTGGATAAGCATCTTGATGACAAAGAAGAGAACATAGACAATAGTGGTGTCATTCAACGAATGACGGAAGAAATCCAAAAACTGAATAGAAGACTAGATAATTTGATTGAGATGCGTGCCGATGGAGAGATTACTAAAGCGGTTTTTCAAGCAAAGCAAACGGACATTCAGAAACGGATTAACGAATTGCAGGCTGGATTGGATGAGCTGACTAATGATAATGAAACTCATAATGAGCCTGATATGTCACATGAAGAAAGAATCGTGTTATTAAAATACGCTCTTGAGCAATTGACGGACTTTGACGGTTCTAAAGAGGATGATATACCAGAACGGGTTATAGAGGCTTTTGTTAGAAAAATTGTGGTATCTAAAGACGGTTTTGAATGGTATCTACGGTTTAGTCCAGATAATACACCGCCAACAATACTGCAAGTTAATGGCAAACACAAAGGGAAGGCACAAGTTTCCTCCCTTTGTGATATGCAGCACAGGCAGCGCTGAAGGACAAATAAAAATTAAACATAAGTTTTCTTGGAGAAACAGCTCCCTGCTTCGGCGGGGAGCTGTTTTGCATGTATGGATTCGGCTGGAAAATCGTAGAGATTTTACATGGGATTACATTCTTTTTACGGATTTGTGCGAGAGAAGTTTACACAAAATTCCTATAATAGACCTCGTTGAACAACAAAAATATCAATTCTCTGTTCAGAAAGGAATGGAATTATGAACAAACAAACGATGAACAAACGGATTTTTGGCACCCTGCTTGTCGGTGCAATGGTGACCGGGATGCTGGCAGGATGCGGCGGTTCCACGGGTGCCGACGCAAAGGGGAAAGCAGAAGCCTCCGCACCGTCCGGCGCAATCAGTGTTATTTCCCGTGAGGATGGCTCCGGCACCCGCGGCGCATTTATTGAGCTGACCGGTATCCAGACCGAGGATGGCGGCAGCAAGGTCGACAACACGACGGCGGATGCAATCATTGCGAACCAGACCGAGGTCATGATGCAGAATGTTTCCGGGGATGCCAATGCCATTGGTTATGCGTCGATGGGATCGCTGAACGATTCCATTAAGGCAGTCCAGATTGACGGCGTGGACGCAACCGCAGAAAACGTACTGGATGGAGAATACAGCATTTCCCGTCCGTTCAATATTGTGCTGAATGGCGATGCCGAGGGGGTTTCTGCGGACTTTATCCAGTACATTCTCTCGGAAGATGGCCAGCAGGTCGTACAGGACGCTGGATACATTCCGGTGGATTCGAACGCCGAAGCGTTTGAATCGGACAATTCCAAGGGCGATATTACGGTAGCTGGTTCCAGCTCGGTTTCTCCGGTTATGGAAAAGCTCAAGGAAGCGTATGAGACAATCAATCCGAATGCAAAGATCACGATTGAGACATCTGACTCGACGACCGGCGTCAACAGCACGGCCGAGGGCATCTGCGATATCGGTATGGCGTCCCGTGAACTGAGCGATGAAGAAGCCGCCAATCTGCAGTCCATACAGATCGCATTGGATGGCATTGCCGTCATCGTCAACCCGGAAAATGCGACGGACAATCTGACCGTCGAACAGGTTCGTCAGATATTCACCGGTGAGATTACCGACTGGGCAGACATCGCCGAATAAAACACTCCGATTGTCTTCCTCGATTTCTTTATCTTTTGCTCCCTCCCAAAGCTCCGGCTGACGGAGGGAGAAACACTATGCGAGAAAGAGGTTCTCAATGAAAAAACAACAAATAGTAGAAAAAAGTATGGCAGGGCTGTTTTTCCTCTGTGCCTGTGTTTCCATCGTCGCGGTGTTGCTGATTTGCTATTTCATGTTTGCAAACGGCATTCCGGCGATGAAGGAAATTGGATTTGGAAACTTCCTGCTGGGTACGACTTGGGCGCCGAAGAACGAACCGGCATCCTTTGGGATCTTGCCGATGATCGTCGGCAGTGTCTGCGTCACACTGGGCGCCATTGTCATCGGTGTGCCGATCGGCATTTTGACCGCGGTTTTCCTGTCGCGCTTTTGTCCGAAGTCGCTGCATGGCGTGCTGGAACCAATGGTTCAGCTCATGGCGGGAATTCCATCCATTCTTTACGGCTTCTTCGGAATGGTGGTACTTGTTCCGCTGCTGCGAAACATTCCGGGATGTGCCGGTGTCAGCCTGCTGGCGGCGGCAGTCCTGCTGGGTATTATGATTCTCCCGACCATCATCAACCTGAGCGAATCCGCCATCCGTGCGGTGCCGGACAGCTATTATGAGGGAGCGCTGGCGCTCGGTGCGACGCATGAACGCGCGGTCTTTTATGCAGTTCTCCCGGCGGCAAAATCCGGAATTCTGGCAGCGATTGTGCTGGGAATCGGACGCGCCATCGGCGAAACCATGGCGGTTATCATGGTAGCCGGAAATCAGGCGATCCTGCCGCGCAGCCTATTTAAGGGTGTGCGGACGATGACCGCCAATATTGTTCTGGAAATGGGCTATGCGACCGGCATTCACCGCGAGGCGCTGATTGCAACCGGGGTTGTCCTGTTTGTCTTTATTCTAATCATCAACCTTACCTTTTCGGTTATTAAGAAGAGAGGAGAGTCTGCATGAATGAACCGACAACGGCGATGGGATACCGGCGGAATGTGCTGGATTCCCGGGAGCACGTCGCGCGCCGGACACCGTCGAAGACACCAAGTGGAAGGGCACAGGCATTGGGGCTGCGCGGCGCTGTCTATGCCGCAGCAGGTCTGACCTTCTTTGTTCTGCTGTTTCTGATCGGCTATATTTTGGTCCGCGGCATTCCATATTTGACACCGTCCCTGTTTGAGTGGAAATACACCTCGGATAACTGTTCCATGATGCCGGCGATTGTCACAACCTTGAAGATGACCGGCCTGTCCCTGCTGATTGCCATCCCGATCAGTGTCTTTACCGCAGTGTATCTGGTGGAGTATGCCAAGCGCGGCAACCGTCTGGTTGGACTGATCCGCCTGACGACAGAAACGCTGTCCGGTATTCCATCGATTGTATACGGCCTGTTCGGCTTGCTGTTCTTTGTGACACAGCTCGGCTGGGGGATGTCCCTGGCGGCCGGTGCGCTGACCCTGGCGATTATGATTCTTCCGCTGATTATGCGAAGCACGGAAGAAGCGCTGCTTGCCGTGCCGGATCTGTACCGGGAAGCGAGCTTTGGCCTGGGTGCGGGCAAGCTGCGTACGACCTTCCGTATCGTGCTGCCAAGTGCGATGCCGGGTATTCTGGCGGGAATTATCCTTGCCGTCGGCCGTGTCGTCGGCGAGACGGCGGCGCTGATGTACACCGCAGGCACTGCAACAGATGCGGCGAGCGGCCTGTTATCCTCCGGACGTACGCTGGCGGTTCATATGTACTGCCTGTCGAGTGAGGGCCTGCACACCAATCAGGCGTATGCAACCGCAGTTGTCCTGCTGCTGATTGTCCTGGTGATGAATACAATTTCCGCCCTGGTTGCACGTAAGCTGACGAAATCGTAATGGATATAGGAGATACATGGATGAATACAAAAATTATGGTAAAGGATCTGGAACTGCATTATGGTACGTTCCATGCCCTGAAAAATATCAACATTGACCTGCCGGAGAATGAAGTTACGGCGTTTATCGGACCGTCCGGCTGTGGAAAATCCACTCTGCTCAAGTCGCTCAATCGCATGAACGATCTGGTTGAGGGGTGTAAGATCGATGGAAAAGTCACACTGGATGGCGAGGACATCTATGGGGACATGGATGTCAACCTGCTGCGCCGCCGTGTCGGCATGGTATTCCAGAAGCCGAATCCGTTCCCGATGAGCATTTACGACAACATTGCATTTGGACCGCGCACGCATGGGATTCACAGCAAGCGCAGGTTGGATGAAATCGTGGAACGCAGCCTGCGCGGCGCGGCAATTTGGGATGAGGTCAAGGACCGGCTGGATAAGAGCGCACTGGGCATGTCCGGCGGACAGCAGCAGCGCCTGTGTATCGCCCGTGCGCTGGCAATTGAGCCGGAAGTGCTGCTGATGGATGAACCGACCTCGGCGCTGGACCCAATTTCCACCAACAAGGTCGAGGAGCTGGTGGAAGACCTGAAGAAAGACTATACGATCATTATGGTCACGCACAATATGCAGCAGGCAGCGCGTATTTCCGACCGTACCGCATTTTTCCTCCTCGGCGAGGTGGTGGAGTACAGCGAGACAGGCGAACTGTTTTCCAGCCCGAGGGACAAGCGGACAGAAGATTACATCACAGGACGGTTCGGATAAGGAGGCTGTGGTATGAGAACAAAATTTGAGGGCGAATTGAGAGCGATGCATGAAGAGCTGATCCGTATGGCATCGCTGGCAGAGACGGCGATCAGCTCTACCGTACAGGCGCTCAAGAACATGGATGAAACACTGGCGCATGGCGTCATGGAGAACGATGACCAGATCGACGAGCTGGAAAAAAACATCGAACGCCGTTGCCTGCGGCTTCTGTTGCAGCAGCAGCCGGTTGCGACGGATTTGCGCAATGTTTCCACCGCGCTCAAAATGATTACCGATTTGGAACGCATTGGCGATCAGGCGGCAGATATTGCAGAAGTCACCCTGTTTTTGTGTAAGAACCCCGGGTTTTCCATGCCGGAGGGCATGAGCGAGATGGCGGTAGCGGCGATCAAGATGGTACGCGGTGCGATCGACGCCTTTGTAGAGGGCGATCTGGACAAGGCTCATCTGGTCATTGATTATGACAATGTGGTGGATCGCGCCTTCCTGCGGACACGGGATGAGCTGATTCAGCAGGTGCAGAAATCGGCGGGAAATGCGGAACAGATTATGGATCTGCTGATGATCGCGAAGTATTTGGAGCGTATCGGTGATCACGCAGTCAATACGGCGGAATGGGTTGTGTTTTCCCTCACCGGAGAGCATAAGGATGCCCGCGTGATCTGAGCGGATTTCGTGCAGATGGAAAGAATAAGAATTGACGGAGAAAGGAAGCAATGAACGAACTTCGAAACAAAAGCGGATTTTTGTGCGACATGGATGGTGTCATCTATCATGGCAATCGGCTTCTGCCGGGTGTCCGCGAATTTGTGGATTGGCTGTATGCAGAACAGAAGAGCTTTTTGTTCCTGACCAATTCCAGCCGTCTGACCCCTGTGGAATTGCAGCAGAAGCTGGCACGCATGGGGCTGGAGGTGGATGCCAGTCATTTTTATACCAGCGCACAGGCGATGGCAAGCTTTTTGAAGACGCAGGCACCCAGATGCAGCGTATATGCGATCGGGGAGCATGGTTTGCTCAATGCACTGTATGCCGAGGGGATTCCGATCAACGACATTGATCCGGATTATGTGGTGTTCGGGGAACCGGACAGTTATCACTATGATCAGATTGTCAAGGCCATCCGCCTGGTCGATCGCGGCGCGCGTCTGATCGGTACAAACAGTGACTTGACCGGGCCGTCCGAGAGCGGAATTCTCCCAGGCTGCCGCGCCTTGATCGCCCCCATTGAGATGGCGACCGGGAAAAAGGCATATTTTGTCGGAAAGCCAAATCCATTGATGATGCGGACCGGCCTGCGCCTGTTGGGCGCCCACTCGGGGGATACGGTCATGATCGGTGACCGCATGGACACCGATATGATCGCCGGGATTGAAACCGGGCTGGATACGGTACTGGTCCTGTCCGGAGTGACAGACCGGGCGGAGATCGAACGGTTCCCATATCGCCCGCGTCTGGTATTGGACGGCGTGGGAGAGATTCCGGAGTGCGGATAAATACAGCATTCTGTTTGAAAAGAAAGAAAAAGCGCCAGCCGCAATGCGATAACGGCTGGCGCTAATATGTTTTTGGTGGAGGCGAGGGGAGTCGAACCCCTGTCCGAAAGTACTTCCTCAAGGACTTCTCCGGGCGCAGTCATTTTACTGACATTCCCTCCACAGCACGCCAAATGACAGGCTTACTGCTTCAGTAGCTTCATCATTCATGGGCGGGGCAAAGCTTACCCGCCGCACGTTCATCGCTAAATGACGCTCTGTCCTAAGCCGCGATACTCTCAGGCAGAACGGGCTCGCCTAATTAGGCAGCCTGTAAAGAATAATTGTTGTTGTTTAATTTATAAACAGTTGAGACTTTTTACGCAGATCCTCACTGCGGCCCGCTATCCCAGATTCTGCGCCCCCGTCGAAACCGGTACGCCCCCGGGTAGAAGAACAACAATTTTCCATACCATTAACGGCGTGATTTTAAAGCACGATCCATTTCCCGTGCCGCGTCCCGCTTGGCAGCGGCGGCCCGCTTGTCATACAGCTTTTTGCCCTTGCACAAACCGAGCTCCAGCTTGACGCGGGCGTTCTTGAAATACAGGGAAAGGGGAACCAGCGTATAGCCGTCCTGTTTGGTCTTGCCGAACAGATTCAAGATTTCCTTCTTGTGCAGAAGCAGCTTGCGGATGCGCAGCGGATCCTTATTAAAGATGTTTCCCTTTTCATAGGGGCTGATATGCATCCCCTTGACAAACAGTTCCCCATCTTTAAAGATGCAATAGGAATCCTTTAGGCTGACGGTTCCCTGGCGGATGGATTTGACCTCTGTGCCAAACAGCTCAATGCCGCATTCATACCGATCTTCCACAAAGTAGTCATGCCATGCTTTTTTGTTGGACGTGATTTGTTTTGTGCCTTTTTTGGAAACTGCCATGGCAAAACCCTCCTTTGCAAATTTCAGTACCTTATATCATAAGGAGTTTTTGGGGTAAAGTCAAGCGAAAATGGTCGAGCTTTTTTAAAATTCCCGTTCTTTTGAAAAAAATGAGCAGGACTCTTACAATATCTTGCTGAGGATGAAAGAATTACTTGTTATTGTGCAGGAAAAACCGTATAATAAAGTTAGATTGGAATGAATTTATGCTGGAGGTGTGTATTTATGAAAGTACTCAATCTAGGTTCTCTGAATATTGATTATACCTATTCTCTGGATCACATTATGCAGGCAAAGGAAACGCAGGCTGCGTTGGATCGGAAGGTTTTTGCCGGCGGCAAAGGACTGAACCAGTCGATCGCGATGACCCGTGCGGGCCTTGAGGTATGCCATGCGGGATGTATTGGAGCAGACGGCACACTGCTGCTGGAAACCCTGCGGAATGAGGGAGTCGATACGTCTCTGATCCGTCAACTTGAGGATCGTCCTTCTGGACATGCAATGATTCAGGTGGACAAGATGGGACAGAATGCGGTCATGACGTATGGCGGCGCGAATTTCGATATTACACAGGAATATATTGACGAGGTTCTGGAGCAGTTTGGCGAAGGCGATGCACTGGTCCTACAGAATGAAATTTCCAATTTGGACTATGCCATTGAGCGGGCTTATGAGAAGAAGATGATGATTATTCTCAATCCGTCGCCATTTGACAATATGCTCCGGCAATATGACCTCACCAAGGTTTCGATGTTTTTCGTCAATGAGGTTGAGGGAAAACAGCTCACGACCTTTGTTCAGCCGGGAGACATCCTGATTGGTATGAGACAGTATTATCCGGACACCAAGTGCGTCCTGACACTGGGCGCGCAGGGAGCGTTCTATCAGGATAAGACATCCAGCGCTTATCAGCCGGCGACAAAGGTGCGGGCGGTCGATGCAACGGCTGCCGGCGATATCTTTGAGGGATATTTTATTGCGGCTTATCTGCAAGGCAAGAAGCCGGCGGAAGCGCTCAAAATCGCGACATATGCAGCCGGAATTGCGGTTACGCGCAAGGGAGCAGCGCTTTCGGCGCCTACTATGGAGGAGACATTGGCGGCGATCGCCAAATAAAACAGTAAAATTGTGGGATTTTTTTGTGAACTTGCAGAAGTTCTGGGGAATTCTCTTGCGTACACTGTACTTTTGTGGTAGAATACAAATTAGTATAACTTAAATTATATTCCACAATATTAGGGAGATCGTAAAAGACATGAAACAGATGACTGAGCGCATCGAACAACTGAAAAAAGAAAAGGACGTCGTTGTGCTTGCACATTTTTATGTAGAGGACGAAGTACAGGATATCGCCGATTATATCGGCGATTCCTATTATCTGAGCAAGATTGCTGCAGATGCTCCGCAGAGTACCATCTTGTTCTGTGGCGTCCGCTTTATGGGCGAAAGTGCAAAAATTCTCAGCCCGGAAAAGACCATTCTTATGCCGGATCTGACGGCGGATTGTCCGATGGCCCATATGATTACACCGGAGGATGTCGCAGAGATGCGCAAGGAGTATCCGGACTGCGCGGTGGTATGTTATATCAACTCGACCAGCGAATGTAAAGCCGTTTCGGATGTCATTGTCACGTCCGCAAATGCCAAGAAGATTGTCGAGGCGCTGCCTAACGAAGATATCTGCTTTATTCCGGACTGCAACCTTGGCCGTTTCCTGGCGAAGGATATGCCGGAGAAGAGCTTTCATTTTCACAATGGCTGCTGCCCAATTCATTCCCGCGTGACGGCGGAAGGAATCCGTGCGGCAAAGGCCGAACATCCGGAGGCAAAGGTTCTGATTCATCCGGAATGTGTTCCGGAGGCAGTTGCACTGTGTGATTATGCGGGCAGTACATCCGGTATCATCAACTATGCGACACAGTCAGACGCAAAAGAATTTATTATTGTAACCGAACCGGGCGTTATGTACCGGCTCAAAACACAAAATCCGGACAAGATCTTCTATCCGTTTGAGCAGCTTGGTGTCTGCGAAGATATGAAGAAGGTCACGCTGGAAAAAGTATTGCATACATTAGAAGGCTTCGACAATCAGGTTGAAATGCCGGAAAAGCTGCGTGAAGAAGCAAAGGGCGCGCTGGTACGTATGCGTGAGCTCGCGCAGTGAGGGGGAGACATTTATGGTAACTGCTGACGTTTTGGTAGTCGGCACCGGCGCTGCTGGTCTGTTCGCCGCACTCAGCCTGCCGGAGCAGTATCGTGTTTTAGCGATTACGAAAAGCAAAGCAGACGAGGCGGATTCATTTCTCGCGCAGGGCGGCATGTGCATGCTGTTGGACGATGAGGACTATGATAGCTATTTTGAGGACACCATGCGTGCCGGACATTATGAAAATAACAAGGAGTCCGTGGACATTATGCTGCGCTATTCCCAGCATATTGTCGAGCAATTGGTAGCGTATGGCGTTGATTTTCAGCGCGATGAGAATGGCCATTTTGTCTTTACGCGCGAAGGTGCTCATTCGGAGAATCGCATCCTGTTCCATGAGGACTTAACCGGACGCGAGATCACCGGAAAGCTGCTGGCTCGTGCGCAGGAGCGCGACAATATTACAATTTTAGAAGATACCACCATGGTAGATATTCTCTGTGATAAGGAAACCAATGTCTGCCGCGGTGCGGTTGTTCGCAAGCCGGATGGCAGCTACGAAGAGGTTCGCGCTCATGCGGTTGTCCTGTGCACGGGCGGCCTGGGCGGCGTGTTCCAGTTCTCCACGAATTTCCCGCACATTGCGGGCGATTCTCTCGCCATCGCCATGCGCCATGGCTTGGAGATTGAGAATATCAACTATATCCAGATTCATCCGACGACGTTGTATACCAACAAGCCGGGCCGTCGTTTCCTGATTTCCGAATCGGTTCGCGGCGAGGGCGCCAGATTGTACAACAAGGCGGGCGAACGGTTTGTCGATGAACTGCTGCCGCGCGATGTCGTTTCGGAGGCTATCTGCAAGCAGATGAAGCTGGACAAGCGTCCGTATGTGGAGCTGGATATCTCCCATCTGGACAGTGAATTTATCAAAAAGCGCTTCCCGAATATCTACAATCGCTGCCTGGAAGAGGGCATTGATATGACAAAGGAAGGCATTCCGGTCACTCCGGGACAGCATTACTTTATGGGTGGCATCAAGGTGAACAGCGACAGCAAGACCTCGATGGAGGGACTGTATGCCTGTGGCGAAACGAGCTGCAACGGTGTACACGGACGCAATCGTCTGGCCAGCAATTCGCTGCTGGAGAGCCTTGTGTTTGCTGAACGTGCGGCGCATCATATTGCAGAGAATGCCGATATGAGTAAGCCTCTGGAAGCGGATGAGATTCCGTTCCGACCGGAGGATTATGCTGATATTGATGAGCGCAACCGGAATGAAGTATTGCAGGCAATTAAACGAAAGGATGCTAAATTTTATGAACAGTGGCTCCGCGATGATTCTTAATATGGATCCGGCGATCCTGAACGCACTGCGGGAGGACGTTACAAGTGAAGATGTCAGCACCAACGCCATTATGCGTGAACCCAAGCTGGGCAAGGCAGAGCTGATCTGCAAGCAGGATGGTGTTATTTGTGGCCTGGATGTCTTTGCACGTGTTTTTGAACTGTTAGAGCGCGATGCGCACTTTGAGACGACCTATCGTGATGGCGATCGGGTCAAGAAGGGCGAACTGATTGGTGTGATTTATGCCGATATCCGCACGCTGCTGACCGGCGAACGCACTGCGCTGAACTTTTTACAGCGTATGAGTGGGATTGCGACCAATACGCGCAAGATGGTTGATATTCTGGAGGGAAAGCATACAAAGCTGCTGGACACCAGAAAGACCACACCTGGTCTGCGTATTTTTGAGAAATATGCGGTTCGCTGCGGCGGAGGAACCAATCACCGCTACAATCTGTCGGACTGCGTTATGATGAAGGATAACCACATCGGTGCAGCTGGATCGATTACAAAGGCGGTGCAGATGGCACGCGACTATGTTTCCTTTGTAACGAAGATTGAGGTCGAGTGTGAAACATTGGAAATGGTCCGTGAAGCGGCGGAGTGCGGCGCAGATGTCATCATGCTGGACAACATGGACAATGAAACCATGCGTCAGGCGGTTGCGATCGTTGCCGGCCGTGCGGAAACCGAGTGCTCGGGCAATGTAACCGCAGAACGTCTGCTGGAAATTGCAGAGATTGGCGTGGATTATGTATCTTCCGGCGCCTTGACCTATGCATCTCCGGCGATGGATATTTCTTTGAAGAATTTGACCCCCATCGAATAAAAGCGATAGCAGAGAAGCATCTGTTCATAACGAATAGATGCTTCTTTTCCTAGGAGAAGGAGGTGTATCCAAATGAAAAATCATAAGTTTTGGGCATGGGCTATGCTGTTTTGTATGGGTATGCTGTTTTATACAGGATATAACCATAAATAACGGACAAACGTACGAAAAATCGAATGAAATGGGACACGGAGAATGAATTCGGTGGGAACGCTCTTGACAAAACCGAGGCGGATTGCTATACTTATTCTGTTATCCGCCGCTGTGGCGAAATCGGCAGACGCAAGGGACTTAAAATCCCTCGGTGGCAACACCGTACCGGTTCAAGTCCGGTCAGCGGCACCAAAAGGAAATCCGGCTGTACAAATTGTACAGCCGGATTTTTTCATCGGAAGAAAAGCCTGGTATTGTTGTTTATGGTATCAAAGTAAGGTATACTATTCTTATCCATTTGCAATTTAGAAAGGAGAATTGAGATGGCAACTTCAAGAATCAAAGCTGTTTTTGAACGGGACATTCAAACGGTGTGGGAGGTTGTCACATCGCTGGAACAATACACGTGGCGAAGTGATTTGAGCAGGATTGAAATCATCAAGGAAAACCAGTTTATAGAATATACCAAAGAAGGATATGCGACGACATTTTCCGTTACAGCTAAGGAGCCCTATCGGCGCTGGGAATTTGACATGGAAAACAGCAATATGAAGGGGCATTGGACGGGGATTTTTACACAGAAAGGCGGGGCGACAGAGATCCTGTTCATCGAGGAGGTTATCGCCAAAAAGATCGTTCTGAAACCCTTTGTGAAATCGTTTTTAAAAAAGCAGCAGGCGTTGTATCTTTCTGATTTGAAAAAGGCATTGTCGTAACAATGGAGTATAGCATAAGAGCGATCAAAGCGGACGAGTATCCACTGCTCGACGATTTTTTATATGAGGCTATTTTTATTCCGGAGGGAATGGAGCCACCTCCGAAAAAAATCATTCAGCAGCCGGAACTGCAGGTGTATGTTTCGGAATTTGGAAAGAAAGACGACCATTGTCTGGTTGCAGAGGCCGATGGGAAGATTGTCGGAGCCGTTTGGGCCAGAATCATGAAGGATTATGGGCATATTGATGACGATACTCCTTCGCTTGCAATATCGCTGTGGAAAGAGTATCGCGGATTGGGAATCGGAACCGCCTTGATGCAGGACATGCTCCAATTGCTTCGATCCAGAGGGTATCGAGGGGTATCGTTATCGGTGCAAAAAGTGAATTATGCTCACAAAATGTATCGGACAGTTGGCTTTGCAGTTGTAAGCGAAACACAGGAAGAATATAGTATGATTTGCAGGTTGTGATCTGCGGCACAGTTTTTAAAATGCTTTTATAATATAAATGGAGGAAAATCAGGCAATTGGAATTAGAAAGGAATGCACAGTATGAATTGTTTATGTTGCGGGACGGAGATGGAGACAGGAACGGTAGAGGGAAGAGGGGAATTTTTCGAAGGATATGAATTTACTTCTAAGAAGGAGATGCAGAAAAAGGGAATCAAAGGCTATTTTTTAAGGAATACCGTATCAATTCCCATGTATGGGGGAGTTTTCCCCGCGTGGCACTGTCCAAAGTGTAAAAAGGCACTGTTATGGCTTGACAGCGCAGAATAGACGCGCCGATTGAATCCACAGCCCTGCAAGAAATTGCAGTAGACAACTCCGCCGACAGATGTATTCTGAAAAGAAACTGGAAACAACCAGAGAATACATTTGCAGGAGGATATAGCATGAAACTGGAAACCCAAAATGGTCACTTTGTTTTTACGGTGGCTCCAAAGGAGCGTTCCCTGGGCTATCTCGGGGAAAATAATACACAGACAATCTGCATTATGCTGGATCAGGAATACCCGGGGTGGATATTCCGTATGGAATTTGGCACACGGGAGAACTTTGTTTATCTGACACAGGAGGCGAAGACGCTCACCATTGAATTGGAACGTGGCTGGCTGCCGGAAAGCGGCAGCATACCGGTACAGATTTGCGGGACCTTGGGGGACACGGAACGCAGATCCAATATTGTACGTTTTCAGCTTGCGCGTTCGGTCGGCGCGCTGGACCGGCCGGATCACTATCCGGTTGCGTTCCGTCAGCTTGAGCAGCGGATGCTGTCCGCAAAAAAGCGGGTGGAATCGTTGTATGCCGAGTTCGGCGATATGGAAACGGCCATTCAGTCGGCAAGACAGGCTGCGGCGGAAGCGGCGGGATATGCGTCACAGGCGGCGCGGTCGGCAGATATTCTGACGGTAAAGGACAATCTGAACAGTGAGGATACGGAATCAGCGCTGGCAGCCCATCAGGGCAAGGTGCTGAAGGAACGAATCCATACGTATGCGGTGTCCAGACGCTATCGGGATCCCATGACCATAGAGCTGGAGGCGAGCTATCAAAAATCCGGATATTCGGCTATTAACGGGTTTTGTGCGTCTGAAGATACCGTTTACCTACTGTTGAGCAATTCGAGCGGACAGATTGTGGCCTCCTTTGATCGGGAGAGCGGCACAGAAGTTACTGTCTCCTCGGCGCTGCCGGAGACGTGCCAGGGCCTATCCTGGGATTCGGAATCCGGTCACATCCTGACAAGTGGTTCGTTGGGGATTTATGTGCTTTCCTCTGCACTAAGAGTTCTCATGCGCCGCACGGTCAGCGCGCCGTTGTGCGCTGCATTTCTGGAGCAGGGAAGTCGGATGGCGTGGTGTGTCAGCGGCGCGCTGGTGATCGGTGAGCTGGATGGTACGGAGATATCCCGGTTTTCCCTGCCGCAGGAAGTCAGCAGCCCGAAGTCGCTGAACTATCGGGATGGCGTCTTTTATCTTTCCGACAGCGTATCCGGTATGGGACGTGTGACAGCCATTGATGAGGAAGGGACCGTCCTGCATGTCTGGCTGCTGCCGAAAACATATGGCACGCTGTGTGGTGTTCAGGCAGAAGCGGCACAGCTGGAAATGCTGTATTTGTCCGGTGGAGCGGGGAAAAACTATCAGGGTAATTACCTGGAGAATGCCTTTTATTCGCCGATTTCTTAACCGATCGCAAAAAAAAGTCCCGCCGATTGGCGGGACTTCTTTCATGCCGTAGGTTACGGACGGTATTTTGCATAGATGGTTTTGTGGCTCAGCACGTGGCCGCGCATGGCACGGCGGAGGTCATTGAGATAGAAGCCTGGTTCCAGATCCAGGGTGCAGTCCAGGGCGTAAACCGTCAGACCATATTCGTGCTCGGCGTCCGGCGGAGCCATGCCGCCATAGAACGAAGCCTCTTCGCGGGTCTCTGGGGAAACTGCACTGTGCTGGCTGGTGCAGCCCTGAATGAAAGGCGGATTGTTTATGCTGGCGTTTTCCGCTACTTCCGTTTCGGTCAGGTTGCAGAGTGTCCAATGAATCCAGCAGAAACCGCAGACCGGAATCGCGTCCCAGTCGTCCAGAACGACGGCAAAGGATTTGGTGCCGGCAGGTGCATCCGAGATGGCAAACGGAACCGAATGGTTGTTTGTGCCGTGGGAATTGAACTGGGAGCCGTGTTTTCCAAACCGGTCAGCCCAATAGCCGTTTTCAATGCCGGAGCTGGTGATATGCATGAGAATGCCCTCCTTTTTCTGAAAAAGTTCTCTTTTTATGATACAATAAATTTTCTCTGCTGTAAATGAAAAACTTGTAAAGGATGGTTCAAAACGCTTGTAATTTGTCCGGTTATTGTTTATAATTGAAACGTATTCTATTTCAGATAGGGAGGTGGAATGACCAATGCCGTCTGTTCAGCAGTATTTATATTATGGTATGATTATTGTTCTGATTGTTCTTTTCTATGTCCTGCTGATTCGTCCGCAGAAAAAGCGTGAAAAGGCGGATCAGGCGATGCGGAATTCCATTATGACTGGCGATCGCATTTGTACGATCGGTGGCATTATCGGACGTGTCGTTGCCGTAACGGAAGAGACGATCACGATTGAGACGACGAATAACCGCACGCGCTTGAAGATGTACAAGTGGGCGATTCGCAGTAAGATCGAGAAGGAAGACCTTGCAAACGACTCTAAGGTCAAGAAGGAGTCGAAGGAAGGCGAAGATTCCGAGGAAAAGTAAGGATACTTTGCCGTTTTCCTGCGTATGATGAACCAGATTATGCGGGAGGGGACGGCAATGAATCAAACAGGAATTACCTCGGTGTTTGGGTCACTTTTTGTTGGCCTGGCCGTTGTATTTGGCGGCACACTGCTGTGTGCCTGTGCCATGTCCGGTGGTAAGCTGGATGCAGAGAGCGGAAGGATGGCAGCGTATGGCTGTTTGGCAGCCGGCTGCATTCTGGCGTCCTTTTTGGGCGCACGGAAGGCGGATGCCAAAAAGCTGCTGCTGGGATTCCTTCCGAGTTTGTGCCTGTTGGGATGCCTGTTTTTGCTGGCGCTCAGTTGGAAAGGCCAAACGATACAGTCTGCCTCGGCGGCGATGATATCCGGAATTTGTCTGCTCGGCGCCCTGATCGGCGCGATGCCGGGCACACTCATTCGGACAAAACATAAATAAAATAAGGAAGGAGATTATTACCATGTCTCACATTAAGACGCTGAATTCCCGTACACTGAAGGAAACTGCTTGCAAGGGTGGCTGCGGCGAATGCCAGACTTCCTGTCAGTCTGCATGCAAGACCTCCTGCACGGTAGCAAATCAGAAGTGCGAGCATGACAAGGACTGAGTTTTCACTCAGTGTGTCTGAAAATAATTGCACAGATCGGGGCTGACGGTTGTCAGCCTCGAAATTTTTGACTGGAGAATAACAGATATGATACATCGTTTTTCAATGAAAGGCGTTAATATTCTGATGGATATTAACAGCGGTTCGGTACATATTGTCGATGACGCGGCCTATGCGCTGTCTGCCGTTGTGGCGCCGGGGATGACGGAGGAATGCCCGGAGGATATTTTGCGCAGCCTGAGCGATACCTTTACGGAGGAACAGATCCGTGGAGCTTATCAGGAGCTGTACGAGCTGGAGCAGACCGGGTATCTGTTTGCCGATGACGATTATATTGATATTGCGGCGGCAATTCCTGACGGCGCCCCGATCAAGGCGCTTTGCCTGCATGTCTCCCATGACTGCAATCTGCGCTGTAAGTATTGTTTTGCTTCCACCGGGGACTTTGGGATGGGACGCATGACCATGGATTTTGACGTTGCGAAAAAAGCCATTGATTTTGTTGTCGAGCGTTCGGGGTCACGCCGGAACATTGAGGTCGATTTCTTCGGCGGCGAGCCGCTGATGGCATTTGACACGGTAAAGAAAACGGTGGAGTACGCCCGTTCCATCGAGAAGGAAAAGAACAAAAAGTTCCGCTTTACGATCACCACAAACGGCCTGCTTCTGAAGGATGACACCATCGATTACATCAACGAAAATATGGACAACTGTGTCCTGTCGCTGGACGGGCGCCGTGAGGTCAACGATGAGATGCGACCGACTGCCGGCGGCTGCGGCAGTTATGATGTCATTGTGCCGAAATTCAAGAAGCTGGTGTCCCAGCGGGATAAAAATCTGGACTATTATGTCCGCGGCACGTTTACCAGCAAGAACCTCGACTTTTCCAAGGATGTTCTTTCGATTGCGGACGAGGGCTTTGACCAGCTTTCGGTGGAGCCGGTCACGAGTGAGCCGGGAACCGGCTATGATCTGAGTGAGAAAGATCTGCCGCGCATTGCCGAGGAGTACGAGAAGCTCGTCACGATTATGCAGAACCGCAAGAAAGAAGGAAAGGGCTTCAACTTCTTTCACTTTATGGTTGACCTGCAGCAGGGGCCGTGTGTCATCAAGCGCCTGCGCGGTTGTGGTGCCGGATATGAATATGTTGCGGTCACTCCGGAGGGAGATATTTACCCATGTCATCAGTTTGTCGGCCATCCGGAATTTAAGCTGGGCAGTATTTTTGACGGTTCATTTGATATGGAAATCTCAGAAAAATTCTCCTCTTTGAACGTTTGCAGCCGTCCGAAATGTAGGGACTGCTGGGCAAAATTTTACTGTTCCGGCGGGTGTGCAGCCGCGAATTTCAACATGAATGGGAACTTACAGGACCCGTATGAGATGGGATGTGAGCTGCAGAAGAAGCGTCTGGAATGTGCAATTTATCTCAAAGCGGCAGAGCTGATGGAAGAATAATCTGTTAAACCTACAAAGTTTGCAGGATGCGCAAGATTACACTTGTTTTCTGAAAAAAATGGGCTATAATTCTAATTACAATAAAGAAATCCGCTGGAGGACTACAACAGCGGAACCAAATGAAAGTGAGAAAAAAGTTCTGAAAAGGTTCATTTGGTAACATCCCAGCGTTTTTTCAGAGGTGATAAGTATGGCACACAGCATAGGACTTGGAATCATTGGCATGAACGAAAAGACGGACCGAATCCTTGAAGGTGTTTTACATGATAAAGTGATTCCGGCGACGAACATTCATGTTGTAGAATCAGATGCGTACAAGCATGCACAGTATCTTGACATGGGCGTGCATTGTGAACCGGACGTTTCCGCATCGACACTGCGTTCGGAGATTATCATCCTCTCCGTTGACCGCCGTGAGCTGTCCACTACCCTTTCTTCCATCTGTGGTGTAACCCGCGGCAAGATCCTGGTTTCCATGGTAGAGGGCAGGGATTGTGAGTACATTCAGTCCCGTGTGGCAAAGGCGACCAATGTTGTCCGCGTGGAGCAGAAGGAGTCGGAGGATGGAATTGTCAGCCGTCTGACATATTCCAATCGTTTTCCGAACCATATGAAATCTGCAATCAATGATATTTTCCAATCCATCGGTTCCATTGAGACGGCGGAATAAAGAGCAAAAGCTGAGAATACTCTGATAGCAGAAAGGAGTTCTGCGATGAAACAGGGTGCTCTCAGCTTTTCTGATGTCCGGAGAGTACGAGACTCTCCGGCCTTTGTTTTTTCTCTTGCTTTTTTGCTCTGCGGTTTGCTGGCTGGCTCCTTTACCGGTATGCACATCCCGCAGAATGACGGGACGTATATGAATAGTCTGGCGGAGCTGCTGACGCAAAGCCCTGCCATGCTCTCGTGGAAAACGGTACTGAGCTGTATTGGCTGCGTTGCGGCGTGGCCGCTTGCAGCGGTGATTCTTGGAAGCGGACCGGGAAGAGGCCTGTGGATTGCACTGCTGATTGCGATTCGTGGATTCTTGCTGTCCTTTGCGGTCGCGGCCATCCTACAGCAGTCGGGCTTGCGCGGCATTTATCTTTCGGCTGCGACGACTGGGGTGATGTCCCTGTTTGCGCTTCCTGCCCTGCTCCTGCTTGCGAGCGCCGCACTGATGGCGGGACAATCGGCGGGACGCAATGGGTATTGGAAGGGCCTGCGTCAGTATACAGGGACTATGGCGGTCAGCCTGCTTCTGCTTCTGGCAGCTGCGCTTTGGCGCCTGTTTGTCACACCGATGCTGCTTTCCATTGTCGGGATTTGAAAAAAGAAAACATCTCTGCAGGAGTGAAAGCATCTTGCAGAGATGTTGTTTGCTCTTTTGGGCGAAAATGGATAAAGACCAAATTCCGGCTCAATTTGCGTTGGGGAACAGGGCGCTTAGCTCTTCGTTTTCCGAAAAACCGCTGATGCCGAATGCACCCGGACCGCTGTGGGTCGAAACGACACAGCCGGTCTGTACCCAGAGAACCTGCTGAAATCCAAGCTGATACGCCTCCTCCGTCAGGGTATGTTTCAGCGTGTCATCCAGACCTTCGGAGTACACAAGGGCGAGCAGCCGTTTGTCCAGCTTTTTTTCTTCCACATAATCCCGCAGCATTTTCGGAGCCACTTTTTTCATGGTACCGCGGTATTTTTTGGTCGCTTCGAGCAATCCGTCGTTGAGCTCAATGAGCGGATTGAGCGACAGAAGCTTCGCACCGAGATAGGCGGCGTTGCTGACACGGCCGCCGGCTTTGAGATAAGCGAGATCGCCGGGGAAGAACGCCATGCGGCAATTCTCGCGGAGAAGGGTGACAACGTTTGTAATTTGCTCCAGCGAGCAATCCGGATTTTCCTGCAGATATTTCGCAGTCGCCACAGCGACCATGGTCTGACCAGCGGAGACATGTTTGGTATCCAGGCTGGTGATATAACCGCGATCCTCTGCGGAAATAATAGCGCTCTGATAAGAGCAGGTTGTTGCGGCGGAATAGGCGAGATGAAGGATATGCCGGTCCGGATACTGTGCGTGGATCTCGTCAAACGCCTGTTCAAAGTCATGCGGCGTGCAGCCGCTTGTTTGGGGCAGCGTACCGGTTTTTTCATAATAAGAGAAAAGCTCATGGATGGGAATGGTGCCGTCGTCGCGGGTGTCCTCGCCGAAGGAGACATGCATCGGCACCTGCTGGATATTAAATTGGGCGGCCAGATCGGCGGGGAGGTCCGCACCGGTCTCCACAAGCAGAATATACTTTTCCATACGTTACGTTCGTTCCTTTCCAATTGATACAACTTTATTGTAACAGAGTAATGTCGCCGTAACGTAACAAATCGACTGTGGTTTGTTTACGAAAAGTTTACCTTGGAGAGAAGACTATCCGCCGTATTATTTGCTGCGGATAGGAAGCGTCACGATAAATTCACTGCCGGCACCGGGCTGACTGTTAACGGAGATTGTCCCATTGTTCAGCTCAATGATGCGCTTGGCGATGGAGAGTCCAAGTCCAAGCCCCTGAGAGGACCGGCTGGGATCGCCCTGGTAATAGGGGTCAAACAGATGGGCACAGGTTTCGGGGCTCATCCCCATTCCGGTATCCGTGACGGTCACGACGGCGGTATGGTTTTCCTCGTACAGAGAGACGTTGATTTCTCCGCCGGAAGGGGTGAATTTCACGGCGTTTCCGATGATATTCAGCCATAGATGCTGTATCAGCTCTTTGTTGCCATAGAACCAGACATCCGGAAAATCCCCACTGAATTCGATTTTCTTTTCGAGCCAGTTGGGGGAAAGGATGATGGAGCACTGGCGGAGCTGCTCCGCCAGATTGTATGATTCCATATCTGTGATGATCTGCTGGGAGGACAGCTTGGACAGGAGGATGGTGTTGCTGGTCAGGCGGGAAAGGCGCTCGGATTCGTCGCGGATGATTTCGAGGTATTGCCTCTGCTCGTTTTCCGGCAGTTTTTTATCCAGCAGGAGCGCCGCGAAGCCGTTGATGGATGCAATCGGCGTTTTGAATTCGTGGGAATAGTTGTTGATGAAATCATTGCGCAGGAGCTGCACGCTGGCGAGTTCCGAACTCATTTTGTTAAAGTCTGCGTAGACCTGCGCCATGGGATCGTTGGGATGGATGGGGATTTGCACATGGAAATCCCCGTTTGCCACCTGTTCAATGGCATTGGACAATATATTGACCTCCTGCACCCGTTTCCGATAGGTGTACGTATTGGTCGAGACCAGAATCAGGATCATCATACATAAGGTCCCCAGGATTTCGTATACTGCGCCGAGATAGGTGCTGTCCACCTTGGCGATATCGCGGATCAGCCATGTCATAATCAGATAGGAGACAAGGGCGGTGAGCAGGATGGCGAGGGACTGCACCAGGATTTGAGGAATCTGCCGCTTGAGAAATCCGCGGCCCCGTTTTTTTGTCATTTTTGATACTCCTTGCGGATGTCCGCTTTGTAGCCAAGCCCCTTGATGGTGAGGATGCGGAATTCATCGATGTCCGCCAAACGGCTGCGGATACGGCTGATGTGGGTTTTGACGGTTTCCTCCCCGCTTTCCGAATTGCGTCCCCAGATGCTGTCCAGGAGCTGTTCCTTGGAGAAAATGCGGTCGGGATAGGATAGCAGCTTGAACAGCAGGTCAAATTCCTTTTTCGGCAGTTCAATGTACTGGGAATCCGTATAGACAGCATATTTTTCCGAATCGATCGTGACCTGACCGAGGAGGATCTTTTTGTCCTGTGAGATGTTGGCACGCCGGAGCAGTGCGGCGATGCGCCACAGCAGTTCGTCACTGCTGAACGGTTTGGTCATATAATCATCCGTACCGAGGGAAAAGCCGAGCTGCTTGTCACTCAGTGTTTCCTTTGCGGTCAGCAGCAGATAGGGGGTGGCATATCCCTCGCTCCGTATGGTTTGCAGCAATTGATAGCCATCCATGCGGGGCATCATAATATCGGCGACAATCAGATCGATGCCGCCCTTGTGAATAATATGCAGCGCCTCCAGACCGTCGCAGGCGGTCACGACCGTATAGGTGTCCGACAGCCGTGCCGATGTCAGCAGCCGCATGTTCCGGTCGTCTTCTACAACTAAAATATTTGCCATAAGATGTTCTCCATTTTTGTATTCGCTTTTATTATACCATATTCCGCAGGCGAAAGAACCGTCAGTTTTCATGAATTGTGCGGAAATTGCGGTGAAACGGTCGAAAAGTATTTCTTTTTTTTCGGTAATCTGGTATACTATCAATCTAGGAAAAAGAGAAATACCGTCTTTCTTCCTCTGCTTCGGGCAGAGCGCGGAATCGGGTGCAAGTCCCGGCGAGTCGGTCACTGTGAAACGCGGTTACAGCGGTAAGTCAGATACGCGGAAGGAAGAGGGTGCTTTTGCCGGTACCGAAAGCACGTGTTCCGATGCAGGGAATCTGTATCTTATTGGCGTGCCTTTTGGTCAGGCACGCTTTTTTGTCGGGGCAAAATGAATTGTTTGCTCTATATTCGATTGTAAGGGAGAGACGATCAGTTATGGCTGGAATTTTCTATGGTGTTGGGGTTGGACCGGGAGACCCGGAGCTGATGACCGTAAAAGCCGTTCGCATGATCCGGGAAAACCGTGTGATTGCGCTGCCCGGTGCCGTGCCGGAGGAAACCATTGCGTATCGGATTGCAGTTCAGGCTGTGCCGGAGCTGGTGGAAAAGGAATTGGTTCCCGTCTATATGCCGATGACCCACGACCGTCGGGAAATGGAGCACAATCATCAGAAGGGAGCCGAACTTGTGGAATCCTATTTGGCGAGAGGGGAGAATGTGATCTTCCTGACGCTGGGCGACCCGACGATCTATTCCACCTTCAGCTATCTTCAGGAGCGGGTGGAGCGGGATGGATATGATACCGCCATGGTGAGCGGAATCACCTCATTCTGTGCAGCGGCGGCCAGTGTCAACATCCCGCTGGTCAAGTGGAACGAACCGCTTCATGTGGTTCCGGCCGTACATAGCCTGAAGGAATCTTTACCGGACGAAGGGCAGTATGTCCTGATGAAGTCCGGCAGAAAAATGAAGCAGGTAAAGGAGATGTTAGCGGCCAGCAGACGGGATGTCGTCACGGTGGAGAACTGCGGTACGAAGGATGAACAAATCTACTGCGGGGTGGAGGAAATCCCGGACGATGCCGGTTATTATTCGCTGATTATTGCAAAAGAACCGGAGAAAAAGTCATGATTGAACTGAGAAATCTGACCAAACGGTTTGATGATTTTACCGCGGTCGATTCCATCCATCTGACGATCCGGACGGGCGAATTTTTCGGCCTGCTGGGACCGAATGGCGCAGGCAAGACGACAACGATCGGGATGCTGTCCACGCTGCTCCTGCCGACGAGCGGGGAAGTATGGATTGATGGCGAACGGCTGACGCGGCAGCGGACGGATATCAAGCGGAAAATCAGCGTCATCACCCAGGAGTACTCCATGCGGCAGGACATGACGATGGATGAGATCATGGAATATCAGGGGCGGCTGTATTTTATGCCGAAGAAGCAAATCCGTGAACGCACGGAGGAACTGCTGACCTTCTGTGATCTCATCGATTACCGGAAGCGGACGGTACGAAAGCTGTCGGGCGGCATGAAGCGAAAGCTGATGGTGTGCCGGGCGCTGCTCACTCAGCCGGAGATTCTCCTTTTGGACGAGCCGACGGCCGGGATGGATGCACTGTCGCGCCGCCAGATGTGGAATCTGCTCCATAAGCTGAACGAGCAGGAGCTGACCATTTTGCTGACGACGCATTACATGGAGGAGGCGCAGTCCCTCTGTGGGCGGGTTGCGATGATGAACCGCGGAAAGCTGGAAGAGGTAAATACACCGGCCGGATTTATCGAGCATCTGGGGGCATTTGCCGTCGATCAGATGACTCCAGATGGGATCAAAAGCCACTTTTTTCACCAACGGAAGGATGCGATCGCCTTTCTGGATCAATTGGACGGACAGTTTTCCCTTCGGGAGACGACGCTGGAGGATGTTTTCGTGGAACGCTCCGGACGGCACATGTCGGCGCGATAGGAGGACAGCATGGGGATTGTAACAATACTTTGGGAAAAGTGGGTGGAATTCCGGCGGGATTTTTATAAGATTACGCTGGCGGCGATGATCGCACCGCTCATGTATCTGGTGGTGTTTGGCTTCGGCATTCAGACCACCTCCCATGGAGAACCTTATCTGAACTTTTTGATTCCCGGTGTGGTTGCCTTGACCACAATGAACGGCAGTTTTAACGCAATCGCACAGAATCTGAACGTACAGCGGCTGTATGAAAAAGCCTTTGATCAGGTGATGATCTCGCCGACGCCGCTGTGGCAGTTCATTTTGGGACAGATCATCGGCGGGAGCCTGCGGGGACTGTATGCCGGCGGCGTGATCCTGCTTTTGGTCGCGCCGATTCCCACCGGGCTGACCTTCAATGGACTCTCGTTTGCCATCATGTTTTTGAATGGGGCGGTCTTTTCCGCAGTCGGTGTGGTGGTCTCCTTTCTGGCAAAAAACCATGCGGATGTTCCGCGCTTTTCCAACTATATCATCATGCCGATGGCATACCTGTGCAATACCTTTTTCTCAACCGACCGCATGCCTTCCGGACTGCGGGAATTTGTTTCAGCGCTGCCGCTTTCCCAGACAAGCGGAATGCTGCGAAGCATTGCGTCCGGAGAGAGCTGGAGCGGGATCGGCGTGTTGATTTTATTGGCTTATCTGGCGGTGTTTACGGGAATTTCATTCGGATTTGTCTATAAGAAGCAGAATATGTAACGGAGGAGCGGAACGATGAACGATAGGAAAAAGCAAATATCCGCTCTTCTGGCGAGTGTCCTGCTGCTTGTGTTGTTTGCGTTGCCGACAGCGAAAGCGGCAGACAGCGCGATAGAGCAATATGGCATGCTGCCCATCTATGCCGTTGATGTAGCCGATGGGGAATACACGGTCGCTGTGGATTCGGATTCCGACGCATTTCAGGGATTACAGGCAACGCTGACAGTGGCGGACGGAAGGATGACGGCAGCGCTGGTGCCGAACGATACGGCGCTTTCCGAGCTGTTTTTAGGGGACAGCCAGACGGCGGCGGAGGCAGAAGAATCGGTCGTGGCCGATCGGGCCGGTGTGTTCACGATGCCGGTGGAATCGCTGGATCATGCCGCGACACTGTCGGTCTTCGATCAGAAGGAACAGCGGTGGGAGGAATGTACCATTCTGTTCCGAGCGGACAGCCTGCCGGAGACAGCGCTGCGCGTCGAGGTGCCGGATTATGATTTGATCGCATCGGCGTTGGACGGCTATGAGGACGACAGCGACACCGGGGAAGAACGTGTGGACACCGATCCGGTCGAAGCGGTGCGCGTGGATCTGGACGACGGAGAGTATTCGGTCGCGGTGGATCTGAAAGGCGGAAGCGGCAAGGCATCGGTGGCGACGCCGACGATCCTGACGGTAAAGGACGGGAAGGCATATGCCCGTCTGACATGGAGCAGCTCCAACTATGACTACATGGTGGTGGGGGATAAAACCTATTGGAACACTGCGGCCGAGGGGGCCAATTCGGTTTTTGACATCCCGATTGGGTGTTGGGACAGTCCCATGACCGTGATTGCCGACACCACTGCCATGGGGACGCCGCATGAGGTTACCTATCAATTGACGTTCTATGAGGCTTCGATTGGAGGCAAAGGGCAGCTCCCGCAGGAATCGGCCAAACGGGTTGTTGCGGTGGCGATGGCGATTATTGTAGGCGGCGGAGTTTTAAATCACTATGTGAAGAAAAGGCGAAAGGCGTAAGGGGAAATGCACCGTTCGATGCAGGCTGATGGCAGCTGGCATGGAAGGGTGCATTTTTTCGTGTAAAAATATATGTTTTTCCACCATTCGGGAGAGAAATTGTGTTCTTTTTGCGTATGAAAACAGGAAATCCTACCGATATCGATTGAAAATAGAATGGTGTTATGATATGCTATAACAAATTATTAAAATCAAGATTATGAAATTTGGAGAGTGTGAGTCATGAGAAAAACGAAAATTATTTGCACAATGGGACCATCGACAGACAATATTGATGTTCTGCGTGAGATGGCACGCAGCGGGATGAATGTTGCACGCTTTAATTTTTCCCATGGAACGTATGAGGAACATAAGGAACGGATGGATCGGATGAAAACGGTACGAGAGGAGCTCGATATGCCGATTGCTATTCTTCTGGATACCAAGGGTCCGGAAATCCGTACTGGAGACATGGAAAACGGAAAGGTCCTTCTCAAGAAAGGAACGCTGCTCCGCCTGACACCGCGTGCCTGTCTCGGCACACCGGAAAAAATCTCGATCACGTATCCCGATCTGTATCAGGATGTACAGGCGGGAACCAGCATCCTGATTGATGACGGCCTGATTGAGCTGCGCGTGGAACAGACACAGGAGCAGGACGTACTCTGCCGCGTATTGAACGATGGGGCGGTTTCCAATCACAAGGGAATCAATGTACCGGATGTACATCTATCGATCCCGTATTTGAGCGAACGGGACAAATCGGACATACTTTTTGGCATTGAACAGGGAGTGGATTTTATCGCGGCATCCTTTGTCCGCGAGGCGAATGATGTGCAGCAGCTGCGTCAGCTTCTGGATGAAAACGGCGGAGAACAGATCAATATTATTGCAAAGATTGAAAATCAACAGGGTGTTGAAAATATTGACAGCATTATTGCCCTTGCCGATGGCGTTATGATTGCCCGCGGCGATATGGGGGTAGAGATCCCGGCGGAGGATGTTCCATCCATTCAGAAGCTGCTGATTAAAAAGGTTGTCATGGCGGGAAAACAGGTTATCACAGCAACCCAGATGCTGGATTCCATGATGCACAACCCGCGCCCAACCCGTGCCGAAGTCACGGATGTAGCCAATGCGATCTATGACGGAACTGGCGCCATCATGCTGTCCGGAGAGACGGCAGCGGGTATGTATCCGGTAGAGGCGGTGTCTATGATGGCACGCATCGCGGCACGCACCGAAAAGGATATCGATTACCGCAAGCGGTTCCTTGCCCGTGAGCGCAAGGCGACCCCGGATATCACCGATGCGATCTGCCACGCGACCTGTATGTCGGCACATGACCTGAATGCCAGTGCGGTTGTCACCGTTACCAAGTCCGGCCGTTCGGCGCGCATGATTTCCCGTTATCGTCCCGCATGTCCGATTATAGGCTGTACCCCGTCCGAGACGGCATTCCGTCAGCTCAATTTGGCATGGGGAGTTGCACCGGTCCTGGTGGAAGAAAAAGACCGTGTGTTTGATCTGTTTGATTATGCATTGGAGAAGAGCAAGGAAAAAAATCTTTTGAAGGACGGAGACATTGCCGTCATCACGTCCGGTGTTCCGCTTGGCGTTTCGGGTACGACCAATATGATCAAGGTACAGGTGGTCGGAAGTTATTGAGGACGGAATAACCGATCTTTGTGGGGGAGATGCTGTTTTGACAGCATCTCTCCTTTTTGCATCGGGGAGAGGATCGCTGCAAATCATTTGTGAAAGAATTGGGAATTCGACGGAAAAGGTCTTGTATCCTGTGGAGATTTGTAGTATTGTGAAGAAAAGCGAACCGTGTTTGAGCCGGAAAATGGAAAAGAGGATACGATGAAGCTAACACTGGAAGAGCAGAAAACACTGCATCAGATCTTGAGGAAGTACGAATCCGATGACCGGGTGCAGCAGATGAAGCAGTATATCCAGCATGGGACGATTTCCACCTATGAGCACTGTCAAAACGTCGCGTGGTGCAGCTATTGGCTGAACCGCAGGCTGCATCTCCATGCAGACGATCGGACGTTGCTGATCGGTGCGCTTCTTCATGATTTTTATCTGTATGACTGGCATATAGACGAGAAAAATGAACATCGGCTGCATGGCTTTTTTCATCCGAAGGCGGCCTGTGAAAATGCGAAAAAATATTTTCACGCGGAAAAGATGATACAGGAAGTCATTTTAAGCCATATGTGGCCGCTGACCCTGCGCAGCATTCCCAAAACCCGAGAGGCGGCCATTGTCTGCCTGGCGGACAAATATTGTGCGGTG
This sequence comes from Eubacteriales bacterium, assembly GCA_030539335.1. Classification (GTDB taxonomy): domain Bacteria; phylum Bacillota; class Clostridia; order Oscillospirales; family Butyricicoccaceae; genus Butyricicoccus_A. Next base: position 194,150 of record JAUNSG010000002.1, on the reverse strand, counting down.
ATGGAAACCATGCATGGCAGCGTGGAACGTGCCGGAGAAACAACAGCATAATAGAAAACCGTGCCGTTTGGAGGAGAGACTCCAAATAGCACGGTTTTTTGTATGTATGATGGGCGAGAGAATCAGTGCAGTACGGATTCCGCCGCGGCGCCGACCTGCTCCATCGTCTCCACTGCCTGGCAGGAGAGCTGTTTGGAGATCCGGCGGGCGAATCCGGTCAGTGTTTTTCCTGGCCCGAGTTCCAGCGCAGTGGTGTGGCCATCCGACAGCATATTCTGCACGAGTGTTTTCCAGCGGACGGGGGAGGTCATGTGCTGTTCCAGATGCGCCGGAAGGTTTTCGGCGGACAGAAGCTGGCCGGTTGTATTGGTGTAAACCGGGATGGAAGGGGTATGAACCGGAAGCGATTCCGCGAAGCTGCGGAGCTGGGCAGCCGCTTCGGCCATCAAGGGTGTGTGGAAGGCGCCGGAAACCGCGAGGGGTACGGCGCGGCGGGCACCGGCCTGCTTGCAGGCATCGACAGCCGTCTGCACGGCTGCTTTGGTGCCGGCGATGACCAATTGCCCATCGCAATTGTAATTTACCGGAAGGACGATGCCGTCCGTGCGGGAACAGATTTCTTCTACGGTTTCATCCGGAAGGCCGAGGACAGCCGCCATACAGCCGTCGGTTTTGTTTGCGGCCTCCTGCATCCGTTCGCCGCGCTTTTGTACCAGACGGAGGGCATCTTCCAGAGAAAGAATGCCGGAAGCGGCCAGTGCAGTGTATTCTCCCAGGGAGAATCCGGCGCAGGAATTAAATTGCAGTCCCTGCTCTTTGCACGCCTCCAGAACGGCAAGAGAACAGGTAAAAATGGCAATTTGGCTGTTGACCGTGCGGGAAAGTTCTTCCTTGGTGCTCTCGAAGCACAGCTTTTCCACGGATTGCCCGGTTACATCGGAAGCACAGGCGAATACCTGCCGGGCGGCAGGGCTTTCCTGGTAGACGGATTGTCCCATGCCGGGATATTGTGCACCTTGGCCGGGAAAAAAGGCGGACAGATACATAGAATTTTAACACTCACTTTCTTTAAAATGGAACATTATTGGACATGATTTCAAAAAATGTTTGACAAAAATACATAAGGCTATTATAATAAATCGAAGAAAGTTTGTCAATCGAAGATTTTAGAGCAGGGAAGTGATCAAAATCGGTACAATATTGGTATCAACCGGCAGCTATGTGCCAGAGCAGTGTCTGACCAACCAAATGCTGACGGAGATGGTGGATACCTCGGACGAATGGATTGTGCAGCGTACCGGTATCCGGGAACGACGGATTGCACGGCAGCAGACAACCGCAGAGCTTGCCACAGCGGCGGCAAAGCGGGCGTTGGAGGAGGCGGAGCTTCCAGTACAGAAGCTGGATTTGATTATCGCCTGTACCGCAACACCGGACAGCTATACTCCCTCCGTTTCCTGCCGTGTACAGGCGGAATTGCAGGCGGACCGGGCATTTGCTTTTGATGTATCGGCGGCCTGCTCTGGTTTTGTATACGCCACGGATATTGTCGACAGCTATTTCCGGGCGGGCAAGGCGAAGACCGCTCTGGTTGTCTGTGCAGAGACGCTCAGCCGGATCATAGATTATACCGATCGGACGACCTGCTGCCTGTTTGGCGACGGAGCTGCCGCCACGGTTTACCAGTGGAGTGAAACCGAGGAGGGCATTTTACAGACCGTTATGGGTGCCGACGGCAGCCGCGGGGATGCTCTGTTTGCCGAAGCACTTCCGGTGGAAGATCCGTTGGAGAAAAACCACAGGGATCATCAGCCGGAGCGTTTTTTGAAGATGAACGGCAAAGAGGTATTCCGCTTCGCCGCGAGAACCGTACCGGAGGCCATCGACCATGTCCTGGAGAAAGCGGGAATGCGTGTCGAGGAGATTGACTGGGTTGTTCCGCATCAGGCGAATTTGCGCATTATTGATGTGATCTGCCGCCGCTATGGCCTGCGGGAGGAGCAGGTATATGTCAATCTGGACCGATATGGAAATACCTCCAGCGTATCCATCCCGCTCTGTCTGGATGAGATGCGGAAGAATGGACTGCTGCAAAAGGGCCAGACCATTATTTTTGTCGGCTTTGGCGGCGGATTGACCTATGGAGCGGTATTAATGCGCATATAGCGATTGGATTGAGGAAGACGATATGAAGACAAAAATCACACAAATGCTTGGAATCCAACATCCGGTTTTTCAGGGCGCCATGGCATGGATTGCCGACGCCGGACTGGCAGCGGCTGTGTCCAATGCCGGTGGATTGGGAATTATCGCAGCGGGAGCTGCACCGACGGAGATCGTCCGGGATGAAATCCGCAAGGCAAAGGGATTGACGGATAAGCCGTTTGCCGTCAACATCATGCTGCTCAATCCGAATGCAGATGAATTGGCGCAGCTGGTGATAGACGAAGGCGTACAGGTTGTGACCACGGGGGCCGGTTCCCCGGCAAAGTACATGGAGCAGTGGAAGCAGGCGGGAATCAAAGTCATTCCGGTCATTGCTTCGACGGCGTATGCCAAGCGGATGGAACGTATGGGTGCGGATGCGGTCATTGCGGAAGGTATGGAGTCCGGTGGACACATTGGAGATACGACGACGATGGCACTGCTGCCGCAGGTGATCGATACGGTTTCCATTCCGGTCATTGCCGCGGGCGGCATTGCGGACGGACGCGGTCTGGCTGCAGCGCGTCTGTTCGGCGCGGAGGGTGTCCAGTGCGGCACAGTATTCCTGAGTGCAAAGGAGTGCAATATTGCCGAGCAGTACAAGCAGATGATTTATAAGGCAAAGGATATTTCGACGGTTGTGACAGGACGGGCATCCGGCCATCCGGTGCGGTCGCTCAAGTCGCCGCTGTCCCGCGAATTGCTCAAGCTGGAAGGGCATATTGAGACGCGTACACTGGAGGAAATCGAACGGATCACCGCCGGTTCCCTGCGCAAAGCCGTACAGGATGGCAATCTCCAGGAAGGCACCTTTATGTCCGGACAGATCGCCGGACTGGTCAAGGGCGATTCGGATTGCAGCACGATTATTGAAATAATGGTTCAAGAGGCAGAAGCGTTCCTCCGGAATGCACCGTCGCTGATTGGATAAAAGGAGAACAGAATGAGCAAGCTTGCGATTGTTACCGGGGCATCCCGTGGAATCGGCGCTGCCATCGCCAGACAACTGGCGGCAGAGGGCTGTGATGTTGTCATCAACTGTGTTTCCTCTGTGGAAAAGGCAGAGGCGGTTGCGGCGGAATGCCGCGCGATGGGAGGAAAGGCCTATCCCATGGCATGGGATGTTGCCGATTACGAAGCCTGCAAACAGGCAGTACAGCAGATTCAGGACGAGATTGGGACGCCGGAGATTTTGGTCAACAATGCCGGAATCACACAGGACGGACTGCTGATCCGCATGAAGCCGGAACAGTTTGACCGCGTGATACAGGCGTGCCTGCATGGCACCTTTCACATGACCAGTTTGGTCGGCGCGAAGATGCTGCGTGCGCGGAAGGGACGGATTGTCAACCTCGCATCGGTTTCCGGCATTGCAGGAAATGCCGGACAGGCAAATTATGCAGCGGCCAAGGCAGGGGTAATCGGACTGACCAAGACCGCCGCAAAGGAGCTTGGCTCCCGCGGCATTACGGTCAATGCCATTGCGCCGGGATTTGTCGAAACTGACATGACCGCCGGCCTGCCGGATGCCGTTCAGGAAGAAGCGAAAAAACGGATTTCCCTCGGACGTTTTGGGAAGGCGGAGGAGATTGCGCAGTTGGCCGCCTTCCTTGCGTCTGATCGGGCATCCTACATCACCGGACAGGTCATTGCCGCAGACGGCGGCATGGCATTGTGAGGAGGGTTCAGGGATGGAACGTGTTGTTATAACCGGTATCGGTGCGGTTACCCCTCTGGGAAATTCCGTGCCAGATTATTGGGATGGATTGAAGAACGGAAAAAACGGCATTGGGCGCATTACATCGTTTGATACCGATGGCTACAAGGCCTTTGTCGCAGGAGAGGTACGGGATTTTGACCCGACGGATTTCCTGGAAAAAAAAGAAGCGGCGCATATGGACCGCAACTGCCATTTTGCGCTGGCAGCGGCGAAGGAAGCCTTTGCACAGTCCGGATTGATGGAGAGTGGGATTGATCCGTTCCGTGTCGGAGCGTATATCAGCTCCGGCATTGGCGGCCTGCACGTCTTTGAGGCAGAGCATGAAAAGCTTCTGACCAAGGGACCCCGTCGGATCTCTCCGTTCTGTATTCCGATGCTGATCGCCAATATGGCGGCGGCTCATGTGTCGATGGCACATGGACTCAAGGGAACCAGCTATGCCCCGGTCAGTGCCTGTGCCTCCAGCACCCACGCCATCGGGGAAGCGATGCGGGCGATCCGTCATGGCTATCTCGATGCAGCGGTTGCGGGCGGTGCAGAGGCCTGTATCACCCCGGTTGCCGTGGCAGGATTTGCGAACATGCATGCATTGACGGGGAATGCCGATCCGGATACAGCATGCCGCCCCTTTGATGCCGATCGAGATGGCTTTGTCATGGGCGAAGGCGCCGGTGTACTGGTGCTGGAAAGCCTGACACATGCACAAAAACGCGGAGCGGTTATTTTGGCTGAGATCGCAGGCTATGGCTCGACCTCAGATGCCTATCATATCACGAGTCCCGATCCGACCGGGGAAGGGCCGGCACGTGCCATGCAGCTTGCGATGGAGGATGCCGGGCTTAAGCCGGAAGAGATTACCTATATCAACGCACACGGCACTTCGACACCGATCAATGACGCAGCAGAAACGACGGCAATCAAGATGGCGTTGGGGGAAGCTGCCTATCAGCTCAAGGTGTCCTCGACCAAATCCATGGTCGGACATCTGCTCGGTGCAGCCGGTGCAGTGGAGGCGATTGCCTGTGTGAAGGCGATCGAAGAGGGGATTGTCCCGCCGACCATTCATCTGGCCCAGCCGGGTGAGGGCTGTGATCTGGATTATGTGCCAAATCAGGCGGTTTCCTGTGAAGTATCGGCGGCGCTGTCCAATTCCCTTGGATTTGGTGGACACAATGCGACCATTGCCCTGCGCCGTTTTTCGAGGTGAGGCAGTATGATGCAGGAAAAAGAACTCAAAGCGTTTGCCTTTGAATGTATGGAAAAGGCCGTACAGACCGGGGTATCCAGGCTGTCGATTCAAAACGGCGATTTTTCTCTGACCATAGAGACACAGGCGTGCAGAAGGGAAAGCGCCGAACCATTGCCTGTCCAGCCGGTCCCGCAGGCGGAACCGGAGATATTGGACGGAACCGTGGTGCAGGCGCCGCTGGTCGGTACCTTTTATGCAGCTGCTTCCCCGGACGACCCACCGCTGATCCAACCGGGTGACCCGGTAAAAAAGGGACAGCAGCTTTGCATCATTGAGGCGATGAAGGTCATGAACAGCATTGAAAGTCCGTGTGATGGCACGGTTTCCCGTGTCATGGCGGTAAACGGCGATTTGGTAGAATACAATCAGCCGCTGTTTGTCATCAAGGAGAATGCATAATGCAATATACAATCGAACAGATTAAACAGATTATTCCGCACCGGGAGCCGATGCTCATGGTGGATGCGATCACGGAATTGGATCAGGAGAACGGCACCGTCACCGGCAGCAAGACCTTTACCGGGGAAGAGGCGTTTTTTCAGGGACATTTCCCGGGAAATCCCGTTGTGCCGGGTGTCTTCCTGGTGGAAGCGCTCGCACAGACCGGCGCAGTGGCGATCCTGTCCCGTGAGGAATACCGCGGGAAGACCGGTTATTTTGCATCGTGGGATAAGATTAAATTCCGCAGAAAGGTCCTGCCGGGAGATACCGTAACGCTCAAGGTACAGCTTGTGAAAATCCGTGGAAAAATCGTAGTTGCAGACGGCGTTGCCTATGTCGGGGAAGAAAAAGCCGCACAGGGTACGTTTACCTGCGCGATTGGGTGACCGGTATGTTTTCCAGAGTATTGATTGCAAACCGCGGAGAAATTGCTGTGCGCATCATCCGTGCCTGCCGGGATATGGGGATTGTGAGCATTGCGGTCCATTCCGAAGCAGACCGGGAGGCGCTGCATGCACAGATTGCAGATGAAGCGGTTTGCATTGGGCCGGCACAGGCACAGGGCAGTTATCTGAATATGGATAACCTCATTGAAGCGGCGCTTGGCGCAGGGGCGCAGGCGATCCATCCGGGATATGGATTCCTGTCCGAGAATGCGGAGTTTGCCGCAAAATGTGAGGAAAATGGATTGGTTTTCATTGGTCCGAAGCCGGAAACCATCCGGGCGTTGGGCGACAAGGCATGTGCCAAGGAGCTGGCCAAGCGTGCGGGAGTTCCGGTGACACCGGGATCTGACGGAATTTTGAAAGATGTCGTAGACGCCGCGCGCTGGGCGGAGAAAATCGGCTATCCGGTTATGCTCAAGGCGTCCGCAGGCGGCGGTGGAAAGGGCATCCGTGTGGTGGAATGCGAAGGAAAGCTGGAGGCGGCGTTCCAGAGCGCGGCGGCGGAGGCCGAAGCGAATTTCGGAGACGGCCGACTGTATATGGAAAAGCTCATCCGGCATCCGCGGCATGTCGAAGTACAGATCATGGCGGATGCGTTTGGCAACGTCATTCATCTGTATGACCGCGACTGTTCGATACAGCGGCGGCATCAGAAGCTGATGGAAGAGGCCCCGGCACCGTGCTTGAGCGACAGAGTGCGCAAGAAGATGGGCGCCTGTGCGGTGTCTTTGGCGAAGGAAGCCGGTTATCTGGGCGCCGGAACGGTGGAATTTCTGGTCGATGACCAGCAGAATTTTTATTTCTGTGAGATGAATACGCGCATCCAGGTGGAGCATCCGGTGACCGAAATGGTGACCGGTGTGGATCTTGTGGCGATGCAGCTTCGTGTTGCAGCAGGGGAGCCGCTCGGGCTGCGGCAAAGGGATATTGCTCTGCACGGTGCGGCGATCGAGTGCCGTATCAATGCGGAGGACAAAAATTTTGCGCCGTGTCCGGGCACGGTTGCCTCGATGCATCTGGCGGGCGGCGTCGGTGTCCGCGTAGATTGTGCGGTTTATCAGGGGTATACCATTCCGCCGTATTATGACAGTATGATTGGGAAGCTGATCGTACAGGGCAGTACACGGGAGGAGGCTTTGGCGCGGATGAAGCGTGCCATGAGCGAAATGCTGTTTGAAGGTGTGGAAACCAGTGTGGATTATGAACTTTCGATCCTGCTGTCCAAAGCATTTGAAACCGGTCAATACAACACCGATTCTATCGAGAATGGAGATTTTCTTCCATGATTATCGATCTGTTTGAGAAAACAAGAAAATCATCACAATATATAAAAAAACAACAGAAACAGCCGGTCGATTACGCAACCATCACCTGTAAGGTGTGTGGGAAGGAATGGACCGCGCAGAAGTATGGAAAAAACAACTATGTTTGTCCGGAATGCGGAACCCATGGACGCATCCGCTGCCGGGAGCGCATCCGTTTAACCGCAGATAAGGAATCCTTTTCCGAGCTGTTCGGCAATCTGTCCACCGTAGACCCGCTGAGCTTTCCGGGGTATGCGGAGAAGGTCGGCAAGCTGCGTGAAAAATCCGGACTGGAGGATGCGGTTGTCACCGGAACCTGCACGATTGGCGGCAGCGCCGTCTGCATTGGCGTCATGGACAGCTATTTTATGATGGCCTCGATGGGGAGCGTTGTCGGCGAAAAGCTGACGAGGCTGTTTGAATATGCAACCGAACGGAGATTACCGGTCGTTTTATTCACCTGCTCCGGCGGTGCCCGCATGCAGGAGGGCATGTTTTCCCTGCTGCAGATGGCGAAGGTAAGCGGTGCAGTGGCGAAGCATTCCGAAGCGGGGCTGCTGTATATCACCGTATTGACCGACCCGACCACGGGCGGCGTGACGGCGAGCTTTGCCATGCTTGGCGATCTTATTCTGGCCGAGCCGGGCGCGACGGTTGGCTTTGCCGGACGACGGGTCATTGAGGGAACCATTGGGGAGACCCTGCCGGATACGTTTCAATCCTCCGAATTTCTTCTGGAGCACGGCTTTTGTGACAAAATTGTCCCGCGCGGCCGGATGAAAGAGGAACTGAAACGGCTGCTCCAGCTGCACGAGAAAAAAGGAGGGCGCACACGATGAAGCGAACCATGCAGGAAAAGCTGGACTGGATTCGTTCGCCCAAACGCCCGAATGTGGATGATATCATAGCGGGGGTGTTTACGGACTTTGTGGAGCTGCACGGTGACCGGCTGTATGGGGATGACAAAGCCCTGTGCGGCGGTATTGCACGGCTGGATGACATCCCCGTGACGGTATTGGGTCAGCGGCGCGGTCACTCGACACAGGAAAACATCGAGGCGAATTTTGCCATGGCGCATCCGGAGGGCTATCGAAAAGCGCTTCGTCTGGCGCATCAGGCAGAGAAATTCGGACGGCCGATTGTCTGTATCGTGGATACACCGGGCGCATTCTGCGGCGTAGGAGCCGAAGAACGCGGACAGGGCGAGGCGATCGCGCGATGCCTATATGAATTCATGCAGCTCAAAACACCGGTGATTTCGCTTGTCACCGGGGAGGGCGGTTCCGGCGGTGCCCTGGCGCTGGCGGTGGCCAATGAGGTGTATATGCTGACCGATGCGATCTATTCCGTGATTTCGCCGCGCGGCTGTGCCAGCATTCTGTGGAAGGATGCAGGACGGGAGATCGAAGCGGCGGAAGCGCTCAAGATTACAGCGCAGGATATGCTCGGATTTGGCTTGATTGATGGGATCATAGAGGATCCCAGAAGGGAATCGTTTTTATATCGGCGTATTCGAACGACATTGACCGGAGCAGTGGCGCGGCTGTCGCAGCAGTCCGGCGAACAGCTGGCACAAATGCGGTATGAAAAATTCCGTTCCTACGGAGTTTTTGAAGAAAAATAAAAACCTATTTACGAACAGGAGACAAGTACTATGTTTGAGAAAATTTGTGAAATTCTTGCAGAGAAGTTTGATGCAGATGCTTCGTCCATGACGTTGGAGACAAGCATCAAGGACGATCTGAAGGCGGATTCGCTGGATGTTGTCGAGCTGATGATGGATCTGGAGGACGAGACGGGTGTTTCGATTCCGGATGAAGAGGCAGCGACAATGAGCACCATCGGCGATATCGTAGCTTATGTTGAGGCACATCAGTAAGGAATCTTGAAGAGGGAAAGTCATCGGTTTGCGAACCGGTGACTTTTTGCTTTTTGCCTGATTTCTGCCGAAAAGGGGATGAGCTTTTTTAGAAAAATGGGGGTCGAAAAAAGTGAGATTAGTATAAGCTAATTTATTTTGGAGAGATTTGGCGCATGTGATTGTGTATAAAATGTGAAAAAAGTTTGTATATATGCGAAAAATCTCGACCTATATGGAACATTTTTGAATTTGTGGAGTAGTGAGCATACGTTAATTATAGTACAATAGACCCAGTTCTTGTACTGACGGATTTGCCAGATAGGAGAACAAAAAATCAGGACGATTAGCCGGAACTAATCGTAGAAAGGAAAAACTTATGAATCAATCAAAACGACTGTTGTCATTGCTTCTTTCTGCTTCGCTTGCAGCCGGTATGCTCCCAGCGGTTGCACTGGCAGATGAAGTGGATGACACACAAATCATCTCGATTGATGAAGGGCAGATTGCGGAAGACGTAGCGGAAGCTTCGGAATCGCAGGATGCCATCGTTGTCGAAGAGAATGCCGGTTCGGGCACAGACAACACGGACACCGAAAACGATTCCACTGGTGAAGAGGTTGACGTTTCGGGTCAGGAAACGGAGAATGTTCAGTATGTCCTGATGAACATCCCGTATGAGAAGTTCTATGAAGCAGAAGTAAACAACAACGACGTTGCTGTTGACAGCGTTTCTTCTGCAACAAAGAACAAGACCAGGGATACTGTGGTAAAAGGATCCTATCATCCGGACAATACTGGTGCATCCATCAACGGTGTTACCTTCCCAGTCAAACTGGGAGATGGCGTGACCGTAGAGGCTCTCAAGACACTCGGCGGCACTGTTATCACGGATGCCAGCTCGGTTACCATTACTACAACGGATAAGAGGGGAACTACAACGACCGAGTATACGGGCCAGGAAGCTCTGTTTGAAGCAGCAGATTATTCGTATTATGCTCTGACAGAGGCGCCGAAGTACTATAAGGAAGTAACTCTGGTAAACGGTAAGCCGTCTTTCGGTGAGGCTGAGTATACGATTCAGCCGGAGGCACTGACGGATGTCACATACACCTTCACCGCGGATTCGAATTACGGAGATTACCAGCTGAATTTCAGCAACTTGAATTTCCCGACGGGTACCGTTGTGTATGGAGCGACGTTGAATACAGCGGAGAAATCGTATGGTTTGCGCCATCTGGAAAATATGTGGAAAAGTGCATCGCAGCTGGCTTGGTCGGTTGGAAACACTACCACAGAAAAGCATGGCAATACGCTGAGCTATGAGCACTATCAGGATATGGTAGGCAAGACGATTTCGAGTGTTACCTACTATACGAGCGCAGGTGTTTATAACATCGAGGTTGGCGTAAAGGTTTCGGAACTGCAGTATATGTATGCTGCCGTACCGTACAGCGAGTACTATACTGCGGAGCGGGATATCCAGGCGAAGGGTGACACGACCTCCTCGGATGAGTTGGATGCAAAGGGAGAGGCAGACAAGGGAGCATTTGATGCCGTTTCCCGCGCAACCACAAATCATGGCCTGCACCGTGGTAACTTCCAGCAGAGTGTTACCATCTATGATACGGACGGAAATGCTTATCCGATGGCATCCTGGGATGCGGAAGGAAAGAAAATTACCCTTCTGAACGGTTCCACGATTGGCTTCTCCAGAGGCACGATCACCAAGGCGGACGGCACAACGGCGACGATGAAGGGGTATACCGTGAATGGCATTAAGTATGTGCCGGTAGCGGTTTCGACGGATGACGTAGAAGACTTCAAGAAAGAATATGCGGTTGTTGAGAACGGCGGAACGCTGGCAGGCGGCTATTCGGAGCAGCAGCTGAAGGCGTACACGGCAACGGCAAACGTCACCAAAAATACCAATGGTCTGAAATTTGTCACCAAGAATGCGGACGGTTCGTTCTCCTTTGGTGCGCGTAAGACCGGCACAGAGTCCGGAATTGCGGATCAGGCACTGAAGACGGTTGACACAAGCAATCTGACGATGACGGTCAAGGATGCAAGTGGATCGTATGGTGAGTTCCTGCGTGTTGACTTCACGGGAAGTGCATATGGTGACCTCGGTGCAAACATGCAGGCTGTTGTTTGGAAGTACTATGGTACGGATTCCAGCAGCGATAAAGCGATTACCACCTATGGTACCAAGTTTGCGGCGGACAACTGGATGCACAAGAGTATGGGAATCCAGCTCGGTCTGACGGACTCGCTCCGTTGCCAACTCCCGGAGGGTTATGACGGCACGGGCTATTGGACGATTACGTTCTATGCACTTGGATACAAGGATTATACGACCGAGAAATTTGAAGTAACGAAGGACAAGATTGTCGGATTGAAATCGGACGAGACAAAGGTAGACACCTCGGCTCTGGATACTCTGATTACCAAGGCGGAGGGCCTGAGCGAAGCGAGCTACACGGCAGCAAGCTGGGCAACCCTGAAGGCAGAACTGGACGAGTCCAAGGAACTGCTCAAGCTGAGCACTCTGACGCAGGCGATGGTTGATGAGCAGGTAACGCATTTGACGGATGCCATTAATGGTCTGGTTAAGAAGGAAGCCGTGGCACAGACGATCACTACCAGCAAGGATTCTTACACCATGACATATGGCGATAAGGCAGTCGCTCTGGGCGCTTCCGCAAAGACCGCGCTCACCTATGCGAGCAGCGACAAGAGTGTTGCAACGGTGGATGCAAACGGCAACGTAACAGCAGTTGGCGCAGGCAAGGCAACCATTACGGTTTCTGCCGCGGCCTCGAGTGATTACAAGGCAGCAACCAAGACCGTTACGGTTACGGTTTCCGCCGCATCCCAGACGATCTCGGTGAGCAAGACTTCGTACAGCAAGAAGTACGGCAATGCCGCTTTCTCCCTGGGAGCATCGGCCAAGACGGCCCTGTCTTATACCTCGAGCAATAAGAAGGTTGCAACAGTTAGCAGTGCCGGCAAGGTAACCATCAAGGGCATCGGCACGACAACCATCACGATCAAGGCAGCTGGTACCAATCAGTACAATGCAGCTTCCAAGACCGTCAAGGTGACCGTAGCCAAGGGCACTTCGACCATCACGGCAAAGTCCTACACCAAGGCTTACGGCGCAAAGGCGTTCAAGCTGGGTGCAAAGAACAGCGGCAATGGCAAGCTGACTTACACCTCGAGCAATAAGAAGGTTGCAACGGTTTCTTCTGCAGGCAAGATCACCATCAAGGGAGTCGGCAAGGCAACCATCACGATCAAGGCAGCTGGTACCACAAAGTACAAGGCAGCTTCGAAGAAGGTAACCATCACCGTGAATCCGGCGAAGACTTCGATCAGCAACCTGAAGAATGTGAAGGGTAAGAAGATGACGGCCAAGTGGGCAAAGAAGAGCTCGGCAACCGGATATCAGATTTACTATTCCACCAGCAGCTCCTTCAAGACGTACAAGAAGACGACCTCTACTTCGGCTTCTAAGACGATTTCCGGCCTGACCAAGGGCAAGACCTACTACGTAAAGGTACGCGGTTACAAGAAGGTCAGCGGAAAGACCTACTATGCTTCCTGGAGCACATCGAAAAAGGTTAAGATTACAAAGTAAGACCGATTTTCACACAGCGGAGGCTGGGACATTTGTCCCAGCCTTTTGCATAGTTTCTCATTGATGAACAAAAAAGTTGATCGATCTTGCTTTTATAAGAAAAAGTAAAACACATAAAACACAAAGGGTTACTGTGTATTTAAATGGAGCGAAAGATAACTTTCGGAATCTTGCTTTCATTTCAAGAAATTGTGTTGAAACTGTGAAAATGGTGAACGGAATGGAGTATTTCGGCAAAAGTGGAGTGGTAAGCGGCGGCTAATTACGCTAAAATGAATTCAATTCTCGTGGGAAGGAGTTGCCGCCGAGCACGGGAACGAAGGAATTCACTGGATTAGCGAAAGCTAATCATAGAAAGGAAAAGCTTTATGAAACAATCAAAACGACTGTTGTCATTGCTTCTTTCTGCTTCGCTTGCAACTGGTATGCTCCCTGCAGTTGCACTGGCAGATGAAGTAGATGACACACAAATCATCTCGGTTGATGAAGAGCAGATTGCAGAAGACGTAGCAGAAGCTTCGGAATCGCAGGATGCAATTGTCGTCGAGGATGGTTCGGAAGATGCTGCGGAAGCAGAATCTGAGGAATCTGTTGTTGACAGCGAGGAAGTACAGAGCATCACAGTGGATGATGCTGCTGCGGAAGTCCAGTATGTCATGTTGAACATCCCGTATGCTGCTTTCTATAAGGCAGATGTAAATGTAGCGAATAACGCTGATGTAGATGCGTTTACTTCGGCAACTCTCAGCAAAACTCGTACTGCTTCCTTGGTAGCAGGATCGTACCACCCAGACGAGACTGGTGCATCCATCAACGGCGTTACCTTCCCGGTCAAACTGGGAGAGGGCGTGACCGTAGCGGATCTCCAGGCACTCGGCGGCACTGTTATCACGGATGACAGCTCGGTTACGATTACGGTAACGAACCGTGGAAAGACAACCACGGAAACCTATAAGGGTCAGGATGCTCTGTTTGAAGCGCCAGACTATTCCTATTATGTAATGACAGACGCTCCGTCTTACTACAAGGAAGTAACCAAGGATGCGGACGAAAATCTGACCTTTGGTGCAATCCATTATGAGGCTGCGGTTCAAAGCCTGGATGTTACGTATGATTTCCTGAGCACTACGACCTATGGTGACTATGAGTTGGATTTCTTTACGGACGAGGCAAAGGAAACGGGCTTGTCGTTTGACAAGGTATATGCAGTTGTTGTAGAGACCAAGGAAGGACATTTGTATGGCATGCGTCATATGGAAAACATCTGGCGCAATGAACTGGCTTGGTGCGTAGGCTATACTGAAGCAGTGCACAATTGCCCGACTTCCTCGAAGCATTACGAGGACATGCAGGGCGAGACCATTACTGGCGTTACTTACTACACCAGTGAGGGTGCTTATAAGATTTCCATGAGCCAGTATGTTGCTCCGTATTATACGGGAACGATCAGTGCAGCAGAGAAGTCCACTACGGAGATTGCAGTGAGCGATCTGCCGACTGATATCGAGAATGCAACCGCTTCGGTATCCTACACGGTTGGTTCTGGAAAAGCTGCTCAGACGATCACGGTAGCAGAGAAGGTAGCCATTTCCAATGGCACCATCGCGCTGGAGGACGCAGCATTAATTCCGACTACGGAATACACTGTTGTAGTTCAGAGCGAGAACTATGCGGATATCTCTACCTCGTTTACTTCAAAGGATCATTATGTTCTGATGAACATCCCGTATGCTGCTTTCTATAAGGCAGATGTAAATGTAGCGAATAACGCTGATGTAGATGCATTTACTTCGGCAACTCTCAACAAAACTCGTACTGCTTCTTTGGTAGCAGGATCGTACCACCCAGACGAGACTGGTGCATCCATCAACGGTGTTACCTTCCCGGTCAAGCTGGGAGAGGGTGTAACGGGAGCAGATATTGCTTCCTATACTCAGATTACGGATAGCAGCTCGGTTGACATTACGGTAACGAATCGTGGACAGACATCCACGGTAACCTATAAGGGTCAGGATGCTCTGTTTGAAGCATCGGATTATTCCTACTATGTTCTGTCGGAAGAGCCAACCTACTACAAGGAAGTAACCAAGGATGCGGATGGAAATCTGACCTTTGGTGCAATTCATTATGACGCTGCGGTTCAAAGCCTGGATGTTACATATGATTTCCTGAGCACTACGACTTATGGCGACTATGAGTTGGATTTCTTTACGGACGAGGCAAAGGAAACGGGCTTGTCCTTTGACAAGGTATATGCAGTTGTTGTAGAGACCAAGGAAGGACATTTGTATGGCATGCGTCATATGGAAAACATCTGGCGCAATGAACTGGCTTGGTGCGTAGGCTATACCGAAGCAGTGCACAATTGCCCGACTTCCTCGAAGCATTACGAGGGCATGCAGGGCGAGACTATTACTGGCGTTACTTACTACACCAGTGAGGGTGCCTATAAGATTTCCATGAACCAGTATGTTGCTCCGTATTATACGGGAACGATCAGTGCAGCAGAAAAGTCCACTACGGAGATTGCAGTGAGTGGTCTGCCGACTGATGTCAAGAATGCAACCGCTTCGGTATCTTACACGGTTGGTTCTGGAAGAAATGCTCAAACAGTCACGGTAGCAGAGAAGGCAACCATTTCCAATGGTACCATCACATTGAAGGATGCATTACTGCCGGTTACCACGTACACTGTTGTGGTTCAGAGTGAAAATTATGCGGATATGTCTGCATCGTTTACCTCCGCAAAGGAAAATCAGAGCGTAACCGTCAGCAAGGACTCCATCTCCATGACGTATGGCGATAAGGCAGTCGCTCTGGGCGCTTCCGCAAAGACTGCACTGACCTATGAGTCCAGCAACAAGAGTGTTGCAACGGTAGATGCAAACGGCAACGTAACAGCAGTTGGCGCAGGTACGGCAACCATCACCATTAAGGCAGCTGCATCGGATACGATTGCAGAAGCAAGCAAGACCGTTACGGTTACGGTTGCAGCAGCAGCCCAGACCATTTCTGGTACTTCTTCTTACAGCAAGACTTACAGCACCACGGCGTTCTCTCTGGACGCAAAGACCAATGGCAACGGCAAGCTGACCTATGCGTCCAGCAACACCGCAGTTGCAACAGTTGATGCAGCCGGCAAGGTAACCCTGAAGGGCAAGGGCACGGCTACGATCACGGTTAAGGCAGCAGCTACCAGCCAGTACAAGGAAGCTTCCAAGACTGTTACAGTTACGGTTGCAGCAGCAACCCAGACCATCACAACGGGCAGCGCTTCGTACAGCAAGGCATATGGCAACGCAGCCTTCTCTCTGGGCGCAAAGACCAGCGGAAACGGCGCACTGACCTACACCTCGAGCAAGTCCTCGGTTGCAACAGTTAGCAGCGCCGGCAAGGTAACCATCAAGGGCGTTGGTACAGCAACCATCACGATCAAGGCAGCTGGTACTAACCAGTACAATGCAGCTTCCAAGACCGTCAAGGTAACTGTAGCCAAGGGCACTTCGACCATCACGGCAAAGTCCTACACCAAGGCTTACGGCGCAAAGGCGTTCAAGCTGGGTGCAAAGAACAGCGGCAATGGCAAGCTGACTTACACCTCGAGCAATAAGAAGGTTGCAACGGTTTCTTCTGCAGGCAAGATCACCATCAAGGGAGTCGGCAAGGCAACCATCACGATCAAGGCAGCTGGTACCACAAAGTACAAGGCAGCTTCGAAGAAGGTAACCATCACCGTGAATCCGGCGAAGACTTCGATCAGCAACCTGAAGAATGTGAAGGGTAAGAAGATGACGGCCAAGTGGGCAAAGAAGAGCTCGGCAACCGGATATCAGATTTACTATTCCACCAGCAGCTCCTTCAAGACGTACAAGAAGACGACCTCTACTTCGGCTTCTAAGACGATTTCCGGCCTGACCAAGGGCAAGACCTACTACGTAAAGGTACGCGGTTACAAGAAGGTCAGCGGAAAGACCTACTATGCTTCCTGGAGCACATCGAAAAAGGTTAAGATTACAAAGTAAGACCGATTTTCGCACAGCGGAGGCTGGGACATTTGTCCCGGCCTTTCGCCGTGATTATCGATCGGCTATAGCGGGAGAAAAAATATGAAAAAACGAACAGGAGGCCTGCTCGTAGGCTGCCTGGCTATTGTTCTGTTTACTGCGATATTATGTGGCGGTTGTGTCGGGGATAAGACATCCGCACAGGGAAGCGGCTCTGCCGCAGGAGACCTGCCCAGCGCACAAAAGGACATTTATGCCATGGACACCTATATGTCAGTTACGGCATACGGAAAGCAGGCAGGGCAGGCCGTGAGTGATGCAGAGGCGGAAATCGACCGTCTGGATCAATTGCTGTCGGCAACACGGACCGACAGTGAGATTGCCATGGCGAATGCAGGCAATACGGTCAAGCTCTCAGAGGATACGATAACGATTCTCAAGCGGGCGAAGGAACTCAACATACAGACGAACGGTATGTTTGATATCACCCTCTATCCGCTGCTCTGTGAGTGGGGATTTCCAACGCAGGAATACCAGATTCCTTCGGACAAAAAGCTGCGCAAGCTGAAGAAGACGACCGGATGGGATAAGGTAACCATCCATACGAAAAAGAAAACAAAAACACTGGAGCTGCAGGAAGGAACGGAAATCGACCTTGGCGGCATTGCCAAGGGATACCTTGCCGATCAGCTCAAGGAGATCATGGAAAAGGACGGAATTTCCTCTGCCTTGATCAGCCTTGGCAGCAGTACCATTCAGTTGATTGGCAGCAAGCCGGACGGCAGTGATTGGAATGTTGCGGTACAGGATCCGACTGATACAACCAATTATCTCGGCGTATTGCATGTGTCGGATTGTGTTGTAGACACCTCGGGCAATTACGAGCGCTGGTTTGAGCAGGATGGAAGGCGCTACTGGCATATTCTCAATCCTAAGACTGGAAAACCATCCCGCAGTGGATTGAGTTCCGTCACGATTGTCGGTGAGGACGGTATGACGGGGGATGCACTTTCTACGGCTCTCTTTGTCATGGGGCTGGAAGATGCCTCCGAATACTGGCGTTCCCATTCGAATGATTTTGAAGCGATTTTCGTTGAGGACGACGGAACGATTTCGATTACCGCTGGTTTGCAGGAATGCTTTACTTCGGACTATGACTACAATGTGATTTCCGAATGAGCAGAAACAGGAGGATAATATGAAATTTTTTAAATATTTGGCACAGCTTGTTCCAGCTGTTGCACTGCTCCTTGTCGCTGCCCTTGGATTTCAGGAGAGTGCACCGGTACTGGAGACGATCGACTGTACGGCAGCAGCCGCTACGCAGTGTTCGCTCTCCCAATTCCAGTCCGGCGAGGTAGTAGCCGGAGAAGAGGAGCTGGCAGAAGGCGAATACGAGGACGGTACCTACCAGGGTGTCGGCACTGGCTATCGTGGCGAGGTCAAGGTTGAGGTCGTCGTCAAGGATCATCAGATTACGACAGTAACCGTACTGAGCTATGTGGATGATACGAGCTATTTTAACCGCGCGAAGACGCTGATTGAATCGATTATCAAACAGCAGACATGGGAGGTCGATTCGGTCTCCGGCGCAACCTATAGCTCACGCGGCATTAAAGAGGCCGTGGAGAATGCACTGACAGGTGCAACCTTTGATTCCTCGATCGGCGCATCCGGCCAGTCCGGTGCGGTTGGATCTACAGTCGGATCGGAATTTGAGGAGCCGGAAGATGGCTACAACGACGGTACCTATTACGGAACGGCGACCGGATTTGGCGGCCCGATCACGGTAAAGGTTGTCATCAGCGATGGCAAGATTAAGTCGATTTCGATCGTCAGTGCGTCTTCGGAGACACCGAGTTATTTCGCGAAGGCGAAAAAGATTATCCAACGTATTTTGAGTGCGCAAAGCCCGAATGTCGATACGATTTCCGGTGCGACCTATAGCTCGAACGGAATTCGAGAGGCAGTCAAGAAAGCGCTCAAAAAGGCGGCGAAGACCGGAAACGGCGCATCGGATGAGGAAGAAGAGCTGGATAATCCAGCCGAGACGCCGGATGAGGTAGAGACACCGGTACAGACCGGGAAGACGTTGGACGGCGAGTACAACGACGGAACGTATACCGGTGTCGGCTATGGTTACCACAATGGCGAGATCCAGATTCAGGTGACGATTAAGGATAATGCAATTACCGCTCTCAAGGTTGTCAGCTCCAGTGATCAGGACGAGCCGTTCTTCACCAATGCGAAGGCGCTGCTCACGACGGTACTGACGGAACAGTCCACGGAACTCGATGCGGTTTCCGGTGCGACGTTCAGCTCGAAGGGCATTCTCGCAGCCATCCAGGATGCATTGACTCAGGCAAAGGTCACAAGTGACGATGGCCAGAATACTGGCGATGACGGCAATACGGACGATGACACCAACACCGGTGAGGATACCAATACCGGCGAGGATGGTAATACCGGCGATGGTGAGCAGGGATCGGAGACAACGGCGAAGCGAAACGGCACGTATACTGGAACTGCGACCTGTTTACCGGATGAGTGGCTAGACTTTACTGCCTATGCAGTTTCTATTTCAGTGACATTTTCCGATAACACAGTGGCCAATGTTGCTTTGACAAGCTCGGTGAGCAACAACAATAAATGGTATATGAGTACAACAGCGTTTTCCGCATTCCAATCGATTGTCTTGAGTACGGGAACGTTTAGTGTCGACGCTAATTATGATGCGATTTCTGGGGCAACCTGCTCTGCTTATGCACTGCAAGATGCTTTCGAAAATGCCTGCCAGCAGGCAGATGCGGATCTGGGAGGCTGACGAATGAAATTATTTTTAACGCGTATTATCAATCTGTTGTTGATTGCCGTTGTGCTGCTGGTTTACCAGCAGCAGGCAACAGCACGGGTCCGCGCAGTCGAGGACTGTGAGGAACAGAATTCTGCGGTAATGAATTCGAAGGCCGGTCCGGCGGCTGCACTGTTCACCAATACACACGAAGAGTCGAGCAGCGGAAGCTATCAGGATGGCAACTATCGTGGCACTGGATTTGGTTTCAGTGGCGACCTGACGGTTGAAGTAACGGTAGAGGATGAAAAAATTACGGATGTCAGCATTGTAGACAGTGTCGACGATGCGGAATATCTCAACAAGGCATCCGCACTTTTGGATGAGATCGTGGAGAATCAGGGCGTCGACGATATCGATGTGGTTTCCGGCGCAACCTTCTCCTCCAATGGCATTCTGGATGCGTTCCGTGACGCGATGGGGGAGTGAGACAATGGCTGTGAAACAAAAAAATCCAATGGTGCAGCGGCGTCAAAGAACAGCGCTCCTGCGCGTATTGATTCAGATTGTATTTTTCCTTGTTGCCCCCTCCGCGTTCTCCAGTGCGTTTGCAGGGATTAAGGAGATTGGCACGGAATTCTCTACGGGTGCCGTTTTGGAATGGACGTCCTTTACGACGGTTCTGGTATTCCTTCTGATCTTTACCATTGTGTTTGGCCGGTATTTCTGCGGATATGCGTGTGCCTTCGGCGCACTCGGCGACTGGATTCATCTGATTTCCGCATGGATTCAAAAAAAGCTGTTCCGTAAGGTGTTTGCCATTCCGGAAAAGGCCGTAAGAATTTTGCAGTGGCTGAAATATGTCATACTTGTAGGCATCCTGGTGATCTGTGTGCTGGGAAGACAACAGGCTGTAAATGAAAACAGCCCATGGACCGTATTTTCCTTCCTGTCGGCGGGAAATGCGGTTCCGGATGGAAAAACCATTGGCATTGTCCTTCTGATTTTGATTGTTTGCGGAATGGCGGTGCAGGAGCGGTTTTTCTGCCAGCTTCTTTGCCCGATGGGCGCGGTGTTCAGTCTTCTCCCGGTGATTCCGCTGGGACAGCTGGTTCGGAATCGGGAACAGTGCATCAAGGGATGCAGTGCGTGTTCCCGGGTTTGCCCGGTTCATCTGGAGCTGGAAGAGGATTCACCACGCAGCGGGGAGTGCATTCGCTGCGGGAAATGCAGTAATATCTGTCCCAAACAGAATATCCATACCGGCTGGTTTGGCCTGCGTGGTACGGAGTACATCTGGACAATTGCGCAGGCAGCCGCACTGCTTGCCGGTCTGCTGATTTTATAAGCGGCCGTTAAAAGGTAAAAAAAACAGGAGCAGAAATTTTTCTGCTCCTGTTTTGCGTCGATAAAAGTTATTTCTTTCCCAGATAAGCGTTGACCAGATCGTCACCGACCTGTTCGCGGATGGAAGCATAGACCGGTTCGGATGCCTCGAGCATCTGACGGTATAAGGTATCGGGGATTTCCACGATCTCCGTCCCGCTTTCTGTGATAATATCCAGACGTTCCTGGACTCGGTCATCCGCCAGCTGGCGTGAATACTGACGGGCCTCTTCCGCTGCCCGGTCGATGATTTCTCGTTCCGCTGGATTCAGGTTCTGATACAGTGTATCGCCTGTGACCAGCGCTAAAATATGCGGAAGGTGGTTGGTCTGCACAATGTACTTCTGCTGTTCGTACAGGCGGTTGCCCACAATGGTTTCATAGGGGTTTTCCTGTGCATCGATCGTACCGTTTTGCAAGGAGGTATATACCTCCGAGAACGACATCGGTGTTGCACCACAGCCGAGTGCTTTCCAGAATGCCATATGATTTGCATTTTCCATGGTTCGGATTTTGATGCCACGGAAGTCGTCGAAACTGGAAATCGATCGGTTGGATGACATGACACGGAAAGACTGATCGGAAAAGCCCATCAGATGGTAGCCGGCCTCGGTATAGATGGCCTCCGCCATGGAGAGAAAGGTTTCGTCATCCAGTGCAGCACGCACCTCATCGATGGTCTGATGTGCCATAGGAAGATCGAATACCGCCAGCTGCGGCATATAATTGACCTCCGGTGCAGTGGTCTGTACAAGGAAGTTTGCACCATCCTGATTTTTGACGTACTGCAAAAGGTCGGAATCACCGCCAATGGTTGCATTGGAGAATACCTGGATGGACATCTTTCCATCGCTGTATTCCTCCACCAGTTCGGCGAATTTCCGGCCGTACAGGACCGTAACGGTGTCATCGGAGCTGTCACAGCCGAGAACCCAATGGTATTCGCGTACACTGCCGTCGTCCTCCAGCACGCGGGAGGTGTCGTTGAGGAAACTCATGATGACAGCAAACAAGACAATACCGATGCCGACTGCACCAAAGAGAATGGAATGCTTTTTCATAAAATTCCCTCCTTACAGCAGGCACAAGCTGATCTGCGGGAAGACCGCCAGAAGAGCCAGTGCGACGAGAAATAGAACAACGTAGGGGACCGCGAATTTCGCCAACCGCATCAGAGGAATTTTGGTCAGTGAGCTTGCGACGAACAGATTGACGCCCATCGGCGGTGTGACAAAACCAATCGCAAGGTTGACAATCATCATGATACCAAAATGAATTTCATCCATTCCGACGAGCTGTACGATGGGAAGCAGGATCGGGGTCAGCAGCAGGATGGCCGGACTGGTATCCATCACCATGCCAACCAGCAGCAGGATGGCATTGATGACCAGCAGGATGGCGATTTTTGTGGTGAACGTACCGGTAACCGCTTCGCTGATCATATCCGGAATCCGCATCAATGCCATGATTTTTGCCATTGCGCTTGCAGTTGCAAGGATGAACAGCAAAGGCGCATAGGTCTTAACGGTTTCCCGGAGAATGGCGGGAATATCCGACGGCTTGAGCGTGCGGTACAGACAGATGCTGATGAACAGCGCATAAAATACAGAGATGACGGCAGCTTCGGTGGGGGATGCAATGCCGCCGTAGATACTGCCGAGAATGATGACCGGTGAGAGAAGTGCCCAGAACCCCTCTTTAAAGATCTGAACAAACCCTTTGGCGCGCAGGCTGCCGATTTCCTGGTTGATTTTTTCGCGGTCCTCGCCTTTGCGAATGCTGTATGTAATGGCGTAGAGCATGAGGATACCCGCGATCATCAGTCCCGGAACAATGCCGGCGGTGAACATATCCCCGACGGAGGCGCCGGACGCCATACCGTACAAAACCATGGGGATGGAAGGCGGGATGATAACACCCAGACCACCCGCAACGACAACGGTGGCGGCGGCAAATTCCTTTTTGTATCCGAGGTTCAGGAGAACCGGGATGGTCATGCTGCCGACCGCCGCGACGGTTGCCGGGGCAGAGCCGGAGATGGCACCGTAAAACAGGCAGGTGATAATGACGGCGCAGGGCATACCGCCCGGCAGCTTGCCGAGAAAGAAGGCAAATACATCAAACAGCTTTTTGGAGACACCGCCGCGGGCCATGATAATGCCCGACAAGATGAACATCGGGATGGCCAGCAGGGGGAAGCTGTTGACGCCGGAAACCATGGCCTGAATCACATAGGTCACACTGGCCTGAAAGGTGGAATCAAACACGCTCGGCATCACACTGACAAGACCGATCACTGAGGAAATCGGAATGGAAATCAGAAGTCCGGCAACAAAGACGAGTAAAATGAGAATCGCTGGCATCGGTTACCCCTCCTTCGTTTCCGGTGCGATTGCGTGTGTACAATCTTCCACAAAGTGCTGAAGAAGGCGAAGAACAGCGAGCAGGAAACCGACCAGCGGCGCCATGTAAATCAGGTACATGGGAATGCCGCATGCCGGGCTGATTTGCCCGCTCGCGATGGTATCCAGCAGAAATTTTGCTGCATATCGGATCAGATAGCCGTAGAACAGCAGCATGACAATTTTACCGATGACCTTGAGCAGCGCGGAGCCGCGGGGTGGGAGGTATTCCAACAGCGTTCCTACCTTGATGGAAATGCGGAAACGGATACAGTAGCTGATGCTCAGAAAAGTCGACCAGATAAACAGGAAACGTGTAATTTCCTCCGACCAGCTGAGTGACGATTGCAGAAGATAGCGTGCAGCTACCTGGATCAGCATGATGCATGCCATGGCCGCAAGGGCAAACATAAGGAGATATTCCTCCAAATGGTGATCCAGAAAGTCGATCAATTTTTTCATCGATGGATTCCCTTTCTATCCCAAATTATTCAGCACGGTTTTGCTGTTTAAATTGACAAAGTGCCGAACGTATTTAGTATACAATATCTGCGTATTTTTTGCAATTCCTTCTTTTTTTTCAGAAAAAGGTATGGTACAATGAAAAAGTTGTCATAGAATAAAAGAAGGTAGAAACAGATGTCACAACAAAAATCACAGTTAAATGGATATACCGAACTGGTTGGACTGATGGCGTATCCGATCCGCCACACACAGTCGCCGCGGATGCACAACGAAGCGTTCGCACAGTTGGGATATAATATCATTCAGCTCGCATTTGAGGTCGATCAGACGACGCTTGCCGATGCAGTGCAGTCCATCCGTGCCCTGAAGATGCGCGGATCGAATGTCTCTATGCCGAACAAGACGGTGGTTCATCAATATTTGGATGAGATCGACCGGGCGGCGGAGCTGTGCGGTGCAGTCAACACAATTGTCAACCGCGATGGAAAGCTGATTGGATACAATACCGATGGCATGGGCTATATGAAGGCGCTGGAGGACAAGGGCTTTGATGTGATCGGAAAGAAAATGACGATCGTCGGTGGCGGCGGCGCCGCAACCGCCATTCAGATCCAGGCAGCGCTGCAGGGGGTAAAGGAAATCTCAATTTTCAATAAGAGGGATGCGTTCTGGCCGAATATTTTGCAGACCGTGGAAACGATTCGGACCCATACCGATTGTAAGGCGGAGCTATACGATCTGGATGACCAAAAAACGCTGCGGGAGCAGATAGAGGACAGTGTTTTGTTTGCGAATGCGACCAACCTCGGCATGAAGCCGATGGAGGGGATGTGCTGTCTGCCGGATGAATCGTATTTGCGTCCGGATCTGCTCGTGACGGATGTCGTGTATGCCCCGCCGAAAACGCCGCTTCTGGAAATGGCGGAGCGTGTCGGCTGCCGCTGGATGAACGGGCTGAACATGATGCTGTTCCAGGGCTCGGCCGCGTTTGAGCTTTGGATGGGGCAGCCGATGCCGATTGGACACATGAAGCGGTTCCTTGGAATAGAAGACGGAAAGTAAGACAAGGTACATGCAGGATTGTTGCAGCAAAATGACGGGAAAATGAGAATGGAACGATAATTTTGTTGCATATTCCACTAAAAATGAAAGATTGAAGAATATTACTTGCATTTTTGAGGAGTCAGTGGTATTCTATTCAAGGACAAAGGTGTCTGAGATCTCATTGTAGGGAGATGTCAGATGCCTTTTTCTATTTCCCCGTTGGGACGGGGGAATGCAAGGCATTTGCGAAGCATATGCTGTGTGCAGGCACAGCATCGCCGGAAATGTTTTGTTTACAAATCCATTAATTTATCGTATGATAGGAGTGAAAACAATGATAGACTCTGGCAGCACTGCGTTTATCATCCTTTGCGCCGCATTGGTCTTTCTCATGACCCCGGCGCTCGCATTTTTCTATGGCGGACTGGTTCGACGGAAAAATGTCGTCAACACGATGATGTCATCCATTTTCATTATGGGATTGGCATCCGTACTCTGGGTGGCCATTGGCTACTCTCTGGCGTTTGGCGGAAATACACATGGTGTGATTGGTACCTTACAAAACGTGTTTCTGAACGGTGTCGGTTGGGAGCCGGGGCCGTATGCGGATGGCATTCCGGCACAGGTGTTTGCCCTGTTTCAGATGATGTTTGCCCTGATCACCCCGGCGCTGATCACCGGTTCGGTCGTCGGCCGTATGAATTTTAAGGCATTGTTCCTGTTTATTCTGCTGTGGTCTTTCGTGGTATATTATCCGATGGCGCACATGGTGTGGGGCGCTGGCGGCTTCCTTGCGGAGATCGGTTCGGTTGATTTTGCCGGCGGCAACGTTGTTCATATCAGTTCGGGTGTTTCCGGCCTGGTGTTGTCCCTGATTCTGGGCAAGCGCCACGGAAGTGAGCAGGGCAACTTCCTGCCGCACAACATTCCATTTGTCATCCTTGGCGCAAGCCTGCTGTGGTTCGGCTGGTTCGGCTTCAATGCCGGAAGCGCTTTGGCGGCGGATGGACTGGCAGCCCATGCGTTCCTGACGACAAATACCTCGGCGGCCATGGGTATGCTTTCGTGGATGC
Source organism: Eubacteriales bacterium (assembly GCA_030539335.1). Classification (GTDB taxonomy): domain Bacteria; phylum Bacillota; class Clostridia; order Oscillospirales; family Butyricicoccaceae; genus Butyricicoccus_A. Next base: position 168,119 of record JAUNSG010000002.1, on the reverse strand, counting down.
TGATTGATCTGGTGCATGATGGCAGACCGACGGTAGTCGGCGCGTGTACCGGTATGGTGCTCGGTCTGGTCGCAATTACACCGGGAGCTGGCTTTGTACCGCTCTGGGCCTCCTTTATCATCGGCGCCCTGGTCAGCCCGATCTGCTATTTCGCCGTTTCGGTCATCAAAGCCAAGATTGGTTATGATGACGCGCTGGATGCCTTTGGCTGCCACGGTGTTGGCGGCATTTGGGGCGGCATCGCGACAGGACTCTTTGGTCAGTCGTCCATCAACTCGGTAGCGCGCTGGGACGGCCTGCTCTTTGGCGATTATCATTTGTTCGTTGCACAGGTCCTCAGTATTGTGATTACCATCGCCGTTGCTGTCATTGGCACCATAGTTTGTGCATATCTTGTTAAGCTGATTGTACCGCTTCGGGTCACCTCGATGGAGGAACGCATTGGCATGGATGAGACGGCACATGGCGAGCGTGCTTATCCGGCATTCACTGGTCTGGACTAAGGAACAGGGAGGAATCGTAATCATGATTAAAATTGAAGCAATTGTCCGTCCGGAGAAGATGGAAGATGTCAAGGATGCTTTGGCGGTTGTAGAAGTCAAAGGCATCACGCTGTATCAGGTCATGGGCTGCGGCTCTCAACTGGGAAAGACCAAGAAGGTGCGCGGCCATTCATTCCAAATGAATCTGATGCCGAAAATCAAGTTTGAGATTGTTGTTTCGGATGAAGATTGGGCGCGCATCACGATTGATGCCATCTGCAATGCTGCTTACACGGGAGAGCCGGGAGACGGAAAGATTTTCAGCTATGATTTGGATAACGTGGTACGCATCCGTACACGTGAGATTGGAATCACAGCCCTGTAAGAAAAAACAAATGCCGGACGTGGGTTCTTTGGAAATCCCACGTCCGTTTTTTGTTTGGGAAGTGTGGGGATTTATGAAGAGATTTGGCAGAAACGGTTGAGAAAATGCGCATATTATGGTAGAATTATTAGATATATAGAGTGAAAAAGAGTGGATTTTACAATTATTTTATTATGCTTTTACAAAACGATGATAGGAGAAAAAGGCAGGTATGGTAAAATAAAGAGTGAAAATGCCGAAAAAGAAAGGTATCGCCTGTTTATTGAAAGGCGGAGTTGGCGTATGGTATTGTTTGAAGGAGAGAAGAGACAATGAAAGCGAACTGCTTTACAAACCGAGAGCTATCGTGGCTGCAGTTTAATGAACGAGTGCTGAATGAGGCAGGGAATGACCGCGTTCCGTTGGCGGAGCGCCTGACCTTCGCTTCGATCTATCAGTCGAACCTGGATGAATTTTTCATGGTGCGTGTCGGCACACTGATGGTGCAAATGCAGTCGGATGATGATATTCGGGAAAATAAGACCCGGATGACCAGTAAGGAACAGGTTTCGGCTATTTTGAAGCGTGTTGCCGAGCTGGAAAAGAAAAAGGGAAAGATCTACGAACAGCTCATGGGAGAGCTGGAGCCGCAGGGAATCCGCATTATCAATTTCAACCGGCTTTCCAACGAAGAAGGGGCCCTGTTGGAGACCTATTTTGACACCAATATTGCCCCGTTCCTCTCGCCGATGATTGTCGGCAAGCAGCAGCCGTTTCCGTTCCTGAACAACAAAGAGCTGTATGCCTTGGTTTTACTGGAGACCAAGAACGGAAAGAATAAAGTTGGTATCGTCCCGTGTGCCAACGGTGTGTTTAAGCGCCTGATTGAGATTCCATCCCGACCGGGCAACTTTATGCTGGGGGAGGAGCTGATCCTGCACTTTGTCTCGAAGCTGTATCCGAAGTACGAGGTAAAGGCAAAATCCATCATGCGTGTCACCCGCAATGCAGACATCGATGAACAGGATGTCTACGATGAGGACATGGATTATCGCGACACCATGGAGCATTTGATTAAGCAGCGAACCCGGTTGAGCCCGGTTCGTCTGGAGCTGACCCGTGATGTCAGCAAAAAGGCAAGGAAGCAGCTCGCCAAGTTCCTCGGTGTGCGTCCGGCCCATATCATCCGTGTGAATACACCGCTCGATCTGTCCTTTGTATTCCAGCTTCAGGAGTACCTGCGCGATAAGACCGCGCTGTTCTATGAAAAGAGAACCCCGCGTATGACACCGGCTCTGAATCTCAAGGAGAGCATCCTGGATCAGATCATGCGGAAGGATGTCATTCTGTCCTATCCGTTTGAGAGTATGCGTCCGTTCCTGCGTATGCTGCACGAAGCGGCGGAGGACGACACCGTGGTATCCATCAAGATGACGCTGTATCGTGTGGCGGATAAGAGCAAGATCATCGATACGTTGGTAGAGGCGGCGGAGAACGGCAAGGAAGTTGTGGTTCTGGTCGAACTGCGCGCCCGCTTTGACGAGGCGAACAACATTGAAATGTCCCGTCGGCTGGAAGAGGCCGGCTGTCAGATTATCTATGGTCTGGGACAATATAAGGTCCACTCCAAGCTGTGTCTGATCACCAGAAAGACAGAGGATGGACGCTCCTTCTACATTACCCAGATCGGTACGGGGAACTATAACGAAAAGACCTCGCGTCTGTATACCGATCTGTCGTTGCTGACGGCCAATCAGGAAATTGGAGCAGAAGCGGCGAAGGTTTTCCAGGCGCTGATGATGGGGGAGACCGTCGAGGGAACCCATTGCCTGTTGGTTGCCCCGCATTGTCTGCAGAATAAGGTGCTCGACATGATGAATGAGGAAATCATCAAGGCGAGAAATGGCGAACCGGCATACATTGGAGCGAAGATCAATTCGCTGACCGATAAGGCAATTATCAGCAAGCTGATCGAGGCATCGCAGGCGGGAGTCAAGATCGAACTGATCGTCCGTGGCATCTGTTGTCTGGTGCCGGAGAGAAAGGGCCTGACAGAGAACATAACGATTATCAGTGTTGTCGGGCGCTTTTTGGAGCACTCCCGGATTTATCGATTTGGTGTCGGTGAACAGGAGAAGATGTATATTGCATCGGCGGACTTCATGACGCGCAATACGATTCGCCGCGTAGAGGTCGCTGCACCGATTTATGATGAGGACATCAAGAACCGCCTGCGTCATATCTTTGACACGGTGATGGCGGATGACGAAAAGGGAAAACGCCAGACCAGTGACCGGGACTATGTGGACCGTCAGCTCGGCGAGACGAAGCTCAATTCGCAGGAGCTGTTTTATGAGGAAGCCTACCAGGCAGAGAAAGCTTCGGATAGGGTGGAGTAAATTTCAGTGAAATGAGGAAACCGTATGGAGCAACAGCACAAGCGTCGGGTTCGTTATAAGGGAACCCACCCGCGGCATTTTTCGGAGAAGTACAAGGAATTGAATCCGGAAAAGTACCAGTCGGATGTGCAGAAAATCATCTCCCAGGGCAAGACGCCGGCAGGAATGCACATTTCGATTTGTGTACAGGAGATTTTGGACTTTTTACAGATTCAGCCGGGACAGATGGGATTGGATGCCACGCTGGGCTATGGCGGACATACACGCCGGATGCTGGAGTGCCTGCAAGGGCAGGGGCATATATATGCGACGGATGTCGATCCGATCGAGTCGGAAAAGACCCGGCAGCGCTTGGCGGATTTGGGCTACGGCCCCGAAATTCTGACCATCCGGCAGATGAACTTTGCGGATTTGGATCAGGTTGCACCGGGAAAAAAGTTTGACTTTGTGCTGGCGGACCTGGGTGTTTCCTCCATGCAGATTGACAACCCGGCGCGCGGCTTTACCTTCAAGCAGGACGGACCGCTTGACCTGCGGCTCAATCCGACCGCGGGCGTCACAGCCGCACAGCGGCTGCGGGAGCTGGATGAGGATGAGCTGATTGGCCTGCTGGTGGAAAATGCGGATGAGCCGTATGCAGAGCGTATCGCGCATGAGGTCATGCGTACCTTCTATCGAGGCGGTACGATAGATACTACACGCCAGCTGTATGCCGCGATCGAAACGGCATTGGCCTTTCTTCCGGTGAAGGAGAGAAAGGAAGCGATCCGGAAATCCTGCCAGAGAACTTTCCAGGCGCTGCGTATTGACGTAAACAGCGAATTTGAGGTATTGTATTCCTTCCTGGAAAAGCTGCCGGATGTGCTCAGGAGCGGCGGCCGCGTGGCGGTGCTGACTTTCCATTCGGGCGAGGATCGTCTGGTCAAGAAGGCGTTCCGCCAGCATCAGCGCGAAGGGATTTACCGCGAGATTGCCCGCGATGTCATTCGCCCTTCGGCGGAGGAGTGCTATCAGAACCCGCGCGCACGCTCGACCAAAATGCGCTGGGCCATTCGGGCATAAGAGAAAACCAGAGAAAGAAACAGCCGCCGCAGTGTGTATGCACTGCGGCGGCTGAGCGTTTACAGAAAATCAGTCGAAATGCTTGAAATAAGTTTTGTAGGTGATCAGGAACAGAACGACAGCGAGCAGGACGGACAGATAATCCGTGATCGGCTGCGCCATGGCGATCAACTGCGGGGTGTGGAATATATGGCTGAACAAGGTCAGAATCGGGATGTAAAGCAGACCTTGCCGGCTGACCGAAAGAATCAGCGCCGGGATAGCTGCACCGGTAGACTGGATGGCATTGATAAGGACAAACAGGATCCCCATGATCGGGCCGGAATAGATATAGATCCGCGCAAATGACATGCCAAAGGAGAAGGCATCGGCATTGTCCAGGAATGCCGTGACCAAGGGGCCAGCGCCGCAGTAACAGATCACCGTCATGACCAGGCTCAGGCAGAACGCCAGACAAAGGGAAAATTTCAACACGGCGAGATAGCGTCTTCGATTGCCTGCGCCATAGCAGTAGCCGAGCAGCGGCTGGATGCCGGTGCCGAGACCGATCAACAGCATGACAACGATCATGTTGACCTTCATAGCGACACCCAGACCGGCGACAGCCATATCCCCGTAGCGCATCATGACGTTGTTGATGAGGATGTTGGAACAGCTCATCAGAATGCTGTTGAGCGAGGCCGGAATGCCGATGGCCAATACGCCGGAGGCAATGCGGTCGCTGATCCGATAGTCGTGGGGATGGATGGAAAGCGGGGATTTTTTGGAGGTCATGTGTGCGATATAAAAGACCGCCGAGAATACGTTGCCGATCACCGTTGCGATGGCGGCACCGGCCACATTCCAGTGGAAGAACAGAATCATAATCGGGTCGAGGACGATATTCAGCAGGTTGCCGACTACCATACCGGTCATCGCCGTTTTTGCGTTGCCCTCGGCGCGGATAATATTACTGAAGCTGTTGCTGATGATCAAGAAAGGAATGCCAAATGCGACAATGCTCAGATACTGCTGTGCGTACGCAAGCGTATCCTCACTCGCGCCGACCGCGATACAGATCGGCTTTGCAAACACCAGGATGAGGACCGCAGCGACAATACCGATACTCAGGCCGCTCCAAAAGCAGAACGCCGAGGTGTGGCGCGCCTTGGCTTCGTTTCCCTCGCCAAGCATACGCGAAATCAGTGAGGTACCGCCGATGCCGAACAGCATACCGACGGCCATAAACAGCAGAAAGACCGGGGTCGCAATGGAAACGGCGGCAACCATCAAAGCGTCCTTCGTCTGTCCGATGAAGAAGGTATCGGCCAGATTGTAGACCAGAACCATAATCATACTGATGATGGAGGGAATGATATTGCTGATGACCGCCTTTGGGACAGGGGCATCGCGGAAAATTTCAGTGGTTTTGTCCTGCATAATTCAAATCTCCTTTGCTATGGGGTAAGAAAATCGGATCACGGAGTGTCCGAGGTTTCGAGGTTTTGATAGAGCCGCGACAAAAGCTGCTGTAAGGTATTCAGCTCCTCTTCAGAAAAGCCACGGGTCAGCTGCTTCTCTTTGCGCATGATAGCCGCTTCGTTTTTTGTCACGATTTCGATGGCTGTGTCGGTCAAAAGAAGCTGCCGGCAGCGTGAATCAGTGGGAGCCGGTTCGCGGATCAGGAGATGGTTCTGCTCCAGAATTTTCACAACATGCAGCGCGCTCGTGTGCTTGACATCGAAGAAGGCGGCGAGATCGGAAAGCGTGTTGTGTCCGTCCGGACAGTGATACAAATACTCCAGAAAATCGAGCTGTGTACCGGTGACGCCCAACGCTTTTAAAGCACAATTCTGTTCAGCCCTCAGACGATTGTGGATTTTTTTCAGATACAGACCGATGTGGTTCATGAGATACCTGCTTTCTTTTTATGTAGCAGGCTACATTATACACGACGGGAAGGAAGAAAACAATTGAGGAAATAGATAAGATCGAGCAAGAGAATAGGACAATCTTTGGTGAAGATGAAAGGAAGAGCAGAAAAGATAAAAAACACACCGGATAAAATCCGATGTGTTTGCAATCGATGTTGTGTCAACGAAGGAATAAGCGCACCATTTTCTCATAAAAATCCGTGTACGGCGGATAGCGCATGGGAAGATCGATCCAGGTCTTTTTGTCCACAATGCTTTTTCGATGGGAGAACGTATCGAACCCGATCTTTCCGTGATATGCGCCCATGCCACTGGCGCCGACACCACCGAAGCCCATATTGGTTGTGGCGAGATGGATGATGGTATCGTTGATGCAGCCGCCGCCGAATGCACAGACATCCGTCACATAGCGCGCCGTGCGCTTGTCCTCAGTGAAGAGATAGAACGCAAGCGGGTGCGGATGGGCGTTGATCTGCTCCAAGGCATCATCGAGGTCGTCATAGGTCAGGATGGGAAGAACCGGGCCAAAGATTTCTTCCTGCATGACCGCATCCTCCCAGGTGACATCGGAGAGAATAGTCGGTTCTATGCGCAGGGTATCTGCATCTGCTCCACCGCCGTAAACGACTTTTTGGGGATCGATCAGGCCGCGGATACGGTTGAAATGCTTGTCGTTGATAATTTTCCCGTAGCTGGGATTGCCGAGTGCACGGATGCTGTACTGACGCTTGGTCTCACGGATCAGCTCGCGAATCAGGTCATCGCGGATGCTCGCATCACAATAGATATAGTCCGGCGCCACACAGGTCTGACCGCAGTTCAGGAACTTGCCAAAGACAATGCGGCGGGCCGCCAGCTTGAGTTTCGCCGATTTCGTGACAACACACGGGCTTTTTCCGCCCAGCTCCAGCGTGACCGGCGTCAGGTGCTCGGAGGCATGGCGCATCACGACCTTTCCGACCGCCTGGCTGCCGGTGAAGAAGATATAATCGAACGGTTCCTGCAGCAGGTGCTGATTCTCTGCGCGGCCTCCGGTGATGACAGCGACATACTCCGGATCAAAGCATTCTTCGATCAGCGATTGCAGAACCGCACTGGTGTTGGGTGAGTATGCACTCGGCTTGAGCACAGCGGTGTTTCCGGCAGCCAGTGCATCCACCAATGGATCCAGCGTCAGCATAAACGGATAGTTCCACGGGCTCATGATCAGCGTGACACCGTAGGGGGAAGGCTTGACATAGCTGCGGGATACGTACTGCGCAAGCGGGGTGCGGACGCGCGTTTCGCGCGCGAAGGAACGGACATGCCGGAGCATATAGGAAAGCTCACTGAGCACCATGCCGACTTCGCACATATAGCTTTCCATGCGGCTCTTGCCGAGGTCAGCCTGCAGCGCATCCATAATCTCGTCTTCCCGGCGCTGAATGGCGTCCTTCAGTCGGTTCAGTGCGGCGATGCGGAACTCAACCGGCAGTGTTATGCCGCTGGCGAAGTAGATCTTCTGTCGGGCGACGATTTCCTGAATTTCTTCCGGTTTCATGGCTTTCCTCCATTACATCATAATAAAATTGTTCCAGCTCTTCCGCCTCCATCAGCTTGGGAACCGGATAGAGCGGATTTGCCTCTTTGGCAGCGATGCGTGCAAGCGCGGGAATATCCTCGCGCTGGATTTCCGGGATGGTGTCGGGAATATCCAAACGGATCTTCATCGCACGGATGGCGCGGATGAGTGCCTCGGCGCCGACCTGATCGGTATTGGCGCGGCTGGCCAGACCGACACAGACCGCCAGCTCGTGCAGTTTTTTGTAGGCGCTTGGCCCGTAGGCTTCCAGAACATGCGGCAAAAGGATGGCGTTTGCCAGTCCGTGTGGGACGTTATACTTTCCGCCGAGCGAATGGGCGACAGCGTGGACGTAACCGACATATGACTTGGAAAAAGCCCAGCCGGCAAGGTAGGCGGCGTGCAGCATGTTGCGGCGAGCCTCCATGTTGTTGCCGTTTTTGCAGGCGAGGTCGAGGTTGGCGAAAATCAACTGTACCGCTTCGATGGCATCGGCGCGGGTTTCCTTCGTGGTGGAACGGCCGATATATGCTTCGATCGCATGGGTCAGTGCATCCATGCCGGTCGACGCCGTGACATGGCGCGGGAGCGTCCGGGTGACCTCCGGGTCAAGGACGGCATAGCGCGGGATGAGCGGGAAGTCGTTGATCGGATACTTGTGGCGCGTTTTGCTGTCGGTGATGACAGCGGCCAGCGTCGCTTCACTGCCGGTACCAGCGGTCGTTGGGATGGCAACCAGAGTGGGGAGACGCTTGTGCACCTTGAGAATGCCCTCCATTTGAGAGAGATTCTGATGCGGTTTGGCGATCCGGGCGCCGACTGCCTTTGCACAGTCGATGGACGATCCGCCGCCAAAGCCGATGATCGCCTGACAGTTGCCGCGCAGATACAGCGCGCGCGCTTCCTCTACATTTTCGCTGGTCGGATTGGCAACGGTGCGGTCATAGACACGGCAATGGATGTGTGCCTTGCGCAGGCTGTCCTCCAGCGGTTTGGTGATGCCAAAACCGCGGATGCTGGCATCTGTAATCAACAGGACACGAAAGATTTTCTTCTTTCGAAACAGGGCGGGCAGCTCCTTCGTGCTTTCCAGCAGCGTTGGTTTGCGGTAGGGAAGGACGGGGAGTGCGGCGCGGAATACCGACTGAAAGGTGCGGCAATAGGTTTTTTTCGCGAAATTCATATAGTTTCTCCTTGTTCGGAACAAACGGCTTGCAGGTTTTGGGATATGGTTTGCAGTGCATTGTAGAAGGCGGCGCGGCCTTCGTCGCTCAGCCCTTGACCGCCCTTTTCCACTGCGGCTTGGATGCTGGCATCCATGCGCTGTGCGGCCTCCTGACCGGCGGCAGTGAGGGTAATACGGGTGCGGTACCGTTTGCGCTGTCCCGGCTGGTCACCAAATGCGGCCAGCCCCTTGGATTCCAGGGTGGACAAAGCGCGGGAGATCGCCCCCTTGTCCTCCTCACACAGCGCGGCGAGCTGGGCAGAGGTCAAACCGTCCGGATGCTGCTGTAAATAAAACAGGCACATCACATGGGTGCTTTTCAGGCCAAGTGGAAGCATTTCGTGGGTTTTGATTTTTTGAATGCATCGATAAATCTGTGTGATGGATGTCACAAATGTTTCAAAACGCTGTGTCATGAAAATCCTCCTGAACCGTTCCAATTAACATTCGGATTGATCGTAACACATAGATGTTGATTCGTCAACATTTTGAGAGGGAAAAACTGAGAAAAATTATATTGTTCAGAAACCATGGAACAAATTGCACAAAAGCGGTTGTAATAATCAAAAAATATGTTATAATTTAGTTGGTTAAATTGATAAATGACGAAAGGGGAGCATTATGACTATAACTTGTCTGGATTTAGAGGGCGTGCTGGTACCGGAAATCTGGATTGCGTTTGCGGAGGCGAGCGGCATCCCGGAGCTCAAACGCACGACCCGCGACGAGCCGGATTATGAAAAGCTGATGAAATGGCGTCTTGGGATTCTGAAAGAGCACAAGCTGGGGCTGAAAGAGATCCAGGAAACCATTGCGAAGATTGACCCGATTCCAGGGGCAAAGGAATTTTTGGACGAGCTGCGCTCCCTGACGCAGGTGATTATCATTAGCGATACCTTTACCCAGTTTGCCACGCCGCTGATGGAAAAACTCGGATGGCCGACCATTTTTTGCAATTCGCTGGAAGTTGCTCCCGATGGAGAGATCACCGGCTTCCGGATGCGCATCGAGGACTCCAAGCTGAGCACGGTCCGTGCGCTGCAATCCATCGGGTATGAGACAATCGCCGCTGGCGACAGCTACAATGACCTCGCAATGATCCAGGCGAGCAAGGCGGGATTCCTGTTCAAGAGCACAGAGAAAATCAAAGCCGATCATCCAGAGCTTCCGGCCTTTGCGTCCTATGACGAGCTGATGGCGGCTATCCAGGCGGCCTTGGCGGAGTAAAAGAAGAAATGATTTTATGACAGAGCTTGCTGCGGCAGGCTCTGTTTTTCTGTGCAATAAAAAATAGTATTTGATTTTGTACTATTGCAAAGCCTTGAACTGTGAAAACAATTGCAAATACATGGTTTTCCACCTATTAGGACACTTATAAAATCAATGATTTTTGCAGCTTTGGTGCCCAAATGGTGCCCGGATTTTCTATGACGATATAAAATGATACGGGCAGATATAAGAAAGAACATACTATACGAGAGCGAAAGCACTCGTTGCTTTCGCTCTCTTGTCTGCCACATAAGCAGGGACGGACGCACTTGTCAACGGCGGGCGAATGCCCGTTCATCTTGACCGTTGACAAGGGCGACTGGCTCTGCTATTTCGTACAAATGAGGAAAGTAATAGAAAAATTTATATATGGGTGCTATAATATTGCTATACAAAGCGACAACTTTGAAGTTAGAGGTGAGTTATGAAACAAGACATTGTATCAAAATTGACATCAAAAGATGACAAATATGCTTGTGCGATTGCCGATAGAATTATATCTGAAAGTCAAACAACAGATGAATGGTATGAGTTCTTTGATGGTTTTGCAACATTGCTCAATCACCCCAAATCATTCGTGAGAAATAGAGCGATATGTATTCTCGCGGCAAATGCACAGTGGGATGAAGAAAATCGTTTTGATTATATCATATCTGATTTTCTTACCCATATTACGGACGAAAAACCGATTACTGCCAGACAGTGTATTAAAGCACTTGTTCAAGTTGGTCAGTCGAAACCACAATACATTCCAGTGATAATATCTGCTCTACACAGTGCAGATTTATCTAAATATAAAGACAGTATGCGTCCGCTGATTGAGAAAGATATTTCAGATACAAAACAGGCTTTGACGGCAACTAACATATAGTGAGAAAACTTTCAGTTTGGAGTGGGTTTGGGATATTCCCAACAAGCAAAAACCTATTTTTCTGTCATAGATGAAAACGAGTGGTTTTTACGGAAAGGGTACCCCTTTCCTATGCTTGCTACGCTACGGAACTTTTCATAAAGGAATGGAAAGGAAAAAGATAATCTACACAGATAGCCTCTTGCTATGAAATGTTACGCAGTTAAAGGGCATTTTTGAGGAAAAAGGTATAAACATTTTACCCTATCTGTTTTAGTGCTTGTAATGCCTTTCCTACAAGGTTTGTAAAGCCTCTAATGCGTAAAATACCACAAACAAAGCTGCCCTTGTGGGCGCAATAATATCTTCCTGTGCGTATGTTTATTGCCTTATTTATGGTGCTAAAATGGTGCCCAATTTTACAAAACCAACTTATACGGAAATATGAGAAGATACAAGCAAGAATGAAAAAACCATTGAAAATACAGGGTTTTTCCTCACTTCTATAAGCACTTGTAAGAAGTAATAAGACGATTTTCGTCTATAAAATCGATAAAAAATAGCGAGACTAGATAAAATCTAATCTCGCTATTCGTTTTGCTTGATGTATTTCCTATTACAGAAGCATCGGAACCAGGGTCAGGAAGAAGCCTGCCGCAACAGCGGAACCGATAACACCGGCAACGTTCGGGCCCATGGCGTGCATGAGCAGGAAGTTGGACGGGTTCTCCTTCTGGCCGACCTGCTGTGATACACGTGCAGCCATCGGTACCGCGGATACGCCGGCGGAACCGATCAGCGGGTTGATCTTGCCCTTTGTGAGCCAGCACATGATGTCGCCAAAGATGACGCCACCGAAGGTGGACAGGCAGAATGCGATCAGACCCATGGCGATAATCATGATGGTCTGAATGGTCAGGAAGGTTTCTGCAACCGCCATCGAGCCAACGGACAGGCCGAGCAGGATGGACAGAACATTGCAGAGAGCGTTCTGCGCCGTGTCCGAAAGACGGTCGGTAACGCCGGATTCCTTAAACAGGTTGCCGAGCATCAGCATACCGATCAGCGGAGCGGTATCCGGCAGAAGCAGGATAACAACCGTGGCAACCGCGATCGGGAAGATGATCTTCTCGGTCTTGGAAACCGGACGAAGTTGTTCCATCTTGATGGCACGATCCTTCTTGCGTGTGAACGCCTTCATGATCGGCGGCTGAATCATTGGAATCAGCGCCATGTAGGAGTAGGCGGCGATGGAAATTGCCGGCAGATACTCCGCAGCCAGACGGGAGGTAACCAGAATTGCGGTCGGACCGTCTGCACCACCGATGATACCGATGGAAGCGGCAACGTTTACCGGGAAGCCGCAGAGCAGCATCGAGCCGAGGAATGCGGTGAAGATACCAAACTGAGCGGCAGCGCCGAGGATCAGGGAAGACGGACGGGCAATCAGCGGACCAAAGTCCGTCATTGCACCGACGCCCATGAAGATCAGCGGCGGATAGACTTCGTTTTCGATACCCAGTGCGAAGATTTTTAACAGGCCGCGGTGACCCTCTTCGGAAATGACGGCGATGCCGGAGCCCGGCAGGTTCGCCAGCAGGATACCAAATGCAATCGGAACAAGAAGCAGAGGTTCAAACTTCTTGCCAATGCCCATGTACAGGAGCAGAAAGGCAACCAGAATCATGATAATGGTTTTAGGCTCTTGCAGCAGTGAAGCATAGCCGGAACTGCCAAGAATCTGCCCGATAACCGCAGAAATTGAAAAGTTCATGTGCAATCCCTCCCGTTACTGAACGGTTGCGAGAACAGCACCGGTGTCTACAGTAGCGCCGGTTTCGACGCAGACAGAAGTTACTGTACCGTCCTTGCCGGCAAAGATTTCGTTCTCCATCTTCATTGCCTCGAGGATGAACAGAACGTCACCGCTCTTGACAGCCTGACCGTTCTGGCAGCGAATGTCCAGAATCTTGCCCGGCATCGGTGCCGTTACCGGCTCACCAGAGCCTGCCGGAGCAGCAGCCGGAGCCGGAGCGGCAGCCGGAGCAGCGGCAACAGCCGGAGCCGGTGCAGGAGCTTCGCCAATATAGGCAGCGACAGCCTTGCCGCGCTCTACTTCCACTTCATACTGTTTTTCGTTAATCGTTACAATGTATTTCATGTTTCATGTCCCTCCATTAAAGAGCCGCAATGCGACGGAACTGCAGTTCGTCCAGCGGAATATCGGTTTCATCGCTGATAATTGCCATGATGCATGCGGCCGTTTCTTCATCGCAGTCGATCAGCTGCAGTTTACCATCCCACGGCTTGGACGGCTTTTCTTCTGCCTTCGCAGGAGCAGCCGGAGCCGAAGCAGGAGCAGCCGGTGCAGCAGCAGGAGCAGCCTGCTTGCCAGTGCCCTCGATTTTTACAACAACAGCAGAAATAAGCTTGATGACAAGGATCAGGAACAGAAGCATGCAGAATACGATGAGGAATCCGCTGAGAGCGATCAGCAACGATTCGCCAACGCCTAATACGCTATATTCTCCCATGAGAAATTTCCTCCTTAATCTTCAACCTTCTGGATCGCATACGTTACCTTAACGCCCTTGTGCTCTTCACGATACCGGAAGAAATCTTCGGCCTGCTTCGGGAATGCAACATAGGACAGAACATCCTCTTCGCTTACATCCTCCGGCTTGCAGCCAATGATCTCTGCCGCCTTGATGCGTGCTTCCGGCAGCTCATCCGGCACATGGATGCGCTCGGTCATCGGCTTCTCATCGCCAAGAGCCTTTTTGATGATGTCCGGATTGACCTCACCCGGTGCACGGCCGTACTCGCCGCGGAGATAGCTGAGGATTTCCTTCGGGAAATTCTTATAGCGCTCGCCAACAATAACATTTACGGTAGCCTGCGAACCAACCATCTGGCTCAGCGGGGTAACCAGCGGCGGATAGCCCATATCCTTGCGGACGTTCGGGATCTCAGCCAGTACCGCATCGAACTTATCCATGGAGTTCATGTCGGTCAGGTTTGCAATCAGGTTGGAGAGCATGCCGCCCGGCACCTGATAGATCAGGCCGTCTGCATTGGTAGCCATTACGTACGGGTTGATCTGACCGTTCTCGAGGAACTTCTTCTTTACCGGTGCGAAATGGGTCTTGATCTTGGTCAGAACGTCCTCGTCCAGACCGGTATCATAACCGAACTGCTTGAGGGTATAGTTCATGGACTCGGTGCACGGCTGGGAGGTACCGCTGGCAAACGGGGAAATCGCACAGTCGATGACATCGGCGCCAGCTTCAACCGCCTTCAGCAGGGTCATCGCGCCGAGGCCGGTCGTGCTGTGGGTGTGAACGACAACCTTCAGGCTGCAGTTTTCCTTCAGCGCCTTGACCAGGTCATAAGCTTCCTTTGGGGACAGCAGAGCGGCCATGTCCTTAATGCATAGGGACTGGCAGCCCATGCGCTCCAGCTCCTTGGCCTGAGCAACGTACTTTTCCAGTGTGTGAACCGGGCTCTTGGTGTAGCACATAACGCCCTGTGCTTCCGCACCTGCCTTCAGGCACTCGTCAACCGCAACCTCGATGTTGCGCAGATCATTCAGCGCGTCAAAGATACGGATGATGTCAATGCCGTTTTCTACCGCTTTGCGGACGAAACCACGGACTGCCTCATCCGAGTAATGACGGTAGCCCAGAATGTTCTGGCCGCGCAGCAGCATCTGAAGCTTGGTGTTCGGCATGTGCTTGCGAATGGTGCGCAGTCTCTCCCACGGATCCTCGTTCAGATAACGAAGGCAGGAATCGAACGTTGCGCCGCCCCAGCACTCAACAGAGTAGTAACCCGCTTTGTCCATGGTGTCAAGGATGTCAACGAAATCCTCGATCGGAATACGGGTTGCGCACAGAGACTGGTTTGCGTCACGCAGGACGGTCTCCGTAATGTTAATTTTTTTTGGCACAGTGTATCAGCTCCTTTATTTGATTCAATGTGTGCAAATAGGATCAGCGTGTTTTTTTGGGGAAAACGCTGATAGAAACGGAAATAAGCCGATTTCCGTAACATCCATACGCAACTATTATACAACAGATATGTAACGCATTGCAACGGGAAATCGAAAAATCTTTTTTGTTTGAAAAATATGACGAAAACGAATGAAATGTGGAAGAAGCCCCGGTGAAATGTAATAAAATACCGTAATATAAATCCGTGCAATCTACTCTTTTATACAAGATTTTAACACCGATTTTGCTTCCCTTTTTCGGATGCTACAGAGTCACAATACTTCCTCCGGAAAGATACTGTACCTGTCCGCCGGTTTCACGGTGCAGGATCTCATAGGAGGGGATTCCGGTGCAGTGGCACGTGAAATACCGGGAGGGACGAAGCGCCAGTTCAGCGGCAATGGCGCGCACGGTGCCTGCCGGCTCATTGGTATGCTTTGACGGCTGGCAGAGATGAAAGCCGGAGATGACATGCGTCATTGCCCTTCCGGTGACGGCCTCGGCCTGCTCCAGGATATTGACAATGCCGCAGTGGGCGCATCCGGCGATCAGCACACAGCGCCCCTCTTCCTGCACGATCAGGCTCTGCTCGTGGGAAAAATCATCCGGGATACGGGTGCCGGAAGGGTTGGACATGTACAGTTCTTTGTTGGAAGAGGCGAAGAACTTTCGTCCGGTGATACCGGAGAGCAACTGCAAATTTGAATCAATTTCCGTGTGTGTTCCGGTCAGATAAACCTGCGGATGGCCGTTAAGTTCCGGCTCCAGTCCAATAAAGCCGCGTTCGCTCCAATGCGGAGCAAAGGCCGAGGAGCGGATGTAGACCGGGGCGGTATGATTGATTTCCAGGAAGGTGCGCAGTCCACCGCCGTGGTCGTCATGGCCGTGGGAGAGTACGGCAAGATCCACAGCGGACAGGTCGACACCGAGCAGTTCAGCGTTGCGGGCAAAGCTGTCATCCGGCCCGAAGTCAAACAGAATTTTATGCTGTTTGGTCTCCAGATACAGGCTGAGTCCGTGGCGTGTTTGAATATCGGGGCGTGCAGTCGTATTTTCCAGAAGAGAAATGAGTTTCATAGGATACCTCCTTGCTGCGAAAAATGCGCAGAACGGAAGGTGCGTTCTGCGCAGATTTGATAGGGATGATACGAATTAAGCGTCAGCTTTGCGGCAGCCATTTTTCATGCTGCGGACATAGTCACAGACCGGTGGGATGCAGTCCCTGCCGTACTGTGCCACAATCTTGACGATGGCAGAGCCGACAATCGCGCCGTCTGACACACGGCTCATGGATTCCGCCTGCTCTGGGGTAGAGATGCCAAAGCCGACGGCACACGGGATGTCGCGCACTTCCTTGACCAACTTGACCATCGCGCCGATATCCGTCGTGATCTCACTGCGAACACCGGTGACGCCGAGCGAAGAGACGCAGTATACAAAGCCGTTTGCCTCGGAAGCGATCGTGCGGATGCGGTCGTGGGAGGTCGGTGCGATCATGCTGATTAATTCCAGACCGTACTTTTTGCACAGCGGGTCGAACTCGTTCTTTTCCTCGTACGGAACATCTGGAAGAATCAATCCCTGGATGCCGACTTCGGCTGCGGTCTGTAAAAAACGCTCTGCACCGTAAGAATAGACGACGTTGGCGTAGGTCATAAATACCATCGGGATGGTCACCGTCTTGCGGACCTCGCGGACCAGATCAAACACCCGATCGGTGGTGCAGCCTGCCGACAGCGCGCGCAGGTTTCCGTCCTGAATGACGGGGCCTTCTGCTGTCGGATCGGAGAAGGGGATGCCAAGCTCGATCAGATCGGCGCCGGCCTCGGCCATGGCCGGGATCAGCTTTGCCGTGGTCTCCAGATCGGGATCGCCGCAGGTGAGGAAGGGGATAAACGCCTTGCCGTTTTTAAATGCATCTGCAATGGTGATATTACTCATGGATATCCTCCCCTCTGTAGCGTGCCATCGCGGCAACATCCTTGTCACCGCGGCCGGAAACATTGATGACCATAATCTGATCCTTGCCCATCGTCGGTGCGAGCTTGATGGCATGTGCGATGGCGTGAGCGGATTCGATGGCCGGAATGATCCCCTCCATGCGGGAGAGGTATTCGAAGGCATCCACCGCTTCGTCGTCGGTGATCGCGACGTAATCTGCGCGGCCGGAGTCGAACAACATCGCGTGCTCCGGACCGATGCCCGGGTAATCCAGACCGGCGGAGATGGAATAAACCGGAGCGATCTGGCCGTACTCATCCTGACAGAAATAGGACTTCATGCCGTGGAAAATACCCAGACGGCCGGTGGACAGCGTTGCAGCGGTTTCAAAGGTATCGATGCCGCGTCCGGCCGCTTCACAGCCGATCAGACGAACGGACGGCTCGTCGATAAAGTGATAGAATGCACCGATGGCGTTGGAACCGCCGCCGACACACGCGAGAACGGCATCCGGCAGACGTCCTTCCCGCTCCAGCATCTGCGCTTTGATTTCCTTCGAGATCACTGCCTGGAAATCGCGGACGATGGTCGGGAATGGGTGTGGTCCCATGACCGAACCGAGGACATAGTGCGTATCATCAATGCGGGAGACCCACTCGCGGAAGGTCTCGGAAACCGCGTCCTTCAGGGTTTTTGTGCCGGTATCGACCGGGTGTACCTTGGTGCCAAGCAGCTTCATGCGGTAGACATTGAGCGCCTGACGCTCGCAGTCCAGACGGCCCATATAGACCTCGCATTCCATACCGAGCAGAGCGGCCGCCGTTGCGGTTGCAACACCGTGCTGACCAGCTCCGGTTTCCGCGATCACGCGGGTTTTGCCCATTTTCTTTGCCAGAAGGCACTGGGCGATGGCGTTGTTGATTTTGTGGGAACCGGTGTGATTGAGATCTTCGCGCTTGAGGTAAATCTTTGCGCCGCCGAGATCTTCCGTCATCTTCTTTGCATAATACAGCAGAGAGGGACGGCCGGTATAGTTTTTCATCAGGTCATCCAGTTCTGCGTTGAATTCCGGATCATCCTTAAACTTGTTGTACGCCTGTTCCAATTCAAGAACCGCGTTCATCAGGGTCTCCGGAATATACTGACCGCCGTGAATGCCAAATCTTCCGTTGGACATTATGGTATTCTCCTTACTATTTCAATTAATTTTTGTATTTTTTTCACGTCCTTTACGCCATCGGTTTCCGCACCGCTGGAAAGGTCCATGAGATAGGGGTTCATCTTTGCCGCATCGTCCAGATTGCCCGTGTGCAGGCCGCCCGCCAGGGCAAATGGACGTCCGATGTCGCGGATCATCGTCCAGTCAAACGCCTCTCCGGTGCCATAGCCGTTGTCCAGCAGGACGAGATCGGCGCTGCTGGATGCCGCAGCCTCCAAATCGGCCTCTGACCGGATGCGGAAGGCTTTCCAGACCGGCTTTCCGGTCTGCTCCTGCAGTTGACGGACGTAACGGTCCGGCTCCTGGCCGTGCAGTTGGATGACATCCACAATGCCGTCTTTCAGCAGAGAAGCATTGACTTCCAGCGGCTGGTTGACGGTCACGCCGACGGCGGGGATGTCGGGGGACAGCCGACGGCGAAGCTCCTGTGCCCGCAACGGTGTGATGTTCCGATGGCTCTTGGGGAAATGGAGGATAAAGCCGATATAGTCCGGACGGTATTGGTTTGCCGCCTCGATATCCTCCGGACGGGATAAGCCACAGATTTTGATCTTCATCGACCGGCACCCGCATTCCGCATCTGCGCGAGCAGGGCGGATTTATCCGGTGCGCGCATGAGCACCTCGCCCATCAGCACGGCATCCGCCCCGATTTTGCGCAGTGCCGCGACATCCTCCACAGTTTTGACACCGGACTCCGCCACATACAGGCAGTCCGCCGGAATCTGGTCGCGTAGGCGCGCTGCGTTGGAAAAGTCGACTGAGAAATCCTTGAGGTTACGGTTGTTGACGCCGATGATCTTTGCTCCGGCGTCCACTGCGGACTGGATTTCACTTTCGTCGTGGGTCTCAACGAGGGCGGACAGCCCCAACTGGTCACAGATGCCGAGATAGCGCGCGATGGTTTTGGTGTCCAAAATCGCACAGATCAGCAGAACGGCATCGGCGCCCATCAGCTTTGCCTGATAGATCTGGTACTCGTCAACGGTAAAGTCCTTGCGGATCATGGGGGTATCAACCGTACCGCGGATCTCTTTGAAAATTTCATCGCTGCCGAGGAACCACTTGGGCTCGGTCAGGCAGGAGATGCAGTCGGCGCCAGCGGCTTCGTATTCCGTTGCGATGTCTAGATAGGGGAAACGCTTGGAGATGATCCCTTTGGACGGAGAGGCTTTTTTCACCTCGCAGATGAAGGATAGGCCGTCACTGCGCAAAGCCTGCTCGAAGCAGAACCGCGTGCGGTTTGGAACAATGCGGCTGTCCTGGCACAGTGCCTGCACAACATCCAGGCTGTTTTCGGACGCATCCGCTGCGACACGTTCGTGGGCGTAGGCGGCAAGCTCATCGAGAATCATGCGCTTACCTCATTGCTGGCCTTCGCAAGCGCGGCAACCTTGGCGGCTGCCTTGCCGGAGTCGATCATTTCCGCAGCCAGCTTGACGCCATCGGCGATCGAAGCGGCCTTGCCAGCGACATACAGGGCGGCACCGGCATTCATCAGAACAATGCTGCGCTTCGGGCCGCGCTCCTTGCCGTTCAGAATGTCCATGGTGATCTGGGCATTTTCCTCCGGCGTGCCGCCGACGATATCGGATTTTTCGCCGCGTTCCAAACCGAAGTCCTCCGGCTGGATGGTGTAAGTTTTGTACTCGCCGCCGCCGAAATCGCAGACGGTGGTCGGAGCGCTGATCGAAATTTCGTCCAGCTTATCCTGACCGTATACGACGATACCGCGCTTGACACCGAGGCTGGTGAGAACATGGGCCAGCGGCTCAACGAGATACTCGTCGTAAACACCGAGCAGCTGGAAGCATGGAGATGCCGGATTGGTGATCGGGCCGAGGATATTGAATACCGTGCGGAAGCCAAGCTCCTTGCGGATCGCGCCGACATATTTCATCGAGGTGTGGTACTTCTGTGCAAACATGAAGCAGGCGCCGACGTCGTTCAGCAGGCGGACACAGTCCTCCGGGGACTGCTGGATGTTTACCCCCAGCGCCTCCAGGCAATCCGCCGTACCGGACTTTGAGGAGGCCGCGCGGTTACCGTGCTTGGCGACCTTGACACCGGCGGCTGCCAGAACGAAAACAGTTGTGGTGGAAATGTTAAAGCTGTGTGCACCGTCGCCGCCGGTGCCGACGATTTCCAGGCACTCCAGGTCGCCGGTGTCGACTGGAACGGCGTGGCTGCGCATCGCAGCGGCACAGCCGGAGATTTCGTCGATGGTCTCGGCGCGGGTGCTCTTGGTGGACAGGGCAGCGAGGAACGCGGCATTCTGCGTCGGCGTTGTCTCGCCGCTCATGATTTCGTTCATTACCTGATAGGCTTCGTCGTAAGTCAGATCATCTTTTGAGACAATCTTTGCAATCGCTTCTTTAATCATGGTTGTATACTCCTTTTCGCGTGATAGATCGGGGGAAGAATGACAAATTCCTTTGTGCATCCTGTGTTTTTAATCCATTGTTATCGACAGGAAATTTTCCATCATAATGCGTCCGTCCGGAGTCAGGATGGATTCCGGGTGAAACTGCAGGCCGAAGATTCTCTTTTCCAGATTCATGACCGCCATCACCTCGCCATTTGCATCGGTCGAGACAACCTTGAGATCATCCGGCAGGTTTGTGCCGATGAGGGAATGGTAACGGGCCACCTGGATGGTTTTCGGCAGGCCGCGGAAGATCGGGCAGGAGAGATCGACGGTGACCTCGCTCTGCTTGCCGTGCATCAGCTTTTTTGCATGCTTGACGGTGCCGCCAAACACCTCGCAGATGGCCTGATGTCCGAGACACACGCCGAGGATTGGAATCGTTCCGCCGAATTCCCGGATGACATCCTCACAGATGCCGGCATCACACGGGCGGCCGGGGCCGGGGGAAAGCAGGATATGCGATGGAGCCAGCACACGGATTTCCTCCAGCGTGATCCGGTCGTTGCGCACGACTTTGATGTCCGGCTCGATGCTGCCGGCGAGCTGATAAACATTATAGGAAAAGCTGTCGTAATTGTCGATCAATAAAAGCATGTTCTGTCCGCTCCTTTCTCAGTCCGCCTCGACCTCAGCGGCGCGCTCAATGGCGCTGATGACCGCACCGGCCTTGTTTTGGGATTCGATATATTCGGTTTCCGGCACGGAGTCGGCCACAATACCGCCGCCGGCCTGTACGCTGACAACGCCGTTTTTCTTGACGGCCATGCGGATGGCGATGCAGACATCCAGATTTCCGGTGAAATCCACATAGCCGAGCGCGCCGCCATATACGCCGCGTCCGCACGGTTCCAGCTCTTCGATGATTTCGCAGGCCCGGATCTTCGGGGCGCCGGAGAGGGTGCCGGCCGGAAGCAGAGCGGCGACCGCATCAAAGGCGTCGTACTGCGGAAGGATATCGCCCTCGACCATCGAGCAGATGTGCATGATGCGGGAATAGCGGTGGATCATTTTATATTCGGTCACTTCCACCGAATTATACTGCGATAGTTTGCCGATGTCGTTTCGTCCGAGATCCACCAGCATGTTGTGCTCGGAAAGCTCCTTCTCGTCGGCGAGCAGGTCGGCCTCCAGGGCGCGGTCCTCGGCATCGGTCTTGCCGCGCGGACGGGACCCGGCGACTGGGAAGGTGACCAGACGGCCGTCCTGTAATTTCACCAGCGTCTCCGGTGAGGTGGACATAATTTCAATGTCATCGCAGTGCAGGTAAACCATGTACGGCGACGGATTGGTGGTTCGCAGGACACGGTATGCATCCAGCAGGCTGTTGTCGTATTTTGTCTGCCACTGACGGGAAAGGACCGCCTGGAAGATATCGCCATCGACAATATACTGTTTGGTCTTGTTGACAATCTCACAGTACTCTTCCTTTGTGACGTTGCAGGAGAAATCCGGCTTTGACGTAATTTTTTCCTTGGGGAGCGGCATCGGATCGCGGATGAGTGCCACCATCTTTTCGATGTCTGCGCGCGCCGCGCCGTAGTTTTCCAACAGATTATTCGTTTCCAGATTGACGATAACGGAAATTTTCTGATACAGATGGTCGTAAGCAATGACCTTGCTGCACAGCATCAGGTCAAAATCGTCCGTATCGCTTTCGCTCAGCTTAAGGGTAGGCTCGGCGTAACCGATCATGCGGTAGGAATAATAACCGACCAGACCGCCGGTGAAGGAGGGGAAGCCCTCGATTTTCGGCGCCTTGTAATTTGCCATCAGCTCGCGCAGGAGCTGGTACGGATCGTCGGTCGTGACCTGTGTGACAGTGCCGTTTTGGTATTCCGTCGTGACAACATGGTTGTTGCAGACGATGTGGACAATCGGATCGTAGCCGAGGAACGAATAGCGTCCCCATTTTTCGCCGCCCTCTACGCTTTCCAGAAGGAAATACCGATTGGAAACCTGTGCGATTTTACGCAGCAGGGTGATTGGCGTGACGACATCAGCATAGATATCGCGGCAGAGCGGGACAATGGAATAGTCCTTTGCATATGCCTCGATCTCAGAAGGGGATGGTTTTAACATATGATTCTTCCTTTCGCTGTGAAAATTTGCGGCGCCGGGATGCAGAGCGGGATTAAGTTTCTGCTGAGAGCAAGAAAAAAAAGCCTTTCCCCCATATTACGTATGGGACAAAAGCTCTGACTTCTGCGGTGCCACCCAGATTGTCGCAAAAAAACGACCACTCGCCGCACACAAACATGTGCGCCTCTTCGATAACGGTGGAGGAACACCGTCAGCACCTACTGCCCGGCGTGGGGTTC
Organism: Eubacteriales bacterium; assembly: GCA_030539335.1. Classification (GTDB taxonomy): domain Bacteria; phylum Bacillota; class Clostridia; order Oscillospirales; family Butyricicoccaceae; genus Butyricicoccus_A. The sequence continues at coordinate 145,097 of JAUNSG010000002.1, read as the reverse complement.
AGGCTGCCCTCGCGAGTCCATTCGACCGGCTATCTGACACCGCGATTCCACCATCCGCGGCTCTCTGAGGAAAGATTCATCCGATGTACTTCTCTCGTTCACAGGTTTTAATATATTGTTCTCAGTATACTACAGATATTGCCGCATTGTCAAGGAAAGAACCAAAAGTTTTTCCATACAGCAAGATTGAAAAAAAGAGACCCCGTAACGATGGTTTAAATAGCTGCGATAGGGGACAAAATAGAGGGACGAGGACGCAGCGATGCGATCAAAACAGGCAGAATTAAAACAAAATTTCCGTGGAAAGTGCTAAAATTCAAAAAATAATGCAGAATAACCTGCACAATACGTGGAAAACAGCAGGATATCGAAAAAAGCGGTTGAAAAAAAACAAGCGGTTTGCTATAATAACAACGTCTTAATGGAAAATGCAAGAAGTTACGGTGTTAAAATGTGACTGGTTTTCCTAGTGTTTCTCAGTATGGATACCATTTATTTTCGGAAATAGTTGGAATTGATCTGTGCTGACAATGATACATATTTCACATATACAAAAGAAAGGTGGCATTTATTTACAATGGCTACACAGCTGAATTTGGATAAGCTGATGGATAGTATCTGCCTGTACCTCAAGAGTGACCGCAGAAAGGACCTCGATGAGGCAAATGCGCAGGATATGCATCACGCGCTGTCTAAGGCGATTATGGCCCGCATTGCAGACAATTGGAAGGAGAGCCTTGATCTCCATAGATCGTCCCGTCATGCATATTATATGTCTGCGGAGTTCCTGATCGGACGCGCAATTTACAACAACCTCGTATGCCTTGGCATCTATGACGAAGTAGAGGCAATGTTCCAGGAGAACGGCCTGAGTCTGTCCATGCTGGAAGAGGTTGAGGACGCATCCCTTGGCAACGGCGGTCTGGGCCGTCTGGCAGCCTGCTTCCTGGACTCTGCGGCAGCGGAGGATCTGCCGCTGGATGGTTATGGCATCCGTTATCGCTATGGCCTGTTTAAGCAGTATATTCAGGATGGCTTCCAGAAGGAGACCGCAGACGATTGGACCCGTTTCGGCGATCCGTGGAGCGTCCGTTCGGAGTCTGACGCCGTTCTGGTTAAGTTTGCCGATCAGACCGTACGTGCAATCCCGTATGACATTCCGATCATCGGCTATAAGACCAAGAACATCGGCAACCTGCGTCTGTGGCAGGCGGAGTCGGTCGAGTCCTTTGACTTCAACGAATTCAATGAGCAGAATTACGACGCATCCGTTCGTGAGAAGAACCGTGCAGAGGATATTTCCCGCGTTCTGTATCCGAACGATTCCACCGACGAGGGCAAGAAGCTCCGTTTGAAGCAGCAGTACTTCTTCTGTTCGGCTTCCCTGCAGGATATGATCCGCAAGTATAAGAAGCTCCATGGCAATGATTTCAGCCGTTTTGCGGACTTCAATGTCATCCAGCTGAACGATACCCATCCGGTTATCTCGATTCCGGAGCTGGTTCGCCTGCTGACCACCTATGAGGGTGTTAGCTTTGCACAGGCAGTGAAGATTGCACAGAAGACCTTTGCTTATACCAACCACACCGTCCTTCCGGAAGCACTGGAGAAGTGGAGCAAGCACATCATGCAGGCAGTTGTTCCGGATGTTTACAGCATTGTTGAGCGTATCAACAATATGTTCATTGATGAACTGTATCACATGAACCGCTCGCCGGACTTCATCCAGAGCGTTCAGATCATCAAGCACGATCAGGTACACATGGCAAACCTCGCGATGTACGGTTCCAGCTATGTCAACGGCGTTGCAGCCATCCATTCGGACATTCTGAAGAAGGTTACGCTGAACAGCTTCTATCAGATTTGGCCGGAGCGTTTCCAGAACAAGACCAATGGCGTTACCCCGAGACGTTGGATCGCAATGAACAACCGTGAGCTGTCCTCTCTGCTGACTCGTCTGCTGGGTTCGGATGAGTGGGTCACCGATCTGACCAAGCTGAAGCAGCTGGAAAAATATGCGGATGACAAGGCAGTTCTGGATGAATTCATGGAAATCAAGCACCAGAAGAAGCATCAGCTTGGCATGTTCATGCTGAAGCACGACGGCACTGCACCGATCAAGGGCTCGATCTATGATATCCAGATCAAGCGTCTGCACGAGTACAAGAGACAGTTCCTGAACGCACTGTCCATCCTGTATATCTACTTTGGCCTGAAGGACGGTTCCATCAAGGACTTCCAGCCGACCACCTTTATCTTTGGCGCGAAGGCAGCTCCGGGCTACCGCCGTGCAAAGGGCATCATCAAGCTGATCAACGAGATCGCACGCGTGATCGAGGAAGACGGTCAGGTCCGTGACAAGATCCGCGTCATCTTCGTTTCCAACTACAACGTATCTTATGCAGAGAAGCTGGTTGCTGCTGCCGATGTTTCGGAGCAGATTTCCATGGCTGGTAAGGAAGCATCTGGTACCGGCAACATGAAGTTCATGATGAACGGTGCGGTTACGCTGGGTACGCTGGACGGTGCAAACGTAGAGATCTTCGAGGAAGCGGGCGAGGAGAACAACTATCGCTTCGGTGCAACCGTAGAAGAGCTTGACTATCAGGAGCATCATGACTATATCCCGTATCACATCTATGACGGCGATCCGAAGATCAAGCGTGTTATGGAATCGCTGGTCAACGGTATGCTGAGCGATGGCGGCACTGGTGTCTTCCGCGAGCTGTATGATTCCATCATCCACAAGGTTGACTGGGGTCAGATCCATCCGGACCAGTACTTCCTGATGTACGACTTCCAGAGCTATGTCGATGCAAAGCTCCGCTGCAACCGTGACTACCGTGAGGACAAATATGCATTCGCTAAGAAGTGCTGGATCAATATTTGCAACTCTGGTAAGTTCTCTTCGGACAGAACCATCCGCGAATATGCCAATGAGATCTGGCATATCGATCCGATCGAGTTCGAATAATTTTCAGAATAAAACAGAGCTGGCGTTACCCATTCGGGTAATGCCAGTTTTTGTACTTTTGGATTTTTGTGCTGAATTGTAACAATCTGACATTCGAAAGGTTAGTCAATTATGGAGAATTGTGAAATACAGTCAAAACCGGTAAAAAAGAATTTTGATGCCATTGATGGCTGCAAGCTGATTGCAGCGCTGTTTGTGGTTGGCATTCATACGACACCGTTGGATTCCTGGAGCGAGGCGGCGAATTTTGCACTGTTTGAGTGTTTGTCGCGCTTTGCGGTTCCGTTTTTCTTTGCGAGCTCCGCGTTCTTTTTCTTTCGTGGAGGTGTGGACGGGAAGAAGCTTTGGCACTATGAGCGCCGGATGGCGATTTTGTACGCGATTTGGTTTCTGGTGGCTTTTCCGGTCACGTTTGCGCGCAAATATTGGGTTTTGTTTACCGATTATCCACTGTCGGTTGCAATTTGGAGGACGGTTCGCGGCTTCCTGTTTGCATCCAGTTTCCGTGGCTCCTGGTTCCTGTCCGGTTCGATGTTCTGTGCGGCGGTGATTTATTTCCTCAGCAAGAAGCTGACGACCAAACAGATCATGCGGATTGCCGGTGTATTTTATATTTTTTGCGTGCTGTGCAGTACGTATGGCAAACTGATTTACTGGGTTGGTTTGGGAGCGCAGTACGAAACGTTTTTGTTTTATTTTGCACACCCGTATACCAGCATTATCACGGGTCTCCTGTATTTTGCAATCGGCAAATACTTTGCGGAGCATGAACAGGAAGTTACACAGAAGGATCCGAAAAAATATCTGTTGCTCAGTGCGATTTCGATGGCGGGAGCCTTTTTGGAGATGACCGTAGCGCAAATCCTCGGGCTGGTTCAGTCCACGGACTGCTGCTTTATGCTGATTCCGAATGTTTATTTCCTGATGACAACAGCACTCTGTTCCCGCATCCATCTCAAGCATGTCAAGGAGATCCGCGCCAGCGGTGTAATTGTATTTTTCGCCCATTTCAGCGTTTTGTATGCGTTTCAGATGATCGATAAGTATTGTGGCATCCATTTTGATACATGGACACGCTATCTGCTGATATTGCTGATTTCATTCAGCTTTGCTTCTTTTGTCTTACATATGGAGGATCGAAAGCACTGGCGCTGGATGCACTATTTACATTGACACGTTCGAAAGAAAAGACCTGCAAGCTCGGTCGGCTTGCAGGTCTTTTTATACGGTTTTGGGGGAGAGATTATTCCTGCTCAAACATCTGGAGCGCGCCGGAATGAACCGCCCAGTTCATATCCACGCAGCACCAGTCCGGGGCATCCATGTCATAGCTGCTTCCGGCGAATTTCTCCGCGATCATCTCATAACCGGCGACCGGAACGGTCATCGTAGCGATGCGGGTATCGCCGGACAGGATTTCAAGCTGCATGTTATCGCCGTCGATAAAGTCGAACAGGATGCGGTCAGACATCGGGTCACCGTACTGCTTGCGGTACTGCAGCAGGAAAATATAGCGGAAAATCTCAAAGGCGCGGTCATTGAGTCCGGATTCCAGAATGCGTGCGTGCTCCAGGAACGTATCCGGATTCTTTTCGAAACGGAAGCGGCGGTACCATACGGTATCCAGCTCCGACGGCTTGCTCAGATTCTCGGTGGTCAGGGAGAGCATATAGCCGCGGTCAGCATCGCAGCAGATGCACGGATATGCGACGAAGGTCTCCTCCTGACAGTGCGGGCAGGTTTCACGGAACAGGTCGCCATGAAACAGCGGCTTCTTCAGCTCCGGGTTGGTTTTCAGGTCAATATAGCTCAACTGAGTAATTTCAAATTCTTTGCCGCATTCCGGGCAGGAAATGGTTTTTGTCTCCTTTTTCGTCATGGGAAATAGCCTCTTTCTTTTGGAATTATCAGAAAAATAAGAAAAGCAGATTTGCTGCAATTATTATAACAAGAAATGTAGAAAAGCGAAAGAGAAATGTGTTATACTTACTTTCGGAATCTTGCGAAATATTCGGAGGAAACGGACGATGAATACACTTTCTCTGGTACATGATGTGCTGGCGGATTTTGTCCAGCCGGGGGCGTTCTGTATCGATGCAACCGCAGGGAACGGGCGGGATACCGCATTCCTCTGCGGCTTGACCGGACGGGACGGCAAGGTCCTTGCGTTTGACATCCAGCAGGAGGCAGTCAACCGCTCCAGAGAGCGCCTGCAGCAGGATGGCTGGTCTGAGACGGCAACGGTGATCTGTGACAGCCACGCGAACATGGCACAGTATGCGGAGCCGGAGAGCGTGGATTGCATTGTATTCAACCTGGGCTGGCTGCCCGGCGGAGACCATTCCATCTTCACCCATGCCGACAGCACCATTGCTGCGATCGAGGCGGGGATGACACTTCTGCGCAAAGGCGGCCTGCTGTGTGTCAGTATGTACTATGGCGGCGCCAGCGGCTATGAGGAACGGGATGCGCTGATGGAGTATTGGAAAACCATCGATCCCAAGCGGTTTACCGTACTTGTGACGCAGTTTGCCAATCGGACTGGCGATCCGCCGATTCCGGTGTTTGTGATTAAGGATATTTGAGAGGAGTACAGCATGGCAGAACAGACAATCATGTCGTTACAGGAGTTTTCAAAGCTCTTTCAAAATATTATTCTGGCAGAGTATGACAATCTGTTTTCCAACGCGGAGCTCCGGCGGGACCTCGGCTTGGACAATGCGACCACGGTTCGCTTCGGTCTGGAATATCTGTGTACCGCTGTGTTTTTGATGAGTGATCTGCTCAAAGCGAGTACGCATGCGGAGACGGTCACGGCACCGTTGGATAACGATGTGCGCGCAGGCGTGTTCCGTCGCATCCTGAGCGGTCGTGCGACCGAGGGGATTGAAGCGCAGTACATCCTGTATTCCCTCAAGCGTGGCGTTCAGCTCGGTGCACTGTTCCGGCGCGATGACGAGAGCATGAAGCTGTTGATTGAATCGTGTCTGGATCAGGTGGGACAGGATGACCCAATTTCCCGGCTGCCGCAGTCGCTGTATCTGATGAATCTGCTGCCGGCGATCGCCTGCCTGATGGGGGATCTGATCCGCAGCGCGGAGCCGTTGAAGCAGGACGGCGCGCTGTTTTTCCGGATCATTCCACCGGATGAGTGTGAGCAGAGTGACGATCGGGCGGAATAACAAAATAGAATGCCAAAGAGGGTACCTCAGACGTAGGAGATACCCTCTTTTTCTATGGATTTGACATTGATCCGATGGTTTGTGGATGTATTATACAAAAATATTTCAAAAATAGTTGAATGGATTGTTAAAAAATGATATAATATCAAGACGTGAGTTGGAAACTGCGTGCAGCGGAGCCGCGCGGCGTTTCAGCCAGCTCCTGCGGCGTGCGCGGTACTGTGTGCGCCCGGGTGAGGGTATCTTCCCCGCGGCGGCTGGCCTCCAGACGATAGATGCGGAAGCCCTCGCTGGAGAATTTCTCCTCGTATTCCGTCATGATGTTGTCCAGACCGCTGTTGTGCAGATCCAGAGAAATGTTCTGAATCAGCCAGCCAAAGCCGCACAGCTCCTCAAGCGTGAACTCAAAGAGGTGCTGGTTGTCGGTTTTAAAATGGATCTGACCATATTTGGCGAGGACACAATCGTACAGCTTTAGGAAATTGCTGTGTGTCAGACGGCGTTTGCGCTGCCGGTTTGGCGGCCAGGGATCGGAAAAGTTCAGATAGATGCGGTCAATTTCGCCGTCGGCAAAATAGTCCGTCAGATGAGACGCATCGACATCCAGAAAGAGCAGGTTGGGAAGCTCCATCGTCAAGGCGCGTTCGGTCGCCATAATCAGGGCGCCTTCCTCGCGTTCGATGGCGATATAGTTGATTTCCGGATTGCGGCGGGCGGATTCCAGAATAAAACGGCCCTTTCCACAGCCGATTTCCAGAAACAGCGGATGGTCGTTTCCGAACCGCTCACGCCAGTGGCCGCGCTGGGCTTCCGGCTCAGCGACGATGACAGCGGAACAGTTTTCCAGACGCGTATTCAGATTTTTCTTTTTGCGCATACGCATGAGATTGTTCTCCTCTTGTGTTCGTATTCATAGAATAAATCAATTTAAAGTGAACTTATTATACCGCAGAAAGCGGATAATTTCAATTGATAACAAGCAAAAACAAACCCGAAAGGAAATTTTGAGAAAAATGAGTGCTACGACTACAATGTTTCAACGATCGAGCGGAGTTGTGCTTCACATCTCCTCGCTCCCGTCGCCGTATGGTATCGGCTCGATGGGCAAGGATGCCTATCGCTTTGTCGATTTTCTGCGCGATGGCGGCCAGACCTACTGGCAGGTGCTGCCGCTCGGGCAGACCGGCTTTGGCGATAGTCCTTATCAGTGCTTTTCTGCGGCAGCCGGCAACCCCTATTTTATTGACCTGGATGAGCTGCATGAGATGGGGCTGCTGACCGAGCAGGATCTGCGGGATGCAGACTGCGGACAGAATCCAGATCGCGTGGATTATGAAAAAATTGCAGCGACACGGTTTGAGGTGTTAAAGCGTGCCTTCCGCCGGGCGGATGGACGTCTGCTGGGGAAGGTCTGGGCATTCCGGGCGGACAACGAAGATTGGGTTGTCGATTATGCGATGTTCCTTTCCCTCAAGCTGCATTTCGACCAGAAGGCGCTGTGGGATTGGGATGACGATGCAATTAAGGCGCGTGAGCCGGAGGCAATGCGCCGCTATGCGTTTGAATTAAAGGACTCCATCGATTTTTATATCTTCCTGCAATATTTGTTCTTCCAGCAGTGGAACCGCCTGCGTGAATATGCAAATGAGCAGGGAATCCAGATTATCGGTGACATTCCGATTTATGTCTCGCCGGATAGCTGTGATGTCTGGGCACATCCGCAGATGTTCCGTGTGGATAAGGATCTCAAGCCGTGTGGGGTTGCAGGAGTCCCGCCCGATTATTATTCGGCAACCGGACAGCTCTGGGGCAATCCGGTCTATGATTGGGATTATATTGAGAAGGACAATTATAAGTGGTGGCTGTGGCGCATTCGCCGCAATCTGGCTCTGTTTGATGTCACCCGTCTGGATCACTTCCGTGGCTTCCAGGCATATTGGGAGGTAAAAGCAGGCGAGGAGACGGCAATCAATGGAAAATGGATGCCTGGTCCGCGCATGAAGCTGTTTGATGCGATCAAGAAGGAATTTGGCGAGGTGCCGTTTATTGCGGAGGATTTGGGCGATATCGACGATGACGTCCGGGAGTTCCTCGCAGAGAGCGGCTATCCGGGTATGCATGTCATGATTTTTGGCCTTCGAGCCAATGAGGATAACGACCATCTGCCGCACAATTGGCTGAAAAATTCGGTTGGATATACCTCGACCCACGACTCGGAAACCATCTGTGAGCAGATTATGGATTATTGCTCGGAGGATGACAAGAAGTTCTCTTATTCCTATCTCCGCACCTCGCATCACGAGCCGATGGGATGGAGTGCAATCCGCACCGCCTTCCTGTCTCCGGCTATTATCGCGATGACGACGATGCAGGATGTCCTGTCCCTGGGCGCCGATGCCCGCATGAATACACCGGCCACCATCGGCGGAAACTGGAGCTGGAGAGTTCGCCGCAATGCAATCAACAGCGATGTTGCGGCATTCCTGCGTGATGCGGCATTTGGCTCCAAGCGATTGAACCCAAATGCGATTTTTGGTGGCAAAAAGAAGGCGAAATGAGTTGAAAACAGCAGTTATTTTTGATTTGGATGGCACTCTGCTGAACACATTGGAGGATCTGCGCAGTGCAGTCAATGCATCGCTTACACTTCGGGATCTTCCACCACGGACGACCGAAGAGGTGCAGGCCTTTGTCGGCAATGGTGTCCGTAATCTGATGAAACGTGCGCTGCCGCAGGGAACCTCGGATGGGGAAATTAATGAGGCGCTTGCAGATTTCAAGTCATATTACGCGGCGCATTTGTGTGATAAGACCGTGCCTTACGATGGAATTCCGGAACTGTTGAAGGAACTGAAACGGCGCGGCATCAAAGTGGCCGTGCTGTCAAACAAACTGGATGCGGCGAGCAAACAGTTAATGGCACATTATTTTGGAGAGATTTTCGACGTTGTATTTGGCGAACGAGCGGGAATCCCGCGCAAGCCGGATCCAACTTCCTGCAACGAGATTGTGCAGCTGCTGGCGGTTCCGAAGGATCAGATTTTGTATGTTGGCGATTCCGGCGTAGATATGCAGACCGCGAAGAATGCCGGGCTGTATGCAGTCGGCGTAATGTGGGGATTCCGTGACCGAAGTGTCTTGCTGGATGGCGGAGCGGATGCTCTGATAGACCGTCCGGATCAACTGTTCGATCACTTATATCCGGAGCAGCAGATCGCGCGTGTGCGCAAGGCGTTGGAGAGCCGTGGATTTACGACCGCCTATTTTGATACAAAAGAGCAGGCGATCGCCTATCTGGCGCAGGAGACGGAAGGGAAGTCCGTTTCGCTTGGCGGCTCCGTGACGTTGGATGAAATGAACGCATACGAAATTCTCGGCCGGAAGTCGGATGTTTCATGGCATTGGAAGGGGGATGGCTATCGGCAGGATGCCGATGTCTATGTATCCTCGGTCAATGCATTGTCGGAGACTGGAGAGGCGGTCAACATCGATGGACGCGGAAACCGGGTTGCCGGAACGCTGTACGGCGCAAAGGAGGTATTTCTGGTCTGTGGCCGGAATAAGCTTGTGCCGACGCTGGCGGAGGCCATTGACCGCGCACAGAATCTTGCGGCACCGCGCAATGCTGTGCGGCTGGAACAGGAGACACCCTGCGCGGTGCGCGGTGGGGATCGATGCTATCATTGCAGGTCCCCGAAAAAGATCTGTCGTGCGACCGTGATTTTGCATGCGCCGATGATGGGAACCGAACGATATGAGATCGTTTTGGTCGGCGAATCGCTTGGTTATTGAAAAAATTGTCTGTGCTGTCTTTGAATGGACAGCACAGACAAAATGAAAAAAAGATGGAAAAAATCGTTGACAAATTGGGTTGGATGACGTATAATAAATATCGTCGTCAGGAGATGACAGACAAAATGCGGATGTAGCTCATCTGGTAGAGCGCCACCTTGCCAAGGTGGAGGTAGCGAGTTCGAGCCTCGTCATCCGCTCCATATTAAAGGTCGATTGCGAAAGTGATCGACCATTTTTCATGTTTGAAAACGGGAGAATAGAACTCGCTGCCTCCACCGTAAGCCGAAGGCGGTTGAAATCGCGAGGTCGGGTTCCCTGGAAAATCGAAGCAGAGCGAAGATTTTTTAGGGTGTGATAGCGGGTTCGAGCCTCGTCATCCGCTCCAAATGAACGGTCGATTACGAAAGTGATCGACTTTTTTCATGCTTAAAAACGGGAGAGAGAACGCGCTGCCTCTACATATAAAAATGCGATGGAATCCAGAGAACTCCATCGCATTTGTTTCGGTGCCGATTATTTGTTAAACGAATACCGCAGAGACAGGGTTTCGTCCGAGCTGTTGAGCAGATTGGTAACCTGAATGTTGACATCGTCTGTGGTGTTATCCAGCAGATAATAGGCCGCGCAGGTAACCGAATTGCCGGGCTGGACAAATTCCAGCTGGGCGGAATACTCGTTGTCAACCCCCTGTGGACTGGTGTTTGCCAAACGATATTCGTTCTGATATGCAGACGTGACGATTGACGTACTGAAGGTGGCCTGCGATGCAGAACGGTTGGTGAACTCATAGGTAACACGCAGAGCGGCACAGTTGTTAATATCGGTCGTTTCCTTGCAGGACAAAACTTTAATGATATAGTCGCCATAGGTGACGGAAATACCATCGGTGCTTAAATTACCCTCAGAGGATGACTCGTCTTCGGAGGTTGGGTCCGTATCGGTGTCGGGTTCCTCCGCATCGATATCCTGCAGGGTGTTGGAAGTGGTACTCTGATCGTCCGTTGCGGGCGTGTCGGTATCGGAAACTTCCTGACTGTCTGTGTTGAAGTTTTCCAAATCCGAACTGGTCAGAGAACCGGAGTTGGTGGATTGTTCCGTTTGGGATGCGGCCGATCCGGGATCGGTCACTTCGGGCTGGGAACCGCAGGCCGTGCAAAGAAAAGTAACAGCAGCGGCAGCCGAAAGAAATAAAATAGCAGAACGTTTTTTCATACAGCTCTCCATATGTAAACTAAAATCAATATATACCATAGGATAGCATTTTTTTTTGTAAAATACAAGTTAAATATAACAACATTTTTGGAAAAGAGTGGACAAAAAAGGAAGGAAATGACCCATTCTCCCCAAAAAGATGCGAAAGGAGAAACCGAAAGAGTTCGGTTTCTCCTGAATTTCGATCAAAAACGGAAATCACGTTTGCCTTCGTGAATGTTTGCGATATATTCGCCGGCTTTCTCACGAACCCGCTCGTTTGGAATGGTAAGCAGTTCCTTCTGAATCAGAGCTTCTCCGATTTCCTTGGTGTCTGGTGCTGCGTAATCCTCTAAGTATTCCTTGAGTGTCATCAATGCGTTTGGATGGCAGCAGTTGACAATCTGTTTGCTCTTGAGCAGGCTCATGAAGCGGTCGCCGGTGCGGCCTTCTCGATAACATGCTGTGCAGAAAGAGGGGACATAGCCCAGGTCCATCAGCCAGTGAACGACTTCATCGAGCGTACGGCGGTCATCCACATCGAATTGTGCGGTTTCATCGACACGCTCCTCCTCGGTATAACCGCCGACGGAGGTGCGGGAGCCGCCGGAAATCTGTGAGATTCCCAGATTTAGGACGCGTTCACGGCTTTTCTGACTCTCACGGGTGGAGACGATCATGCCGGTGTACGGCACCGCAATGCGGATACATGCGACGATCTTGGCAAAGGTGTCATCCGAGATACCGTTGTCAAAGACATTCGGATCGATGTCATCGGCGCGGCGGACGCGCGGGACGCTGATGGTGTGCGGGCCGACACCCTTATATGCTTCCAGATGCTCGGCGTGCATGATAATACCGGTAAAATCGTAACGATAGTTGTTGAGGCCAAACAGGACGCCCAGACCAACATCGTCGATGCCGCCCTCCATGGCGCGGTCCATTGCCTCGGTATGGTAGGCGTAGTCCGACTTGGGACCGGATGGATGCAGTTCCTCGTAGGACTTCTTGTTGTAGGTTTCCTGGAACAGAATATAGGTACCAATGCCGGCATCCTTGAGCCTGGTGTAATTTTCTACAGTCGTTGCGGCGATATTGACATTGACACGACGGATGGCGCCGTTCTTGTGCTGAATGCTGTAAATGGTTTGGATGCTTTCCAGGATATACTCCAGAGGATTGTTGACGGGGTCCTCACCGGACTCGATGGCCAGTCGCTTGTGTCCCATGTCCTGCAGCGCGATGACCTCCTGACGGATTTCCTCCTGGGTCAGCTTTTTGCGCGGGATATGGCGGTTGCGGGCGTGGTAGGGACAGTATTCACAGCCGTTGATGCAGTAGTTGGAAAGATACAACGGAGCGAACATGACGATACGGTTGCCATAAAACTCCTGCTTGATGTCACGGGCGAGCTGATAGATCTCTTGGTTTTTGTCCTCCAGCTCACAATCCAGCAGGACGAGCGCATCCTGATGGGAGATGCCCTTCATCTTGCGGGCCTCGGTCAGAATCCGGTCGATGACTTCACGGTTGTTTTTGTTTTCTTCTGCATAGGCAAGACAGCGGCGGATTTCCTCGTCGCTGATAAACTCCTCTGCTTTCGGTGACATGACATTGTACATGGTGTTTCATCCTTCTTTCTTTGGGGTGGTTCGTTTGGAATAAACAGTTTTCACGGACAATCCGGGGATATTCCCCAGCTTGCCGGACAAAGCGCTGATGATATTGGTCGGTGCATCCATCGCAACACTGATGAGAGAGATTTGTCGGCTGGGATATGGGATCCCCATGCGGCCGATAATATAAGCCCGATATTCATGCAGGATGCGGTTCATTTGTTCGATGCTGGCGGGATTTTCTACAACAATGGCGGCGATCGCCACTCTTGTCTCCATATGCAGGACCTCCCTTCATGAAAACAACTCCTCTGTACCGATGACAGAGGAGTTGTGAGTATCACAAAGAAACCGGCATTACCGGTTATTCTATGATCTCCGTCCGTCCGGTCCAGCCGTTCTGTTCAGATCATTGGAATGTTGGTTCTTTCGTTTGCAGTGAGAAATTGGATTCTGCCTGCGCACGAATCTAATTGTAACAATCATATCACAAAATTCGGGGGTTTGCAACGAAAAATGATTTTTCCCTCGCGCATGAAAATTTGTTGGCACAGCCTTGCATAGTTTTGGATGTTATTGTATAATGTTATAAAATAAAGCGGGAAGAGAAAAGATTTTTTGTAGAATCTCGCAAAACTTTTCTCGCGCAAACAGGAGATCAGAAAGGGCTGATACACGATGAGCACATTGGAATCCAGAACAATACAATTCCCGTCCAAAAGGTATGGCAATATTGTTCCCATCAAGGCAATTCCGGGACACTTTGTTACCAACCATTCGCATATCAATTATTTTATTGATTTGACGACAATCAAGTCGCGCCAGTCGGAAGCATCGCAGTGTGCACGTGTATTGGCGCAGCAGTATACCCATAGTATGACCGCCATCGACTCCATCGTCTGTCTGGATGGTATGGAGGTCATCGGTGCATTCTTTGCCAAGGAGCTGCACGACGCCGGACATTCCACACACAATGTACATAAGTCGGTTTATGTCATCCAGCCGGAGCGTACCGCCAACAGCCAGTTGTTCTTCCGTGAGAATGTAGAGCCGATGATTCGGGGAAAGAACGTGATCCTGCTGATGGCATCGGTTACGACCGGTATCAGTATCCGCCGCGGTATTGAGTGCATGGATTATTATGGAGGCAATTTGAAGGGCGTTTCCACGATCTTCAGTGCCGTCAAGGAAATGGATGGTATTCCGGTCAATACGATCTTCACACCGGAAGATATTCCGGGCTATGCATCTTTTGAAAGGAAGGAATGCCCATACTGCCAGAAGAAAATTCCGGTCGAAGCACTGGTTAATTCGTTTGGCTACTCCAAATTGTAAATGGAATTAAAAAAGAAACGGCCTGTCGGTATCAGCGGACAGGTCGTTTCTTGATATCAAAAAAACGCACGATAAAAATCGTGCGTTTTTCGGGTGGCGGAAGAGGTGGGATTCGAACCCACGTGCCCGGTTAAGGACAACTCGATTTCGAGTCGAGCTCGTTATGACCACTTCGATACTCTTCCAAATCAACGCGGCCGGACAGGAATCAGTCCGTAGATTAGAATACCGCATTTCCAGCTGGTTGTCAAGAAAAATTTATTTTTCTTCGTTGAGCACAGCGCGCATACGCTCCAGCGTCTTCTGGCTGACGATATGTTCGATGCGGCAGGCATCGGTATCCGCCGTTGCTTCATCCAGTGAAAGGACGGACATCAGGAATTCCTTAATCAGCGTGTGACGGTCATAGATCTCAACGGCACGGCGCCGGCCCTCCTCGGTGAGATAGATATTTCCATATGCTTCTTTTTCCACCAAACCGGCTTTCTTTAATACATCCATCGCGCGGGTGACGCTGGGCTTGGAGTAGCCAAGCTGATTGGCGATATCAACAGCACGGACGGTTCCGTTGCGCATTCCCAACAAAAGTATGGTTTCCAGATAGTTTTCTCCGGATTCCTGAATTTTCATAAGCAACTCCTCTCCTTCTAATGATTATAATTGTATATAATCATCTCTTTTCGATTATTATAGCATAGAAAATGGGTGATTTCAACAAATAAGATGATTCATTCTGTTGAAATTGTTGCGCAAACGACGATTTTGTGATATGCTTTGAAAAGTAATTTGACTGATGTTTCAGAGAAATCGCGTGTGTCTGTTTTACAGTGTTACGCGCAGGATGGAGTGAACAATACATGGATACAATTCGTTTAGCGCAGCTCCTGTTTCCGGATGTCACGGAGACCCCGGAGCAGGTAGAGGCACGTTATCCCGCACGACAGCTTCCGGAAGGAGCCAAGGTCACCCGAATGGCACCGAGCCCGACCGGCTTCATGCATCTCGGCAACCTGTTTGGCGCCGTTGTTGATGAGCGTCTGGCCCATCAGTCGGGCGGCATTTTTTATCTCCGTATTGAGGATACGGACAAGAAGCGTGAAGTGGAAGGCGGCGTACAGCTGATTCTGGATACGTTCCGGAAATTTGGCCTTCCGTTTGATGAGGGCGCAACGATTGACGGCGACAATGGCGACTACGGCCCGTACCGACAGAGCAAGCGTGCCGCGATCTATCACATCTTTGTCAAGCAGTTGGTGGAGCGCGGCTATGCGTATCCGTGCTTCTGTACCGAGGAAGAGCTGGCAGAGATGCGCGCAGAGCAGGAGAAGAACAAGGAGAACTTCGGCTATTATGGAAAGTATGCCAAGTATCGGGATTGTCCGCTGGAGGAGATTGAGCGCCGCATTGCGGCAGGCGAGAGCTATGTCATCCGTTTCCGTTCGATGGGCAGCATTGAGAATAAAATCAAGCACACCGATCTGGTCAAGGGAACCCTGGAGTTGACGGAAAACGACCAGGATATCGTCCTGCTGAAATCCGACGGCATCCCAACCTATCACTTTGCCCACATTGTGGACGACCACCTGATGGGTACCACCCATGTTGTCCGCGGTGAGGAATGGCTGGCAACCCTGCCGGTACATCTGCAGCTGTTCGATGTCATGGGCTGGAAGCGTCCAAAGTATGTCCATACCGCGCAGCTCATGAAGATGGACGGCGGCTCAAAGCGCAAGCTGTCCAAGAGAAAAGACCCGGAGCTTGCCCTGTCGTATTACTATGAGATGGGAATTCCGGTTCCGGCTGTCATCGAATATATCATGACGCTCTTGAATTCCAACTTCGAGGAATGGCGCCGTGCCAATCCGGATCAGTCGATCAATGACTTCCCGTTCAGTCCGAAGAAGATGAGCGTTTCCGGTTCGCTGTTTGACATGGAGAAGCTCAGCGATGTCTGCAAGCAGGTGATCTCCCGCATGAGTGCGGAGGAAGTTTACGGTTATGTTTCGGATTGGGCCGCCCAGTACGATCCGGAATTTGCCGCGTTGTTTACCCGCGATCCGGAGATGACCAAAAAATTCCTCGCCATCGGCCGCGGCGGAAAGAAGCCGCGCAAGGATATTGAGATTTGGAGCACGGTCAAGCAGTACATGGACTTTATGTTCGACGAGCTGTTCCAGCCGGATTATTCCGGCATGCCGGAGCGCGTCAGCACAGAGGATGCCAAGGCAATCCTGAACGAGTATGCGGATATTTTTGACCCGGCGGATGAGATGACAGTCTGGTTTGACAAGGTCAAGCAATTAGCTGCCGAGCACGGCTTTGCACCGGAAACCAAGCTGTATAAGAAAAATCCGGAGGACTACAAGGGACCGGTTGGCGATATTTCGATGGTCCTGCGTGTTGCCGTCTGCGGACGCACCAATGCACCGGATCTGTATTCGGTGATGCAGCTGCTGGGTACGGAGAAAATCCGGGAACGTCTGGCGCGCTGCGCACAGGCTTTATAAAAAATTCACCTGCACATGGCAGGATAGGGTTGACAACGGAGTCCAACCACGCTGGAAAGCAAGGGGAGTGAAGGGGGCTGTGTTGTCCCCGCTGCTCGTCAGAATAAATGAAAAAAAGGGGAATGGTCAAGATGGAATTCACACCGAATTTTTTGACAGAGATTATCGACGAAGATATCAAGGCCGGTCTGACGGAACGCATCCATACGCGTTTCCCGCCGGAGCCAAACGGATATCTGCACATTGGATCGGCAAAGGCGATCTATATCAACTGGATGGTTGCCCAGAAATACGATGGCCTGTTTAATCTGCGCTTTGACGATACCAATCCGGTTCGCGAGGACGATGAGTATGTACAGTCGATCCGTCAGGATATCGAATGGCTGACCGGTTCCCAGCCGTCCGGTGGTATTTTCTATGGCTCAGACTATTTTGACAAGTGCTATGAATGTGCTGTCCACCTCATCAAGGAGGGCAAGGCGTATGTCTGTGACCTGTCTCAGGAGCAGATGCGTGAGTATCGCGGTACGCTGACCGAGCCGGGAAAGGACAGCCCATATCGCAATCGTTCGGTTGAGGAGAATTTGCAGCTGTTCGAGGAGATGAGAGGCGACAAATACGAGGATGGCACCAAGGTTCTCCGCGCAAAGATTGACATGGCATCGCCCAATATGAACATGCGTGACCCGGCAATCTATCGTATCGTCCATGCGCATCATCATCGCATTGGCGACAAGTGGTGTATTTATCCGCTGTATGACTTCGCCCATCCGATTCAGGACGCCATGGAGGGCATCACGCACTCGATGTGCTCGATCGAGTTTGAAAACCATCGTCCGTTGTATGATTGGGTTGTGGACAACTGTGCGCCGTGTCTGCCGTCCCGGCCGAAGCAGAGGGAATTTGCCCGTCTGAATATGACCAATACGGTGATGTCCAAGCGGTATCTGCGCGAGCTGGTTGAGACCGGACGGGTAGAAGGCTGGGATGATCCGCGTATGCCGACGCTGTGCGGCCTGCGCCGCCGCGGTTATACGCCGAGCGCGATTCTGGAATTTGTCTCGCGTGCCGGCATTGCCAAGACGGATTCCCTGGTGGATATCAAGCTGCTGGAATATTGCATCCGCGATGAGCTGAACACCACAGCTCTGCGCCGTATGGCCGTTACCGAGCCGATCAAGCTGGTCATCACCAACTATCCGGAGGACAAGACCGAGTATTTTGAGATCGCAAACAATCCGAAGGACGAGTCCGCAGGCACGCGTGCTGTGCCGTTCACGCGGGAGCTTTGGATTGAGCAGAGCGATTTTGCCATTGTTCCGCCCCCGAAGTTCCGCCGCCTCAAGCCGGATGGAGAGGTTCGCCTGATGGGAGCCTATATTGTCAAGTGCAACGAGGTCGTGCAGGATGAGGACGGCAATGTTGTTGAAGTCCGCTGCACAGCCGATTTGGAAACGGGCAATGGCAATCCGGCGGATGGCCGCAAAGTGCGCGGCAACATCCACTGGGTATCCGCAAAGCATGCATTGGATGCAGAGCTGTATCTGTATGAGAACCTGTTTACGCTGGAGAATACCAACGATGTGCCGGAGGGCAAGAACTATCTGGATTTCCTGAATCCGGAGTCCCTCAAGAAGCTAACCGGCTGCAAGCTGGAGCAGTCGATCGCCGATGTTCCGGAAGGTACGCCGATGCAGTTTGTCCGCATGGGCTACTATATCAGTGATAGAAAGGCAGCGGAGGACGGCTCCCTGCGTTTCAACCGCATCGTTTCGCTCAAGGACAGCTTTAAGCCGGACGCGGCAAACAAATAAATACAGACAGTACAACACCCGAAGAGGAAGTTCTCTTCGGGTGTTGTTTTATGCCGTTCGATTGCGATTACTGCTTGATTAGCTGTAGAAGCCCAAGCGTCAAGGTTGCAGCGCCGAGCAGAATGGATACAGCGCCGATCGCGATGGTAGAAATGCTTAATCCTTTCATAGAAAACATCCTCCTCTATGGATTTGTTCCAGTATACCATAAAGCACAGAGAATTGTAACCTAGTTTTGACAATTTGATACAACATCCAGAATTTTTTCTGCATAGCGGGATAGTGTTTTCTCCTGTGTCCCATGGATGGAAAACAGCTCCTCCTTCGTCTGCGGCTGCTTCTCGCAGATTTCCTCGAGAACTTGATCGCTCAGCAGCAGGGAGGGTGGGACACCCTGCCGCGTTGCCAGGCGACGGCGCAGAGCGGACAGTGCAGCAAACAGCTTGGGCGCGGTGGAATGGCGGGCTGCACGCTGCTCCCGCATCTGTTTGACGGAACGGGTGCGTACCATCATGGAGACCTTTTCGCCGTGAAACAGAACCTCTCTGGCACGGCGGCAGAGATGCAGGGAGCCATCCGACTCGGCAAGAATCAGATATTGCTGATGAATCAAATGGGCGAGCAGGGAGGACAGCTCAGCGTCGGATTGCTCTGACAGAAGGCCAAAGGTGGAGAGTGACTGCCAGTTGTTTTGCTGGATGAGGGCGTTTTGTTTGCCCTGTAGGATTTGAATCAGCGTAGCCGTATCGGCCTGTTCCCGGACGCGATAGATGCAGGAGAGGATTTTTTGGGCCTCAACCGTGATGTCTTTCCAGTCTCCGGCGGCGTCACAGTTGCAGCAGGCGCCACAGAAGTCCGTGGCCTGCTCGCCGAAATAGCGGAGGATTTCTTCTCGCAGACAGCCGTCTGCCGCGGCATAATGCTGCATACAATGAAGGCGGCGAAAATTCTCGCGCTGGAGCTGTCGGACCTCCTCTTCGGACAGGGCGGGATTTTCCGGTTCCTTTTCGATCCAATATTCCTGCAAGGTGGAATCCTGCTCGGAAAACAGGAGCAGACAGGTGGCGGGCTTGCCATCGCGTCCGGCGCGCCCGGCTTCCTGATAGTAGTTCTCCAGACTGGCGGGGAGCTGATAATGTACGACAAAGCGGACGTTTGGTTTGTTGATGCCCATACCAAATGCGTTGGTGGCACAGAGGACGGAAATTTGGTCATGCAAGAAAGCATCCTGGTTGGTGCGGCGGTCGGCAGCATCCATTCCGGCATGGTAGGCCAGAGCAGTGATGTGGTTTTCGCGCAGCAGTTCTGCCGTGTGCTCGGCTGCCTTGCGTGTTGTGCAGTAGATGATACCGGGAAAGTGTGTCTGCTGCCGCAGGAAGCGCAGCAGGGCGATATCCTTTTGCTCCGTCCGACGGACATCAAAAAACAGATTGGGACGGTCAAAACTTGTGGTGATGCGCTCCGGATGGTTGAGATGCAGGCATTCTATGATATCCTGACGGACACGGGGCGTGGCGGTCGCGGTAAAAGCCGCAAGGACGGGACGGGTGGAGAGGGAGGCGAGAAACTGTGGAATCTGCCGATAACTCGGGCGGAAGTCGTGACCCCATTGGGAAATGCAGTGGGCCTCATCTACCACGACCAAGGAGAGTGGAAGTGTGTGTAGCAGGGAGAGGAAATCGGCATTTTGCAGCCGCTCCGGGGCGACGTAGACCAGCTTGCAGCGGCCTTCGCGCATAAGCCGGACCGCAGAGGCATACTCAGGCGCAGGCATGGCACTGTGGATGCAGCAGGCGGTGATATTCGCCTGACGCAGGGCGGCGACCTGATCGTTCATCAGGGAAATCAGCGGGGAGAGCACGAGGGTGATCCCGGGAAGCAGCAGCGCAGGAAGCTGATAGCACAGGGATTTTCCGGCACCGGTGGGGAGCACACCGAAGGCATCCCGTCCGGACAAAATGGCGTGAATGAGCGGAAGCTGTCCGGGACGGAAGGACGAATGGCCAAAGGTTTCGTTTAAGATGCGGTGACAGATATCCATGGACTGCCGTTCCTTTCCAAAAAGACTATTGGAAATATTATGACATAAAGCGCAAAATCGCGCAATAGGCGAAAAAATCTTTACTTTATGACTCATATGCGATATACTGATACAAGTATTGTTTTGAAAGGAGATTATCTATGTTGATTGAACTGCTGAAATCCGTTGTTTTTGGCATTGTTCAGGGTATCACAGAATGGCTGCCGATTTCTTCGACCGGCCACCTGCTTCTGTTTAACGAGTTTTTGCAGTTGGACGGCTCCAAGGATTTTTCCGATATGTTCTTTACGGTCATCCAGTTCGGCTCAATTCTCGCGGTTTTATTCTTATATTTTGATAAGCTCAATCCATTTTCCGGAAAGAAATCCGCGCTGCAGAAAAAGGAGACATGGACACTTTGGGTGAAGGTCATTGTCGCAAGCTTCCCGGCCGCAATCATCGGACTGGTGTTTAATGATTTCATTCATGACCTGCTGTATGGCCCGGTTACGATCGCTATCATGCTGATCTTATATGGTATTCTGTTTATTATTCTGGAGAATTCCCATCGTGTACCAAAGATCCGCAGTTTGAGCGAGATGAAGTTCCAGACAGCATTTTTGATCGGTATCTGTCAGATGCTGGCGCTGATTCCGGGAACATCCCGTTCTGGAGCCACTATTTTGGGGGCGGTATTTATCGGTTGCTCCCGTGCAGTTGCCGCAGAATTCTCCTTTTTTATGGCGATTCCGGTGATGTTTGGCGCAAGCCTGCTGGAGATTCTGAAATACGGTCTCGCCTTCCGCTTCCAGGAAATCATCGTTCTTCTGGTCGGTATGGTCGTTGCCTTTGCGGTTTCGATGCTGGCCATTAAGTTCCTGATGAGCTACATCCGCAAGCATGACTTTAAAGTCTTTGGCTGGTACCGCATCGTGCTTGGCATTGTGGTCCTTCTGGTGTTCGCTTTCCTGGCATAAGAAAAACATAAAAGATAAGACTGGCAGAACCTTTCTGTCAGTCTTTTTGTATGCGGATTGTACCCCAAAAGATGGCGTTTCATTCGGGGAATCCCTCCAGCCGCGGCTGTCGATCGGCAAGATTATAGATATCCAAACCGGAATGTTTGGCATAGTTTACGGTGTATTCCGTGCCGCCGGGGACGCCATCATAATAGCAGATCATCCGGGAGGAATGCTCCACAAGAAGCCGGTCACGGACGGTATAGCAGCCGCGCTGATAGGCATCGAAACAGGTGAAGGTATGGCGTGCCCGGTGCAGGACATACTGATAGAGCTTCTGCCATTCCGGTTCCCAATGTTGTTCCATGCCGTGGAATGCAATGGCTGCCCACAGCTCAATTCCCAGTCCGTGATCCTGTAATTCCAATACGACGGAGGCTGCCCAAAGATCAAATCCACGGCTCATACCGGAAAGGAAGGTTGTGTATCCATCCTCGGAGGCACGAAGGCATTCCCGGCGCAGGGAGGCCATCATCCGGCGAAAACTATCCCTTCCCGGCGATATGTCCCGCGGCATTTTCTCCGGACGATAGCCGGAAAAGCAACAGGTGGTCTCTTTCAAAGCAACTCTCCTCCTTTTCTGTAATTGATTATATCATGCTGTCAAAAGAATTGCCACAGAGGTATTTGCCATGCTATAATAATTCAAAGAACCTGTTATGCGGAAGAGAGGAGCGGAAAGGATGCTGTGTTGTCCAAAGTGCAGACAGCCTCTGCGGAAAGCGGAACAGACATTTTGCTGTTCCAACGGACATAGTTTTGATATAGCGGCATCGGGTTATTGTAACCTGCTGCTCTCCTCGCGTTCCGGCGACAAGGTCGGCGATGACAAACGGATGGTACTGGCGCGGCGGGCGTTTCTTGACCGCGGATATTATCAGCCTCTGGCCGATGCGGTGTGCATGGAGATGAAGGAGCTGGCACAGGAAAAAGCGGTTTCTGTGATTGATGCCGGCTGCGGCGAGGGATACTATACACGGCAGATGGCACAGTCGCTGCAGGAGTGCGGCTTGCTCCGACAGATGGTCGGTGTGGATATTTCCAAGTCTGCCACACAATATGCGGCGAAGCGGGATAAGCTGACGCAGTATATTACCGCAAGTACCTATCAGATGCCGGTCCGGGACCAGAGTGCCGACCGGATTGTTTCCCTGTTTGCACCGACACCGGCGCAGGAGTTTGCACGCGTGCTGCGGCCGGACGGCGCGGTATTGTGCGTTGTACCGGGGGAGATGCATCTTTGGGAGCTGAAATGTGCAGTCTATGATATACCGTATCGCAACCGGGAAGAAAAGCACCGGATGGAAGGCTTTGTGCTCACCGACCGGAAGCATGTGGAATATACCGTGACGATGGACCGTCCGGAGGACATCCAAACCTTATTTGCCATGACACCGTACAGCCATCGCACACCGGCAGAAGGAAAGCGCCGGCTGCATGCGCTGGAATCGCTGACGGTGACATTGTCCTTTGTGCTGCTTACCTTTCGGTTGGGACAGGGGGCGGTACCGGAAGAGAAACGCGAGAAGGGAGAACGTGGATGAAGCGTGAAGCACGCCAGAAGAAGCCGGCTCCAAAATCGAAAGAACGCGATTTTGGTGAGTGGGCCGAGCGGGTGAAACGGAAGAATACGGTCTGCTGGTATGGCATGGAAATGCTGCGCCACTTTTTTGCGGATAAGCTGACACGCGCCTCGGCGGAGCTGTCCTATTATCTTCTGTTCTCCATTTTCCCCCTTCTGGCTTTGGTCAGCCTGTTGCTTTCCCTGACGGATTTTTCCACAAAGACACTGCTGAAAGTGATGGTTCTGCTGCCGTCGGATGTGCAAAAGCTGCTGCTTCCGACCTTGACCCGCTATCTGGGAGATTATCAAGTACATCCGCGCTATTGGCAGATTGTTTTTTTTAGTCTGTTCGCGATCTACTTTATGAGCCGGACCATGAGTTCCCTCATGCAGCATGTCAACAGCATCTATGGCGTTCCGGACGCGCGCGGCGGCATGCGGCAATTTTTGTTTGAGATTGCAACCGCAGCGGGTCTGGTCTTTGTCCTGATGTTGAGCTTTGTGCTGATCTGGCTGGGGCGCGGCATTACCGAATTGCTGACCAGTTTTCTGGCGCTTCCGTCTTGGGTGATCGTATTGCTGCGCAACGGACGCATTTTGATTGCATTTGGCTTTGTCTTTTTGTTCATGCTTCTGCTGTGCTATTGGATGCCGAACTGTAAGATGAAGTGGCGCGACGTATTGCCAGGCACGATCTTTATTCTATGCGCATGGATTGTGTGCACCGTGGTCTTTTCCATTTATTTCAACAATTTCGGCCGTTATGATGTCCTTTATGGTTCGATCAGCGCGATTATGGTACTGCTGCTTTGGATGTATATGAGCTGCATTGTTATTTTGCTGGGGTTCATTGTCAATTATATTACGATGCAGAGACGCAGACGGGATTTTATTTATAAGAGCCAGCTGCGTATGCTGCGCCGTAAGGAGAAGAAAAAACGAACATAAGGAGAGGATTGTATGAAAGTAGTTGCGTTTAACGGAAGCCCGCGAAAGGGAGGAAACACGGAACAATGTCTGCGGATTGTAGAAAAAGAGCTGAATGCGCAGGGCATTGAGATGGAAATTATTTCGGTTGGAAATAAGGCAAAGGGATGTATGGCATGTTATCACTGTCTGGATACGGGAAGCGGCCATTGTGTGCAGAAGGATCCGGTAAATGAGTGGATTGATAAGATGGTGGAGGCAGACGGCGTCATTCTGGCCTCGCCGGTTTATTATGGCGGCATTGCAGGCGGCATGAAATGTTTCCTTGACCGCGCCTTTCTCGCGGCGGGAAATAAACTGCACCACAAAGTCGGTGCGGCGCTGGTCACACTGCGCCGGTCAGGCGGATTGGAAACCTATCAGCAGCTCAATGCGTATCTGAACACGATGGAGATGGTCATTGCCACATCGGATTACTGGCAGGCGGCACACGGACTCAATCCGGGTGAGGTGCAGCAGGATACCGAAGGTGTGGAGGTCATGGCAAAACTCGGACGCAATATTGCATGGCTGGTTCGGCTGATTGAAAACGGGAAGGGTACCGTGGATGCGCCGGAAACCCATCCGAGAACCATGACAAATTTTATCCGATAAATTGATTTTTGTGGAAATCTACGATAAAGTCGACGTTTTATCGCAAAAAACAGGTTCTTTCTTTTTGATGTTTTGATAAGAAAGAATGCGCGGAAATTAGACAAAATCGTTGATACTGCTGAAATTTCAAAAATTCAAAAAACAACAAAAAAAAGTATTTACAATTGCGGATTGAATGTTATAATAGCGACAGAAAAGAAAAATCTTGGCCAATTCGTTAGGAGGTATTCATTATGACGAAGGCAATTAAGGTAAAGAACACCGAAGATATTCAGACCATCAACAGCATCGTTACCGAGTTTCCGTTTGATATTTGGATTCATGGTAAGTCCGGCATGGTAGATGCAAAATCCCTGCTGGGTATGTTCCTGCTCAGCCTGAACGAGCCGCTGGAGCTGGTTATTGAGGATGATGAGGATCCGCATGATGTCAAGAAGCTGTTCAAGGCTCTGGGCGATTATCTCGACATCGAGGACTAAGTAACTATAAACGGTGAACCCGGTTTATACGATTCAGGAAACATTCACGTTTGTTGGGAGGTATTATCATGACAAAGGCAATCAAGGTAAAGAACACCGAAGACATTCAGAAGATCAACAGCATTGTTACCGAATTCCCGTTCGACATCTGGATTCATGGTAAGTCCGGTATGGTAGATGCAAAGTCCCTGCTGGGTATGTTCCTGCTCAGCCTGAACGAGCCGCTGGAGCTGGTTATCGAGGATGACGAGGATCCGCGCGACGTCAAGAAGCTGTTCAAGGCTCTGGGCGATTATCTCGATATCGAGGACTAAACGTACATTTCAATGCATAAAAAAAGACCGGCGGTTGCCGGTCTTTTTTTCGTCCAGAGAAAGGTACTCATGGAATCAGGCGGGACATATCGCGCGGGAAGCCCGAGGCCTCACGGATGTTGTGCAGACCAAGAAGCTGCATGGTCAGACGTTCCAGACCGATACCGAGTCCGCCGTGCGGCGGCGCACCGTACTTGTGCAGCAGCAGGAAGGATTCAAACAGGGAGGCGTCCATCCCGCGCTCTTCGATTTTCTTGAGCTGCATCTCATAGTCGTTGATGCGCTGGCCGCCGGTCGTGATCTCCAGGCCGCGGAACAGCAGATCAAAGCTGAAGGCAACCGAGGGATCTTCCGGATCGTCCATCGCATAGAACGGACGCTTTGCAGACGGGAAATGTGTGACAAAGAGAAACTCCGTGCCATAGGTTTCTTTGGCATAGCGGCAGAGCATCTGTTCTTCATCCGGGTTTAAGTCATAGCGGTTTTTGGATTTGTGACCGTATTTGTCCTGCATGATCTGCTTTGCCTCGCGGAACGTGACCGATGGGATGGTTTCAATCGTCGGGATATCGGCGCCGAGCAGTTCGATTTCCTGCGGGCACTCCTTCTTGACAAACTCCATAACGTACTGGAGCATGCCGGTTTCCATCTCCATGACGTCGCGCATGGAATCGATATAGGCCATCTCAAAGTCCAGACCCATATATTCGTTCAGATGGCGGGAGGTGGAATGGCGCTCGGCGCGGAAGACATCACCGACCTCAAAGACTCGGCCATAGACACACGCGAGATACTGCTTGTAAAACTGCGGCGACTGTGCCAGATATGCCTTCTGCCCGAAATAGGACAGCTTGAAAATGTTTGCGCCGCCCTCTGCACCGGCCGCAACGATCTTCGGGGAGGTCATATGAACGAAGCCCTGTGTGCGCATATATTCGGCAAATCCGTCGGCGATTGCCGCCTGAATGCGGAAGATCGCCTTCATGCGTGGATGACGCAGCGTGACAGGACGGTAGTCCAGGTTGGTCTCCAGATTGATGCCCATATATTTTTTGCTCAGCGGGACCGGCATGTTTTCATAGGGACGAGCGAGAACGGTAAGCTCGGTCAGTGTAACCTCAAAGCCGTTCTCCGCCCGCACTTCTTCCTGGACATCGCCAGTCACTTCAACGACCATGGCATCGCGGATATCCGAACGGTTGATGCCGCTGATGGAGTCGCCCTGTACCAGACATTGGATCAGGCCGCGATCGACACGGACGATGACGAAGGAAAAGTCGGACATATCGCGCACACGGTGAATGGTGCCGCGGAAGGTGACCGACTGGCCGATATGAGCAGCGCAGTCCGCCACCGCATCGACATAGGATTTGGGAAGGGAAATCGTATCCATAAATGTTTGCCTCGCTTCGTATAATCTCAGGAATTGCCGAAAAATAAAAAAGAGCAGACTTAACGTAGTTAAGTCTGCATCCTTGCAAATTTCCGATTCCATTTTTGGAAAACAATCATTTTACCGACCGGTGCGATGACGCGCAGGTGTAAAACGATTAACGATAGTATACTCCTTTTTAAGAAAGTTGGCAAGAGAAGAATGAAAATTTTCCGAAAAAAATGGAAGAAAAGAAGAAGATCACCGGTGATCCAATGCGTGCCGTGCGCGGAGATAGGCGAGCAGTTCCTCCGAACGGCCGTCAATGTCTTCCTGTGTGACGCCATAGCGGACGGTCAGTTCATCGGATAACAGCTGGGAGCCGGTCACCAGCCGGTAACCGGTCGTCAGTTCCATGCACACCACGATGGGGCGCGGACGCCAGGTGAGGGGATAACCGGCGGTCCGGGCGAGGAACTGTTCTTTTTGCTCTGCAAACAGAGCGGCGGCGCCCGCCGTATCGGTGATCTGTGCACAGCGAAGCTGCAAAGACCGATTGTACATGGAAACGGCGGCAAGACGTTCCTCCAGATCAACCGGGAGGTATTCCGCATCGTCCGGGCGGTAGAGTTCCAGGACGGAGAGCGCCGTGCGGGCATAGATCGGGTCGGAGGCCGGGAAATCCTCTGCGGGATAGGTGTCATGCAGCCAGTCCCAGACCTCCTGTGCGCTTCGGCGGCAGGGGGAAGGACAATGCGCCTCATAGAGATGATCAATCAGATCGGCAGCCGCGCAGTCGATGCGCTGGGTGGTAAGATCGGTATTCCACTGCATACAGATACCTCCGGACATGGTTTAAGATTGTATCCAGTGTACCATACTTTCGGTGGGAGGGCAATTTTTCCGCGAAAGATTTGGCGATTACCGGCAAATCGTGTATAATGAGAATACAATAACGGGCGGAGGGATCAGCGATGAAAATCCTGCAAATGATGGGCGGCGGCGATGTCGGCGGTGCAAAGACACATATCTTTTCCCTGGTGCGGGAACTGGACAAGTATCATGAGATTTGTATGGTCAGTTTCCGGGACGGCCCATTTCCACAGGAGATGCGGGCAGAGGGCATTCGTGTGGAACTGGTGCTGTCGAACAATCCCATCGCGGCGCGCAATGCGGTGCTCCGATTGATCGACCGCTTTTCGCCGGATCTGATCCACTGTCACGGCGGACGGGCGAACATGATCGGCGCCATGGTGCGTGCCAAGCGGGAACTGCCGGTGATGACCACAATGCATTCGGACTATAAGCTGGACTATCTGGGCAATCCGCTCAAGCAGTACACGCTGGGCTCGGTCAATGCGGTTTCTCTGCGCAAATTGGATTACTATCAGGCGGTTGCCGACCGGATGGCGCAGACCCTGATTTCGCGTGGGTTTGATCCGGAGAGCCTGTTTACGATTTATAACGGTATGGATTTTCGCAATCGCATGTCGGATGTGGATCGGACGGCATATTGCCGCGAAAAATACGGTGCAGACGTGGACGATTCCATGGTATTGTGCGGGCTGGCGGCGCGGCTGACCGCGGTCAAGGACATCGCGACGGCGATTCGCGGTTTTGCACAGGCTGTGAAAGAAAAACCGCAGCTCCGGCTGTTTCTCGCGGGAACCGGGGAGGATGAGGAAAAGCTGCGCCGACAGA
Source organism: Eubacteriales bacterium (assembly GCA_030539335.1). Taxonomy (GTDB): domain Bacteria; phylum Bacillota; class Clostridia; order Oscillospirales; family Butyricicoccaceae; genus Butyricicoccus_A. The sequence goes on along the minus strand of JAUNSG010000002.1, from coordinate 116,633 downwards.
CGCAAGCGCTTGGCATAGCGGATAAGGTGGTTTTTTGCGGCTGGGTGACGGAGATCGCCCCATTCTTTGCCGCAATGGACATCACACTGCTGACCTCCCTGTCTGAGACATTTCCATATTCGATCTTAGAGGGCATCCGCGAGGGCTGTGTTCCGGTCTGCTCGGATGTCGGCGGCATGGCCGAGCTGATTTCGGATGGAGAGACCGGCTATGTCTTCCAGCCGCGCGATGATGCGGCGCTGGCCAGGGCATTGATTTCGCTGGCAGGGGATGCGGACAGACGCCGCTGCTTTGCAGAAAAACAGCTTGCGCGTGCCGTGGAGCGGTATTCCATCGACGCGATGCGCCGCAGGCAGGAGCAGAATTATCAGCGCGCGCTGGACAAATTTGCCCGCCGCACAAAAATGCGGGATGGTGTGGTGCTGTGCGAGGGGGAGCGGACGGAAGAGCAAATCGCTGTTCTGCGGAAAGAGGATGCCGAGCGGCCGGTCTGGCTGGTGTGTGACGATCCGGCCGGGGCGCGCCTGCGCTACCGCGTTCGCGCCTGCAAGCCGGCGAAAGCGGCGGCGGCGCTCAAGCGGGCGGAGCGGTATTTGTGTGATGGAGCGGACAGCCGGATGGCGGCCCTTGCCAGGCAATGTGGCTGTCCCGTTGGACGGCTTCCCCTTTTGGGTGGGAAGGACGATGGAGAAAGCGCGATTGATCAAAAATTTCTTTGAAAAAAACCACAAAAGATGAAGAAGTCGACTGACATGAGCCGTTCATAGTTCACAATTTTGATGGTTGGCGTAGAAAATGGCTTGTCATTCCTCCGACGCTGATATAAAATAAGGATAAGGTTTCCCGTTTCAAAGGTGAATGCGGAAAGGAGATTACTGTGATGAAGAATTACGGTTTTTGCCAGACGACATACTGTCATCCGAGCGGCTTCGTTTCCGGGCACCGGTGCAGCTTTTTTGCTGTGGGAAATCATATACCTGCATAAATTGACAGGACATCGTGTATGCAAATAGACGGTGTCCTGTGTTTTGCTTTCTATGATTTCATTTATGGTGAAGTCGATTATCGTGATGAACCAAGGCAACAGGAGGATCAATCATGAAAAAAGTATGTATTGTTATGGGTTCTGACAGTGACCTCAAGGTCATGGAGGGAACGGTAAAAAAGCTGCGTGCGTTTGGCGTTCCGTTTGATGTTCGTGTCATTTCCGCGCACCGCACCCCGGCGGCGGCAGAAAACCTGGCAAAGAACGCCGAAGCGGACGGATATGGCGTCATTATTGCAGCGGCGGGCAAGGCTGCGCATCTCGGCGGAGTTCTGGCGGCGTACACGACGCTTCCGGTCATCGGTGTTCCGATCAAGTCGTCTTTTATGGATGGCATGGACAGCCTGCTCTCTATGGTACAGATGCCCTCCGGCATTCCGGTGGCAACCGTAGCCGTAAATGGCTCGGACAATGCAGCGATCCTTGCTGTCCAGATGCTGGCGCTGGAGGACGCGTCTCTGCGTGACAAGCTTCACCAGTTCAAGGCAGAGATGCAGGCCAAGGTAGAGGCCAAGGATGCCGCTGTCCGCGCACAGTTTGCAGAATAATCTTCGAAAATCCCTCTATACAAAAAAGGAAACGCAATGAAAGATACAATGAGAAAATCCGTATGTTCTCCGTTTGCCTCGGATAAGGTACACGAAGAATGTGGCGTATTTGGCATTTATGTGAACGTGGAGGATGCGGAACGTCTGAGCCCGGCGCACGAGGCCTATGCAGCTCTGTTTGCTCTGCAGCATCGCGGCCAGGAGGCCTGCGGCATTTCGGTCAACAACGACGGCGTGATCCGTACCTATAAGGATCTCGGCCTGGTCAACGATGTGTTCAATCAGAAGATCCTGGACAGTATGCCGGGCAATATGGCAATCGGCCATGTCCGTTACTCCACAACCGGACTGCAGAGCCGCGAAAACGCTCAGCCGTTGAGCATTACCCACTGTAAGGGCAATCTGGCGCTGGCACACAACGGCAATCTGGTCAATGCGGCCCAGCTCCGCAAAAGCATTGAGCTGACCGGTGGAATCTTCAATTCCTCGTCGGATACCGAGGTCCTGGCCTACACGATCGTACAGGAGCGTCTCAAGTGCGGCAGCATTGAGATGGCTGTCCTCAACGCCATGTCCGCGATTCAGGGAGCATATTCCCTGGTCGTCATGTCACCGCGCAAGATGATCGCCGCGCGTGACCCGCACGGCTTCCGTCCGCTGGTCATTGGCAAAAACGGCAAGTCCTATATCTTCTGCTCGGAGACCTGCGCACTGGATACGATCGGCGCGGAGTTTATCCGCGATGTCGAACCGGGGGAAGTTGTGGTTGTCGAGGACGGCGAGCTGCGTTCGATGCACTATCCGATCAAGTGTGACCCGACGACCTGTGTCTTTGAGTATATCTATTTTGCCCGTCCGGATTCGGTGATTGACGGCGCTTCGGTTGAGCTGGCGCGTCAGGAAGCCGGACGCTATCTGGCGGAGGAGCATCCCGTGGAAGCGGATGTAGTCATTGGCGTACCGGACAGCGGCATTCCGGCTGCGATCGGGTATGCAAAGGCATCCGGCATCCCGTATGGTGTGGGTCTGATCAAAAACCGCTATATTGGACGTACGTTCATTCAGCCGGGACAGAAGAACCGCGAGCGTGCGGTCCGCATGAAGCTGAACGCCCTGCGCTCCGCCGTAGAAGGCAAGCGCGTTATCATGGTGGATGATTCGATTGTGCGCGGTACGACCTGCGCGCGTCTGGTCAAGATCCTGCGCGATGCGGGCGCAAAGGAAGTGCACATGCGCATTTCCGCGCCGCCGTTCCTGCATCCGTGCTTTTTCGGCACCGATGTGCCGGATCGGGAATTCCTGATTGCACATAACCGCACGGTGGAGGAGATCCGCGATATCATTGGTGTAGACTCTCTGGGCTATCTGTCCATTGAGGCGACAAATAAAATTGCAGTGGGTGCAAAATGCGGCTTCTGCAACGGCTGTTTCTCCGGAAACTATCCGATTGAAACGCCGGATACCATAGAAAAAAATATTTTTGAAAGTGGGATAGGTGAACATGGTTAACAGTCGTTCTGAAAGCTACAAGGCTGCTGGCGTTGACGTCACTGCCGGCTACGAAGCAGTAAAGCAGATGAAGCCGTTTGTTGAGAGCACATTCATTCCGGGCGTTCTCGGCTCGATCGGCGGGTTCGGCGGTATGTTTGAGCCGAACATCAAGGACATGAAGCGTCCGATTTTGGTTTCCGGTACGGACGGTGTCGGCACCAAGCTCAAGCTGGCCTTCCTGATGGACAAGCATGATACGGTCGGTATCGACTGTGTCGCGATGTGTGTCAATGATATCGCCTGCTGCGGTGCACAGCCGCTGTTCTTCCTGGATTATCTTGCGGTTGGCAAGAACTATCCGGAGCGCATTGCCCAGCTCGTCAAGGGTGTGGCAGAGGGCTGCCGTCAGGCGGGCTGTGCCCTTGTCGGCGGCGAGACTGCGGAAATGCCGGGCTTCTATCCGGTCGATGAATACGATCTGGCTGGATTTTCGGTTGGTATGGTCGATCACGACAAGATGATCGACGGCACAAAGATTGCTTCCGGCGATGTCCTGATCGCCGTTGCCTCTTCCGGCGTACACTCCAACGGCTATTCGCTGGTACGCAAGACATTGGGCATCAACGAAAAGTCGGTTCGCCGCTACATCGCCGAGTTTGGCAAGACCCTCGGCGAGGAGCTGCTGACCCCGACGAAGATTTACGTCAAGACCATTCAGTCCCTGATTGCATCCTGCAACGTCAAGGGCATGAGCCACATCACCGGCGGCGGATTTTATGAGAACATTCCGCGTATGCTGCCGGACAACATTCTGGCCTCGGTGGAAAAGGCTGCGCTGCCGACACCGGAGGTATTCAAACTGATCCAGTCCACCGGCAACATTCCGGAGCGCGATATGTACAACACCTTCAACATGGGCGCCGGCCTGGTCATCGCGGTGGACAAGAACGATGCCGACAAGGCACTGGAGGCCATTGCGGCTGCCGGTGAGACCGGTTACCTCATCGGTGAGTGCAAGAGCGGCGAAAAGGGAGTCGAGATATGGTAAACATCGCGGTACTGGTTTCGGGCGGCGGCACGAACCTGCAGGCGATTCTCGACGCACAGGCACGTGGGGAAATCCCAAACGGCCGCGTCTGCGCAGTGGTATCCTCGAAAGAGGGAGCGTACGCGCTGGAGCGCGCGCAGAAGGCCAATGTTCCGGCCTTTGTCATGCGACGCAAGGATTACGCGAGCGGTCAGGCTTACGCCGACGCGCTGGAGGCGCTTCTGCGGGAATTGGATGTGCAGCTGGTCGTTCTGGCCGGCTTCATGACCGTACTGGCGGAGAGCTTCTGTCACGCGTTTGAAAACCGGATCATCAATGTCCATCCGGCGCTGATCCCGTCCTTTTGCGGCGACGGCTTCTATGGCCTGCGTGTCCATGAGGCGGCGCTGGCCAAAGGGGTCAAGGTGAGCGGAGCGACGGTACACTTTGTCAATGCGGTCACAGATGGCGGCCCGATTATCGCACAGAAGGCGGTAGAAGTCTGCGAGGGCGATACGCCGGAGCGCTTGCAGAAGCGCATCATGGAGCAGGCGGAATGGAAGCTGCTGCCGCAGGCGATTTCGGATTTCTGCGACGGAAAGCTCTCTGTTGTGGATGGAATTGTGCATCATAAAGAATAAAAATTATAGAAAAAGGAATTTACATCATGGAAATTTTTGATATTGCAAAGCTGCTGCGTGAAAACAGCTATCCGGGCCGCGGCATTGTCGTTGGCCGCAGCGCCGATGACAAGTATGCCGTCATCGCATATTTCATCATGGGCCGCAGCGAGAACAGCAGAAACCGCATCTTTACCGAGACGGAAGACGGTATCCGCACCGAGGCGTTTGACCCGTCCAAGATGGTAGATCCGTCCCTGATTATCTATCATCCGGTCCGTGTCTACGAGGGGGCAACCATTGTCACCAATGGCGATCAGACCGACACGGTACGCGACGGTTTGGCCGCTGGAAAGAGCTACATCGAAGCGCTCCGCACCCGTCAGTTTGAGCCGGATGGCCCGAACTATACCCCGCGCATCTCGGCAGTGGTTGAGCCGGACGGCGCCTATGAGATGTCCATCCTCAAGAGCTTTGACGGCGATCCAGCCTGCAACAAGCGCTTCTTCTTTGAGTATGATGCGCCGCGCGCAGGAATCGGCCATTTCCTTCACACCTATATGACCGATGGTTCTCCGCTGCCGTCCTTTGAGGGTGAGCCGGAAACGGTTCGCATTCAGGGCGACCTGGAGCAGTTCACGGAGACGATCTGGACAAACCTGAACGAGGACAACAAGGTCTCTCTGTACACCAGCTTTATCAATCTGGAGACCGGAGAGGCACGAACCCTGATTTGCAACAAGCACGTCAAGTAAAACGGACTGGAGTGGATACATTATGAAAGAACTCGAACTGAAATACGGCTGCAACCCGAATCAGAAGCCGTCCCGTATCTTTATGAAGGAAGGCGAACTGCCGATCGAGGTACTCAATGGCAAGCCGGGTTACATCAACTTTTGTGATGCCTTCAACAGCTGGCAGCTAGTCAAGGAGCTGAAGGAAGCGACGGGGTATCCGTCTGCCGCTTCGTTCAAGCATGTTTCCCCGGCTGGCGCTGCCATCGGTCTGCCGCTGTCTGAGGTGGAAAAGCAGATTTACTTCGTCGAGCAGGACGACCTGTCTCCGATCGCCTGTGCATACATCCGCGCCCGCGGTGCGGACCGTCTGTGCTCCTACGGCGACTGGGCAGCGCTGTCGGATGTCTGTGATGCAGCAACCGCAACCTATCTGAAGGCAGAGGTCTCCGACGGCATCATTGCTCCGGGTTATACCGACGAGGCGCTGGAGATCCTCCGAACCAAGCGCAGAGGCACCTTCAACGTGGTCAAAATCGATCCGGATTACGAACCGGCGGACATCGAGTACCGTGATATCTTTGGTATCACCTTCCAGCAGGGGCACAACAACTTCAAGATCAGCGCGGAGCTGCTGCAGAACATCGTGACCGAGAACAAGGAACTGCCGGAGCAGGCCAAGCTGGACATGATTGTTTCCCTGATTACCCTCAAGTATACGCAGTCCAATTCGGTCTGCTACGTCAAGAACGGACAGGCAATCGGCGTCGGTGCCGGCCAGCAGAGCCGCATCCACTGCACCCGTCTGGCCGGCAACAAGGCGGACAACTGGATCCTGCGTCAGCATCCGAAGGTGTTGGGACTGCAGTTTGTTGACGACATCCGCCGTCCGAACCGCGACAATGCCATTGACGTCTATATCTCGGACGAATACGAGGACGTTTTGGCAGAGGGCGTATGGCAGCAGACCTTCAAGGTAAAGCCGGAGGTTCTGACGCTGGAGGAGAAAAAGGCATGGATTGCACAGCAGTCCGGCGTCACCGTCGGTTCGGATGCGTTCTTCCCCTTTGGCGACAATGTCGAGCGTGCGAGAAAGTCGGGCGTTGCCTACATTGCACAGCCGGGCGGTTCCATCCGGGACGACCATGTCATTGACACCTGCAACAAGTATGGCATTGTCATGGCATTCACCGGAATGCGTCTGTTCCACCACTAAATTTATTCAAAAAACAACCGCAAGTCAGGTGCGAAATTTCGTGCCTGGCTTTTGGCGGATTTATCAGCAGATGATCATTTCTGCGGAAAAGGGAGGAAAATCCAATGAAAGTATTGGTAATTGGCGGCGGCGGACGTGAACATGCCGTTTGCATGGCGCTCGCAAAGAGCACGAAGGTAGACAAACTCTGGTGTGCACCGGGCAATGGCGGCATTGCGTCCATTGCCGAGTGCGTTGATATCAAGGCGACGGACATTGACGGTGTGGTTGCGTTCTCCAAGGAGAACCATCCGGATCTGGTCGTGGTTACGCCGGACGATCCGCTGGCGCTGGGCATGGTCGATGCGCTGGAGGCGGAGGGCATCCGCGCATTCGGTCCGCGCAAGAATGCTGCTGTGATCGAAGGCTCCAAGTCGTTCGCCAAGGAACTGATGAAGACCTACGAAATCCCGACGGCGGAATACGCGGTATTTGACCGCAGTGAAGAGGCAATTTCGTACATCAAGAAGATGGGCGCACCGATTGTCGTCAAGGCGGACGGCCTGGCATTGGGCAAGGGCGTCACGGTTGCCATGACAGAAGAGGAAGCGATCTCCGCGGTACGCGATGCCATCGACGGCGGACGTTTCGGCGGCGCCGGCGCCCGTGTGGTTATCGAAGAATTCCTGACCGGCCCGGAGGTTTCGGTTCTGGCGTTTGTCGATGGGAAAAACCTGTCCACGATGCCGTCTGCCCAGGATCACAAGCGTGCCTTTGACAACGACCGCGGCCCGAATACCGGCGGTATGGGTGCATTCTCGCCGTCCCGCTTCTACACCGAGGACATTGCGGCAGAGTGTATGAAGACGATCTTTCAGCCGACGGTTGCCGCCATGGCACAGGAAGGCCGTCCGTTTTGCGGTGTCCTGTACTTTGGCCTGATGCTGACGCCGCGTGGCCCGAAGGTCATCGAGTACAACGCGCGCTTCGGTGATCCGGAGACGCAGGCCGTTCTCTGCCGTCTGGACAGCGACTTGTTTGACATCATGAATGCGGTGATCGATGGGAAGCTGGACGAGATGGACATCCAGTGGAAGGACGATGCGGCTTGCTGTGTTGTTATGGCATCCGGCGGCTATCCGACCGCATACGAGAAGGGCAAGGAGATCACTGGCCTGGAGGACGTCAAGGAATCCATCGTCTTCCATGCAGGCACTGCGGTGAAGGATGGCAAGATCGTCACCAGCGGCGGCCGTGTTCTGGGCATTACCGCAGCGGCGCCGACGCTGGATGAGGCGATTCAGAAGGCGTATGCCGACGTAGATAAGATCCATTTCGATCAGGCCCATTTCCGCCATGACATCGGCATCAAAAAGGGCTGAGACGGGAGGAACAGAATATGGCAGAAAATAGAGAAGAACTGAGAAAGAGTATCCTGTCCTGCATGGCTGATGTGCTCAAGCAGAATGGTTTCCCGACGGAATTTCTGGAAGGGAAGGACGGCAATCCGCCGATCACGCGCATTGAACTGCGCAAGCAGGGAAAGGTTCAGCAGGATGTTCTGCTGGAGATGTGCTTTATCCCGATGACCATGCCGCGTCCGAACACCGAATTGTTCCAGATGTATGCGACGCTTTTGGTCAACATGCCGGACAAATTCATGCCGGAGCTCAAGCGTGCAGTGTTCTACTGCAACGATTTCAGCCCGGTGGGACAGTTTGGCGTGTTTGAGCAGGCCGGACAGGTGTATATGCGCCATAACATCGTTCTCACCGCAGATGACGATCTGGAACGCATTGTGACCGAGATCTGCGACTATTTCTCTCTCATGCTGGCGAGCATCGGACGGTTTGTGGATGCATTGGCACAGATTGCAAGCGGCGCAACGACGATTGAGATTGCACGCGATATGGAGCTGCTGCCGTAAAACAAAAGAGCAGAATGGAGAAAGGCTGTCTGTAAAAACAAACAGACAGCCTTTTTCGACCAGAAAGGGGTATTTGATGGCATCGAGTCGCAGTTATTTGCAATATATCCTCTGCCAGATGGCAAAGATTGAGGGGATTACCCACCGGGCGATGATGGGAGAGTATATTTTGTATGTGGAGGGACGGATTTTCGGCGGGATTTACGACGACCGGCTGCTCGTCAAGCCGGTTCCGGCTGCGGTGAAGTGTTTGCCGGATGCGCCGAGAGAACTGCCGTACGAAGGCGCAAAAGAAATGCTGCTCGTGGAAGAGACCGACGATGCGGCCTTCCTCAAGCAGCTGGTGGAAGCGATGTTGCCGGAGCTTCCGGAACGGAAACCCAGGAGAAAAGCAGAATAATTCCGAAGGTAAGGTTTAAACAACGATTTCGGTATAGCCGATGATGACCCCCTCCAGGCCATCTTTGGTTTTCTCCAGTTCCTGTACCTCGGCAAATTCGCGTCCGTCCTCGGTATGGTAATTCGGCCGGTCATCGCAGAAAATACGACAGCCGTTTTCCAGGGTCAAATAGTCCGGATGATCGCCGTCGAAGGTGGCGCTGAGAATTTCTGCATCGCCAAGCGGACGGGCGCCGGTGCGTTCGTCTATAATTCGAATCTGTTTCATGAAAGCGTACCTCTCCTTGTTCCTAGCTGTGATTATTTTAGCACAGGGGAGGCGGATTGGGAAGAGCACAGATTGGTTCACGGTGCAGTGTGTTGTAAACTAATTTTCTGAAATAGGTTGACAATGGCAGCCGGAATGTGTACAATGGTTAACAGTTAACAAAGCATGAGGTGAATCCATTATGACAGAAAATTCAACAGCATCCAAAACCAATGTCCGTGAGCTGGCGCTGATCGCCGTTATGGCGGCTGTCACCTGTGTTCTCGGCCCATTGTCCATCCCGATTGGCGTGGTTCCGATTTCTCTGACCAATCTGGCCGTCTATTTTGCCGTCTACATCCTCGGAACAAAGCGTGGAACGCTCAGCTATCTGGTCTATCTGCTGATCGGCCTGGTTGGACTTCCGGTGTTTTCGTCCTTTACCGGCGGCGTTGGCAAGCTGCTCGGCCCGACCGGCGGCTATTTGATCGGCTTTATTTTTATGGCGCTGATCTGCGGTGTGTTTTTTGACCGTTCGCATCATAACATCGTTTTCAGCCTGATCGGCATGATTTTGGGTACCGCAGTCTGCTATGCCTTTGGAACGGCCTGGCTTGCCTATGAGGCAGGGATGAGCATGGGAGCTGCGCTGGCAGCCGGTGTGATTCCGTTCCTGCCGGGGGATTTTGCGAAGATGATTGTTGCAGCCGTTGTGGCTCCACAGATCCGCAGACGCCTGGCAAAAGCAGGTATTTGCCCGGAGGCATAAGAAAAATAACCGAGAGCATGGGAGGGTTCCCATGCTCTTTTTGCGTGTGCAGGGGAAAATGTTGGTATGTTGACAAGATTCGACCTCCTTGTTATAATCATTACAAATTGATTACAATTTTTCGAACAGAATGTATTGGCGGGGATCATAGCTTTTGCGCTTCAAGGGAACACAGGAGGATACAGTGTGAAAAAGCGATTATTCAGTTTATTGCTCGCAGCGACGATTACCGTCGGATTTCTTCCGATCAACTCGTTGGCGGACGAGCTGGGGGAAGAGATTGTAATTACCGACACGGAGACGACAGACGATGCGGCGGTTTCCGAAGGGACGACGGTACAGGCGGACGATCCAACGGAGGAGACGCAGGCAGAGGAAAGCCTTTCCCTGGACGACGTGACAATGGTGGATGATCCGGTTTTACAGGATCCGGAGCGGTACCGTGCCCTGTATCCGGAGGCGGATCATGCGGCAGAGACCGGGGCGGTTTCCATCGCTTCGGCAAGCTATAAGAGCTTCCTGACCGGGAAGACCTATACGGTGCCGTCCACGAAAAACATCACCAATGGAATTGATGTTTCCAAATGGAATAAGACCATCAATTGGAGTAAGGTCAAGGCGGCGGGAATCGATTTTGCGATTATCCGCGTAGCCTATCGGGGAATCGGGAATGGCAAGCTGTACACGGATGAAATTGATTCCGGCGATGAGAATTATAAGAAGAACATTCAAGGGGCATTGGCTGCCGGTATTCCGGTAGGGGTGTACGTCTATTCCCAGGCCATCACCAAAGCGGAAGCGCGGGAAGAGGCGCGGTATTGCATTGAGCGGATTCAGGGGATGAACATTACCCTCCCGATCGTCATGGATGTGGAATACTATGACAACCATTCCGGCCGTCTGGCGGACGCCGATTTGAGCAAAACCGAGCAGACGGATATTTGCCTTGCTTTTGCAGAGGAATGCAAAGCGGCGGGCTATTCTTCCATGATCTATGCCAACCGCTCGATGTTTGAAAGCCAGATGAATGTGTCGCAGGTGGAGAGTAAGAGCAAAATCTGGCTCGCGAATTATACCACAGCGACTTCGTACAGCAGAACGTACGACTATTGGCAGTATTCCTCCACCGGTGTTGTCGATGGCATCAGCACGGTAGTGGACTGCAATTTTGGCTTCACGGGCGTTTCCAGCAGCACGCCGAAAATTACACTGAGCAAAACCTCGCTGTCGATGGCGTTCCAGAACACGGTGACCCTAAAGGCGACGACGAGCAATGTCTCGGGCAGCGTCACATGGAGCAGTAGCCGGTCGTCGGTTGCGACGGTTTCTTCCTCTGGGAAGATTACACCGAAGAAGGTTGGTACAACCGTGATTACCGCGAAAGCCGGAAGCGTATCGGCGACCTGTAAGGTGACGGTGCGACCGGGAAAGACAGGAATTCAAACGATCTCCTTTCAAAAGTCCGGTCCGAAGGTCAAGCTGACATGGAACAAGAAGAGCGAAGCGGATCATTACCGTATTTATCGTGCAACCAGCAAAAGCGGAACCTACAAGTATCTTGGAAAGTCCACGGGGTCCTCGTATACGGACAGTACCGTCAAGACAAATAAGACCTATTACTATAAGATCTGTGCCGCCGGCTATCAGGGCAGCACTTTGATTCGAAGTACAGAATCGGCGGTCAAATCGATTTCAACCTCGATCTCGGTGACCAAGCTGACCCTGAGCAAATCCAGCCTGAAGTTCGTTTATTCCAAGAGCCGGACGCTCAAGGCGACGGTTGCGCCGAGTACGGCTTCGGCTTCCGTAAGCTGGTCAACCAGCAATAAGAAGGTTGCGACGGTATCCGGCGGCAAGGTGACCGCCAAGGGGATCGGTACGGCAACCATTCAGGCATCTGCGGGCGGAAAGACTGCTTCGTGCCGGGTAACGGTCGTACCGGGAAGAGTCAAGCTGACCGCGGCAAAGAGACTGAGCGGTAAGAGGATCAAGCTGACTTGGAAGAAGGTTGGCTCTGCAAATTATTATCGGATTTATCGTGCGACGAGCAAAAATGGAACGTATAAGCTGATTGGACATACGACTGCGCAGACATATACCGATATTGGTTTGACAGCAGGAAAGCGGTATTACTACAAGATTCGTGCGGGCAAGACAGTAGACGGCACGAAGTACCACGGAAGCTATTCCAACCGGCGCAGCGCAAAGGCGAAAGCATAGACAAAAAATGAAACGAAAAAGACACTGTGTGGCAGACACAGTGTCTTTTCCTTGTGTGAGAGATTTTATTTGCAGTGAGCTGCAATAAGAGCGGATATCGGAAAACCGGTTTTCTTCTATCCAAGCTCATTATACCGGATAGCAGTGTGCGTGAAAATAACAATAACGACAAAAAATATAATAATATCGCCTAAAATGAAGAAATGATGCAGAAAAAAGGGAAAAAATTAAAAAGATAGCGACATTTTGGCTGATTTGTGCTATAATTTTTCTATCGGAGATTGAAACGGGGGGAATATAGATGCAATCCTATGGCGTGTTCATGGGCGGAAAAATGCGGATTGGCAATCGTCTGGAGGAATCCTTTGCCGACTGGATGACCGCTGAATTTCCCGTAACGGTTGTGGATGCCCATTTCCATGATTATCCCAACCGCGTTATCCCGTGGCATTGGCACAGAGAATTTGAGGTGTTTTATATCACGAGCGGGTCAATCCGTTATCGGGCCAATCAGGAAATGATGGAGTTTTCCGAAGGGGAGGGCGGCTTCCTCAATAGCAATGTTTTGCATAGTATTGAGCCGGGGATGGATTCGGCCAGTGACAGTTTTTTCGTGGCAATTGTTCACAGCGATCTCCTTGCAGGAGCGCCGGGAAGCGCAATTGATACGAAGTACATCCGTCCGATGCAGCTCTGTGAGAAGCTCCCGATGGTTCGGTTTCCAAAGGGAGATGGGCGATTGGAGCAGCTGAAGCGGATTGCGGAGCTGATGCAGGGACGGCAGAGTGGGTATGAACTGCGTGTGCGGTCGTTGCTCTCAGAAATCTGGATGAAGACCTATGAGCAAAACGATGCGTTGATTCACAGTGGACGCCCGGGAAGGAACCTCGAACAGGAACGTGTAAAATCCATGCTGACGTGTATCGAGGATGGGTACGCACATAAGCTGGAGCTGCGGGAGATTGCAGCGGCGGCAAACATCAGCGAACGTGAATGCCTGCGCTGTTTTCGACGGAATGTTGGATGTACGCCGTTTGAATATTTAATCAACTACCGCATACAGCGGGCCGCCATGCAGTTGATTCAGACAGACCGTCCGATTCTGGAGGTTGCACTGTCCTGTGGATTTAGTACAGGGAGTTACTTCGGAAAGAAATTTCGTGAGGTTATGCAGTGCACCCCGCGCCAGTATCGGGAACGACACCGACAATAGAAAAAGGGAAATCCCGGGATGCCGCGGCATTCCGGGATTTGAAATTGTTTGGTTATTTTTGTTTGGATACGTTCTGACGAAGGGTGCCGGAGCGGTATGCCTTGAGCAAGAGGGTCAGATCCTCGATCTGTTCCCGAATGTGGGTGCCGGAATCGGTATCCGCAACGGTGACGCGCTGACGCATGGTTTCAACGATGTGAATGCGTGTATCCGTATGCGCCACTTCGCCATTGCTTGGCGGATTAAACGGCATATGCTCCGCGAGGGAAAGGTTGTGTGAGTTGTAGATCAGCGTATATCCTGCAATACCGGTCTTGGATTGATATGCCTTGGAGATGCCGCCATCGATCATAAACAGCTTTCCATCGGCCTTGATCGGATTTTCGCCCTGCTTTACCGGGACATGTCCATTGATGATGTGTGAGTGTGCGGGGTCAAGACCAAACTCCTTGAGAATGGACGAAACCACATCGACATGTTCACAGCACTCATAGTACGGGTTGGGATACTCGATGTACAGAGACTTATCTTCGATAAAGTAACGTTCGAATGTGGTCATGCGATGGCGTCCATATACGGGCGACTTGGGACCACACCACAGGAACCACATAATATCGGAGTCATTTGGCTGCTCGCTGTACCGTGTGCGGCGCACCAGCTTATCCAGATGATCCAAAAGGGCGCGGCCGGAGTAGGTCTTATCGGAGCCATCCAATGCGGGAACCTCATCGAAGGAACCATCTTCGCGCATCGGAATGCAGCCGTGATACAGAAGATTGCCGTTGAAGCTGCGGTATAGTGCGCCGCGGTTATAAATAAATGCCATGTGCTCACGCAGGCGGCGGCTGTGCTGGAAGGAAGCGGCGATGGTATCCATCAATTCCGTCTCTTCTGCACTCAGCGCATAGGGATTGGCCGGATCAATGGTCGGGAAACAGGTGTCTGTCAAGGGATAGGTTTTGCCATCCAGTGTGATTGTACCTTCCTCATAGTTGATCTTGTCGAGCAGCAGGCGACCGTTCATGCCATATTCCGGATGGCGCTGGATGAGCTGCCCTTCGTATTTAAACATAATGACAGCAATTGCCTTGTGCATTTTCGCAGCCAGGCTGGCATCGACCGGATCGTATTTGTTTTCGTCCAGAATGTGCGGCTGGAAACGTGTGCATGGATCATTTTTATAAATATTCGAGGCGAACATGGAGAGCGGACGCAGGTTGATACCGTACCCGTCCTCCAGACCGTCAAATCCATTGTAACTGATGGCAATACGCAGGACGTTTGCTATGCAGACACGGCTGCCGCTTGCGGCGCCCATCCATGAAATATCGTGGTTGCCCCATTGGATGTCCACGTCGTGGTAATTCATCAGCTCGTCAAGGATCATATCGGCGCGCGGGCCGCGGTCGAAGATATCGCCGATGATATGTAAATTATCTACGCTGACCTGCTGGATAAACTGGCACAGAGCCGTAATAAAACGGTCTGCGACCCCCGTCTCGACAACGGAAGAAATCAGCGTGCGGAAATAGGTGTACTTGTCCTCATCGTCTGTCGGCGTGTGCAGCAGCTCGTCAATCAGGAAAGAAAAAGCCGGTGGAATGACGCGGCGGACGTACGAGCGGCTGTACTTGGAAGAAACCTCTTTGGCTACCATAATCAGCCGATGGATCGTAATCTGACACCAGGCGTCGAATTCCGGGCCGCGCGTATGATGGGCGAGGTTTTCCTCCGGATAGAAAATCAGCGAGGCCAATTCGGCGCGCTCGTCCTCAAAAATCGTCTTGTCAAACAGAAAATCGATCTTGTTGCGGATAACACCGGAGGCGCTGCGGAGCAGATGGATAAATGCAGCATGTTCTCCATGTAAATCACTGAAAAAATATTCGGTGCCCTTTGGTAAGGACAGCCGGCCCTTGAGGCTGATCAACTCACTGCTGACCGTTTCGATGTTTGGATAATCGCGGGACAACAGCTTGAGATATTTCAAATCTTTCATTCGATTCCCTTCCTTTGGTGAAATTTATACATAAACTCCTGTCTTTATAGTACGGTGAATGCACGAAAAAGTCAAGTGTCGGAAGGAGCGGTATGGACAAGACATAGACTTTTCCTTGCGTGTACTTGAGGACAGAACCATCGACGAGCTGAAAAGAAATAAAGAAAAGAAAAAGGACGCTCAGGCGAACGTCCTATAAACCGGGAATGTCGTTCCGAACCGATAAAAGTCCGTATCCGACAAGGTTGGTGGACCTGAAGGGGTTCGAACCCTCGACCTCCGCGTTGCGAACGCGGCGCTCTCCCAGCTGAGCTACAAGCCCTTGTCTGGGGTCTATTATAGCACGATTTACAGGAAGTCGCAATGTTTTTTTCAAAAGATCATTGACGTAGCAGGGGATTTTGTGGTATAAAAATTAAAACGATTCTAGTTTTAATTTTTTGAAAACCATGGGATGAAGGAGGCGGCAGATGACAAAGCAAAGAAAATTGATTGTCTCGATTATCCAGCAGTCGGAGAAGCATCTTTCGGCGGAGGAAATTTATGCGCTTGCGAAGGAGCAGATGCCGTCTATCGTGCTGGCGACGGTATACAATAACCTGAATGCGCTGACGGAACAGAATATCATACGTCGTGTCAATGTGAATGGCCAACGGGCATATTTTGATAAAAATATCAATCCGCACGAACATATCCTTTGTGATCGCTGTGGAGCGATGAAGGATATCCATGTCGGGGATCTCACCCGTCTGCTGCAGGAGCGTTCGGGGATGGACATTTCTTCCTATGAACTGAATCTGCATTATATCTGCGATGCATGCAGGAAAGCGGAGCAAAGAGGATAATAAAGCAGGAAGCGGTCAGAGCCTCAGGCTCTGACCGCTTTTTGTGCGAAAAAACAAAGTTAGAATTTAAATATTGCAACACCATACGCTGGAAGCGGATGCGCAATCGAATAGGGCTGTCCGTCGCACTCGCCGACAGTTGCCTGATAGACTTCTGTCTCGGTAATTGCTTTGCCGTCCCCGTTCATATCGCCGGTTGCCAGAATGCGGGTATATCTCTTTTTCTTCGGGACACCGACCCGATAATCCGGACGATCGACCGGTGTAAAGTTGACAACAAATAATAGATTGTTGCGGCCGGTTGGGGAGAGGCGGACAAAACTGAAAATACTGCGGTCGCCATCGTTGGCGTTGATCCACTGGAATCCATCCCAAGTATCGTCCATTGCATTGAGTGCGGGATATTTCTTATACAGCTTGAATAGCTCTGCAACAAAGTCGGACAATGCCGCATGACGCGGATCCATCAGGCATCCCCAGTCAAGTTCCCGATCCTCGTTCCATTCCCGGCGCTGACCAAATTCCTGGCCCATGAACAGCAGTTTCTTGCCCGGATGACCGATCATAAAGGCATAGGCGGCCTTGAGATTGGCGAACTTCATTTCGTCCGTGCCCGGCATCTTTTCCATCATCGCGCCCTTGAGGTGAACGACCTCGTCGTGGGAGATGACCAGAACATAGTTTTCACTATAGGCATAGGTCATGGAGAATGTCATTTTGTTGTGATTGTATTTGCGGAAATACGGGTCGCATTTCTGATACTCGAGGAAATCGTTCATCCATCCCATATTCCACTTGAGGTCAAATCCAAGGCCGCCGTCAACCGGAGAGCCTGTGACCAATGGCCAAGCGGTGGACTCCTCCGCGATCATGACAGCACCCGGACGGCGCTGGTGCACAATGGAATTCAGATGACGGAAGAACTCAATCGCCTCCAGATTTTTGTTCTCTCCGTATTCGTTGGCAACCCACTGGCCATCCTGTCTGCCGTAATCCAGATACAGCATGGAGGCTACCGCATCAATGCGCAGACCGTCAATGTGATATTCATTCAGCCAATACAGCGCGTTGGCAATGAGGAAGTTTTTGATCTCGTTGCGACCGAAATCAAAGACCTTCGTGCCCCAGTCGGGATGTTCGCCTTTTTTTGGGTCGGCGTATTCGTACAGCGGACCGCCGTCAAAGTTCGCCAGACCGTAGGCATCGCGCGGGAAATGCGCCGGAACCCAGTCCAGAATGACGCCGATCTTGTGCTTGTGCATGTAATTGACAAAGTACATGAAATCCTTCGGCAGGCCATAGCGTGCGGTAGGTGCATAATAGCCGGTGACCTGATATCCCCAGGAGGCGTCGAGCGGATGCTCTGCAATGCCGATTAACTCGACATGCGTATAATTCATCTTTTTCAGATAGTCAACGAGAACCGGAGCCAATTCACGGAAGTTGTAAAAGCCCGGATCATCCTCGTTCTCCGGCGTGTGCTTGCGCCAGGAACCCGGATGCATCTCATAGATTGCCATGGCTTCCTTTTTGAATTTAAAGTTCTTGCGTGCATCCATCCAGCGTGTGTCGGCCCACTTAAAGCCGTCGATCGAAACAACGCGGGAAGCGGTGCCCGGACGCAATTCTGCACTGGTGCCATACGGATCGCACTTGAGGGTTGTTGTGCCATCCTGTGCGGTGATGGCATATTTGTACAGTTCGCCCTCCTTGAGCTTCGGGACAAACAGTTCATAAATCCCAAGCGGTTCCAAACGGTTCATGGGATGGGATTCCAGATTCCAGTCATTGAAATTGCCGACGAGATGGACGCTTTTTGCATTCGGCGCCCAGACTGCAAAATAGACACCGCGTTTGCCGTCGCGGACCGCGAGATGCGCGCCAAATTTGCGGTAAATTTCATAATGGACGCCTTTGCCAAACAAATACTGGTCGTATTCGGTAATCCATGGTTCGGGCTGTGGAGCCGGAGCCGCTCGTTTTGTTCTTCTAGTCATTTTTTTCTCCATGTCAATCACTCCAAAGGGTTCTATTAGTCTAGCGGTGTGGATCGTTTTTTGGATATGCTTCCTGTGCAAATACAGGAAAAGCAAACATAATCTCCCTATGTTTCATTTATTATACTCTATTTACCGGCTTTTGTAAATTCCAACAAGGAAAAATGTTTTCGACAAGAAAAATTGTAACTTTCTACAGGAGAAATCCACCGGTTGCTTATGCGTCCACAAGACATCCCGTGAGTTTTCCATCCCGCAGGGAATGGATCCGGACGAGCGTTTGTTTCCCCTGACAGGCTTCGGGCTGTTCCAGATAGACGGGAAAATGCCAGCGGCTGTGACCGGATTGTGTGCCGTTGTGCGGGCGCTCGGGCACGATCGCAATGGTCTGGCCGAGAAAACCAGACAGGAAGTCCCGCTCCAGAGAATGTGCTATCACGCGTAGCTCTTCGGCGCGGCGGGCGCGTTCGGCCTTTGGTACGGAATCCGGAAGCGATGCCGCTGCGGTTCCAGGACGCTCCGAGTACGGGAAGACATGGACGGCGGAAAACGCGATGTCGCGGATAAACTGTTTGGTCTGCTCCCACTCCTCCGCTGTCTCACCGGGGAAACCGGCGATCACATCGGTTGTAACCGAACAGGAGGGGAAGGCGCGGCGCAAACGATTCACAGCCTGTGCATATTCCTGCGTTGTATAGCGCCGATGCATGCGGTGCAGGGTGGCATCGCAGCCCGATTGCAGCGAGAGATGAAAATGAAGAGCCAGATTGGGGAGAGGGGAAAGCCGGTCGCAGAATTCCTGCGTGACGATGCGCGGCTCCAGGGAGCCGAGCCGGAAACGGATGTCCGGCGCTGTGCGGCATAACGCCTCGGTGACGTCGGGCAGGGTGGGATGTCCCGGCAGGTCGCGCCCGTAGCTGGCGATTTCAATGCCGGTCAAGACGATCTCACGCACGGCGGTTTGGCAAAGTGTCTGACACTGGGCGATACAGCGGTCGAGCGGCAGTGAACAGACATGCCCGCGGGCATAAGGGATAATGCAGTAGGTACAATAATTGTCGCAGCCATCCTGAATTTTCAGCAGGGCTCGCGTATGTCCCGGAAGAACGCCGGCGGGAAGCTCTTCAAAAACCGGATGCCGTGCATTGGGCTGCACGGCGCAATGGCACTGGTTTTTCTGTACGGCCTGTTCGCAGAGGGTGAGGACCTGGACGCGGTCCGAGGTGCCGCACACAATGCTGACACCGTCCAATGCCGCGGCGCGTTCCGGATCGGTCTGTGCAAAACAGCCGCAGAGTGCGATCACCGCATGGGGGTTGTTCTTTTGCAGCCGGCGAAGCTCACGCAGGTTTTTGCGTGTTCCGGCCGCCGTAACCGTACAGGTATTCAGGATGCAGACATCCGCACCGCTGTCCACGATCGTGTGGCCGCGCTGCTGTGCGAGCTGTATCAGGGCCTGTGTTTCAAATTGATTGACTTTACAGCCCAGGGTAGAAAAACAGAAATTCATAATTTATTTCCTAAGGTATGACAATGGATGGAACAGGGCAATAAAGGAATTCTCCCTTGCTTTGTCCATTATATCAGATTCCGAAAAAGAAACAAGAACCGACGTTCTGATTTCAGACAAGGCAGCATACGTTGTCTTGAAACGGGGGATGAACCATGAAACGAATGGGATTGGCTGTCCTGCTCGGCATTTGCCTGACGATAACGGCACAGGCGGCCGAACTCCCGGACGGCAGTGCGAAATCGGCGATTTTGATGGCGTCGGATGGTACCGTATTATATGAGTCCAATGCAGACGAATCACTTCCGCCGGCATCGGTGACCAAAATCATGACGATGCTGCTGACGATGGAGGCATTGGATGAGGGAAGGGTACAGCTGACGGATATGGTCACGGCCTCAGCAAATGCCTGTTCCATGGGCGGCACACAGATTTACCTCAAGGAAGGCGAACAGATGTCGCTGGATGATATGCTCAAGTCCATCGCGGTCGGATCGGCCAATGACGCGGCAGTGGCGGTCGCGGAGCATCTGGGCGGCAGTGAAGAGGGATTTGTCGGCATGATGAATGAGCGCGCACAGCAGCTCGGATGTACCGGAACGACGTTTGTCAATCCGAATGGATTGGATACCGACGGAGAGGAGACGCTGACCACGGCGCGGGATCTGGCGATCATCTCGCGGGAGCTGATGAAGCACGAAGTGATCTATGATTACACCACAATCTGGATGGATACCGTGCGGGACGGCACTTTCCAGCTTGCGAACACAAACAAACTGCTGCGGCAATACGACGGCCTGACCGGATTGAAAACCGGCTATACCAGCACCGCCGGGTTCTGTATTTCGGCCACAGCGCGCAAGGATGGAATGGATTTGATTGCGGTCGTGATGGCGGAGCCGGATAAGGAATCGCGCAATGCCGATATCACAGCGATGCTGAATTACGGCTTTGCCAATTACGGTATGGTTTCGATTCTGTCGGAATCCGACGCACTTCCCGAAATCCCGGTGACATTGGGCAAGCAGGAGAACGTCGCAGCGGTGCTGGCAGATGACACGCCGGTGCTGATGGGGAAGGAACAGGCGGGGACCGCAGTGCGGGAGATCGAGCTTCAGGAAAGTATTTCCGCACCGGTCGAGGCAGGGACGAAAATCGGTGAGGTTGTCGTTTCGGCGGATGGAGAAGAGATCGCAAGAAGGGATATCCTGACGGCAGAAAATGTTGAGAAGAAAGGGATAAGCGATATTTATCGCGACCTTTTAGGGATACTTTTGATGAAATAATGGGATTGTCACAGATTGTTTTGAAAATCTTCACGAAAACACATTGTTTTTTTGATGAGATTATGGTAATATTGAATCAACCTCAAAACACTACAGGAGGAATCACAAAATGGTTAAAGTAATGATGGCTGCTGCTGGCAGCGGAAAAACTAAGGTTATTATTGACAGTGTTAACGCAGCGGCAAAGAAGGAGCCGGGTACGGTTGTCTGCATCGCAAAGGGCTCTTCTCTGAATCTGGATATTTCGCATGCAGCTCGATTGGTTAACGTGTCTGACTATAGTGTCAGCGATTATGCCTCTCTGCTGGGCTTTGTTGCCGGCATCCATGCTGGTAACTATGATATTACCGAGATTTTCATTG
Source organism: Eubacteriales bacterium (assembly GCA_030539335.1). Lineage (GTDB taxonomy): Bacteria > Bacillota > Clostridia > Oscillospirales > Butyricicoccaceae > Butyricicoccus_A. Next base: position 95,199 of record JAUNSG010000002.1, on the reverse strand, counting down.
ATGGCCTGTACAAGGTCGCGCACGATGAAAAGACCGAGGATGCGGAAAAGTTTATCCTTAAGCTGGATGAGTTCTCGTCGAAGCACGGTGTCAACTTCACGGTTTCGATGTCGGATGATGCGGCTCTGGCAAGCGACGTGCTCAAGAAGTACATGTAATGCAAAAGAAAAAGCAAGACCTGCTGTGTCAAACGGCAGGTCTTTATTTTGCCTCAAAACAAATTCCCGAGGGAAAGGGTCTCCGACCGCAGCAGGTCTTCGACCGATTCGCGCAGTCCGGAAAGCTCCATCTGATATCCGGAGAGGTCATCCGTCATACAGCCTTCCTGTGTGCGTGCAAAATTCAGACAGACCTCATCCAGCTGTTTTTCGTTGATGGTGACACTGAGCATCCCCTCCGAGCGGTCATAGATCTGGCGGGCTTGCAGCAAAGCTTCGCGCGACTGCTCCCAGTTTTCCGTGCGCGCGGCGGAAAGGGAGGTGTCCAGCAGATTTGTTATCGAGCGGATCGTATGGTTCAGATACCAGATATCCCCGATACTGGTGGCGATGATGATCAGGATCAATGTAATGGCAATCCAAAGACGCTTCATACCTCAGACTCCTTTTTGTACGGCCTGGATAAACTGGTTGCCGGCATCGTCCAGCGTGAATAAAAATACCTCGTCGAAGGAGGAGCAGTGCTGCCGTTTGCATTGCTCCAGCAGCCAGTTCTCGGTTTTTCCCAGCTCCAGCAGATTTTTTTGTATGACGGTGCCGTTGGAGATCAGGATGAGCGGGACGCCCACTTCGTGGGGATGCACATGGATCTGGGATGGGATGACCGGCTGTGCCTCGGCTTTTAGGATCACGCTGAGCTGACCGTTTGTCTCGACAATGGCATAGCGGATATCGGGCAGGTTTGGGGCGCCGGCGAGGCGCAGCGCCTCCATGACATCCTCGATGGACAGCCGCAGGTTTTTGATCATTTTCTGATCGATTTTCCCGTTTTTTACGATGATACAGGGATTGCCGCACAGGACGCGGCGGGCACGGCTGCTCTTGCGACACAGGGTGGCCAGCAGGACCTCCAGACAGACCAGCGTCAGCAGCGGGATAATGCCGTTAAACAGTGGGACGGCGACATCCTGCAATGGGATGGACGCCAGCTCGGAGACCAGGATGGTGACGGCAAATTCGGAGGTGGACAGTTCACCGAGCTGCCGCTTGCCGGACAGCCGAAGCCCGAATACTACGGCGAAATATAAGAGTATAGTTCGGAGAAATAAAAGAGTCACGACAGCCCCTCCTTGGCGGATCATCCGTTTGCTCACCGTTCTCCCAAAGTATTTCCATCCGCCGTCCGGTTTATTCCAAAAGGTGGGATTGGCACGCGCAATGATTGGTGGGAAAACATGGGTTTCCTGGAAGGCCGGAAAGAAAATACACAAAATAATAAGAAAAACTGTTGACATTTCCTCGAAAAGAGATATAATAGTAACAATCGAAAAAAGCAAATGCAGAGACCGGAATAGTAGCATCCTGTAGTTGTCAGAGAGCTGTCGGCTGGTGTGAGACAGCAGCGAAGGGAATGTGAATGTCATCCGTGAGCAGTTTGGGCGAACGGGATCCCCCAAGTAACCAAAATCGGGTTAGCCTCCGTTATAGGGCAAGCATTAAGCAGAAATGCCGATGCGTTAGAGTGGTCGCCGTTTTGGCGGCAATAAGAGTGGTACCGCAGAGTTTGGTCTTTGTCTCTTTTGGGAGACGAAGGCTTTTTTTGTACTTCCACTGACTCGAACTTCTTTTTTCGCGGAACGAATAAATTACATTCAGGAGTGATTGCAATGAAACTCAATGGCTCGCAGATTCTCATTGAGGCACTGCTGGAGCAGGGAGCCGATACAATTTTTGGCTATCCGGGCGGTGCTGTGCTCAATATTTATGATGAGCTGTATAAGAATTCCGATCGCATCACCCATATCATGACTGCGCATGAACAGGGTGCGGCACATGCCGCAGACGGATTCGCACGTGCAACCGGCAAGGTTGGCGTTGTCCTGGCGACCAGTGGCCCGGGCGCGACCAATCTCGTCACCGGAATTGCCACGGCATATATGGATTCTATCCCGATGGTTGCGATTACCGGCAATGTCGGCATACCGGCCATTGGACGTGACAGCTTTCAGGAGGTCTATATTGCTGGCATTACGATGCCGATTACCAAGCATAACTTTGTTGTCCGTGAGGTAGAAAATCTGGCGGATACGGTCCGTCTGGCGTTTGAGATCGCCATGAGCGGTCGGCCGGGCCCGGTTCTGATCGATATCCCGAAGGATGTCACGGCGGCGGAGTGCGAATATGAGCCGAAGCCGGCGGTCAAGCCCCGTCCGCTTCCGAAAGTGAAGCCGGAGGACATCCGTCAGATGGCGGACATGATCAATGCCAGCGAACGCCCGACGATTTTCTTTGGCGGCGGCGTCATCAGCTCGGGCGCAAGCGATGTGCTGAAGGAACTGATGCACAAGGCGGAAATTCCGGCATGTCACGCGCTGATGGGCATCGGTGGCCTGCAGACGGACGATCCGCTGAACCTCGGCATGATCGGTATGCACGGCTGGGTTTCCGCAGGCAGAGCGGCGGAAAAGGCCGATCTGCTGATTGCTTTGGGAACCCGGTTCTCGGATCGCGTTGCAACTAAGATGGGCGATTTCGCCAACAAGGCAAAAATCATCCAGATTGACATCGACAACAGTGAGATTGATAAGAATATTGCGACGGATTTCTCCATCACAGCCGATGTCCGTGAGGTACTGGAGGCAGTCCTGCCGCTGGTCAACGAGAACAAGCACGGGGCCTGGCTGGAGCAGATTGCTACGTGGAAGAACCGCCTGGACTATCGTCCGGTGGATAACGATTCGGTCATCCGTCCGCATCAGTTGATGCGCGCGATCAACGAGGCAATCGGAGAAAACGATATCGTTGCGACCGATGTCGGCCAGCACCAGATGTGGGCGGCCCAGTTCACCGGACGCAGAATCCCACGTACATTCCTTTCGTCCGGCGGCCTGGGAACCATGGGCTATGGCTACGGCGCGGCAATCGGTGCACAGATCGCCTGCCCGGATAAGAAGGTTGTCCATGTTACCGGCGACGGCAGCTTCCATATGAATCTCAACGAGATGTGTACTGCGGTCAGCTATCATCTTCCGGTCATTACGGTTATCACCAACAATGAGGTTTTGGGCATGGTTCGCCAGTGGCAGACCTCGCTGTATGGCAAGCGCTATTCCAGCACCGATCCGCATCGCCAGACCGATTATGTCAAGCTGGCGGAGGCGTTTGGTGCCACAGGCTACCGTTGCCGCACGATTGCGGAGTTCCGCGAGGTCATGGCAAAGGCTATGCAGGCGGACGGACCGGTTATTATTGATGCGATTGTCGACAAGGATGAGCGTGTTCTGCCGTTTATCCCGGCGGGACAGACCATCCGCAACGTTATTGTGGATTAAGATAGGCGGGAGGAAACATGGAAAAATATATTGTATCAGCACTGGTTCAGAACCATTACGGTGTTCTGGCACGTGTCTCCAGTCTTTTTGGCCGCCGCGGCTTTAACATTGATTCTCTGACGGTTTCACCGACAATGGATAAAGAGATTTCCCGTATTACGTTGGTTGCCATCGGTGATGAGTACACGCTGGATCAGATTCTCAAGCAGATGAAAAAGCTGGAGGAATGCATTTCGGTCGTTCACATCGATGAAGAAGAGGCGCACTGCCGGGAGCTGGTTCTGGTTAAGATCCATGGCGATGAGGCCACACAGGAGAGCGTTCGTGAAATCTGTGATCTGTACAATGCGGCTATCATCACGACGCTCAACGAGACGATCATCGTTCGTAAAAACGGTACGCCAACGGATGTCGATAAGTTCCTTTCGGTACTTTCCAACTATGAGGTTGTCGAATCCAGCCGTACCGGCATCACGGCGATGTATAAAAGTGAAAAGAGCATTTGATTTTTCAGGTGCACTATTGATTTGTTAACCATATTTACTTATAATATAACTGTTGGGAAAAAACGTATCCCTAGATTAGGAGGAAAACAAAATGGTTAAAATGTATTACGATGCAGATTGTAATCTGGCTGCACTCGATGGCAAGACCGTTGCAATCATTGGTTTTGGCTCCCAGGGCCATGCTCATGCAATGAACCTGAAGGACTCCGGCGTAAACGTTGTTGTTGGTCTGCGTCCGGGTTCCCGCCACACCAAGAAGGCGGAGGACTACGGTCTGACCGTTATGACTCCGGCAGAGGCTGCAAAGGCTGGCGACATCGTTATGATGCTGTGCCCGGATGAGAAGCAGGCAGATATCTATAAGGACGTTGTTGAGCCGAATCTGGAGGCTGGCAATGCTCTGGCATTTGCACATGGCTTCAACATCCACTTCAAGCAGATCGTACCGCCGGCTGACGTTGACGTTATCATGATCGCACCGAAGGGCCCGGGCCACACCGTTCGCAGCCAGTATGTTGAGGGTCACGGCGTTCCGTGCCTGGCATGCGTTGAGCAGGATGCTACCGGCAAGGCAATGGAGACCGCTTTGGCTTACGCTTCCGGTATCGGCGGCGGCCGTGCGGGCATTCTGGAGTCCACCTTCCGCACCGAGACCGAGACCGACCTGTTCGGTGAGCAGGCTGTCCTCTGCGGCGGTGTTTGCGAGCTGATGAAGGCTGGCTTTGAGACGCTGGTTGAGGCTGGCTACGCTCCGGAGAATGCATACTTCGAGTGTGTCCATGAGATGAAGCTGATCATCGATCTGGTTAACGAGGGCGGCTTCGCAAAGATGCGTTACTCCATCTCGGATACCGCTGAGTACGGCGATTACCGCACCGGCAAGCGCATCATCACCGAGGAGACCCGCAAGGAAATGAAGAAGATTCTGGAAGAGATCCAGAACGGCACCTTTGCTTCCGAGTGGATTCAGGAGAACCGTGCCGGTGGTCGTGCACGCTTCCTGGCTACCCGTCAGGTTGAGGCGGAGAGCGAGCTGGAAGAGACCGGCAAGCGTCTGCGTGGCCTGATGTCCTGGCTGAAGAAGTAATCCCTTTCCGGATTACCGATACAATTTAAGTGATACATTCGGGGACGGGACAAACATTGTCTCCGTCCCCGTTCCTTTCGAAATGGGTATCGAAATGGAGGATACGATGAATAACAAGAGAAGTGCAAACGTGACGCAGGGAGTTGAGCGCGTTCCGCATCGCTCTCTGCTGCGTGCAGTTGGCCTGACAGAGGAGGAGATGAACCGCCCGCTGATCGGCGTTGTCTCCGCACATTCCGAAATCATTCCGGGCCACATCAATCTGGATAAGATCACCGAGGCCGTCAAGGCCGGTGTCCGCCTGGCGGGCGGCACGCCGATTATGGTACCGGCAATCGGCGTATGTGATGGCATTGCAATGGGCCATATCGGTATGAAGTACTCGCTGCCGTCCCGTGAGCTGATCGCCGACTCGGTAGAGACGCTGGCGCAGGCACATCAGTTTGACGGTCTGGTGCTCGTCCCGAACTGTGACAAGATCGTTCCGGGTATGCTCATGGCAGCATGCCGTCTGAACATTCCGTCCATCATGTGTTCCGGCGGCCCGATGCTGGCCGGACGCCACAACAGCGAGAACGTTTCCTTGTCCTATACCTTTGAGGCCGTTGGCGCACGCAAGGCAAACCTGATCGATGACGAGGAAATTGAGCGCGTCGAGTGCAATTCCTGTCCGAGCTGCGGTTCCTGCTCGGGTATGTATACGGCAAATTCCATGAACTGTCTGTGTGAGGCAATCGGTATGGCTCTTCCGGGCAATGGTACGATTCCGGCAGTCTATTCCAACCGCATTCATCTGGCAAAGCATGCCGGCATGAAGATCATGGAGCTGGTTGAGAAGGACATCAAGCCGCGTGATGTTGTCACAGAAAAGGCGGTTCACAACGCACTGGAGTGTGAGATGGCACTGGGATGCTCGACCAATACGGTTCTGCACCTGCTTGCCATTGCGCATGAGGCAGGCGTTGACTTTGATCTCAATACCATGAACGAGATTTCGGACAAGACGCCGAACCTGTGCCATCTGGCACCGGCAGGCCGCACCTACATTCAGGAGCTGAATGAGGCGGGCGGCATCTATGCCGTTATGAATGAGCTGTCCAAGAAGGACTTGCTGGAACTGGATCAGATCACCGTTACCGGCAAGAAGGTTGGGGAGAACATTGCAAACTGCAAGAACACCAACCCGGAGGTGATCCGTCCGATCGACAATCCATACATGCAGACCGGCGGCATTGCAATCCTGTGGGGCAACATCGCCAAGGAAGGCTGTGCGGTCAAGCAGAGCGCCGTTGCTCCGGAAATGCTCAAGCATTCCGGCCCGGCCCGTGTGTTTAACTCCGAAGAAGATGCGATTGATGCCATCTACAACGGAAAGATCCAAAAGGGTGACGTGGTTATCATCCGCTATGAAGGCCCGAAGGGCGGCCCGGGCATGCGTGAGATGCTCAATCCGACCTCGGCTCTGGCCGGCATGAAGCTGGATAAGGACGTAGCGCTGATTACGGACGGCCGTTTCTCCGGCGCTTCCCGCGGCGCTTCCATCGGCCATGTCTGCCCGGAGGCGGCGATGGGCGGTGAGATCGGCCTGCTGCAGGAAGGCGATATCATTGAAATTGATATCCCGAACCGTGCGGTCAATGCCAAGGTTTCCGACGAAGAATTTGCGGAGCGCCGCAAGAACTTCGTTCCGGAAGAGCCGAAGATCAAGACCGGCTGGCTGGCACGGTATGCCCGTCTGGTTACTTCCGCCAATCAGGGAGCTGTACTCAAGTAAACAAGAGTTGATATCATTCCCGCGATGGCACAGGAGAAATTCTGTGTCATCGCTTTTTATTGCATCGAATTGTCGAGTATGATATACTAAATCTGCAATACTATCTTTACGTGTGAGGGAGAATACTTATGTTCAAGAAAAAAGCGTCAATGCCGCGCTATCGCTATCAAATTGTGGATGATCCGGACAATGCGGAATTTCCAAAGCATCCGGATAAGCTGTCCAAACAGCCAAATTGGACGGACCGTATCACGGGACGCATTCCGACCTTTTATCTGTATACCGCTTTGATTGGCTTCGGCCTTGCGTATCTTTTGGTCGGTGTCCTGGGCCTGATTCTGGGCTCTGAGCCGCAGAAGGCCATGCAGTGGATGGGTGTTATTGGACTGGCACTGGGCTATGGGGCCGGAAAATATCTGATTGAGCCGTGGCTGATGATTCCGTTTGAAAAGGGAACGCATGCGCAGCAGGTGGATGCAGTCAACCGCATGAATGCCTATCTCCGAGAGGAGGAAGAAGAGGAGGCGTTTTACCGTCAGGTGGAGGAAGAGGATGCCGCACAGCCGGATTTTGACCGGGCGGTATTCGACGATGACGAGCCGATCGAAGAGGACGAACGATAACAAGGAAAAAGCAAAAAGCGCTCCGCGGCATGGTCCGGGAGCGCTTTTGTGATAAGGAGAAGAAAAAACGCCGCTTCGGCAAAAGCGGCGTTTTTTCTAACGGAACAGACTCCAAAAGAGAGAGTTAAAAAGATGGAGTGAGAGCGGAAATAAATCCGTACAAGTCTGTTTCCGTTTTTCCAATACAGTCGGCAACCTGCATGGAAAGAGAGATTTGTATGAAAAGGAAGGATTAAAACAGGGGAAACTGAACTGGTATTTTCAGTTTTATTACATCCCCTTGACAATTCTTATTATAGTCATTTGCGACAAAAAAACAATGATTAAATTGTGACATTTTACGAATGAAAAAACAATTGTATTTGTATAGTGTGCACACAGAAAAGGGAAAATTCGAAACTTTTGACGGAAAATAACCAATACATTTTACGATTTTACACTGAAATTGGTCAAAAATATGGTCTTTCGGATGCCGATTTGTTGAAATTTGCGGTTTTTCCCCGGGGAACCGGGGAATATTTTTGCCTTTTTCCATATGCTTGATAGTGAAAACAATATGTTTTCTTGAAAAACAAAGGGAAAAAACGATAGAGCAGCATGGCAGAACGTACATTTTCCGGTTATTCGCCCAGGGCGGATGCGTCCCCGATAAGGCGGCTGTCATAATCCACGCGCTCCAGGATCAATCCATGTGGCGGCATGGTAATGCCGGCGAGCTGCCGGTCACCGGTTTCCAAAACGGCACGAATGCTGCCCGGATCGCGCGTGCCCTGTCCGATTTCGACGAGCGTTCCGGTTAAAATGCGTATCATGTTGTATAAAAATCCGGTGCCTTGGAAAACAAGCTGTAATTCTTCGTTCGTCCGCAGAATATCGATAGAGTGGATGGTGCGGATGGTGGATTTCTTAAAGCGCCGATTGACCGAGGAAAAGCCGCGGAAATCGTGTGTGCCGATTAGAAGCGCTGCGGCGCGGCGCATGGCATCGTCATCCAGCGGCTGTGGCCAGGTGCAGACATATTTTCGGCGAAATACATTGGGGGTACCGGTGTCGTTGATGCAGTACCGGTATTGCTTGCCTTTCGCGTTCAGACGTGCATGAAAGCGTTCTCCGGCTTCCTGACAGGAGAGGACAGCGATATCCTCCGGCAGATACTGGTTGAGATAGGAACGGATTTCTTCCGGCGTTTTGGCGGTTTCAAAGCGGGAGCTTGCGATTTGCATTCGCGCGTGGACACCGGCATCGGTGCGTCCGGCCCCGTGAATTTCGATCGAATGACCGAGCATCCGGGACAGAACCAGCTCCAGCTTTGCCTGAATTGTGTGGTCGGTATTTCCCTGACGCTGCCAGCCGCGATACCGCGAACCGTCATAAGCAATCGTAAAACGATATGTTTTCATCATTTGAGATTTCTCCGTTTTTCGCAGGATATGATGTAAATTCTTGTATCAGTATACCACACTTTATTCGGAAATCGGACAAGAAAATGCAGTTCACGCCAATTTGTTCACAATTTATTTGAATTTTTTTCATATTTGACTTGCAAAATTTTGTAGTACGTGGTAACATACGTGTAGACAAATTAGAGGGAATTTACCGGTATCGACAATGGCGTCGCTTTCCTGCTGTTGTTTCTGCTGTGTAAGTTCTTTTTGTTTGAAGGGAGTTATTTTTAAAAATGGAAACATTAACAAACATTGTTAATGCGGTGGACACCTTTGTGTGGGGACCGGTTATGCTTGTCCTCCTCGTGGGTACGGGTATATTCCTGACCATACGCATTGGATTCCGCACATGGCTGAATCTGCCATACGCATTAAAGTCTGTCCTGAGTAAGGAAGCACGCAAAACCGATCGCGGCACCGGTGATATTTCTCCGTTTGCTGCACTCATGACGGCGCTGGCTGCGACGATTGGTACCGGCAACATCGTTGGTGTTGCGACAGCGCTGGTCAGCGGCGGTCCGGGCGCACTGGTTTGGATGGAGATTTCTGCGATCTTTGGTTTGACCAGTAAGTTCTCGGAATGCATGCTTGCGATCAAATATCGTACGGTCAACGAACAGGGCGAGATGCTCGGCGGACCGATGACGACCATGAAGCGCGGTCTGAAGAACAAGACGCTCGGTGCCGTGCTGGCGATGCTGTTTGCCATCTTTGCCGTGATCGCATCGTTTGGTATCGGCAACATGACGCAGGCAAACTCGATTTCCTCTGCGCTGCTCAGCACCTTCCATATCCCGACTTGGATTACCGGTGTCGTTATCACCGCTCTGGTGCTGGTTATCCTGCTTGGCGGCATTACGCGCCTGTCTAAGGTATCTTCGGTCATCGTTCCGGTTATGGCTGTCTTCTATCTGATTTTCGGCATTATTGTCATTCTGGGCAATATCACTAACCTGCCGGCGGCGATTGTCCTGATGTTCAAGTGTGCGTTCAGCCCGGCGGCGGTTTCCGGCGGCGTGCTCGGCACGATTGTTTCCGGTATGATGCAGTCCATGCGCTGGGGCGTTGCCCGTGGTGTATTCTCGAACGAGGCTGGCATGGGTTCTGCGGCAATCACGGCGGCAGCAGCGACGACGGACGACCCGGTTCGTCAGGGTTACATTAACATGACCGGTACGTTCTTCGATACCATCGTTATTTGTACCGTAACCGGCCTTGCAATTTGCTCGTCCGGCGTTCTGGGCTCGATCGATCCGGCAACCGGTGAACTGCTCACGGGTTCTGCCCTGACGATTGCAGCATTCCAGACCGTGCTGGGCACCTTCGGTGGCTGGATGGTCACGATTGGAATTACCCTGTTTGCCTTCTCTACCATTCTCGGTTGGGAATATCACGGCGAAAAGGCGCTGGAGTACATTGTCCGGAGCCCGAAGATTTGTATGGCATACCGTATTTTCTTCTCGCTGATTGCGTTTATCGGCGCAACGCAGTCTCTGGATCTGGTTTGGAGCTTCTCGGATATTGCAAACGCATTGATGGCGATCCCGAATCTGATCTGCATGCTGGCCCTGTCCGGTGTGATTGCGAGCGAGGTCAAACGTTTCCAGGTAACGCTGGATGAAGAGAAGTACGAGAAGAAATAATTCGCATTTTATCCTTGGAGAGCATAGAAGGACTCCCTTTCACACAATGTGTGAAAGGGAGTTTTTGTATTTTCAGAAGATTTTGGACGAATTGTGGATTTCCAGATACCGTAAAATCTGATACAATAGAGACAGATAAAAACGGGAACGGGGGAGACAATGCTATGCTGCAAATGATTGCCTGTGACATTGATGGAACGATTTTATTTGACGGGCAGAAACAGCTGGATCCGAGACTGTTTCCTCTGATTCGCCGATTGCAGGCCTGTGGAGTGGAATACCTTTCCTGCAGTGGACGACAGTATGCAAACCAGAGGAGATTATTTGCACCGATTGCGGATGAGATCAGCTATATTTGCGAAAACGGCAGTCTGACGATGCATAGAGGAGAGGCGGTCGCCTGTGAGACGTTGGATCGTGCAAAATCATTGGATCTTCTGAACTATATTCAGGCACAGCCGGGGTGTGAAGGACTGCTTTCCACGCAGCGCTGCTGTTATGTCAAGCCAAAGGAGGCGGGGTACCTCGCACATATGAGAGAATATGTTGGCAACGATACCGAGGTCACTCCGGAATGGGAGGATGTCCCGGAGGATTTCATCAAGATTTCCCTCTATTGCCCGAGGGGCGATCTGCTTTCGGTGCAAAAACGCATGGCAGAGTTTGCAGAGCCGTACCTGACACCGGTGCTGGGCGGATATAATTGGATCGATTTTTTGCGGGATGGCTGTGACAAGGGGATCGCTCTTCGAAAATATTGCCAGCTCCGCGGCATTGCTCCGGAGGATGTCATTGGCATTGGGGACAATGAGAACGATATGGCGCTGCTCGGAACGGTAGGAGAGATGTGGGCGATGCAGTCCGGTCATCCCAACTTGATAGCGCGTGCAGACCGGTCTGTCCACAGTGTCGTGGAGGAGCTGGACAAGCTGGTCACGCAGCTGGAAGCAAAATGAATGGATAAGAAAAAAGAGAGCGTCTGTCATTGTCTGACAGACGCTTTCTTTGTGTGTATGTGTGTGTAAATAGGAAACGCAAAATAAAAAAGAGCCAAACCGTATGGTTTCGCTCTGAATCAGATAAAATAGTATACTTCCGCATCCCTGCCAACGACAGCAGAAAAAAGGGAGTTACTCTGTCCTTTTGCCTGAGAGATTCGCGGAAACAACGCGTTGCACCTTCGGCACTCATTTGATGAGATTCTCCAGAGCTCCATCCGACTACAGTCTCCATCCGGATTCCGGACACCTGAGAGTGTTACTCCTTCGGTGAGCGCAGGGCAGCGCTGCTTTTCTGTAATCATCATCTGGTTGTATTTATTATATGGAATCCCTACTGGAAAGTCAATACAATTTCCAAAGAATTGTCGATTATTTTGTATAATGTGCCAAGCGCTCCTCGACTTGAGCCAAACTGGTCACACCGGTAGAGGCGCCGACGCACTCGACCGAAACCGAAGCACAGGCGTTGGCGAAGTAGGCACAATCCGAAAAAGACTTCCCGGCCAACAGTGCGTGATGGAATCCGGCGGCAAAATTGTCTCCGGCCCCGGTGGTGTCGACACAGCGGGTGCCCGGACAGGCGGGGATGTGTGCGCAGAAGCCTTCTTTCGCGATCCGGCACCCATCCGCCCCCAGCTTGATAATCACGTGGCGGGCGCCGGCGGAAAGCAATGCATCCGCCATGTTGTCCGGTGTGCTCTCCCCGGTAATGGCTTCTGCCTCGACTTCATTGGCGAATACATAATCCAGTTCGCGGAGGAGGGGGGCCAGGTCACGAAGGTTTTCCCCTTTTTTGGGGAGGACAAAGTCGGCACAGACCAGCACGCCGTGTTCACGGGCTGTGTGTGCAATCCGGGCGAAATCCTCGATCGAGATGAGCGGGAATACAAAAATACTGGCCAGAGAAAGGATGCGGATTCCCTCCAGCTGCGCGGCGGAAAAATCCGACGGCAGAAGCCTGCGCAGACTGCCATGACGGTTGTTGTAAAACCGGCGCGCGCCGTCCGCCTCGTCCACCAGCACCACGTTGACACCGGTGTCAAGTCCCTCTTCGTGGTGGACATACTGTGTGTCAATGCCGAGACGGGCACAGTGCCCGTCCAGATAGTCGCCGGCGGCATCGCAGCCCCAGCGGCTGATCAGGCGAACCCGATGGCCAAGCCGGGCCAGCACGGTGGCTTCGTTGAGTGCGTCTCCGCCGGTCGTCATGCCGATGTGATCCACCGGTGTGGAGTGGCGCGAAAAGACCGAACGGTCCGCATAGATGACCGGAATATCGATGATGCCGGCGCCCATGACGGCGATCTCACAGTGATGCATAAGCGATCCTCCTTTGACAAAAGAAAACGGGGGTCAGATGAAATGCTGCTGTTTCCCCTGTGCCGCTTTGCGGATGGGGAAATAACAGACAAACAGCATGGTGGTAAAGCTGGCCAGACCGCCGCATACGTTGGAAATTGGTTCAGCCAGAAATACCCCGGTGGTACCCAGCCCTCCGAGATGCGGCAAGAGCAGGGTGAGTGGGATGACGATAAATACCTTGCGGAGCAGGGAGAAAAAGAGCGAAAACCGGGACTTTCCGAGCGCGAGAAATGTCGTCTGTCCGGAAAACTGAAAAGCCATAAAGCAAAAACCGAAGAAATAAACGTGCATAGATGGAATGGTAACCGACGTCAATTCCAGGTCAGTGTTAAAGATATGGATAAAAAAGGCCGGAAACAGAGAAACTAAGGACCAGGCAATCAAAGTGTAGCAAAACAGCAGGATTGCGGTGAAGCGGATCGCCTGGCACACGCGGTCATGCTCCTGTGCGCCATAGTTGTAGCCGATAACGGGCTGTGCACTGTTGACGACGCCGGTGACGGGGAGAGACAGGATCTCCCGCACCGAATTGATGATGGTCATCGCGCCGACATACAGATCGCCGCCGAATGTACCCAGCGAAGCGTTGCAGCAGATCTGTACCAGGCTGTTTGTCGCACCCATGGTGAAGCCGGACAGACCGAGCGACAGGATGCGCCGCACACGTGTTTTCCGACAGCGCAGGTTGCAGACACGGAGCCGGAGCAGCGTCTTGCGTCCGGTTAAAAAACGAAGGGTCCAGATGGCGGCGGCGAGCTGGGAGAGCACCGTGGCCCACGCGGCGCCGCGGACGCCGAGATGAAGGGCGAAAATCAAAACCGGATCCAGTGCAATGTTGAGTACAGCGCCGATCAGGATAGTCAGCATGGCGGTTTTGCCAAACCCCTGAGCATTGATAAAACTGTTCATGCCCAGGCTGGTCATGACGAACAGCGTCCCCAATAGGTAAATCGTGATATAGGCGTTGGCATAGGGGAAGGTCACATCGCTCGCCCCGAGGGCATACAGCAGCGGACGGCGCAGCAGCAGGCCGAAGATGGTCAGAAATACGCTGATGCCGAACAGAAGCGTCAGGCTGTTTCCCATGATGGCTTCGGCCTCTTCGTCGTTTTTCTTGCCGCGCTCAATGGAGAACAGCGGCCCTCCGCCGGTACCGATCAGGTTGGCGAACGAGACGATGATGGTGACAATCGGAAAACAGATACCAACGCCGGTCAAAGCCGTTGTGGAATGTTCCATAAAGCGGCCGATGTAGACGCGATCGACGATATTGTATAGAATGTTCACCAACTGTGCCAGTGTGATCGGGATTGCAAGGCGGATGATGTTGGTCGAGATTTTCCCTTTGGAGAAATCACTCGGAAGCTGTGACTGCATGCGCTGTGGGGCATCTCCTTTCGTGCCGTTGTGTATTTACGGCTATTATACCACATTCCTTCCATTCTGACAAAAAAACACAGCCCATTCCGCAGAAGAGGCTGTGTGACAACGATGTATTTAATCGTTCATAGATTCAATGGAGGTAATTTTGACGGTGGAATGCTGCTTCCGGTTGCGGAAGGCCAGGTCCTGCACCGCACGCAGCAGGAGAGAAAATCCCTTATGCTGTCCAAACCGGCAAAGCACGATGGAGAAGAGGGATGCGCTGACGATGGAAACCGCCAGCTCAGCCAGCACACCGGTCAGAGAAATGGCGATGCCGCCGATAACCAGAATTAATATGGATTCGGCGAGGATGATAATCGTGTTGCATACGATGGAAAACAGCCCGCCGAAGGCAAACCAGAGACGGGAATACTGTGGTTTGGGCAGACTGGCCGCCGCGCGGCAGGCCAGCGAAAGGCCAAGGAGAACCAGGAAGCATCCGAGAACAGCATGTCCGAATAAGGTATAATGCGCGATCTGGGTGTCGAGATGCAGGACATAGCTGCCGGTATACCAGAACAGCAGCGTGAGAAAATAAAAAAGGTTAAAGCGATAGGAACGTTTCCAGTGAAAAAAGCGCTCCGCAAACGGAGGGAGAAAGATCAGAGGAATGGTCAGCAGGGCGAGTACACTGCGAACCAGATTGAATGTAAACAGCAGACTGACAGCGAGCAGCAGACTCAGCGGAACATACAGCAATACAAGGATGCGGCAGATCATCAGATAGGGCTGTGTGTTTTCCTGCATGTGGGATTCCTCCTTTCGACTAAGATATATTCAGTATACCATGAATCCAAATGGATTACAAATCCGGGAAATCCGAAAACGAGCAAAATGAAAGACCCAAAACTTTTCCAAAAAAACCTCAAAAAGTAAAAAATCTGACAGTCGAAAATTATTTTTGGGAATAACTAATCAAAAAAGTCGGAAGAAAGGCTTTTCTTTTATCCAAATTGCGAGTATAATATAATCGTTCCAGTAAAAAACGTTTTCTTTTGTGTTGCCTGCATAAAAGAGAGCGGAAATCTATAATACACCCGTGTGCATCGGCACACAAGAAAGGAAGGTAAACAAAATGGCTACTACTACGTATGTTGTTACAGATCCGGAGGGAATCCACGCTCGTCCAGCTGGCATCATCACGAAGGCTGCAAAGGAGATCGATGGAGGTATTACCATTGAGAAGAATGGCAAGAAGGCGGATGCCCGCAAGATGTTTGCTATTATGGGCCTTGGCGTAAAGAACGGCGATGAGATCACCGTTTCTGCTGATGATCAGGAGAAGCTCGACGCATTTGTTGCTGTTCTCCGTGAGAATATCTGAGAAATGATTTGATGCTGCAGCTTTCGTTTCCAGCAGGAGACGAAGGCTGTAATTCCATTATCCGTATGATGAGAAGGACAGAAGGAGAGTAAGTGTCTGTTTCATCATGGCGCGATAGTTTGGATTCAGGAAAAAGCATGTAGGCAGAATAAAAACAGGAGGATATTTGGATGGTTGTATTACAGGGCAAAAGCGCATCCAAGGGCGTAGCGATTGGCAGGCTTTGTTTTTATAAGCGTGGCAGCGGAGAAATTGTACGTACACAGGTAGAAGACACCGCGGCAGAGGTTGCACGTTTTGAAAGTGCGCGTGCCACTGCAATGGATCAGCTAAAGGGGCTGTATGATAAGGCAGTCGAAGAGGTCGGCGAAGAGGGCGCAATGCTGTTTGAAGCCCATCAGATGATGTTGGACGATCTGGACTTTGTCGAGGGAATCACGGACATGATTAACGACGGCCTTAACGCGGAGGCTGCGGTCAACGATATCGCAGAGCAGTTCGCAGAGATGTTCGCCAGCATGGACGACTCGTATATGCAGGCGCGTTCCGCGGATGTCAAGGATATCGCACAGCGCGTGATCAATATCCTGTCCGGCATTTCGGGCAACGGTTTGGATTCGGACGAGCCGGTGATTCTGGCCTCCGACGATTTCAGCCCGTCGGAGACGGTTCAGCTGGATAAGTCCAAGCTGCTCGGCCTGCTGACGACCGGCGGTTCGGATCAGGCGCATACGGCAATTCTGGCGCGCACGATGGGAATTCCATCGGTCTGCCAGCTCGGCGAGTCTCTGAGTGAGTCGTTTGATGGCAAGGATATTATCATCAACGGCACAACCGGCGAGGTCTTCATTGCACCGGATGAGGAGACGACCGAACGTCTGACCGCGATCTACAAGAAGGAACAGGCGGAGAAGAAGCTGCTGGAAGAGCTGAAGGGCAAGCCGAATCAGACCATTGACGGCAGGAACGTCATGGTTTACTGCAACATCGGCTCTCCGGACGACGTAGATGCCGTTCTGGCATACGACGGCGGCGGAATTGGTTTGTTCCGTTCGGAGTTCCTGTATCTGGCGGGCAACGATTATCCGTCGGAGGAGGAGCAGTATCAGGCATATAAGACGGTTGCCGAGCGCATGGCCGGCAAGCGTGTCATCATCCGTACACTGGACATCGGTGCGGACAAGCAGGCGGATTATTTCCAGCTGGAAAGCGAAGAGAACCCGGCAATGGGTCTCCGTGCGATCCGTATTTGCCTGACGCGTCCGGAAGTGTTCCGTACGCAGCTTCGTGCACTGTACCGCGCTTCGGCACACGGAAAGATTGCGATTATGTTCCCGATGATTACATCCGTTTGGGAGGTTCGTGAGATCAAGCGCATCTGTGAGTCGGTCAAGAGCGAGTTGCGCGAGGAAGGCATCGCCTTCGAAGAGAATGTCGAGCTTGGCATCATGATCGAGACCCCGTCTGCGGTTATGGTATCCGACCGTCTGGCGAAGGAAGTGGACTTCTTCTCTATCGGCACGAACGATCTGACACAGTACCTGCTGGCGGTGGACCGTCAGGGCAAGGGTCTGGGCAAGTTCTTTGATGCGCATCATCCGGCGGTACTCCGCGCTATCAAAATGGCGGCGGACAATGCACATAAGGCTGGCATCTGGATCGGCATTTGTGGTGAGCTCGGCGCGGATGTAGAGCTGAGTGAGTTGTTTATGGCGATCGGCATTGATGAGCTGTCGGTATCTCCGGCGTCTGTTCTGCCGTTGCGTTCGGTCATCCGTTCGATCGACACGACCAAGAACAAGCAGGAGTTGCTGGACAAGCTGATGTCGGACGAAGAATAAGTGTTTGACGATCAAGGATAGGAAAAGGGGCACGCTGTGTATACAGCGTGCCCTGTTTGCTTGTCTTCTCCGGCTTTGCGGGGAGAATCCCCGTGGACAGATTTTTGGATATGTATTGCGAAATGGTGAAAAACGTAGTAAAATAACTATAATTTGAACAATAGACGGAAGGACAATGGGGACAGCGCAGTTCGTCATGATAAGGGGAACGGTTCCGCGCTTCTCAGGAGACAGGTGAAAATTATGTTTGATAATATAAAAGATCTGACCAAATCCAGAAAGGCCCTGGATCATGTCAATACACAGCTGGAGGATACCCGTCGTGCGCTGGAGGAGGCACAGGAAAAACTGGCGCAGCTGAACGACGAAATTGCGGAGAAGGAAGAAACCATTGAGCGCCGGGATGAGATTATCCATGCGATCCATCGGCAGGTGACCAAGGAGCGCGAGAGCATTCTGGAGGATTATGCAGAGCGGGAGGCGACGGCGAAGGCGGAGCTGGATCAGACCACCGAGCAGCTTCAGGCCGCACAGACACGCTACGATGAATGTGAGCGTCAGGTATATTGCATTGCAAATCTGTATAAATCCATGCGCAGCGGTGTGGCGCGCTATACACAGTCGGGCAACCCGAACGATCTGGAATTGACATCGGAGCAGCAGGAAGAGCTGGAGGTCATGGAGCAGTCGGTCGGCATGAAGCTCAATTCCTATCAGCTCAAGGATCTCAAAACCATGCAGGAGGCCAACAACAAGCTGATTGAGCAGCTTCTGACCCGCTATGAGTCGCGCCTGATCGTTCCGGCGGACCGTGTGGTATTCCAGCTGATGACGCTCGGCGTTCGTGCAGAGCTGCAGCAGATCCTTTCCGAGATGGAATACGGCGACATCAACCGCGCACAGATCCGTCTGCATCTGTCGATTCAGAAGTACCTGAAGATCATCTCGTTTGCCAATCTTGCGGCGACCGGTGTGCTGGAGGCGTATGCATCCGAGCTGGAGCTGCTGCTCAAGGAAACCATTAAGGTCGAACACGAGTTCTGCCTGCGCCGCCATTCCTATCAGGCTCGTCAGGAACTGGACGAGCAGGGAGAATGATCCCCAAAAACCGATTGGAAAAAAACCGAAAAAGACCCTTCGGTCGCAAGAGCGAAGGGCTTTTTGCTTGATTGTCTGATTGATCGAACGATACATTCCCGGAGGAATCTATGCTGACAAGCAAATTAAAACGAATTCTGCCCCGCGTGCAAAAGCCGGCGCGTTATGTCGGCGGCGAATGGGGTTCTGTCATCAAGGAGAAGGACGATGTCTTTCTCCGCTTTGCCATGTGCTTTCCGGACACCTATGAGGTCGGCATGTCGCATCTGGGCAGCCGCATCCTGTATGGGCTGCTCAATCATGAGCCGGATATCTGGTGTGAGCGCGTCTTTGCACCGTGGCTGGATATGGAAGAGGAAATGCGGAAAGCGGACATTCCTCTGTATGGATTGGAGAGCGGCGACCCGCTGACGGAATTTGACATCCTTGGGTTTACGCTGCAATATGAGCTGTCGTTTACCAATGTGCTGAACATGTTGGATCTCGGCGGCATTCCGGTGTACGCGAAGGAGCGCACCGGACTGAAAAATATCGTGGCGTGCGGCGGCCCGTGTGCCTACAATCCGGAGCCGCTGGCGGATTTTGTCGATGTGTTCCAGATTGGCGACGGTGAAGAGATGATGATCGACTTTACCGATCTCTACCGGAAGGCCAAGCAGGAAAACTGGTCGAAGGAACAGTTTCTGCGCGAGGCAAGCCAGATTCCGGGCATCTATGTGCCGAGCCTGTACGACATCGAATACCATGCGGATGGTACGGTGAAATCCATCACGCCGCGTGACGGTGCGCCGGCGTTTGTGCAAAAGCGCATTGTGCGGGATTTGGACAGCATGTATTTTCCAGATACCCTGGTCGTGCCGTCGACCGAGATTGTATTTGACCGCGCGATGGTGGAGCTGTTTCGCGGATGTCCGCGCGGCTGCCGTTTCTGTCAGGCGGGTCATACCTATCGTCCGCTGCGCAAGAAGAGCAAGGATCTTCTGCTACGGCAGGCAAAGGCGATCCTGGATCAGTCGGGCTATGAAGAGATTTCACTGTCTTCCCTCTCGACCAGCGACTATTCGGATCTGAAGGAGCTGGCGGATGCGCTGCTGGATTATTGTGAGGAAAAGCGCATCAGCCTGGCGCTGCCGTCCCTGCGTGCGGACTCGTTCTCGATTGATCTGATGGAGCGTGTCCAGAAGGTGCGCAAGAGCGGTTTGACGTTCGCGGCGGAGGCCGGAAGCCAGCGCCTGCGCGATGTCATCAACAAAAATCTGACGGAAGAGGATTTGCTGAACGCCTGTAAGATTGCGTTTGAGGGCGGATGGAACAACGTCAAGCTGTATTTCATGATGGGTCTGCCGACCGAGACGAACGAGGACTTTGACGAGATGAGCCGTCTGTGCCGTTCGGTCGCTTATTGCTGGCGGCAGCACACGCCGAACCGCGCACGCGGTGTCAAAATCACGGCGTCGACCTCCTGTTTTGTTCCAAAGCCGCAGACCCCGTTCCAGTGGGATGCACAGGCGACGAAGGCGGAGCTGGATGAAAAAACACAGTATCTCCGCGAGGTCATGAAGACAAAGAACGTCACGTTCCGCTGGCACGATTCGGATGCCAGCTTCCTGGAGGGCGCGTTTGCCCGCGGCGACCGCCGCATGGCGGATGTGCTGTATACGGCGTGGAAGTCCGGCTGTAAGATGGACGGCTGGGATGCCTGCTTCTCGTTGGAGAAGTGGATGGATGCCTTTGCAGTCTGTGGACTGGACCCGGCGTTTTATGCCAACCGGCAGCGTCCGCTCGATGAGGTGTTCCCGTGGGATCACATCGGCTGCGGCACGACCAAGGAGCATCTCAAGAAGGAATGGGAGCGCTCGCGTCGGGCGGAGACGACACCGGCCTGTATCGAGAAGTGCGCCGGATGCGGCGCGGCAAGTCTGCTGAAGGGATGTGGCTGTCATGTTTAAGGCAAGAATGCGGTTTTCCAAAACGGATGAGGCCGCGTATATTTCGCATTTGGATTTGATGCACTGCATGCAGCGCATCATTGCCCGTGCACAGCTTCCGGTGTGGTATACGGAGGGTTTTAACCAGCACATTTATATTTCGATCGCACTGCCGCTTTCCACCTGCTATTCCGGGGAATGCGAGTTTTTGGATTTCAATTGCACTGCGGAGGAGATCCCGGCGGACGCCGTCGAGCGCATGAACGCGGTTATGCCGCGCGGCCTGCGTGTGCAGGAGATCTATCCGCTGAGCGACGGCGGGAAAAAGGTGCGTGAGATCGCGTATTCCAAGTTTGAGATTACGTGGGAATTTGATCACGGCGTTCCGGAGCATTTTTGCAGCGATGTCGAAGGGCTTTTTGCCCGCGATGAGATTCTCATCCTAAAGCGTTCCAAGCGCGGGGAGAAGGAAGTCAACATCAAGGATCTGATGAAGGGCATTTCGCTGGAAGAGGACACAAACTGTGTTCGCGCGTATGCGATTCTCGGTGCGGGAAACAACAACCTCAGTCCGGAATATGTGACCAAGACGATGGTGGCGGAGTTCCCACAGTACGAGCCGGATGGCGTGTACTACCACCATCTGATGACGTACGATACCAATTTGGATGAATTTCGGTAAAGAATGATGATACAACAGACAAAACAGGTCTCACCGGAGCAGATTGCGCACCAGTGGGACTGCATCAATAAAATTCAATATCTGCTCTCCGTCCGGACGGATACCCCATATTTTTACTGTCAGACGTTTGGCTGCCAGCAGAACGAGGCGGACACCGAGCGCATTGCCGGTATGCTGCGCGAGATGGGCTATCAGCCGACGGACGAGCCGGCACAGGCGGATGTCATTGTGGTGAACACCTGTGCGGTGCGCGAACATGCGGAAAAGCGCGTGCTGGGTATCATGGGGCAGTACACCCATCTGAAGGAAGAAAAGCCGGAGCTGACCATCTGCATGTGCGGCTGTATGGTACAGCAGGAGCACATGGCGGAGAAGATCCGAAAGAGCTATCCCCGGGTGGATCTTGTGTTCGGAACCCATGCACTGTGGCGCTTTCCGGAACTGCTGCTGCGCCGTCTGAGCGGGAGCAAACGCATCTTTGACATCTCCGGCGATGACCGCGGTGCGATTTCCGAGGGTCTGCCGGTGCTGCGCGGGCAGGGCTGTCATGCCTGGCTCTCTATTATGTACGGCTGCAACAATTTCTGTACCTATTGCATCGTTCCGTATGTGCGCGGACGGGAGCGCAGCCGCAGGCCGGAGGACATCGAACGGGAGTTCCGTGAGCTGATCGACGAGGGCTATAAGGACATCACGCTGCTCGGACAGAATGTCAATTCCTACGGCAAAGATCTTGGGCTCGGTGTGGATTTTGCGGATCTGCTGGCGCGGCTGGACAAGACGCCGGGAGAGTACCGCATTCGCTTTATGACGAGCCATCCGAAGGACGCGTCGGAAAAGCTGTTTTCTGTCATGGCGGAGGGAACGCACATCAGCCATCAGCTGCATCTGCCGTTCCAGTCGGGCTCGGATACGATTTTGAAGCGCATGAACCGTCATTATGATGCGGAGCACTACCGCAATTTAATTGCCATGGCGCGGGCAAAGATGCCCGATCTGGTGCTGTCATCCGACATCATCGTCGGATTCCCCGGGGAAACGGAGGAGGATTTCCAGAAGACGCTGGATATGGTACAGTTCGGGCAATATGATATTTTGTATACGTTCTTGTATTCTAAGCGGTCAGGCACCCCGGCGGCGGAAATGCCGGATGCGGCCACGAAGGAAGAAAAACAGAACCGGTTTGAACGTCTGCTCGCGGAGCAGGAGGGCATCAATGCGGCGCGGCAGGAGGCCTATCAGGACCGTGTGGTTCGCGTGCTGATCGATGGAACCTCGAACAGCAAGCAGCCGACCGAGCATCCGCTGACCGGCCGGACGGATGGCGGCCTGCTGGTGATGTGCCGTGGAGAGGGACTCAAGATGGGTGAATTTGCGGATGTCCGCATTGAACGGACTTCTCTGCGCGCCCTGTATGGTGTGGAGGTAACCGATGGCTGAATATACGCCAATGATACAGCAGTATTTTGAAGTAAAGAAGACCTGCGAGGATGCGATCCTGTTGTATCGTCTCGGTGATTTTTACGAGATGTTTTTCGACGATGCCAAGCTGGCCTCGAAGGAACTGGATCTGGTGCTCACCGGCCGCGACTGCGGTCAGGAGGAGCGCGCGCCGATGTGCGGCATTCCGTACCATTCCTGTGAGGGATACATTGCCAAGCTGGTCAAAAACGGGCACAAGGTCGCCATCTGTGAACAGACGGAGGACCCCAAAAAGGCCAAGGGATTGGTGCGCCGCGAGATCATCCGTACGATCACACCCGGTACCGTGATCGAAGCCTCCATGCTGGAGGAGGGCTGCAACAATTACATTGCTTCCCTCTGCATCTGGGGACAGAATGCGGGGATCTGCTTTGCGGATATTTCCACCGGTGAGGTGCTGGCGACCGGCTGTGTCACGGGTGACCTGAGCACCTATTGTATCGGTGAGCTGGGACGCTTTTTGCCGAAGGAAGTCGTGCTGTCGTCCGCGGCGGCAGAGGATACGGCAATCCTGCAGTTCCTGACCGAGCGGCTGGAATGCGGCACGGAGATTCTTCCGGATGACCGCTTTGACCCGGAGACCTGTCACAAGCAGGTACAGACACGCTTTGTGGAGGCGACCGACGAAGCGCTGGGCGATAATGTGGCCATTGCCTGTGCGATCGGCGCGTTGATGCAATATCTGGCGGAAACGCAGAAGTCGGATCTTGACCATTTGCACACGCTGAATCTGTACCGTCAGGGGCAGTTCATGGAGCTGGACATGAATGCCAAGCGCAATCTCGAACTGTTCGAGACGATGCGCGCCAAGGAAAAGAAAGGCTCCCTACTGTGGGTCATTGACCACACCAAGACGGCGATGGGCGCACGCATGCTGCGTCAGTGGCTGAGCAAACCGCTGCTCAGTCCGAATCTGATCGCCGCACGGCAGAAGGCTGTTGGGGAATTGAAAGATAACATGCTGGTTCGCAGTGACCTGACAGATGCGCTGCGGCGGGCGTTTGATATGGAACGTCTGATCGGACGTGTGGTGTATGGGACGGCGAATTGCCGGGATCTCCGTGCACTGAGTGAGACCATTGCACTCATTCCGGAGCTGCGCGCACTGCTTGCGCAATGCAGCTCGTCGCTGCTTTCAGTGCTATATGATGCGATGGATGAGCTGAGCGACATGCGGGCGCTGATCGAGGCATCGATCCTTGAGGAACCCCCGTTTTCGGTGCGTGAGGGCGGCTTCATCCGCGAGGGCTACAGCGCCAAGCTGGATGAACTGCGGGACATCGCGTCGGGCGGCAAAGGAAAGATTGCTGCGATCGAGCAGCGTGAGCGCGAGGCGACCGGCATTTCTAAGCTGAAGGTCGGTTACAACCGCGTGTTCGGCTATTACATTGAAGTGTCGCGCCTGCAGTCGTCGCAGGTGCCGGAGCACTATGTCCGCAAGCAGACCTTGGCGAACTGCGAACGGTATATTACACAGGAATTAAAGGAATACGAAAACACGGTGCTGAATGCACAGGAGCAAATTGTCGATCTGGAATACCAGCTGTTTGTCGAGGTACGGGAGCAGGTGGCGCTCGCCGTCCATCGGATTCAGGCAACCGCGCAGGCGATCGCGCAGACGGATGTCCTGTGCTCGCTCGCAGAAGTGGCAGACCTGTACCAGTACACCTGTCCGACCGTGGATTATTCCTCGGTCATTGAGATTCGGGACGGCCGCCATCCGGTCGTGGAGCAGGTCCTGCGGGACACGATGTTCATCGCGAACGATACCCTGCTGGACGACAGCGGCAACCGCATCGCCGTCATCACCGGCCCGAATATGGCGGGAAAATCGACCTATATGCGGCAGGTTGCGCTGATTGCAATTCTGGCACAGATGGGCTCGTTTGTTCCGGCGGGCTATGCGCGGATCGGCATTGTCGATCGGGTGTTCACCCGCGTCGGCGCGTCGGACGATTTGGCAAGCGGCCAGTCTACGTTTATGGTGGAAATGAGTGAGGTCGCCGATATCTTGAAGTATGCGACCCGGTCGAGCCTGGTGATTCTGGATGAGATCGGACGCGGTACCTCGACCTTTGACGGGATGAGCATTGCCCGGGCGGTCATCGAATTTATCGCGAACCGCCGGCATCTGGGTGCGCGCACCATGTTTGCAACGCATTATCACGAGCTGACCGCTTTGGAGCAGATGATCGACGGCATTAAGAATTATAATATCGCCGTGAAGAAGCATGGGGACGACATCACCTTCCTGCGCAAAATTGTCCCGGGCGGCGCGGACGACAGCTATGGCATTGAGGTTGCCAAGCTGGCGGGCATCCCCGCACCGGTGATCCGTCGGGCGAAGCGTATCCTGAAGGACCTGGAGTCCTCTTCGACGGCGATCGCCATGAATGAGCTGACCGAGGAGGAGCCGGAAGCACAGGTTTCGCTGCTGGATGTCCAGAGTGATTCGGTGGGAGAGCGGCTGCGTCAGGTGAACATTGATACGATGACGCCGCTGGAGGCACTCAACTTGATCTATGAATTGAAAAAGATGGTAAATTGAAAGGAGAATTGCTGTGCCGGTTATTCATGAACTGGATTCCCACATGTCTGATCTGATTGCGGCAGGAGAAGTGGTCGAACGGCCGTCCTCTGTCTGCAAAGAGCTGATTGAAAATTCCATCGATGCCGGTGCAACACAGATTACCGTGGAGATCGAACACGGTGGCATCGCGTATCTCCGCATACAGGACAATGGCTGTGGTATGGAACCGGCGGATGCTCCGACCGCGTTCCTGCGTCATGCGACCAGTAAGATCCGCACAAAAGAGGATTTGGCGGCCATCGGCACGCTGGGCTTTCGCGGAGAGGCATTGGCGGCAATTTCCGCCGTGTCCCGTGTCGATCTGTTTACCAAACAGGAAGGACAGCTGGAGGGCACCCATCTGTTTGTCGAGGCCGGTGTGGTCAAGACCAACGAGAGTGCGGGGTGTCCGGAAGGCACCACCTTTGTCATCCGAGACCTGTTTTTCAACACGCCGGCGCGCATGAAATTTTTGAAAAAGGATTTCACCGAGGCAGGCTATGTCCTGTCGGTTGTAGAACACGCCGCGGAGAGCCATCCGGAGATCGCATTCCGCTGCATCCGGGATGGCAAAACTGTATTTCATTCGCCGGGAACCGGCGAGCTGCAGCAGGCGGTGTTCGCCGTCTTTGGCCGGGAGCTGGCGCGCAATCTGATACCAATTCCACCGATGGAAATGGAGGATGTCCGTGTCCATGGCTTTTTGTCCAAGCCGCACGCACCGCGCTCCAACCGTTCGTATCAGCATTTCTTTGTCAACGGACGGTTTATCAAGTCCAAGCTGATCCAGGCGGCGATGGAGGAGGCGTATCGCAACGCGATCATTACCGGGAAATTCCCGTATGGCTGTTTGTGTATCGACCTGCCGCTGAGCCAGGTGGATGTCAATGTCCATCCGGCCAAGACCGAGGTGAAATTTGCCTTCGAGAAGAAAATTTTCTCGGCAGTTTATGCGGCCTGCAAGGGCGCGCTGGCAGCAGAGGACAATGTGCCGGAGATCCGCGCGGAGGAAGTCCAGCGGAAGCGCACGGGTGTACCGGCAACTCCGGAGCGTGTCCGTGAGAAACCGCCGATGGCGGAACCAAAACCGGAGCAGAAACCGGCAGAGCTGGAGAGCATCCGGCGTATGGCGGGACTCACGAAATCGGCCGACACCAGCCCGAGGACGGGCATGATGGCAGCCGACAGACCGTACAAAAGAAATACAGCGCCGTCGCCGCGGCGGACCTTCCGTCCATTTGTCGATGTGGACGAGGAGGATGAGCGGGTGCTGCAGCATCCGTCGGAGCAGACGGAGATGGCGATGCCGTCCGCGGCCGAGGAGGCCGTGCCGTCAGAAACGCAGCCGGCCGTTCCACAGCCGGAGATTCCGGAGCCGCAGAGCGGCTTAGAACAGGCGCGACCGACGGCGAAGGTGATCGGCTCCTGTTTCTCGACCTACATTTTGGCGGAGGATGCAGATGGGCTGATCCTGATCGACAAACACGCAGCTCATGAGCGCATGTTATTTAATCAATTGCAAAAATCCACAGAGATTCCGACCCAGATGCTGCTGGAGCCAGTTGTCGTCGAGATGACCGGGGAGGAGTTCGCCGTGATGACCGAGAATCACGAGCTGGTGCAGGCGGTTGGCTTTCAGGTCGAGCCGTTCGGCCATCACAGCATTGCTGTGCGGGAAGCGCCGGCCTATCTGGATGCGGCAGAGATCCCCATGACCATGTCGGAGGTAGCTCAAAAGCTGTTGGATCGCCGTACACCGGTGCCGGACAAGCGGGATGATTTGATCCACATGGTATCCTGCAAGGCGGCCATCAAGGGCGGATGGGAGACAAGTACAGCGGAGCTTCAGGCGATTTGTGACCGCGTGGTGAGCGATCCGGAGGTCAACTGCTGTCCGCATGGACGTCCCGTCATGGTGCGTCTGACCAAATACGAGCTGGATAAGCTGTTCAAACGAGTGAATCAGTAAACCACCGCAAGGGAGGAGAACCAAATGCAGCAGAGGCTGATCTGCATTGTCGGGCCGACGGCGTCGGGAAAAACCGCGCTGTCGATTGCCCTGGCCAAACAACTGGATACGGAGATTATTTCGTCGGATTCGATGCAGATCTATCGGGAGATGGATGTTGGAACCGCCAAGCCGGATTGGGCAGAGCGGGACGGCATACCGCATCACATGCTGGATGTGGCGGAGCCGGGAGAGGATTTTTCGGTGGCACGGTATCAGGAGATGGCGGATGATTGTGCACAGTCCATTTTGGCACGGGGACGCATTCCGATTGTCTGTGGAGGCACCGGGCTGTATCTCGACGCGCTGATTGAGGGCAATACATTTTCCGGGGAGGAGACATCCGCGCCACTGCGTGCGTATTTCCGGGAAATCGGCGAGAGAAGCGGCGTACAAGTTTTGCATCAGATGCTTCGGGCGGTCGATCCGGAGTCGGCACAGCGGATTCACGAAAACAATGTGAAGCGTGTGATCCGTGCGCTGGAGGTCTATGCGCAGACGGGGAGACCCATCGGGGAGTACAACGCACAAAACAAGCCGAAGGAACCCAAATATGACGCGGTTTTGCTGGCGCTTTGTCCGTCGGACCGTACGGTTTTATACGAGCGGATCAACCGCCGGGTGGATCAGATGATGGAACAGGGCTTGCTGGAAGAGACCAGGCGCCTTTGGTCCGAGGGAAAACTGCGGGGCACCGCGGCGCAGGCCATTGGCTACAAAGAACTGGTCCCCTATTTGGAGGGAAACGATACGCTGGAAAACTGTGTGGAGACACTCAAGCAGGCATCGCGCAATTATGCAAAACGACAGCTCACCTGGCTGCGGCGTGACAAGCGGGTTATCTGGCTGAATTATGATTCGGCAGAAGACTTTCCAGGCCTTTTGCAGCGTGCGACAGAAGTTCTCTCGGAACGGGGATTCCTCCAACCCTAGCTTCCATACGGTTCCAGTTCCTACCACTCATATAAGAAACACAATGCAAGCACACATTCGCAGGAAGAATGTGTGCTTTTTGCTTCCTCCAATCCGTCCTGTGACCTGGCTGTGGTACTGGTTTCCCGGATGTATGTTGAAAAACAAATATAGTAATGGAAACTATAACATGTGGTCTTTAATGCTAAAATATATTGACTGCGATACCAAAATATAGTATCCTGTATGCGAATTTCAAACGGGTTTCCGTTGTGTAGAGAAACGATATGCGTTATGAGACGCAGGAAGGTTGAAGGAAAGATGAAGGCTGTTTCGATAAAAAATAAAGTGCTGGAGACTCCGATTATTCAGGGCGGGATGGGGATTGGCGTCAGCCGATGCGGACTCGCCGGTGCGGTTGCAAAAGAAGGCGGGATGGGCGTCGTCTCTACGGCGCAGATTGGATACGATGCCCCGGACTTCCGATCGCATCCGGAGGAAGCGAATCTGTGCGTTCTGCCAGGACAGATTCGGAAGGCCAAAGAGATGGCGGAGGGGCACGGAATGATCGGCGTGAATATCATGGCGGTCACACAGCGGTATGGAGAGTATGTACAGACGGCCTGTGAGGCGGGAGTGGATGCCATTATATCCGGAGCCGGTCTGCCGACGGAGCTGCCCAAATTTGCGGAAGGGTATGATGCCGCGCTTGCGCCGATTGTATCCAGCGCGAAATCGGCAAAGGTCATCTTAAAATATTGGGACAGAAAATACAAAAGGACAGCCGACTTTCTTGTCATTGAGGGTCCGAAGGCCGGCGGACACCTCGGATTCTCCAGAGAGGAACTGGAGGATGGCGGTCCGTGGGACTATGACACGGAGATCCATAAAATTTTAGAGGAAAAAAGAAAATTTGAGGAAAAATATCAAACGGCAATCCCGGTCTTTGTTGCGGGAGGGATTTTTGATGCGGAGGATGTCCAGCACGCTTTGGAACTCGGCGCCGACGGAGTACAGGTCGCCTCCCGGTTTGTGGCGACCCGGGAATGTGACGCGAGCGATGCTTATAAGAGGGCGTATGTGGAGGCCAGGACGGAAGATGTCGTGATTATTGACAGCCCGGTGGGAATGCCGGGACGCGCGCTCAAAAATGCCTTTATTGAAGAAATTACGGGAAAATCGCAGAAAATATCCCATTGCTTCCACTGTCTGAAGGCCTGCAATCCGGCTTCGGCACATTACTGTATTACACAGGCGCTGATCAATGCGGTAAAAGGGGATCTGGATCACGGCTTGATTTTCTGTGGATCGCGCGTGGGAGAAATCGGGAAAATCAGTACGGTGAAAGCGGTCATGCAGGAGCTGAGCCGCGAAGAGAATTCTTGAGGGGAAGGACCAATACGGATGCGCTGCAAAGCAGATTGGCTTTGCAGCGCATCTGTTTTTATGCGGAACGCAAACCAATTTGGGATGACAATTCCTGTTGCACCGAGTACAAGCCGATGGTATAATAAGCAGGAATACATATCTTTATTCCCTGATAAAAATACCGCAATGCCGGTCAGACGCTCCATCCGATGTACATCAAACCGGTGCCGAAATGGACACGGTTGTGTGATAGGATAGAAAATAGGAGAAAAGGTCATAATTTATTGGTCGGAAAAGTTGTAAAAATACTCTATTTTCGACAAAAATTCAACCCGAACGTAGTGTAACATAAAATTATTCATGTACATTTCGGGAGGTTTGTTTTATAATGAAAGGTGAAATCAATTATCAGGATACGTTTTTAAACAAGGTTCGGCAGGAACGGGTTCCGCTCACTGTATTTTTGACAAATGGATTTCAGATGCGTGGTCTCATCCGCGGGTTTGACCATTTTGTCATTTTGCTTGACTGCGACGGCAAACAGGAGATGATCTACAAACATGCGATCTCTACCATTATACCGACGCGGCGTCTGGAATTATTTCCGAAGCGAGAACGGGAGGCAGCTCCAGCCCTAACCGATTAGGAGTAATATGAAGCAAAAACAATCTGGCAGAGGGGCACGGTCGTCCCAGCCTGCAAGCAAAATTGGAAAATCGATGTGGCTGCCGATTATCGTCATCGCACTTCTGGTTTTTTACATAGGCGGCAACTTTGTGGTGTCGCACTCTCGTCCGGTCGAAACCACCCCGGCGATACAGGTTTCCATGGATGATTCGATCACGTCGACCGGCTATTTCTTCCGGGAGGAACAGTTGGTCGATGTCGGTGATGTCAGTATGGCAGTATATAATTATGCCGATGGGGATAAAATTGCCTATGATGCACCGCTCGTGACGATCTATAAAAATGATGAGTCCCTGCAAAACAGCCACAAACTGAAGGAAGTGGACAGCACAATTGAACAGTTGGAAGCATTGCAGAACAATTCCTATGTGACCAATACCAGCCAGATTGATCAAAAGATCACGACTGCACTGAGCACAATCGGCGATCTGGTAGACAGTGCATCGTTTCGTCAATTGCCGGAGAACCTGGAGCAGCTGCGTTCCTATGCGCTCAAGAGCGGTTCGATGTCAGGAGATATCAGCGATATTGATGAACAGCTGGAAAAGCTGTATCAGCAGCAGTCCAAGCTGGAAGCGGCGCTGGAGGACAAGACGATGGAGATCAATGCGGAATACGACGGGTATTTCAGCCAGTCCACCGACGGCTACGAATCCATTCTCACGCTCGAGGAAATCGAAGATCTGACGGTTTCCTCGTTGAAGGAGCTGACCTCCAAACAGCCGAAAAACAGCGATTCCTGTAAGGTAATCAGCCAATATACCTGGTATTATGCGACGGTGCTTTCGGAAAAGGACGCATCGCGCATGCAGGAAGGGCAGTCGGTGACCCTGCGTTTTTCGCAGCCGAGTGACAACATTTCCGCTACCATCTATGCCATCCGTCCGGACGAGGAATCCTCTGAGGTTCTCGTGATCTTTACGTCGACGGAGATGAACAAGGACCTGGTTTCCATGCGGAAAGAGGTCGGTGATATCGTACTCGATTCGTATGAAGGCCTGAAAATCCCCAAGGACGCGGTTCGTATGAAGGACGATCAGATGGGCGTCTATGTCTTGAACGGCACGGTGGCCAGCTTTAAGAGCATTGAAACGCTGTACACGGGTTCGGATTATTATATTGTAAAACAAAATGTAATTGGCAATGATTCGCTGGTTGTCAATGACGATGTCATTGTCCATGCGAAGGATGTGGAAGATAAGAAGGTTGTAAGATGACGAACGAAGAACGCAAACAGATCGAGGAGAATGTGGCAAAGGCGCGCGCCAATATTGCGGAAGCGGCCAAGCGGGCCGGGAAGAAGCCGGAGGACATCCTTCTGGTCGCGGCAACCAAGATGAACGACGCGGAACGGGTACAGGCTGCGGTACAGGCCGGAATTGATGTCTGTGGGGAAAACCGTGTGCAGGAGCTGCTGGGCAAGTACGAAGAGCATGCCTATGACGGCTGTCCGCTGCATTTTATCGGAACACTCCAGTCCAACAAGGTAAAGTACCTGATCGGGAAGGTTTCGATGATCGAATCGGTCAGTTCGGTCAAGCTGGCGAAGGTGATTGACAAAGAAGCCGGAAAGGCCGGCATCGTGCAGGACATTTTGCTGGAAATCAACATCGGACGGGAAGAGGCCAAGCTCGGCATTGATCCGGACGAGCTGGATGAAGTCATCGGCAAAATCGCAGAAATGGAAAATTTAACGATCCGGGGATTGATGGCTATTCCGCCAAAGCCCGACGAAAATAGAGAAAATACATATTATTTTGACAGAATGTATCAACTATTTGTTGACATATCGGCTAAAAAATACGATAATGTTTCTATGGACTATTTGTCGATGGGCATGAGCGCGGATTATGAAGCAGCAATTTCCTGCGGCGCAAATATTGTCCGGTTGGGTACGACGTTGTTCGGGGCCCGTCATTACTAAATTTGTCGTATGGATCTTTTGATATGGGAGGACAAACCAAATGAGCTTTTTGAACAGCTTTAAATCCTGGGTAACCGGAGAAGCGGAAGACGAAGAAGAGTACTACGTACAGGAAGACGAGGCGGCAGAGCAGGAGCCGACCTATGCTCCGGCGCGTTCGGCGTATTCGGAGTCTGTTCCGGCAGCACGTGAGTCGATGGCGGTCAGCCGTTCCTCTGCCCGAAATAATAAGATTGTTAACATCAACGCGACGACCAAGCTGGCGGTTGTTCTGGTTCGCGCGGAGCAGTTCAACGGTGTTTCGGACATCGCCGATCATCTGAAGAATAAGATGACGGTTGTCCTGAATTTGGAGAACGCGGAGAAGGATACGGCGAACCGTATGCTGGACTTCCTCAGCGGCGTGACCTATGCCATTGAGGGCAAGATCAAGCGCGTGGCGAAGGATACGTATCTGATCACGCCGTACAATGTTGAAATTGTCGGTGAGGATCTCATCAGCGAACTGGAGAGCAATGGCCTCCATTTCCCGTATTGAGTTGATCGGAAAGGATCATGCTTGTGTATTTAATATTTCGTTTGGCGATTTCCCTTGTGGTGCTGCTGCAGATGATGCTTGTTATCCGGGCATTGATGTCGTGGTTTCCACAGATTCAGCAATCCCGGGCGTATGATTTTGTTTATACGATTACGGAGCCGCTTGTCCAGCCCTTCCGTGTGTTTTTGAGTCGATTCGAATCCATGCGGACGAGTCCGATTGACTTCTCGTCGATGCTGGCGTTTCTGGTTCTCTGCCTGATACAGGAATTGCTGCAAGTATTGTACTAATCTCTTTGGGCCGGGATATCCCGGCCATTTTCCCGTCCCTCCCTTTTGCGGGGAGCGGGGGACAGAACGAAAACGTCAACAGGTAGGAGGACAACCATGCTGAGTTCTACGGAAGTAAAGCAAATGAAATTCGGAAAGGCCGTGTTTGGCGGCTACGATATGGAAGCGGTCGATACGGCATTCCGCCAGATTTCGGAGGATTACGAAAAGCTGGAACAGCAGAACCTGGAGCTGCGCAGCAAGATGAAGGTTCTGGTGGATAAGATTGAAGAATATCGCCGCGTGGAAGATGGCATGCGTCAGGCGCTCCTCACGGCGCAGAACATTGCGGAAGAGACGATGGATAAGGCCAGACAGGAGGCGGAGCGCATTCTTGCGGATGCCAATGCACAGGCAGAGACCATTTCCCGCACGGCAAATCAGCAGGGAAGCCTGATGCTGCACCAGTATCAGGAGTCCATTGTACAGGAGAAGAATAAGCTGCGGGAAGCGCAGCACGAATGCGCCTATTTTATCGAACTGATGACAAGACGCTTTAAGGAAGAGAGCGAGCGCATTGCGTCCATTCCGGAGCGTCTGGCATTCAAGCTGCCGGATGTTTCCGAGGAGGTTTCCCGTGCGGAAACACTGGCTGGAAAGGTGGAGGCGCCGATCGAGCCGAAGTATACGGCGGAAGAAGAGGCAGAAGCGGAGAGCGCACCGCCGGAAACCGAACCGGCAGAGGAGAGTGAAACCTCCTTCTCGGTAGAGGTTTCGGGTTCGGCTGCCGAGTGAGGGTTCGCTCGAAGATTCTAAGATAACAAATGGACGATAAACAGCAGCGTTGCTGTTTGCGATATATCGCTGCAGGGGCAGCAACATGCCGCCGGAAGACCGGTGGGATGACAACAGAAAGGATGGTACGGTTCAATGCCGCAGGACTACAATAAGACAATCAATCTTCCAAAGACAGATTTTCCAATGCGTGCCGCCCTCGCCAAGCGCGAGCCGGGGATGCTGGACAAGATGTATGAGGATGATATTTACAATAAGCTGATGGAAAAGAACGAGGGCAAGCCGCTCTATGTTCTCCACGACGGCCCTCCCTATGCAAACGGGGATATCCATATCGGCCATGCGCTGAATAAGATCCTCAAGGATTTTATCATTCGCTATAAGAACATGGCGGGCTTCAAGGCGCCGTATATCCCGGGCTGGGACACCCACGGCATGCCGATTGAGACGGCGATTCAGAAGAAGGGCGTCAAGCGCAATGAGATGCCGGTTCCGGAGTTCCGCAATAAGTGCCGTGAGTTTGCTCTGGAGCAGGTGGAAAAGCAGCGCAAGGGCTTCAAGCGTCTGGGCGTCATCGGCGACTGGGATCACCCGTATATCACGCTGGAGCCGGAGTTCGAGGCAAAGCAGGTTCGTGTATTTGGCGCAATGGCAAAGAAGGGCCTGATTTATCAGGGCCTGAAGCCGACCTATTGGTGCCCGACCTGTGAGACTGCTTTGGCAGAGGCGGAGGTCGAGTATGCAGACGATCCGGTAACCACGATCTTTGTCAAGTTCAAGGTGCATGACGATCAGGGCAAGCTCGCGCAGTACGGCGATCTGGACAAGATGTATTTCGTCATTTGGACGACCACAACCTGGACGCTTCCGGGCAATATGGCGATCTGCCTCAATCCGCGTTTGGAGTACTCGCTGGTCAAGATCCCGTCCGGGGAAATTCTCATCATGGCGACCGACCTGATCAGCAGTGTGATGGACGAGTGCGGTATTACCGACCATGAAGTTGTTGCGACACAGTTCGGCGATGCGTTCGAATACATGACGGCGTATCATCCGTTTATGAACCGCGATTCCCTGATTATTCTGGGCGATCACGTCACGCTGGATGCCGGTTCCGGCTGCGTTCATACGGCGCCGTCCTTCGGTCTGGACGACTTCTATGTCTGCCAGCGCTATCCGGAAATTGCGACCGATATCACGATGGAGGTTTCGGTGGATGCGCGCGGATTCCTAAACGAATATGCAGGCCCGTACAGCGGCATTCATGTACAGAAGGCGCATCCGATCATTTATAAGGATCTGGTGGAGAGCGGTGCGCTGCTGTCCAGCAAGGACATTGTCCACAGCTATCCGCATTGCTGGCGCTGCAAGAAGCCGGTTATTTTCCGTGCAACCCAGCAGTGGTTCGCTTCGGTCGATGCGATTAAGGACGACGCCGTCAAGGCGTGTGACAATATTTATTGGAAGCCGGCATGGGGGCAGGAGCGCATGATCTCCATGATCCAGGAGCGTTCCGACTGGTGTATCTCCCGTCAGCGCACCTGGGGTGTTCCGATCCCGATGTTCTTCTGTGAGCAGTGCGGAAAGCCGTACTGCACGGATGAGAGCATTGACAAGGTGGCTTCCATCGTAGAAAAGGAAGGCTCCAATGCATGGTGGGCACGTTCGGTTGAGGAGCTGATGCCGGAGGGCGCAGTGTGTGAATGCGGCTGCACCAAGTTCCGCAAGGAGAAGGATATTCTGGACGTTTGGTTCGATTCCGGCTCTACCTGGTCTGCCGTCAGCGATGCGCGCGAGGAATTGCAGTATCCGGCGGATCTATATCTGGAGGGCGGCGATCAGTACCGCGGATGGTTCCAGTCTTCCATGCTGACCTCGATTGCGGTCAATGGCAAGGCTCCTTATAAGGAAATCATCACCCACGGCTGGACAGTCGATGGTGAGGGCAAGGTTATGCACAAGTCGCTCGGCAATGCCATCAGCCCGCAGGACACCATCAAGGAATACGGTGCGGATATCTTCCGTCTCTGGGTTTCCTCGGCGGATTATACGCAGGATATGCGTCTCTCCAAGCCGATTCTCAAGCAGCTGGCAAACGCCTATCTGAAAATTCGCAATACCTGCCGCTATATGCTCGGCAACCTGAACGGCTTTGATGCCAACAATCTGGTTGCATATGAGGAGATGGAGGAACTGGATCAGTGGGCTTTGATGCGCATGAACGATCTGGTTTCCAAGGCAAGAGAGGCCTACGATAACTACGAATTCCACGCGGTTTACCGTGCGATTTACAACTTCTGTGTGGTTGATATGTCGAACTTCTATCTGGATGTCATCAAGGACAGACTGTACTGCGAGGATGTCGACGGCACGCCGCGCCGCAGTGCACAGACCGCGATGTACCGCATCCTGGATGCCATGGTTCGTCTGCTGTCGCCGATCCTCAGCTTCACCTCGGATGAGGTCTGGAAGGCAATGCCGCACAAGGACGGCGACGATCTGCTCAACGTGATCTTCAATGCGATGCCGGATGCAGACGATGCGCTTGCATTTGATGAAGAGAAGACCGAGAAGTGGAACAAGCTGATCGCGGTCCGCGACGATGTCAACAAGGCTCTGGAGCAGGCCCGCGGTGCAAAGCAGATCGGCAAGCCATTGGAGGCTTCGGTTGTCATCACCGCTTCGGAGGAGGACGCTGCGTTCCTGAACGAGTGCGGCCAGTCGCTGGCAAAGCTGTGCATCGTATCCCGCCTGACGGTTCAGTCCGGGGAAGGAGAAGGCGACCGCTATGAGGCACTGAACGGCATTAAGATCGCCGTTTCCCACATCGAAGGGGAGAAGTGTGCACGCTGCTGGATCTATGATCCGACGGTTGGCGAGAACGAGGAGCATCCGTGCCTGTGCGCACGTTGTGCATCGGTACTCACCAAGTAAGGTTACATTGCGGGAGGCAGAGGAGCGGTTTCCTCTGCCTCCTTTTACAAGGAGAAGCTATGGCTATTTTTATGACACTGCTGGCGGTTGCTGTGCTGGTGATCGTGGATCAGGTGGTAAAGCTCTGGGCGGTGACGTCACTCGCGTCCATCGGCTCGATTCCGCTGATTCCGGGGGTATTCCAGCTGACCTATGTGGAAAATCGCGGCGCGGCGTTCAGCCTGCTGGAAAATCATCAGGGGCTGTTCATCTTTTTTGCCTTTGTTGTCATCGGTGTGATCTGCACCGTGCTGTATAAGAAATATATTCAGACGCCATTGGGACAGGTCGCACTGATTTTGGTCTGTGCCGGCGCGGTGGGCAATCTGATTGATCGGATTTTCCGCAATTTTGTTGTGGATATGATCCACTTTTCCCTGATTGATTTTCCGGTCTTTAACGTTGCGGATATTTTTGTCTGCACCGGCGTGGCGCTGTTTTTCTACTATATGATCTTCCAGCACAAGGAGGACGAAGAAAAGGATACGGCGGAATCATGACGGAACAGATTGTGATTTCGGCAGAGGAACAGGGCAGCCGGCTGGATCGTGTACTCAGCGGACATTTTTCCGATCTGACCCGTTCCTCCCTGCAGGGACTGATTGAAGCGGGGAATGTCTGCAAAGACGGCAAACCGCTCAAGAAAAACTATAAAGTGAGCGCCGGGGATGCGATCTGGGTTACTTTGCCGGAGCCGAAGGAGGTCGAGATCCAACCGGAAGACATCCCATTGGATGTGGTTTATGAGGATGCCGATCTCATTGTGGTCAACAAACCGCGCGGTATGGTTGTCCATCCGGCGCCGGGCAACTGGAGCGGAACGCTGGTCAACGCACTGATGCACCACTGTGGCGACAGCCTGTCCGGCATCAATGGAGAGATCCGTCCGGGGATCGTCCACCGGATTGACAAAGACACCAGTGGTCTGCTGGTTGTCGCCAAGAACGATACGGCGCACCGGTCTCTGGCGGAACAGATCGCGGTGCATTCCGCCGTGCGGCAGTATTACGCGGTTGTGATCGGCTGTCCCAAGGAGGATACCGGCACGATCCATGCACCGATTGCGCGGCATCGGACGGATCGCAAAAAGATGGCGATTGACCCGAACGGACGCGAGGCGATCACACATTATACGGTGCTGGAGCGGTACCGCGGATTTACTTACCTGACCTTCCAGCTGGAAACCGGCCGGACGCACCAGATTCGCGTCCACATGAAGCACATTGGCCATCCGATCATTGGCGATCCGTTGTACGGGCCGAAAAACGACGGCTGGAAGCTGGGCGGGCAGTGCCTTCATGCAGGAAAGCTGACGCTGACGCATCCGACAACTGGAGAGCGCATGACATTTACCGCGCCGCTTCCGGCGTATTTCGAAGCGGTGATGAACAAACTAAGGAGTCACTATGGGGAAATTTGATGGCGTATTGCTGGCCTCGGATATGGATGGCACACTGCTGAACGATCAGCGGAAGATTGACCAGGGAAATATTGAGGCGCTGAACTATTTCACACAGAACGGCGGTTATTTTGCCCTTGCGACCGGGCGCACCCGCCCGGCGACGGATGCCTATCGTGGCCTTCTGCCGTGCAATTGTCCGGGTGTCTATCTGAACGGTGCAATTTTGTGCGATGAGCGCACGGAGAAAATCGTTTACATGGAGGGCTTGGATGAACGGGCGCGCACCATTGCCAAAAAGATCATGAGGGAATATCCACACATCGGCATTGAGGTATTTCTGGTGGATCGCTCCTATGTCTGCAACATGTGTGAAGTAACCCGTGTACATTTTGAGAATTTGGACATTCCCTATACGGTAATGGATATGGATGCGATTCCGGAGCCGGTCGGGCAGTGGGGAAAGATCAATTTTACAGGGGAAACACAGGAAGTTGAGGTTGTCCGTCAGGCACTGGAGGAAATGGAGCCGTACTATAATCTGACCTTTTCGACCCCGGTGTTTTATGAGATGACCTGTAAGGGCGGACATAAAGGCGACGGCGTACAGCGCGTCGCGGATTATCTGTCGGTCCGTCCGGAGGACATCTACACGGCGGGAGACAGTCAGAACGATATTCCGATGCTGCGCATGGCGTCGAAGAGTTTTGTTCCGGAAAATGGACGCCAGGATGTACTGGCTCTCGCGGATGTTGTCGTGTCGGACAACAATCATTGCGTGATGCGCGACATCGTCGACTATTTGGATAAGGTGTACTGAGATGACGCAGGAAAACATTTCGCGCTTTTTGGGCGCAGTATACAGCTTGACATATTCGCTGTATCCGATCGAGATGAAGGAAGAGCGCAACCGGCTGGTGCGTGAGGCATTGGCAATGACGGCATGTGATCCATCGGAAGAGCAAATCGAACAATTGCTGTTTGCCCTCCGGCAGTCGAAAATCGCGCTGGATCCCGGCTGCCAGTGCATGGTCAATCACGGGTATTATCCGGAGGATTTTACAGACGGCCTGCGCAAGCTGACCCAGGCGGACGAGGATGGCCAGGCAGCACGGGAGCTGTTTGCCGTGTTGCAGGAGCCGGATCCGGCATGGGAGCCGGAATTGCTGTACCGTGCGATTCGTGCGACATACAACCGGGAGTATCATGCGGAGACGATCCGTGCGATTCAGGACCAATTACAAAAGTAAACAGAGTAAAGCCGCATTCCGAAATAAAAACGGAATGCGGTTTTGTTTATCCATGCAGGCGCCGGATGATCCGGAATGCGGTTGTATGCTCGTTGATGAGTGGGGAGGAGTGTGCGAAAAAGACAATGCCATCGCTGGGGGAATAGATGTGCCCGATGACATTTCCCTCTAAGGGGTGGAGGATGTTTGCCATTTCCTCACCGAACGAGACGGAATCCCCCGGTTTTTTGAGCCGTTGGAAGATACCGGCACATGGGCACTGGATGGACTGCAGCTCCTCATCCTGGATAATCGAAGCGATAAAGCCGCTGTGGCAGTTGTACTTGATGATCCCCATGCGCGACAGAAAGCGCAGAACCGAGACGATGGCCATATGAGCCGAATCCTCATCGATGCGGTCGGTCTCTTTGGTATAGACCGAGAACGCATTGGTATCCCAGATCTGCCAGTTGTAGTTGAGCGTTCCCGTATCGTACGGACGCGGCTTGCGGATCAGTACATAGGGAAGGCCGAACAGATTGGCGAGCGATGAGGACTGGAAACCGGTATCCATCATACGGACATGTGGGATAAAATCACCCGGCATGTAAAAGGATGGGAACTGGATGCCGTAGCGGTAGCCCTGTACCCGGTCGAATACACCGGCGGCAATGCGCTGGGTGGTTTCGCCCTCGGAATATCCCGGATACATGCGGTTGACATCCGAATTATCCATCGCCCAGAAGCGTTTCCCGATATTCATGGAAAAATGGTTGACGGACGGGAGAATCAGGATTTCATTGCCCTTGACCAGCATACCGCGTTTTTCAAACTGCTGAAGCATGTGGACCAGCTGGGAGCAGATGTACAGTTGCTGTATCTCATTTCCGCGCATGGAACCGACGATGCACACGGATTTATCCCCTCTGCCGAAGCGGTAGCCGTGAATCTGCATCGGCTCACGGTACGGAGAGGGAAGCTCAAATAAAATTTCCTTAATCATGGTTCCTCCTCCTGCTGTTCGGTTTTCTCTCCGAGAATACGGGCAAGGAGGGAACCGGAGTAAACGACGGGATATTCCCGAAGGGTAAAGACGACACCATCGACCGCAGAGACGGCACGATGCAAAATCTCACCAGTGGCCGGCGCGACAATGGCGCCGATCGGCTCCCCGCGCTTGACCTTCTGCCAGTGCTGGACACATGGCACAAAGATACCGGAGTCCGCTGCGTTTACAAAGCTGACACTGCCGTCTGTGGAGATGATTGGCTCACGAACCTCCGGTGCGTCGCCGTCCCAAATACCCATCTCCTTCATCAGATGGAAGATGCCGTCCACGAGCTGTGTACCATATTCTTTCGTGATGCGCATGCCGACCCCCATTTCGACGACCAGACAGGGGGTTCCTGTGCTGTTCAGGCTATAGGCCAGCGTGGATTCCAGAACGGTTGCGGAGGAATGCACCCACACAAAATCGACATTAATCTGTTTGGCAAACGGAACCAGCCAGTCCTCATGCAGTTCGTTGATGCGAACCTGCGGCGTCTCGCGCAGGAAGATATTGGACGCATGGATGTCGATGACCATATCGGCCCCCTTCATATCATTCAATACCTGTGCGGCGACATATTCGGTGGTTGCCCCGGATTCGGTGCCGGGAAATACGCGGTTCATATCCAGATCAAACATCGGAATGCCGCGGGTAATCGAGTCGATGCCCAGCGGGTTAAGCGCCGGATAGATGTCGACAAAGCCTTTGAGATGATCTTTTTGCTCGTTGATGCGGCGGTTCAGCTCATAGCAGACATACTGTCCCTCCAACTCGTCGCCGTGTGTGCCGGTGACAATACAGATCCGCTTGGTGTTTTCGGTGATCTCGCCGGAAGGGACGATATGGTTCTTAATAATTTTCATTCGTTCGTCCACGGGAAGACCCACGGACACAACCTCTTGTATCATGAATGCTCACTCACATTTCTCTTGTGTTTATTTGTTGTCGGTCATGGACGGTGCTTCGTGTACGGAGACGTGTACGGACTGCGTCTGCGTGATACTGCGGAAGCCCTTTCCGGAAGGCCGGAAATATCCCTTGTCCAAAATACAGTCGGCGTAATCCCGGCCGGCAGTCACTTTGATATAATCGCTGTTAATCATGCGGTTGTGTGTCGGGTCCATGCCGTACCAGCCCTTGCCGTCAAAGATTTCAACCCATGCGTGTGTTTCGCCCTCCCCGATCAGGTAGCCGACCGTATAGCGGGCGGGAATGCCGTCCAGACGGCACAGGGCAATCAGGATATGTGCATAATCCTGACACACACCCGCACCGCCGATGAGCGCCTGCTCTGCTGTCGTTGTGACATTGGTCGCACCGCTCTCATAGCGGAAATGGGTCTGGATCACGTCCATCCAGTGCTGTGCCCGGGCGAGCGGAAGTGCATCCGCTGCCGCCGGATCTGCCGCATACCGCGCCCGCAATACCGGTCCGGGCTGTGTCAGCTCGGACGGATACCGGTAGACCGGATGCAGCGGCTCGTTGATCATCGGGGATTCTGAGAGCCATGCGATACCGCTGACCGTATAGGAGAATTCCGTGTGGTCGGCATAACAGTCGCCGATACACATCGTGACGCCCCATTCGTCGGTGACCTCCGTTAAATGCTCCGCCGGTTCGACCTGATAGCTGACGTCACAGATGATCTGCCGGCTGTCTCCGTTTGGAATGAGCCGCAGGCAAAAGCTGTGGGCAGTCACCGGATAGTCAAACATCAACTGTTTGGTGTGCTTGAATTGCAGCTTTCTCATGCAGCGATCAACCCCAGCAGCTTGATGGCACAACGGCGGTGCCAACCCTCGGTTTGCAGGGATTTGTCCTTCGAAATCGCGAAGATGGTATCAAAAATCCCCTGGTCGTAATGCAGGCCGGATTCCCCGAGATGGTATTTCAGCTTGTGCAGGGTCAGGTCGATATCCTGCTGATCGAAGCTGCAGCGGTAATACAGATCCAGCCGCTCGACATAGCGGCCCACCTTGATGATATTGCGGCAGCGATGATCGTAGATGTAATCATCCAGACTGCCCCAGAACGCCAGCAGATAATCCGTGACTGGAATCAGCGCCATCGGCTGGACATCGGAATGCACCGATGCTTTGTAGATATCCAGCGCCATCAATAGGTAAGCCAGCGTTTCGCTGGAGATCTCATCGCGGAGCATGATGCCGTTGTCATAGCTGCGGTTCAGGCTGGTGATGACCGAATCCGGGTTGGTTTGGTCAAACAGGAAACGGTGGATGAAATCGTCGTGGCTTTGATAGATGTTTGGGATGTCCAGACGGCAGCAGAGATTCTTGTAGTCGTTTTCGTCGGAATCCAGCATGCGGTCATAGCATTTGTTAAAGATATTCAGCGTTGTGTAGACACGCTCCGTGTAGCGGCCCAGCCAGTACAGGCTGTCGCGCTTTTCTAACGAGATAGTACCCATGTGTCTTTAAAACCTCCTCCTTGCGATGAATTGACGATAAAGGAATCCGGATTGCGGGAGAAGCGGGTCAGACCGCTTGCCCATACCGTTGTCTTCTCTCCGGTGAGCACAAAGGCGCGGAGATCTGCCTTGCGTGGAACCGGCTTTCCGGCATCCATGATATCCAGATCAAGAAAATCAATGACCTCTTGGGCGATAAAGCGGCGCGGTTCGCGCAGAATGCGTTTCCGCCAGTCCTCCCGCTCCTCGGGGGTCATTTTGCTGCCGAATACGACACCGTAGCCGCCCGCTTCGGCGACATCCTTGATGACGAGTTTTTCGATGTTGTCCAGAACGGTCGTTTTGTCCTCCTCGTACATTGGCAGATAGGTCGGCGCGTTGTTCAGAATCGGTTCCTCATTCAGGTAATACCGGATCATTTTCGGAACGAAATAGTAAATGCCCTTGTCGTCGGCGACGCCGTTGCCCGGAGCATTGAGGATCGCAATGTTTCCGGCGCGATAGGCCGCCATCAGATTCGGCACGCCGATCAGCGAATCCGCGCGGAACGAACATGGATCGAGGAATTCATCCGACAGGCGGCGGTAGACAGCGCCGACACGACGGCTGGAGCCGCGATCGTCACGGTAATACAATTTGCAGTCCTGTACGAACAAATCGTTTGGCATTGCGAGCACACTGCCGGTTTTTTCGGCCAGATAGGAATGCTCGAAGAAAGCGGCGTTATAGCGTCCCGGGGTCAGGATGACATTGATGCCGCCGAGATTGACATTGTCCATCGTCGCCTTGAGCAGGGCGGCATAGTCGCGATTGTCGCGAATGGCATGTTCCCGGAACAGGCGCGGATTTGCACGGCGGGTAAGCTCACGGGCAATCAGGGGATAGGACGCGCCGGACGGGATACGCAGGTTGTCCTCCAGTACATACCATGTGCCGTCCTTGGCCTGAACCAGATCAATGCCGGAAATGTGGCTGTAGATGTCGGCCGGAGGGGAGATCCCCTCACATTCCGGAAGATAGCCGGAGGAGGAGAACACAAAGCTTTCCGGGACGACGCCGTCCTTGATGATATGTTTTGCACCGTAGACGTCCGCAAGGAAGCGGTTGAGCGCATCGACACGCTGTGCCAGACCGCGCTCCAGATATGCAAAGTCCTCGGCAGAGATGATGCGGGGAATCGGATCGTAGGGGAATAGCTGCTCATGGAATTCGCCATTTTTATAGATGCCGAATTTTACTCCGTAGCGGGCAAGCAGCATATTGATGTTGTCACTGCCTGCAATGATTTCTTTCATAATTTATCGCGCCCTTTTCGTGAAAATAAAAAAATGGCACTCCATTTGGAGCACCATTGCTTATTCTTATTTTACGTTGCTTTTCCTGTATTGTCAATAAGAGCTGGGCAGAAATTGCGCAAAAAAGAGTGATTTTGCGATTCGCTGCACAAGATATCGAGGGAAACCATATATTGCCCAGAGGGAAAAACGATACTTATCGGACAGAACGGAGGAGAAAGCCTATGTGTGGAATTGCCGGTATGGTAGGCGCGGCGTGCCCGTATGATACCGCGCAGAAAATGCTTGCGACAATGCAGCGGCGCGGACCGGACCAGAAGGGGATTTGGCAAAAGGACGATGTGACGTTGATCCATGCCAGATTGGCGGTCATTGATCTTGCACATGGTTTGCAGCCGATGGAGTGGTCGGAGGCGGAGCGAACCTGCACGATCGTTTATAATGGAGAGATCTATAATACACCGGAGCTGCGGCGGATACTGCTGGAGCACGGACACCGGCTGAAGACACAGTCGGATACCGAAATTGTTCTGCATTCTTATTTGGAATGGGGAGAGGACTGCGTTCTGCATCTGAACGGCATTTTTGCGTTTGCGATCTGGGATTCGGCGTGTCATTCGCTGTTTGTTGCGCGCGACCGCATAGGTGTAAAGCCATTCTTCTTTACAGAGAGGAACCAACAGTTCTTTTTTGCGTCGGAGATCAAAACCCTGCTGTGTTATCCGGACATTGCTCCCCGTATTAATGCGGATTCGATCTTTGAACTGATGCTGATCGGCCCGGG
This sequence comes from Eubacteriales bacterium, assembly GCA_030539335.1. Classification (GTDB taxonomy): domain Bacteria; phylum Bacillota; class Clostridia; order Oscillospirales; family Butyricicoccaceae; genus Butyricicoccus_A. The sequence goes on along the minus strand of JAUNSG010000002.1, from coordinate 50,259 downwards.
ACGAACGCCGGGATACGGTGTGTTCAAGGACATTCAAGAGCTGCGGCCGGGCTGGTGCGGCTGGTACGATAAGAAACGGGGATTTGCACAAAAGCAGTATTGGAAGCTGATCGATCAGCCGCATACCGATTCACTGGAGCAGACGATTGCAACGGTGCGCGAGCTGGTGTATGATTCCGTGCGGCGGCAGCTGGTCAGCGATGTGCCGTTGTGTACGTTCCTGTCCGGCGGCTTGGATTCCAGCATTCTTTCCGCCATCGCGGCACAGGAATACCGAAAGAGAGGAAAAAAGCTGCACACAGTTTCCGTGACCTATCGGGACAATCGAAAATATTTCCAGGCCACGCATTTCCAGCCGAATACGGACGATGACTTTATCGCGCGGATGAACGATGCCATTGGGGCGGAAAATCATCTGATTACCATTGACACACCGCAGCTTGTGGAGGCGCTGTTCGAGGCAGTCGAGGCGCGGGATCTGCCCGGCATGGCGGATGTCGATTCGTCCCTGCTGCTGTTCTGCCGTGAGATCAAAAAGCTTGGCACCGTTGCGCTGTCCGGCGAGTGCGCCGATGAGATTTTTGGCGGCTATCCATGGTACCGGGATGCGGATGTGCGCCGCCGGGCAGGCTTCCCGTGGGCGCAGTCGACGGCCTATCGCGCAGAATTTTTGCGGGACGAGTGGAAGCAGTATCGGGACCCGCTGCAATACGTCGACCAAAAATATCAGGAGACCGTGGCGCAGGTGCAGCCGATTGCCCATGATACGCCGGATGACCGGCGCATCCGGGAGATGACGCAGCTCAATTTCCAGTGGTTTATGCAGACGCTGCTCGATCGAAAGGATCGTATGAGTATGTACAGCGGTCTGGAGGTGCGCGTTCCGTTCTGCGACCATCGGATTGCGGAATATCTGTATCATGTCCCGTGGCAGTGGAAGGATCTGAACGGGGTGGAAAAGGGCCTTCTGCGCGAGGCGGCACAGGGATGGCTGCCGGACGAAGTGCGCCTGCGCAAGAAAAGCCCGTATCCCAAGACGCACAATCCGGCGTATCTCAAGGCGGTGTCGGAGCTTCTGCGCCAGATCATCGGGGAGGGCACCTCGCCGATTTTCGATATCGTGAAAAGGGATCGTCTGGAGCAGCTGCTCACGGACTCACGTGCCCAGCCGTGGTATGGGCAGCTCATGACCACGCCGCAGACCATTGCGTATTTCCTGCAATTGCATCACTGGATGAAGACCTATCATGTTGTGATCGGGTGAGGGGAGCGGGGACGCCAGCTCGGTTCCCTTGCAAACCATGGTCCGATTGCGTATAATAGAGGATAACAGCACATCAGGAAAGGAAACGCACTATGTTTGGACGGAAAAAGGAAGAAAAGACTGAGCGCACGCTGGTATATGCCGTTCTGCCCGCCGCCGGGACATCGCGTCGGATGGGCGGAGAAAATAAGCTTCTGCTGGAGCTGGCGGGGAAGCCGGTGATCCGGTACACGCTGGAAGCGCTGGAGGCCTGCGATGCGATTGACGGCATTGTACTCTCCTGCCGTGAGGAGGAGCAGGACCGCTATCATGCGCTCTATCGGGAATGGGGCCTGACCAAACCGATGATTACAACGGTTGGCGGAGAGACGCGGACGCAGTCGGTCTACCACGGCGTGCTGGCCTGTCCGCCGGAGGTCGCATACGTCGCCATTCACGATGCCGCCCGTCCGTTTGTCCTTCCGGAGCAGATTGCCAGGACGGTGGAGGCTGCAAAGCGGGATACCGCGGCGGCGCTGGCCGTACCGGTGAAGGACAGCATCAAGCGCATCAAAAATGGCCGCATGGTGGAGGATGTGAAGCGCGACACGATTGTCGCAGCGCAGACCCCGCAGACCTTTGATATTGATCTGATCCGTGCGGCGCTATATCATGTGATCGAGGATGGCATCGCAGTTACGGATGACATCGGTGCGGTGGAAACGCTCGGCCAGCCGACGACGATGGTCGAAGGGGATTACAACAACATCAAGATCACAACGAGGGAAGACATCCTGATTGGGGAACGGATTTTGAAGGAGCGCAGGGCATGAGAATTGGTCATGGATACGATGTACACCGCCTGAAAGAGGGAAGAAAGTGCATCATCGGCGGTGTGGATATTCCGCACACGGCCGGATTGGATGGACACAGCGATGCGGATGTTTTGACGCACGCGATCATGGATGCGCTTTTGGGGGCGGCCTGTCTGGGGGATATCGGGCATTTGTTCCCGGACAATGACGATGCGTTTCTCGGTATCGACAGTCTGCTGCTTCTGCGTCGGGTGAACGAGGTCCTGAAGGAAAACGGCTATCGTCTGGGCAATCTGGATGCCACCATCATCGCCCAGGCCCCTAAGATGGCGCCGCATATTGTCCAAATGCGCAGGAACCTTGCGGATTGTCTGGAAACCGACATCGGAAACGTCAGCATCAAGGCGACCACAGAGGAGCGCCTGGGCTTTACCGGCGAGAAGCGGGGAATTGCAGCCCACGCCGTCTGCCTGTTGGAGACAATCGAATAAAGAGAGAGCGACAGCCTTCCTGCACGACGATGCAGGGGGCTGTTTTTTTCGGAGGAAGGCGCGCGGCACGTTTGGTATTCTCCCCGCATAGAATAAAATAAAACCTTCGTGTAGAGGTCATTACACAGGAGGAGTTTTGTATGAATGAATGGAAACTCATCGTTTGCTGCACGCAAAACGATGCGATACAATTGCTGCGCAGGCTGCAAAGCTGTGGAATCCGCGGAAATGTCACCCGTCCGCCGCGCAATCAGAGCAAGCGCTCCTGCTCCTGGGCGGTACAGATTGCGGAGCGCGATAGCAAGCGGGCAGAGGACTGCCTGCGCAAGGGATCGATTCATTGGGAATGGATGGAGTGACTTATGATTTATCTGGACAATGCGGCAACCACTCTGCGCAAGCCGGCATCGGTCGGAACGGCGATGCAGTATGCCCTCACACGCGCGGCAAGCGCCGGACGCAGTGCACATGAGCCAGCCATGCTCGCAGCGAATATTCTATTTGATACACGAAGGATTGCTGCGCAGCAGTTTGACCTGGAGGACCCCGCGCGTGTCATTTTCACGTCAAATGCTACGGATGCGTTGAATACCGCGATTTTTGCGATGGGAGAGCACGGAACACGCTTTGCGGTTACCGGCATGGAGCACAACGCGGTGATGCGTCCGATGCATCAGCTCTGCCGACAGGGAAAACGGATGGAGATTTTGGAAACGCCGCTGTGGAATCCAGATGTTCTGTTGGAGCGGATACAGAAAAAATGTCGTGAGGGCCTGGACTGCCTGATCGTCAATCATGTCTCCAATGTGTATGGATATCAGCTGCCGCTGGAACAGATCGACGCGGTTTTGGCGGATTCTGGCGTGCCGATGATCGTGGATGCGTCCCAGTCGGCGGGAGTCTGCCCGATTTCCTGCCGGAAGCTGCGGAGCGCGGCGGCGATCTGTATGCCGGGACACAAAGGGTTGTATGGTCCGCAGGGTACCGGTCTGCTCCTTGCGGTCAGCGACGATATCCATCAGCCGCACTGCTATGGCGGGACGGGAAGCAACTCCATCGAGCTGGATATGCCGGAGGAGCTGCCCGATCGCTTTGAGGCCGGAACGCACAACATTGCCGGAATCGCCGGTTTGTTTGAGGGCATTCGGTTTGTTCGCCAGCTAGGGACAGAAACCATCCTGCGACATGAACAGACCCTGCGGAAGCAACTGGCGGGAATGCTTCGGACACAGCCGCAGATCACCTGCTATGAATCCCCGATGGATTCGCTGCAGACCGGGGTGCTCTCCATTACCTGTCAGACGATGTCCTGTGAACAGCTGGCACAGCGGCTGGCACAGAGAGGGATTTGTGTGCGGGCCGGGCTGCACTGTGCGCCGGTGGCACATCAGACGGGCGGAACGGTCGAGGGCGGAACCGTGCGGTTTTCGCCGGGATGGTTTCAGAATACCCATCAGATCCGGCGGACAGCCGAAACCATTCGAAATATTTTATCCAACAGCTGAGGAAGATACCGTCTTTTCGTGGAATCGACTATTCACAGAAGCTAAAATATGTGTTAAACTAAAAAAGCAGTGGGAATGGTGTTCCCATATGGAAGAAAGATAGAATAAGGAAGCGTATTTTGAATGTTTAATGCGGCAATCCAATTATTTATACAGAATTTTACATCGATGCACGTAAATGACGTGGTTGATATTGCTATCGTAACCTTTTTGATTTATCAGTTCATTCGTCTGATTCGTGAAACCAGCACATCGCAGATTATCCGCGGCGTGCTTGTTTTGCTGATTGCCATGGTGGTATCGGACCTTTTGGATCTGGTTATGCTCAGTACATTGTTCCATACGATTATCACATGGGGCATTATTGTTCTGGCCATCGTCTTTCAGCCGGAGCTGCGGAAAGTACTGCGCCGGGTAGGTGAGACCGGTGTGGCTTCGTTTTTGTTTTCCAGACAGAACGAGATCACACTGGAAGAGGCGGTTGTCAAGGAAATGGTAACCGCCTGCAAGGAGATGTCCTGGTCGCGCACCGGCGCGCTGGTGATCTTTGAGCGCCGCGACTCGCTGGATGAGATTTTGAAAACCGGTACACGGGTGGATGCCAAGGTCGTAGATGAATTGATCCGCAATATCTTTTACGAAGGAGCGCCGCTGCATGACGGTGCAATGATTGTCCGGGACGGACGAATCTGTGCGGCCGGCTGTGTCCTTCCGCTGTCGGATAACCGCAATTTGGCGAAGGAGCTGGGCACCCGCCACCGCGCAGCGGTCGGCATGAGCGAGCGGGCCGATTCGATCAGCTTGGTGGTTTCGGAGGAAACCGGAGCGATTTCGGTTGCCGTCCGCGGCAAGCTGCAGCGCAATCTCGTTCCGGAGCAGCTCGAGGAATTGCTGACGGATGCATTGGTTCCGAAAGAGGAAGAGAATCAGAAGACGTCAAAGCTGGGCATTGTAGTAGAAAAGATTTTGGGGATCCGAGGTGGCAAAGCTTGAAACAGTGGTTAAAAAAGTATAATATTTTAACCTGGATCATCTCTCTGATACTTGCGATCGGGCTATGGTGCTATACCATGAATCAGGAAAACCCGACGCGGACGCTGGAATACCGCAACATCAGTGTACAGCTGCTGGGAGCGGATGATCTGTATAATACCTATAATTTATCGGTAATTGAAGGGACGGAGGCCACCGTAGATGTCCGGGTTTCCGCGCCGTCGAGCCGTCTGGCAAACCTGACGGCATCGCAAATCAAGGTTACGGCGAATCTGAATGAATCCATTTCGACGTCAGGGACCTATGATTTAGCTTATCAAGTTATTCTGCCGGAGTCCGGTATGACCTGTGTGGACAGCAATCCGTCGACCATTTCCGTGACGGTGGATCGGATTGAGACCAAGTCGGTTCCGGTAGAGGTGGTCATCGAAGGCGATAGTCCGGACGGATATAAGATCGGCGAGCCGGAGCTTCAGGTGGATGCGGTCAGCATTACTGGACCGGAAAACGAACTGGACAACGTCGCAAAGGCAGAGGTCAGCCTGAATGCAAAGGATCTGAACAAGTCGATTTCCGATGTCAGCTCCGAATACACTTTGGTGGATAAGAACGGTGCGAGCATTGATATGACGAACATCAGCCGTGAGACGACACGGGTTAAGATATCCGTCCCCGTCCTGCGCGTGAAGGAAGTTCCGTTGTCTGTTGCGTTGACGCCAGAGACCTCGGTTGAGGCGAAAAATGCGTCGATTGCGCTCTCACCGAGCACCGTTGAGGTACAGGGCGATCCGGATGCGGTGGATGCCATGGAATCCATTGAGGTCGGTTCGGTCAACATCAATAAGGCGGAAAACGGCGATGTGTTTACGTTTGCCATCAATCCGCCGACTGGGATCACGCTGACGAACGGACAGGAAAAGAACGTCCGCGCCGTATTGAGCATGGACAGCACCGAACAGCGGGTTTTCACCGTGACGAACATTTCGGTTTCGGATACGGCGACCAATCCAACCAAAAAGGTAGAGCTTCAGACGGCCTCGATGGAGGTCAAGCTGGTGGGAACCAAAAAGATTTTGGATCAGGTAAACAACGATTCCATTGCCGTTGTCGCGGAGATCAATTCTTCGGAGCTGACTCCGGGCAAGCACAAGGTTGGCGTTACCGTTGATACACCGGATGATGTTTCGGTCAACGGTTCCTACAGTGTGGAAGTTGTCATCCGTGATTAAGAGATATGTCGATTTTAGTAAATAACATTCGTATTCCGCTGGAAGCGGAGGCAGAAGAGGCGTTTTCTTCCGCCTGCCGGTTATGCGGCGTTGCGCGCAGTCAGGTGACGGCGTCGGTCTATCGGGAATCGCTGGATGCCCGGCGGGGAACCATTACCCGTGTGCTGTCGGTTCTTCTGGATGGCTTGGAAGACGAGAAACAGCGCGTGGAACGCCAAAACCGGCCGGATATCCGCTATAAAGAACCGATGCAAGCGCCGGTTCCGACCGGCACCAAAACGCTGGAACATCGTCCGGTGGTGGTAGGCTTTGGCCCGGCCGGCCTGTTTGCCGCCTATCTCCTGGCGAAGAACGGATATCGCCCGCTTGTTTTGGAGCGCGGCGAGCCTGTGGAGCAGCGGGATCAGGCTGTGGAGGCGTTCTGGAACGGCGGTGTGTTTTCCGAAAAGAGCAACATCCAGTTCGGCGAGGGCGGAGCTGGCGCATATTCGGATGGCAAGCTGACGACGCGCATTCACGATCCGCTCAGCGAGCTGGTTCTGCACACCCTGCACCAGTTCGGCGCACCGGCAGAGATTCTGACGAAAGCAAAGCCGCACATCGGCACGGATATCCTGAAGCAAGTCGTCCGGGCGATGCGGGAGGAAATTCTCCGTTTGGGCGGCGAGGTGCGGTTCCGAACGGCGCTGACCGGTGTGATACAAAAAAACGGACGTCTGTCCGGCATTCGGGCAGACGGGCAGGAGATTCCCTGTGAGCAGATGATCGTTGCGATCGGACACAGCGCGCGGGATACCTTTTTGCAGCTATATGATGCGGGCATTGCGATGGAGCCAAAGCCGTTTTCGGTCGGCGCACGGATCGAACATCTCCAGATAGAGATTGACCGGGCGCGGTATGGAAAAGCGGCGGGACATCCGGCGCTGCCGCCGGCGGAATACACACTATCCAACCGGCAGAATGGCAGGGCGTGTTATTCGTTCTGCATGTGTCCGGGCGGACAGGTTGTCGCAGCACAGAGCGAGGAGCATACGGTTGTGACAAACGGCATGAGCTATCATGCGCGCGACGGGGTCAACGCCAATGCGGCGGTCGTCGTGTCGGTCGGTCCGCAGGACTTTGACGGTACCTCGGTCTTTGCGGGGATGGAATTCCAGCGGCGCATCGAGCGGGCGGCGTATCAGGTCACCGGAAGCTATCGGGCGCCCTGCCAGCGTGTGGGAGATTTTCTGGAGGGAAGACCCAGCCGGACGCATGGAGTGGTGCGGCCGAGTTATCCGATTGGGGTGCAATATGGCACCCTGGAAGGCGTGCTACCGGCGTTTGTTCTGCGCGAAATGCGCGATGGACTGCGCGTGTTCGGCCGGAAGATACGCGGCTATGATGCGCCGGATGCACTGCTGACCGGGCCGGAAACACGGACCTCGTCTCCGGTTCGCATTGTCCGCGGAGAAAACCGGCACAGCGTCGGACTGTATGGGATGATCCCGTGCGGCGAGGGCGCAGGCTATGCCGGAGGAATTATGAGTGCCGCTGTGGACGGACTGTCCTGCGCGGCGCAGATTATGAAAGAATACCGTCCCTGGGACGAGTAAGGAGGAAATACCATGCAGCAAAATGCGATTGTCAAGGAATTGCTTCCGGACAACATCGCCCGCCTGCAGATTCAGCGTCAGACTGCGTGCGGCCACGACTGCAGCAAATGCGGTGGCTGTGGTGAGATGTATACCGCCCCGATTTTTATCGAGGTGAAAAACTCCATTCACGCAGAGGTTGGCGATCTGGTGAAGATCGAGGGCAGTTCGAAAAATGTTCTTGGCCTTGCCGCGATCATTTACGTGATCCCATTCGTTCTGTTTTTCCTGTTCTATGCGGTGGCCGCCACGATGGGATCTTCGATTCCGGGCGTCTTTGCCGTCCTTGGCCTTGCCCTGGGAATCCTCGGAGCGAAGCTGTTTAACGATTATCATAAAATGCACGCCAAACCGGTTTATGTCATGACCAAGGTATAGATATAACGTTTTTATGTTTGGATTTATTCGTCCGCTGCGAAGCGAATTGAAGGTACGTGAATGGGAGCGGTTCCAATCGGTCTACTGCGGGCTTTGTCATTCCATCCGGCAGCGCTATGGATTATTGCAGACGACGCTGCTCAGCTATGACTGTACGTATCTGGCGCTGGTGCTGGACGCAGCCGATTCGCAGGCGGAATGCGAAGCATGCCGGCGGCGGTGTATCGTGCATCCGATTCGCCGACGCAGCTGTGCACAGGAAACAGCCGGTATCCGGCATGCCGCCGCGGTCAGCGTGATTTTGAACTGGCACAAGCTGCAGGACACGATTGACGACGAAACGGGCTGGAAACGGCTGGGTGCAAGGGTACTGCGGCTGTTTCTGCGAAGGGGCTATAAGAAGGCAAGGCAGGACAATGCGGAATTTGACCGCGTGGTGACGGAGCAGCTGCAGAGCTTGAACCGGATTCAGCGGGAGCAAACCGCTTCTCTGGATATCCCGGCGGATACCTTTGCCAACATTCTGCGCGCCGCCGTACCGGAGGAACGGACGGATGACGGGCGGATTTTGGGAGAGATGTTTTATCACACCGGCCGGTGGATTTATCTGATCGACGCCTGCGACGACTTGGCGGAGGATTTTACGACGGGGAGCTACAATCCGGTTCGCCTGCGCTATCGGCTGACCGAGCCGGATCTCACCCCGCTCCGGGAGACACTCCGGCATACGCTGCTGCAATCGCTGGCCGCGTCGTATCATGCATACATTCTGCTCAATACAAAGAGAGACGGCGGAATTATTGAAAATATTCTGTGCCAGGGCCTGCCGGAAGTAACACGACAGGTTTTGAACGGTACATTGGAAGCAAATGGAGGAAAAAATAGGCATGGATCCATATAAAGTTCTCGATATCTCACCCAATGCAACGGATGATGAGGTAAAAAGCGCTTATCGTGAGCTGGCGCGCAAATATCATCCGGACAACTATATCAACAACCCGCTGGCCGATCTGGCGCAGGAAAAGATGCAGCAGGTCAACGAGGCATATGATGCGATCATGAAGGAACGCAAGTCGGGTGGCTCGGCGAATTCCGGCGGTTATCAGAGCGGCGGGTATCAGGGGGGCTATCAGAGCGGTGGCTATGGCTATGCCGGCCAGTCCGCCGGGTATCGTGGTGCGAACGCAAGCATCTACAATCAGGTGCGCAATTCCATCAATGTCGGCAATATCGGCATGGCAGAGGAGCTGCTCAACCGGGTTTCGGACCGCGATGCGGAGTGGCATTTCCTGCGTTCGAATATCTGCTATCGCAAGGGCTGGTTTGATGAGGCGTCACAGGAGATCAATCTGGCCTGTGGAATGGAGCCGAATAATTTTGAGTACCAGCGCATGAAGCAGGTGCTCAACCAGAGCGCGCAGTATGGCGGCTACCGCCCGATGCAGAACAACGATGCGATGGACTGCTGTACGCAGCTGCTTTGTCTCAACTGTCTGTGTGACTGCATGGGCAGCGGCTGTTAAGGAGCGTGGGGATGAAGAGCAAGACGGCGAAAATGGCGGCAGGCGGCGTGCTGTCTGCATTGACTCTGCTGTTTCTGATGGCGGCATCCATCCTGCCGGGCGGACGTCTGGCATGTGCGGCGCTGGCCGGTGTGGTTGGAGCAGTTGTATTGGTCCGGTGCGGCTGGAAAACCAGCGCGGTCAGTTGGATTGCCGTGTCGGTGCTGGCGCTGTTGCTGGCCCCGTCAAAGGGCTGTGCCCTGCTGTATGCGGTCTTTTTCGGGCCGTACACGCTGCTGAAAAATGCGATCGAGCGTCTGCGCAATAAGCCGGTGGAATGGGTGCTGAAATATCTGTTTTGTATGGTGGTGGCAGTTCTGCTGTTCCTGTTTTCCAGCGAGGTGCTCGGCCTGTTTCCGCCGATGGTGGCGGGGCGTATCTGGCTGTTTCTGCCGGCGGTGGCCGTTGTTTTTCTGGCCTATGACATTGTATTTTCCAAGCTGATTTACAGGATTCTTTCCCGACTGCCGCAGCAACACACAAAGTGAAACATTTTCTTCAACCCGGATGTCTTGACGAAGAGACATCCGGGTTGTTATAATATAAGATGAAGACCCTTTTGCAAAGAGAGAAAGAAAAGGGTCTCGAAGTATTGTTATTCATATAGGAGGGACTGGCTTGAAAAGCATGACTGGATACGGCAGAGCCCGTATGACGATCAGCGATCGGGAAATTACCGTCGAAATCCGTTCGGTAAATCATCGCTATCTGGATGTCAATGTCAAGGCGCCGCGCATCTATGGATTTCTGGACGAGGCGACAAAGTCTGCCATCGGAGCATGGATTGCACGTGGCAAGGTCGATGTATATATTTCCATCGATGCCTCGGCGGCCGGAGATGAGACGATCGTATTAAACCGAAAGATTTTGGAGAACTATCTGGATCTTCTCCACGAAATCCGCGACAGCTATGGTCTGAAAGACGACATCACGGTGATGAATCTGGCGAAGATGCCGGATGTCTTTACGGCGGAGAAGCAGGAGGCCGATGCCGATGAAATCAAGCGCGATGTCCTCACGGTTCTGAGCGCAGCGGCAGAGGATTACATTGCCATGCGCGAGCGTGAGGGAGAGAAGATGCGGGAGGATATTCTGAATCGCCGTCAGACGATCCTCGGCCTGGTGGAACAGGTGGAGAAGCGTTCGCCGAAGGCGGTGGAGGAATACCGCGCCAAGCTGACCGCGCGCATGAACGAAGTGTTGTCGGATACGACGATCGATCCGCAGCGCATTCTGGCGGAGGCGGCGATTTATGCCGACCGCACCGCGGTGGATGAAGAGACGGTCCGTCTGCGCAGCCACATGCAGCAGCTCGAGCTGATGGCGAACGACACCAAGCCGGTCGGCCGCAAGCTTGACTTTCTGGTGCAGGAGATGAACCGCGAGGCAAACACGATCGGTTCCAAGGCAAACGATATGGATCTGGCGAAGATTGTGGTTGACCTCAAGGCGGAGATTGAAAAGATCCGCGAGCAGGTTCAGAATATCGAATAAAACAAAGGAGCATTTCTTTATGAAGCTCATCAATATTGGTTTCGGCAATCTGGTTTCTGCCGACCGGCTGATCGCGGTGGTGGCACCGGAATCGGCTCCGGTCAAGCGCATGATTCAGGAGGCACGCGAACGGAATATGGTGATTGACGGTACCTATGGACGGCGCACCCGCGCGGTTCTGGTAATGGACAGTGACCATGTTGTTTTGTCTGCGATTTCTCCGGATGCGATTGCAGGGCGGACAGAGAGCCGGGATGAGGAAGCTGAGGTGGCAGAATGAAAGAGCAAAAGGGAACCCTGTTTGTGCTGACCGGTCCGTCCGGTGTCGGCAAGGGAACACTGCTTTCCCGCGTCCTCCCGACGCTGGATTCGTTGTTTTTGTCGATTTCCGCGACCACGCGTTCCCCGCGTCCGGACGAGCAGGATGGTGTACACTACTATTTCCTGAATCGCGGGCAGTTTGAAGAAAAGGTGCGGAACGGCGAATTTTTGGAGCACGCACAGTTCAGCGGCAATTATTATGGAACCCCATCCGGCCCGATCGATATGCATCTCGCCCGCGGCGAGGATGTTGTTTTGGAGATCGAGGTACAGGGCGCGATGCAGATCCGCGAAAAGCGTCCGGATGCGGCGATGATTTTTGTCGCGCCGCCGGACTTCCCGACGCTGGAGGCCCGTCTGCGCGGACGGCAGACGGAGGACGAGGCTGCGATTGCCCTGCGGCTGCAGACCGCGAGGGAAGAACTGAAGCAGATTCCCAAATTCGACTATCTGGTCATCAACGATGATCTGACCCGTGCGGAGGAGGAGCTGAAAGCCGTTTTTCTGGCGGAGCGTTCCCGCACGAACCACCGAACATTTCACATGTCATGAATTAAGAAGTAAGGGTGCAGGGTGTTTTCTGCACGTTATATTACCGAAGGAGAGATACACTTATGTTAAATCCGTCTATGCAGGATCTGATGAAGAAAGTCAACAACCGCTATCTGCTGGTCAATCTGGCTGCGCAGCGTGCACGCGATATCGCGCTGAACGCGGAGGCAGCGGAAGAGAAAATTCCGGAGAAGCCGGTTAAGATTGCGCTGGACGAAATTGCAAATGGACAGGTTGCTTACCGCGAAGGCCCGAAGCCGGAGCCGGAAGTTCTGTCCGACGATATCTTTGCCGCGGCGGCAGAGGATATCCTGCTGGATGACGTATCGGCAGAGGACGATATGGTAGAGGAGCTGTAAATTCATGGATTTTTCCGGGAAAACGGTTGTGTTGGGCGTGACGGGCGGCATCGCTGCCTATAAGGCCTGTGATCTGGTCAGCCGCCTGAGAAAAAAGAATATTTCCGTTCGCGTTATCCTAACGAAGCATGCCTGTGAATTTGTCCAGCCGCTGACGTTTGAGGTGCTGGCAAATGCACGTGTGGTTACCGATCAGTTTAATCGTGATTTCCCGTGGGAAGTCGAGCACATTGCGCTGGCAAAGGCGGCGGATGTCTTTGCGGTCGTTCCGGCGACGGCAAACCTTATCGCAAAGGCGGCATGCGGCCTTGCAGACGATATGCTGTCCACCACTCTTTTGGCGACACGGGCACCGCTGGTGATTGCACCGGCGATGAATACCGCGATGTATGAGCATCCGGCCACCCAGCAGAACATAGCGACCCTGCGTTCCCGCGGGGCGCAGTTTGTGGAGCCGGCGAGCGGTCATCTGGCCTGCGGCGATTCCGGCAAGGGCAAGCTGGCCGATGTGGAGGAGATCGAAGAGGCGATCCTGTCGGCATTGACGCCGAAGGATTTGGCTGGAAAGACCGTGACTGTCACGGCGGGACCGACCCGCGAGGCGATGGACCCGGTCCGCTTCCTGTCGAACCACTCGACCGGAAAGATGGGCTATGCCATTGCCCGCTGCGCCAAGCGGCGCGGCGCGACGGTAAATCTGATTTCCGGTCCGGTTTCGATTGCACCGCCGGAAGGGGTGCATCTCATTCCCGTCACGTCGGCATGCGAGATGCGCGAGGCGGTTCTAGATAAGCTGGATCAGTCGGATATTCTGGTAAAGGCGGCGGCCGTCGGCGATTACCGTCCGGCAGAATATGTGGACAACAAAATCAAGAAAAAGAAAGACGATATGAGCGTTCCGCTTGTGCGCAATCCGGATATCCTTGCGGAAATCGGGTCTCTGCGCCGGGAAAACCAGGTGATCTGCGGTTTCTCCATGGAGACCAAAGATCTGTTGGAGAACTCGGCAAAGAAGCTGAATGCGAAGAACTGTGATGTCATTGTGGCCAACAACCTGAAGACCAAGGGCGCCGGATTTGCAGGAGATACCAATGTGGTGACCCTGCTGTACCGGGATGGCGAGGTGGAGCCGCTGCAACGGATGGAAAAGGGCGAGGTGGCGGATATTCTGCTCGATCGTCTGGCTGCACTCTTTGCAGCAAAACAGGTATGATCGTTTCGATTTGCCGCGCGGCGGTCAGCGCGGCAAATTTTACGTTTGACCGATTATATGATTATCGTATCCCGGAGGAGCTGGAGCATCTGGTTCAGCCGGGAATGCGCATCCTTGTCCCGTTTGGGCGTGGAAACCGTTCCGTAGAGGCGTTTGCCGTACAGGTTACACAGACGGCTGAGGTGGAAAAGTGCAAGGAAATCCAGGCGGTACTGGATACCGAACCGGTGTTGGATGAAAACCGGATCCATCTTGCCGCGTGGATGTGCTCGTCGCTCTACTGTACCTTCTTCGACTGTGCGAAGGCGATGCTGCCTTCCGGACTGTGGTTCCGGCACGAGGAGTGGTATGCGCTGGCCGATTCGGTCACCGAGGCGGAGCGGGAAGCGCTTTCCGCAGAGGAGCCGATTCTGGGACTGTTTTCCGCGAAAAAACGGCGGTGTTCCCGGAAGGAAATTCAGACGGCGGTTCCGGAATCCACACTGGCACGGCGGCTAAATGAGCTGTGTAAGCGGGATATTTTGCGGTTTTCCAGCTCATTTTCGCGGAAAATCGGCGATAAAAGTGTAAAAATGCTGGCGCTGGACATGCCGGCCGATCAGGCGGCACGCCGTGCGGAGCGCGGCAGAAGTCCCGTGCGTCTGGACATTGTCGGCTGTCTGGCGGACGGGGAATCGTACAGCCGACAGGAGTTGATGTACCAGACCGGCGCGAGTGCCGGGGTGATCAATACAATGATCCGGCAGGGAATCCTGCGGCAGTGGGAGGAGGAAGCCTTCCGTATGCCGGATTTCTCGGACTGTGAACAGCAGCCGATTGAGCCGCTGACACCGGCGCAGGAGGATGCCTATCGACAGATCGCACCGCTGTTGGATTCGCCGCAGCCGGAGGCGGCTCTGCTTTACGGCGTGACCGGAAGCGGAAAGACACAGGTCTATTTGCATCTGATTGCAAGGGCATTGGAACAGGGGAAGGGAGCCATTGTGCTCGTACCGGAGATCGGTCTGACGCCGCAGATGATCCGGCGGTTTGTCTGCTGCTTTGGACCCTCCCGTGTGGCCGTGCTGCATTCGGCGCTGTCGGCCGGGGAGCGGTACGACAGCTGGAAGCGGATTTCTTCCGGAGCCGCACAGGTTGTTGTCGGCACGCGTTCCGCTGTGTTTGCTCCTGTACCGGATTTGGGCCTGCTTGTCATCGACGAGGAGCAGGATGACGCATACAAATCCGAACAGTCACCGTGCTATCATGCGCGTGAGATTGCGAAATATCGCGTCATGCAGGAAAAGGCGCTGTTGGTCTTTGGGTCGGCGACCCCCTCGGTCGAGACATTCTACGGAGCCAGAGAGAAGAGGTATCCGATGGCGGTTTTGCGGGAACGCTATGCAGGGACACAGCTTCCGCAGGTTATCCTTGCGGATATGCGCGCTGCTGCACGGCAGGGGAGCTTTGGCTCCATCGGCCCGGTTCTGCATGATGCCATAGCGGATACGCTGAAGGACGGACAACAGGCGATTTTGTTCCTCAACCGGCGCGGCGCCGCGCGGCAGGTCACCTGCACCGCCTGTGGCTGGACACCGGAATGCCCGTCGTGCAGTGTTTCCCTGACCTACCATTCGGCGAACAACCGGCTGATGTGCCACTATTGCGGCCATTCCGCGCCGCTTCCGCGCATCTGCCCGGGGTGCGGAAGCGCACATTTGAAGACCGAAGGAGCCGGCACCCAGCGGGTGGAGCAGGAATTGCAGGAGCTGTTCCCACAGGCGCGGATTTCGCGCATGGATGCCGACACGACACGGGCGAAAAATGCACACGAAAAGCTGCTTTCAGAATTTGCCGGGGGAAATGCAGATATCCTGCTCGGGACACAGATGGTCACCAAGGGATTGGATTTTGACCGTGTGGCGCTTGTCGGCGTGATTGATGCCGACCAGATGCTGTTTGCGCAGGACTATCGTGCGCGGGAGCGTACCTTTTCGCTTCTGACGCAGGTAGTCGGACGCGCCGGACGGCGTGAGACACGGGGCAGGGCCGTGATTCAGACCTATGTCCCCAATCACGAGGTCATTTTGAATGCTGCCCGGCAGGATTACGAGCGGTTTTATGAACAGGAGATTGCGCTCCGTCAGGCGCTGCAGTGCCCGCCGGCGGCGCAAATCGTGACGCTGACCGCCTCGGCGGAGAGCGAGCGCGATGCGTTGGAAGCGCTCGTCTTTGTAAAGAAGCGGATTGAGGGATTGATGAACGATCAGTTTGCGGATTTCCGTTATCCGGTGCTCGGTCCGGCGCCAGCCGTGATCCTGCGTGTGATGAACCGCTATCGCTATCGGCTGACGATTCGCTGTCCGGACAACAAGCGGCGGCGGGAGCTGATCGGTGGGATCCTGCGGGAATTCGCGGCGAAGCGCGCGTTTCGTACGGTTGCCCTGTTTGCGGATGTCAATCCATTGGAAGGATAAAAGAACGACAAAGTCGACAACATAAGGAGGAAGTAACATGATTCGAGAAATCATTAAGCACCCCGATCCGGTGCTGTATAAAAAGTGCCATGCGGTCACAAAGTTTGATACGAGACTGGGAAAGATTCTGGATGACATGGCGGATACGATGATGGATGCCAATGGAGTTGGTCTGGCAGGCCCGCAGATTGGCATGCTGCGCCGGATGTGTGTGGTACTGGACACGACCGACAACGACAAGGTCATTGAGCTGATCAATCCGGAGGTGGTGGAGACATCCGGTTCACAGACCGGACCCGAGGGCTGCCTGAGCTTTCCGGATGAGTTTGGTACGGTGACCCGTCCGCGCATCGCCACAGTCCGTGCACAGGACCGCCATGGCGAATGGTTCACACTGACCCGTGAGGATCTCACAGCACGCGCTTTCCTGCACGAAATCGATCATTTGGACGGCCATGTCTTTAAGGAGAAGGTCGAAGATATCCTGGAGCCGCAGGCGGAATAAGAGGTGCGTGACGCATGAGAATTGTCTATATGGGAACCCCGGACTTCGCGGTTGCCGCACTCAAACGGATTTTGCAGGACGGCCATGATGTCGTTGCGGTATTCACACAGCCGGACAAGCCGCAGGGGCGGAAGATGGTTCTGACCCCGCCGGAAGTCAAGGTTTGTGCGCTGGAGGCTGGGATCCCGGTCTATCAGCCGGAATCGTTTCGGAATGACAGCCAGTTGGAGCTGCTGCAGCAGCTGGACCCGGAGGTCATTGTGGTAGCCGCCTATGGAAAGCTTCTGCCCAAATATGTACTCGATCTGCCGAAATACGGCTGCATCAACATCCATGGCTCGCTTTTGCCGAAATACCGCGGTGCGGCGCCGATCCAGTGGGCGGTCATCAACGGGGAAAAGACGGCGGGAGTCACCACGATGCAGATGGATGTCGGTCTGGACACCGGCGATATGCTGCTCAAAGCGGAGACTGAAGTCGGGGAGAACGAAACGGCTGGCGAGCTGTTTGACCGTCTGGCTGAATTGGGAGCGGATTTGATTTCGGAGACGCTCACCCGGCTGCCGGAGGGCATTCCGGCGACACCGCAGGACGAAGCGCAGTCCAGCTATGCCGCTATGCTGAAAAAGGAAATGGCGGTGATCGATTGGACGAAATCGGCACAGGAGATCCACAATCTTGTGCGCGGACTCAATCCGTGGCCGGTTGCGCTGACCACATTGGGCAGCAAACGTCTCAAGGTATTCGAGACACGGATGACCGACCGAACCAGCGGGAAAAAGCCGGGGGAGGTCATTGGATCTGATCCGAAGAAGGGTCTGGAGATTTGCTGTGGAGACGGGACCGTCCTGTCGGTCACAGAGGTGCAGTTGGTCGGGAAAAAGCGCATGGGAGCCTGCGACTACCTGCGCGGACATGCGATCGCAGAGGGTACTGTTCTGGGAAGTGCGGAATAATCTGCATTTTTCCGGGGGAGAACGTACAAGGAGGAATGTTTCATGTACCCCTATTATGGATTTGGTTATGGATATGGCTATGGTTCGGGATATACGGTATATGCCGTTTTGATGGTTGTCTGCTTTGCATTTTCGCTCTGGGCGCAGGCATCGGTCAATTCTGCGTTTCGTCGGTTTTCCAGTGTGGCAACACGGCGTGGCCTGACCGGACGGCAGGCGGCGGAATGTGTGCTGCGCGCCAACGGGGTTGGGGGAATCCGTTTTGCCCGCATTGCTGGAAATCTGACCGATAACTTTAATCCAAAGACTGGCGTGATCAGCCTGTCAAATGGTGTGTACGATTCCACCTCGGTGGCCTCCGTTGGTGTGGCCGCGCACGAGGCAGGACATGCGGTACAGCATGCGGTTGGCTATGGCCCGATCCGTCTGCGCATGGCGATCATCCCGGTTTGCTCGTTTGGTTCCCGGCTTTCGTGGCCGCTGCTGGCAATCGGACTGCTGGCCGGTATTACGCCGCTGGTCGGTCTGGGTGTGGCGTTTTTCGCCCTATCGACGCTGTTTCAGCTGGTCACCCTCCCGGTGGAGCTGGATGCGTCGCATCGTGCGCTCAAAGCGCTGAAAGAGGGCGGGCTGCTGACGGAAAGCGAACTGCCGATGGCGCGCAAGACGCTGACCGCGGCAGCGATGACCTATCTGGCGGCGCTGGCCACCAGTTTGGTACAGCTCCTTCGCCTGCTGGCAATTTACGGAAACCGTCGGGGGAACCGCCGTGGCTGAGACGAGAAAAACCGCCCGTGAAGCGGCGGCACGCGCCCTGTTTTCCATTCAGGAGGACGGCGCGTGGAGTGCACAGGCGATCCAGCGGTTTGCCGGCGGCCTGGAACGGCGGGATGCTGCGCTGGCGACGGCACTGGTAGGCGGTGTCCTTCAGAACCAGGCGATGTGCGATTTTTATCTGTCGCATTATTCCAAACTTCGATTGAAAAAAATCCAGCCGCGTATTTTGCTTCTGCTGCGTCTCGCGATTGTCCAGATTGTCTGGATGGATCGCATTCCGGACTCTGCGGCAGTCAACGAGAGTGTGCGGCTGGCAAAATTGCTCTGTCATGCGGATTCCCGCACGACAGGATACATGAATGGCGTCCTGCGGGCGATTTCACGCGGCAAGGATGCTCTCCCAAAACCAAACTGCGCGACCAAGGAAGAATTCTACTCGCTGTTCTACAGCACGCCGCGCTGGCTGACCGCAGCGCTGATCGAACAAATGGGCGAGCGGGAGACACGCAAGCTGCTGGAGGCGAACAATCAGCCGGCACCGACTGTCCTGCGCGTCAATCAGCGGCGTGCAGATACCGAATCGGTCCTGCGGGAGCTGCGGGAGCAGGGGATGGAAGCGGAAAAGCATGAGACCATTCCCCATTGCCTGGTTGTGAAAGGCACCGGCAGCATTGCCGATCTGCCCTGCTTTGCCGAGGGGCGGGTGACAGTGCAGGACGGCGCGAGCCAGATGAGCGTCTATGCGCTCGATCCGAAACCGGGCAGCATGGTATTGGACTGCTGCGCGGCGCCGGGCGGGAAGAGCTTCTTTCTGTCTGAGCGCATGAACCACACCGGAACGGTGTACTCCTGTGATATTTTTGCGCATAAGCTGAAGAAGATCCAGGAGGGCGCCCAGCGTCTGGGCTGCAGCAACATAACGACATTTTTGCAGGATGCCGCGGTGTTCCGCCCCGAATGGGAGGGAAAGGCCGATTATGTTCTGTGTGATGTCCCCTGTTCGGGATTGGGGATCATCCGGAAAAAGCCGGAGATCCGCTATAAGGATCCAAGGGAGCTGGAACAGCTCCCGGAAATCCAGCGTTCTATTCTGAATAACTGTTCCCGCTACGTGCGTCCGGGCGGTACGCTTGTATACTCGACGTGCACGATTTTGCGGCGGGAGAATCAGGAGGTTGTGGACGCATTTCTCGCGGCACATCCGGAATATGCTCTGTGTGCCTTTTCTTTGCCGGTCTGCGGCCGATGTGAAGAGGGACATATTACCCTTTTTCCACATATTCATGGAACAGATGGTTTTTTTGTTGCAAAATTTCAAAAAATGGATTAGTATAATAGGTATGATTGTGCGAGTATGGTAAGGAGCGAAGCATCGATTTATGGCAAAACCGGAAATCAAATGCAGGACAATACCGGAGCTGAAGCAGGAACTGGCCGCGCTGGGTGAAAAGCCGTTTCGGGCGCAGCAGATTTTCCGCTGGATGCATGCTGGTGTGTCTGATTTTGAGGAGATGTCCAACTTGTCGAAGCCGCTTCGCGCGAAGCTGCGGGAGCATTATCTGCTGACCGCGCCGCGCATTGTGCGCAAACAGGTCTCCGCGCTGGACGGCACAATCAAATACTTATGGGAATTGCACGACGGCAATTGCGTCGAAAGCGTATTCATGCGGTACCGTCACGGAAATTCCGCCTGTGTGTCCAGCCAGGTGGGCTGCCGCATGGGCTGTAAATTCTGTGCATCCGGCATTGGCGGACTGGTTCGCAGCCTGTCGGCGGGAGAGATCCTCGACCAGATCCTGTTTATGCAAAAGGACACGGGGGAGCGGATTTCCAACATCGTCCTGATGGGGACTGGGGAACCGCTGGACAACTATGAAAACGTCCTGCGCTTTCTCGAACTGGTGGGTTCGCCGGATGGCCTGAACATCGGGCAGAGGCACATCTCACTGTCCACCTCTGGATTGGCGGATCAGATCGACCGGCTGGCAGAGGAGAAACTGCAGATTACCCTGTCGGTTTCCCTGCATTCGCCGGACAATGAATCCCGCAGTGCGATGATGCCGGTCAACCGGAAATATCCGGTGGAGCGGCTGATACAGGCGTGTCGGCACTATTTTGATGTGACTGGCCGACGCATTTCCTATGAATACACGATGATTGACGGCGTGAGCGACCGGCCGTGGCAGGCCAGGAAACTGGCAGCGCTGCTGCATGGCCGCCCCTCGCACGTGAATTTGATCCCGCTCAATGCGGTGACGGAGAGTGGCCTGCGGCCCTCGACCAAGCAGCATGTGAGTGCGTTTCAACAAATATTGGAATCGAATGGTGTGACGGCAACGGTGCGGCGAACACTGGGGCCGGATATTGACGCTTCCTGCGGACAGCTTCGGCGGAGATATATTGACCAATCGACACGGAAAGAGTGATGAAATGAACGTATACGGAAAGACGGATAAGGGTCTGGTTCGCTCCAACAATCAGGATACTTATCGCACGGAAGTGGATAAAAGCGGATGCGCTTATCTCATCCTCTGTGATGGAATGGGTGGTGCACGCGCGGGAAACGTTGCCAGTGCGAAGACGGCGGATGTTTTTTTGCAGTATTTGCGGGAGCATTGTGAGCCGGATATGGAGCGGGATGAGCTGGCAAGAATTCTGATTGCCGGCGCGGCAAAGGCCAATCGGGAAGTATACGAAATGGCGGAGCAGGATCCGGAGCAATACAACGGAATGGGAACAACGCTGGTTGGCGGTGTTGCCATCGGAGACCGGATTGTTCTGGCGAATATCGGCGATTCGCGTGCCTATCTGCTGGATGGGGAGCAAATTGCACAAATTACGGAGGATCATTCTCTGGTTGAAGAAATGGTTCGAGCCGGACGGCTGAGCAAAGAAGAGGCGAGGCATTATCCGGGAAGGAACCTGATTACCCGTGCAGTCGGTGTCGACGCAGCCGTCGAGGCGGACTTGTATGAGGTAATTCTGCGCGAAGGGCAGATCCTTCTGCTCTGTTCGGACGGCCTGAGCGGTATGCTTTCGGACGGCGAAATTGCGGGGATTGTATCATCCGAGGAGAATTTTGAACATGCATGTGAGGTTTTGATTGCCGAAGCGTGCGAAGCTGGAGGAACCGACAACATTACGGTTGTTTTATATACAAAGTAGGAGAAATGGTATGTCTGATTGTTTAGGCAAGACTCTTGGTGGTCGTTATGAGGTGCGCGAGGTCATCGGCACCGGCGGCATGGCTGTCGTTTATAAAGCATATGATACTGTGCTGCATCGTTTTGTAGCAATTAAGATTTTGAAGGAAGAGTTTGCGGCAGACAATGAATTCCGCAAGCGGTTTAATAACGAAGCGCAGGCAGTTGCAAAGCTGTCGCACAACAACATTGTATCCATCTACGATGTCTCACAGGATCATTCCGAGGCGGAATACATCGTTATGGAACTATGTGAGGGCGTTACGCTCAAGGATTATCTGCGCAAAAAGCATCACCTCTCCTGGCAGGAGACGGTTTACTTTGCACAGCAGGTGGCCCGGGCGCTGGATCACGCGCACAGCCGCGGCATTATCCATCAGGACATCAAGCCGCAGAACATTATGCTGCTGCGGGACGGCACTGCGAAGGTGATGGACTTTGGCATTGCCAGCTTTGCCAACAGCCAGGAGACCAAGAAGGTTTCCGAGGCGATCGGCTCGGTGCATTATATCTCACCGGAGCAGGCGAAGGGAATCAAGGTGGACTATCGCACCGATCTGTATTCTCTGGGCGTTGTGATGTATGAGATGCTGACCGGTACGATGCCGTTCCGTGGGGATACGGCGGTAGCGGTGGTCATGCAGCATATCAACACGGTCCCGCCGAAGCCGAGTGAGTTGGTTCCCAACATCCCGCCGGCGATGAATGAGATTGTCATGCATGCGATGTGTGCGAATGCAGCGCAGCGGTATGGCTCGGCGATGGAGCTGCTCAATGATCTGGAGCGTATCCGCAGCAATCCGAATTTGTATTTGAATTACACCAATCGGGCGTCCTCTGCGACGCAGGCGATCCGATATGATGACGAGGAGCAGGTAACGCAGCTGATTCGCGGGATTCCGGAGGCCATCGATGCCAACGATGGCTATGAGGGCTATGCGGAGGACGAGGACGACGCGTACGAATACGACTCCCCGCGTCAAAAGAAAAGCTCGTCCGGAAAGGGTGTCCTGGCACTGGGATTGATTGCGTTGGTGGCGGTTGCAGTATTTGCTCTGTGGGCCGTGCTCAGCGGTGGCGCCAATGTCAAGCTGACGGTTCCGGAATTTGTCGGGATGAACTATTACGACGAGATTGAAGGGACAAAGTACGAAAAGCAGTTTGAGATCAAGGTCGAAAAGGCGGCGATTGAAAACGAGGACGATTACGATGACGGCGAGGTCATGATGCAGGATCCCGAGGAGGGCACGAAGGTAGACCGCGGCACAAAGGTATCCCTGGTCATCGCGTCCCTGGACGGGGAAGCGGAAGACATCCCGGACGAGGAAGAATTGGAGGAGCCGGAAGAGGAAGAAGAACTGGTTTCGATCCCCTCGGTTTCCGGCGATTCGTACGATGACGCTGCGTCTGCGCTGAAAGCCCTTGGACTGAAGGTTTCCCGTGAGGAAGAGAATTCGGATTCGGTGGAAAAAGATCATGTCATTTCCTCCTCTCCGTCCAGCGGGGAAGAGGTCAAGAAGGGTTCGACGGTTGTCCTGACGGTTTCGACAGGGCCGAAGGAGGAAAAGGTCTCCGTTCCGAGCCTGAGCGGTATGACACAGAACCAGGCGGCCGCCGCGCTGAAAAAGGTAGGATTGTCTTTGGGCAGTGTCAGCCAGGAGGAAAGCGATGAGCCGACGGGAACGGTCATCGGACAGTCGGTTTCGGCTGGTTCCGAGGTCAATAAGGGGTCGTCGGTCGATATTACCCTGGCTGCAGAGCCGCCGGAATACGAACCGGAGGAGCCGGTTGAGGAGGAAACCCCGTCGGGAAGCGTGGGTTTTACTAAGGACGGTGGAACCACCTATATCAATGTGAGTCTGCCGTCCGATCGAGACAGTGTGAATGTCCGCGTTTCGGTTGCCGGGAATGCCCTGTATGACAGCGCGGTAAACTGCAATCGTTCCTCGTTTACGGTTCATGCATCGTATTCTGGAACCGAGCGTGTTCAGGTAACGATGGATGGAACGACCATTTACGATGGCGATTATGATTTTGGCGCGTAAGAGACGCGAAGGGATAGCATGAGTGAAAACGGAATTATTTTAAAGGGAATCGGTGGATTCTATTACGTTGATACGGCCGCGGGTCTTGTGGAATGCAAGGCTCGCGGCAAATTCCGCATTCAAGGCGGAAAACCGGTGATCGGCGACCGGGTCACGATCCAGATAAACCAAGACGGCACGGGGTATATTCTATCGATGGAACCGCGGATGACCGAGCTGCTGCGGCCGGCTGTCGCCAACATCGATCAATTGCTGGTAGTCTGTTCGGCAGCCGCCCCGACAACCGAACCATATCTGATCGACAAAATCACCGCCATTGCCGCACACAAGGGAATGGATGCCGCAGTTGTCATCAACAAGGCGGATCTCGACCGAGGGGAACGGCTGTACCAGATTTATACACAGGCAGGCTTTCCGGTCTTTCGCGTCAGTGCGGAGACCGGGGAGGGAATGGACGCGCTGAGGGAGCGGCTCTGCGGTCGGATTTCAGCCTTTGCCGGAAATTCCGGTGTGGGGAAATCCAGCCTGATGAACCGGCTGTATCCGCAGTTTGGCGCGGAGGTCGGCGCGATCAGCGAAAAGATTGCGCGCGGACGCCATACCACACGGCATGTGGAGCTGATGAAGCTGCCGGAGGGCGGCTATCTCGCGGATACACCGGGCTTTTCGGCGTTCCATACCGAACGAATGGATCTGGTACGCAAGGAGGATCTGCAATATGCCTTCCGTGAGTTTTCGCCGTATTTGGGCCGCTGTCAGTTTACCGGCTGTGCCCATGTGAAGGAAAAGGGCTGTGCGATTCGGGAGGCTGTGGCGTCGGGAGCGATTTCACCGGAGCGCCATGACAGCTATTGCAAAATCTACGAGAGCGTCAAGGACATCAAGGAATGGAGTCGGAACAAATGACGGTACTGCTGTTGGCATCTGCGCCGGAAAACGAATATGGCTATGTCAAGCGGCTGGCGGAACAGGCGGACTTTCTGGTATGTGCCGATGGTGGGCTGCGTCATGCGGCGGCCTGCGGGCTGCAGCCGGAGCTGGTCATAGGGGATTTTGATTCCGGGACGGTGCCGGATGGCTGTGAGGTCATTCGCCTCAGACCGGAGAAGGACGACAGCGATCTGATGTGCTGTGTGAAGGAAGTGATTCGCCGCGGTGCGGAGGAAATCTGGATCGCGTGTGCTTCCGGCGGGCGCATTGACCATTTCCTTGCCAATCTGCTGCTGCTGGAATATCTGGACCGACAGGGGATACGGGCTGCTTTTTATGACAGCCGCAACCGTGTCCGGCTCCATCCGGGCGGGGAAAGACGCTACGGGACGGATGCGGAGTACAAATATATCGGCCTGATTCCGCTGGATGCAGAACTGCGAGGCGTGACGCTGCGCGGGCTAAAGTATCCGCTGACCCATGCGGTCCTCGACCGTGCGGCGCCGATCAGCATTTCCAATGAAGCGATGGGAAAGCAATACACCATTCGCATCGACGAGGGACGCGCGTTGCTCATCGAAAGCCGGGATTAATCCCGTTTGATACAAGAAACAGAACTAGGAGGATACAGAAATGAAGGTATACAAGACAAAGGGAACCTGTTCGCGGGAGATCCGCTACAGTGTAAAGGATGGAATCGTCGAGGACATTCAGGTGATCGGCGGATGTGCCGGGAATCTGGACGGCATCTGCCGTCTGATCAAGGGGATGCCAGTTGAGCAGGTCATCAAGGCCTTCAAGGGTGTTGACTGCGGCGGCCGCGGAACATCATGTCCCGACCAGATTGCAACTGCGCTGGAGCAGGCTTGATTTGCATGACAAGCCTTTGCAAGTTGCAGAAAGGAATACTGCATTTGTGCAAAATGACGCCGTTCGACTTTCGAACGGCGTTTTTTGTGTGTAAAGTACTAGAAAATTAAAAATAGGGCAAAAAATTATAAAATTGCAGTTGAAAAAAACATATTACTGCTCTATAATGAGTAGGAATTAAAGAGAAACGCGAATTGAGTATTTCGCAAGTAACTGTAATAAAAAACGCAAAATACACATTCTATGCGGAAAGGGAATGATGGAAATGGTTAAACCGATTTCAAAAATTGCTTCTTCAATTGCTCCGTCCACCACACTCGCAATCAACGCGATGTTCAAGCAGATGCAGGCAGACGGCATCGATGTTGTTGGATTTGGCGCAGGTGAGCCGGATTTTGATACCCCGGAGAACATCAAGGCGGCGGGCATTGCTGCCATTGAGGACAATCAGACGAGATATACACCGGCTGCTGGTCTTCTTTCGCTGCGCGAGGCGGTTTGCACTCGTATGAAGGAAGATCTCGGACTGGACTATGAGCCGTCGCAGGTTGTCGTTGCCTCCGGCGCCAAGCACAGTGTTTATGCTGCCATCATGGTTTGCTGTGATCCGGGCGACGAGGTAATTATTGCCGCTCCGTACTGGCTGAGCTACTCGGAAATGGTACGTATGTCCGGTGCGGTTCCGATCGAAGTCATCGCATCCAAGGAGCAGCAGTTTAAGATCACGGCGGAGCAGCTGGAAGCGGCGATTACACCGAAGACCAAGATGTTCATGCTGAACTCTCCATCGAACCCGACCGGCATGGTTTACACGAGAGAAGAGCTGGAAGCGCTGGCTGCGGTATGTGAGAAGCATGGCATCTACGTTCTGGCGGATGACATCTACTACAAGCTGGTTTATGATGGAATCGAGTACACCTCCATCGCTTCCGTTTCCCCGGCGATGAAGGAACAGTGCATTATTGTCAATGGCGTATCCAAGACGTATGCTATGACCGGCTGGAGAGTCGGTTATACGCTGTCCAACGAGACGGTGGCAAAGGCGATGTCCAGCTATCTGAGCCATTCGACCGGCGCGCCGGCGACTCCGGCACAGTATGCCGCAGTAGAGGCGCTGACTGGACCGCAGGAATCGGTTGAATTGATGCGTCAGGAGTTTGAAAAGCGCCGCGATCATCTGGTCGAGCGTATGAATAAGATCGAAGGCGTTTCCTGCCTGAAGCCGCAGGGTGCATTCTATGTCATGATGGATATGTCGGGTTTTGTTGGCAAAGAGATGTACGGTCATGTGATTGAGGGCGATGCGGATTTTGCCCAGCTCCTCCTCGAAAAGGGCGGTGTAGCGACCGTTCCGACGGCGGCTTTTGCCGCACCGAATAATCTGCGCTGGTCGTATGCAACCTCGCTGGAGCAGATTGACAAGGGCCTGGACCGTTTGGAAAAGTTCATCGCCGAGGCATAATTATTTCTTAGAATCAAAACAGGACCTGCCGATACCGGATTTGTATCAGTGGGTCCTAATTCATTGGGAAAATACCGGGCGATTTGTGTACAAATGATATTGAAGTTTTCGCGGTTATCCCCTAAAATAGGAATAGTTGTATTCGGCGCGGAGAAGTGCGCCGGGAAAGGAACGATAGTATGAGCAAGATATATGAAAGCCCGTTTTGTTCGAGATATGCAAGCCCGGAGATGCTGTATGTCTTTTCGCCGGATATGAAGTTCTCCACCTGGAGACGGCTGTGGGTTTCTCTGGCTAAGGCAGAGAAGTCACTGGGTCTTCCGATCACGCAGGAGCAGATCGATGAGATGGTGGCGAACATTGACAACATTGATTATGAAGTGGCAAAGGCCCGGGAAAAGGAAGTGCGTCACGACGTCATGGCGCATGTCTATACCTTTGGCAAGGTCGCCCCGAAGGCTGCCGGTATCATCCATCTGGGTGCAACCAGTGCGTATGTCGGCGACAACACCGATATCATCCAGCTCAAGGAAGGCCTGCTTCTGGTGCGTAAGAAGCTGGTCGCTGTCATTCGCAAGCTGACGGCATTTGCGCAGGAGCACAAGGATCAGCCGACGCTGGGCTTCACCCATTTCCAGCCGGCACAGCTGACCACGGTCGGCAAGCGCGCAACCCTTTGGATCAATGAGCTGCTGATGGATCTGGATGAGGTGGAATTCCGCATTGCCAACCTGCGTATGCTCGGCTCGAAGGGCACGACCGGTACACAGGCCAGCTTCATGGAGCTGTTTGACGGCGACCATGAGAAGATCAAGAAGATGGAGCAGATGATTGCGGAGGACTTCGGCTTTGCCGGTGTGGTTCCGGTTTCCGGCCAGACCTACTCCCGCAAGATCGATGCTCAGGTTGTCGCAACGCTGGGTGGCATTGCCCAGTCTGCCAGCAAGTTTGCCACGGACATGCGTCTGCTGCAGCATCTGAAGGAGCTGGAGGAGCCGTTTGAGGCACACCAGATCGGTTCCTCTGCGATGCCGTACAAGCGCAACCCGATGCGTTCGGAGCGCATTTGTGCGCTGGCTCGCTATGTCATCGCGGACACACTCAATCCGGCGATCACCTCGGCGACACAGTGGTTTGAGCGCACACTGGATGACTCGGCAAACAAGCGTATTTCCATTCCGGAGGCCTTCCTCGGTATCGATGCGATTCTGAATATCATGATTAACATTGCCGAGGGGATTGTAGTATATCCGAAGGTAATCGAGCAGCGCGTGATGAATGAGCTGCCGTTCATGGCAACGGAGAACATCATGATGAGTGCCGTCAAGCGCGGCGGAAACCGTCAGGAGCTGCATGAACAGATCCGTCTGCATTCCATGGCTGCCGGCAAGCGCGTCAAGGAAGAGGGTCTGGACAATGACCTGATTGACCGCATCGCTGCGGATCCGATGTTCGGCCTGACCAAGGAAGAAATCCTGGCAGAGCTTGATCCGAAGGCATATATCGGCCGTGCACCGCAGCAGGTGGAGGATTTTGTTGCGAACGATGTCATGCCGCGCATTCAGCCGTATCTGGATGACGAGGAGCTTCAGGTGGAGATCAATCTTTAATTCCGTTTCAAGCAAGAGCATTTGTCCCGGCAGGAAATCCTGCCGGGACTTTTTGTGCCGCTGGCCTGCCGGAAATCCGAGAATACAGGGCGATAGCCTGTTTTGTGCGGCGGTGAGGGGAACAGACCGGAATGGAGTAAAAGATGGGCGCCGCCCCGCTGTTTTTTGCGGAATCCGGTCAGTTTATTTGACTTCAAGAGTAGTTTCGTTTATAATATAACCGTTCATTGTCACAATTAGGAGGCGACTAATTTGAAAAAGAGTATTCTGTCCTTTGTGGCTGTTCTGCTGGTAATTGTTTTACTGTGCTGTACGGCTATCTTTGGACTCACCGTCGGACCAGTTCATATCCCAAATGTACTGGATGAGGAAAACGGCATCCGCCGTGGACTGGACTTGGTAGGCGGTTCATCCATCACATTTGAAGCACAACTGCCGGATGGGTACAACACCTCGAACCTGCAATCCGATATGAATTCGGTACAGGCGATGATGACCAAACGTCTGGATTCGCTCGGCTACACGGAAGCGACGGTGGAGCTGGTAGGCGACAACCGCATTAAGGTCGATATCCCGGCAATTTCCGATCCGCAGGAGGCGGTGGAGGTTCTGGGCGCGACTGCGCAGCTCCAGTTCCTGAATGCCGATGGCGAGGAAATCCTCAGCGGCGCGGACATCAAGAGCGCTTCGGCCGGCTATGGTAAGATCGATCAGACATCGGTTGCGGATGAGCATTATGTCAACGTCGAATTCACCGATGAAGCGGCGGAAAAGTGGACGGAGGCGACCAAGCTTGCCGCACAGGCAGAGGATGGAGAGAACTACATAAAGATTGTCATGGATGATCAGACCTTGTCCTCGCCGAGTGTCAGCAGCGAGTATGCGGAAACCGGCATTACCGGCGGCGGCTGTGTCATCTCGGGCAGCTTTGACGCGGATTCGGCCAAGACGCTGGCAGAGCAGATCAACATCGGTCAGCTCCCGTTTACGCTGGAGGAGGTTTCCATGAGCGCGGTAGGCCCGTCCCTCGGTGAGAGAGCACTGTCCACCAGCCTGATGGCCGGCGGCATTGGCATCCTTCTGGTCATGGTGTTCATGATTGTCATGTACCGCGTACCGGGTGTAGTTGCGTCGATTGCCCTGATGTTCTATACGGCCCTTGACGCGGTCATCCTGACGGTGGCCCATGTCAATCTGTCCCTGCCGGGTATTGCGGGTATCATCCTCTCAATCGGTATGGCGGTTGATGCAAATGTCATCATCTTTGAACGTATCAAGGATGAGCTGCGCAACGGCAAGACGGTTCGCTCTGCAATTGATTCCGGCTTCAGCCGCGCATGGACGGCGATTATTGACTCGAATATCACGACGATTATCGCAGCCATTGTCCTGTATTTCTTCGGCTCCGGTACGGTTGTCGGCTTTGCGCTGACCTTTGGTATCGGCGTCGTTCTGTCGATGTTTACGGCAGTTACTGTTACTCGTTTCCTGCTGAAACGGATTGTCGACTTTAAAATTCGCAATCCGAAGCTCTACGGCGCGTGAGAAAGGAGAGGAGTAATATGGAAAAGAAACGTTTTTCTATCGTGAAGAAATTCCCGATTTTCGCAATTATCTCTTTGATACTGATTGCGCCGGGTCTGGTTGGACTGGTTACCCTTCCGTTTGGCCTGAATCTGTTCAATATGGACGTTGACTTTGTCGGCGGTACCAGTCTTACCTTTAACCTCCACACAGAAGTCACCAGTGACATGTCCGGAAAGGATATTCCAAAGCTGGTTGAGGACGCCTGCGGCGTGGCTCCGTCCACCGTACAGAAGACCGGTGAGAACGACGAATCGGTTCTGATCAAGTGCACGAAGCTGGACAACGAACAGCAGTCGGCAATAGTTGAGGCAATGCAGGAGACGTACAACCTGGAGGATAAGGACACCGAAAATGTTTCGGATGTCAATGCGACAATCGGCCGTGAAGCACAAAACAAGGCGGTTACAGCGGCTGTCATTGCCGTTATCCTGATGCTGCTGTATATCACGATTCGATTTGAGTTCACCTCCGGATTGGCAGCGGTTACCTGTCTGGCACATGACCTTTTGGTTATTTTGTCCGCTTATATTGTTTTACAGATTCCGTTTAATACCAGTTTCATTGCCGTTGCACTGACGATCTTGGGTTATTCGATCAACGCGTCGATTATTGTATTCGACCGTGTCCGTGAGAATCGCCGCTTTGCGCGTCGGGAAAGCTTTGATGAAATTGTGGATACCAGTGTTTGGCAGACGGTTCGCCGTACGCTGTTTACCTCGATTACAACCTTGCTGACCATTGGCATGATCTTTATTTTCGGTGTAACCTCGCTGCGTCAGTTTACACTGCCGATCATTGTCGGCATTGTGGCCGGCGGCTATTCGTCTATCTTCCTCGCTGGATCGCTGTGGGCGAAGTACCGCTCCCTGATCCGCAAGAACCGTCAGGCGAAAGCTTCCGCTAAGCTGGGTTCTAAGGATAGCGGAAAGCCGAAGAAAGAGGAGCCGAAGGCTGCACCGGAAGCCTCTGTGGAAGAGCCCAAGCAACCGGCACCGGCACAGCAGCCGCTTCCGAGAAAGAATAATTCGAAGAAGAACAAGAGAAAAAAGAAAAAGCGCTAAGCGTTTGGTTTTTACAAGCAGTCAGACGGATGTCTGGCTGCTTTTTCTTTGGAGAAAGTGGGTATACTGGAGTGGGATTGCAGCAATGGCATATCTTCTCATCTTTATACGTTTTGGATTTTTTTGGAATACAAATGATTTCGATGGGATTCTGCAAAGAATGTATTTCCTTTGCGCGTATGCCGAATTTGGAAACGCACTCTAAAATTAAACGCAAAAAATTGACAAGTGTATAAAAAGTTGATATAGTAAATACATATGCTTTATGAAAGAAGTAGAGAGAGGTGAACCTCCGATGATCGGAATTGAATCGATGAATATGGATAATGCGCTGGGATTTGTACCGTGCATAGATTCGGAAAAAGAAGATCTGGCTGGAAGGGTCCATCCCATTTTTAATGATGTTACATCTTTGATGTGCTTGACCGAGCAGGCGACCTATCCCGTCCGGGAGATCAGTGGCTTTAAGACACGGCTGGGACACTGTCAGCAAAATGGTGCATTTGAGATTCTGGGCGGAGTAAATTTTACAATCCATTCGCAGAATGCTACGTATGTAGAACTGGTTCTGTTTAAGCCGCATAAGGAGGAACCATTTGCTGTTCTTCCATTTCCGGAAGAATACCGGATCGGAAATGTCTATTCGATGATTGTATTCGGATTGAACATTGCAGAGTTTGAATATGCATACCGGATGGACGGTCCTTATGATCCGAAAAAGGGATTGCTGTTTGACCGCAAGAACCTGCTGCTCGATCCATATGCACGTGCGGTAGCCGGACAGTCCGATTGGGGCACCAAACCGCTGACCGGGTTTGAATATCGTGCGCGTGTCGCAACGCGCGGATTTGACTGGCATGGTGTGCGGCAGCCGCAGATCCCGATGAATGATCTGATTATTTATGAGACACATGTCCGCGGTTTTACCCGGCATGATTCCTCTGGGGTTCTCAATCCGGGCACATTTGACGGACTGATGGAAAAGATCCCGTATTTGAAGGAACTCGGTGTCAATGCAGTCGAGCTGATGCCGATCTTTGAGTTTGATGAGATGCATGATATGCGTGTGCATGAGGGAACGCTGCTGCTGGATTATTGGGGTTATAACCCGGTTGCCTTTTTTGCACCGAATACGGCCTATTCTTCCCGCAAGGAGTTTACCAACGTCGGCGACGAACTGCGCCGTTTGATTCGGCAGCTACATCAGAATAACATGGAGGTCATTCTCGATGTCGTATTTAACCATACGGCAGAAGGGAACGAGAACGGTTCCATCTTTTCTTTTAAGGGTGTTGACAATATTTATTATTTGCTCGCGCCGGATGGATCGTACTATAATTTCAGTGGCTGTGGAAACACCGTCAATTGCAACCATCCGATCGTGCATCAGTTGATTGTAGAATGTCTGCGGCATTGGGTCGTAGAATACCATGTTGATGGGTTCCGTTTTGATTTGGCCTCCATTCTCGGACGAAATGAGGATGGCACGCCGATGAACCGGCCTCCTTTGCTGGAATCGCTTGCATTTGACCCGATTCTGGCCGGTGTAAAACTGATCGCGGAGGCATGGGATGCCGGCGGATTGTATCAGGTGGGATCGTTCCCATCCAGAGAAAACCGATGGTCGGAATGGAACGGAAAGTATCGCGATGACATGCGCTGTTTTCTCAAGGGAGACCAGGGAATGGCAACGCTGGCGACGTATCGGATTCTCGGCTCTCCGGACCTGTATCGTCCGGAGGTGCGCGGAGAATGTGCATCCGTCAATTTCTTGACCTGTCACGATGGATTTACGCTTGCCGATCTGTATTCCTATAATGAGAAGCACAATGAAGCCAACGGCTGGGATAATACGGATGGTGAGAACAACAACAACAGCTGGAACTGTGGAGTAGAAGGCCAGACGGATGACATCTATGTTAATAATCTCCGCTGTCGGATGCAGAAGAATGCCATTGCCGTCCTGATGTGCTCCCGCGGTACGCCGATGATTCTGGCAGGCGATGAGTTCGGCAATTCGCAGTTTGGAAATAATAACGCATACTGTCAGGATAACGAGATCTCCTGGCTGGATTGGAGCCTTTTGGATAAAAACCGGGATCTGTTTGAATTTTTCAAGTATATGATCCATTTCCGCAAAATGCATCCGATTCTGCGGAAGCGCACCGCACCGGCGCGCAGCCGTTTCCCGGAGCACAGCTTGCATTCCATTGAGCCGTGGGATGCCAATTATCGCGAGGATACCCGGATGATCGGTGTGACGTTTGCCGGACGCAATCGGTCG
Organism: Eubacteriales bacterium; assembly: GCA_030539335.1. Classification (GTDB taxonomy): domain Bacteria; phylum Bacillota; class Clostridia; order Oscillospirales; family Butyricicoccaceae; genus Butyricicoccus_A. The sequence goes on along the minus strand of JAUNSG010000002.1, from coordinate 16,724 downwards.
AATACCGAGGATGACATCATCTATATAGGCATTAATGCACACTGGGAAGAACACATTATCCGTCTGCCGGAGCTTCCGGGCCAGATGCAGTGGTACTTGGCGGTGGATACCAACAGTGGGCATCCGGGGGATTGCTATGAGCCGGAGGACATGCCGAAGATTTATAACGGAGTCTTTCATATGCAGCCCCGCTCGGTCATTATTGCGCAGGCAAAGCTGTTATGACAGAGCAACAGCGGCTTGCGCAGGCCGCCGGCTGTCTGCTGCACTGGTACGATTCCAGCCGCCGGATTCTTCCCTGGCGGGAAAATCCGGAGCCATATCGTGTTTGGGTATCCGAGATTATGCTTCAGCAGACGCGTGTCGAGGCGGTAAAACCATATTATGAACGATTCCTCGCAGAAATTCCAACGATTTCGGCTCTGGCGCAGGTGCCGGAAGAACAGCTGATGAAGCTGTGGGAGGGCTTGGGCTATTACAGCCGGGCGAGAAATCTGCAAAGAGCAGCCAAAGTGGTTTGCGAGGAATATGGCGGAAGATTACCGTGTACAAGCAAAGAGCTGAACCGACTCCCGGGGATTGGCGAATATACGGCAGGAGCGATTGCCTCCATTGCCTATGGCGAAGTCTGCACCGCGGTAGATGGAAATGTGCTGCGTGTCATTTCGCGTATTCTGGAGAAGGAATGGGACATCCGTTCCACGGCAGTGAAGAAGGCGGTGACCGAGATGATTGTACCGGTGATACCGCAGGAGAGACCAGGCGATTTTAATCAGGCGCTGATGGAGCTTGGTGCGATGGTCTGTCTGCCAAATGGAACGCCGAAATGTGAAGGATGTCCCTTAGCCGCCCTGTGTCTGAGTTTCCAACACCAGAGACAAGAGGAGATTCCGAGGAAGGCGGCTAAGAAAGCGCGTCCGATCGAACAGCGTGTGGTTTATCTGCTGTTCCGCGAGGGAAGGGTTGCATTGCGCCGACGTCCGTCGAACGGTTTGCTTTCCGGCATGTGGGAATTTCCCAATTTCCTTGAGACGGAAGAACCGGATATCGGGATCGCACCTTTTCATCTTCGGGAGGGAAAAAAGGCAAAGCATATTTTTTCCCATTTGGAATGGCATATGACGGGGATGATTGCACAGGTAAAGGAAGAAGGCGCATTTCACTGGGCTTCGGCAGAGGAGCTGCAGGAGGAAATTGCATTGCCATCGGCATTTCGCGTCTTTCGCAGACAAGCCCTGCAGGTTTTGACGGAAGGCCGAAGGGAAAAAGAATGACAGACAAAGCACGTGGGATATCTCCCGCGTGCTTTTTTCCTGTGGATAGAACAAGGTGTTATCAACGAAAACCTAACGGAAAAAGCCGGTCTGTTTGGAAGAATTCCTGTTGTGTTTGAGGATTGACGGAAAAAGAGGAACGCAGTATACTGAACCCGTTTTGAAATTTACAAAAAAGAGGGAAGTAAGTTGAGCGGTACTCTAACACGTAAGGTGTGCCCGCGTGCACTCGCGGGACGGTTGTTTTTTCTGTGTGCGGTAACTTATATTGTCGCATTGTTTGGCCGGTTGAGCTATTCAGCAGTTATGGCGGAACTCATTACCGCAGAAGGGCTGAGCAAAAGCCAGGCAGGGTTAATTGGAACCGCACTGTGTGGCGTTTATGGAGTATTTCAGATTTTCAGCGGCATGATTGGGGACCGTGTCAGCCCAAAAAAGCTAGTGTTTACCGGCGTCATGGGTTCGGCGATTCTAAATCTGCTGATGGGAATCTCTGGCTCTTATTATAGTATGCTTGCGCTTTGGGCGTTGAATGGAGTGTTTCAGTCATTTGTCTGGTCACCCGTTGCCCGTATTTTCGCGGAGATGATGCCGCCGGAACGCAGGAAGAAGTCTTGCAGTGACGCAGCGATTACCTATCCCTTGGCGACGGTGCTTGTGTATCTGCTCGCATCGGTTATGCTGATGACATTTGGATGGCGTAGTGTGTTCCTGATTTCGTCTGTGATGATGATCGTGACTTCACTCTACTGGATGTACCGTATGACGATGATGGAACGGCAGACAGAAGAGAATGGCGAAATCGAGACGGTAGAATTAAATGAACAGGAACAGAAAAATGGGGACAGCTTACTTCATCTGATGATTCTGTCCGGAGTGATCTTTGCGGTTGTGGGTGCCTTGTCACATGGCATGCTGCGTGATGGCATTCAGGCCTGGGTTCCCTCGCTGATGACAGAGAATTTTCATTTCGGAACATCTCTTTCGGTTGCATTGGCGATTATTCTGCCGCTGATTAATATTTCCGGTGTGTTTCTTACGAAGGCAATTGCAAAAAATCATATTCACAATGAGTTCAATGGATCGGAAGGCTTCTTTCTTATTACCATTTTTTCGCTGATTGTTCTGTATTTTGTCTGTGGAAGCAATGCAATCCTTTCTCTTCTTATGATGACCATTGCCAGCACCTGTATGGTTGGCTCGAATATTATGTTAATCAATCTGATACCGATCCACTTCGGTGTCATTGGACGTTCCTCTTCGATCACCGGCGTGCTCAACTGTTCGGCTTATTTGGGTTCCGCACTCTCCAGCTATGGAATTGGTGCGGTTGCAGAGCACTTCGGTTGGAGAGGAGCAGTACTGATGTGGCTGGTATTCTCCGTCTTTGCGTTGCTTTTGGCCCTGTGCGGGTCCAAACGCTGGGGAAGATATCGGCACAATATCTGATAAAGAAAAATATGCTGTAATTTGGCGAATATGCCCGATTACAGCATAAAGAAATTTCTTGCAATTGAATTGCAGGTATGCTATCATGTTTTCGTAGCCAATATTTCCGGGTGTAGCGCAGATGGTAGCGCGCTTGACTGGGGGTCAAGAAGCCGCAGGTTCAAGTCCTGTCACTCGGACCATAGAAAAGCCTGATTTCTTCGGAAATCAGGCTTTTTTGCAACTTTTTTTACATTTGATTTTCTTTGACGACATTTTGACGACAAAATTTCTGATTTAATTCTTCTCGGAAGGACTCAACGTTTGGGTGAACATAGACCGCTGCGGTTATTTTTATATCACGATGTCCAAGAAGTTTGCTTATCGTGTAAATGTCAATACCTCGCCTCATAAGTTGTGAAGCATAGCTATGGCGAAGCTCATGGGCCGAGCAGCGGTATTCTTTGGGAAATGCTTTGAAGAAAGTGTAAATCCTGCGCGAGAAATGGTTAGGGTCTTCGTGCCCATCTTTCTTAGGAGCAGGAAAGACATATAGAGACCGTCGCGGCTGACGCTGGATGAGTTCTATAGTTTCTGGCATGAGAGGTATCGTCCGATAGCTGTTCCATTTCGGAGGACGGATGACTGCCGTACCGTTTTCGAGAGAGATAGAGCGTTGTACCCGTAAGGTAGCATTATCTAGGTCAATGTCACTCCACATAAGCCCTAATACTTCTCCGCGCCGCAAGCCCGTTTCCAATAGAAATGCAACGGCATCAAAGCTCCCAACCGCGCGTTCTTTTATTTCGTCAATCTGTTGATCGGTTAGAGTCCGTTTTTCATGCGGCTTGACATCGGAACGAGTCTGCACATACTTACAGGGATTCTTGTAAATCAGGTCGTTATCAATAGCGGTGTCAAAGATTGCGGAAAGTGATATCCTCAGTTTTTTCAAGAGGGAAGCGGAACAATTGGTTTTCCCTGCGAAAAAGTCCTGTATATCGGCAGGACGGATATCTGCAAGGTTGGCAGCACCAAAGTATGGGATTAAGTGATTCTCTACTGAGTTTTCATATGTGTTACTATACGTCGCTGGGCTGACAAATGGTTTTTTATAGGTCCGCAGCCACTTGCGAGACCAGACGGCAAAGGTCACAGTCTGTGGTGTGAATTGTGATCCGGTGATAGCAGTGATCGTTTGCTGTTGTTTATAGGCTTCAGCCTGCTGCTTTGCGTCGGTAAGACTCTTGATGCTGTAAAATGATTTGCGGATCGGTGTGCCGTCAAGCTTGCGTCCGACTGTCGCTTTATACTCAAAACGACCGTCACTGCGCTGATGTTTCTTTTTTCTCGCCATAATAAAACATCTCCTTTATTTACTTTTCAAAAAATGTATAGTAAAATAAAGGGGTAGATTGACCGTCGAAAGTTATCTACCCCATTCCCGCTTCTGGTGTTGGTCGCACCGAAGCGGGATTTTTTATTTACGCTTGTTGTTTCTTAATGAGCAAAGACTCTCGATACTGTTCTGCAGGAGCGGCGTCGGTGAATTCGACGGTTTTGTCGAAGTTTTGTTTTACCACTTCTTTTATTTCATCAAGAGTAACGTGGAAAAATTCACGGCGAGTATTGACCATGTTCAATTTACGATCTTCGAATGCACTATGTAATGCCGCCTCAAGAGCGGGGGCATTTTCTGAAAAAATCATTGCGTGTACATCAAAGTTAAAGGGAACAGAGGCATCTCCTAACTCATCCACTCGGTCCATTGGATTGAGACGACGTGTCATACCAATTTTATAGATATCTTCACCGAAAGCGCCAATATTGGAAATCACATAGACATATCCAGCCCGCTGGTTTGCAGCGCGATAATCGACATCAGCAATGCCTTTTTCGATCTCGCCAAGCTGAGATTCCAATTCAGCTTTTTTCGCATCAAAGGCGGCTTTCTCTTCCGGTGTCATGGAGGATGTGTCCTGTTTGAGCATTCGGCGGAGCTCATTTTCACAATGCGCTTGTTCTTTTTCAAGTTTTTGACGAGCAGCTTCAATTTCTTTTTCCAATTTTGCCTGCTCGCGTTGTTCTGCACGGATGCGCTTTAACTCTTCTTTTTCCTCTTGCTTTTTGATTGCATATTCATAAGCAAGATATAATTCTTGAATTTTTAAATCAAGATATCCTGGGGCAATCTGTACGCTCATGATTGTTCCGAGTTTAGAAATTGCTTCTCTGGAAGTGCGGATGCGCTTCTCGACACTGTCGATGTTATTAAACTTTACCTTTTGAATTAATTCATCACATTCTGTATTGAATGCACGGAGTAGAAGCTTTTGCATATCTTTTACCATTTTCTTGCCCTGAGCTTTACTTCCGTTGACTGTCCAATCCGTATTTCCAGTTGTTGCAGCGCCGGATTTAATCATTTCTTTTTGACGACTTCGTATTTTGTCAAGCCTATCTTTGTACAATGTTGATGTGGCGAAGTCGTATTTCGGCTCGTATAATCCAAAACTCTGCAACAGAACAGTTTCGTCTGTTTCAATAACTTGCGCAGAGAGTTGTTTCAATTTGTCAGACGAAGCAGTAATTTTTTCGCTCAGTTCATTTGCGCGAGCATCCAGACGTTGAATTTCTGTTTGTTTGCTTTCGATCAACGCCTGTAACTCAGTTTGCTTGCTATCAATCTCAGCGGATAAAGACTGAAGTTCTTGCTGTTCTGGAGTTAATAGAGATTGCAATTCCTCAACCTTTTTCTGAAGCGATTCATTTTGTTCTGTCATGAACGCATTGTTTGCATCAGCTTTTGCTTTTGTGCTCCACCTGGCACGAAAAACGATTAAGACAATGGCGACTGGCCACAAAATCAGAGAATAAAATGTTGCCATAATTCCCAAAAAGCCGATGACAAAAAGAGCAATGATGAACCAAATTTGTAAATAAATCGGTGGTTTTTCCTTTTTCATAGATAGCAACCTCCTGATATTGACAAAAAGTGCCAATATGGTATAATATTTTTGGAGGTTTATTGTCCGAAATTACTTCCGTTTTCCCTCGTCGGTGTTGCAGCACTGGCGGGGGATTTTTATTTAGTATTTAGCTCGTAACTCAACGACCTTTCCGATAATCCGAACTGGTAAATCTTCAACTTCTTGATGTGAATAAAATATTGGATCAAATGCTGGGTTTGTTGGAATCAGCGTTATACCAATGTGGGACATCTTTATTTGCTTAACAGTAGCCTCATCGCCATTAACCAATACGACAGCAGTGTCTCCGCTATACACGACATCCTGCTTACGTACAATTATAATGTCTCCTTCACGCATTCTAGGTTCCATACTTGAGCCTTGAATACGTAAAGCGAAATGGTCCCCAGTAGCGGCCATTTCCGGCGTAATTTCTTCGTAGTCGAGGATTTCCTCAACTGCTTCGATTGGGATGCCGGCCTGTACGCGCCCGAGAACCGGGATGAGAATACCGTGTCCAGACATACGAACTAATGTGCCGTCCTCTTCCCATCCCATTAGAAATGCTGGGGTAGTATGAAGAATTTTCGCCAACGGTTCCAACATTGATCCGGGCAGCTTTTCAATGTCACCTTTCTCGTACCGAAAGACAGTAGCGCGGGATACACCGAGAACTTCTGCAATTTTATCAGCGCTGATTCCAAGTTCTTTTCTACGAGTTCTCAGCCGTTCGCCTGTCGTCATTGCTATCACCTCTTTACTGTATAAGTAATATATCATATGTGTGGCATTTTTGCAACAAAATTTTTACAATGTACGAAAGATAATCTCAAAAATGCGAAAAAAGCTATTGACTACATGCAAAGTGTGTGATATTATCATTACAGTAAAAGTCGCAATAATGCGACAGAAAAGGAGGGGATACAGTGCATGTGAACGTTAATAAGCTCAAAGGGAAGATTGTAGAATGCGGTCTTACTCAAGAAAAGGTTGCAGAATTCATTGGAATTGATAGGAGTACATTTTGCCGGAAGATGAAGAATAAGGGCCTAGAATTTTCGGTTGGAGAAATGCATTCTATTTGTCGAATTCTTGATCTTTCAAGTGAAGATGCGATTGGAATTTTTTTATCCGATAAGTCGCAATAATGCGACTTATTCTCAAACGAGCCAATACGTCCAGGAAAACAGTAAATAAATGAAACAAAAGACAGGTGGTGAACAAAATGACAATTTTCCTTGTAGTAACAACTGCTATTTGTGCATTTGGCTGGGCAACAAATCATGCGGCTGCAATCGCATTGGTCAAGTATATGCACGACAAAAAATATACGCCTCCGACTGAAAAAGAGACGAAGACGTATGTAGCATATGCGTGGAAAGAATTGTTACATATTAAGTGATGTTAAATTGGGCCTTAATGAATTCGGCAATTATGTTGGAAGAAATTGCAATAAAAATTCAGTAGACCAAATGAAAGCAGGTGAGAAACATAGAAACATCTAAATTTATCGAAAAAGACCTTTGGAGCTATTCAATTCTGATTGATGATCTCACTACCGAGATTATAAAACTGGTTGTTATGAGACTACCGCAAGATGAGTGTACGGTTGGAATGATTAGAGCTGTTCTTTTGCAGGCAGCTAATGAAAAATTGCCCCAATGTACAATTTCAGACTTGTATAAATGTATTGCAGAAAAGGAGTGAATCGATATGACGTTAAACGAACTGATTCAATCCGGACGAATGATGATTACGCCGGATGAAGCCGCTGCCATCGTCGGTTGTAAGCCGGAGACGCTGCGGAACGCAATCCAGATGGGGACATGCCCGTTTGCATTCGAGGCATCCAAGCCTGGAGCGATGAGAAAATTCTACATTGTATCTGTACTGGCGATGGTGAACTGGTTTACCGGGTCTCATTACACGGATTTAAACCCGTTGACGAAGATTGTATTGGAATAAAAAGGAGGACAATCAATGATCGTGATAACATTCATCGCCGGACTTTTCTTCGGAACCATCGGACATATCTGTTTCGTGGAGATCGACCGCGATCTGCGTATCGAACGCAGTAAGGAAATTGAACGCCGTCGCAAGGAGCACGAAAAAACTAAGACAGGAGGAAAATAATATGGGATTGGTTGATGCATTCGGAAGAGAAGATCGAGTAGAAGTAACGTTTTCGATTTTTTACAATCTGATGAAAGGTTGCGCACAGCGCGAAATGTTGATGAATGGAGTGCGGACAAAAGTACCGCATGAGTACATGGAAAACATGATGAGCGGAAAATTATCGGAACAGCAGGAGGAGCAGCAAAATGACCCTGACAGCAGCATGTGAAGCGGCTTGTTATGCGCTGGTGCTTGGACTTGCCCTCGGCGGGCTAATCGGTATCGCAATCAGCGCACTGGCATCCGCACAGATTTACAGTTATGGATATGAACGTGGTTTGAAGCACGCGAAGGAGAAACAAAATGGCTGATTTATCAAAAGACACTCTGCTTTTCGCAGCGGAAAAACGGAGGATGTGCAAAGCGTTCCCAGAATGCAGTAATGGATGCCCATTAAAAGGGAAAGCCTGCCATGTAGGTTGGTACGGCGGCGATGCTGCAACAGACGCGCAGATTCTATCCACATTACAAAAGTGGCATGAAGAACACCCGTTCAAAACCTACGCGCAGGATTTTTTTGAGAAATTTCCGAATGTGAGGAGAGATACGGACGGTACACCTTTCGTGTGCAGAATGTACTTATACAACAAGGGCGAAAAGTGCCCAAAACAGGACGTTGAGATTACGTGTTTTCAGTGCTGGAACGAGCCTATGACGGAGGATAATCTATGAGATCCCCATGCAGCAGCTGCCCGCACAGAGAGACGAATGTGCAATGCCCGAATCAAAATTATCGCAAGTGTTCCCGCTGGCGTCGCTGGTTTCGCCAGCATTGGCGTGGGATTTCCGTTTGCTCGGAGAGCCGCGCGGCACAGATTGATTATGCGCGGAACATCGCACAGATGAACCGGCTGGTTTCCACAGAAAGAAAAACGCGCCCAGCAGAGCGGGAACTCTGACTGAGCGCACAAGAAAAATATCTATATTTTTATAATAGCCGCAGGGAGGCGGCATGTCAATGAAAACAGTAAAAATAATCCGAATGGATATTGAAAATTTCAAGGGAATACGGAAATTCACGCTGAACCTTGGAGGAAAATCCGCGTCGATCTACGGAGACAACGCCACAGGAAAGACCTCGATTTATGATGCGTTAACGTGGCTGCTCTTTGGCAAAGACAGTCATGGAAACTCTAAATTTGATATCAAGCCGTTGAACGATGAGGGAAACACGATTGTCGGAGTAATGCCGACGGTATCCGCAGAATTGGTTGTGAATGGAGTCCCAGTGGTATTGAAGAAAATTCTGCGGGAGAAGTGGGAAAAACACCGCGGCGGGGAAGAACGGTATGGCGGAAATACAGTGGATTATTACATCAACGATGTCCCAACAAAGGAGCGCCAGTATAAGTTGCAGATTGAGTCGTTGGTTGCGTCTGAAGATGTCTTTCGGGTACTGACCAATACATATCGATTTTGCCGGGATACAAACTGGAAGGAGCGTCGTGAGGTGCTGTTTGATATTGCTGGCATTGAATCGGATGCAGACATTCTTGCAGAGCCGGGCTTTGATGGGCTTCGGGAAGAGCTAGGCGGACGCAGTATAGATGATTTCCGTAGTATGCTGGTGATGCAGCGCAAAGATGCCAACACAAAGCTGAATCTTTTGCCAGCACGTATCGATGAGTGTGAACGTCAGTTGAGTGGGCTGCCGGAGTTCTTTGACCGCACAGAGCGTGACCAGATTGTTTGCAAGATTGAAAATTTGCGTGAAAAGATTGTGGGATTGGATTCGGATGAAGGCCGCCAACGCATCAAAAACGAGATCAATGCGGTGATTCTGGATCAGACAAAGCTGGACATGGAGAATGAACAGCATCGGCGCAGTCAGAGTATTCCGGTTCAAGATGAGCGACCGATGCTTTGTGAAAAAATTCAGTCGTTGAAAGACGGTATAGCAGCGTCTCAACGAGTCATCAGTAATGCAGAAATGACCATCATGCGGTGCACTGAATCCATCGAGGAAGCTCGAAAGCAATGGAAACGGCTGAATAAACAGAAGTTTCAGCCTGGGGTGTGTCATGCCTGTGGCCAGCCGTTGCCAGCAGACCGCAATGCGGCGATGCAGAAAGCATTCGAGCAGGACATCAAGGATCGGAAGCAGGCGTTGGAGGAGCAAAGCAAACGAGATAAGACAACGGCTGCGGAGTCCGAAAAGGCGAAGCAAGAGGCAGAAAAGAAGCTTTCGGAAGACAATATGAACGTAAATGCCTTGCAAGCTCAGCTGTCAGAGTGGAGGGTTCCGGAGCAAGAGGCGATAGAAGACTTACCGGAGTACAGAGAGACACGCGCAGGCTTGGAAAGCAAATTGAATGAACTGCGCAGCCAGTTGATGAAGCTGGATGCGGATAAGGATTCCGTACGTCGGCAGCTGCAGGATCAGATTGAGGAATTGACCCGCAAAAAGGCTGTGCAGGATCGTTTGGAAGCTCAGTTTTTGCAGCGCAGGGATGTAGAAAATCGCATTGAGGATTTAGTCGGACAGCAACGTACAAAAGCAGAGTATATCGACCATATTGATGATTTGCTGGAGCAGTGCGAGGCGTTTGTACAGGTCAAGGTTGCACGGGTTTCTGACGCAGTCAACGCACAATTTACCTTGTGTACGTGGCGGCTGTTTACTGAGGCAATCAATGGGAATTTGCAGGATTGCTGTGATGCGTTAGTTGATGGTGTGCCGTATAGTGCGCTGAACAGCGCAATGCAGATCAATGTGGGACTGGATGTCATTCAGACGATTTCCGACTATTATGGTTTGCGTGTGCCGCTGTTTGTAGACAACGCGGAAAGCATTACAAGATTAAATCATTTGGATACACAGGTTGTGCGGTTGGTTGTATCCGAGCAGGATAAAGAAATGAGGGTTGAGCAATGAGTCTGAAATTGAAGAAGAAAAAGGTTACCAAAATACCACCGATTGAGGGCGGTACATATATGGCAATATGCGTCGGTGTGATCGACGTCGGGGAGCAGTATAATCAGAGTTTTAAGAATTACAGCGACAAGCTAATGCTGTTGTTTGAAATTCCGGATGAAACCGTGGATGTGGACGGCGAACAAAAGCCGCGTTGGCTGAGCAAAGAATATACAGCCAGCCTGAATGAAAAGGCAAAGTTGTATAAGGATTTGGTCAGCTGGCGTGCTAAACCGTTCAGTGAGGAAGAATTGGATGAAGATGGCGACGGCTTTGATGTCCGCAGTATGGCGGGAAAAGCGTGTATGCTGACAGTCATTATCCGAGAGGGGAAAAGCGGAACCTATAACCAGATTGAAGGGATTTCTCCGATGCCAAAGGGAATTCCGGCTCCGAAGAGTGATAGCGAGATTCTGATTTTTGACATCGATGATCGGGACGAAGCGGTACTGGAAAAACTGCCGGAATGGATTCAGAAGAAAATCAAGTCCAGTACACAGTATGCAGAGAATCTTCCGGAACAAAAGCTGGATTTTCCGGAGGAAAATGAGGAAGAGGAGTGCCCAATATGACCTTTTATCCGCTGGCGTCTTCCAGTAAGGGGAACGCGTATCTCGTTTCAGACGGCGACAGTTCAATTTTGATGGAATGCGGGTTAACACACAAGGAGCTGCGAAAACGCGCTCCTGTGCCGCTGTCGTCGCTGGCAGCAGTGTTTGTAACGCATGAGCACGGCGATCATGCAAAATGTGCCGGGCAATTGATCCGGGCAGGCTTGCCGGTTTATATGTCGGAAGGAACGGCACGTGCTTTGGAGTTAGAAAATGCACTGGTACTGGAGCCGGGAGAAACGGTACATATTACAGAACATTTGCGCATTATGGCATTCGAGGTATTTCATGACGCTGCACAACCGCTTGGATATCTATTGCAGGATATCCGAACAGGTGAAAAACTGTTGTTTGCTATTGACACAGTAAATCTAAATTATATTGTTCCCGGACTGACGCATATTGCAATAGAGTGCAATTATGCAGATGATTTGCTGGGGAAGTTAACTCGGTTACCGGATAAGACTAAGTACCGAATTCGGCGGACGCACATGGAAGTGGAAACAGCGATAAAATATATCAAAAAACTGGATTTGAGAAAGATGCAGACGATTTACTTAATGCATATGTCAGCAGCCAGCGGAGATGCTGGGCGATTCTGCGCGCAGTTTCGCAGACACTTTCCGGGTGTCGAAATTGTGGTCTGCCGGGAGTGACCGGAGCAAAAGGAGAAGAGAGGTGATTTTGTGGCGCGACCATTTTTTCCGGTATTTTTTCGCAACCGAGATATGCTTCAGTACATGGGAATGGAGCAGCGCGGGGAGCTTTTTACACAGTTGTTTGCGTATGCAGATGAAGGTGTACTTCCAGAGAATAATGACAGCATTCTCGGCATGGCCTTTAATGTTTTTCGCAAAGATATTGATGAGAGTCTGAATAAATACAAGGAAACCTGCGAGAAGAATCGGCGGAATATAGCCAAGCGTTGGAATAAGACTTTGCCCGGCGAGAATACCAGCGAATACGACGGTATACGCTCGGATACCAAAAATACCAAGAGAAGAGAAGCAGAAACAGAAGAGAAGAAGAAGGGAAGAGAAGTAGAAGCAGAAACAGAAGCAGAAGAGAAGGGGCGTTCTGCTGTGTCTGACATCGAAAAACAATTTTTTTCTGCATTTGGGAGGAAGCCAAGCCGTGAGTTTTTACAGACAGCTGCTCAAAGTGGACTCTCGGACGAGGTGATCATCCATGCTATTCATCGTGTGGCAGATAGGCGGAGTGTGAAAAATCCGGAGGGATATGCCACAAAGATCATGCAGACATGGGCTGCCAATGGCGTACCGGCACAGTATCAGCCACAGGCAGACAAATACAATCCGCCACCGGATGAGCCGCTTGCAGATTGGGAGCGCGACTGGCTGATGCAAATGCAGAGCAGAGAGGAGACATCATGTTAAACAAAGTGATTTTGCAGGGTCGTTTGACGCGTGATCCGGAGTTGAGATATACCCAGAGCAATATACCGGTTGCCAGCGTATCACTGGCGGTGGAGCGCAGTCGGGCCGCCAAAGGGCAGGAACGGGAAACTGATTTCTTTGATCTGGTTGCATGGCGGCACAGCGCGGAGTTCCTGTCAAAATGGTTCGCCAAAGGACAGCAGGTACTAATATCCGGTGTGCTGCAATCCCGGCGCTGGCAGGATAAAAACGGCAACAACCGGACGTCGATTGAGGTTGTTGTGGAGGAGGTTAATTTCTGCGGCAGCAAACAGGACACAGGAAAAAACGGGCAAACAGGAGGCTACAGCTCGAACTACCTACCGAATGTAGATGGAGAGAATTTCAACGAGATTGAAGACGATGACGGCGAGGTGCCGTTCTGAGAAAGGAGTCAAACACCATGAACAAAGTTAATCTATCAACCATGTGCGGCGGAACGCTGCAGGAAAAATTCGATACTGCGATGAGGGAGGTTGCAGAAAATCTGCTTGATCCAAACACACCGTATAAGCCGGCCCGAAAAGTCAGCATTGATCTGAAATTTACGCAGAATGAGACACGCGACGATCTGCATTGCGAGGTAAATGTCACGACCAAGCTGGCACCGCAAACTGGAATCTTGACAGCGTTCGACATCGGCAAGAATTTGCGCACCGATGAGATCGAAATGGTGGAGTATGGCAAGCAGACTGCCGGACAATTGCGGATGCAGGACAGAATTCCGGTTGATGAATCGACCGGGGAAGTAATTGATAATAGTTCCACGAAAGACGTAGTGGATTTTCGTTTCGTGCGGCAGCAGTGAACTAAGGAGGAAAAGTTATGATTAAATCAGCATTGGAGTACATTGTTGGATTGCAGAAACCGAATATCATCGAAGCCCGTGACGGATGGCAGTATTCGGACAAGTCGCTGGAGAGAATCAGCTACAATCCGAAAGCCAGAGGAATCGAATTAACCACGTTGTCCAGCTTAATTGAGTACATCAAATCGGGAGTTGATAAGATGCAAGGGGATATGATCGTCCATGTAAAAACTCCTCAGAAGGTTGCGCTGTACTCGTCTCTGGATGACGAAAGAACGCGAGAATATGTCATTGAAGTCAATGCGGAGCTTCCGACTTTCCCGTTCGGGCGATATCTTGGGCATGAGGAATTTTGCATCGGCTTGCAGTCCAAGTTTTTGAAGAACAATGATCGTGAGCTGCTGTTGAAATTTGCTGGTACAGTAGAAGCCGGGACCATTGCCAACTATGGAGATGATGGCGTAACGCAGAAAGCCACGGTAAAGACCGGAGTAGCCAGCAAGTCCGATGCGGTGGTGCCGTCGCCAGTTTCATTGCAGGCGTATCGGACGTTTGTGGAGATCGAACAGCCCGAGTGCCAGTATATTTTCCGGATGCGGCAGGATAGAGACCAAGGCATAGAGTGTGCACTGTTTGAGGCCGACGGTGGAGCATGGAAATTGCAGGCTATGCAGTCGATCAAGGAGTATTTGAGAGTGAATCTTACGGAAATGCAGGGCTATATCGTGATTGCATGATGAATAGGACAGCGGGGCATTGCGCCCCGCTGTATATAACGACCCTGTTTGATTCAGGAGAGCCAGGAGGTCGGAAAACAATGATTGATATTGCCGAATTTGTGCGAGAGCGGAACGAAGCTTTGATGAGCCTGGATAAAAAGAAAATCGAAGCATATTGCCGCAAGTATGGTGTACGTTTGCCCGAGGACGAAACTGTGTTTTGGGCATCAATCCACAAAGCGCGGCTGCAGATTGTGAGCCTGCCGTTGCTGGAGCGCAATAAAAGCGCAGCGTGGTTGGCGGATCATGGATTCAGCTCCGGGATTTTTTTAATGGCGGGAAGGAGAAGAATCATGAAATACAGAAAAAAGCCGGTAGAGATTGAAGCGTTTCAGTATGATGGAGATATGGTATACAGCCCAGACATACCATGTGTACCAGATTGGGCGTTTGCGGCTTTGGGAGATGGCACGATGTACTATGAAGGCCAAGGAGAATTATACATAAAAACGCTTGAAGGAGATCATCACGTTTCGCCCGGCGATTATATCATCCGAGGTGTACAGGGTGAGCTGTATGCGTGCAAACCAGATATCTTCGAACAAACATATGAGCCAAGCCGGCAGAATGACGGATGAAGGAGCGACAAAACCATGACAGAAAAAGACTTACAGTTAACACATGACCGATGGGAATCTATCGTGCTGAATCGTGCGATTGAGGTCTACGGCGTAGGCAACCAGATCGACCAGGCGGAACAGGAGCTCATCGAGCTGCTGGACGCGTTGAAGCATCGCCGCCGACCGGATCGCATCACGAATATTTATGAGGAACTCGCCGATGTCGGTATTATGCTGGATCAGCTCAAACTGATTTTTCACTGTGAAGAAATTGTATCGAACATCCGGGCGCAGAAGCTGGCGCGGCTGGAACAGCGAATGAAGGGAGGGCTGAGGCATGAACCGAGCACAGAGACGCAGTAAGCTGCGTCGGCGGGAGCACAACACGGCGCTGACAATGGCAAAGGCGAAATGGGTCCATGATGCGGCCCATGAGCTGGAACGGGAGCGCCAACGGCAGAGGGATATGTGGATTGCCTGCGTGGCGTGTAATGCGGCGTTTGGCATCGGTTCAAAACGAATTTACGCCTATCTCAATGAGCTGGTGAAAGCGTCGGAAGAATGGGCTGAGATGGCGCAGGGCGCCGATGAAGAGTATGCGGATGAAAAATTGCGGCTGAAACTTGAACAAGTTTGTGGTGTGAAGATTCCCTATTTGTTTGATGACGAGGAACAGAAGGCAAAGGAGGCTGCTTGTGACGCAACAAGAACTTGACACCCTGGAACACAACCGCCGTCAGCTGCGTCGCCTGCAATCTCAGCTCGATAGCTTATGTGAGCCGATCGGCGCGGTTCCAATGACCGGGATGCCGTCCGGCGGGGGCGGCGGCAATACGGTGGAATCGTTGGTCATCCAGAAGGAAAGCATCCAGTCAGAGATCGATTCGCTCCGGCAGGAGAGCCGCCGGATTTGTTTTGCGATCGAGCCGCCGCGGACACGGCGGGTGTTTGTGCTGTTTTACGCAGAGGGGATGACATGGGAGCGGGTTGCCGATGAGATGGGATACAGTGAGTGGAAAGGACCGCAGAGATTGAGAAATCGATATGTAAAAAAACTTTCTGTTTGACGGTGTTCTGACGGTGCTGGTTCGGCTAAAATAGGTATAGTGGAACAATTGTAAAAACCTCTTTTGTTTCTATTTCTTTTTTCTCCCAATACGCGAAAGCCGCTCTGGTTCATCCGGACGGCTTTTGTATTCCCGAAAGGCAGGTGACGGCATTGAACGACAGACAGAGAAAATTTGCAGAATACTATGCACAGTGCGGCAATGTCGTACAGAGTGCGATCAAAGCGGGATATTCGGAAAAGTATGCAAACGCGTTGGCATATAAATTATTGGAGAATATAGGAGTTGCAGAATACCTGCGGACTCTGACGGGTATGGCACAGAATGTCCGGATTTTGACTGCCGTGAAGCGGCAGGAGTTGCTTTCGGAGTTGGCGGAGGATAACGCGATTGAGCCAAAGGACCGCATCAAAGCCATTGATGTGCTGAATAAAATGACTGGGGAATATACGGTCAAGGTCGATACAACCGTTCAACCCTCGAAGAAACTGGCGGAGATCATGAACCAGATCGGCGGTGAGGGTCTGCGTGAATAAGCTGTTTCCGCTGTCGCGCAAGTACATCGACTTCATCAACACGACGGAAGGCGTCCGGGCGGAATTCCTGGAAGGCACAACGGCTTCGGGAAAGACGACCGTCGGCGCCGGCGTCAAGTTCATGCGGATGGTCAGCCGGTCGCCCAAAAAGCTGCACATCATTGCAT
>JAUNSG010000019.1 GCA_030539335.1 Eubacteriales bacterium | reverse complement strand
ACTCCAGCGCCTCCAGCTCCGCATAGGTCAGCGCGTCATATGTATCCCCGCACTGTTCCAAAATATCCACTGGAATCTTTGCTACTACAACATCTGCGTTCTCGGCAAGCAACGCATTAATCTCCGTCATCAGCTCCGGCTTGATGCTGCCGTTCAGTTCTGCCGGATCAACGTCGTGCTGTTCGCACAGTGTTGCCAGCGTGCTGCGGTAGTCGTCCGCCGCAGAGTTGAGGCGGTTGATGTTCTTCTTGAGCGCAAATAATACCCGAATAGGCAATTTCTTCTTGAGAAGATCACTGTTATTGTTGATTGCCTGAATTGTGTTGATTACCTGTAAATTGGTCATATGTTTTCTCTCCCTATTTTTATCCACGATAGATAGCCAACCAACGAAATGTGCTTGCCCATGACGCTGACGTATTGTTGTAACAGCGAACCTTGAACCCCGTCGCTGTAACGGAATGCGTGACAATGGTTCGATTCGCAGAACTCGCAACATTCGTCGAGGCGGAGCTCGCTGCATGTCTGGATACCACAACCCCAGGAGTCCCTGGAAACGCTGTAGAAAATGTAATTGTTACATCTGTATATGAATTTGCCGCTACACTCACATCGCTTTTCGTTCCATGAGCCAGCTGAACTCCACCTTTTGTTCCAATGGCTGCGGTCGGCAGCGTATATAGATTTGCATAGCTACTGATATTACTCGTGCCAATGATCGTACCGTTTGCGCAATATCTCAAATTGCTGGATGTGCCGGTATACGCTCCATTCCAATACGCGAGCATACCAAGGTCGGCAAGGTAATTGTTATTCGTGCCCCAGCCAAGCGTACCAACCGCTGTCAATGTTTTCACTCCACGGGCGCAAGCTGCTGCAAGGGTATAGCCATTAAAATTCGAAGCATACAGAGCACCGGAGCATGTCAGTTTTCCACTTTCTGCAGTGAGCCGCACATCGTAATCCGTCGTTCCAGTATTTGATGCGTGAAAATCAATGTATTTTCCCAGTTCGATTACTCCATCATTTCGGATTACAGGGATTGCACTGAACCATGCACCACTCGTCCCCTCGACCTTATAGCCATTAAGCGTGCCGCTAATACTAAGATTACCGCCAATGCTTGCTTTTCCACTTACGGTCACCGAATCCGCATAAAGATCGATATGACTGAAATACTCTCCGTTGTTGGATTCATTAACCTCTGCGATTATCCTTGTATGTTTGCTATGATCCCCAGTGTCATAAGCCTGTATATACACCTGCGATGATGATAAATTTATATATGCTGTTGCAAAAGAATCATCATAATGCCCTGCATGGATTGTATCTGGATCTAGTAATAGCCCGCAGGATTGTGAACCATACGTCGCCCATATGCTTAGGGCTTGCCCCGCATATTCATTGTTAGGAATTGAGTCAGAAGTATAAAAAAGGACATTGTCTGTACTACTTTTCCAGGAGCTTATTCTGATATTCTCTGCTTCGATACTTCCTGAAAATACACCAGTCGCACCCTTCAACTCACCGGAAAACGTGCTATTACCCGTCACAGCCAAATCCGTTGCTGTGACGCCATTCAACGTACTATTCCCGGAAATCGTCAGATTGGTCGCTGTGACCGTCTGCGCAAACAAATCCTCGACATCGATCTCATTTGCTGTCAGCGACTTCGCCACAATATGGTCCGCTGTGATGGTCCGCTTGGTAATCACCGCGCCATCGATCGTATTGACTGAATTACTGCGCAGTTCGCCTAAATTGTTCAGTGCATAGATCAATCCGGTCTGGTTTCCGTCCTCATCCGTCTGCACAAGTGCGATCCGTTCGGCAATTAACGTTCCGGCTGTGATGTTGTTCGCGTTAATCTCAACCGCGTCCAGAAATCCAGTGATATGCCCGTCCACAATTGTCGCACGATCAATCAACCCGACGTTTGCAAACAACTGTGCGATATTGCTCACATCGACGTTTTCATAATCAATGTTTGCAAAATCTACCTTGAGTGAATTGGTCTGTAAGTCCTTGATGATCGCGCTGTCTGCTCGCAGAAAATTCGTATCCAGATTATTAATGGTTGCCTTGATCGCGGTGAGATCCTCTACAACCAGTTTTTGGATAGTTGCTTTCACCGAAGATAGCTCAATAAGTGACAATTTAGCCGCTCCGGCTATCTCAGAAGGCGAGGTCAATCCCCCCGACGTTCCAGCCCCAAGCACATAAGCGTCTTCCGCATCGGATTTGCCAGCAGCGGAAGCAACACTATACAGCCCTCCGTCATACTCCATAGTCAACTGCGTGATATAAACCGGCACAGAATTGCCTTCTGCATCGAGCACAGTAACAACGTCACCCGGCTCAATACACGGATTTCCTCGGTGCTTTAATGTACATGGCTGATAAGACATAGATCCGTTTGGCAAAACGCTACTGTATATCTCCTGCGCTTCGGCCTCACTAAAAAAGAATGGTGTACTAAGCGTCAGTTTACGGCCTAAACCTATAACCAGATCACCGCCGGATTCTGATGCTGTCCATCCTGTCGGCAGGGTTGGAGTCGCAGTGGCTGCACCATCCTCCTCCGTTATTACACTCCCCTGCGTGCTTAGCACCGCCGGAATCTGAAAATCCAATGCGTAAATCGTAACCAAATCTTGAGTGGTTCTGTTAAACCCCTCTTGATATATGTGCGCTCGGTCTATCTCGTATCCGGCCTCTGTGAAGCGTCGAAATACGAGATACCCTGTTCGATCAAATACAGCGTTGCATCCCAAACGGGCTGCGACAAATCCGATTATCTGCGTGCGGGTGTATGCGCCAGACTGCATCGCCGTTACATATTCTTGAAACCATTCTGGGATGAATGTCCAAACATTTACGCTCCGCTTACTCCGTACGAAATCCGCACATCCAGACCAATTGACTGAAACTCCGGTATTTGATAGTACATCTTCAACGAGTGATTCATATGTTACTGAGCCAAGTTCGATTGCTGGTACATACGCTGTCGTTAGTTTACTAAAACCGTCCATTGCTGTAATCGTACCAGACTTGTAGTCGTCCGTAGAATTCACAGAAGTAACGTAAAACTTTCCATAGTCCTCATAATTTATATTCTCCAGGTCATCACCCGCACCTATTTTGAGGACAATCTCCGCGTTGGTGTAATTCACTGATCCGAACGAGTTTGCTCGTATTGTTAGGGAATGAGAGGCCGTTGATCCAAGGGCAATATTTTCCGAATCTCCAAAAATTTCATTGACAGAGACAGACTGTATCGATCCTGGGAATAACTCGCCATTTACATATAATTGTATCCTGACCCATCGTTCAGAGGCGTCAAACGCCTCTGAAATAGAAGTGTTGTTAATCATTAGCTCTCCCCCCCTTTACATCTCAATAAAATCTGCTGATATGCTCTCATACATGTACGAGCCATCTGGCCTGCGTAGCCAAATACCCATTTGTCGGTCACCCACATAGAAATTTTTGGTCACATAAGACGCTTCTTTTGGATCGTAATATATACACCAAAAATCTTTGTTCTCAATGGCGCTGTCGAGCAATTTGTTTGCGTCTGTCGCATTCAGTACATACCATGTCATACTCAACTTGCGCTTAATCGCAACTCTGTCACGGATCATATTGCCGTCCTCACCTCTACCGGTGGATGCTGAATCGACATCCTGTATAGCAAAGGTGAGGGTGGAGGGTTCCGGTAGTGCAGTGAAGGTACCTGTTTTCGTGCTGCTCACCCGCAGCGTTGGTATCCAAGCCATCATTACCCCTCCTTTACACTAGCAACGGGCTTCTACCCGTAGACATAACAACATTATTATGGTACTCAACAGACGCTCGTCCAACTTCCTTACCATCAAGCTGTACACTGACAATAATCGGCTGATTGCTCTTTCCACCGCTCAGCGCAGCAACCAGGTCTCGTGCAACACCGGCTACCGCTTGCTGTACACCATAGGATACCGATGCAACAATCTGGTCATTGTTCATTACCGCAGTCGTCGATCCGCCAAGGGTTCCAACCAACTCAGGGCCCGCCTCGCGTGCAATAAACATCTGCCCCTCGTCCGGCAGGCCGCCGCCAGCATACGAAGTGATTGGAGTCCAGCCTGCGCCTGCGGTATAGACGCCGCCGTTTGCGCGATTTCTGCCAGCAACCGCCTGTCGGCCCCCGTTTGTATACGATTTCCCTACTCCATACGTCCTAGTAACCTTTGCGGTTAGAGATATTGTTCCTTTGTCATTGCCTGTGAGCCACCTTTTCATCGATGTTTTCCAACCCTTAGCACGGCTTATGTTCGCAGTACCTCCATTTGTGGTACCTTTCTTGCCCATAATCCATTCTTTAAAGGAAGTTTTCCAACCCTTAGCACGGCTTATGTTCGCAGTACCACCATCTGTTGTACCATTCTTGCCCATAATCCATTCTTTAAAGGAAGTTGTCCAGTTCTTGGCACGGCCTATACTAGCAGTACCACCATCTGTTGTACCATTCTTGCCCATAATCCATTCTTTGAAGGATGTCGTCCAGTTCTTAGCACGGTCAATCAATGCTATGGCATTTTCTCCCATATGGCTTTTGGAAATCCATTTCCCTACAGTATCCCAGCCGTTTTTCGCAAGATCAATAACTTTAGATGGAACTGCACCCCATCCGTTATCCTTGATCCAGCTCGTGACATCGTCCCATTTGTTTTTCGCAAGATCAATAGCCTTAGAAACGGCACCACCGGTATGATCGTCGATGAAACCCTTAACAGTGTCCCATCCACTCTTCACAATACCAATAGCCTTTGATGCCGCCCCACCAGTGTGCTCATCAACCCAGTTCTTGAGGTTAGTCCATCCGTTTTGAACAATACCAATTGCCTTGTTGACATCTCCGCCTTTGAGTGCTTCTACGAAAGACTGTACATTCGTCCAGCCATTTTGCACCAGTTTTACGCCTGCCTCAACTGTGGCCGAAGCGCCATCGGTTAGGCTGCTGATAGCAGTCGTGACCTTATCTTTGCCGTCGCCAATAGCATCACTAATCGGTGTGAGGATATGATCTTTCACCCAATCCCCTGCATCAGACATACCAGACTTGATGCCATCCTTGACTTTGCCCAGTACTTCGCCGCCTCTTGTAACGAGGTCTTTCGCTGCACTGATTTTGTCTTTCAGCCCGGACGACAGTTTATCCACAACATTCGTCTTGAGCCAGCTACCAACATTTTTTACGCCGTCAGTAACACCGCTCTTAATCTTGTTGAAAACTTCCTTGCCTTGTTTGACAAAGTCTTTCGCGGCTTTAATTTTAGCCTTAAGTCCGGATACAAACTTGTCAATGACTTGCTTCTTGATCCAGCTTCCAATGCCTTTGACAGCGCCGATAATACCGCTGAGAATTCCCTGAAAAATATATTTTCCAATGGGCTTCATCTTCGTGGCCGGTGAGTGGATTCCAAAGAATTTTTTTATAGTATTGATAAACTTATCAACAACATTCGTCTTAATCCAATTGCCGATCCCCTTGATTCCATCCCACATACCGCTAAGGATTCCCTTCACGATATTAACGCCAACACCCACGGCGCCGGAAACCATCCCCGTAAAAGCCTGAATTAGTGCGTCAAGATTGCCATTCTTAACCCATTTGCACAGCTTGGTAAGACCCTCAAAAATTGCGGTCACAGCACCAACTACAATCTCGATAATCTTACCTGCGCCCTTAAATGCACCGGATACAATTTTTAGAGCACCGGATAACCCCGAAGCTAGCATATCGATTAGCATTCCGAGCACGCCGCCCACAAGAGTCTTTAGCCCGGACTCGGTGTAAAACGCATAGATGGCCTTTGCGCATTTACCGAATGCTGCAATGACACCTCCAACCGTGGTTGCGATAGATCCGAATGCCTCTTTTGCCGCATTCCACACCTTAGAGATCGCGCCAGACACTGTAGAACGGAAGTCCTCACTGGTCAGCATAAGGTCTACGAAAATCGCAATGACCAACCCTACCGCGGCAGTAATCGGGTTAAACAGCTTAGATATCGTACCCAGTGCTGTACCGAGAACGGTGCCCTCGCCAGCTATATCGCCAAATACGGCACCGAGGCCAGCCAAAAGTCCTTCTCCGCCAGTGATCGATTCAAAAATGATACTCAATGCGGTACCGGCAGATCCTACAATCTTACCAAACGACATAATAATAGGGGTGACGGTGCTCGCCACCGACAACGCAGCTATCGCGCCCACTGCCGTGCCGACACCAGCAATAAAATTGCCTACCGCATCCGGATTCTCCTTGAATTGTCTTGTTAAATATTCAAGGGCTTCCGTTATTGTTTCACATGCTTCCACAAATGCGTTGCCAGTCCAACTGGCTAAGGGCCTCAAAAAATGATCCCAGGCCCACTGCGCATAGGGCTTCAGATATTCGAGTGCAGCTGCAAGCAACTCAAATGCGGCTGCAAGCATATTGACCACCGCTGGGAGTCCGGCTTCAATTGTCCATTTGCCGAGAGGCTTGAGAACATTCTCCCAGACCCATAGCAGAGCGCCTTTGCCGATCTCAGCCAACTGTCCACAGGCTTCTTTCAGTCGAGTCAACGATTTTGCCAAAGGCTCAAAGTTCCACCCAGTCAGTTCTTGCAACTTTTTAAAAGCCTCAGACAGATCCATCGTCGCTGCTGTAACGCCTTTCAGGAAATCATACGACAACGGGTCAAGATCGAGGTGCGTTGAACCACCGCTACCTCCACCGCCTGATCCTCCGGAACCACCAGCGCCGGTACTGCCAGAATTGGTCGGTGAAGTATCCGAAAGGCGATTAATTTCATCGAAGCCCATGAGCTGCCGCTTCAATTCCTTCGCCGCAGCGGTAGCCTTCTTTGTGGAGCCCGTCAAACCGTCCGTCCCGCTGGATAAATCCCCAACACTGTCGGACGCATCGTCGAGTCCAGCGAATGAATTACCAAGGCTTGTGCTTGAGTCGTTCCAATCCAGCTGATACCCCAGTAACGCCGCCAAGCTGTTCGCCAGCTTTCGGATTGCAACAACCGCCAGCTGCACATAGGGAATTAGTTTTGCTGCAAAAACCGACACAATATTGCCTACCGCTCGTCTCAATTGAGTAAACTGAGAGCTGAGAACTCGAAGCGCATTCGCTGGCGACTGAATCGTTCGCGCCATATCTCCCTCAAGGATATTGAACTTCTCAATCAAGTAGTTATACCGAATCATCGCCTTGGATGCCTGATCCAGGGAACTCCATTGAGCATCAATCCCCTTTTGGAGCATGTATGCCTGCATGGACGCTACCGTCATATCTACGCCGTATTGACGCATACCCTCCGTCTCACCTGCCATGGCAGAGCGAATACGCTCAAAAGGCTGTTCCATGTCAGTGGCATTGAAAAACGACGCGATATCATATCCCAGCTGAGTAAGGTTCTGCGACATAACAGTAGCCGCGTCGGAAGCTACACCAAATCCAGAGACAATCTGCATGAGGTTTCCCTGGTTCTTCATCCACTCCGCTACATCGATACCCAATGCAGCATTAACAGCTTCAGCATACTCCCGGGCTGCTCCTGCCGCCTCACCCATCTCTGTATTAAACAGATTGAGCGTCTCAACATAATCGTTAGACACCCCTAAACAGCCAGCCAAGACGTGTGCAATCTGCGTAAACATCCGGATAACAACCGCCGTGGTCGTGATCTTTCTCGCCATTTCTGCGATTGCGCCATAGCTGCTTGCGTTCTTTTTATTCGCCGTTGTATTCCTGTTCGCAGCTGAGGTTGCACTATTTAACGCGGAAGGGAGTCTCAGCAACGACGACCGCGCGCTGTTCGAGTAAGTTGGCAGCTGTTTAAGAGCATTTGCAGCTGCTCTCACTTTCTGTGTGAACCTAGTAAAATCCACCTTTTCCAGCGCATCGGCAACCTCCGGCAGTTGCTTCAACTGATTCAGCGTGCTTCTCAAATTAACCCTGCCAACTTCAGATAAGCTGTTTAAAGCAGGAGCAAGTTTCCGCATACTCTGGACAAATGCGTCCATAGAAGTTGCAGAAATACTATTAATCACCGCTGGCAGTTCGCTTAGCTGATTAATCGTCCCGCGCAGGCTGACTTTCGATGCACCACTAATCGCATTTAGTCCGTCTGCTAGGTACTTAATATTAGATGCAAACCCTGTGCCATTGCTCAGTGCAATACGCTCGATCGGCGCATACAGTGCATCCAGCTGCCGGACAGTGCTGGTCATCGTCAATTTCCCTGCCGAACTTAGCGAGGTCATGCCTGCTGCGATGTGCCCCGCATTCAGTCGGAAGTTATTTCCGCTGATACCTGCAATCTTTGACACAGGGGTAACCAAACTCTCCATCTGGTTTGCATTTGCCTTCATGCCTCTGAGGGATGCCCCAGATAACGCCCGGATTCCGTCCGCCATACTCTTCATTGAGCTGGCGGCTGTTCTCATTCCGGAACTATTGATCGTCCGGGACGCCGCAGAAAGGCTTGTAAGATTATCGGATACCTTAGAAATACCTGAAATACCCTTACTTGTGACATTTTTCAGCCCGGTGAGGGACTCAACAAGACTGTCAATTCCACTCGACGCAGCTTTCGCATCAGCCTCGACCTGAATCTTTAATTCATCAACGGTTATCGACATCGCCACTCACCTCCGGCATAACCGCAATCGGCTCAAGTGGCTCATCAATGTTATATTTCTCTTCCCGTTCTTCTTTTCGCTTACGCCGATTATTACCCTCCCGTACCATCTCGGTCATCCAAGTGGCAAGAATTTCAGAATCACGCTCATTCACATCGATATCTTTTCTGGCAGAATCGATTGAAACAACGTTGTCCGGATCGGCATAATACTTCGGTGGTTTATCGCTGAAGAACATCATTGGTTTTCTCATGTACTCTTTGGGCTTTTTCGGAGCGTCGTGCATTCCCGGA
Organism: Eubacteriales bacterium; assembly: GCA_030539335.1. Lineage (GTDB taxonomy): Bacteria > Bacillota > Clostridia > Oscillospirales > Butyricicoccaceae > Butyricicoccus_A. The sequence goes on along the minus strand of JAUNSG010000019.1, from coordinate 27,888 downwards.
ATGTTATACTGTGCCGTATATACCGCGTCATACACATACATCCCCATCTCCCATTGCGCATAGTCTGACCGCTCTTCTCGAATCTCATGAGCCTCCCGATAGGCTTCCACTGCCTCTGCCGGGCCATGCCAAAAGAGATCATATGGCATTCCGATCGAGAGGTAAAAAGGAAGATGCCGCCAGAAAAACTGGCTAAACTGGTTTTTCTGACGGCTATCGTTGTCCTCTTTTACTCGTCCAGATCGAAGTTGAGCGTCAGCTTGATAGGGTTTTCCTTGTTCCCCTCGCCTGACGGAATTAGAGCCTGTGCCTGCTCTACAATCATCATCGACAGGCCTTTGAGCAAGGTCTCGCTGATACCGCCGATCGTCTCAATAATCTTCTCGATCTTCGCTTCAGACAGTGTGGAATGATGCTTTCGGAATGCACCATGCACCATCAGTGGCACCATTGTGAAAGGCATATCATCGAGCATATTCAACCGAAACCCTCGGCTCTCCATCTCCTGAATCGACGCACGGTCAAACTCAAGAACGTATTCCTCTTTATCAATCTTGAAAGAAATCTGCTTGGACATAAATAGTTACTCCTTCTCTTTTTTTTTGATTTGTTGATACTGTGGTAATCAGCCAGCGTCACTTGCGCTCGGCTCACTGATGGTCGGCTTAGTAACCCAGTCCGGCTCAGACATCTGAACATAGTTCAGATCAATCTCATTCAGCTCGTCTACCGCCATTTCTGGCATGTAAATCTTGACCGGCTGGATCTGATATGCTACGGCCTTATCAATGCCTGGGTGCGCAATAACCAGCCACGAAGCCTTATCGGCCTCTCGTGCCGTAGCCGCATTATCACAGAATCCGTTCCACTGATCGACCAGCTTCTGAGAAAAATTCGAGGTAATTGCCATCGCGCCGCCAAGATCCTGTAAGCCCGCCATGTAGGTCTTAAACTCCGTACAAGACAGATCGGTTGTCTCTTTCGCAGATGGTGCATTGGTGGAAGCCGGGATAGATTTTGCTCCGTAGATGGCCTCCATAGAGCTCGGCATAGTACCCGCGACTGTCTCAATGCCAAAAGCTGCCTTTGCACCCGCGGACAGCAGTGGGATATAATTCAAAGAACTTGCCATTGTTATTCATTCCTTTCTACTCTGTGTCTGCCTCGATTTCTGGCAGTACGTGATAGTTGTAAAATCGCGCCACCCGTCTAGCAACAGAGGTATCCATAGACGGATACACAGTGTTCGTCGTCAAACGATATCGATAATCCGCCATCACAGGTACGATGGCTTGCAGGACGATATCAGTTTCTTCGACCTTGCCAACAGTGGCATTACTGTAGACCTCAACCTTGTAGGCCTTGGTTCTGTCAACATCAAGATTCAAAAGATCCTGTGTATTCGCGTTGATATATTCATCATCTTTCTGAATTACGATAGCCGGAAACGATGGAGGGGTACCGACGGCCTCTTCTCCGGTAATATACAGATCTTTTCCGAACTGCTCCCGCAGTTCTTTTGCTACGGACTCCTGTACCTGATCGAACAAACTCATTCAGCGAATACCTCCTTCGCTGTAGTCTTCAAGTCTCGCTTGAGGTTCTTATATGCGTCATGCATAAATGGTCTCGCGGGCATACCCGCTGTCCAGGCATACAATCTTCCATCGATCTCGCGCTTGTGCGGGTTAGGGTCACTCGACGTAGTCGGATACCACCACCCAGCGGCACCATGGCTGTTTATGTCATACCGCCAACCGAGTCGTACCGCGATTTCGTGTGGATGACCAGCTCCGATAAACCCGGTTCCCATCTCGACGAAAGCAGCCTTCTCGTCATGACAGACAATACCGCCAATAAATCTCATCCCTGTGCGCTCTACCGTCTCCGAATCAATTGCGGATTCCACCCAGCCCAGCGTTCCCCGATCATCCATACGGTGGACATTATCCTTCGCTATGTCCGCGCCGGTTTTGCTCAATTGGTGAACCAAATCCTCTGAACTACGAGAAATCTCACCTTTATACTCCTGCAAGGCTTTGATAGCCGAGTCAATGCCTGATTCGGAAAGAGAAAATGATATCGTTTTACTCATTGCCGTTCACCCTGCGCAATTGCACAGCAGCTAGATTTATATACTTCTTGATTGACCGGATCACATAGTCATTCTGCTCGGTCTTCGGATCGGCCTCCAGCCAAACTTTTGCATACTCGGTTGGGTATGATATGTTTCCGGCGAAGTCCCGGAATATATTGATCGTCTGCTGATAATTGAAATCCTTTCCAAAACCATGAAAATCGGAAGTACCATCATTGGGTGACACACACGCCTGGTGTGCCACTGGCTCACCGTAAACTGGCTGACCTGTATTGCCATATGCATCGGCACCGTCGTACGATACAATGTCGGAAATCCAAACGGTAAAATTATGATTTCGCTGTAAGCCTCTCATGATGGCAGCACCGCCATAGGAACAATCTCTTTGAGCAAAGCGAGAGACACACCGGCAGAATCATATGTTCGCTGCACAGTGCCTTCGTTGTGTGTAGTTTCACCCTCAGCGCCCCGTTTAGAAAACAGCTCTACCGCAATCCTCACTTGTAGATCCTTGTACCGCGCCTCGACATAGGTCTCGCCATTCTCGTCCATTGGCCACGCCGACAGCGGAAAACGACGGGACAGGATGATGTTCTTAGCACTATCTAGCAGATCTTCCATTTCCATCTCTGTCAGTTCGTTACCGTCATTGCCAAGACGCAATAAGAGTTTTTGGCTCTGTGTCATCCTGATCCCTCCTTTCAGCCTTATGCAGTGGCGACCGTTACCTCAATGGTCTCAACATACTTTGTACCATCGGTAGTTGTATAGGTTGCCGTAACAGTAGCTGTACCAGCAGCTACACCAGTGATGGTCGCAATGGACATCCCAGTCGCGTCATCGGTGGTTGCGGTCACAGTAGCAACGCTGGTCTTGTCGGACTTCCATGTCAACTTCGAAACATCGACAGCCGAAGCCTTAACCGTTGCCGTGCCTGTACCAACGATAGAAACTTCTGTCGCATCAACAGCGATGCCCTTCTTCAACTTCACCGCACGCTTTGCATCGTAAAACGCGAAGATACCATACTTGCGCATATACTGCACATTCAGACGGATATTAGCGTTGCGCTCATACTCCGTGTCGACACCCTTCTTATTGAAATAGCGGACAGCTTCTTTCGTGGCAAGGATAATGGTGCCCTTCTCAGCAATCTGGCTGGTGTAAAGCGAAACGCCGTTAATTGTGCCGATATAACCGGTGCGGACATATGCTTCAATGTACTTGAGATCATCACGCATCAGCTTACGAATCTCTGCCTTGTCGGTTGGATTGACCAGAGCAAAGACTGTCAGGCTGTCGTTCTCATTGTCCGGGAACGCCGCTACCGCATCCACAAAAGAGTCAAATCCAAAATCATCCACAGCAAGTACGATCTTGGCCTTCTTAAACTCTGCCATAGCCTTACGATTTGCCACATTAAAGATGTCTGTGACTGCCATATCCTTGCCCTTGAGCTGGATATTTGGATCGATCATGGCCTCTTCGTCATACCACGGGAATCTGTTCTGAAGCATCTCAACTTCATACTCCTGCTCCTCGTAGTCAACTTCAATGTTCTGGCTGTTGCCCTCGCCCATAGCCAGAACTTCCGTACCACCGGTAGCGGTATAAGTGCGAATCTTCTTCTTCATGCCCGGAGTCATCTCAAGCGAGCTGTCTACGGTCACAAAGTTCATCAGGTCGAGCTTGGACTCGTACTGGTCCTCAAACTCGACGGCAAGTACCTCGTTATCATACGGATTGTGCGTATGATTCAACTGGTCTGCCTTCGGATAGGTCGTTGCCATTTGTTTTCATTCCTTTCGATATTGTCCTATCGTATCAGGTCAATTGTACGGACTGACCTGTGCTCAGAGCTCGAAACGCATCCGGGTTGGTGTCAAACAGCGTCTGTTTGTCCTGCGCAGACATAGCCTTGAACTGCTCCGGAGTCGTTGCGCCGGGCTTTTCTGCGCCACCTGCTGGTGCAGGCGTATCCACCATCTGTTCACGGGCGGTCGCCTTGCGGACGGTGTCAATGTGTGTACTAAGTACACGGAAGAACGAAGAATGGTCGTCTTGTTCCCCAAACATCGACTGGGACATTGCCAATGCGTCCGCTTTAGTGAAGCCGATATCCATAAGCGACTCGGAAAAGTCCCGTGTGCGGAGCTGCTGTTGTAGCTCTGCCAACTGAAGCTCTACCGGACTTGGTTCAGCTCTGGCGGCAGCCCTCAGCTCTCGCGCCTCTTTCTTATAGCGCGACGCATCAGAGGTCGCCTTGTCGAGACTGAGCTTCAACGAATCATAATCCGTTCGCGCGACAAAATTTTCTGCATCTGCATTGGAAAAGGCTTCCTCAATTTCCTCTGCGGTAGCACCGTCCTCAAGGGTGATGCCAAACATTTCAGATACGGTTTTCAAACTCATATGCTTTTCTTTCCTTTCTGCGATTAACGTCTTCTCTGACCTTGCGGTTTTAGCCTTCTCTGGCCCGAGCCCAATACCTGCGATTAACGTCTTCTCTGACAAAATAGAGCCACTTATCCTGCTCAAGATAAGTGGCTCAAAAGGCTCAGAAATATATAATCACTGTTCCTCTTTCGGGGAATCCGAAACAGTGGAGGGATTTTCCTCTCCACTGCCCGGATCGCCAACAACAGGAGGAGCAGCTTCAGCAGCTTCTCTTTCGGTCTGCTGCATGAAGTCGGAATCATTATAGACCTGCTGAGGGTCTGGGAACAGACTTACCAGCTTTAGCGAGTGCAGCGGATCAACTCCGGTCGCGATAAGCTCAGAAAGAGCTTGTACTCTGGTAAGCAGGTTATCTGTCTGGTTGCGACTGAACTTGATATCCAGATCGCCCAAACGAAGATTATAAGGTGTCATCGTATTCACGATGCTCAAAATTACTTTGAGGAACTGCCGTTCTGATTCACAGAACACCAATTCCATTGCTTCTGCGGCCGTCTCTGCGATCTGCCACCCATTTCGGAGCTTGACCGCCTGTCCAGTATCCGAACCGCCGCTTGCGGCTTCCCGGCCCGGTACTCCGGCGATCTCCAACGCTCTGTCGTAATAGTAATCCGATAACGTCTGCGCGCCGCTTTGATCTAATGCCGCAGTCAGATATTCTAACTTGACTTCTCCGAGATTTTCCGAAGAAGCGGTACATAAGATGCCGCTTGCAGTCAGCTTTTCTCTCCATCCATCAGGGAGTTCAGCATTGTGTAACCACAAGAACGCCTGTACAAACTGGCTGACAGAGTTGATTCTATCTGATGCACAGATGTTTTCTGCATCCAGCAACGGAATAACCCGCTCAAAACAGCCCATGCGGTCATATGACCGGCAATATTCCACAATTGGCACCAGGCCAATGCCGTTGGTATCAACTTTCGGCTTTTCAGAAAATCCCAAAGTGCCACCCTTTCCGGAGAATACCTGTGTTTCGGTGTAGCAGGTATAGTGATACTCTCCGGTTACATCATCCACCCAATATGTGCACCCCATCATGGGACGATGCTCTACATCCGCCGACTTGACCACAAACGTATTGAGCGGGTCAAGCGGAATGATGCGGAACGGGGCAATGTTTCCGTCCCTAGGTTCATTTGCCAGCGCCATCCGGTAGCCTAGTCCAGTAATACAGAAATCTCGCGCCAACCTTTGGTCAAGACTTGTTTTACCAAGCTCATCAAACATCTGGTTCAGTGCAGATACCCCCGTACTGTCTGTTTTTGGGTCCGTCCCTGCAATATCATCACTCAATGATCGCTGCACCAAGGCGATCTTATTTCCAAACACATAACCCACGGTAAAATCCGTAATCTCACTGGCCGTGTTCTCTACCACCTTGATATTTACATTCGTGCTAGTTGTCCGTTCTCGTTGCAAAATTGGCTGGTATCCCTTCTCATATCGTTGCAGATACAAAAGGTCGTTTCGATTCTGTCGATGAACGTCCATCGCTCTCGACAAGACATCCGCAATATTGCTCTCGTCAATCTTTGTCTGAGATGTGAGAATGTTCTGACGCCCCAGATGATTCAGTTTAACCGGAATTACTTCCGGCTCAACTACCGTTATCCCTGTTGCCACGTTGAACACCTCCTAAAACTCTGGACGTCCTGCACTCTCTGCCCTTGCAGTAAATACGGATAACCGGAACTGGATTATCTTTGGGTCTATCGCACAGTCGCTTGCCACAGATAGGGCAATAGACCGGTACCCACTGAATCTTAGTTTCCATACTTTCATTTTATCGGATTTATCCTTGCTTGTTTGGCTAAAAACACGACATTCTGTGTCGTGTTACTCAGATTCCCGGCAAAATTTTAATGGTATTGCCCCGCTGAGTCTGCACATAAATGGCAAGCATTGCAAGTCCATCCGGTACATCATCATACTCGTTCTTTCCTGACACCACATACCGGGTCAGCAACTTCATCATCACACCATAATCACTGTTACTCGCGTACCGGGAGCTGTCTTTGAACAGGAAATGCTCCTTAACAAAGTCGCTGTTTACTATGATTTTGGTTTCCTTGTTTCCGGTAGTGTATTTCCATGTAATACTCGTTGGGCCATGCATACTATGAACCAAATCACGCACACCTTTGGCGTATTCCGCACCTGCCTTATTACTTTCAAACCGACAGCGGTTAACTCTATGCTTTACCAGCATTCTCGCACAGGCTGGCTTGAACAGCTCTGGGAGGGATAGATTACACACACAGTCCTCAATGTAGTAGTCATCTCCATACACGTACGCTACTGGCATGAAGGTATAGTTCTTACCGGAATCCGCAGTATCGCAGATAGATAGTATCGCGTCCGGTTCCTCCGCTGGAAGATCATAGTATCGGCGGATATCTTCCTCCGGGTAGAGCAGTCCATCCCGGATGTACGGCTGACCCATGTATTTTGCCGCCCATGTCGCCGAGTCGATGTCCCGCCGCATCTTGTGATAGTATTCCGTGCTGAATCCCAGCCCTGGCAAATCGTAATCGAAGTTACTCTCATCGGTTTCCGGATCGAGCGCGGGCATGACAAGGAACTCATAGTCTGGGTCATCTCCATACTCATCCTGAATTTTCCCGAGAATATCAAATACACTCCACCGGGTACCGACCATAAGTTCCACTGCGCCGTCAAGCATACGATCCCGCAGTGTGTTCAAATATGCGTCATACTTGCGCTGCAAACGGCCAAGGTTCAATGCTTCTTCTAATGACCGGATCATGTCGTCACAGTATAGTATGCCGTGTTGCCCAACTTCTACCGCGCCAGTCAATGTGCCTTCAATCGATCGGCAGGTCAATGTCGGAAACCGCTTGCTGGTATTCAGATCGACTGTCGTATATTTTGCCGACGTATCCGCCAGCCTCACGCCCGGAAAAATCTCATGCCAAGCATACGTGACGTCATCTTTGATGATGTTCAGAACTTCCCCGTAGAAACCGTTTGTCAATGGGTCGGAATGCCCGGACATAACACTGGCGTCATCAGGGTATCGCCCCATCATCCATGTCATGAAGAAGATACAGAGTGTAGACTTACCGACACGGGGCGGACAGCTGATACCAAGGAAGTATATCTCCCGGTCGCCAAGCCGTTGCAAGGCGTCTGCCATTTTTTTAAGCCTCCGACGTCGCGGGGCGTAAAACTTCTTTTCATATGGTCGGTATCGCTCCAGATACAAGCAGTAACTGTCAAAATCATATGGCGCGGCATAATGAAGCCCTTTCCAGTAAATATTCAAAGCGTTTGCCGCTTTTTCGACTTCTCCTTGCTCCGCCAGTATACGGGCAGCATTATCCGCTAGTGTAATGAGCTGTGTGTTCAGCTCCCTATCACCCGTTGCCTGTACGAGCTGTTGCATAAGCTCTAGTGTGCGCGGATCATCTGTATCAGCGGATAGTAACTGTTGTTTGAGATTATTAGACATAATAAAAATCGAGCCTCCTTGCCTGATAAATTAGGAAATTCAGGCTCAGAGGCTCAATTTTTATATTTTTTTATTTTTCAGAATCGGTTGATTGAGGTGTCGTAGGTGGGAGAATCGGTTCGTGCTGACCTTTTACCCACTCGCTGTTTTTTCCATACCGGTACCATCCCTCATAGGTTTTGCGGTTATCAAGAATGTTTCGCACTCCGCCGTACGATATTACACCACCATTACGAGCGGTATACCCCTCTTTGTTTACTTGAGCGGCAATCGCACGAAGAGTCAAATTTTGCTGATCCTTTAATTCGAATATCCGCCTTACGAGGGATGCTTCTCTCTTGTCAATAACAAGCTGCCCCCCGAGGGCTTTATATCCCATTGGTGCTCTTCCACCAGAATATCCGCCCTTCGCGGATTTAATCGCGCGCCCACCGGAAGTACGCCTCGTGATGGCCTCACGTTCGGCTTCTGCACTTGCTATGACAAAAGATCTCAAAATGTTTGCAAAAAACTTGTTCTCACCAAAATCTTCAGTCACACTGATAAGCTCAACTTTTTTCACCCTCAATAGATATGAATAGTGGAAATACATCTCAATATCTCTGGACACACGATCCGTCTTAGCTACCACAACTGCTTCATAAGGAGGGTTAGTGATATCACCATAAAGTATGCGATCAAAGCCCGGACGGTTGTCTTTCGCGCCGGACTCACCTTCATCCGCAATCCAGCGCACTATCTTCATATCATTTTCAGAGCAATAGTCGATAATTATTTTCTTTTGATCGTCTAATCCGAACTTATCTTCTCTGCACTGTTGGTCTGTAGACACTCGGATGTACGCTACGACACTCTTCATGGTATTCTCCTCCTATTATGTGCACCACGATCTGTGACTTTAGTATACCTCAGATTATATAAACAGTCAAGGGTTTTTTTTATTTTTTTCTTTCTTCGAGGAGGTTACAGCCCCTATGCTGGTCTGGGCATCCCCGGGTGGGGGTGTGGTTGAGGCTTTTAGGTATGTTTCAAGGTCTATTTGTGACTTTAATCAAGAATTTATTATTGACATTGTGAATATAACCCGATATACTTTAATCACAAAACAACAAACCACACACCCGGACGGTCAGTCTGGTACAAACATCTAACAAGGTCTGTGGCCTGAAAGGGCTTAGACATAAAAAAAGTCCTGGGCTACTTGCACTAGCTCAGGACTCAAGAAGGGAGGTGAGAAACCTTGAAAGGCTACTACACCTCAGTTGGTTACATAGGCTTCGTGAATGGCAAACAAATGCTGTTCGCCACGGAAACAGAGTACCGTGAATACCTAGCCAAGTAACCAATGTCAACACCTCGCAAGGAGGTACTACTATTGTACCTCCTTGCACCGGATAAAGCAAGAGAGGAAATGTAAAATGTTAGACTACAAAAATTCTGAGATGTACGCCGACGCCATTCAAGCACTGAGAGAAACATTAGAAGAAGGCTATAGCGATTGTGTGAACGATCTACATAACACAGCTTTCAATACCGATTTTTATGTATGCTATTACCAAGAAGCAGTGTATACACTAAACGACGTCAGCGAGGATACCTCTAAAATCATCCAGTATATCAAATCATACGAAAAAGGGAACCCTGACGAAAGATATGCAGGCTTTTCAAACCCGGTCGAAGTGTGCAACAATCTGTTTTGCATCATAGGAAAAGAAATTCTACAGGAGCTAGCTACCGTACAAGATAACTGGTATGAAGACGTCGACAGCAATCTGAGACATGATATCTTGGATGAACTGGACAGCATCGACCCGAACATGGTTCCGCAATTCTAAGGGCGTAGCAGCTATGAAAAACATCCTTCCCGCCGTTCTATTCTATGGCTGCATTCTTCTTGCGGCCATGTCCGATCACCTGGTTAGCCTATTAGTTTAAGGAGGTACACAACATGAAATCTATCATCTATTGGCTCATCATATTCCCAATTAAAGCAGCTATTTTCATTGCGCTGCTACCCTTTGCGGTCATCCTGATCGCCGCAGGCGTGTGGTAAAAGCCAAATAACAAAAAGACCAGCTTCAAAATGGACAGTATCCGGTTTAACGGACAGAAAAATAAAACGCCTATCGTAGAATAACGAGAACTTACGCGGTCTTGCTCCTGATTTCAAATGGAGTGAGACCGTTTTTCAAATTAATACGTTCAAAATTATAGAAATAGACATATTCAGAAACCAACCGTTGAACATCCGATTTAGTAGAATAATCCGAACGATACAGACATTCAGTTTTTAATGTACCAAAGAAATTTTCCATTGCAGCGTTGTCATATGGGCATCCAGGGCTAGACATGGAAGGCTGAAAGTGATATTCTTTACTCAGATCGAAATACTCACGGGAAGTGTATTGAGATCCCTGGTCACTGTGGAGTGTGAGTCCATCAGTGACCTTTTCTAATTGCAGAGCATCACGCACGGTATCTGTTACGATCGAAGCTGTCATATTGTTTCCCAATCTCCATGACATTACCATTTTACCACATAGATCAATAACCACGCAGAGGTACAGCATACCGTTCTTTGTTGGAATATAAGTAATGTCTGTAGCCCAGAACTTGTTTGCATGTTTTTGATCAAATTTGCGCTGCAATATGTTATTGTATTTATGCACAGCTCTTTTGTAATGTGAATATGGTTTTCTCCTTCGGATTTGAGCAAGAAGATCAAGCTTTCTCATAATCCGTAAAATAGCCTTTAGATTTACTGTTTTCCCCTTATTTCGCTGAATCCAACGCTTTACCCGACGGATTCCATAAGTTTGGTTGCAGATATTTTGACATTCTATGATTGCATGCATCAGCCATTGATCTTTGGATTCCTGTTGCTGTCTGTTGCGCCATGCATAGTAACCGCTTCTGGACACTTCAAAGAATTTGCACATATCCGTAACGCTATATATTTCTCGAAATCGTTCAATAACTCGATATTTGATCGTCACCTCCTCCCAGCTTCGTACAGAAAATTTCGCAATAATTCTACCTGCATTTTCAGCTTTATAATTTCATCATACTCTCTCACTTCTTTTGTCCTTGCATCCTTCCGTGGTCTCCCTTGAGGCCGAGGAATATATCCATTTTTTATCAGCCGTCGCTTTCGATTTTCACGACATACCAGCTGTTTTACCTGTTTCTTACTTAAGCCTAACTTCTCTCCGATTTCCCGATTTGTTTCTCCTGCTGCTTTTCGCTGAAATATTTCTTCTGTGTATTGCATTACGTGTGTATATTGTCTTGACATGTAAATACCTCCTACTGTAGTTCTATTCTACAATAGGAGGTATCTTTTTTCATTGTCCGTTTTTCCGGGTACAGTCCAAAAAAAAGCTGGTCTTTTTGTTTTGCCTGTTAATGCGTATGCAGACTTTCCCGATCAACGCAACCGTTGCAAGCAGAGCGCAGATACACTCTATCCGCGTGGCGGGTTATCTTGCTCCGCCCTACTCGATCCTCGGGCGCGTAGTAGGTGCTCTTGCAGCGGAGCGAGAAGCGCCTCAAAATGCCTCAGAGCACCGCATTTCATCTCATTCGTATCCTCCCATTCAGACTACTACAAAACGCGCACAGAACGAATTGAGAGCCAAAAACAAAGATACACCATCAAGCGCTTTGCCCTTCCACCCCACCTAACGCCAGCGCGGCAATTAACTGCAAAATTTGTTAACAAATTATTTACAAGTCAACATTTCGGTCAATCCAAAATCTGGTTTCTTCTTCCGTTGTCCTCCACAAGTGGACAAGTCCGCAGTCTGCGCACAACTGTAAAATCCTTCCTGGGCTTCCCTGCCCACGGAGGCCCTTGTCGGCGTACTGCCAGATTTCTCCGCAGGTATTTTCTTCCAGTTTCAACAACACTGATCTTGCATCCTGCTATACTCTATACTACAGCCTCAAAGAATTTTCTATACTACGATTTGGAATAAATTCCCTATACTGGGTTTTCACAGAATTTTACCATATACTGGATTTTCAAGAAAGTTTCAAATATTAGTCAACCTAAAATTCTTTTTTAGGTTGACTACTTTTTAATCGGACATTCAACAAAAACCTGTTAAACGTCTATTATCATTCACTTTCTAGCTCTTTTGGTGGCAAAGAGGCTATCTGCTTTGCAAGTTCATCCATCGACAAAGCCGGAGTGCTTGCTCGATTATCAACATGTATGACCTCCTGCTGATCTGCATAACCAAAATTGTTCTTACCGAGGAAAATACCACAGACCCGGTCAATGCCGCCATTATTCATAGCATAATCCCAGCTCACCTCCAGCAAATTGTAGTAGTACTGCACCACATCTATTGCCTCAGCAGCAAAGCCCATGTTTTTCTGACCTGCCAGCACTTGTAACAACTCTTTGCGCCGGAGTCCCAACATAGTAGCGAATCCACTCACCAGGGGACGAGTCCCATTCTGGATACAGATCTGAAAATAATCTTCAATCCTCTGCTGAACCGATTGGGGGTCGGTTTTGTCCATGGTTCCCGCATCTTTCAGATTTGTCATATCCCTGAGCAGATCAAAACTCTTCAGAAATGCCTCACTATCATACGTCCCGTTTCGTCCTCTTGCCATAAGCACCTTTCCTTTCTATTACCACAGCCATTAACTCTTCAATGCTGACTACATTCACCATCTTCATAGAATTAACCTCTCCCCGTGCGCTTTGTAGGATCGACCTCCCCCCTCTTGCCTGCCCGCATACTTCACGAAATTGACCGCCCCCTGTTACTCACAAATCCGAAGCATCTTCGCCATTGATAGCTCAATTGCGTATATGTGCTAAAAGTACTGCGCTTTCAAGAGTGACGGAAGTGTACATTAGTTTCCTAAACTTATATATTTTTTAATTTAATATCATTCTTTAACAGTGTGTGTTAAGGAATGATACTAAATCATAGTTTTTAGTTTTTTATTATATACAAGTGTCACTTCTGTCACTACCTCTTATTACATTCGTAATTTCCTCAAGAATCAAAAGAAACAGTGCTCTTAAATCCAAAAAAGTTCAAAACTTTAGTGACACTTAAAAGAGTCAAAGCCGTCACCCATCTGACACCTGTCACTAACCCATCTGTCACGGTGTGCCATCTGTCACGTCACCAGCTATATATCTAAATGCTAGATTATTAACGCAAATGTTGTACTCCACCAGGCCCGCACGTATACCCGGCCTGCTCCATATCGGCGTAAACCTTAAGAATGTCCAGTTCAAGAAACACCATCAAATAACAGAGTTTCTCTGGTCTGATCTTTCCGTATCCAGCCTCGAATCCGTAGTATGCGTTCCTTCCGACACCTATCTGCCTGACAACGAACGCTTTTGACCAGCCCTTCTGCTTTCTTGCGGCACGCACCGCGATCCTCAGGTGCTGTGCAGCGCGTCCGCGATCCCGCCATCCCAACGGAGGGTTGAGCATCTGCATTGCCCGGAGCATTCTTACATCCGCATCCCCCGTGTAAAACAGGTGCTCCGCAACCCCCATAGCTTTTGCGAGCCAGTCGGTGCGCTGACTCCGTGCGCCGCGTTCCCACCATGAGATTGTCGCAGGGGACACGTACAGATTGTCGGCAAGGTTTTGCACAGACATGCCCCGTAAAGCCCGTATGTAGCGAATGCGTAGCCCTACTTGTTCAAGGTCAGTGAGCTGATCTGGTTCTTTTGCAATAAGCTCATCAAACCTCATATCACCATCCTCCACAGGGCCATCCAGAGACAGCTAAACACCATCATCAGTAGAGCATTTGCAGCATGTCTTGCATTTTCCGGTTTAATCCACACCTTGATTAGATCATCAACATATGCGATGAAGATGACGAGATTCATAAAAATGTAGATAGCCCATAGAATCACCAGAATTAAATGTAACGATATCATGATATCACACCTCCATCAAAATTCATTATTGTATGGTCTCTTCAGCCATCTTGCATAACACTCCCAGCATTGCATTCCGCTAAAATGCTGCGGGTCTGTCATGCAAACCTCATCACACGCCAGCTTTTGATATTTCACACTTGACAGAAATCGAGCCAGCCCTTCCGGGGACATTTTCTTGATATGGTCTTGGTTAGTCATACTCATCGTTCTCGCTTTCTTTTTTATTCCTCTTCGGGGTGTCCGTACATCAATTACTCGAACATGCCATCCAGTAACTTCGGGTTCAGTCTTAACATGCAAACGATAAATTCTGCGAACAAATGCGCAGCAGCTCTGCTTAACCCGTCTGCGCCACACGAATATGTGGAAAACGTCTCATCGCCTCCTGTTTTCCATGTAACAACGCACACGTTATCGCAGTTATTCTTATAAATATAATTCATAGCATCTTGTAATGCATCTTCGCGTGCATAGTCAGTGCTCATTTCGCTCTCTCCTTCTTCAAAATCAATTTACTTAAATTCAAAGCGCAGTCTTTTAATTGGCCTCATGTGGTTCATCATCATCTTGCGAAATTCGTTTATATCGTCCTGCACCAGCAAGCAAACTTCCGGACATGTATTTTCGTCCGAAAAATTAAATCCGTTTAATGTAACTTCAAATTCTTTTCCTTCTAAGGTTAACTTCCCTTTCATGGTATGTACCTCTCATTCATTCGCCTATACATCCAAAACCAATAGTATGTATCCGTAGCTTACTATTTTCAATACTGGAACATCGAGTGTTTTCAATCCTCCGTTTATCCAATGTCCCCACGTGTCAACTATCGGAATTCCGCTTTCAGTTTTATCAATGAGTCCGACATCGCTGTCTGCTGCAATTATTTTTTCCAAGTCCTTTAATTTCAATTTCTTTCTCTCCGACTATGCCAAAATCCCCACGGTAATCAAAACCTTCTCTGATTTTCATACAAATCCGACTGCGCTCAGTACCAATATAACAGCGCAAACAAGGGATATAGCTGCTCCTATTGCAACGCCCACATTGTCTTCTTGCTCTGCATTTCTAGCAAGGCTTGCACTTAAAACGATCAAAAATATGCATCCCAAGATTTTCATTTTGTTACCTCTCCCATTCCCACTTATTCATGTTTGTCCTGTAGTAGTATCCGAAATAAGTTGATACATCAAGTTTTTAATTGATACATCAATTAATCACTATCCCCACTGTTCCGCCATTGCCTTTGCCACGCCCGGAAAAGTTTTCGCGCGATTTTTTGCGTCTTCGCCACGCTTTGCAAATCCATATTTATTACGATCTTTTCTGCCAGTGCTGGCAGGCACATAGCAACCTATAGGTTTTTCGTTCGGCGTGGTTGGGGCGAGTGGTGGGAGTCCACGCAACCACAGCCGAGTTCTCTTTGTATATGGATGTGTTCCATCTGAGTCAAATTGATACGGCTGAATTTCTTGTGTATGTGGCGGCATATCAAACACGCGGCTTGAAACCGGATTTTCCACAGCAATTCGGGGACAATCTGCATTCAAGAATTTCAAAAAGAATTCTTTTGCCTGCAATCCTTTTTCATATCTTTCTTGATTAAGTTGCCCTTTTTGCGGATACAATCGACATGCTCCAGCATTTGAAAGATATGTACAAGGCGGAAATGCAATAATCATGTCCCACTGCATTTTCAGCAGCTGCAACGCATCGCATTGTAAATGCCATTCTGGATGCCCGCCTGAACACGGCTCGATATCGCACGAATACGCCTCATGCCCCAGCCTACGAAGCTCTTTGCAAACCGCTTGAGACTCTTCACACGCAACCAATATTCTCATTACTTATCCTCCGTTGCTCCACTGCAAAAAGCAACACGTCTTTACTCAAATCAGCCATCTTGTTTCTCCTTTTCATACGTTTTCGCCACGCAAAGCGTTTCTAAGTTTTCTCATTGCAGTAGTATAGTGTTTATTTACCGTTGAGGTTCCTATCCCTAGAGCGTGTGCAATATCCGTCTGCGTCGCATTTTCCAAGAAACACATCACCCAGACTTGATACTGTCTGCTGGTCAGATTCTCCGCTGCCCATTGCAGCAGCAGGCGCGGGAGGGCCATACCCAGTCGTATTGAATCGTTTGCGGGTTTTCGGTTTATATTTTTGCTTATTGACTGTAAAATTCTGTTCTTCTGGTTTATCATAATAGTGCTCCATCTGGAATGCATTTTTTCGGCCCTCGTTGACCATAACACATAATTTCCGGATTCGAACACGTAGTTTTCGTTTCTCCTCCTGAGAGGAACTTTGTCCCATCAGCTCTTTTAGCTCAGATATCCGGTTTTCGAGTATTTCGACATTCCTTAAATACTCTTTTGCTAGTTCTTTCAATGTTTATGGCCCTCTTTCCCTCACAGAATCCCCCATTTCTTTGCTTCTGCAAGCAGATCATACCCGCATTCATCTTTTAGGGTATTGATGCAATCATCTTCAGTGATGTATCCTTGCTGGAAGCTATCGTATAAATCGAGAATCTTATCTTCCAATCGTCTGAGACGCTTCTCCCCGAAACCATACAAATCCCGTGCGGCCAACAGAGGGAGGGCACAGAGAGCTATGAATACTCTCCGTGCAGCCTCTTCGGTGCCTTCCTGTTTGATTGCGTTGATCTGTGTCTCATTCAGTGTGTATGTCCGTACTGTAGGAGCCTTGCCTTGTCGTGCAAGTCGTCTGCGTTCTCTTCGGCTTAAATTCATGATGTTTCTCCTGTCGTTACGGCCTTGCCCGGGTTACGATTCAGTCCGCATCTCTTCCTCTCAGGACAATAGAAGATCCGCCCCGCTTTACACTTTGGCACAAGATACTGCGCCAATTCACTACAGTTTGACCGCTCAACAGTTTTTTTGATCTGTTCAAACAGTTCTCGGATCTCCCACTGTGCCCTGTTGCACAGTCTCAGGTGAGACATCTCAGTGAGTGCCCGTGCATTGCAGGTCATATATAGTTTCGTGCAAGTCGCATTCGGCAGGAGAAAACGAGCATCTTCTTTCAGGACTCCCAGTTTCAGCAACCGATCATATGCCATGTAGGCCTCCGCAATAGCATCTTCGTATATCTGCTGCGCATCGGCGTCTTTCTGAATGCTCGGTGGAGTTACCACTTTCAGCCTGCTTTCATCCACGTACCGCTGTGACCGCACACTCAGGCTAATATGCCGATGCCGGGAAAGCTGTGCGAGGCATGCCCGACTGATACCTTCAATCGAAAATGTCAGATTAAGATGTTCCCACACACTCAGATGTCCGGATTCCATACAGGAGTGGCTCACCCGATGCTTGCATAAATCTGGTGTACTGTCATAACACACAGCCGCTGCGGTTTCCACTGTATCGATTGGCTCACTCCCAAAGCTGCTGAGATTTGTTGCTGCAATCAGCTTAACTTTCATACGCATTCTCCTTAAAACAATATATCGGTCAGCATATGGGGTATCTCGTCAGTGATATCACAGCCACTGATGATATCCCTTGCGGTTTCCAATATTTCATGATCCTCTATTAAGTCCTCAAAAAGCTCGGCAGAGTCTGTGCCCATATAGGTACAGATAAATTCAATAAGATCTTCTGGTTTCAATAGTGTGGTATGCCGACCATCATTAAAAACCACGATTCTTGGGTATTCATTCATATCGGATACCCAACTTAAAATGGTGTTCTCGCTCATTTTTCTTCTCTGTTACTATTTCACCTCCGCAGGCGGCATAGCCTGCGAGATCAACGAAACTGTCCGCTGTGCCGGTGCCGGTCTTGATCCTTCCGATCTTGAATAAACACATTAGCATTGCGACGTCCTCCGCCGTCAGCTGTACACCTAAATATGCCCCCCACAGAGATGCAATGCTAGAAAAATTATCCTCAGGTGTTCCATAGTCCTGTTCACGCTGTCCGCAGACACAGGTTTCCGCAGTCTGTAAAATCTCTGCTCTTCTCATGGTGATCTTATCCTCCCTTTTTCGCGTGCTCCACTCTGGCCTTAATGGCTGCCAACAGAGCGTCTTGTGTATCCTTTTTGTTGTCAAGTGCACCAAGTACATCTTGGTCGAGCCCTCCTTGGACTGCGAGATGGTGGACAACCACTCTATCAGTCTGTCCCTGTCGATAGAGCCGAGCATTTGCTTGCTGATACAGCTCAAGCGACCAGTTGAGTCCAAACCACACAATGTTGTGCCCGCCATGTTGTAGATTAAGTCCATATGCGGTTGAAGCTGGGTGCGCCAGAAGGACATCCACTCGTCCGGCGTTCCACGCATCAGCATCTTCGGCATCAGAGTAAACTCTAACGCGATATTTTCCGGATAGCCTGCTAAGAATACGGTCACGGTCATGCTTGTATGCATAAAATACGAGGGCATGTGATCCTTGCAACCCCTCAAGCAGTTCTTCAAGTGCCTCGAGTTTACATTCGTGGATCTCATGGATATTCTTCTCTTCGTCATAAATAGCACCGTTACACAACTGCAACAGCTTATTGCTAAGAGTAGCAGCACTGGTTACACTGATCTCCTCTCCATCAACCTCAAGCAACATCTTTTTCTCAAGCTCCTTATAGGCTCTGGCTGATTTCTTGTCGAGCTCTACCGGAAAGATGTTGTATACCAAATCCGGCAGCTCCAGATAATCTTCTGCCCTCATACTGATACAGATATCCCCAATCTGTTTCCGGACGAACTCATCGGCCCCAGGTTTGAATGCACCATAGACGAAACGATTGCCTACTCGAACGACCTCACAGAACCGTTGCTTGAATGCACCGATCCGATCACCCAGCCGTGCGCCGCCATCCAGCAGATATACTTGTGACCAAAGATCACCGATATCCTGCGGAGCCGGAGTGCCAGACAGCTCTACAATCCGGTCAATATGGCCTCGGATACTCGCCAGAGCCTTGAATCGCTTGGCTCTTGGATTTTTAAAGCTGCTGGACTCATCCAGAACCACCATGTCAAACGGCCATCGTTTCAGCTCAAAAACACAGTAGTCAACCAGCCAGACGACATTGTCTCGATTGGTGATATAAATATCCGCTTCTCGCAACAGCGCATTAATGCGTTGTTTTTTGTTTCCGAGGATTGTTGATACTGTAAGGTAGGAAAAGTTATCCCATTTCTGGATTTCGTTCTGCCACGTAGCTTCTGCAACCTTCTTCGGTGCGATCACCAAAACCTTGTCCACTTCAAATCGACGGTATTTCAGCTCTTCGATGGCGAGTAATGTTGATGCTGTCTTGCCGAGGCCCATATCAATGAATAGTCCGACATTCTTGTCCGCAACGACACGGTCAGCGCAATATTGCTGATAGTTATAAGGTGTGAATGTCATTGATTCACCCGCTCTCCGTTTATAAACCCTGCCCGGAGGCAACCTCCAATGTATTGATCTGCGGCCTCTTTGCTGTCCACGATATACACCGGAACGCCAAACGTGCTGATTTTCTTACACATGCTGACCTGTAACGGACGGAGTTTACCCCCGGGTCGCTTGATCTCTGCAAATTCAATCGGTCGATCCGGCCAGAACACAATCCGATCCGGCACTCCCGCATTCCCCTCTGACTGGAATTTAATCGTCCATCCGCCCGCAGCTTTGACCTTGTGTGCAAAATAGGCTTCTATTTCCTTTTCCAGTGGCTGAACCACAGATTTATACATCTGAGGTCACCTTGCTAAGTACTCGAGCCAACCAACGGGTTTGTTTCTTTGCCTCTACGGCTTCCACTTCATCCACATCGATGAAACCCTTCGCCCCCAGAACCAGAGTCGCTACAATGACATCGGCAAACTCCTCATTCAGTCCAGCTATGGCTTCCTTCATGGAGATAGGAGTCGGATTGCCCTGCAATACTGCACGTCTCAGCTTCAACGCTGCCTGAGCCAACTCAGACGCTTCTTCCGCAAGCTGGCACATCGCATCAGAATTGGATACGTGCTCTGCCAGCAAAATGATCTCTGCATCGTTTGTGTGTTCCATTTTCATATATGGTTTCCCCCTCTTTATATAAGATTGATTTCCTTACTGATTGGCAATAGATATTCCCTCCGCCTGTTTGATCTAATTTTCTTTGCTCCAAAATAATCACCAGAATCAACAATTGTGTTTAATATCTTTCCGATCGTAATAGCCGGATATTTCCCTCCCAGCAGAGTAGCTATCTGCGTAGCAGAAACCTTGCTCCATTGATCTTCCGGTAAATCCGGTTCCAGGAGATCACGGATTTCCTGTTCTCCCGGGCGCTCCTCCATGCGTTTCGAATTGACCGCGCTTAATGCCTCCTGCTCCTCTCTTGTGAGCCGGAAGGAATCCACGCCTTCTGCTCTCCAATCTTTGTACACCTGTGCCCACAGCTGGATAAACCAATTCTCGCTCAGGCCCCACAACTTTTCGAGATCTATACGATCCACTCCAACTGTCCAAAACCTCCGGTTACCAGTTTCGTCTCTGAGAAACCGATTGCTGTTGACCGTTCCACAGAAACTTGTCCTACGAACCTGCTTTACAGGAGCGCGGGCATAGGGAAGCCGGATTTTATCCGATTCCGAGGTAATAAACGCTTTCAGTGCGGCTTCATCTTCTCGCACAGTACGTTCCATCTCACCCAGTTCAGTAATCCATCCAGAAGTCGCATTGATAAGTGTATCCTTGTCTCGGAACGACAGCGACGCTCCGCCCTGAAACAGTACGGGTGACACGGCGAGCCGCCGCACAAGGGATGTCTTGCCTATACCTTGCGCGCCTGACAACACAAGCACCCCGTCCGCCCCATATGGAAAATCATCCACATCCCGGTTGAATGCCAGTGCGATACATTGTAATAGCCATTTGCGCACAAGCACTCGTTCAAAACTTTGAAGTCCACCCATGATCTCATAGAGCACGCTGATCCGATCTGCACCATCCCATGAAGTATTAAGTATCATATCCTTAACCGGATTGATCCGGTTCGAGGAAGCAATTAGGCCAAGATGGTCTTGTATGTTTGTTTTCGTTGCGCCCTTAACCTTCATAACACGGAAGAAATCGGCCAGCCGGGGGGCCAGATAATTTTCAGCATCTGCGGGGCGTATATGCAATGATTCCACACCCTGCGCAATCGTCTCATGCGTAATTTCGTTGTAGGATAGTTCGATCTCCAATGCCCTAAGCATCTCGCTTACCAGATCTACTGTCAGATCCTTTTTCTCATTGTCCGCTTGGAACCGATGGAACGTTTTGTTTGATCCTAGCTCCTGGTTGCCTTGCAAACGCAGGCCGTAGTCTTTCGCCGCCCACTCACTCAACAGATCTTGGCAAACTAAATCCTCCCTTACAAAAGCGCGCATTGCCTGCTGTGACGGGAGCTTACTAAAAGGGGTGCCCTGTTTTGCATCTTCGTCCATATGACCAAATCTGTGCTCCCGGACAAGGTCAAACGCATTAACTTCCTTGCCGCTGCATGGGTCGGTCGCGTGATGGGAGAACAGAAACATGTCGTCATATACAACTGCGCCGCCGGTAGTCGAACCTTCTGTAAAGGTGTACCTTCCTTCACCTGCGTTTGTATAGACACCCGGCAGAAATGTGCTGATTGCTGAGCTGATGGGGTACGCCTTGCAGAAAGCTCCTATCTCATCCGTTCTCTCGGTCGGATCTTTCTTCTTCGCGTTTGCGATTTGCTTTGCTTCTGCTCCTGGTACGACCGGCCACGATGAAATGTCATGCCAGTCATTATACCGTTTCAACATACCATCGGCGTCCAGCAGCGGTTTATCGACATGCTTGCTGAGAAAAACGCTATCGACAGAACAACTCGGCCAATACATGAGGCGTGTCACTTCGAACGTCGTGGGGTCAAACCAGTTCATTTCAGGCTGGATCATATGCGCCAGCTCCCGTGCAATCGGTTCATATTCCTCAACGCTTACTGTCCGGTTAAGTGGAACAACAACACGAATTCTCGGCGCGGAAGGCTGGTGTTTTCTCGTTGTGTAGAATGCATAGCCACAGCCTAGAGTCAATAACTTGCGTTCTACTTCATCTGTTTTTCCAGATGGTATGTTGTCCATGTCCAGCGCAATCAAATCTCGACCTCGTAGATTTTTCACAATGCGGCGTCCATTCAGCGCGCCGCCGACAAATCCTCCGATGTCCTTCAGCTCGTCTTGTCTGGCCTTGGTCATATCCAAAAATACACCCAAGGTCTCTTGCGTTCGTTCTACTTGAGTCAGTCGTGCATAAAAGTCCTCCAATGTGTACTCAGCGGTTTTCCACGCGGTATCCTTTCGGGAATTTCCTGTGGAAATATGAATCGTTCTGTTATATCTCACACTCGTCCCCCTCTTAGTCCTTCGTGAAATATTCCCCTACCCAGCCGTCAGCATTGAGCGGTAGTCCAGGGGCCCATTCAATCGGCTGAGACATGATTTCTATGATATCAGGCAGGCAGTCGTTTGGTGAGTCAATAATCACTTCGTCATGTACATGGAATACGACTCTGTGACCAGCAGCCTCCAACCGCTTTAGATTCACTGCCAGGCAGTCTCGGGCGATGGCTTGTACGCAGTTCTCCACGATAGAACCGCCATACGTCTCCAGCTGCTGCCATTTCTTTGAGCTGTTATTGCGGGAGCTGATCCCCCAGAACGTAACGCTCTCTTCGCCAAAACGGTTTGTCCCGACCCCTGGCTTTGGGTAAAACAACTTCCGTCCGCTTGGCAATTGGATGGTCATGAATTTCAGCCCATTCCCTTCCTCTAGTCGAAATATCAACAATTCTCTCACTTTGATCGCTCGTCCGGTCTTTATCACTGTTAATGCCGCCCGGTTACAGAGATCCCACAAACGGACAATGCATCTATTCGTCTGACGCCAGCGCCGTTTAATATCCGGCAGGTCATCCTCCGGAATTCCCATTTTCAATGCGCCCATCGCCTTCAATGCGGCCGATCCGCCCTGGTACCCCAGAGCGAGAGTAGCCACCTTGCCTCTCTGCCTCAATTCATAATTCGGCTTCCCTTTGGCAATGGTCTCCATCGGAACTCCAAACATAGACGCAGCTGTCGCCTCATAAATCTTCCCGGTCGTGCGGAAAACATCAAGTACCCACTCCTCTCCGGCAAGCCAGGCTACTACTCTCGCCTCTATCGCAGAAAAATCCGCGTCAACAAACACACAGCCTTCCGATGGAATCAGCGCCGTCCTGACCAGTTGACCAAGTGCGTCCGGTACGTCACCCCACAGCAGTTGCATGAGATCATAGTCACCGTCCCTACACACCTGCCGCGCTTCATCGAGGGATTCTAAATGCGTGCGCTTTAGATTTTGCAACTGTACGATCCTGCCAGCCCAGCGCCCCGTCCGGGAAGCCCCATAAAACTGAAGCATCCCCCGTACTCTATCACCTTCACCGATCGCACGTTCCATTGCGTCGTATTTTTTGGATGAAGTCTGAGACATCATCAGCCGAAGCTCTAACACCCGTCTGACTTTCAGCGGCAGGTTTTGGTCCTCCACCATAGCCTCCACCGCCTCTTTTCGCAGAGTTTCCGGTCTTTCTCCGGTCTGTTCCGCGATCCAGCCGGATAACTGTTGTACGGATTTAGGGTTCTCCAGCCCGGTTAGCTTCCTTGACTCTGTCATGAGAGCGTCGGCTGCCGCCTTGTCGATAATCAGTGCGCCGTCCATCATGGCTTTGTCCACTCTCGTGCCATAGGCGTTCATACGAATATCAGAATGCCATTCCGCCCAGATACTGTCTGGCACCGGAAATACGCTTAGCAGCTCCTCAATGGCCCGTTCGGATTCCACATCCTGTCGGTTGTATTCAATGAATAGCTTCCATTTTTCAGGATCGTGGTGTGGATAATTTCTCCGTCTGCCGCCATTAACCTTTGTGGCTTTACAGGGTTTGCAGAAATAGTTGATAAGCTGTTTACCTACCTTGTCCTTCTGCTTATCTTCTGGCAAAGCGAGAGCCTTTCCAAGCTCACCCAAACTCGGTGGATACGCCAGATAAAGCGCATTTATCATTGTACATTTCCACCGATCCGCCCAGCTGAAAGGGTTTCTGTTGAGCCACCGGCTCAGGCAATACCACTCAAATGCAGCATTGTGCGCCCAAAGTTGGTACTGGGGGTTATCTAGCAGTGCCAGAAAATGTCTGTACAATAATCGATCTTGTCCACTGTCATTCGTCAGGTCTACCACGATAACCGGGTTATCGTCTACCGCATACGCTAAGAGGAGAATTTCAAAATCCTCACTCTGCGCGTATCGGTATGCACCAGCCTTGCCGATGTCAACGCTTGAAAACGTCTCAATATCGACATGCAGTTTGTGCATTACAGGTCACCCAGATCGTCCGCGGGCATAAAATCAGCCGAACCGTCTTCCAGACCGAAATCAGCAGCCGTAGCCGGTGCGCCGCCGCCAAAGGCTTCTCCGTCTTTTGTCTTCAGATATCCGTCGAGGCTGCACGAGATACCATTGTTGCCGCTGGACGAATACGGATAGAAATGCACTTTCAGCTTGCCATACATACCACTGTATATCTCCGACGGCTCAAGCGGAATCGCGCGTTTACCGACCTGCTTGTATCCAACCGGCTTCTTATCCTCATCACACGATGCACGGAGAACCCAGCAGCCCTTGCACTCCGGGCCAAACTCCTCGCCGTTGGACTCTTTTACGCCGTCGCCGTCCTGCAAGGGACTGTTCTTGAGCAGTTTCGGGCGCTTACCGTTCCACTTGGACGATATGCCGGTATTGATTGCCTCATCCATCGCCGCTTTGAGAGCATTGTAGGTATCTGTGTCGCTCTTTGGAATAAGCAGTGTCACGCGGTACTTTGCTGCACCGCCGTTCATGCCCGGCTGAGGCTTGGTAAGATGCGCATAGGAGAAACGACCTTCTCCGGTAATCAAAGCTGTAGACATAATGTATTTTCCTCCTTGGAAATAATATAGTTATAATTCAAGCCCGAAAGCTGCTGCTACGGGATTGTATGCTGGTCTTTTATCCGACTCTGGTACAAGCGTCGGTTTTCCTTCCGGACGTGTGATTAAATCCCCACAGGCCATATCAAAATCACTTTTCCCCATAACCCTTTCAAGCTCGGCGAGGGAAATGGGTACTCTGCTATATAGCATAGCCTCATCCACCCCAACTTGCTTTGCTCGTTCAAACGCCGCGTCCATATCAGTAAATCTGCGAGCGCCCTGTCTGCCGACGACGAGCTTATATCCGGGCAGTTCCTCCCCATGCTCCAAACGGTGCTGTGCCTCTCCTGCCAGCTCTTTCGCCCAGCTTTCCAGCTCTTTTGCTTTTGGCAATAGTCGGGCGATTTCTTTCGAGGTCAGCAGGGCAGGATCACTGCCAGTTCCCGCGGACATCCAATCCGCTCTTGCTCGACAAAGATTCTTTGCCTTACACCATCTGCATTGTTTGGAACCAGGATTAAATGGGGCGTGTTCTTCTCTTGTCAGCTCTGCTGCAAGCCGAACCTCTTTTCTCGCCCAATGCCGTAGCATATCTGCACGAATCTGCCACGACGAAAAGTTATCAATTCTCGGCTGAAAGATATGCATGTGTACTGTTTCGGCATCAAACAAGAAATCCAATTCCCGTAAGGCGCCGTAGCCATACAACTTCATCTGTGGGTTATCTTCGGCGGATACGGACACGCCTTTCCCATACTTAAAATCCACTACATGAATCTCTCCCGGGAATCCGATGATGCAGTCAGATGTTCCAAATCCACTCGGAGCAACATCTGCATAATTAACCAGATGTTCCGCATAAATAATGGGCGTCTGCCCTATGTGACCCCTGACAATGTCCTGAATGAAGCTCACATATGCCTGAGCACATCGTTCCATTTCAGGATCATATAAATCATGCTTTCTCAGTTGAGTCAATTGACTCTCTTGATCGTGTTGTGTGAGATCAAACGCCTTGTTGAGGAGCACCTCACAGAAGCTATGCGCCAGCGTGCCCTCTCTCGCATAATCGCTGGTAGTACTCGGCAGTCCGCGCTCAAGTCGCACGCTGCCCGGGCAGGACAACCACCGATGAGCAGACGACGGGCCGAGGTTGGAATGAAACTCAGGCACGGCTTGCTACCTCTTGATCGATCCATGCGTACAGCGCATTGAGTGCATCTTGCGGTAGGTCGTTGATCTTCTCACAGCCATAGCCTTTGATCTTGTCACGCAGTTCTGCGTTTGTCAGAATATCAAGCCCCTGTTTTGCTGCGGCTCTCCGGGATTCAATCAGGTGCGTGCGAAATTCCTCATGTGTGATGACATGATCCGCCACTGGCGCGTCAGAGGTTTCCTCCTTTAGCTCCGCAGTCGGGGCCACTGTCGTGACAGCGGTCTCAATATTTGACGTTGGGATATCGGGCTCTGGCGTGCGTTCCTCCTGCTCAACCTTCCCGGATTCGACACGCTTTTCCTTTTCCAACGACTGCTGTGCCTCATGAATTGCATAGAGCTGCTGTAGCGTAATTGGTTTTCCTTCCGGTAGCTTTGGTTTCTGCAATCCCTGCAATAGACAACAAATATCTGTCAGCTGTGGGATAGTTACTTCAATACTGACTTTACCGCCTACTTCAATGTTCATGTCAGGTATCCTCCTGTTTTGTATTTTCCCTCTGTCCGGAGTCGAACCGGCTGGATAGTATCCCACCGAGGTATATAGCGTAGAATCCATAACCGTTGTACAGATCTAAAAGAGATTTTTCGGGAGTGAGTCAGGTTCTCCATTTATTCCCAATGCTCACGGTCATTGGGAATGAACAAATCATTTTGAAGAAAGGGAGATGTATGGATGCGCCTCTGTCCGTGAGACGGTTCTATTGAACCACTGGGCCTTATGGAGCAGCGTGAGCGAATTTGAACCGCCCTACCCTGCGTATTGCGGTAGGGGTGCTACAGCAAATCCCCTACCGAAACTCCATACAGTTTCGCCATATCATCTAGGTACTCAATGCTTGGTTGGATCTGCCCAGATTCCCACCGCTGTAATGACCGTACTTGGATATGGAGCCGGTTCGCCGCAGCCACTTGCGTCAAACCTTTTCGGATTCTCGCATCTCTGATCTGTTGACCTCTAATTTCGGCTTTTGTCTGCCGCTGATCCAATAGGTCATTTGTAGGTCGTGTTGATCCAATGGTCGTAACAGGGCTGGGTTGCTGCGGTTCGATCTGTGCTTGGGATGTCTTTTTGCTGCCTGATTTACGGCGGCTTTTGTTTGGCTGTTCACTCACTGCACTCCCGTGCCTTTCTGTGCCGTTCGATCGCCTCGCTACGCTTGATCCGTTTAACATGCGCATCAACTTCATAGCAGATGTGGCATACAATCCCTAGCATAATGCCAATGATAAATGCTACGATCGTCATTTGGTTTTCCTCCTTTGCTGTTCCAATGCAATCTTCGTCAACGGGTTTAAATCCGTGTAATGTGATCCAGTTAACCAGTTCACCATTGCCAGAACCGACACCACATAATACTTGCGGAGTGCCCCTGGTCTTGATGCTTCAAACCCGAAGGGGCATGTACCCATCTGGATTGAGTTTCTCAGTGTTTCCGGCTTACAGCCGATCACCTTTGCAGCTTCGTCCGGGGTAGTCAGCATTTTCCCGGAATCAATTAATTCGGTTAACGTCATAATGTTTCTTCGTCCATACCTAGATCAATTCTTAGTTCCGCAATATCCGCCGCCAGCATGTATGCTTTCGCATGATTATTACCACCGTGAGTCTTTTTCACCTTTGCACGGAACTCTGCAATACTGCCGAAAAAACATCCAACAGATACATAAATTTCAAGTGATCTGGTTCGCATAAAAGTAATGCTATCATCGCGCGATCCGATTGGAGATATCGTTATATAATG
>JAUNSG010000031.1 GCA_030539335.1 Eubacteriales bacterium | reverse complement strand
CCAAACCCATGCAGCGCAGAAACCCTACGGGTTTCCACGACCTTCCCCTCAAACATGCACACGCACAAAAATCCATCAGATAGCCTTCTATAGCCGAACAAAAACGTATTCCCAAGTTTTTGTCCGGCTGGTACACGCGATCTCTCCGGTCTCAAAGCCTTCCTGTCCCTTCGGGATGGAGGCCGCAAAAATTACCGGGCGCGTCGGCCACGACACGCCAAGCGAACCGGTGCAAAGAGATCCATCTACTGGCTGTTCTCCGGTTAGAATAGGCGGGCAAATCATGCGGTTTTGGATTTGTCCGCCCCGGGAAGCTCGAGGAAGGTCTTGGAAACCTTCGGTGTCCAAGTGGCACGGGATTGACAAGGGGGATTGCTATTGATTCCCCTTGTCCCGCCGGAGGCAGACCGGATGATTCTCCGTCGACCCATCGCACGAAAAATAAAAACTTTTCGTATAATAAAATAAAATTATACTATCTGTATTTTATTTAAACTGCTTCCATGCATTGACCGCCAGCTCATCACAGCGGTTGTTGTTCGCATTCTGCGCATGTCCCTTGACCCAATGGAAGGTGACCTCATGTACCTCCAGCAGATCGAGCAGGCGTTCCCACAGATCGGGATTTTTCGCCGGTTCCTTGGCCGTACGCATCCAGCCCTTGCTGCGCCACTTGACCGCCCAGCCCTTTTGAATGGCATCGATCACATATTTGCTGTCCGAATACAAATCCACCGTGCAGGGCGATTTGAGCGCCTCAAGCGCGGTGATTACAGCGAGTAATTCCATGCGGTTGTTGGTGGTCTCCGGAAATCCCTTACTGATTTCCTTGCGGTATTCCCCATATTGCAGAATAATGCCGAAGCCGCCCGGGCCAGGATTGCCCGAGCAAGCTCCATCGGTATAAATCACAACATGTTTTTTATTCATCATCCGTCTCCGTGGATTCGTCCTCGTCGTCCTCCTGCTCCGGGTCCGTGCGGGCAATGGAAATTACCTTTCCATTTTCCGCGGTACGCATCACGATAACGCCCTGTGACGAGCGTCCGCAGACGCGGATATCCGAAACCGCTGTGCGGATAATAACACCGCCATCTGTAATCAGCATGACGTCATCCTCGTCCGTCACCGCCGCCACACCGGCAATCAATCCGGTTTTCTGCGTGATTGCATGGGCAATCATGCCGCGTCCGCCGCGGTGATGGATGGAATAATCCTCCACTGGGGTACACTTTCCATAGCCATTTTCGGTGACCGTAAGAATCTTCGTATCCGGATCACCGCAGACCATACCGACCACACGGTCATCCTCCGCCAGCAGAATGCCGCGGACACCGACCGCCGTACGTCCCATCGGACGGACTTCATTTTCCTGGAAGCTGACGACCTGACCGTTGCGCGAAATCAGCATAATCGTCTGATCGCCGGTCGTCAGGCAGACATTGACCACACTGTCCCCCTCATTCAGGCTGAGGACACGCAGACCACCGCGGCGGATGTTGCCCAGATCATTCAGGGAAATACGCTTGACTGTGCCGCGCTCCGTGGCAAAGAACAGATATTTATCCTGCGACTGTTCGTCCATATAATCACTGGTCGGGAACATCGCCGTAATCTTTTCCCCTGGATCGAGTTCCAGCAGATTGACGATATTCATTCCCTTTGCCGTGCGGCTGGTTTCCGGAATCTGATAGCCCTTGAGCTTATACACCTTGCCCAGATTGGAATAAAACATTATGAAATCATGCGACGAGGCGGTAAACAGAACCTCTGCGAAGTCCTCTTCCCTCGTTGCCATCGCACTGATGCCGCGTCCGCCGCGGCGCTGCGTCCGATAGGTGCTCGTCGGGACGCGCTTGATATAGCCAAAGTGCGTCAGTGTATACGTGCAGTCCTCGCGCTCGATCAGATCCTCGATATCAATCTCGTTGTCGACATTCTCAATCGAGGTGCGGCGCTCATCGCCGAATTTGTCGCGGATCTCGAGCAGCTCCTTCTTGACGGTCTGCTTGATGTTGTATTCCGAGGACAGAATCTCCTCATAGCTGTGGATCTTTGCTTCGATCTCATCGTACTCGTCATTGATCTTCTGACGCTCCAGGCCGGACAGACGGCCCAGACGCATGTTGACGATCGCCTGTGCCTGTTCCTCATCCAGATGGAATTCGTATTCCTCCTCGCCATCCACGATGCCGAGCAGCGCAATCTGATTGATGAAAAACGGCTCGTTCATGAGGTTGATCTTTGCCTCTGCCTCATTGGCCGATGCACGGATAATCGCAATAATGCGGTCAATGTTGTCGGTGGCGACCTTCAAGCCCTCTAAGATGTGGGCGCGCTTCTGTGCCTTCGCCAGTTCGTAGCGCGTGCGGCGCGCGATCACTTCGCACTGGAAGCCGAGATACTGGTCGATCAGCTCACGCAGATTGAGTGTGCGCGGCTGGTTCTTGACCAGCGCCAAATTGTGTACCGACACGGTGTCCTGCAGCTGCGTGTAGTTGAACAGCTGGTTGAGCACGACCTGTGCATTGACGTCGCGCTTGAGCTCGACGACGACGCGCATACCCTCGCGGTCGGACTCATCGCGCAGATCGGAAATGCCCTCCACGCGCTTATCCTTGACCAGATTCGCGATGGATTCCACCAGACGCGCCTTGTTGACCATATACGGGATCTCTGTGGCGACAATCCGTGTCCGACCGTTGCCCATGTCCTCAAAATGGGTGCGTGCCCGCAGCTTGATCTTGCCGCGTCCGGTTGCATAGGCAGCCCGAATGCCGCTGCGTCCCATGATAATGCCGCCGGTCGGAAAATCCGGCCCCTTGATGTAGCGGCAGAGATCCTCGAGCTGTGCCTCCGGGTTGTCGATCACATGGCAGATGCCGTCAATGACCTCCGTCAGATTGTGCGGCGGCATATTGGTCGCCATACCGACCGCGATACCCGACGATCCGTTGACCAGCATATGCGGGAAACGGGACGGAAGGACAACCGGTTCCTTGCGGTTGTCGTCGAAGTTCGGCATGAAATCGACGGTTTCCTTCTCGATATCCGTCAGCATATATGCCGCCATCTTGTTCAGACGTGCTTCGGTATAACGATATGCTGCCGGGGGGTCGCCGTCCACCGAGCCGAAGTTACCGTGGCCATCTACCGTCGGATAGCGCAGCGAAAACGGCTGTGCCATACGCACCAGGGCATCATAAACCGAGGCATCACCGTGCGGATGATACCGGCCGAGTACGTTACCAACGGTCGTCGCCGACTTGCGGTACGGACGGTCCGCGGTCAGATGATCCTCATACATCGCGTACAGAATGCGGCGATGAACCGGCTTCAGGCCATCCCGTGCATCCGGGAGCGCACGTCCGGCAATGACCGACATAGCATACGCAATGTAGGATTTTTTCATCTCCTTATCCAGATCAACCGGAAGGATCTTTTGATTTTCAAAATGAATGCTGTTGTTATTACTGCTCATGTTCGTTCCTTCTTACTCATCCAGCGCTTCTTCGATACAGGAAATGGCTTCCTCTAACGAATCCAATGCATCGGTCAGAAGCGCTTCCTGCTCGGTGCGACGTTTTTTCTTTCCCGTGCCGGTCAGATCAACCAGACGGTCATGCAGCTCCATCAGCCCTTGCTGAATATCGGCCAGCCGCTTTTGTTCCAACTCATTCATATCTTATTTCCTCGCGAATAAACAGCGTTAAATGTCCAGATTCTTCGCATATTTCGCATTTTTCTGGATGAATTCCCGGCGTGGCTCTACCTTCTCACCCATCAGCAGTGTGAAGGTCTCATCCGCCAGCGCAGCATCATCCAGCGTCACCTGGAGCAAAGTGCGATGCTCCGGGTCCATGGTCGTCTCCCAGAGCTGATGCGGGTCCATCTCGCCCAGACCTTTGTAGCGCTGGATCAGGACGTTATCCCCCATCTCCGCCAACACCCCGAGCTGTTCCTCTTCGGTGTAGGTATAGCGCACGGTCTTGCCCTTTTCGTTCTTGAACAGCGGCGGCTGTGCAATATACACATGCCCTTCCTCGATCAGCGGGCGCATATACCGGAAAAAGAACGTCAGCAGCAGGGTGCGGATATGGCTGCCATCGACGTCGGCATCCGCCATCAGGATGATCTTACCGTAGCGCAGCTTGCTGGTGTCAAAATCCTCACCGAAGCCGGCGCCAAAGGCGGTAATCATCGGGCTGAGCTTTTCGTTGCCGTATACCTTGTCCAGACGGGCCTTTTCGACGTTGAGCATCTTGCCCCACAGCGGCAGGATCGCCTGATACCGGCGGTCCCGGCCTTCCTTCGCCGAGCCTCCGGCGGAATCGCCCTCGACGATGTAGATCTCGGTCAGCGCCGGATCACGCTCCTGACAGTCCGCAAGCTTGCCCGGCAGGCTGCCGGATTCCAGCGCGCTCTTGCGCCGCGTCAGCTCCCGCGCCTTGCGTGCCGCCTCCCGTGCCCGCGACGCCGTCTGTGCTTTGTCAATGATGATCTTGGCGACACTTGGATTTTCCTCAAAGAAAACCGTCAGCTTTTCGGTCATCAGCGCATCCACCAGCGTACGCATATCCGAATTGCCCAGCTTGGTCTTGGTCTGTCCCTCGAACTGTGCCTCCATCAGCTTGACGGAAATGATCGCGGTCAGACCCTCACGCACATCATCGCCGGAAAAATTCTTCTCGTTGTCCTTGAGGAATCCGAACTTTCGCGCATAGTCGTTGATGACCTTGGTCAGCGCCGCCTTAAAGCCGGTCTCGTGTGTGCCGCCTTCCGTCGTGTTGATGTTGTTGGCAAAGGAAATCAGGCTCTCGTTGTAGCCATCCGTGTACTGCATGGCAACTTCCGCCATGGAATCATCCCGCGAGCCCTCGACATAGATGACATCCGGATGGATCGGGGTTTTGTTGCGGTTCAAATGCTCGACGAACTGCCGGATGCCGCCCTCATAGTGCATGACATCCTCGCGGATATCCTCCTCGTCGCGCTCATCGCGCAGGGTGATGCGGATGCCGCCGTTCAGAAAGGCCTGCTCGCGCAGACGCTTTTCCAGTACGTCGTATTCGTACTCCAATGTCTCGAAAATCTGGTCATCGGCGCGGAACCGGATCGTCGTACCGGTCTCATGCCCTTCACACGGGACGGTTTTCATCCCCTGTACCGTCTTGCCGCGCTCAAACCGCATGGTATTTTTCGTCTCACCGTCGTATACCGTAGCCTCCAGCCACTCGGACAGCGCATTGACGACCGAGGAGCCGACGCCGTGCAGGCCGCCGGAGACCTTGTAGCCGTCGCCGCCGAACTTGCCGCCGGCATGCAGCACGGTCAAAACGACTTCCAGAGTCGGAATTCCCATCTGTGGGTGGATGCCGACCGGGATGCCGCGGCCGTTGTCACGGACGCGGATGACGTTATCCGGCTCAATGGTGACTTCAATATGCGTACAATAGCCGGCCAGCGCCTCATCGATCGAGTTATCGACGATCTCATACACGAGATGATGCAGGCCGCGCGCCGAGGTCGAACCGATGTACATACCGGGACGCTTTCGGACGGCTTCCAGACCCTCCAACACCTGGATCTGGCTTTCGTCATAGGTTTCTGTTACCGTCAGGTCAAGGATTTCTTCCTTCAGAACTTCTTCACTCATGGTATTACCTGTATCCTTCCCCGGCTGTCCGTCAACATGACTGTCTGTCCCCCACAGCCGGATGGGAAACAGAAAAAGAAGAAAGAATCCCGGCAAAACGCGGGATTTCGAAAATCAAAAAACAATCGGAGCATGGCATTCATTCCCCGAGTGTAAGTCCGCTGCGGCGCAGGAGCGTCGCGGTGGAGAGCTGTGAAATGTAAACAATGGATTCGCCGTTCTCCACACAGTGGACACAGGCCTTGGGCAGATCGTCAAAAAGCGGGATCAGACGGCCGGCCTTTTCCAGGGCAGAGAGAAACGCACGGGTGTGCTTGGAAAGCGTCACCGTATCCATATCAAAAATGCCGACAATGGAGGAGGACGGGACAACAACATTCTGTCCGATATGCAGATACATACAGGCTCCTTTCCCGTTCCAGGCGGCTTTTGTTTTTCACGGAGGAAACTCCGTTCTCATACAATTATATTATACCACTTTTCCCTGCTTTTTGCACCCTATTTTCCCAACTTTCCTTAAATATTTCCCCCTTTTAAACGGCTTTTTTCTGGCATTATGACGGTTGATTTTTTATTTTTTTCAATTATTGGAGGAGGCGCCGTCCGCCGCAGGTTTCCCCACGGAAAAAAACCGGATTTGCGGTGTTTTCCATGCGGAAATTAGTATCGTGCAATTTTTGCTTTTTGTGATTATTTCGTTTTGTGTATATTTGGTAAACAGACGGAAAGACATCCGGTCTGCCTCCGGCGGGACAAGGTACTTCCGTGTCAAAGTCCCTTGTCAATCCCGTGCCACTTGGACACCAAAGGTTTCCAAGACCTTCCTCGAGCGTTCCGGGGCGGACAAATCCAAAACCGCAT
>JAUNSG010000030.1 GCA_030539335.1 Eubacteriales bacterium | reverse complement strand
ATCCTGCTCTTCCCTATGGGGCGTTTGCTGTGGAACGCCCTTCCCCGTCGGAGACGAGTAAACGAACGATTTCGTTTTTGTAATGCGTCTATGATCCCAGCAAAAAGAAAAACCGCCCCACGAGTGTGAGGCGGTTTGCATTCGCAAAAATGATTATTTACTTGACCTTGAGCACCTGGTCACGGCCCGGGCCAACGCCCAGCATCTTAACCGGGCAACCGATGATCTCTTCCAGTGCATTGATGTAATTCTGCACCGTAGCCGGAAGCTCATCAAAGGTACGGCAGCCGGTGATATCCTCGGTAAAGCCGTCGAATTCCTCATAGATCGGTGTGCAGTGCTCCAGATCGGCAAAGTTTGCCGGGAACTCCGTGATGCGCTCCCCCTTGAAGTCATACGCAACACAGACCTTCAGCTTCGGCAGGCCGCACAGCGGGTCGATCTTATTGATGACCATCTCGGTCAGGCCGTTGACGCGAACCGCATAGCGTGCAATGACCGCATCGAACCAGCCGGTACGTCTCGGACGGCCGGTAACCGTGCCGAACTCGCCGCCGGCATTGCGGATATAATCGCCGGTCTCGTCAAACAGCTCGGTCGGGAACGGGCCCTTGCCGACACGGGTGGTGTAGCTCTTGCAGATGCCGACGATCTCGTCGATGGCCGTCGGGCCAACACCGGAGCCGATGCAGCAGCCGCCGGAAACCGGATGCGAAGACGTAACGTATGGGTAGGTACCCATATCCAGATCGAGCAGCGTACCCTGTGCGCCCTCGAACAGGACTTCCTTGCCGGCCTTGACGGCATTGTAGGTCAGGACGGTTGTGTCCTTGACATGGCTGCGCAGACGGTCTGCATAGCCCTTGTACTCCTCCAGAATCGGCTGGATGTCCAGCGGCTCGCCGCCGTATACGCCGACAATGACCTTATTTTTGCGCTCACATGCCTCGGTCATCACCGCCTCAAAGCGATCCGGATCTACAAAGTCATGCATGCGGACACCGATGCGCTCGGACTTATCCATATAGGTCGGGCCGATGCCCTTCTTGGTAGTACCGATGTCGTCGCCGCCGCGCGCCTTTTCGCTCAGCGCGTCCAGCTCCAGATGCCACGGCAGGATGCAATGAGCACGTGCATCGATATACAGCTTGTCGGTGGAGATACCGCGTGCATTCAGGCCATCGATCTCGCCGAGGATTGCCTTCGGATTGATGACAACGCCCGGTCCGATGATATTCACACAATCCGGATACAGAATGCCGGATGGGATCAGCTGTAATTTATACTTTTCGTCGCCAACAACAACGGTATGTCCGGCATTGTTGCCGCCCTGCGAGCGGACGACCATGTCAGCCTGAGAAGCAAAGATATCGATATATTTTCCCTTGCCCTCGTCGCCCCACTGAGCGCCCAATACAATTTTTCCTGGCATAATTTAATTGCCCCTTTCCATATAGCAGGCATGCGGGCACAGCCCGTCATGCATTCTATTTGCGTTTGATGATTCCAATATCGAGGAATCGCCATCGCTTATTATACCATCTTTATCAAGAGGATACAACCAAATTTGACGGAAATATCGGACATTCTTGTGGAAAATCGGCGGTTACGGGCAGGGTTTCGTCTGCTCAGACCCGACGGGCAAACAGTCCGTGCCGGTTGCAGTAGCCATACAGCATACCGTGTCCGCGGATGAAAAACCGCGCCTCTGCATTTCCTTCCGGATAGAGCTTCTTGCACGCGACCCGGTCCGCCGTCACAAAGGCGAGGAAGGAAATATAATGCTGTTTGGTCATGTCATGTTCTACCGTAACATAGTATTCGTCCTCGATCCGCTCACAGCGCAGCACATGTCCTTCGTCCTCCGCCTCCGCTTCCAGTGCCGGCAGTGTGATCCCACAACAGCTCACCATCGCATCCCCCGTCGCATGGATTACATTGCCGCACACCGGGCACACATACAGCTTGGAACGTGTCAGATTGCACGCCACATTGCGATTGACCACCGGTGCACCTGTCAGCAGCTCGGTAATCGAAACCTGCAGAGCGGCCGCCAGCGAATCGAGCAGCGCAATATCCGGAAAGCCTTTTCCAGTCTCCCATTTGGAAACCGCTTTGTCACTGACACAGAGCTGTCCGGCCAGCTCCGCCTGTGTCATTTTCTTCTGCTCACGCAGTGCTTTGATCGTCCCTCCGGTAAGGTAGGCATCCATCAAAATCATCTCCCTTCGATGGGAACAGCGTACCGGAAACCAACAGTTTTTGCAACCTACGCATCGTAGAGAAGAACGCGCTGCCTTCTTCCCGTTTTTTTCGCTTTACATCATCCCGTTTGTCACCAGCATGGTCACGATCACTGCCGTCATATCAGAGACATAATGGATCATATTCGCCAGCTGCTTGTTCTGCGGATTCCGTTTGATCTCCTTCCAAACTGCCTTCCACGCGTTGTTTTCCTCTTTCGAAACATAGGGATTCAAATTCTGCGTCTCCCGCAAAATGCAAAGCAGCACCATATCATGCGGGGACATGTCCGTCCCCTTGGCCACAGCGGAACGGATGGCCTCAGCCAGCGCCTCCTTCGCCCCCTGCTCCGGGATATAGAGCGTTTTCTTTCCAAACAGGCCGCCCTCACGCCTGGTCACCGCTCCAGATTCGAGCAGCGATTCCCCCAACTCAGCCGTCAGCTGTTTGATCCGGCTTCCGGTCGAGAACAGATAATCGCCCATCAGTCTCTCTGTGGAGCGCGGTTTCTGCTCCAAATAATCATATAACGAGGAAAGATATCCCAGCTCCCCGGGCAAATCGCCGGCGACGGTGATTCTCTTCTTTTCCATCGCGATCACGTCGTTGAATAACAAATCCATCACACCGGCTGCCACAAGCCCCGCATTGGATTCGCTCTGGCGCATCGCCGGCATGGTGCCTTTGTCGGTCGTTGCCAGGAGAAAATACTCCTGTGCAATTGATTTTCTGTCCATGTGTCATCCCTCCCAAATTTTCTGGTCTTTCCCGCTGTCACAGACGGTGAAAGATCGGTTTCATCCGCTCATAGGTGCAGACATAGCGGAAGCCGAGATCACGCAGCACCTGGTTTGCCTCCTCAAAATGGGTCCCCAGATGCTCCGGCTTATGGCTGTCACTGCCGATCGTGAGGATCTCTCCGCCCAGGTCCTGATACAAGCGCAGGATGTCCATCGACGGCGTCGTATCGTTCAGTCCATAGCGGTGGTAGGAGGTGTTGAACTCAAGCCCCTTGCCGTCCGCGATTGCGGTTTGGAGAATCTGTTCCACAAACGGCCGGACCTTCTCAAACGGATACACCCCCTGTTTGTCGTACCGGACGACCAGATCCATGTGCGCCAGCACACTGTAATTGCGATAGTTCTTTACCACATGCAGCATCTCTTCGTAATAGCGCTCGTTGTATTTCTTCTGGGTCTTTCCCCGTTGGAAATCCTGTGTCCAGAACTCCTTGTCCTCCGCCTGATGAATCGACAGCAGAATAAAATCAAAGGGATACCGCTGAAACAACGCTTCATATTGGGGGATGATGTGCTTCTGCATTCCAAATTCCATCCCGGTTTTGATCGCGATTTGATCCCCATACCGTTCCTTCATCGCGCCGATCTCCGCCATATAGCGGGGATAATCGACATTGGCGAACGGTTCCCCGTTCCGATACCGAATTTCCTTTCCACAGTCCCAATCCTGTTTGATCCCATAATCCACGTGGTCTGTGATACAGATCTCATCCATCTGCATGGCGATGGCATCCCGTATCACATCCTCCATGGGATAGACGGAATCATCGCTGTATGCAGTATGTACATGGTAATCGGCAAACATCGATACACCTCCTCCGATCTCTGTTCTTCTTGATTATACCGTATCCGCCGTGTGTTTTCCATCCCGCGGTGTTTTTTTCGTGTTTTTCATGTTTCTTTTAAATTTCTTCGGAAAATACAGCCGAAGCCGTTGAAATCGGCTTGTCAAGCGACAATCTGTGTGCTAAGATGAAATTCAGAATTGTTTCTTGACAGAGGATAGTTTCATGCATTATCTCGATCATTCCGCGACAACCTTCGTGCTGCCCGAAGCGGCCGAAGCGGCCTGCCGCGTCATGACACAACAGTTCGGCAATCCGTCGAGCGTTCATAAAATGGGAATCGAAGCCTCCGGCATTCTGGAGGAATCCCGCCGTCAGGTCGCGGCAATCCTGCATGCCGACCCATCGGAGATCACGTTTACCTCCTGCGGGACGGAGGCGATCAACACCGCGATTTTCGGCGCCGCACACCGCAAGGGCCGCGGCAAACACATCGTCACAACCGCCATCGAGCATTCCGCCACGCTGCATGCCTGCCGCCGTCTGGAGCAGGAGGGCTACGACGTCACCTACCTGGAACCGGATGCCACAGGGCACATTTCGCTTTCCGATCTGCGCACCGCTCTGCGTCCGGATACCGTCCTGCTGACCTGTATGCTGGTCAACAACGAGGTCGGCACCGTCCTTCCGGTGAAGGAATTCGGCAAGCTGCTCCGCAAAAAGAGCCCCCATGCGCTGTTCCACATCGATGCCGTACAGGGTCTGGCGCGGCTTCCCATCAAGCCCAAGCTGTGGAATGCGGACTGCATCAGCGTCAGCGGGCACAAGATCGGCGCCCCCAAGGGCATCGGCGCCTTGTATCTCCGCAAAGGCGTCCACATCGCCCCGCTGTTTTACGGCGGCGGCCAGGAACGCGGCCTGCGTCCGGGCACCGAACCGCTCCCGAACATTGCGGCGTTCGGCACCGCCTGCCGGCTCCGTCTGCCGCAGCTTGAGGAAAATGCCCAGCACGTCGGTGCGCTGGCCGACTATCTGGACAAGCAGATTGCCCAGCGGTTCCCGTGGGCCGTACCGAACGGCGCACCGGATATCCCCTATGTGCGCAACTACTCGTTCCCCGGCTGCAAGAGCGAGGTGCTGCTCCGCGTGCTGGAAATGCACGAGGTCTATGTGTCCTCCGGCTCTGCGTGCAACAAGGGCCGCGCCAGCCATGTATTGGCTGCCATGAAGCTGCCGCACGACCGCATTGACAGCGCCCTGCGCATCAGCTTTTCCCCCTCCAACACGACGGAGGACATCGATGCGCTGCTGGATGCCGTGGAAGAGGGCGCACAACGATTGAAACGAGACGAAACCAGATAATTTGAGGAATCCAATATGAAGGAAGTATTGTTATTAAAATTGGGCGAGGTAGTGCTCAAGGGGCTGAACCGCCGCCGGTTTGAGAGCCGTCTGATCGCCAACCTGCGCCGCCGTCTGAACAAGGTCGGCAAGTGCAATGTGTATATCATGCAGTCCACCATTTATGTCGAGCCGGCGGACGGGGTCGATATGGATGAAGTGGTGGACGCCGTCCACAACGTCTTTGGCGTCGCCGCCATCTGCCGCGCCGCAGTCTGCGAGAAGGACATCGACGCCATCTGGGAGACCGTCAACACCTATCTGGCGGACGAGCTGGAAAGCGTCGAGCGCTTTAAGGTGGAGGCCAAGCGGTCGGATAAGAAATTCCCCTACAACTCCATCCAGATCTGTCAGAAGATCGGCGGCGATCTGGACGACAAATACGAGCATTTGATCCCGGACATGCACAATCCGGAGCTGCGCGTTACGATCGAGGTGCGCGACAAGTTCGCCTATGTCCATGCCGGAAAGATGCCGGGTCCGGGCGGTATGCCGGTCGGCACCAATGGCAAGGCAGCCCTGCTGCTCTCCGGCGGCATTGACTCCCCCGTGGCCGGCTATATGATGGCAAAGCGGGGACTGGAACTGTGTGCGGTGCATTTCTTCAGCTATCCGTACACCTCCGAGCGGGCGAAGGAAAAGGTCATGCAGCTGGCGGAGAAGGTCACGCATTACAGCGGCCGCATGGATGTCTTTGTCGTCCCATTTACCGAGATCCAGGAGGCCATCCGCGACAACTGCCCGGAAGAAATGTTCACACTGATTATGCGCCGCTTCATGATGCGTCTGGCGGAGAAAATCGCGACCGAGCAGGAGGCCGGCGCCCTCGTCACCGGTGAGAGCCTTGGACAGGTCGCCTCGCAGACGATGGAGGCGATGAACGTCACGGGTGCGGTCTGCTCGATTCCGGTCTTCCGTCCGGTCATCGGCATGGATAAGGAGGAGATTGTTCAGATTTCCCGCAAAATCGATACCTTTGAGACATCTATCCTGCCTTATGAGGACTGCTGCACGGTATTCACGCCAAAGCATCCGCTGACCCGGCCGAAAAAATACAAGGTCGAGCAGGCCGAACGCGCGCTGGATGTCAATGCACTGATGGAGCGCGCCCTCGCCGGGGTGGAATGCATCACACTGTAAATGGAAGAGAACCCGAAGGGGGAACCGAAAGCGGTTCCCCCTTTTTCTTCTTTCGACAAGATTCGCAAAATCCTGTTCTCTTGCGTTCTCATGGCGGGACAGCAAGATGGAGTTCTTTATACCAATTCACTTGGCGTGTCGTGGCCGACGCGCCCAGTAATTTTTGCGGCGTCTATCCCGAAGGGAAAGGAAGGCTTTGAGACCGGAGAGATCGCGTGTACCAGCCGGACAAAAACTTGGGAATACGTTTTTGTTCGGCTATAGAAGGCTATCTGATGGAATTTCGTGCGTGTGCGACCTTGAGGGGAAGGTCGTGGAAACCCGTAGGGTTTCTGCGCTG
>JAUNSG010000001.1 GCA_030539335.1 Eubacteriales bacterium | reverse complement strand
GCTCATGATCATGTCCACAACCGCATTCGTCGTCAGGGTGGTGATGATGATGCTCGTGTTCGTGGTCATGCCCACAGCCGCACTCGTCGTCATGGTGGTGATGATGATGCTCGTGCTCATGGTCGTGTCCACAGCCGCACTCATCGTCATGATGATGGTGGGGATCTTCGTCCTCTTCCATCGGGATTGCGGCGTCACGGTCGCGCACCGTGATGTCGGATTCGTAGCCACGTGCGATCTTCTCAATCGACTCGCGCAGACCGGTATCATCGGTTGCAGTGACACGGAGCTGTTTGGTCGGGAAAACCAGAATGGCTTCCTCAACGACATCAAGTGCGTTTACATCGCGCTCGATTTTCGCGCCGCAGTTGGCACAGCC
Organism: Eubacteriales bacterium; assembly: GCA_030539335.1. Classification (GTDB taxonomy): domain Bacteria; phylum Bacillota; class Clostridia; order Oscillospirales; family Butyricicoccaceae; genus Butyricicoccus_A. The sequence continues at coordinate 358,551 of JAUNSG010000001.1, read as the reverse complement.
AAGCTGCTCAAGAATATAAACCTTTTTCATGGATGTCATCTCCTATTGAAAACATATGAATGTTTGTTCATATGTTAGTATAATCAACGATTGATATACTGTCAATAGCAATCAGAAAAAAACAGAAATATTTTTAAAAATTTTTTAAGGATAGGGGAATCCGTGTTACAATGCTCATGTGTCATAAAAAGCTAGACAGTCAGCACAGGATTCTGGCGAAGGCATAAATATTCTATATGAGCTGAAAGACACAGGGAAATTCAATGCTAGGTTTGAAAAGAATATGTTGCTCTGGGAACAGATAGAAGGAGGACTTTGTATGGCGATCGAAAAAGTAAAAGAGTATTTCAAAAAATATAATATGGAAAATCGAGTGCAAGAATTTGAAGTATCGAGTGCAACCGTAGAACTGGCTGCCGAAGCATTACATTGTGAGCCATGCCGAATTGCGAAAACTCTTTCCTTTATGGTGGACGGACACCCTATATTGATTGTTGCTGCTGGCGACGTTAAGATTGATAATCCTAAATATAAAGCGCAGTTTGGAACAAAGGCGAAAATGCTTTCGCCAGAAGAGGCCGAAACAATGGTAGGTCACGCCGTAGGTGGTGTTTGTCCGTTTGCTGTCAATGATAATGTAACGGTTTATCTTGATGAATCATTGAAAAGGTTTGAAACAGTATTTCCGGCTTGTGGAAGCAGCAATAGTGCAATCGAATTGACGATGGAAGAACTGGAACAGTATTCAGCCTTTCACGCATGGATTGATGTTTGCAAAAAATGGAATAAATAGCGAGGCCAAGGGAATTGCAATGATTTTTGAAGAAGGATGGGATAGTTTATGGCGCTGCAAGCGGTGATTTTTGATTTGGATGACACCCTATATGATTTTTCGTCTATGCATCGACCCGGGCTGGAGGCAATGGCATGCCGCGGGGCGGAGCTCTTTGGCATGCCGAAGCAGGACTTTCTGAATGCCTATCAGGAGGCGGACCGGCAGATCAAGCAGGAGCAGCCGTATGCTGCGGCCTGTCACAATCGGACGCTGATCTTGCAGCGGGCGCTGGAATGGCTGGCGCTGCCGTCGCTGGGAACCGACCTGCTGGCGCTGTACGAAAGCTATTGGGGCGTTTTTCTGGAGCGGATTCGGCCGCGGCCGGGTGCTGTGGAGCTGCTTCAAGAACTGCGCTGCCGCGGCATCCGCATTGGAATCTGTACCGACATGACAGCACACATCCAGCACCGCAAGCTTGCTGCGCTGGGGCTGGCGGAAGCCATTGACTGCATGGTCAGCAGTGAGGAGGCCGGTGTGGAAAAGCCGCGTCCGGAGATCTTCCAGATGTGCCTGCGCAAGCTGGGGGCCGAGGCGTCGGGCAGCATGATGGTCGGCGACGCATTTGCGCGTGATGTCTGTGGCGCCCATGCGGCGGGTCTTGTCCCGGTCTGGCTGAATGCCCGGGAGGAACGGGCGCCGGCGGTGGATTTTGCCTATCGTGAAATTCATCGTTTGGAAGAATTGCAAACGATGCTGTAACCGCAAAATGAAATGCAGAACCGTCCAGCTTTCCTGAAATTCCAAAATCTGTCCAGTATGTTTCCCCAAAGAAACGGAGATACTGGTCAGAGAAACGGAAAACAGGAGGCGCAAGACCATGCAGGGAAAAGTCGAGATCTGCGGTGTCAACACGTCACAGCTGGCGGTTTTGTCTGCATCTGAGATGGACAAGCTGCTTCGCCGTTCAACAAAGGGAGACCGTGAGGCCAGAGAGCAGTTGATTTCCGGAAATTTGCGTCTGGTGCTCAGTGTAATCCAGCGCTTTTCCGGACGGGGAGAGAGCATGGATGATTTGTTTCAGGTCGGATGCATCGGCCTGATGAAATCGATTGATAACTTTAATGTCGAACTCAACGTTCGTTTTTCCACCTATGCCGTTCCGATGATTATCGGTGAGATCCGCCGTTATCTGCGGGACAACAGTACGATCCGGGTATCGCGCTCGATGCGGGATACCGCATACCGCGCCTTGCAGGCGAAGGAGGCATTTATCCGTGAGCATCAGCGCGAGCCAACGCTTGATGAGCTGGCAAAGCAGATGGATGTCCCGCGCAAAGAGATTGCCAATGCGCTGGATGCGATCATGGACCCGGTGTCGTTATACGAACCGGTATTTGAGGGCAATGGCGACGCGGTCTGCGTGATGGACCAGGTCGGGGATCCGAAGAATACCGATGAGCAGTGGCTGGAACAGATTGCATTGAAGGAAGCCATGCAGCAATTATCCGACCGGGAGCAGAACATTCTGCGGATGCGTTTTTTTGAAGGGCGCACCCAGATGGAGGTTGCAAAGGAAATCCACATCTCGCAGGCACAGGTATCACGGTTGGAAAAGGGTGCGCTGGAAAGCATCCGACGGAAGATTTAGACACAAAAAAGACTCGATTGCGCGGGAATCCGTCGAAATCGAGCCTTTACTTATCTTTTACGCATTTTCCTGTGCGGTTTTGCAGATTTCTGCCAGACAGCATTTTTCGCAATACGGCTTGCGTGCGGTACAGACCGCGCGTCCATGGAGGACAAGCCGATGGCAGAAATCGGAGGAGGCCTCCGGCGGGACGATCGGACGCAGTGCCTTTTCCACCTTGCCCGGTTCCTTGATGCCGTCGACCAGACCGATGCGGTTGGAGAGACGGATGCAGTGGGTATCCGTGACAATGGCGGGCTTCTGGAAGATATCGCCCAGAATCAAATTGGCCGTCTTGCGGCCGACGCCCGGAATTTTGAGCAGCTCGGCCATCGTGCCGGGGACCTTGCCGTCGTGGTGGTCCAGCAGGTACTGTGCCGCGGCATGAATGTCGCGCGCTTTGGTGTTGCCCAGTCCGCAGGGGCGGATGATCTGTTCGATCTCCGCAGGTTCGGCATCGGCGAAGGACTGCAATGTCGGGAACACGCGATAGAGGTCCTGTGTCACGATGTTGACACGGGCATCGGTACATTGCGCGGAAAGCCGGGTGGCGAACAGCAGCTCGTAATCCTTTTGATATTGCAGGGCACAGATGGCGTCCGGATATTCCTGTTCCAGCAGGATAACGGCGCGTTCTGCCCGTTCTTGTGGTGTCAAATGAATCGACTCCTTTCGGATGGATTTGATTGCAAGGTGATTATATCATAAACTGCACAAATTTTCGACGGATCCTGAGAAATTTGTATTGCATTAAAGGGAAAACCCACGGATAAGAGAAAAGAAACTTGAAAAAACGGGATAGGCCTGCGTATAATATGGATATGTGTATTTCGTTTACGACCAATGGAGGTACAAACATGGCAGAAGCACGTAGAATTGAAGAAAACATTGAATTTATTACCAGCATGGACCCGGATGTCGGCGCTGCGATCCGCAAGGAGTACGATCGTCAGAGACGGAACATCGAGCTGATCGCCTCGGAGAACATTGTTTCCCCGGCAGTGATGGCGGCAATGGGTACGGTACTGACCAATAAATATGCCGAAGGATATCCGGCAAAGCGCTACTATGGCGGCTGTGAGTGTGTCGATATTGTCGAAAACATCGCCATTGAGCGTGTATGCAAAGTATTTGGTGCAAAGTTTGCGAATGTACAGCCACATTCCGGCGCACAGGCAAACATGGCGGTATATCAGGCGCTGTGCCAGCCGGGCGACACGGTTCTCGGCATGAGCCTGGACAACGGCGGCCATCTGACCCATGGCTCTCCGGCAAACCAGTCCGGCAAGCTGTACAACATGGTTGCTTACGGTGTGGATGACAACGGTTACATTGATTACGACGATGTCCGCAGCAAGGCGCGGGAGAACAAGCCGAAGATGATTATCGCCGGTGCTTCCGCGTACCCGCGTGAAATCCGTTTCGACCTCTTTGCTGAGATTGCAAAGGAAGTCGGCGCCTATCTGTTTGTCGATATGGCACACATCGCGGGTCTGGTTGCCGCAGGCGAGCACATGAATCCGATGGAGTATGCCGATGTTGTCACCACAACGACGCATAAGACCCTGCGCGGACCGCGCGGCGGCTGCATCCTGACGAACGATGAGGCGCTGGCAAAGAAGTTCAATTCGGCGATCTTCCCGGGCACGCAGGGTGGCCCGCTGATGCATGTCATCGCGGCAAAGGCAGTCTGCTTCGGCGAGGCGCTGACGCCGGAATTCAAGGAATATCAGACCCAGATCAAGAAAAACGCACAGGCTCTGGCAGAGGGTCTGATCAAGCGCGGTGTAAATCTGGTTTCCGGCGGTACGGACAACCATCTGATGCTGGTTGACCTGCGCGGCACCGACATCACCGGCAAGGAGCTGCAGAACCGTCTGGATGAGGTTTACATCACGGCGAACAAGAACACGGTTCCGAATGAGCCGCTCAGCCCGTTTGTCACCTCCGGTGTCCGTCTGGGTACCCCGGCGGTTACCACCCGTGGCTTCAAGGAGCCGGAGATGGATAAGATTGCCGGCTTTATCGCAGACGCGATCTTTGACTTTGAGAACAAGGCAGATGCCATCCGCGCTGGTGTGGTGGAGATCTGCACACAGTTCCCGCTGTACTAATTAAAAGGATAGAATACCATGTATCAGCCTCTGGCCGACCGGATTCGCCCGAACTCGCTGGGGGAAGTGGTCGGCCAGTCGCATATTTTGGGACAGGATGGGCTGCTTCGCCGTATCATCGAGAGCGGCAGCATTCCGAATATGATCTTTTACGGTCCTTCCGGCATTGGGAAGACCACAGTTGCATCTATCATCGCCAATCAGACCAGCCGCAAGCTGTATAAACTCAACGCGACGACCGCCTCGACGGCGGACATCCGCCAGATTTTTGAGGAACTGGGCACCCTGGTTGCGCCGAATGGTGCGCTGGTTTATCTGGATGAGATCCAGTATTTTAACAAAAAACAGCAGCAGTCGCTGCTGGAATTTATCGAGGACGGGCGCATCACCCTGATTGCGTCCACGACCGAGAATCCCTATTTTTATGTCTACAACGCAATCCTGAGCCGAAGCACAGTGTTTGAATTCAAACCGCCGGAGGCAGCGGACATTATACCCGCGGTGCAGCGCGGCTTTGCGCTAGCCGAACCCAAGGTACAGGCGTCGGACGAGGTGTGCGAGTACATCGCATCGGCCTGTGGCGGCGATGTCCGCAAGGCGCTGAATGCAGTGGAGGTGCTCGCGGCGGCGGCCAAAGATGGTGTGGTCACACGGGAGGATGCCGAAACCGCAGCGCAGCGCTCCAACATGCGCTATGACCGCGATGGCGACCAGCACTATGACATCCTGTCTGCCTTCCAGAAGTCCATCCGCGGCTCTGACCCGGATGCGGCGGTGCATTATCTGGCGCGGCTGCTGGAGGCGGGCGATTTGATCTCCGCTGGACGGCGTCTGCTTGTCATGGCGGCGGAGGACGTCGGACTGGCCTATCCGCAGGCGATTGCGATTGTCAAGGCGTGTGTGGATTCGGCCTTTCAGTTAGGGCTGCCCGAAGCGCGTATTCCATTGGCGGAAGCCGCCATTCTGCTTGCGACGGCGCCGAAGTCCAACAGCGGGATTATGGCGATTGATGCGGCGGCAAAGGATATCCGCGACGGAAAGGCGGGAGACATCCCGGCGTATCTCAAGGATGGCCATTATTCCGGGGCACACAAGCTCGGACGGGCCTTAACCTATCGGTATCCGCACGACTATCCGAATCACTGGATTGAGCAGCAGTATCTGCCGGATACGCTCAAGGACGCGCAGTATTATGAATATGGCCCGAACAAGACCGAGCAGTTGGCGCGTGCGTATTGGGAGAAAATCAAACAACAGAAATAAAAAGAAAGCCGTACAGGATTCCTGTACGGCTTTGGTGCAGAAAAGGAAGTATCATGATTGTAGTGACACCACTTGGGAAATTTGAGATGGTCAGTGATGGAACCGCGTTGGTCCGTGCCGCGTTTGTCGGGGAGGAATGCCCGTGTCAGCCGGCGAAGGACGTTCTTGAACAGCAGGCGGCGGAGCAGATCAAGGAATACTTTGCCGGGGAGCGGACGGAATTTACCCTGCCGCAGAATCCACAGGGCACCCCGTTTCAGCGGCGTGTTTGGGAGCAGATCGCAAAAATCCCCTACGGCGAGACGATCACCTATGGTTTGCTTGCCGCGCAGATAGGGAATGTGCATGCAGCTCGGGCAGTCGGGGCGGCGTGCGGACACAATCCGCTTTGGATTTTTCTGCCCTGCCATCGGGTGCTGGGGAAGGATGGAACGCTGACCGGCTATGCCGGCGGGCTGGAGCGCAAAAAACGCCTTCTGGAGCTGGAGAACGGCAAAAAATTGAAGAAATAGAGCGATAACTAACTTTTTTCGACAAGAAATTTGCAATTATCGTATTTTAGAAGGTTAAAATATATCTTTTTGAATATATTATTTTATATATTGCCAAGTAAGAACTTTTGTTGTATTATAAGAGTAAGTTAGCTGAGACAATCTTTTTGGAGCTAATTTCAGAGGAACACTGTATGCGGCAGGAATGCAGCAATGCGGCAGAAAGGAGATTACAACAATGGTTTATTTGGAAATTGAACAGGTAATCGGACGGGAGATCATGGATTCCCGCGGAAATCCGACCGTAGAAGCGGAAGTTATTCTGGCAGACGGCACAGTAGGACGCGGCATGGCACCGAGCGGCGCCTCCACCGGTGTATTTGAGGCGCTGGAGCTGCGGGATGGCGACGCAGGACGCTATCTTGGCAAGGGCGTATCCAAGGCAGTTGAGAACATTAACACCGTGATTGCGCAGACACTGGTCGGCATGGATGCCTCCGATATTTATGCAATTGACGCGGCGATGATCGCAGCGGACGGCACCAAGGATAAGTCCAAGCTGGGCGCAAATGCGATTCTGGCCGTTTCGATTGCCGCAGCGCGTGCTGCAGCCGCAGCGCTGGAACAGCCGCTGTACCGTTTCCTCGGCGGTGTGTCCGGAAACCGTCTGCCGGTTCCGATGATGAATATCCTGAATGGCGGCGCACATGCAGCTAACACCGTGGATGTACAGGAGTTTATGATTATGCCAGTCGGTGCACCGAGCTTTAAGGAAGCACTGCGTTGGTGCGCGGAGGTATTCCATGCGCTGGCCGCTCTGCTCAAGGCAGAGGGACTGGCGACCTCGGTTGGCGACGAGGGCGGCTTTGCCCCGAATCTGGCCAGCGATGAGGAGGCAATCCAGTATATCCTGAATGCAATCCAGAAGGCCGGCTATGAACCGGGCAAGGACTTTATGCTTGCGATGGACGCAGCCTCCAGTGAGTGGAAGGGCGAAAAGGCCGGAGAGTATGTTCTGCCGAAGGCGGGCACCAAGTATACTTCGGAGCAGCTGATTGAACATTGGAAGCAGCTGGTGGACAAGTATCCGATCATCTCGATCGAGGATGCGCTGGACGAAGAGGACTGGGAAGGCTGGAAGCTGCTGACCAAGACGCTGGGCGATCGCGTTCAGTTGGTTGGCGACGACCTGTTTGTTACCAACACCGAGCGTCTGAGCAAGGGCATTGAGCTGGGCTGCGGCAATGCCATCCTGATTAAGCTCAACCAGATCGGTTCGGTTTCCGAGACGCTGGAGGCCATTAAGATGGCGCACAAGGCCGGCTACACGGCAGTTACCTCACACCGTTCCGGTGAGACGGAGGATACCACGATTGCCGACCTGGCGGTTGCCCTGAATACCTGCCAGATCAAGACCGGTGCGCCGAGCCGCACGGAGCGTGTCGCAAAATACAACCAGCTGCTGCGTATTGAGGAGCAGTTGGGAGCATCCGCTGTTTATCCGGGCATCAAGGCATTCAATGTCACACGTGCATAATTGAAATTTAACATTTCTTCTCAAAGAGAGGCAGATTCGGAAGAATTTGCCTCTTTTTTTGTATTTCTACAACGTGAGTAAAGAAAAAAGAGAGAAAAATGATCTAAAACGGTCTGGAAGAGGGGCGCGAAAAAAGTCGTTTGACATGCAAAAAAGTTAGCATATGCTTTTGGGATAAAGTTGGGTTTATTTTGAGTAATATTGGTGATAATGTCTGGAAAATCACAAAAATAAGAGGAAATTGCGCGGGAAGAGAGCAGATTTGTTGACAAAAAACAATGGCGATGCTAAAATAAAAACGATGTGAAATGCGATGTTTCGTTGCAGATTGGATATCATGGCGTGTGATAACGGTTGACTGTTTTGGAGCATCGGTCTTTTGTGGAAGACAGCCTGCGGACAAACGGTTCGAAGGGTGGAACATTTTACAAATTCCTTTTTTTCGATATTCGGGAAGAAGAGATTCATAATAGGAGGATAAAACTATGATCTATTCTGCAGAAGTAGAAAATATGTGTCCGGTAGCTAAGGGCGCATATCATGGCCCGGCTCCAATCCCGCAGGAGGGCAAGTGGACACAGGCAATGGAAATCAAGGACATTAGCGGCCTGACGCATGGCATTGGCTGGTGTGCTCCGGAGCAGGGCGCATGTAAGCTGACCCTGAACGTCAAGGAAGGTATCATCGAGGAAGCGCTGGTTGAGACCATCGGCTGCTCTGGCATGACCCATTCGGCTGCTATGGCATCCGAGATCCTGCCGGGCAAGACGCTGCTGGAGGCACTGAACACTGACCTCGTATGTGATGCGATCAACGTTGCAATGCGCGAGCTGTTCCTGCAGATCGTTTATGGTCGTACCCAGACGGCATTCTCTGAGAATGGCCTGCCGATCGGCGCTGGCCTGGAGGATCTGGGCAAGGGCCTGAGAAGCCAGGTTGGTACGATGTACGGCACCAAGGCAAAGGGAACCCGCTACCTGGAGATGGCAGAGGGCTATGTCACCCATGTTGCTCTGGATAAGGATAATCTGGTTATCGGCTATGAGTTTGTACACCTTGGAAAGATGATGGAAGCGATCCGCAAGGGTGTAGATCCGGCTGAGGCAATGAAGAAGAACACCAACACCTATGGCCGTTATGCGGAGGGTGTTAAGTTTATCGACCCGCGTGCAGAGTAAGGAGGACAGGAATCATGGCTTTATTTGAAAGTTACGAGAGAAGAATTGATAAGATCAATGGCGTCCTCGCAGAATATGGAATCTCCAGCGTAGAAGAGTGCGCAGAGATCTGCAAGGCTAAGGGCATTGACCCGGCAGCTACCGTTCGTTCGGTACAGCCGATCGCATTTGAGAACGCTTGCTGGGCATATACGGTAGGCGCAGCAATCGCAATCAAGAAGGAAGTAAAGTCCGCTCCGGAGGCTGCGGAAGCAATCGGTATCGGCCTGCAGGCATTCTGCATCCCGGGTTCCGTAGCAGAGGATCGTAAGGTTGGTATCGGCCACGGCAATCTGGCAGCAATGCTGCTGCGCGAGGAGACCAAGTGCTTCGCATTCCTGGCTGGTCACGAGTCCTTCGCTGCTGCTGAGGGTGCGATCGGTCTGGCACGTTCTGCAAACAAGGCACGTAAGGAGCCGCTCCAGGTTATCCTGAATGGTCTTGGCAAGGATGCAGCACAGATCATTTCCCGTATCAACGGCTTTACTTATGTTCAGACCAAGTTTGATTACTACACCGGCGAGCTTGAAACCGTTCAGGAGATTGCTTATTCGGATGGTGAGCGCGCTAAGGTTCGCTGTTATGGTGCGGACGACGTTCGTGAGGGCGTTGCCATCATGCACAAGGAAGGCGTTGACGTTTCCATTACCGGTAACTCCACCAACCCGACCCGTTTCCAGCATCCGGTTGCCGGCACCTATAAGAAGGAATGCCTGCTGATCGGCAAGAAATATTTCTCCGTTGCTTCCGGCGGCGGCACAGGCCGTACGCTGCATCCGGATAACATGGCTGCTGGTCCGGCTTCCTATGGTATGACCGATACGCTGGGCCGTATGCATTCCGATGCACAGTTCGCAGGCTCCTCTTCCGTACCGGCTCACGTAGAGATGATGGGCTTCCTGGGCATGGGTAACAATCCGATGGTTGGCGCTTCTGTTGCTGTTGCAGTTGACGTAAATTCTGCTCTGAACGGCTAATTTGCTTAAATTTTAATGAAATATTGAACTTTTAAGGGGCTTTCCGGATTCGATCGGAAAGCCCCTTTTGTACGCCGGGGGGTATATTATTTACTTCGACTGGAACGGCGATGGGCATACGGAACATGTTGGCATTGTAGAAAAGGTGGAAAACGGAACGGTCTATACCGTGGAAGGCAATGCAAGCAATACCTGTGCACAGCGGCATTATCCGGCGGGGTCGAGTGATATTTATGGGTATGGAATTCCTGCGTATGGATGGAATTTAATATCCCAGCGGAAAATTGTGTAGGAAAGCATTCGTCGCAAGAAAAATCCATTCTCGATTCCTATTGCCTTACAGCAAACAAAGCGATAATATTGTTTTTGTTTGATTTTCCATATATAATTATTTAAGAGAACAGACAAAAATGAAATGAATGCACCCTATATCCTGGAAGTTATGTATATAAACAGATAATATGCAGATAAAAAATAGAGGTGATAGACGCAAATGATAAAGCGGATTCGATATTTTCAGGCCGTTGTTCGCTGTAAGAGTTTTACGGAAGCGGCGGCAGAATGTTTTATTTCGCAGTCTGCCATATCCCAGCAGATTCAATCGTTGGAACACGAACTTGGTGTGAAGCTGTTAAACCGTGAGAAACGGAAGTTCTCTTTGACACCCGCAGGTGAGTATTTTTATCAGAAAAGCCTGGTCCTTCTGACTGATTTTGAGCGTCTATGCCATGAGACCATTCGTATTGCAAACAAAGATCATGCAGAGCTTCGGATCGGATATCTCAGATGCTATGGTGGACTGGAGTTTCGGCTGGCGGTAGCAGAGTTTTCCGAAAAGCATCCGGATGTATCGGTTCATATCATCAACGGAAACCATGAAGAGCTGTATGATGCATTGAGAAACGGTGGAGTGGATCTCGTTCTGAACGATCAGCGGCGCGCTTTTTCTGATGAATATGTAAATTTCATTTTAACAACGAGTGAGTGCTATATTGAGATTGCGGCAAGAAATCCTCTTGCATCGCGTGAGTGGATTGAAACCGATGATTTGAAACAGATTCCGTGTATTCTGGTTTCTTCACCAGAACAGCAGGAGACAGAAAAGACGTATTATCAGGAGATCGTTGGAATCAAAGGAGATTTTTTATTTGCCGAAAACTTGGAAGAGGCACGGCTTTTGGTGCTTGGAGGAAAAGGGTTTATGCCAATAGAGGGAGGAGAACACGAGCCGGAGTTTGCGGCAAAGATTCGTCGGATACGTCTTACCCGCAAAGGGAAGTCAATGAAACGAAATTACTGTGCATTTTGGAAAGCCGATAATTCCGGTTATTATGTCGAAGAGTTTGCAGATATATTAAAATCGAAATTCTAGGCGAAGAGTGGAAAATTACAGAAGCTTATGGGAAAAGATCGCAGATGCGGAAAGGCAGATGCGATCTTTTTTGGCATATTTGGAGCAAAGGATGCATACGCTTGGTGTTGTTGTTTATCAGTTTGGAAAGGGATAATTTTTATTCATAAGTTTTTCTTATGGATTTGCCATGAAATACGAATTGTTTTGCAGAGCAGGACTGCCTAAAATAGAAAGTATCAGACGAGATGGAAAGGAGCGAAACGGTATGAAGGTATTGGCAATCAGTGCGAGTCCCCGTAAGGGCGGCAATTCCGATGTCCTGTGCGATCAGTTTTTAAAAGGGGCTGCTGACAGTGGGAATGCAACCAAAAAAATCAATCTGGCAGGGAAGAAGATCGGCCCTTGTGTTGCCTGTTACGGCTGTGCCAAATCACATCGGTGTGTGCAAAAAGATGACATGGAACAGATTCTGGAGGAACTGATTAGCGCAGATGTTATTGTTTTGGCCATGCCGGTATATTTCTATTCCATGAATGCACAGATGAAAATTATGATTGATCGGTGCTTTTCACGGTATCGAGAGATTACCAATAAGGATTTTTATTATATCATTACAGCAGCGGATCCGGAGCATTCTGCAGCAGACGAAACAATTGCCGGTCTGCGTGGGTATCTGCGGTGCTTACCCGGTGCAAATGAGAAGGGAATCCTTTATGGAACCGGCACATGGGATAAGGGGGATGTTTATCGTCATCCATCCTTTGAGAAAGCTTATGAGGTTGGAAAATTGATAAACAAAGCGTAGAAAATGGCTATGGAGAAAATGACAATGAACAGTTTTATTTATGATATTCCTGTAAGAGTATATTTTGGAAAAAATCAACTTTGCCATTTGGGAGAAGAATTATCCAAGTATGGTAAGCGTGTGCTGTTAACATACGGCGGCGGCTCCATCAAGAAGAGTGGTCTTTATCATGTCGTGACAGAGGAAATCAGAAATGCAGGGCTGGAATTATATGAGCTGTCTGGTATCGCGCCTAACCCTCGTATTGATTCGGTGCGTGATGGAGCGCAGATGTGTAAGGAACACGATATTGATGTGTTATTGGCAGTTGGCGGCGGCTCTACTTTGGACGCAACCAAATGGATGGCAGCAGGAGCCTGTGTGGATCATGATCCGTGGGATTTTTTCAGCAAATGGGCTCCTGTTGAAAAGGCGCTCCCCATGGTTACCATATTAACACTGGCGGCCACCGGTTCAGAGATGGATTCGGGCGGTGTGATCAGTAATCCTGAAACATTGGACAAGATTGGACGTTTGGCTGATCCACTGCTACCCAAGGCTTCCTTTCTCGATCCAACACTGACCTACAGTGTCAGCCCTTATCAGACTGCCTGCGGTGCAGCAGACATGATGAGTCATATCATGGAGGTTTATTTCAATATAGAGCCTGATTTGTATATGTTGGATTGCTTTATGGAAGGCATGATGAAAACGGTTATCAAATATGCGCCTATTGCAATGCAGGAGCCGGATAATTATGAGGCTCGTGCAAATCTTATGTGGACTTCCTCATGGGCAATCAACGGTTTTGTGAATGGAGGAAAACGGCAGGCATGGAGTTGCCATCCTATGGAGCATGAACTTTCTGCTATTTATGATATTACTCATGGTCTTGGATTGGCAATTTTGACGCCCCGTTGGATGGAATATTGTCTGGATGAGACCACTGTACCTAAATATGTTCAGTTTGGTGTAAATGTCTTTGGCATTGATGCAAATCAGGAGCCGATGGATATTGCAAAGCAAAGTATTGAAAAACTCTCCTATTTCTTTTTTGATACATTAAAGCTAAACCGCACTTTCACAGAAATAGGCGTTAAAGAGAAGGATTTTCAGGTTATGGCAAAAAAAGCTTGTGCAGACGGTATCCTTCCCGGATTCAAGCCGTTGGCACAGCAGGACATTGAAAAAATATTTGCAATGTGTTTATAAGAATATACAGGAGGAAAGTTATGGAAAAAAGAACATTAGGAAAAAGAGGCTTAGAGGTATCTTCTATTGGTCTTGGCTGTATGACGATTGGCAAAGACTACAGCGATGATAGTAAGAAAGAAGCAATTCGAATTATTCGGCGTGCCTGCGATTTGGGAATTACGATGTTTGATACTGCAGAAGTCTATGGAAGTGGCGGTAGAAATGAAGGCCTTGTGGGTGAAGCATTAAGACCGATCAGACAAAAGGTAGTGATAGCGACGAAATGCGGGGTTCGATTTATTGATGGACACATGGTTATGAACAGTACACCAGAGGTTATCCGTGAATCGGTAGAGGGTTCCTTAAAACGTTTACAGACGGATTATATTGATCTTTATTACACGCATCGCGTTGATCCGAATGTGCCGATTGAAGCAGTTGCAGAGACGATGGCAGAGCTGCACAGAGAAGGAAAAATCCTTCACTGGGGAATTTCGGAGCCGAGTATGGACACCCTTAAACGGGCAAATGCAGTATTTCCTGTGACTGCCATTGAAAGCGAATACAACATGATGTGGAGAGAACCGGAACAGGCAATTTTCCCGACATTGGAAGAATTGGGCGTTGGGCTGGTACCGTATAGACCATTGGCAAGGGGATTTCTCACGAAGGCAACAGAGGGGATGTTCCTCAACGGGGCGGAAAATACACGCTTCGATGAAAGAAATCTTCCGACTAACATGGCATTGAAAGATTGCCTGCAAAATCTTGCCGCGGAAAAGAATGTAAGTGCAGCGCAGCTTGCCCTTGCATGGCTATTAGCGCAGAGGCCATATATTGTTCCGATTCCGGGAACCTCAAAAATGGAGCGGATGGAGGAAAATATCGGAGCGGCAGCGATTACTCTTCGTGCAGATGAATTAAGAGAGATTCGTGAACGTTTGGAAGGTATCAAAATCGTTGGTGAGCGTTATGACCCGAACAGCGAAAACGGGAAGAGTGTACGACGGTAAGCGATAGCAGGAGGTTTCTGTGAAGAGAAGAACGATTGGCTGCAGTGAATTGAACGTATCGCCTGTAGGGTTGGGCTGCATGGGATTTAGCCACGCCAACGGTGCACCCACGGAAAAAAACGAAGCAGGTAAAATACTACGGAAGGCTTTCGATATGGGCTATACCCTATTTGATACGGCAGAATGCTATACGGGGATTCATGCCGATGGCAGTATCTCCTATAACGAAGAACTGGTAGGAGAAGCATTGAAATCAGTTCGCAGTCAGGTAGTAATCGCTACGAAATGCGGTGTTCATCACGCAGAGGATAAAGGACTTATCTTAGACAGTCGGCCGGAGGTAATCCGCAGGTCTGTAGAAAGCAGTTTGAAACGGCTGGGAACCGATTACATAGACCTTTATTATCAGCACCGGATTGATCCGAAGGTTGCTCCGGAGGAGGTGGCTGGTGTCATGGAAGACCTGATCAGGGAAGGAAAAATACGTTATTGGGGAATTTCTGAAACGACGGAAGAATATCTGCGGCGGGCTCATGCAGTATGTCCGGTAACAGCAATTCAAAACCGTTATTCTATGATGGCACGCTGGCATGAAAATTTGTTCCCAACAGTTGAGGAACTGCACATCGGATATATTGCGTTTTCTCCTATGGCCAACGGATTTTTAAGCGGAAAATATGATCGATATACAAGGTTTGAAGCCGGGACAGATTACCGAAGCTTTATGCCGCAATATACAGATGAAGGATTTGCAAGGGGGAGGGAACTGTTGGATTATCTGAGAAGACTGGCAGAAGAAAAACAGGCTACGCCTGCACAGCTCTCTCTAGCGTGGATGCTTGGTAAAAAGGAATGGATCATTCCCATTCCCGGAAGTCGTAAACCAAAACGACTTCAGGAAAATTTACAGGCAGCAGAAGTTACGTTATCTTCCGAGGAGATTCATGAGATAGATAAAAAGCTGAATCAGATGCAGTTCCTCGTGTTTGGAGGAAGTCAGGCAAAATGAAAGAAAGGACAGGGAACATGAAAGAGGTCATGATTTTAACTGGCGCAGGTCAGATTGGGATGGCAATTGCCCGGAGAATGGGCTATGGCATGAAAATTATCGTGGGAGATAAGACACTGGAAAATGCGCAGACGATCGTTAAAACGATGAATGATGCAGGTTTTGATGCCGTACCCGTCCAGATGGACTTATCTTCACGCGATTCGATTATGAATCTGATTGCAGAGGCACGGCGATATGGTGAGATTTCCAAGCTGGTAAATGCAGCCGGTGTTTCACCAAGTCAGGCTCCGATTGAGGCTATTTTGAAAGTAGATTTGTATGGAACGGCAATGCTATTGGAGGAAATCGGGAAGGTGATCAAGCGAGGCGGTGTCGGTGTAACGATTTCCAGTCAGTCCGGTTGGCGTATGCCAGCATTGACAGCTGAGGAGGATGAGCTTTTGGCGACCACGCCTGCGGAAGAATTGTTGAGCCTCCCGTTGCTACAGCTGGACAAGATTCGGGATACCCTGCATGCGTATCAGATGGCAAAACGCTGTAATGAAAAGCGCGTGATGGCAGAGGCAGTCAAATGGGGCAAGCGTGGCGCTCGGATCAACGCTATTGCACCTGGTATTATTGTAACACCTCTGGCGATTGATGAATTCAATGGTCCGCGTGGAGATTTTTACAAAAATATGTTCGCGAATTGTCCCGCTGGGCGTCCGGGGACAGCCGATGAAGTTGCCAATGTTGCAGAGTTGCTGATGAGTGACAAGGGTGCATTCATTACCGGATCTACATTCTTGATTGACGGCGGCGCGACTTCCAGCTATTTTTATGGTCCGTTGAGGCCTGAAAAATAAGGATGGGAGGATGGAACAGAAATGAAAAGGATTCTGCCATTGTTATTTGTACTCGCAATGACGTTGGTGTTGGCTGCCTGCAGCAATACAGATGAAACGGAGCCCAATATTTCGCAGTCGTTTTTGAGTGAGGACAGAGAAGTATCGAATGAGACTCAAAGTACAGAAGATAGTGATAGTACACAGCAAATGGAGGATTCCAATATGAATGAGACAAAGATCTTAGTGGCCTATTTTTCCCGCCCAGGTGAGAATTATAGTGTGGGCTATATTGAAAAGGGAAATACACATATTGTAGCGGATATGATTGCGGAGCAAACTGGTGGCGATATTTTCGAGATCCGTACCGTAACACCGTATCCTGATGATTACGATGAATGTGTCGAAATTGCTGAGCAGGAACAGAATGAAAATGCTCGTCCGGAACTTGATGAGAGCGTTGGGGATATGAAAAACTATGATGTGGTGTTTCTTGGCTATCCCAACTGGTGGGGCGATATGCCGATGGCAGTCTATACTTTCCTTGAAAGCTATGATTTTTCAGGAAAGACAATTGTTCCGTTCTGCACGCATGAGGGCAGCGGTCTTTCTTCTACTGAAAGTAGTATCGCAGAAATTTGCTCTGATGCAGAGGTATTGGAAGGGCTGGCTATTCGAGGATCAGTAGCGCAGAATTCTCAAGAGGAAGCAAAGGAGGCTGTTGTAAGTTGGCTTAGCGAAGCGGGATTTCTCGGAGGAGATTCTTCCAGTACGGAACGATAAAGCAAACGATGCTTACTTAAAAAGGTCAATCTGCCTTGTGTAGATTGACCTTTTTTCATTTCGATAATTTTTTGATATGGGCACCGAGTTTCATTTTGTTTCAATCCAATGTACCAAACTAAATCCTCGGTGAAACGGAATGAAACATGACATATTGAAAAAGTTTCGCTATTTTTGGTACCATATAATCACAACAGAGAACGGTCCGGAACGTTCTCCAATATGGAAAGGAGATTGTTATTATGCGTAGCTTTACTTATATCATTACCGATCCTGTTGGAATACATGCCCGTCCTGCTGGACTTTTGGTCAAACAGGTCAAAAATTATAAGAGCACGATCACCATTGAAAGAGGAGAAAAAGAGGCAAATGCTCAGAAGATGATGGCCCTAATGGGACTGTGTGTGAAAAAAGGCGATACGGTCAGGGTCAAGGCAGAAGGAGCAGACGAAGAGCAGGCTGCAACCGAACTAGAAACTTGGTTCAGGGAGCATTTATAAAAACGACGGATCGGTAAGGCATAATCAAAGCGATCGTATTCCCGCTTTACGATATGTTGCCTATCAAGATTACGTTACAAGGAAATAGACCTTTCATCAGCTCAATTTACTTGTGCTGAACATAGAACGGTCAGAAAGGTGATACTTATGAGCAAGAAAAACTATAAGGAGTTAGCGGCTCAGATTCTTATCCATGTTGGCGGAAAAGAGAATGTAAACCGGGTTTATCATTGCCAGACACGTTTGCGCTTCACGCTAGCTGATGAGGGAAAAGCCGATAAAGACGCATTAGAAGCATTGGATGGGGTCCGTAAAGTTATGATCAGCAGCGGCGTGTATCAGGTGGTAATTGGTACCGATGTGGCTGACTTGTTTGAGGAGCTGGAGCCGCTGGTTGGTGCAAAGCCGGACACCGATGAGGCATCTGCGCAGAAAAAAGGAATTGTCAATACAATTGTTGACTTTGTTTCCAGCGTGTTCATGCCCATCATTCCCGCGCTTTCCGGCGCTGGTATGTTGAAAGCTCTGCTGGCTCTGCTGGTGGTATTCAATCTGATTGACAGCACTTCACAGACCTATGCGATTTTTAATTTCTTTTCGGATTCTGTATTTTACTTCCTGCCCATGATGCTGGCTTTCACCGAGGCACAGAAACTCAAGTGCAATCCAATCCTTGCCGCGAGTGTTGCAGGTATTATGATCCACCCAAGCTGGATGGCTTTTGTCAGTGAGGGAGAGGCGGTAAACTTCTTTGGTGTGATTCCATTCCGTTTGGTGAGTTACGCCAGCTCAGTTATCCCGATCATTTTGGTAATACTGGTGCAGGCGCGGGTTGAAAAGGCATTGAATAAGCTCATTCCAAAGGCAGTCAACATGATCTTTGTCCCGATGCTGACTTTCCTGATTATGGGTACCCTGGCGCTTTCTCTGCTTGGCCCGATCGGTAACTTTGTAGGCAGCTATTTGGCGATCATTTTTGATTTCCTCAGCGTCAATGCAAGCTGGGCACCAGCTGTACTTATTGGCACCTTCTTGCCGCTGATGGTCATGTTCGGCATGCACACGGCTGTCGGCCCGCTGGGTACGATGCAGATGGCGCAGTTGGGTTATGACAGCATCTTTGGACCGGGCTGTGTTTGTTCCAATATTGCCCAAGGTGTAGCTGCTCTGGTGGTTGCTATCCGCACGAAAGACACAAAGGACAAGTCTCTTGCTACTTCGAGTGGTATTACTGCTTTGATGGGCATTACCGAGCCGGTTCTGTATGGTGTCAACCTGCCGAAGAAGTATCCTCTGATTGCGGCCATGATTGGCGGCGGATGCGGCGGCCTGTATGCCGGACTGACACATACCCACCGGTTTGCAACTGGATCTTCCGGTCTTCCGGCTGTCCTGCTGTACATCGGTGACGACACCATGCGTTATTTCTACAATATTATCATCGCGTTAATTATCACTGTAATAGTCACTGCGGTTGCCGCTTTTGTTCTCTCCTGCAAATTTGAAAAGGGTGAAAAAAGCAGCGATATGACAGTAAAAACTCCGGCACAGGTGCCTGTTTCAGGTAAGCCGGGTACGGTGTACGCTCCTGTTCGCGGAAAAGTCGTGAATATGGAAGATATTCCGGATGAGACATTTGCCTCCGGCGTGCTGGGACAGGGCATTGGTATCCTTCCTTCTGAGGGCATTGTGACTGCTCCGTTTGCCGGAACGATCAGCACCGTAGCCGACAGCAAGCATGCGGTAGGCATTACCAGCCCGGATGGCATGGAGCTGCTGATCCATGTTGGCGTAAATACGGTAGAGATGAAAGGCAAAGGCTTCACTGTAAATGTGAAGGAAGACGATACGGTTGTCGCCGGACAGCAGCTGCTTTCCTTTGACCGCAAAGCTATTGCGGAGGCAGGTTATCCAGACATTGTGGTTATTATGCTGACCAATGCAGAGGACTATGAAAATGTAGAGATTGCTGCTGCCGGTCCGGTAGAAGAAGGCGCAGAGATCATTCGGATTTCAACAGATGTTGAAGTCAAGTAACCGAAGAATATGGAGACAGGCAGGGGACTGCGTAGCATCCCCTGCCATCGGGATATAGGAGGAATATATGCCATTTCGCAGTAACTTTTTATGGGGCGGAGCTACAGCCGCAAACCAGTTTGAAGGCGGCTGGAACGAGGGAGGCAAGGGCCTTTCTGTGCCGGACGTGATGAGCGGCGGCACTAAGACAACACCCCGGCACATTACCGACGGCGTTTTGCCGGAATATCATTATCCCAGCCATGAGGCGGTGGATTTTTATCATCATTATAAGGAAGACATTGCACTTTATGCCGAAATGGGTTTTAAATGTTTCCGCATGTCCATCAATTGGGCGCGTATCTATCCCCACGGAGATGAGACAGAGCCGAACCAGGCGGGGCTGGAGTTTTACCGGGACGTGTTTGAAGAGTGCCAGAAGTATGGCATTGAACCACTTGTCACACTGAGTCATTATGAATTGCCTTACTATTTGGCGAAAGAGTACGGCGGTTGGACGAACCGCAGGCTGATTACATTGTTCCTGCGCTATTGTGAGACAGTTTTCAACGAGTATAAAGGCTTGGTCCACTATTGGCTCACCTTTAATGAGATCAACACGCTCGTAATGGGGACATTTGGTAATATTATGGGAGGAGGTATCCTGCCTCCGGGGACGGATGTTGAGGTTGGAACGGCAGTTTCGGTTGACGAGAGTTGGGATGACCCGCAGAAACGCTATACCGCCCTACATCATCAACTCGTGGCCAGCGCCAAGGCGGTACAGCTTGCTCACAGCATCGACCCAAAGAATATGGTGGGCTGCATGATACTAGGGCGGGCCGCCTATCCTTATACCTGCAATCCGGATGACGTACTGAAGGCGCAGAAGGTTATGCGCAAGGCGAATTATTATTGCGGAGATGTGCAGGTGCGCGGTAAATATCCTACCTTCGCCAAACAGATTTGGAAAGAGCAGGGAGTATCTGTTGAGGTGACAGTGGAAGACGCGGAAGCGCTGAAAAACGGTACAGTGGATTTCTTTACATTCAGTTATTATTCCAGTACGACAGCTACTGATGATCCGACTGTCCCAATTGCTTCGGGAAATATGATGCGAGGGCCGGCGAATCCCTACTTACAGCACAGTGCATGGGGTTGGAGTATTGATCCAAAAGGAATGCGGTATTATCTGAATGAAGTTTACGACCGCTATCAGCTGCCTGTGATGATTGTAGAAAATGGTTTGGGTGCGGAAGACGTTGTGGAGTCAGACGGCAGTATCCATGATCCCTATCGCATTGATTATCTCCGGGAGCATATTCGTCAGATGGAAGGAGCCGTAGAGGATGGAGTTGATCTGATGGGTTATACCGTTTGGGGTTGCACCGATCTTGTTTCTGCTTCCACAGGAGAAATGGCGAAGCGTTACGGGCTGGTTTATGTGAATAAGGACAACGAAGGAAAGGGCGATCTGAGCCGCAGACGGAAGGATAGCTTTTTCTGGTATAAAAAGGTTATTGCCAGCAATGGCGCAGATCTGGATTAATTTTTTTGCGGGGCTGTCTGTTGTCAGATAGCCCCTTGACAAACCTCTTTTTCTGCAATTACAATCTTTTTAAACAGGTGAGAAAGGGGAAGCCATTATGAATCTGATTCACCGTGTGGAAGAGCTGTCCATGTACTATGGCAGTGGTTCACGAAGAGCAATTGGGGCCTTTATTTTGCAGGAAAGAAGGCATCTGCATAACTATTCCATTCAGGAAATTGCAGAGAAAACCTATACATCAAAGGCAGCGGTGACTCGATTTGCCAAGGAACTGGGATTTTCCGGCTGGAGGGAGTTCCTAAAAGCGTTTGTAGAAGAGCAGAACTATCAGGACTCTCATTATACGGATGTTGATCCAAACTTCCCCTTTGATGCATCCAGTAGGAAATCGGATATTATCAATTTGATCTGTTCATTGCAAGTGGAGAGTCTTCTGGATACTGCCGATCTGCTGGATCATGCGCCGCTGGAGGAAATCGTCACGCTTCTGCAAAGCTGTAATCGCGTTGCAGTTTTCGGGTTAAATCCCAATCTGTCGCTGGCAGAAATTTTTAAGCGGAAGATGCTGACCATTGGACGTCAGATTGAAACGCCCACCTTGGGTGACTTTGGACTGCTGGCTTCCACATTGAGCCGTGAGGACTGCGCCATTGTGATTTCCTATTCCGGGAACAATATGGCCCATACAACCCTGGGTATTCTTCCTCAACTGGAGAAAAAAGGCGTTCCTATTGTGGCGCTGACCAGTGATGGTGATAATCTCCTGCGCAAAAAGGCTCGTTATACCTTGACGATCTCATCCAGAGAGCGATTGTACAGCAAAATATCCACATTTTCTACGGAAACCTCGATTCTGTACATCCTGAGCGCACTCTTTTCCTGTTATTTTGTTCGGGAATATGACCGCAATCTGGAATATAAGATTGCGGGCGGCATGCTGCTGGAGGTTCCGCGTTGGATCAATTTGACAGAAAAGGAGCAGAAGGCGCAACGGTAAACGCCTTGAGCCTCAAGAGACAGGTGTATAAGCGATGATTGAGACAAGATTACTGCACTATTTTTTGACTGTGGCACGGGAGAGAAGTATTACGGGTGCTGCGAAAGCTCTTCACATTACCCAGCCGACCCTGAGCCGCCAAATGGCACTATTAGAGGACGAGCTGGGGACAACATTGTTTCTTCGAGGGAGCCGCCCGCTTTCCCTGACAGACGAAGGTTTTTTGCTGCGGAGAAGGGCGGAAGAGATTCTGGAGCTGGTGGAAAAGACGGAGACAGAGGTTTCTTCCCACGAAGAGCAGGTGGAAGGAATCGTATCCATCGGCTGTGGGGAACTGACCTCGGTTCGGCTGCTGACCGATCTGATCGCGGATTTCTCTCAACAGTATCCCCGGGTTTCTTTTGATGTCTACACGGCTACGGCTGACCAGATTAAGCGCCGGATGGATAACGGCCTGACCGATGTTGGCCTGCTACTGGAGCCAGTGGATCTGGAGCGCTATGAGCATATCCGTATGCCGGTCAAGGAGCGCTGGGTTGCAGTGATGCCTTCGGGCGTCCCGTTGGCAAAAAGGGAGCATGTGACGGCACAGGAGCTGTCCAACATTCCGGTCATTCTGCCCAGCCGTCAAAAGGTGCACGACGAGGTTGCGAACTGGTTTGGAAATTCATATGAAAAGCTGCACATAATCGGCGTCAGCAATCTCAGCACCAACGCAGCCATGATGGTACGAGCCGGTTTGGGTTACGCCCTTATCGTTGAGGGGGCGTTGCCTTTTCTGGAACAATCGGAGGTCTGCATGGTACCACTGTACCCTGAATTGACCGCGACCTCTGTACTTGCATGGAAACGCAGTCAGCCATTCTCTACCGCAACAGGACGATTTTTGGAATACATAAAATGCTTTTTAAGCATGGACAGATGATAGAAAATAAGTATTCGACATAACAAAACCTTGGAATTATAATAAGTGTATCGGAAGAGCTTTCCGATACGCTTTTTATTTTGCACAGAGGAAGTGAATACATACTTGAACCGCTTATTTAACAGACGGGATTTGATTCGTTTGATTGTCCCGTTGATTGTGGATCTTCTTTTGACTCTTCTGGTAGGTATGATTGATTCGGTGATGGTGTCCAGTGCAGGTGAATCAGCAGTTTCAGGCGTTTCTCTGATCGATACCGTGTTTCAGTTAATCATTTATATTTTCGCAGCTTTTGGCACCGGAGGAGCGGTAGTCGCCGGGCAGTATCTGGGAGCGGACGAAACAAAGAACGCCAGAAAAACAACAGATCAGCTTCTTTGGTTTTCCGGTTTGTGTTCACTGGTGATTATGGCAGTAGTGTATGGTATTCGCGGCGTATTGCTGGGACATGTATTCGGCTCTATTACCGAGGAGGTATACTGGAATGCAAACCGCTATCTGTTGGTTGTGGCACTTTCTATACCGGCTATTTCTGTCTATGAATCCGGAGCAGCGATTTTCCGGACGATGGGCAACGCAAAAGTCACTATGTACCTCTCTGCATTGATGAATTTGATCAACATCTGCGGCAATGCTGTTTTAATCTATGGAGCAGGATGGGGCACCGTAGGAGCAGCGACAGCTACAGTGATAGCTCGCTATGTCGCAGCAGGATGGATGATCACTTTGTTGCTTCGCCAAAATCAATCCTTATTTCTGACGCGCTCGTTGCATTTTACCCCTGACCGCGCACTCATTCGCAGAATTTTGCAGATTGGCATACCGAATGGCGTTGAAAATGGGCTGTTTCAGGTAGGAAAAATTATTTTAGCTAGTCTCATTGCCAGCTTTGGTACCTCAGCGATTGCTGCGAACGCCATTTGTCTGACGATCGCCGGCATTCAGGTTATTCCCGGATCGGCGATCTCAATGGCCGCCATTGCAGTAATTGCCCGCTGTGTCGGCGCAGGGGATGAGAAACAGGTCTGCTATTACAATCGACTGCTAATCAGCGTTTCTTATCTTGTACTCGTTATTTTCTGTGGAGCTTTCTGGCTGGCAATGCCGAAGATTTTGTCGTGGTACAATCTGACAGCTGAGACCGCACGGCTGACTCGGCAGATGGTGTTGGTACATACGTTGGGAGCTATGATTATTTGGCCTTTAACCTTTGTGCTCCCCTCTTCATTGCGGGCTGCCGGAGATGTGGGCTTTGCGATGATTGCTTCAGTGATTTCCATGTTCGTATTTCGACTGGGAGCTGCTTATCTTTTTGCACAGTATTTTGGTGCAGGTGCATTGGGCATATGGCTGGCGATGCTGTGCGACTGGGGATTCCGAGCGATTGTGTTTTGCTTGCGTTGGCTCAGTGGAGCATGGAAAAAGAAACATATTCTTTGACAAAATGATTTCAGAAAGGATGGAAAGACATGATTTTTGAAGAAACCTACACACTGGTGAATGGCGTGACAATTCCAAAGCTGGGATTGGGCACATGGTTTATTGACGATGACAAGGCGGCAAACGCTGTCTGTAACGCAGTACAGATCGGTTATCGCCATTTTGACACCGCACAGGCCTACGGCAATGAGCGTGGTGTGGGAGAAGGAATTCGTGTTTGCGGTGTCCCGCGTGAGGAGCTGTTCGTGACCACCAAACTGGCCGCGGAAGCAAAGACCTACAAAGACGCGGTTTCGGCGATTGATGATTCACTGCGTGTGATGGGACTGGATTATCTGGATATGATGCTGATTCACAGTCCACAGCCTTGGGCGGAATTTCGTGAGGCAGACCGTTATGTGGAAGGAAATCGCGAAGCATGGCGCGCTCTGGAAGAGGCCTATCAGGCAGGCAAGCTCCGCGCAATCGGTATTTCAAACTTTGAGAAGGAAGATATCGATAGTCTTTTGGCAGGATGCACGATTGCACCAATGGTGAATCAGCTGTTGGTTCATGTGAGCAATACGCCTTTTGCGCTGATGCGTTATTCGGAAAACAAAGGAATGCTGGTAGAGGCCTATTCTCCCGTGGCACACGGGGAAATGTTGAAAAATCCGACAGTCAAGGCGATTGCGGAGACGTATGGTGTGACCATCCCACAGCTCTGCATTCGTTATACGCTTCAGCTTGGCACCTTGCCACTGCCGAAGACTGCAAACCCCGACCATATGCGTGATAACGCAAAGTTGGATTTCGTTATTTCCGACGCAGATATGGAAACGCTCAAGCAGATGGAACCCATCAAAGATTATGGAGAATTCAGCATCTTCCCGGTCTATGGGGGCAAGCTGTAATTTCGGAAGGAGAACCATGACATGAATAGACCGTATCTTTTCTGCCATATGATGACCTCTCTGGACGGCAAAATCATGGGCAGCTATATGGAAACTCCAGAAGGAGAGGCCGCAGGAAATATCTTTTATGATATCGCTTTTGGTAAGACTCCCTACTACAAGCATCAGGGCTGGTTATCCGGTCGAGTGACAACAGAT
This sequence comes from Eubacteriales bacterium, assembly GCA_030539335.1. Taxonomy (GTDB): domain Bacteria; phylum Bacillota; class Clostridia; order Oscillospirales; family Butyricicoccaceae; genus Butyricicoccus_A. Next base: position 333,008 of record JAUNSG010000001.1, on the reverse strand, counting down.
GATAACTTTACTTTTTATCGAAAGCCTGTGCTTGATGAAGAGGCCCCCGTGGTTCCAGATGGTGATTTTGTTGCAAAGGAAACCAATATGTATTATGTTTCCGTCGATCCCTCTGGAAAATTGGGATGGGAAAGTAACACACTGACGTATGTTGACACCACAGCTCATGTCATTGAGGTGTTGACCGGCAAAGTGAGCAACGCATACAAGGCGTTTTTGCGTAAGTTGGGCATTTCCTATATTATTGCCGGGGAAGATGCGCTGGATTACGCACTGGCACTGGAAAAGCTAAAAGAACGGTTTGGCATTGAAACACTGATGCTTGGTGGCGGTGGTTTGCTCAACTGGTCCTTCATTCAGGCTGGTATGTGTGATGAGATCAGTATTGTGGTTACAGCCGCCGCGGATGGTTCATCAGACACGCCTTCCCTGTTTCGAGCACGTGAAGGTCTTTCTGAAAATGAGGCGGTTCGCTTCGCATTGCAGAGCGTCGAGGTGAAGGATGGCGGCAGCGTTTGGCTGCGCTATCTGGTTAACAATGGAGAGCAGGAGGATGAAATATGAACGAATTCAAGGACATCTTTCCACGTGGTGGGGAGAATACCGCATTTGCACAGTATTTTGTTGGTCAGAGCTATTTGAATATGCTTTCCCTGGAGCAGGTAGTCATTGGCAATGTAACGTTTGAACCGGGCTGCCGCAATAACTGGCATATTCATCACGCAAAGTCCGGCGGCGGACAAATTCTGCTGTGCACCTCCGGACGGGGATACTATCAGGAATGGGGCAAGGCGCCGCAAGAACTGCATCCCGGTGACGTGGTGAACATTCCTGCGGGAGTCAAGCATTGGCATGGTGCTGCTCCGAACAGCTGGTTTTCCCATTTGGCGGTGGAAGTGCCGGGAGAGGAAACGAAAAGTGAATGGTGCGAACCGGTTTCCGATGAGGAATACGGAAAACTGAAATGAGGAGATCATCATAATGAAATGCATTGTAATTTTCTATTCCTATGGTGGAAATACACGCCGGATCGCGGAACACATTCAAAAGGAACTCGGTGCTGATCTTGCCGAGATCAAGACAGTTCATCCCTATACCGGCAGCTATAACGATATAGTAGATCAGGGCCAGCGTGAGGTCAATAGCGGTTATTTGCCGGAAATCCAGCCGCTTACTGTGGATCTGAGTCCGTATGATACGGTAATTTTGGGAACGCCGGTATGGTGGTATACTTTTGCACCGGCGATGAACAGTTTTTTGCATAAAGCGGATTTATCAGACAAAACCATGTATCCCTTTGCCACCAACGGCGGTTGGCTTGGTCATACCTTCCAGGATTTTGCTAAAATTTGTGATGGAGCGGTGGTCAAGGCAGGATTGAATGTTCGGTTCAATGAAGATCGGCAGATGACCTCGGAAACAGAGATACAGAAGTGGATTGAGAAGATCCGAAAGTAGGAGGGAAAACGTATGGGTAGTATATATTGTTCTCAAAAAACAGAGGCTCCCGGCTTCCTCGTCGCATTTTCAAAAACCGATCCGGAGTTTACGGAACGATTTGACACATTTGCTTTTCATGAAGTAGCGCAACATAGTGAACTGGAAACGCGCACACGTTATATGGCGATTCTTTCCAGTTTGTTGGGGTGTCAGAGCAGCGATGCCTTTCGGGCGATGCTGCCGGTGGCATTGGATGCCGGCGTGACACCGGTTGAGATAAAGGAGATTGTCTATCAGGCCACAGCTTATTTGGGCATCGGAAGAGTATTTCCGTTCCTGACGATCACGAATGAAGTACTGAATACCTGTGGCGTCAGTCTGCCCTTACCTGGTCAGGCAACTACGACGGCCGAAAATCGCCGAGAGGCGGGGACACAGGCACAGGTAGATATTTTCGGTGAAGATATGCGGGATTTCTGGAAGTCCGGCCCGGAGGAGAGCCGTCATATCAATCGTTGGCTGGCAGATAACTGTTTCGGCGATTACTACACCCGTACAGGCCTCGATTACAGACAGCGGGAAATGATTACCTTCTGCTTCTTAGCGGCGCAGGGTGGCTGTGAGCCACAGTTGACCGGTCATGCTGCCGCGAATATGAGGATAGGTAATGATAAGGCGTTCCTCATTCAGATCATTTCCCAGTGCTTGCCCTATATCGGGTATCCACGCAGTTTGAATGCTTTGCGCTGTGTGAATGAGGCTGCGAAATAATTGACCGAGGAAAATATGAAAATGGAGTATGTAACTTTATATAATGGAGTAAAAATGTCACAGCTTGATCATGGGCGTTTCCACCATGTTCAGCAACAAGCTTATGGCAGGCTATGGAAATATGTCACTCGAAGGTATTGGTGTGGCAACAAAATAACAAGGATTGCTGGTATGATTTGTATGGGTATCGGGCAGGGCGTTCAATCGCAAAGGATTTACCGATAACCGTCATCAAAGAGCCAGACGCAGAGTCGATGAACTTGTGAGATACCTCACGGATCATTGGCTCTATTTTTATAGCACAGACAAAGTAAGCCCACCGAACCTCGTTTTTTGTTCGGTGGGCAACTTTGTTTACCCTCTGACTTCGTTTGGGAAGTTTGGAGGGATTTTTTGTCTTACAGTTGATATTAAGTATTGTTCATGCTGACTGTAACAACATTTGTGAATTCCTTGAGCTGTATCGCGACCTGTTCAGGAAGTGCATCATCCGTGATAAAGTAGTCGATATCTTTCCAATCAGCGTACTGCATGAGAGCGGATACGGATGCTTTGCGGCTGTCGGCTACAACAATACTGGTCATCGCGTTTTTGACCGCGAGTTTCTTGATCTGAATGTCATCGAAATCATTGCTGGAGGGACCATTGTGCCGTTGAAAACCCTCGCTGCCGAGAATGGAGACATCAATCTTAATACGCTCAAGAAATTCAATTGTTTGCATTCCGGTTACATTCATAACGGAAATATTTAGACTTCCCCCGGTGATGATAACTTGATTATTTCCATTTGCCAATACATTGGCGGCTGCGATAGAGTTAGTAATCACAGTATAGCCGCTTTTTTGACTCAGCAGCTGCGCGAAGCAGAGGGCCGTACTGCCGGCATCAATAAAAACAACTGCGTTCTCTGGAATAAATTGAAATACTTCCTGACAAATTAAAATTTTGCTGTCTTGATTGATGGATAGTCTGGTATCTACAGGCTGGATGTTGAAATCATGGGAAACAAATGTGCCGTTAAACCATTTTTTTGCAGAACCGGCGTTGCTGAGGGCAATCATATCCCTGCGGATAGTCTCGCGTGAAACCTGAAAAAAGTCTGCGAGTTCTGCGATCTTCATGGTGCCATTGTTGTTGATCAATTCGACGATTTGTGCCTGTCGATCTGCAGCAGAAAGCTTAGCCATGCAAAGGACTCCTTTTCGTGTGGTGTTTCCATGATTATATCAGAATTATATGTGGAAAGTCAACAAATGAGTTGCGATTTCTTGAATTTTGCATGGAATTTACTCCATCCATGAAACAGATAGGACGCACCTGTGACTCCGGAGAATGTATGCGAGTATCGATGGACGTGGTTATAAAACAGGCGTAATACACACAAAATGAGCAATTAACATATTTGATAGCAACTCAAATGTTTGCAAAGAACAAAATATAACATAAATGTGGACAAAACACATTAAAGAGTGGCGATAAGCACAAAAATGCCAAAAACGTTTTGTGCAAAACGCAGAATGTGTGATTTACACAAAGATTTGTATTGCAATTTCCAAAAATAGAGGTATAATAAACTTGTAAATCAAACAAAGCCAAACGCGCGAGGCAATGGGATGATGTCAGATAATCTGACAGGAGGTGTTAAAATGAACACAATTTGGAACGAAAGATGTGTTTTCTCCCCATCATTGATTACATTGGATATGTGTAATTTGCAAACACAAGTCAAACAGCTGGAGCAAAGTGGTATTCAAATGCTTCACGTAGATATCCTGGATGGACATTTTAGTCCGAGTATGCCGCTGGGGTTGGATACCGTGCGGCAGCTCAGAGCAAAAACGGATTTGGAATTTGACTGTCACGTGATGACAACCGAACCGGATTTCTTTATCGACGAACTGATGGATATTGGCGTACAACAGATCGTATTTCATGTGGAGACAGCGCCGCACATCGATGGCATGCTCAATAAAATCCATGCGGCTGGTATTAAAGCGGGCGTTGCGCTCCGCCCGGCCACCCCGCTGAACACACTGGAATATGTATTGGAAAAGTGTGATACTGTGCTGCTCATGCTGATCAATCCCGGTTATGCATCGGTAAAGGGAGAAAAACAAGTCAACTATGCAGAACGCAAGATATGCGAGCTGCGCCAGATGATCGATGCGCGTGGTTTGGATACGAGAATTGAACTGGATGGGCGGATCTCTGCGGAAAATATACAGAAATATGCGGATCAGGCGGAACTGTATGTTTGCGGCAGCACGTGCATCCAGCGCGAGGATATCCCCGGCAGTGTTGGGAAGCTCATGCAACTGCGGAATACAATTTTGAAGGAGGATTTATGATGGAAAAGACATTTTCGGAAGCGTACCGGGATACTTGTCAGGCAGTAGAAGACGAACTTAGCCGGACCTTACACAGCATTGATCCTACTTCGCTGGAACGGCTCAAGGATGATATTCTGGCAGCCGATCAGGTTTTCTTTATCGGCGTCGGACGAGTTATGCTGTCGCTTCAAGCGGTTTGCAAACGCCTCGCTCATTTGGGAATAAAGACCCACTATGTCGGTGAGATTACAGAGCCGCATCTGAACCCGTCCGATCTACTGATCGTTGGTTCCGGCTCGGGCGGCTCCTTATTTCCTTTGGGTATTGCGAAAAAAGCGCGGGAATCCGTCGACTGCAAGATCATCCATATTGGTTCCAATCCCAACAGTCAGATGAAGGAGATTTGTGACTACATGGTTCGTATTCCTGTCCGGACAAAGAATTATCTGCAGGATGAAATTGATTCCATACAGCCGATGACCTCACTGTTTGAGCAGTCGCTGCTGCTGGTTGGAGATATTCTGGCAAAGATGATTATTGAAGAAAAGCAGCTGGATATGAAAGAATTGTGGCAATATCATGCCAATATGGAATGATACGGTGTCCCGATATGAAAGTGACAAGTGAAATGTATTGGAAAGGTAGGATTGCAAGCTCTATGTGTGATAAAATAACACAAAGAGAGGGAAAACGAGAAAGAGAGGAAATCCTATGAACGCAAAAGCAATTCAGGCGAAGGTGCAAAAGTTTGGCGCTACCTTAAGTGCTATGGTTATGCCAAATGTCGGCGTATTCATTGGCTGGGGCGTTTTAGCGGCGCTGTTCATTGATACAGGCTGGATGCCAAATCGCTATTGGAATGAACTGGTCAGCCCGATTCTGATGTACTTATTGCCGGTGCTGATCGGATACACAGCAGGCAGCAATGTATATGGACGCCGCGGCGGTGTAATCGGCGGATTTGCCACCATGGGCTGTGTCATTGGTGCGGATGTTACGATGCTGGTAGGCGGTATGATTATGGGACCGCTGGCAGCGTGGATTCTGAAGAAGTTTGACAAGGCGGTAGAAGGCAAGGTTAAGCCCGGTCTGGAGATGCTGGTTGATAACTTCTCCTTAGGTCTGATCGGCGTTGTGCTCTGTATGCTGGCTTATGCGGGCGTAGCGCCTGCCATGACCGCTATCACCAATGTGCTTTCCGCTGGTGTAAACTTCCTGACAGAGCATAATTTGCTGCTGCTGACTCCGTTCTTTATTCAGCCCGCACAGATTCTGTTCCTGAATAATGCTGTAAATCACGGTATTCTGGTACCGCTGGGCGTACAGCAGGCGGCTGTGGCTGGTAAGTCTATTCTGTTCCTGATTGAGGCAAATGGTGCATATTGGGTTGGACTGGTTGCTGCCTTTGCTGTGTTCGGCAAGGGAATGTCTAAGAAGTCCGCACCTGGCGCAGTGGCAATTCAGTTCTTCGGCGGTATTGCCGAGACCTGCTTCCCATATTGCCTGTCGATGCCGCTCACCATTCTTGGCCCGATTGCCGGTAATATCTTCTCCTTATTTATACTTACGGCCTTTGACGGCGGCGCGATTGGACCTCCGTCTCCTGGCTCTGTGTTTGCATTCTATATGATGACACCGAAGAGCTGTATGGTAGTCAATACGATTGCATACTTTGGTTCTATGGTCGTATCCTTCCTGGTAACAAGTGTTATTTTGAAGTTCAGCAACCAGCCGGACGATGTTGTTATGGAGACTGGAGATGCGCCGGCTGTTACAGGAAACGCTGCGGTTTCGCTGGAACCGGTTGTTGCGGGAACGCTGCAGCAGTTAAATAAAGTTGTTTTTGCCTGCGATGCTGGAATGGGTTCCTCTGCCATGGGCGTGTCCATCCTGCGTACACGGCTTCAGAAGGCAACCCTGTATCCAAAGATTGACCATGTGGCTGTGGCAGAGATTCCAAATGATGCGGATGTCGTTGTCACGAACGTGAATCTGGCAGAGCGTGCCAAGATGACCACACAGGGCAGAACCCCGATTCTTACGATTAGCAACTTTATGGATCAGGGCGAATATGACCGCATTGTCAAGCAGATCAAGTCCATGCTAGAAGAAGGCGCAGAAGCGCCGAGGGCACAGGTACAGGCAGAAGCACAGAAGGCCGCTGTTGCAGTGAAAACAGCGATTCCGGTATTTTGCGAGGAAAACATTATTCTGAATGCATCGTTCCGCGATAAAAAGGAAGCAATAGAGGCGTGTGCCGACATTTTTATCAAGGGCGGATATACCGATAAAGGCTACAAGGAAGATATGATTAAACGAGATGCAGACGTATCGGTTTACATGGGAAACGGCGTTGCATTACCTCATGGTCTGTCAAGCTCGAAAAAGACGATTAAGAACTCCGGCATTTGTTTTATTCAGGTGCCGAAGGGCGTTGATTTCGACGGTGAAACCGCATATTTGCTCATTGGTGTTGCAGGACGCGGGGAAGAACATGTAGAAATCCTCGGGCAGATTGCACAGACACTGTGCGATGAGGCCAACATTGAAGCCCTTCAGAAGGCCACTACAAAGGAACAGGTTATGAAGGTTCTTCAGTTGAATCTGTAAACTTTAATTCACTTTCTTTGTTCTCTCTGAACGGGAGGGACGGCAAGATTGCCGTTCCTCCTGCAGAGAAAGGGAAGATATGATTTGCGAAGCAGGAATCACAGGTTCCTGCTTCGGAGAACATATCTCCAACTCCACCCATATCTTCTGAGGAAGGATTTCTTCCGTTTTTATATTCTTCCTCAGAAGAATCGTTTATAGAAAGGATAGATTTTCATGAAAAAAGCAGTGCATTTTGGAGCAGGTAAAATTGGAAGAGGATTTATCGCAGAGCTTCTGCATGACAGCGGCTATGAGATTATTTTTGCAGATGTCGTAGACGCGCTGGTTGATCTGGTAAATGAGAAGCATGAATACCCCCTGTTCTTGATTGATCATAATTATGAAGAAAAGCGCATTGACCACGTTGTTGCTTATTCTTCCGTGAAGGAACCGGAGAAGGTGATTGAAGCAATCGGTGAGGCTGAGGTGATCACAACTTCTGTTATGGCAACCAATCTGCCGAAGATTGCACCGCTGTTGGCAAAGGGCTTGAAGCAGCGTCTGGCAGATGGCAAAGGCAAAACGACCGTCATGGCATGTGAGAATGCCATCATGGGTACGGACATCCTGAAAAAGGCCATGATTGATATCGGAGTCATCACGGAAGAGGAGCTGGATGCGATTGGCGTCTATCCGAATACAGCGGTTGATCGCATGGTATTTGACGGCGTACATAACGGAAAGAAAGGCATCGAAATCGGCGACGCCTATGAGCTGGCAATTGAGCGCGGCAAGCTGCTTGATCCGGATTCGGAACCGATCAAGGGCGGAGAATATGTTGACGATCTGGAGATGTTCCTCCAGCGCAAGATTTATATGATCAATTGTGGACATGCACTCAGCGGTTATTTTGGACAGGTAAATGGCTATGAAATTGTACAGGATGCGCTGCGTGATCCGGAAATCCAGAAGGAAGTCCGCGCTGCCGTAAAGGAATCTGCTGCTGCATTGGAAAAGAAGTACGGCTTCACCCACGAATCACTGATGGAATACATGGAGACGATGATGATTCGACGTTTCCTGACACCGGGGGTAGCTGACTCGATTTTCCGTGTTTCCCGTGAGCCGATCCGCAAGATTTCTCCGAATGACCGCATTATGGGACCGGCATATCAGTGTGAGGAATTTGGCCTGGAGAATCGGCATCTGCTGAAAGGCGTTGCCTGTGCACTGAAGTTTACAAATCCGGAGGACGAACAGGCCGTCGAGTTACAGAATTATATTGCGGAAAACGGCGTTGGCGCGGCGATCAGCAAATATACCGGACTGGAAGAAAACAGCCGTATGTATCATGTCATTTTGGAGGAATACAGTCGGCTCGGATAAGTATCTATAAGAGCGGGGTAAACACCTTAACCGTCCCGAAAGAAAAACCAATCAACAATTACTGGAACAACAAAAGGCAATTTGATAAGGTGCTATCGAAAAACCAATTTTCAGATACGCGCTAGGGACGGTTAAGGTGTTATCTTAATATACGGGATCGTCAAGAATCAGGAGGACAAGAATATGCTGAGAGCAATTATCTTTGACATGGACGGCGTCCTGCTGGACTCGGAAACGCTGCACTATCATGTCATCTACGACATGATGACGGAACGGGGCTATACGTATACAGTAAAGCATCTGCAAAAGTATTGTGGTGTGCCGGAGGAGGAAATTTGGGAACCATTGTTGAAAGAATTGGGCGGGGAACACGATGACCCGCTCCAAGCACAAGAAGAACACTGGGCCAGATATCGAAAGCGGCTGGAGAAGAACGGACTTCCTAGATTTCCAGGCACAGAAGACTGCCTGCGGGCATTGCAGCAGAGATATCGTTTGGCAGTTGCTTCTGCGTCTTCGGTGGAAGTGATCGATGATTATATGAATCGGCTGGGATATACGGATTATTTTGACTGTATCATATCTGCACAGTATTGTGAGCATGGAAAACCAGAACCGGATGTATTCCTATTAGCTTCCGAACAGCTTGGTGTACCGCCGCAGGATTGTTTGGTTGTGGAGGATTCTCGAAATGGTATGATTGCTGCCCAAAGGGCGGGAATGAAATGGGTAGGATTTTCAGGCGCGGAAGTTCCGACCGATATGAGTTATGCCACATTCACATTTTCGGATTATCGGGATGTTAAGCCATGTGATTTTGAAAAGTGGTATACATTAATGGAATCACGTTAAATTTTGTATAAAATATATTTTAAAGGATTCTGCTATAAAACTTATTTTATATCGAATGAATATGGGAGAGTTCAACCATGAAGTACACAAGTGAAAAATGGAACGCAATGGTGGGCGGTTCAGATGCGTGTTGCGGAAAGAACAGCACCAAAAGCAATCGTAGAGATACCATCTATTCCATAGTTCTCATCGGTGGGGAAAAGAATCATCTGGTTGAGAAAATGAAGGAAATTGGAAATCTATTGCCTGCGCATATGCGTATTGTACAATTGGGAGAGCAGCATACTTACAGAAAAGGACGGTTGACTTTGGTATGATTTCGTACTATACTTCAAAAGGTATGATTTCATACTAAGGAGGCGTTCTTATGAAAAACAAGAACCATTCAGAAAAAAGACGGTATAGCTATCTGACAAGTGAGATCGAAGCGGCCTATCATGAAGCAGCATGGAAGTTTGGACTGTCGGATAGTGCTATGCGGATTTTGTACACGATATGTCTCTGTGGCGAGGAATGCTTACTCAGCGAAGTTGTTCGCTTGTCCGGGATCAGCAAACAGACAATCAATTCCGCACTGCGCAAATTGGAACAAGACGGAAATGTATTTCTGGAAACGGTAGATGGGAAAAAGAAAAAAGTTTGTCTGACCGAGGAGGGGAAATTACTGGCGAAAAACAGTGCGGTAAGAGTACAGGAAATTGAGGATGCCATTTTTGATTCCTGGTCTGAGGTGGAAAGAAATAGCTATATGGAACTGACCGAACGATTTCTTATTGCCTTTCGCGAGAAGACAAAGGAGATATCATTATGAAAATAATCACCATCAGCCGGGAATTTGGCAGCGGAGGCAGAGAGCTGGGAAAGCGTCTGGCAGACGAACTGGGCTTTGCCTATTATGACAGAGAAATTATCACCTCTATCGCCAATAGCGGAGGACGAAATGAGGACTATGTGAAGAACGCTCTGGAGAATTATAACTGGCAGAATGTACCATTGACCTTCCGGCACTCTTTTGCAGGTTCCTATGCCATGCAGACTGCCCAGACAAATCTGTTGCTGCAACAAAAGCGTGTAATCGAAGGAATTGCACAGACGGGAAAGGACAGTGTCATTGTTGGACGAAATGCGGATGTTTTGCTGAAGGAGTATCATCCGTTTCACCTTTTTGTATGTGCCGATATGGAAACAAAAGTTCAGCGCTGCATAGAACGTGCTGATATGAATGAGCAGCTATCCCGGAGAGAGATTGAGCGGAATATCCGGCGCATTGATAAGAACCGCAGCTGGAGCCGTGAGATCATCACAGACAGCAAATGGGGCGAGCGAAGCGCGTACCACCTTATTGTCAACACCACTGATTGGAGCATCAAGGAATTAACACCGTCGGTTGCAGATTTTATAAATAGTTGGTTTGGGAGAACGAAAATATGACTCAGCTTTCCGATCATTTTGGCTATAAAAAACTTCTGCATTTTACACTGCCGTCGATCATTATGTTGGTTTTTACCTCCATATACAGTGTGGTTGACGGCTTTTTTGTCTCTAATTTTGTCGGAAAAACACCATTTACTGCCGTCAACTTCATTATGCCTTACCTGATGATCCTGGGATCGATTGGTTTCATGTTCGGCACAGGCGGCAGCGCATTGATCGCAAAAACCATGGGGGAAGGCGACCGCGAGAAGGCCAATCAGGTGTTTTCCCGGATCATCTATGTTTCTATTGTTAGTGGTATTGTTTTGGCGATTGCTGGCATTCTCTTTCTGCGGCCGCTTGCCGCTGCACTTGGCGCAGAGGGACAGCTTTTGGAGGACAGCATCACCTATGGACGAATCTTTTTGGCTGCGATTCCAGCCTTTGTACTCCAATATGAATTCCAATGTCTGTTTGTCACAGCAGCAAAACCGCAGTTGGGGCTTTGTGTGACCGTTGCGGCGGGATGCACCAATATGGTGCTGGATGCTCTGTTTGTCGCGGTATTTCGATGGGGATTGGAAGGTGCGGCAGCAGCAACTGCACTCAGCCAGTGTGTGGGCGGTATTGTTCCGTTGATCTATTTTGGATGCCCCAACACCAGTTTGCTGCGGCTGACAAAGGCGCGCTTCGATGGAAAAACCATTCTGAAAACCTGTACCAACGGATCTTCGGAATTGATGTCCAACATTTCCATGTCGGTTGTGAATATGCTGTACAACATACAGCTGCTAAAGTATGCCGGTGAGGATGGTATTGCGGCTTACGGCGTTCTGATGTATATCAATATGGTGTTTCAGGCTGTATTTCTCGGATATTCTGTCGGCACAGCCCCCGTAATTGGATATCACTATGGCGCACAAAATCAAATCGAACTGAAGGGATTGCGGAAGAAAAGCTTTGTGATTCTGGGAGTCTTTGCTGTTTTGATGTTTGCCTCTGCGGAGATATTGGCAAAGCCACTTTCCATGATGTTTGTCGGTTACGACCAGGATTTGCTGGAAATGACAATGCGCGCATTTCTGCTTTATTCGTTTTCTTTCCTTGTTTCGGGATTCAATATTTTTGGCTCCTCGTTCTTTACGGCGCTCAACGATGGGCTCACCTCCGCATTGATTTCCTTTTTGAGAACCCTCCTGTTTCAGGTCGCCGCCGTACTTCTTCTTCCGCTTTTCCTGCAGCTGGATGGTATTTGGCTCGCGGTTGTTGCGGCGGAGATCATGGCATTGCTCGTGACCATTTGTTTCCTGCTTGCAAAAAGGAAAAAATACCATTACTGACAAAGATGAAAATACCGCTCGGACGGAAGCTTTTTGCTTTCATCCGGGCGGATTTTGTTTGTAGGAAAATATCTGCTGTATGGGTGTTCTTTCGAAGGATAGGCAGTGATATCGTTAACGATTGATTTGGCTCAGTCATTTGTTGGCCGTGGAGGCGCGGTGGAATTTCGGATCACAAGGCTTGCAAAGAGACTGGAACGAATAATATTGACGTCGCCGGTATCTAAAATTTCCTGGATTCGATTGACGGCTGCCCTTCCGAGCGCAGGCTGCGGAGAATGAACAGTTGTCAGCGGCGGATTAGAAATACTACTGATATAAGAGTCATCAAAGCCGATGATTGAGATATCTTCGGGAATGCGATAGCCACAATCCTGGAACGCCCGCATGGCACCGATCGCCAAAACGTCATTGTCCGAGACAAAGGCGGTAGGAAGCGAGGGGTGCGCAGAGAGAATACGGCACATCTGATCGTAGGTGCGGTCAGCAAACAAATAAAGCTGAAACACATGATCGGGATTTATAGGAAGTCCCAGTTCTTTCATGGAAGAATAGTAACCGCGTTCTCGGTCGGGGATTGACCCGGTACTCTCAAAACTGTGAAGATAACCGATCTGTGTATGCCCGAGCGAATGAAGATAGGAGATCGCGCGGAATACGGCATCCTTGTTCTCTACGGTGATGTAATTAAACTGCTCATGGGGGAAATTTGCGTCAATCACAACGAGGGGAACGTTACAATAGTGCAGTATGGGAACCAATTCTGCCTCTAACTCGGTAGCAAAGATAATTACACCATCAACATTACGGGAAGCGGTGATCAGTTCTTCTTTTAAATTGCTTTGATTCAGATTTAAAATCTGTAAACTAAAATTGGACCGGCGGGCTTGCTGTTCGATGCCGTCAAGAATTTGGATAAAAAAACTGTCCTTGCTTTCCATGAGACAACCGGAACCGCGATAGTGGATAAATAGCAGACGTCGGGGAACGGAAAGAGCCTTCTCTTTGGCCTGAGACGAACGGATATTATATCCATTTTGAATGAGAAGTTGTGTTACACGGTCGCGCGTGCTCTGACTAACACCTGGTTTACCATTTAAGACAAGAGAAACTGTTGAGAGGGATAGGCCGGCCTCTTGTGCGATTTGTTTTAAATTCATACGAGGAAAAGCTCCTTTTGAAAATTATGGAGAAGGAGAAAGCTCCTTTTTTGGAGGCTTGTAACAGTATTGTAACATAAAAACAGAGAAACCAAAAGAGGAAGAATGGCAAAATGATATGCGGTTGGAATGGAAGGGGGATTGAGATGGGAAGGAGTGGAAAACAAAGAAAAATGCTCGGAAAAGAATGGGAATTTTATAAATATTTTAATAGAATTTTAATAAAATATTTGCGAAAAATAGAACAAAATACAAAAAATATTTTTTAATATTTGTCCAAAACGATGAAAATTAGAAAAAAATACAGGGGATATTGACGAAAAAGACAAAAAGTGCTTTAATGTTTTCAACAAGAACAAAAAAGATTTTAATAGAATTTGAAAAAGGGGGGGATGAATTTGCCAGCATTTAAATTAGGTATCTGTGAATGGGGATTTCCGATGCCGGGACCATATGCAGTCAAGACGGCCGCAGAGATGGGATTCTCTGGGTTGGAACTGGATTTTGGGTTATATGAAAGGGCATATCCATTGTCTGTACCACAAGTGCAAAGAGCATATTTGGATCTGGCAGAAGAATATGGAATTACATTTCCATCTATGACAATCGACCATTTGAATCGATACGGTATGACACGACCTCTTTCCAGCAGAAATGGCATGATTGCACTCGACGGAATTCGGAGAGGGCTGGATGCAGCAGCCGAGATGAATATCCCGGTAATACAGCTTCCCAGCTTTAACGATGGAGCGATCCGCAATGAAGGGGATTTCCAGAATACCTGTGAGATGATCAAAATGGTATGCGAAATCGCAAAACCGATGGGAATCCAGGTTGCGAGTGAAAATGTACTCTCGGCAAAGGATACCCGTCGGATGGTTGAAACGGTGGGATATGAGAATTTTGCTATTATGTTTGATACCCAGAATTATTTTTTAGAGGATCGGCGTGATACTGCGGCATTTCTTAGGGAAATCTATCCTTATGTTGTACAAGTTCATTTAAAGGATGGATTTAATGGCAAACTGAGTGGTTCGGTTCTCGGAACCGGTGAATCGGGATTTTTCAAAACGGCGGATGTCATTAAGGAGACCGGATGTACGGAGTGGCTGCTGTTGGAAAACTACTATGATATGCAGCCCATTAGCCTTCTGGATGACAACCCATTTAATATTGTGAAAAAGGATATTGCGGTTGTTCGTACAATCTTTGAAATTATTTAGGGACGGAGGCATGGAAGAGAAAACAAGCCGATAATAAAGCCGGACCTAACTAATTTAATACAATTCATTATGAGGAGGAAAAACGATGAAAACAAGTAAGAGATTTATGGCGGCCCTGCTTGCAGGAGTGATGTCGGTTGGTATGCTAGCCGGATGTGGAAGCAGCGGAAGCGGCAATGCGGCAGGAAGTGCTTCCGGTGGAAGCTCTTCGAACGGGGACAAGGGTGAGATTGCCCTTATCCCGATGACATTGGACAATGAATTCTATGTATCGATGGAAAACGGCGCGAAAGAAAAATGTGATGAGTTGGGCTATGGATTGGTTTGCCAGTCCGGTACGAGCCACGGCGATGCCGCTGAACAGTTACAGCTGATGGAAACCATGATCCAGAAGGGCGTCAAGGCGATCATGATCACGCCATGCTCTTCGACCGGAATCACTGCGGGCATCAAGAAGGCGAACGATGCAGGTATTCCAGTTATCATTCTGGATACGGAGATCGACCGTGACGCGCTGGCGGAAGAAGGAGCTGAAACACTGACCTACATCGGTTCAGATAACTACTATGGCGGACAGGTTGCCGGTGAGTATGCGAAAAAGATTGCGGAGGAGAAGGGGAAAACCCTGAAAGTTGCAATCCTCGAAGGCGTGGCTGGTCAGGAGAATATGGAACTTCGGGCGCAAGGATTTATGGATGCGGCTGGTGATTCGGTTGAGATTGTTGCGGAGCAGAATGCAGACAGTGACTACAACAAGGGATACGATGCGGCAACCAATATTTTGACAGCAAACAAGGATGTAGATTTCTTTTATTGCTGCAACGATCTGATGGCCTTGGGCGCTTTGAAGGCAGCACAGGAGGCTGGTCTTGCGGATCAGATCGACGTGCTTGGATTTGATGGCATATCCGATGCGATGAATTCCGTTAAGGAAGGCGGCTTGGTAGGTACTGTAGCGCAGAAGCCGGCAGACATGGCGATATACGGCGTAGAGGCGGCGGATGCAGCTCTGAATGACAAATCCGTAGAGGAAACTATAAATACAGATCTGGAAGTCGCAGAAAAATCCAATATTGATGAGTGGATTGAGTATGTGACAAAGTATGCAGGCACGTAATTTCATTTATTGGCTTCCACAACAATAAACGACAAAGAAAAAGGGCTCCGGCAATAAAATGGGGCCGGAGCCCCGTTCTTTGTCACATGACCGATTAGGAGTTTTGATATGGCTAATGTTTTGGAAATGAAAGGAATATCCAAGATTTTCCCAGGTGTCGTGGCTCTTGACAATGTGGACTTTGATCTTCGTTCAGGAGAAGTACACGTCCTGCTCGGAGAAAATGGCGCCGGCAAATCAACGTTAATCAAGATTCTGGCGGGTGCGTATGTTCCAACCAAAGGCACGATTCTTATTGATGGAGAAGAACAGATCATAAAGAAACCGAAAGATGCACTGGAGCTTGGCGTGCGCATCATTTATCAGGAGTTGATGGTAAATGACTATATTTCGGTTACAGAGAACATCTTTCAGGGGAGAGAACAGAAAAAAATGGGTTTGATCGACTGGAAGGGGATGCATAAGCAGACGGAACAGGTGCTGGAGGAATTGAACTATGATTTAAATCCGAAAGCACTGGTTGGCACACTGGGGATTGCAAAAAAACAGATTGTTGAAATCGTCAAAGCGGTTTCTGCAAATTGTAAGATCATTGTATTCGATGAACCGACGGCTTCGCTTTCGCCGAAGGAGATCGAAACACTATTCACTATTATTCGAAAATTAAAGGCCAGAGGCATTGGTATTGTTTATATTTCTCACCGCATGCCGGAGCTTTACGAAATAGGAGATCGTGTTACTGTACTGCGTGACGGTAAAAAGATCGAAACACATGATATCGCGGACGTCACGCCGGAAGATTTGGTTACTATGGTCTCCGGCAAAAAGGTTGAGGAACGCGATAAGGAATGCTTTGCGACAGAGGAAGTTGTCCTAAAGGTAGAGAACATGCCGACGGTATTAAATAAGGACGAGGGAATCAGTTTTGAGCTGCATAAGGGCGAGATACTGGGGATCACCGGCTTAGTCGGCGCGGGGAAAACGGAACTGGCGCGGTCTATGTGTGGAATTGACAATCTAGGTCCGCGCAGGCTGACAATTCACGGCAAAACGGTTCCGGTTAAGTCGTATACGGAAACAGTTCGAAATGGCATTGCTTATCTGAGTGAGGACCGACGAGGCGAAGGACTTGTTCTGATTCGATCGATTGTTGATAACATCTCGCTGCCCTCTATGGAGAAAGTGACGACGGGGCTGCTGATCGACCGAAAGAAGGAGGAGTCGGCTGCAGAGGAGTATATCGATCGGCTGCATGTGCGTGCGCCAAGCGGACGGGCACTAGCGATGAATCTCTCGGGTGGCAATCAGCAGAAGGTTGTTATTGCAAAGTGGCTTATGCGTGATGCAGATATCCTGATTTTTGATGAGCCGACCCGAGGGATCGATGTTGGCGCGAAGGAGGAAATCTATCGGATCATGTTTGACCTTGCCAGAGAAGGAAAGGCAATCATTATGATTTCGTCTGATATTGACGAGATTATTCGTGCAGCAGACCGCATTGTTGTCTTAAAGGATGGCAAAAAGTGCGCAGAGCTGGCGGATGTTCAGAATTTGACAAAGGATGCAATTCTTAATTATTCGTTTGGAGTGAGTTAAATGAGCAAGAGAAAAAATTTATCCATACAGGATATTATCCTGAGTTATGGCATTTACATTGCCTTTGCAATTATCTGCGTGGTATTCGCCGTGCTGAGTCCAAACTTTTTTATGCCGAGCAACATTCATAATATTTTGATTCAGACCGCAGCGATTGGTATCGTCGCCATCGGACAGACGCTGGTTATTCTGACAGGTGGTATTGATATTTCGGTTGGACGTTTGATGGGATTGTGCGGCATCATGATTGGTGTTGCAGCCACAAAAGGCGTTGGTTTGATAGGAGTATTGATCATTGGTGTCCTTTGTGGACTGGTTATCGGTGTGATCAATGGCTTTCTGATCGGATATGTCCGTATCCCAGCATTTATTGCAACACTTGGTACACAGGGCTGCTGCTATGGACTAGCGCTGATTATCTCACAGGGAATGCCGTTCTCAAGTTTTCCCGATCACTTCGGCTGGCTGGGCAACTCAACGGTGGGAGGAGTCTCTGTCTTAGTCATCATTGCCGTCATTCTGTATATTGGATTCTGGATTTTTTCCACGCGGAGCAGAACCGGACGTTATATCTATTCGATTGGCGGAAACTGTGAGGCCGTTCGTCTGTCTGGCATCAATACTGCTAAGTATGAAATGATTGCTTATACGTTGTGTGGATTGCTGGCCGGTATCGGCGGAACTCTGATGGCGTCCCGCTTGGAGTTTGCTTCTCCGGCGGCAGGTGAGAACTATGAGATGGAAACCATTGCAGCGGTTGTTATTGGCGGTACTATGATGACCGGTGGTTCCGGAAGCATTCTAAAAACCAGCATTGGTGCTATCCTGCTGTATGTTTTGAAAAATGGCTTGACGTTGAACAACGTTTCTCCGTATTGGCAGAAGATTGTAACTGGTGCGATCATTATTTTAGCCGTTACATTGGATACGATGAAGCACAAAAAGAAAGTTTGATGCGGGGTAAAAATCGGAAATAAGGAGGAAACTTTATGAGTAAAATGCTAGCAGCTGTTTTTGAAGGGAATGGCATACTCAATGTAAAAGAGGTGGATAAGCCGCAGATCGTTCATCCGGATGATGTGCTGATTAAAGTGGGTGCGGCAAGTATCTGTGGGAGTGACCTGCATGTTCTGCATGTACCACCTGGACAGTATGCAAAACCAGGTGTTATCCTCGGACATGAATACTATGGCTATGTCGAAGAGGTAGGAAATGAGGTTACAAATTTTAAGCCGGGAGATAAAGTTGTTGTAGATAACATCATGAAATGTCATACTTGTCAGTATTGCCTGAATGGTATGGACAATCTGTGCCCAGATGCCGTTATTTATGGTCAGATCATCGACGGAGGATTTGCGCAATACTGTGTTATCAAGGCTGCCCAATTGATGCACATGCCGGAAACTGTTCCATCGTATCTGGCAGCACAAACCGAACCGCTTTCTTGCGTCATGAACGGTATGAAGAAGATCAATCCGACCCCGGCGGATAACGTTCTGATTTTCGGTATGGGACCGATTGGTCTGACATTCATTCGAACCATGAAACTATACGGTGTCAAAAATTTGGCAGTTTGTGAGATGAGTGAAATGCGCCGGGAAAAGGCGAAAGAATGTGGAGCAGATCTCGTTATTGATCCTTCAAAAGAGGATGTTGCTTCTGTCTTAAAGAACGAGTGGGGAGATCTGTGCGATATTGTTGTCGATGCAGTTGGTGTTGGATCTGTCTTTCCTCAGGCGGTTGACTTGCTGAAATGTGGTGGGACACTGTTGATTTTCGGTCAGAATGCGAATGCAATGAGTCAAGTTCCGCCGGCAGTTATCGTCCGCAACGAGTTGACAGTAAGGGGTACATACTGTGCGCATAATACGTTCCCAGTGGCGATTAAGCTGCTGCAGGATCCGGCTCTTGGGCTGGAGCGAATTATCAGCCACAAGCTGGAGTTAAGGGATATTAAGAAGGGCATGGAAATGCTGAATAACCAACAGGCAAGCCGTGTGATCATTTATCCGAATGGTATCATTGATTGATTATAAAGGATTTTTATTGCTTCCTCCTAGCTCTCAAAATGAATTTTGAGACATAAGGCGCTCAGACTCATAGGGTCTGAGCGCTAACACTCGCGGGAGATAAGCAAGATGGGGATATGGGAGGATTGTTATGAAAAAATTACAGTTTGGCATGGTTGGCGGTGGAAATGGCGCGTTTATTGGCAATGTTCATCGACGCGGAGCAACAGAAGATAACATGGCCAGACTTGTTGCAGGATGCTTTACACGGAATATGGATAAAAATCTTGTAACGGCGGAAGCGTGGGATGTAGATGATCTGTCGCGTGTGTATGGAAATTATAAGGAAATGGCAGAGAAAGAGTCCCAGCGTGAGGATTGCATAGATTTCGTTACCATTGTCACTCCGACCGATTCGCATTATAAAATTGCAAAATGCTTTTTAGAGCATGGAATCAATGTGGTTTGCGATAAGCCGATCAGTATGACATTGGAAGAAGGGGAAGAATTAAAAAAGATTGTAGATGAAAAAAAGCTTGAATTTGGTGTGACATATACCTATGCATCATATGCTGCAATCAGACAGGCGAGGGAAATGATAGATCATGGGGAAATTGGTGAGATCATAAACATTATCGCTGAATATCCGCAGGATTGGGTGATTGTTTCCACAGTTGCGGAAAACAGCGATCAGGCAATGTGGAGACTGGACCCAAAGAGAGCGGGAAAAACTGCTTGCTGTTCGGATATTGGGACTCATTTGGAAGCACTGATTTCCAAGATGACGGGAAAGAAGCTTGAGCGCGTCTTAGCTCGATTCACGCATTACAAAGGATCACCGCTGGATCATGATATTCAGATTTTACTGGATTACGAAGGTGGAATCCCCGGAATGATGTGGGCATCTCAATTGGCAAGCGGCAGCGATTGTGGAGTGAAAATTCGTATTTATGGTGATAAAGGTTCAATTGAATGGAGACATACATCACCAATGGAACTGATTTATTCACCATTAAATCAGCCGCCGCGTATTATTACAGCGAACAGAGCATATAATTATAAGGCATGTACCGAACTCTGCCGATTACCGGCTGGGCATCCGGAAGGATTTTATGAAGCGTTTGGAAATATTTATAAAAGCTATTGTTCGCATTTGCTTGCGAAATATAACGGGGAAAAACCAGTGACATTAAGGCATCCGACGATTGAGGATGGATTGGCTGGCATGCGTTTTGTTGATGCATGTGTGAAGAGCAATGAACAGGGAAACATTTGGATTGATGTATAAATGTTAGCCTTTATACGAAGTAGTTCTCGGTGAGATTTTTGCTGGGGACTACTTTTTGTTTGTCCGTAGCTCAGTCTGTAATTCTTTTATTCTGGAATGCGATCCGCCATCCATAGAAAAGAACAATTGCTGTGCGGCGATGTAATTGTATCGGATTTATTTGACAAAATAAATAAGTATCGATATAATAAGGATGCTAATTATATGAATGCTTGTGTTGGGAGGCAACAAATGCAATCGTTACATTACTTGCTGATGAAATCCCATGCATGTTTGAGCAGAAGAATTTTTTCCAGAGCACAGCAGGAATTAGGGCTTTCCCCCGGGCAGCCGAAGGTGTTGGATTTTCTCTTGGAAAATGAGGGCAGCGACCAAAAGACAATAGCTGCAAACTGCGAGATCGAACAGGCAACGTTGGGAAGCATCCTGCTTCGGATGGAAGAAAAGGGATTGATCGAGCGAAGACGGCAGCCGGGGAACCGGCGCTCTCTGTTTGTATATCTAACCGATTCCGGAAAGGAAACTGCCCGGAAAATGAATGATATCTTCCGGATGGAGGATCAGATAGCGGCCAGTCATCTGAACGAAGCGCAGCTGGCCGAACTGTTGGACTTATTGGAATCCGTCTGCAAAGGGATACATGACAAAAATAATCAGGAGGCAGATAACAATTGAAAGAAAACATAAAAAGGCGGCTCATTGTATATTTCATCGGGCTGTTTGTTATGACAGCGGGGATTGCCGTTTCGGTAAAATCGGATTTGGGTGTGTCACCTGTAAGCTCCATTCCATATACGTTGACCTGTGTATGGGGGATGGAGATGGGGAAGGCGACCATACTGTTTCACTGTGGTCTGGTTTTGTTGCAGATATGCGTTTTGAGGAAGAATTTCAAGATTAAAAACCTACTGCAAATTCCAGTAGGTGTTGTCTTCGGATACTTTACAACGTTTTGTAATTATCTGATGACATTGGTTCCGACACCGCAATTTATTGGTATTCAGCTGGTTATGATGCTGGCGAGTGCGGTATTGATTGCGTTTGGCATATTCTTATATTTGCCGGCGGATATTATGCCGCTTGCGGGAGAAGGTGCCATGAAGGCAATTTCAGATACGTATCACATAGCGTTTGCCAGAGTGAAAATTGCTTTTGATGTTTCGATGGTTACCATTTCGCTGCTCACCTGCGTTTTCCTGCTGCATAAACTGGGGAGCGTTGGGATTGGTACCGTCATTGCCGCCGTATTGGTAGGGACGGTACTGTCCCAGTTTACGAAATATTGTTCCGGATGGAGGGATCGCATACTCCACAAAGGAACGGAGAGAGAATATAAACTTCAATTTTCCAAACAGTGATCGATTGGGTTCTATTTTGAAAAATTCCAAAAAATAATTTAGCGGGAGAGCGCACAGTTTCTCCCGCTATTTTTACGGAGTTACAGCAGCATACAAACCGTCAGCTCGAATGTTTGATTGGAAATCACCGTCTCCAGTGTACCGTTATAGCGCTGTGCGATCTCGCGCATTCCCGCAAGCCCAAATCCGTGCTGCTCCTTGTCGGGTTTGGTTGTCATCAGGGTATCCTGCCGGTCGCCGGAAAATCCGTTGACGACCTTGAGCATGAATATGCCTTTGTCGCAGCGGCAACGGACAGCAATCCGGCGGTTTTTCGCCTTCTGTGCCGCCTCAATCGCATTGTCCAGTGCATTGCCGAGCAGGGCACACAGATCCAGAGGAGAAATCCCCAAGTCCTCCGGCAGAGCGACGCGGAAGTCCGCCTGTAAACCGCTCTGCTGCATCGCCTCTTCCTTTGCCACCAGCACCGCATTCGCCGTTTCGTTCTGACAAATCCGCTTCCGGCCCTTGAGTGCCGGTGAGTCAAGCAGATCCGCGAGATATTCCGCCGCCTGCTCCGTATGCTCCCGCGCGATCATCCCCTGCACCGTCATCAGATGATTGCGCAGATCGTGGCGCAGATGACGGATCTGTTTTTCCTGTCGGTTCAGGTTCTGATAATATGCCTCCCGCATTTCGGACAACTGTTTGCCGCGTTCCAGCTGCTCGTGATCGGCGAGCACGACGGCGGTCAGCAGGATGACGACTGCGCTGAGCAGTACAAACGGCAGTACAGCAAAGCCCAGATTCTGTGCAATCCGTTCCAGCAAGACACTGTCATACTGTGGATGATACGTGATCAGGACGATGGATAACAAGGCACATACCGGCATGGAGGACAATCCCAGCATGATTCTCCACAGACGCTCCGGCAGATGAATGCCGTCCTGCGGCAGAACCCGGCGAAGGGACAGATACAGCAGCCCGAAGAGAATTGGGCGCAAAATCCGCGTAGTCCAATCGTAGGTATGAGTCAAAAAGAACAGGTAATTGTCCAGAATCGCACACACCGACATCTCCAAACAGAAAAACGTCAGCGTCACGGCAAGCCGTCCGATCCAGCTGCCACGCGTCCCCAGCATACAGCACAGGGTAAAGATTGGGAACACAAAGGCGAGATTGTTGTCCCCCACCCAAATCGGCATACCGGAACTGCCGAGAAATGCACCGAACAGCATCAGCTTGCACAACCAGTTGTTCCTGCTCGGTATCAGACGAACATACAGAAGATAGAGAAAAGGGCCGCAGGCAACGTTCAGCAGCCATGCAATCAACAGGGATATCATCTCATCCGTCCCCCAGAGAAGAACGAGTCAGCGCCAGCATGGCGGTCGGACGGAACGAGCGGCTGATCGGCAGGGTTTCTCCGCCGATGCGCACCTCTCCCGTGGTCACGCAGTCCACCGCCGGTGCATACACCAGATAGCGCTGATGGATGCGGACAAACTGACTGCCGACTTGTTCTGCGACGTGATCCAGCTTATCGTAAAATTCAAACTTCCGCTCGCTCGTCACACAGGTGATCTTACGCCGCTCGGATGCAAAATAGCGGATCTTCTGATAGGGGATGCGATAGGTCACATCACCATAGCGGCAAAAAAATGTCTTTGCCTCATTCTGGTATAACTGTCCCAGCGTCCGCTCCAAAATCTGTTCCAAATCCTTCCGCTTCGGCGGCTTCATCAGATAGCCCAAGGCGCCGACCGAATATCCATCAAAGACGCGGTCCGCATAGCTCGTGACAAACACCAGCTGTACCATCGCATCCGCCGCCCGGAGCTTCCGTGCGGTCTCCATGCCGTCCAGCTCCCCCATCTTCATATCCAGAAAAATTAAGTCCACCTCTCCACTGTGCGTCTGCATCCATCGCAGCAGGTTTTCTCCGGCGGAAAATTCAAAAAACACCGCTTCCATTTCCCGCAGCTCCAGCAGACGTTCCAGATTTGCCCGCAGCTGTAACCGTGCGTCGCAGATATCGTCACAAATTGCAATTCTCAGCATAGTCCCTCGCCTCATTCTTTTTCTGCCCCCTATTCTACCACACAACGCAGTATGTGCAAAACCAAACTTGACAGCAAACCAGTCATTCTTGCTGGAATTTTTCTTCGCCGTTCCAAAGATTCCATCGGTGCGGTCATTTATGACAAGGCTGTTTGTGGCGCCATTCTCTGCCTGTTATGCTGGGTTCAGAAAACAACGAGGAAAGGAGCTGCAAGCTATGCTTCAGGTTTCTAATTTGCAAAAACAGTATCAGGTCGGTGAAAACCGCTATCCTGTGTTAAAAGGGGTGTCGTTCACGGTGGATGAGGGGGAATTTGTCGCCGTGATGGGGCCGTCCGGCTCCGGCAAGACAACCCTGCTCAATTGTATTTCCCGTTACATCCCGGTCGACGGCGGTCAGATTCTTCTGGATCATATGGATCTCGCCACATTCGACGAGAACAGTCTCGCCGATGTGCGCAACCGCCAGCTCGGGTTTGTCTTTCAGGACTTTCTGCTGCTCGACGGACTGACTGTGCGCGAAAATATTCTGCTTCCGGCGATCATCGGTGGTCTGGTCAACCAAACGGTGGAGGAGCAGGCGGACCATCTGTGTTCGATCTTCGGGATTGAAAAAATCAAGAACAAGTATCCGGCTGAAATCTCCGGCGGCGAACGGCAGCGCACCGCGGTCGCCCGCGCGCTCATCAACCATCCGCTTCTGATTCTGGCGGATGAACCGACCGGCAATCTGGATTCCAAGTCCAGCCGCGCGGTCATTCATTCGTTTGAACAGGCGCGCGCGGCGCTGGCCGCTACGATCTTCATGGTGACGCACGATTCGTTTGCGGCAAGCTTTTGTGACAAGGTCATTATTCTGCAGGATGGTGTTGTGTGGAAGACCCTGGTGAAAGGGGAAAAGGAGCGCATCGCCTTTCAGGATGAGCTGCTCGGTGCGATCCGGGAGATGGGACGGTGATGGACGATGAACACATTTTCTGAGGTATACCAAACGCTCCGCAGAAAAAATCGCGGGCAATATGCGCTGCTGTGCGGCTGTCTGTTTTTTTCGGTTCTGCTGATTTCGGCCTATGCCATCATCATGCGTTCCCCGACAGTCATGCGTGTCCTGCCGGAGGGGGGCGACAGCCGCAAGCAGGTCATGATGATCTTTGTGTTGTCCGTCATCGGCTGCGGTGTGTTCTCTCTGTACGCCGCCATGCTGTTTTTTCGTCAGAAATCACGGGATACCGGCATCTTTTTCGCCCTCGGCGCAAAGCGCAGCCTCGTGGAACGGCATCGGATGCGGGAGCTGGTCGTTCTGTCCACGGTATCCTGCGCCGCCGGCATCGTGCTCAGTATTCCGTTCGCCTGGACAGTCTGGAAGCTGTTTCGTCTGCTCATCGTCGACACCGCTGAGATGAAATTGGCCGTTCCCCTGCAGGCGCTGCTCATCCCACTGGCGTTCGCCATGGTCATGATTGCGGCGCTCATTGTGCTTGGCTATCGCTCGATTCGCCGCGTCAACATCATCGACATTATCCAAGAAAGCCATCGATCCGAGCCGATCCATGCGGTTCCGCGGTGGTACGGTCCGGTCGGTATCCTTCTACTTGGCGGCGGCGCACTGCTCGGCTATCTGATACCGACGTTCACGGTTCTTGTCCTGCACTGGTATATGCCTGAGGCGCTGTCCGCTCTATTCTATCTGCCTGCGCTCGTCGGCATGTACATGATCCTGTTGCACACTGTGGTCAACGGCTGGAGGAAAAAACGTCACAAATACCGTGATTTAATCGCCACCAGCCAGATGAAGTTCCAGGGGCGGCAGACGGTACAAAATCTGCTCGTCATGAGCCTGCTCATTGCCGGCGCCTATTTTGGAAGCTTTTATATGCCGATGCTGGGCACTGGCGCGATGATTGCCTATGACGCGCGCGAAATCGACTATCTTTACCATTTCCGCAACGATCAGGACATTCCGCAGGAGCAGGAGGTCCGTCAGCTGGCAGACGAATATGCGGTCACGATCACGGATTGGACCCAGGCGACAATGCTGCGTCTCGCTGTCGACGGCACCGAGGGGATCGAATCGGACAACGGTGCGCTGGGAACCACCTATGAGACGGTCTATTTCAACCCGGTGCAGTCGAATCTGTTCCTGTCCGCGTCGTCCTATACCGCATTGACCGGACAGGAGGTGGACATTCCGCACGGCACGCTCGGCGCGGTTTACACCTCGGACGGTTCCGACAATTACATGTTCAACGAACCGCCGACGCAGGTGACCAACACGCAGTCGGGGGAAAAACTCGACATCACCGATGTCCGGACGCTGACATGGGAATCCCTATGTGGGCACTATGTGATGAACGACGAGGATTTTGCCGTCCTGCGCGAGGGACTGCCCGATGAATGGATCGAAACCCTTTGCGCATTTGATGTGGAACACTGTGACGAGACCTATGATTTTGGCAAAGCGCTGCTGTATGAAATCATCGACCGTTCCGGCCCGGAGGTCGAGTTGTACGACGCATGGGATCCGGTGGAAAAACAGCGTGTGGAAAGCCGCGGGGAGCCGTATTTCATGGATCCTGAAAATCTGGAGGTCAATGGTCTTGTCGGAATCGATTACAGTCAGCGTGACAGTTCCGAATTCCGGATGTACTGGCAGTACATGCCGCAATTCCGTGTGATTGACAAGGCGGATTTTGTCCAAACAACCGGCGTATTTCTTATGATGTTTGTTTTCATCGCACTCGTCTGCTTCGCCGCCGTGTTTATCATCGCGTTTACCCGTTCCATGACCATCGCGATCACCGGAAAACAGCTGTATGAGGACCTGCGGCATCTGGGGGCGTCCAATGCCTATCTGTACCGTACCATCCGCAGCCAGATCCGCCGCGTCTTCCTGACACCGGCGATCATCGGAACCGGCGTTATCTGGGCGTTTTACACGATGATTCTGTACTTTAATGACAACCGATTGTCGGTGCAGGAGATGCTCGGAATGCTCCTGTGTGCCGGTATCATTGTGGGGATCTCCGCGCTGTTCTATGCGCTTTATCGGATGACACTGCGCAGGGCATGCGCCATGCTGGAGATTTCCATCGACACGCATTGAAGGGGAAATCCCGGCCGCTTCCAAGGCGGCCGGGATTTTTCGCTCTGTTCAGATCGTGAAAATATTTCTGTATAGTTTGCTCAATTTTCCAAAAAAGAATTGCAGATTAACAGGGCATTTGTTATAATTAATAAATAGACAGAGAAAGTCTTTCGCTGGAAGGCCAGACGATATAGGACAGAGACAGCATTATGGAGGAGGAAAATAAAACATGAAACGAATTGGCATGTTAACAAGCGGCGGCGATTGTCAGGGCTTGAACTCGACCCTGCGCGGCGTTGCAAAGGCGCTGTATCAGGAATACGGCAACGACATTGAAATTTACGGTTTCCGCGATGGATACCGCGGCCTGATTGAGGGTGACTATCGTCTGATGACCTCCCGCGACTTTTCGGGTATCCTGACCATCGGCGGCACGATTCTCGGCACCTCCCGTCAGCCGTTCAAGAACATGAAGGACCCGGATGAAAACGGCGTAACCAAGTGTGATAAGATGGTGAAGACCTACAAGGATATGGAGCTGGACTGTCTGGTTATCCTCGGCGGCAATGGCACGACAAAGTCGGCCAACATGCTGCGCGAAGAGGGCTGCAATGTCATCTCCCTTCCGAAGACCATCGACAACGATCTGTGGGGAACGGATATGACCTTTGGCTATCAGACCGCCATGGATATCGCGACCGATGTCATTGATAAGATCCACTCGACAGCAACCTCGCACAGCCGCGTCTTCGTGGTTGAGATCATGGGTCATGGCGCCGGCTGGCTGACGCTGACCTCTGGTATTGCGGGCGGTGCGGATATTATCCTGATTCCGGAAATCCCGTATTCGCTTGAGGCGGTTTGTCGCACGCTGGAGGCACGCCGCAAGCGCGGACATACCTTCTCCATTATCGCGGTTGCCGAGGGTGCAATTTCGAAGGAAGAGGCAGCGCTGTCCAAGAAGGAATTCAAGGCAGCCCGTGCGGCCATGAAGGAACCGTCCATTGGTTTCCGTCTGGCAAATGAGCTGAACAGCATGTGCGATCAGGAAGTGCGCGTGGTCAACCCGGGCCACTTCCAGAGAGGCGGCGGACCGGATGCTTATGACCGCGTTCTGACCACCCGTCTGGGTGCAGGCGCTGCCCGTCTGATTAAGCATCAGCAGTATGGCAACATGGTTGCCCTGCGCAACAACGATATCATCGCGGTGCCGCTGAGTGAAGTTGCCGGCAAGCTCAAGGTCGTTCCGACGGACGATCAGATGGTTGAGACGGCACGTGCCATCGGTATCAGCTTCGGCGATGGTGCGGAGTACAAGGACGAGAAGAAGAAAAAGAAGAAGGATAAAGAAAAGGACAAGGATAAGAAAAAGAAGGAGTAATCCGTTGTAAAGGAAAAGAATGGGGCTGTCTGGAAGGGAATCCGGGCAGCCCTGTGTTGTTTTGGAGAGGGAGGCTTCCACATGAAAGCAGTTTTGATACAGCTTGCAGTCCCGGAGTATGAGCAGCCGAGAGAGCGTTCCCAGCGTGTACAGCAGCTTCTGTCGCGGGTCGCGGAAGGGCGGCAGCCCTGCGATTTGCTCCTGCTGCCCGAGCTGTGGAAAAATGGATTTTCCAATTTCGAACAGTATGCCCGCAATGCCGAACTTCCGGGCGGGATCATACGCACCTTTTCCCGTTGGTCACAGCGTCTGTCGTGCACCATCATTCCAGGGAGCTTTCTGGAGAAGCATGAAGACGGCAGCGTCACCAATACGACGCCGCTGCTTCTGCCGGATGGCAGCCAGGCGGCAGCTTACCGGAAACTGCACCTGTTTGGCTACCATTCCAGGGAATCCAAACTGCTCCGTGCAGGAGACGGCGTGACCGTGGTGGATACCCCCATCGGGCGCGTCGGCCTGGCGACCTGTTACGACCTTCGTTTCCCCGAGCAGTTTCGCGCGATGGTGGATGCCGGCGCACAGATTTTCTGTGTCACGGCGGCATGGCCGCAGGTGCGCCTGACGGACTGGCGTCTGCTGTGCCGGGTGCGCGCCCTGGAGAACCAGTGCTTTTTGTTTGCCTGCAACCATGCCGGGGAGCATGCCGGTGTGGTCGGCGGCGGGCACAGCATGGCAGTGGCGCCCGATGGGACGATCCTTGCCGAGGCGGCAGAGGGCGAAACGGTCCTGACGGTGGAGTTTGACCCGAAGCAGGTGGTGCGTGTGCGGGAACAGTTTCCGGTACTGCGGGACCGGGTAGAAATCCGATAGGATTTGCAGGAGAATTGGGCAGTGTGGTTCAGTTTTTGACATATTAGTTGCAATTTGCTAGCCTTATTATAAGGTGGCTGTTAAAACTGCCGATTCTTTCTCCGTTTTTTAGGGAATTTGGGGCGTTTTTTACATTGACTTTCCCCGAATTGTTGGATAACATTATTAATAGGTATTCTAAACATACTCGAAATACGAAGAAAGAGGTTAAACGCAAGATGACAGCAATTGATTTAAGCAAATATGGCATCACCGGTACGACCGAGATCGTTTACAATCCTTCTTACGAAGTATTGTTCGAAGAGGAGACGAAGGAAGGTCTGGAGGGCTACGAAGTAGGCCAGAACACCGAGCTGGATGCAGTAAATGTTATGACCGGTATTTACACCGGACGTTCTCCGAAGGACAAGTTCATCGTCATGGATGAGAATTCCAAGGACACGGTATGGTGGACTTCCGACGAGTACAAGAACGATAACCATCCGGCTTCTGAGGAGACTTGGAGCGCGGTCAAGGATATCGCGATCAAGGAACTGTCCAACAAGAGACTGTTCGTTGTCGATGCGTTCTGCGGCGCAAACGAGGACACCCGCATGGCAATCCGCTTCATCGTTGAGGTTGCTTGGCAGGCACACTTTGTAAAGAACATGTTCATCCAGCCGTCTGAGGAAGAGCTGAAGAACTTTACGCCGGACTTCGTTGTTTACAATGCGTCCAAGGCAAAGGTTGAGAACTACAAGGAACTGGGTCTGAACTCTGAGACCGCAGTTGTCTTCAACATCACCAGCCGTGAGCAGGTTATCATCAACACCTGGTACGGCGGCGAGATGAAGAAGGGTATGTTCTCCATGATGAACTACTACCTGCCGCTGAAGGGCATTGCTTCCATGCACTGTTCGGCAAACACCGATATGAACGGTGAGAACACTGCCATCTTCTTCGGTCTGTCCGGTACGGGCAAGACCACCCTGTCTACCGACCCGAAGCGTCTGCTGATCGGCGACGACGAGCACGGTTGGGATGACAACGGCGTATTCAACTTCGAGGGCGGCTGCTATGCCAAGGTTATCAACCTGGACAAGGAGTCCGAGCCGGACATCTACAATGCAATCCGTCGCGATGCACTGCTGGAGAACGTTACGGTAGATGCAGAGGGCAAGATCGACTTTAACGACAAGAGCGTTACCGAGAACACCCGTGTATCTTACCCGATCGATCATATTGAGAACATCGTACGCCCGGTTTCTTCCGCACCGGCAGCAAAGAATGTAATCTTCCTGTCTGCGGACGCATTTGGCGTACTGCCGCCGGTTTCTGTCCTGACTCCGGAGCAGACCCAGTACTACTTCCTGTCCGGCTTTACGGCAAAGCTGGCCGGCACCGAGCGCGGTATCACCGAGCCGACCCCGACCTTCTCCGCTTGCTTCGGCCAGGCATTCCTGGAACTGCATCCGACCAAGTATGCAGAAGAGCTGGTTAAGAAGATGGAAAAGAGCGGCGCAAAGGCTTATCTGGTCAACACCGGCTGGAACGGCACGGGCAAGCGTATCTCCATCAAGGATACCCGCGGCATCATTGACGCCATCCTGAACGGCGATATCAAGAACGCTCCGACCAAGAAGATTCCGTACTTCAACTTTGAGGTTCCGACGGAGCTTCCGGGTGTTGATCCGGCAATCCTGGATCCGCGCGACACCTATGCAGATGCTTCCGAGTGGGAAGCAAAGGCACAGGATCTGGCGCAGAGATTCGTTAAGAACTTCTCCAAGTACGAGGGCAACGAGGCAGGCAAGGCACTGGTTTCTGCAGGCCCGCAGCTCTAATGTGAGACAGAACAAATTGTCATAAAAACCATTGACGGGAGTCCGCGTTTGGCGGACTCCCGTTTTTTCAATGGATGCGGCAAAACAAAAGCTCCCGGTGCACTGGCCGGGAGCCTTTGGAATGTTCATTTAGTTTGGATCGTCCGTGGACCCTGCTTGTCCGAGGTATTCCTCCAGACAGAGTCCGGATGCCGTCATTTCCTTCGCAGCGGTTTGCCCGACAAAGCGGAAATGCCACGGCTCATAGATGATGCCGGTGATCTCGGTCTTGTCCTCCGGATAGCGGAGGATAAAGCCGTATTCGGTGCAGTGCTCCATGAGCCACTGGAATGCCGCGGTTTGTTCAAAGCCGCTCGTCAGACTGGAATATTCTGCGAGGTATTCCTGCGTGACAATATCCGCCGCAAGGCCACTTGCGTGCTCTGAAGTGCCTGGATAGGCAACGATATGTACGGCAGCTTCTTCGGCTTCCTCCTGGCTTTTTCCCGAGGCGAGCTGCTGGGCAACCTGATTGTTGTATAGCTCTCGCTGACGTTCGTTGCTGCGGTAGGCGGAGCAGATGACCAGATCATATCCGGCGGCACGTCCGGCCTGCAGCATGTCCAATAAGTTGTCCGAGGCCGTGCGATTGAATTGCAGGCCGTCACCAATGTCGACAAGATCGGGGTCATAGTCCTCCGGCAGGGGATTGTCCGCGTTGATGAGCCGAAGCTGCCACCTGGCGGCGCGGGTTTCCAGCAGCGCACGGTCGGTTTCCTCCTCCAGTACAATGGAAATCGTCTCATGGATTTCTCCCGGCTCGGAAGAGGGGAACTCGCCCACAATAGGCTCGTCCACTTCCGCGGCAGACTGATCGACTGCGGTGCTGTAGGTTGCCAGGAAGGAGGCGCACAGCACGGCGACACCCAGACGGATTGGTGTTGGATAGTACCATTTTCGCTTCATAAATATCACCCAGAACATGGTAATCAATCGGTTCTGCGAAGTCAAACGAACTTGGTCGAATCGATCAGATATTTTTGGCCCGATCTCCAATACCGGTTCCGTCGAAGAGCGGAATGAAGCTTTCGCTGATGGATTCGGAATCCTGCAGCCAGCCATCCAGGCCGAGCGCCTGCATGGTTTCACAGGCAGCGGCATATTCCTCGTCTGTAATCGTTCGATTGAGTTCAGGGAAACGTCCCAAACCCGCCAGCGGCGTGAACTGCCGCATCAGACTGAATAAAATACGATCTTTCCAGTGCCGGGAGGCATAGCGCAGAAGCTGTTCGGTGTCGCCGGACAGGCCGGGCAGCATGAGATGACGGAGGATGGTCCCGCGCTGCAAGATACCATCGCGGTCGAAGACCGGCGCTCCGGTCTGACGCAGCATTTCCTCAATGGCCTCGCAGGCGATGTCGAAATAATCCGGGGCAGAGGAATAGCGCTCGGAATAATAGGTGCTGTAATATTTGAAATCCGGGAGATAGATGTCGATCAAGCCGTCAAGCCGGCGCAGCGTGTCCACGCACTCATAGCCGCTGCTGTTCCAGACGGTCGGGATAGTCAGACCGCGCGTGCGGGCGAGGCCGATCGCTTCTGCCACCGACGGGGCATAGTGGGTCGGCGTCACCAGATCGATGTTGTGCGCGCCTTTCTCCTGTAATGAGAGAAACGTATCCGCCAGTTCAGGGACTGTGGTTATTACGCCGCTCTCGGAAGCCTCCGGCCCACTGATGGAGGAATTCTGACAGAACACACAGCGCAGGGAGCAATGGCAGAAGAATACGGTTCCGGCTCCACGTGTGCCGGAGAGGCAGGGCTCCTCCCAGCGGTGAAGCGTGGCGAGGCCGAGACGCATCCGGCTGTCGGTACCACAGTATCCGATTTTTCCCGCCGCACGGTCGACACCGCACTGCCGCGGACAGAGCTTACAGGAAGAATACATCCGATCTTCCCCTTCCACAAAATTTTTCTCAGTATAGCATACTTGCCCGAAAAATGCGAATATTTGTGGTATACTGTACCATAGAAAGAATATGGAGTTTGGGGGAACAGCGGAATGGAAATTATTGTTTATGGAAGCCAATATGGAACAACACAGCGCTATGCGGAGGAATTGTCGCGGCAAACAGGAATCCCTGCGATACGAAGCGGAGAGAAGGCGGATTTGTCTCCCTATCAGACGGTCATCCATATGGGAGGACTGTATGCGGGTTCGGTAAAGGGACTGAAAACAACGGTAAAAACCATATCGGAACAGGCGGAATTGATTGTGGTTACAGTTGGTTTGGTCGATGGGAGCAATGCCGAAGGGGTGGAGAATATCCGGCGATCCGTCCGAAAGCAGCTGCCGAAGGCCTTTTGTGATAAGGCGCCGGTTTTTCATTTGCGCGGTGGCATGGATTATCGCAAGCTCAGCCTGGGCCACAAAGCTATGATGCAGGTGGCATATCGGAGGGCAAAAGCGCTTCCGGAGGAAAAACAGACGCCGGAGATACAAGCGGTTCTTGCAACGCATCATCAAGCGGTTGATTTTGTGGATTTTGGCGCGTTGCATCCCATTCTGGCCTATCTGGATGGGAATACAGAAAAAGTTCCCAAAAAATGAAACCAAAAGAACAGGCTCTGTGGACGGTTGTCCACAGAGCCTGAATTTTGTCGGTTACGGTTTCAGCAGCGCCGCGATATTCGGAAACGGTGCGACCGAACGGGCCAGAATGCCGTGCATGTAGGCAATGGCGATCCCGTAATTGGTCATCGGGATCTGTTCGTCGATGGCATGTGCGATGCGGGATTTCATCTCGCGCTCGTTGAGCATACAGCCGCCGCAATGGATGACCATGTGATACGGGCTGAGATCCTCCGGGAATTCACCGCCGCTGGTAAACGCATATTCCAGCTTTTTGCCGGTGTACTGTTCGATCCAGCGCGGCAGCTTGACCGTGCCGATGTCATCGCATTGGCGGTGATGGGTACAGCCTTCGGAGATCAGGATGCGGTCGCCGTCCTGCACCGTGTCCAGCGCACGTACACCGCGCACCGCTTCGGTCAGATTGCCCTTGTAGCGTGCCATCAGGATGGAAAACGAGGTGAGCGGAATGTCCTCCGGCGTATCCTTGGAGACCGAGCCAAACGCCTGACTGTCCGTGATGACAATGCGCGGTTTGCGGCCAAGGCTGTCCAGTGCGCCGGGAAGCTCACTTTCGCGCACGACGACGGAATAGGCGCCGGATTCGAGCACATCGCGGATGGTCTGCTGTTGCGGGAGGATCAAACGCCCTTTGGGAGCCGCTGAATCAATCGGCACGACGAGAACCGCGATGTCGTGCGGCTGGAGCAGATCACCGACCAGGCGGCGGCCATGATGCGGGTCGATGACCAGACGGGAAAGGCGTTCCTTTAGCTCCCAGATGCCCGCCCCGGTTTTAGCGCTGACGGACATGGCGTTGTCCGGCAGGGC
Organism: Eubacteriales bacterium; assembly: GCA_030539335.1. GTDB lineage: Bacteria > Bacillota > Clostridia > Oscillospirales > Butyricicoccaceae > Butyricicoccus_A. The sequence continues at coordinate 298,492 of JAUNSG010000001.1, read as the reverse complement.
GGATGGGGCGGCAAGGTCGTTTTTGTTGTGGACAACCAGATAGGGAATGTTCTTTTTGCGGAACAGGCTGAGGATGTCCGTATGTACCGGACATAGGCCCTCCAGCCCATCGATGACGAGGATAGCGGCGTCACAGCGGTTCATGACCCGCTTGGCGCTGCGCACACGTTGTTTGCCGAGCTCCCCTTCGTCATCCAGTCCCGGTGTGTCGATCAGGACAACCGGACCGAGCGGCAGAAGCTCCATTGCTTTGGAGACCGGATCGGTTGTGGTACCGGCGATCTCCGAGACAATCGCCAGATCCTGTCCGGTCAGGGCGTTAATTAAGCTGGATTTCCCGGCGTTGCGCTTTCCGAAAATACCGATATGGATGCGCTCCGAGGACGGTGTATCGTTCATTCCCATGAGAAAGTTCCTCCTGTCACATGTACTGGTTCTATTATACGACAGAGGGGACAGGAAAGTAAAGAACACGAAAGGAGTAGGAAAGGGGACGATCTTGCGCTTCGGGGCGCGATATGATACGATAACAGCAGAAATATCGGGAGGGAATTCCTATGAAACGCATTTATCTGGCTGGTTTTGATGTATTTTATCCGGATGCAGTCCAGCGCGGCGCACGCATGAAGCTTGCCTGTGCGGAGCGCGGCTTTATCGGGCTGTATCCGTTTGACAACGAGGCGGACAACCCAAAGGATATTTTTGAGGGAAATCTGGCCTTTATCCGGCAGGCAGACATTGTGCTTGCCAATCTGAACCCGTTCCGCGGTCACGAGATGGACAGCGGCACCGCGTTTGAAATTGGATATGCCCACGCACTGGGAAAGGAAATCTGGGGGTATCTGGACGACGACACGCCGATGCGGGAGCGCCTCGGCGAGACGGACGACGCAGGCTTTTCGGTGGAAAATTTCGGCTATCCGGTCAATTTGATGATCGCCCAGCCGTCCCATATCGTGCGCGGCACGTTTTTGGACTGCCTAGACGCGCTCAGCCGCGCCTGAGGAACACGCCCCGCGTTCGCGCCGTGTCCCGTGATGCAGCCGAACGGTCTGTCCATCCGGACGGAACCGCTGCCGCGGACAGATGATTTCGCCGCAGGTGTCCGCATAGTGCGCGGACAGGCTGCCGTGCTGCTTCATAACGCCATCCCCTTTTTTTCTTTATTTGATTTAGTATCCGTTTTTTGGCTCGTATATTATGCACCCGGAAGGCAAAAGCTGAAAACGGGTGAAGCGAATGAAACAATTAGAAAAAACGGCGACACTTGTCGCATTGGGAAGCTGGGGCTATCCGCTGCTGGAGATTTTATGGCGGGGATGGTCGCATTGGTCGATGGCGCTGGCGGGCGGACTGTGCTTTGGTCTGTTGGGGGATGCCTCCCAGCGCCTGGAAGAGCGCAGTTTGGTGCTGCGCTGTGCGGTCGGATCGGGCATCATTACCTCCGTAGAGCTGCTGTTTGGCTGCATTTTTAATTTGGGGCTGCATATGGAGGTATGGGATTATTCGGCGGAGCATTTCAATCTGGCGGGGCAGATCTGTGCGCGGTACAGCACGTTCTGGTTCCTGCTGAGCGGTCCGCTGATGTTTTTTGCCGACTATCTGTGCGCGGACGGACAACAACGAAACAGAACAGGAGAGAGAAGACATGCTGCTTGCAATCAACGCGCAAAATACGTTTATCACCATCGGATGCTTCCGTCGGGGAGAATTGGAAGTCGTCACACGATTGGCGACCGAACCGCGGCACACAGCGGATCAGTACGCCTGCTCGATCGCGGACGTCCTGCGGCTGCACTCCGTGGACCGGAGGCAGATTGGCGGAGCGATCCTCTGCTCGGTCGTTCCGGCGCTGAGCTCCGTGCTGCGTCAGGCAGTGGAAACGCTGTTCCATTGTCCGGTAACCAGTGTTTCAGCGGGAGTCAAAACCGGACTCAATATGAAGATTGACCATCCGCATCTGGTCGGCAGTGATTTGGTCTGTTTGGCGGTGGAGGCTGTCGCGCGCGGACAGCTTCCATGTGCTGTCGTGGACATGGGAACCGCGACGACGTTTACGGCGGTGGACGGCCGGGGGGTGATGGTCGGGACTGCGATTGCGCCGGGTGTCCGTCTGGGACTGGAGGCGCTTCGTGCGCAGGCGGCACAGCTTCCTTCGGTGGTCCTGGATCGTTCTGTCCCATTGATCGGCAAAAATACCATGGACGCCATCTCATCCGGTGTACTGTATGGCGCCGCGTGCATGGTGGATGGTATGATAGGGAGACTGCGGACACAACTGGGCGAGGAATTGACCGTGTATCTCACGGGACCGTATGCCGGCATGGTTGCAGGGCTGATGCAGGAAACCGTCGCTGAGGAGCCGTATCTGGCGTTGATGGGACTGCAAAAAATCTGGGAGAAGAATAAGAAGAGATGAGAGGGACACAAACTTGGATTACATAAAAGCAGAGATTCTGCCGGTTCGTGCGACAGAGGCCGACGAGATCGGCAATTTGTCGCGGCTCGCGACACGGATTGTCCGGCAGCATTTTGATTCCATTATTGGGACGGAGCAGAACGACTATATGCTTCAGCGCTTTCAGACGCCGAGAGCGATCCGACAGCAATTGCAGGAGGGCTATCGGTACTACTGGGTCATGGCAGACGGTCAGGCGGCAGGATTTCTCGCCTTTCTGCTCAGGGACGAAAAGCTGTACCTGAGCAAATTCTATATCGCGCAGGAATGGCGTGGCCATCATCTGGCGCAGCAGATGCATGCGTTTGTCTGCGATGAAGCACGAAGGCAGAAGCTCCCGGCGATTTTCCTCAACGTGAATCGGGACAATACGGATGTGATCGCGATTTATGAACACTTGGGATTCCGGAAAATCCGCGAGGAGAAGAACGACATCGGCAATGGATTTTTCATGGATGATTTTGTGATGGAATATCGGCTGTGAAATTGGTGTTTTAAGACAGCTTTTTTGAAAATATTACGCCGGATGCTTCCCCGGAAATCCTTATCAAAGAGTATGCCGACTCGGTGGAATTACCGGAAAAGGATACTATTTTGCGTTTGACGATCACACACACGGCACGGATGGTTTCGGTGAACCAATCTACAGTATTTGTTCTCTCACGATTACCTATACCATTGATGGACAGGAATATATTTCTGTGACCGCGTTTTGTGTGGAACGAGAACGTTCATAATGCCGGAACGGATAAGAAGAGAACAGGCGGCGGAGAATTTCCGTCGCCTGCTGTGCGGTTTAGATATGTTTTTCATAATATCGGTGTGCAATGCGCTCGACCAGGATGGAGATTGCCAGGAGAAACAGCAATCCGGCGCCCGGCGCCCATGTGGATTCCGGCGGATGATTGGTCCATTGCAGCAGAAGGAGGAGCGGAAAGATCAAAAGCTGTGTGATGCGCAGGGTTGTTTGCGCCGTACGCAGGGAGATGGCCTGATTTCTCTCGTCCAGCAGTTCCAGCTTGTCCCGGCGCGAGAGCCCGATGCCAAAGCTGAGTATCGCATGGAATACGCCCAAGCCAAACAGAAGAAGGGATACAAAGAGAGTGTAGAGCGAGAACTCCTGACGCAACGTAAGCAGTCCGGAGATGCCGAGAGCGAGTAAGAGAATTGCGGCACAAAAGCGGCGTTTATCGTAAATTTTCATATGGAATGTCCTCCCGTTCTTTGTTTTCTTTGAGGCAGCATAGTTCCTCCACCGTTGTATGAAATACCTGCGCGAGACGATAGGCAAGCATCAGGGAGGGATTGTATTGTTCCCGTTCGATGGAGATAATGGTGCGGGAGGAGACATGAACCAGATCGGCCAACTGCTGCTGTGTCAGCCCGGCAGCAAGTCTCTTTTCCCTGACGAGATTCTTCATGACTCCTCCTTTGATGTGAAGCTAACTTCATGTTATCGTGAAAAGATCTGCCTGTCAAGCGTGTGTTTGACAGGCAGGGAAAAAACAGACAGGAGTTACGAAAGCACCGAACGGATATAATAGAAGATATACTGCTGATAAATACCGGCATACGGGCTGTTTCGGAAGACGGAAAAATCCCCGGAATAATAGCCGGCGGCTTTTTTCATCCAGGTGTCGACCGGAAAGGCATCCAGCTTGTGCATGCCGAATAATAAAAAGCAGTCGGCAACTTTGCGTCCGACGCCGCGGAGCTGCATGATTTGCTGCCGTGCGGTTTCGGTGTCCTGGTTTTCCAGGGAAGAAAAGTCCAGAGAACCGTCACAGACAGCGCGGGCCGCGTGGATCAGATAGGGGGCACGATAGCCGGCGCGCAGAAATTCCAGATCAGCGCGCTCGAGCGGCGCGAGGTGTTCCGGCTTTGGGAAGGTATACAGCGTTTGTCCCTGAAATTCCATTGGCTCGCCCAGTGCTTCGCACAGACGGGAGAGGATACCCCGGATGCGGGGAATGTTGTTGCACTGCGAGATCAGGAAGGAGCACAGCGCCTCCCAGGGGTCCTGCCGCAGAATACGGATGCCACGGCCGTAGTCCGCCGCGGCTGAGGTGAATTCGTCGATGGCGAACGCGGTGCGGATCGCGGTGTAATCCAGTGCGCAATCAAAATAATCCATCCAGAGGGAATCCAGGCCGGATGGCGTTTGTATCCAAAGGGTGCCGTTTTCATCGCGCACACGTGCGGGGGTCTGTCCGACGAGGCCGAGCCAACTGCCGTCCTCCTGCGGTGTCCAGCGGAAGCACTGTCCGCAGTCCAACGTCTGCGCCGTGGAAAATTCCCCCTGCATCGGCAGGGCGGTCCAGGTATTCGGATGGGTCATAAGGTATCTCCTCCGGAGGGAAAATGAAATTGCAATAATCCGATGGTATCACAGGCTATCGGAAAAAGCAATGGATTCGGGGCGCAAAGGAGGGAAAGTTTTGTTGGAAAAGCTGTTTTATCGAAGAAGAAAGTATGTTATAATGAATACAATTGTCTAAAACATGATTTTTTTGAAATTACTTTTTGGCACAAAGAGGTGATTCCGTGGCGGAACGGCACGATGAAAACGAAATGGAATTTCTTTGGGATGATGAGGAATTGGCATCCTTTCGCGAGCCGGAGACAAACCGGCTTCTGAATGTCGTATACGATGAGAGCATCACCAGACGACCCGGATTCAGCGAACATGCGGCGCGGGGAATCGAAGGCGCGGGGGCCGACCGGAGCCATGCGAAGAAAGGCCGGAAGAGACGGCTCCTGCGGCAGCTGATCGGTGCGCTGGCAGCGTTTCTGATTTTTTTCAGCAGCATGTATTGCTTTCTGGTGTATTCTGATATCCCGTTTATCAAAAAGTGGAGAACCATCTATATTGAGACAGCCATGGGCACAATGACCCATCAATGGCTGGCGACGGCGTTTCTGCCGCAGAGCGTGATCGACAGCGTGATGACGGATCGCACCTCGGTGGAACAGCAGCAAAAGGGCTTGAGCAGCTATTGGGGAGACGTAGAGGATGGAGATGCCGTGGATTATACGCTTTCCATGCGTCCCTGGAGTGAGCTTGAGCCGGAATTTGAAACCTATTATTCCGAGATCAATCCGACGACCTTCCAGGCATATATGCAGGAGCATGGAAGCGAGGCCATCGACGAAAATGGCTATCTGTTCATTGACGAGGCGGACTATGACGATGAGGATACCGGAATCCGTACGATATACGGCGATGCGGTGTGTGCCATCGATACCCGCAATGGCATTGTGATTGTGACGCTGGAGGATGACAGCTACTATGGCAAGCTCGCCATCGTCAAGAATCCGGCTCAGGCCAGTGTTGCGGCAGCCTCCAATCTGGAGGGCGGCGAAGGAGAATACATTGAGGACATTGTGCATTCCAACAACGCGATTCTCGGTATCAATGCCAGCGGCTTCGATGATCCGGATGGCACTGGAAACGGCGGTGATATTTACGGCATGGCGTTCTCCGGCGGACAGCGCATTGTCGGGCGCAATGGCTGTACGATGAAGGTAATCAGCCTGAGCCAGGATAACCTGCTCAATATCTCGGACAAAAAGCCGTCGGATGCGCGTGAGGCCATGCAGTTTGACCCGGCATTGATTTTGAACGGAGACCTGCTCATCAGCGGCTCGTCCGGCTGGGGCTTGCAGCCGCGTACGGTCATCGGCCAGACGAGGGACGGACAGCTTCTGCTGTCGGTGGTGGATGGCCGTCAGCCCGGCTATTCCCTCGGCATTACGATCGGTGACCTGTCGGATATCCTGTATCGCTATGGGGCCTATCAGGCATGCAATCTGGATGGTGGCTCTTCCTCCCTGATGTATTATGATGGGCGGCCGATCACCAGTTCCTCCGCGGCGGATTCCACCTATGGGCGGCATGTCCCGGATGCCTGGATTATTGCGCGCGGTGCGGGCGACTTTGGCAGCTATGAGGACGAAGACGACGATACGGAATGGTATTCGGATTGGGATTCGGAGTGGTAAAAGAGAATCAAAATCTCCCTGCTTTCGAGCGAAGGCGGGGGGATTTTTTTGTGTTGTCCGCCTGGGAATAGGAGAATTTTTCCGTGAATAGAATGAAGGGAAAGCGGGGATGGCGCGTCGATTGCTGTCAGAGAAAAATTTTGACCGCTGCACAGGATTCGCCGCCGCTCGCGCTGGAAGCATGGCATTCTGATAGGGAAGAATTTTGCCTGTGGAAGGAAAGATTCTTTCGCCAAATTTGCAAAAAGGAGGTGAAAAAAACGGAGGATACTGTTATACTGATATCAACGGGCACAATACCCGGAAAGAGGAGCGCACAGACGGCGCAGAGTGAATTGTACGCCAGGGCGTTCAGCCAGTTTGGCGCTTCCTGTGTGCTGGATGGCGGTTATGGGGATGTTTCCATCTTGGCAGAGCGGATGGACGGTCTGTTGTTGTCCGGCGGAGGGGACATCCATCCTCGGTTCTATGGAAGGAGCATGAGCGGACAGGCTACCAGTGTGGACGAACAGCGCGATGAGCGCGAACGGGATCTTCTGCGATGCTTTTGCGAAAAGCGAAAGCCGGTTTTCGGCATTTGCCGCGGGATTCAAGTGGTGGATGTCTTTTTCGGCGGGACGTTGTTCCGGGAACTGGGCACGGCGCATCTGCATGAAAGCACGATTCATACGGTCGTCACCGCGGAGAATGGCGGATTGCGCGGTATGTTGGGGGAGCGGCTCTCGGTCAACAGCTATCATCACCAGGCGATCCGCACATTGGGGCGCGGTCTTGTGGTCACGGCGGTGAGCGATGCGGATGGCGTGATCGAGGGGATTGAGCACGACTCCCTTCCGGTCTCTGCGGTGCAGTGGCATGCAGAGCGTATGATCGAAGGCGTATGCCGTGATACGGATGTCTCGATGCGGCCCCTTCTCTCCCATTTTGTCACGCAGGTGCGGAGGGCCTGTGTGACGGCGTGAGAAATACAGGAAACGGAAAGGAGCTGCCGCGATGCAGCAGGATGTTCGGGAAATCAATCTGGAAATCGGCAAGCCGGCAGTGGCAGAGGCGCTTGACCGGATGCGGATGGAGCTTCGCCTTTCGAAAAAACGGGGCTATGCCGCCGTCAAGCTGATTCACGGCTTTGGTTCCAGCGGAACCGGAGGGAAGATCCGGGTTGCCGTGCGGCGGGAGCTTGCGGCGATGTGCGAGCGCGGCGCAGTCCGTATGGTGATTCCGGGGGAAAAGCTGACGATTTTCGAGGAGGATACGCGAAAGCTGCTGCAGATTTGTCCGGAGTTCCGCAGGGATCGTGATTTGGAGAGGCATAACAACGGGATCACTGTTGTTGTCATAAAAAAGACATAGAAAAAGAAGGAGTGTAGTATTATGTTGAACAGAGCAACGGAACAGAAAACGGATACGGTGGAGAAGCTGCGCGGCGGCGAGGGTGTCATCACCCGTCAGCATCTGATTCCGGCGGAGGAGTCCTGCGGAAAGTTTAAAATGTGTGCGATCCTGACGCTGGAGCCGGGCTGCTCGATTGGCGAGCATGCACATCAGCCGGATGCAGAATACTGCTACATGATGGAGGGAGAGATGACCATTATGGACGGCGGAAAGGAATATACCGTACATCCGGGAGATGCCTGGTTCTGCGGCGGCGGTGCAGCGCATTATACCAAGAACAATTCGGATAAAAAAGCCGTTTTCATGGCGATCGTCGTGGAATAAAAACAAGGATAGAGAGAAAAAATCTGGAGGTAAAGATGAAGAGACGGAAAAGCGGGCTGCTGCGTTCCCTGGCGGCGGCCCTGCTGACGGCGGCGGTTGCAGTCGGATCCGGCACGGCGGTATTGGCCGCGGCGAAACCGGTCGAAACCAGTTCGGTCCGGGTCGCATCGGGTACAACAAGCACGGCGGCCCCGGCGGCAGTCAAACTGAAAAGGGTATCCTATGTTTCCACCGGTAAGATCAAGGTGCAGTGGGCGAAGCGGAGCGGTGCGACCGGTTATCTGCTGCAGTACAGCACCTCGTCGAAATTCACGGACAATGGACGAACGACAACGCTTACGGTAAAAAAAGCTTCGACGACAAGCAAAACCATCAGCGGCCTGGCCAAAGCAAAGTACTATGTCCGGGTGGTTCCGTATAAGCTGGTGAACGGGCAGAAGGTGTATAAGACCTGGAGCAAGGCGCTCTCGATTACACCAAAGAAGGGCCTGACGGTCAAGCAGCTTCTCAACCGGATCAAGGCGGATTCCGGAAGCAAGGCGAAGATTTTGGAACTGACGAAAAAGGGCGTCAATATCTCCAAGTACAAGACGACATATGACAAGGTGATGGCGATCTATCGCTGGCATACCAAGCATGCGAAGGAGTTTCCAAGCTGTCTGCAGTGCAACTCGAATTTTAACGATTGCCTCTATCAGCTTTTCGGCGAACCGAGCACCAAGAAAAACCTTTGGATTGCAGCGGGAAATTTCCGCAACAGCAATGGCTCATTGGTCATACACAAATGGTCCACGGTATATCTGGCCAATGTCCCATATCAGTTTGACCCGCGGATTCAGCGCAACATCCGTGCATCCGGCTCGGAATACTTTGGCTTTACGATGTCGTCCTCGCTGTACAAAAAGCGCTATGTCTTTGAGGGCTGGTGGTATTGTACCAACGAGTTGAACAGCAGCAGCGACTGGTGGTATTTCCTCATCTGATCGCACCGGTCGCATTGAGAAGGGAAAAAAGCCGCCGTCCGGCGGCGTGAAGGAGATTTTCTATGAGCTGTGAATCCTGCTCCCATTCCTGTGGAGGGTGTAGTGGTCAGAAAAATTGTGGCGGCTGCGGCGGCTGTTCCGCGGAGACCCCACTGACAAACGAAGAGCGTGTGCTGCTGCTGGAACTGGCACAGACACCGTTCCTTCCATTGGCGCAATTCGCGCGGCGCGAATCGTATTTTGCACCGCTGGAGCCGCTGGAACCGTCGCCAGTCTATCTGCGCAGCGGGGAAGAGGACACCGCGGAGATCGAACTGATTTCGTTGGCGCTGCGCCGGCTGGCCTCGCGCGGCTATGTCACATTGGATTATGACATCCCACTGTCCGGGTACGACTATGTGCTGTACCAGACCTCGGCGCTGTGCCGCAGACTGAAAGCGCTGCATCCGGGCTATACCATCCTGCCGAAGCGCGGCAGTATGGCGCTCACCGCGGCGGGGCAGGATGCCGCAGATGATCCGGCATTATAAGGCAGAAGAAAAGAACGGCAGGCCGTCCCACCGGGACGACATGCCGTTCTTGTTTTTTTGGATTTCTTTATGTAGATCAGATGCGGGCAACACCGCTGTCGCGTGCGGCCTGGGCGACAGCAGCCGCGACCGTATCTTTGACACGCGGATCGAATGCCTTCGGCATGATGTTGTCTGCGCGCAGCTCCTCGTCGGAGATCAGACCAGCGATGGCATAGGCAGCGGCGATCTTCATTTCTTCGTTGATATCCGATGCACGGACATCCAACGCACCGCGGAACACACCCGGGAAAGCCAGAACGTTGTTGATCTGGTTGGGATAATCCGAACGGCCTGTACCGACAACCGCGGCGCCGCCGGCGATAGCCTCCTCCGGCATGATTTCCGGAACCGGGTTGGCCATCGCAAAGACCATCGGGTTCGGCGCCATGGTGCGGACCATCTCTGCCGTCAGGACATGCGGGGCGGAAAGGCCAAAGAAAACATCGGCGCCAACGATGACATCCTTCAGTGTACCGGTACGACGTTCGCGATTCGTGATCTTTGCCAACTCCTTCTGCGATTCAAACAGATCTTCCTTGCCCTCATAGATCGCACCGCTGGTGTTGCAGGCAATGATGTCCTTGACCCCGAGGGAGAGGAGCAGCTTGATGACTGCGGTTGCCGCAGCGCCGGCGCCATTGACCACCAGCTTGAGCTCTTCCGGCTTGCGGCCGGTCAGGCGGCAGGCATTGATCATGGCGGCTGCGCAGCAGATCGCCGTACCGTGCTGGTCGTCGTGGAAGATCGGGATATTGCAGCGCTCCTTGAGCTTGCGCTCGATCTCGAAGCAGTTCGGTGCTCCGATGTCCTCCAGGTTGATGCCGCCGAACGAACCGCTGATGTTGGCGACCGTATCGACGAATTCATCCACACTGTCGGCATGGACGCAGAGCGGGAAGGCATCCACGTCGCCGAACGCTTTGAACAAAGCGCATTTGCCCTCCATAACCGGCATACCGGCCTCCGGGCCGATGTTGCCAAGGCCGAGAACGGCGGAACCATCGGTAATGACCGCAACCAGATTGTTGCGGCGGGTGTAGACATAGCTCAGATCCACATCCTTCTGTATTTCAAGACACGGCTCAGCAACGCCGGGGGTATATGCAATTGATAAATCCTCTGCGGTTTTTACCTCACAGCGGGAAATCACTTCAATTTTTCCTTTCCAGTCACGATGCGCCTGAAGCGCCTGTTCTTTGATATCCATAGCATCCTCCTGTAACGCAAGCTCTGATAAGCCGGAATTCTTCCGGATATTATTTTAGCATCCGTACCCGTGAAATACAAATGCTTTATCGCAATAAACTGGCCGTTACGTGAAAGTTTTCCCCTTTTCACAATTTTTTTCTTCTATTAACGGATTATTCATAATCTTCTCACAAATTCTTTACCAAAAATCCCAACTTCCTTCATAAATTTTCGTTAAGATAAATATGTCAAGAAGATACCGCAATGCATCGAACCTACTGTCCCGTCCCTTTTTTTATGTATTGTATGGTTGACGAGGACGGGGACAGACGAAAAAAACTTTTTTTCTTAAAACTTTTCTTTTGCGAACCACAGTTTTTTGTTATCATATTTCTTTCTTCTTTCATTTTATTTTTCATTTTTCATCCTTTCGAAAAAGCCCAGACACCGTGTCTGGGCTTTTTCTTTGTATGAATGGGAACGGTCATCCCTTTTTCTCCCGCTCGGGGTTGTTTGGCGGATAGGTTTTCTCCAACCGCTCAATTGCCGCCTCCAGGGCATCTTCAAAATTTCCCCCGGTGTCTTCCAGGGCATCCCGGACGGCGGCGGTGACCGCGGACTGCTCCACGGCTTCTTTTACGGCTTCCTTGACCGCGGTTTCATCCACCGCTTCCTTGACCGCTTCCCGAACCGTCGCCTTGTCGGCAGGGTTGAGGATTTCCCTCATGAATCCTGCGGTGATAATACCGGTCGGCAGTGCGACGATCGCAATGCCGAGGATCGAAGAGAAGATGGAAATGAGCTGTCCGATCACCGTATTCGGTGCGATATCACCGTATCCCACCGAGGTCATTGTGATGGTGGCCCAATAAAGGGCGGAAAAGAAATTGGGGAACAGCGCCGGTTCGACGTTGTACATGATCAGAGCCGCCATAAAGATAAACGATGCGGCGAGTGTCGTGACGGTAATCAGCGCATCGCGTTCGGCGCGAAAGATGTTGATGAACATGCGCACGCCGCGGGAATAGCGCGTCAGTTTGAAGATACGGAATACCTTGATCGCGCGCATCAGGCGCAGCATCACGAACAGGCGGAATTTCGGCTGCATCAGCAGAATGGTCGGGAGGATGGACAGCAGGTCGACGATGGCCATCGGCGTGAAGGGATAGACGAAAAACGCCCCTTTCTTCAGCTTGGGGAATTTGAGATCGGCTGTCCACAGGCGCAGCAGGTAATCGATGATAAAGATGGTCGTCGCAAACCATTCCAGCGCAAAAAAAATGGGCTGGGAGCGGCGGAACATCATCGGAATCAGACTGAGCAGAATGCTGGCAAATAAGGTGATATCATAAATGCGGCTGGGAAGATCCTCACCGGTAGAGAGTTCGATCACCTGATAGATTCTTTTTCGCATCGATACAACCTCCCTGCGCTAAATTCTTGTTAAGTATATCACTTTTTCGAGCAAAAGAAAATGTTGGAAAAGAAAAAAGCGGCAGAGTTTTTGTGGGATACGGCGGTGGGAAAGGGGGAACAGGTGTGGCGAAAGCGACAGGGAAAGAGGAAGAAATCACGACAGAATGATGAAATTCACGAGAAATTCAAACAAATTTGTAAACAAAATCGGGAAAGCGATTGTATTCTGGTGTACTATCATGTACAATACAGATTGAAATAGAATGTTATCGCTCCATAAAGGAATCGAGAGAAAAGGAAAATTCATACAGACCAGAGGAGAAAAGCTGAATGAAACATACAATTTTTCGCACAGCAGCGGCGGCAGCGCTGATCGGCGCCGTTCTTTTATCGGGCTGTGGCAGCTCCGACACGGGGGATACGGTTTCGGTGCAGCCGGTATCTGAGCTGGCAACCAGAAATGTATCGGGGAGCAGCCTTTTCAGTGGTGTCGTTGAGGCGCGCTCGACGCAGAAGATCAAGAAGAGCAGCCGGAAGAAGGTCAAGAAATGTTATGTCTCCGAGGGGGACACGGTCAAGAAGGGTGACCTTTTGTTCACCTATGATATGGAATCGATCGAGCTTGACCTGCAGAGCGCAGCGCTGGAGCTGGAAGAGCTGGAATCCAATATCAAATCCTATGACACGCAGATTGCGGAGCTGGAAAAGGAATACAAAAAAGCGAGCAGCAGCAGTGACAAGCTCTCCTATTCGCTCGAGATCCAGAGCGCGAAGATCGACAAGGCTGAGGCGGAATACAACCTCAAGTCCAAGCAGCAGTCCTATGAGAAGCTGAAAAAATCAACCAACACGACGAAGGTCTATTCCAAGATCAGCGGCGTGATCCAGTCGATCAACGATGGAGACAACAACGACGATACGGAAAGCGGAAGCAGCGATGCGTATATCACGATCCTGCAGACCAGCTCCTACCGGGTGAAGGCGACGGCGAATGAGATGAACGTTGCGACGCTGCAGGAGGATATGGAGGTATCGGTTCTCTCCCGCCTGGATGAAACCCAGACATGGTCGGGAACCATCAGCAAGATCGATACCGATGGTTCGTCCTCGAACAATTCCGAGGATGAGGAGAATTACGACGACGGCTCCTCCGGGGAAAGCGCAACGCAATATACCTTCTATGTCAAGCTGGACGATTCGGACGGACTGCTGATGGGACAGCATGTCTATGTTTCGACCGGTGAGGTGATGTCTGCTGAGGAGCAAAATGCCCTGCATCTGGCGGCGGCGTTCCTGTGGCAGGATGAGGACGGTATTTTCTATGTATGGGTTGGCAACAAGCGGAACCGGCTGGAAAAACGCCAGGTTACGGTTGGGGAATACAACGAATACAACGATACCTATTCCATTCTGGACGGCTTGACAGAGGACGATTATATTGCCTATCCGGACGATGGTTTGGAAGAGGGCATGAAGGTCAGCCAGTATCAGGACACCGAGGAGGAAGAAGAAGTGCCGGAGTATGAGGACGAAGGCAACGGTGTTCCGGCGATGTCTGGGGACGAGGAGGTGCCGGTTGGATGAGCACACTGCTCCAATGTAAGGATGTGTTTAAAACCTATCTGAGCGGTAAGCTGGAAGTCCCGGTGCTGAAGCATGTCAATCTGGAGGTGAAAGAGGGCGAGTATGTCGCCATCATGGGCCCCTCCGGCTCGGGTAAGACGACCTTGATGAACATCATCGGGTGCCTGGATGTACTGTCTTCCGGAACCTGTCTGCTGGATGGGGAAAACCTTGCTTCCCTGACCTCCAATCAGATGGCCAGTGTGCGCAACCGCGTGCTGGGCTTTGTGTTCCAGCAGGCAGATCTGCTGCCGGGACTGACGGCGGTGGAGAACGTCGCGCTCCCGCTCCTCTATCGCGGTGTGAAAAAGCGCGAGCGGCTGGAGCGGGCCGCCGAGATGCTGGACAAGGTGGGGCTGTCGGACCGTATGGATTTCCGTCCCAATCAGCTTTCGGGCGGACAGCGGCAGCGCGTTGCAATTGCACGCGCCATGGTGGGCAAGCCGAAGCTGCTGCTTGCCGACGAACCGACCGGTGCGCTGGACAGCAAATCAGGCGAACAGATTATGACACTGTTCCGCCAGCTGAACGATGAGGGGATTACGATTATTGTCATTACGCATGCGCAGGAGGTCGCCAATGAGGCCAACCGCATTTGCTATATCTTTGACGGTATGCTGACCGAAAAGAAAGAGGAGCGTTCGGAATGAAGGAAAAACTTTCGGGAATCTTCAAACGCCTGAAGCGGATTCCGAAGAGACCGGACAGAACACCGGGGAAAAGCCGGAAAACCGGGATACTCATTCTGGTTGTTGTTCTGGCGATTGGAGCCGCCTGTGCGTTTGGTGCAACCCGCATTTATGACCGCTTCCATGGCGGCACGGTAAATGTATATTCGTTTACCGATGTCGGTCTGGACGCGATGATGGCGGAGGACGATTCGGAGATGGAGGGCACGGTTTCCACCGACCAGCTGCAGACGGAATACCTCTCGGACTCCGAGACGGTCGATCAGGTTTATGTCAAAAAGGGACAGAAGGTCAAGGAAGGCGACAAGCTGTTTTCCTATGATACCACGCTCAGCCAGTTGGATTTGCAGCGGAAGAACATTGAAATCCAGAAGAAAGAGCTGGAGCTGACGCAGGCCAAGAAGCGTTTGGCGGTAATCCAGACCTACCGCGCCGGCGTCCCGGTGAAGGACAGCGTGGCAGGCGACATCGGCAGCTCGATCGATTCGGACAGCGACGACGAGGATGATGAGGACGACAAAAACGATGAGGACGACGATGATTTGCGCGCAGCAAAGACGGCAAGCGTCGTTTCCCTGGCCAATGTCGTCACGCTGGGAGCCGGTGATGATACGGAAGAGCTGGCGGGCCTGGAGCTGCTGGGCGGCGATGGATCGAAAGAGAGCCCGTATTGCTATTATTGGCAGTCCAATTTCCAGTTTACCAATCGTTTTATCGAAGCGATCACACAGGGGAAGGATGAGGCCTTTGTCCGGTTTGCACTGGACGGCGAGGACATCCAGTTCCCGGAGGATCTGCCGCTGGAGGATGGAGAGATCACGGTGACCGAGCCGGACGAGGAGACGCCGGAGGATCCTGCGGACGACACCACGGACGACACCGCCGATCAGACAGATAATACGGATGCACAGCCGGAAGCGCCGGAGGAAGACAGCGGAGAAACCGGGATCACCGTGACCGACCAGGGGGTACGGCGAACAACATCGGGACAGGTTCTCCCGATGACACTGACGACGCAGAAGCCGCAGGTAATGACGCTGGGCGGCGAGGCGGAAGAAGAAACGGAGTACTTTGCGTGCTGGACCATGCAGTTCCAGAAAATCGGGTCTTCCTATCGGTTCCTTATCCTGTCCATCAATGTGGGCGGTGCAGAACGCGTCATTGCAGATCCGCTTCCGGCGCCGACGGTTGACGAGACACCCGAGGACGACCCTGGTGACGGAATAGACGGCGAGGTACCGGGAGACGATGTGGTGGATGGCATTGTCTATACGCGCAGCCAGCTTGCCCAGCTGATTGCGCAGGCGAAGGAAGAGCTGACCACCCTGGAGCGCGATCTGCGCAAGCTGAAGATCGAGTATCAGAAGCAGCAGATCGAATGCGATGAGGATACCGTCTATGCGAAGGTAGCCGGCGTTGTGACGACGCTGCGTGACCCGAAGAAGGCCGGAACAGAAAAGGCATTTATCAAGGTTTCGGGCGACGGAGCGGGCTACAAGATTTCCGGTTCGGTCAGCGAACTGGAGCTGAGCCGTGCGGTCAAGGGCGCCAGCGTAACGGTGACCAATGAAGAGATCGGGGAAGAGTATCAGGGAACGGTTGAGGAAGTCATGAATTACCCGACCAGCTCCTCTTCCTGGAATTACACTAGCAACAGCAATGTTTCCTACTATCCGTTTACCATCAAGGTAGATGACAGTGCGGAATTTAACTTGGATGATTACATCACGATCAGCTTTGATAAGACGGAAGAAGAGAATGCTTCGGTCTATCTGATGAAATGCTTTATCCGCGCGGAGGACGGCAAGAGTTATATCTATGTCGCCGGAGAGGATGGGACGCTGGAGAAGCGCTATGTTACCACCGGTAAGGATGTCTGGGGCTATTATACGGAGATCAAATCCGGTCTGAATGAGAGTGAACAGGTTGCATTCCCATACGGACAGCATGTCCGGGAAGGTGCTCCGACGGTCGAGGCCTCGATTGAAGCCTTGTACAACGAGTAAGGAGGGGATGGCATGTTAGAAAATATCAAACTCTCCTTCCAGGGCATCTGGAGTCACAAGATGCGTTCCCTGCTGACGATGCTCGGCATTATCATCGGTATCGCATCCATCATTTCCATCGTCTCGACGATCAAGGGAACGAACGATCAGATCAAAGAGAATCTGATTGGTTCGGGTACCAACGCCGTTACAGTGGAGCTGTATCAGGGCGATGCGCCGTATGAAATCGAGTATATGCCCATACCGGCGGGTGTACCACAGATCACCGAAGCGGTGCGGCAGAAGATTGAGGAGGTTGCCACCGTAAAGGAAGCCTCGCTCTATGTGGAGCGCACCTATGTGTCCAATGCCTTCTATCTCAACAATCCGTTCAACGGAACGATCCGCGGCGTAGACGATCATTATCTCTCGGTCAATGGATACTCGGTTGTGTTTGGCCGCGGCTTTGTGGAAAAGGACTATACGGACTTCCGTCAGGTTGTCATCCTGGATGAGACGGCAGCCAAGACCCTGTTTTCCGGAGAGAGCCCGGTTGGCAAGCAGATTGAGATCCGGGAACAGCCGTATACGGTCGTCGGTATCGTGCGGCTGAGCAGCGAGAGTGAACCGGTGATCAACACGATTACCGACTATGAAACCTATGTGGGGGAGAGCAGCGGTGTACTGTTCCTTCCGCTCTCGCAGTGGCCGGCGATCTATCAATACGATGAGCCGGAGAACATCTCGCTCCGCGCCACCAGTACGGACGATATGGCGAAGGCGGGAAAAAAGGCCGCGGAAATCCTCAACGATACCTTGAGTGTTTCGAACGAAAGCAATCTGTCCTATCGAAGCACCGATATGACGGAGCAGGCGAAAAAGCTGCAGGATGTGTCCAACTCGACAAACATGCAGCTGGTCTGGATTGCAAGTATTTCGCTTCTGGTCGGCGGCATCGGCGTTATGAATATCATGCTGGTATCCGTTACCGAGCGTACGCGTGAGATCGGCCTGAAAAAGGCGATCGGCGCACGGGACAGCAACATCATGTGGCAGTTCCTGACCGAGGCGGGTGTACTCACCAGCATGGGCGGCGTGATCGGTGTGATTGCCGGTATTATCATGGCGCAGATTATCAGTAAGCTGACTGGGGCGGCCAGCGCGATCAGCTTACCGGCGATCGTGGTTGCGGTTGCCTTTTCGATGGTGATCGGTATCGTCTTTGGACTGATTCCGGCCATCAAGGCTTCCCACCTCAATCCAATCGAGGCACTGCGGAGAGAATAAAACCAATCAGTCCGGAAGTGTGAGGCTTCCGGACTTTTTGAGCATTTTTTATGGGAGAGACTATGGCGAATCGACGAAAAAAACATCCCGTTTGGCGATGGATCCTGCTGCTCCTCGTTCTGGCGGCCTGCTATACGCACAGAGCGCAGATCGTTTCGTTCTTTCGGGATAGAACGGATCTATCTGTGGAAGCAGCGAAGCATGCGGAGACAGCAGACGAACCGGAGAAGGAAGCCTCCGACGGGGTTGCCTATTCCGCGATACCCGACACGGAGGAAGAGGTACAGGACGGCTATTACTATCGCAAGCTGGAGGAGGACGAGCAGACCCTGTACAAAGAAATCCTCCGGGGCGTGCGTGATAAAGAGCGCGTGATTGAGGTCGGGGAAACCGACACAGAGGTTGTTGGGAAGGTCTATCAGTTTTTGTTGTATGACCGTCCGGAGCTGTTTTGGTGCACCGGAGAGATGACCATCACGAGTTATGTTTTTTCCGCGGAGCTGGAACCGGTCTATACCTGGACCGGAGCCGAATTGGAAAAGCGCCAGCAGAAGCTGGAGGCGGCGGTGGAACGCTGCCTGTCCGGTATTACCACGGATGCCTCGGATTACCAGCGCGTCAAGTACGTCTTCCGGTATCTGGTGGATACGGTGGATTATGACTTGTCCGCGGAGAACAACCAGACCTTGTACAGCGCTTTGGTCGGGGGGAAGTCGGTCTGTGCCGGGTACTCCAAGGCGGCGCAGTATCTGCTGCAAAAGCTGGGGATTCCCTGCATTTATGTGACGGGGACGGCCGAGGGCGGCGATCACGCATGGAACATCGTCAAGTGCAATGGAAGGTATTATCAGATGGACGTCACATTTGGCGATCCGACGTTTGCCGGGGCGCAAAATACACCGAGCAACATCAATTATGCCTATCTGTGTTGTACGGATGAGGATCTGTACCGCAATCACACCCCCAGCGATATCGTGGAGCTGCCGGAATGCAAGGCAGAGGATCTGGATTATTACGTGCTGCACGATCGATATTATTCGGCCTACGACCGGGATGCGATTTTGCATGAGATGAACCAGTCCATCGAGGAGCGAGAGGAGTCGTTCGATTGCAAATTTGCCACAAAGCAGTTGTTTCAGGAGGCGCGGGATGACCTCGTCGAGAACCTGCTGCCGCAGGCGGCCCGCAATCTGGCGGGATGGTACGGCCTGTCGAGTGGACGGTATTCGTATGTTGTCGACGATACATTTTACACGATTACGGTATATTGGGAATATGAAAATTGAGACAAGGAGAAGGAAATAACATGGTACGACCGATTGTAAAAGATATCTTTTTTCTACAGCAGAAATCCAGCCCGGCGACCCCGATGGACATACCGGTCATCCACGATCTTCTCGATACGCTGGAGGCAAACCGGGCCGGCTGTGTCGGTCTGGCGGCGAACATGATCGGTGTGCGCAAATGCGTGATTGCGGTCAGCCTTGGTGTGGCGAACTTGGCGATGGTCAATCCGGAGATCGTCCGGAAAGAGAAGCCCTACGAGACGGAGGAGGGCTGTCTGTCCCTTTCTGGTGTGCGTAAGACAACGCGGTATGAGACAATTGAGGTGAGCTATCTGGACAAGATGTTCCGTCCGCACAAGCAGACGTTTTCCGGATGGACCGCACAGATTATTCAGCATGAGATCGACCATTGCAATGGGATTCTGATTTAAAAAAACGTGGAAGCCATCGGCTTCCACGTTCTTTCTCTCGGTTAGGTTATGGATTGCAGCGGGAACAGGGGGTATAGCCCTGCCCGGCGGCTTCTGCCTCGGTTCGCTCCCATAGCGTCTCGGAATTGGCGAGGAAGGAGCAGTCCTTTTCGTGGTAGGAACTGCCGGAGGGTGTGACGTAGACGGTTTTGTCCGAGGAAACTGAGGGCGCCTCCGCTTCGTCGGAGGAACCGATGCTGTCGATCTGTGTCTGCAATTCCTGCAGCTGCTTTTGTAGAGCTTTGCTGTCCTCCCGGTCGATTTGATCGACCTGTTCCTGGATTTCCTGCAATGCGGCCTGGATTTCGCGCAGCCGCGTCCATTGCTGATGTTGTGTGTATTGTGTTGCAAGAAAGCCGATTGCGGCAAACAGAAAAACTGCCAAAATCGGAAGATGTTGCTTCCAGCGTTTCATAGGATCCCGCTCCTTTCTGTCATTTTATTATATCATAAATTCTGGACTGTTTCACCCATATGGGGGATAAGCCACAGACAACTGGAAAAAGGCGGGAAAAAAGAAAAGAATGTAACTCTTTGGTTATTGCGAAAAGAAAATAGTTGTTGTATAGTAGTATTTAGGAAAATAGGCGGGCTATCAAGCATAGCCGCTTTTTTGACGATTGCATTTTCAGAAAGGAGAGTCCGATGAAAGGACGTTTTTCCAGATGGACAGCAGCTCTGCTGTGTGTCGCTCTGTTTTGTACGATGCTGCCGGCTGCATGGGCGACCAATACGGGAATGATCTATAAGGCGCAGGAGGCGGTGGGACCGTCGGATATTGTGACGCCGATGACAAAGGCAGATGATGCCCTGTATGTGGCCACGAGCAGCAAGCTGTATCAATTGGGAACCGATGGTTCGGTCAAGGCGAGTGCCGGATTGGATGGGACTGCGGTGTCCGGAGCCAAGATTTCTGTGTCAAACAACAAGGTGTTTGTCGCATTGACCGGCGGCAAAGTGGAATGCTTTGCGACCGACCTGTCTAAGAAATGGACCAGCTCCAGCGATCTGGTAGAAGGGGAGATCCAATCGATTTCCGCCAATCAGGAGATCGTATTTGTTGGCACCTCGGCCAATGCGATGTTTGCCTTAAATACTTCGGATGGAAAGGCATACCAGATTCCGGCCGCCGAAGAGGACGAAGACACCGATGCCTCGGAGGATACCGAAGACACGGACGACACGGAGGATTCCGAAGAACAACCGGAGATGGAAAACTGGTCGGCGGCGGAATGCTACGGAACTGCCTGCTATGCGACCGATGCTTATATTCTTTGTCAGCGCACCAACGGGTTGTTGACCGCATTCTCAATTGAGGATAAGCTTGTGTCCTCGGAAAAGGGAATCAGCGGAACCATCTGCACGCCGTTTGTCAGGAAGGACAACAATCTGTATTTTGCGACGACGGAGGCCATCTACGGCGCGACGATCGGTGTGGATGGCGGGCTTGCTGTCGAAAAGCTTGTCGATGCCACCTCGAAGTGTGCCCCGGCGGTAACCGACTCCGGCCTCTATTTTGTGCAGAGCGATGGTGTGTACTATTTTGACGGCAGCCAGGCAGAGCGCATCTATGAGGCGTCGGTGAGCGGGACGACATCCGTTCAGGTGAGCGGGGATACGATCCTCTTTTTGAACGGAGGCAAGATCATTCCGCTCCAGCCGGAGGAAGAGGCGCCGGAGACGGTGGTCCCGGAGATCACGGACATCAAGGTTCAGCGCGACAAGAATGACCAGACCAAGGCCACCGTTACCTTCACAACGAATTGTGAGGGCACGGTATATTATGCCATTGCCGATACAGAGCCGGATGTGTTCGCCGGGAAGAAAACACAGAAGGTGACAGAGGGAAAGAATACCCTTTCGCTCACAGGTCTTTCCAAGAGTGAGCAGACCCTTTGGCTCGGCCTGATGGCAAACGATGAAGAGAAGACAAAGTCGGATATCATCAGCGTTACGATCGCCAAGGGGACGGAGGAACAGGTTGTCACGCCGGAGAAGGAAAAGAAGATTTCCGACATTTCTGCCAAGCGTACCGTCAAGTACACCAACAAAAAGGACGCCGATGTCAGCAAGATAGCGGTAACCTTTACGACGAATTTTAGTGGGAACGTCTACTATACCACGTCGGAGAGCCTTGCGAAGAGCATCAAAAAGCTGGGCGAGAAGAAGAGCGTGATCGAAGGAAAGAACACCATCAACATCAGCAACAGCAGCGATGAAACCCTGTGGATTGGCTATGAAGATAAGAATGGTGAGATCCAGACCAAAAAGGTCGATCTCGATCCGCCGACCGTCTATACGGCGCGTCTGACCATGAACCCGACAAACGCGAAGCTGACCGTGAAACATGACGGCACAACGCTGTCACCGCAGAAGAGCGTCAGCAAGAGCGGACAGTATTATTATCAGTTTGTCGTTGGAGAAAAGTATCAGGTCATAGCCAAGGTTCCGAATTCGAAGAAATACAAGGAAATCAATCAGAGCGTGACGATCTCCAAGAAGAGCAACTTTACGGTCAATGTATCGCGCGGCGACGGCCGCCTGAGCGACATGATCCTCAATACCAACCAGACCAACCTGAAGAACAGCCAATTGGCGCTGTCGCCGAGCTTCAGCTCCAACACAGAGGAATATACGGCGGAGCTGTCCGGCACGTCCAATACCGCCTATCTGTGGCTCAAGCCGCGGAAGGATTCGACAAAACTCACGGTGAAGATTGGATCGAAGACACTCAAGGCTTCGTCATACAGTGGATATCAGCGCTATGCCATTTCGTTTGATGACGATACGACAAAGCATAAGATCCGGATTACCGCAACAGGCGCGGACGATACGGAGAATACATACACCTTTACCGTGCAGCGGGCGGAAAAGTTTGCGCTGTCCCTGGTGCGTGATTTGACCGGACGTACCGGCGCTTCCACATTGACCCTGACGATTTATTCGCCGCGTGCTGGCACAGGATATTTGAAGGTAGTCAATCCGGGCGTTGACGTCACGGCAAAGGAACTGTTTTCGGATGGCATCAAGTTCTCCGTCAAAAAGGGTAATACCATGCTGAAAATCAGCGGTCTGGCGGCGATTGCGCGGGATATCTATATTGGCGCAGAGGATGCCAATGGCGAACGAACCTCTCGTCTGAAAATTTCGATTTCCGCGTACAGTGGTACAGATTCGAGCACCAGAACTCGTCCAAGCAGCCTGACCTCCGGTACCTGGATCAGCAGTTCGAGCAGCAGCAATGGAATCCTGCCCTCGGATGACGGAAGTGATTTCTACAATATCAATGCCAGCAGCTGGGCGAATGGAGATGGAACGGATTCCGGCGATTCCACAGAAAGCGGTTCGGAACTGCTCAATACCTTTGACGAGGGACTGGACGCACTGGAAGGCTCCGATGGTACGACGGTTGATATTGATGTCGGCAGCGAGGCTGGAACACAGGGCTCGGTGGAACAGATTGATGTCGGCTCCAGTGCCAATGGCACGGTGCCATCCAACAGCATTCTGTCGGGCGGTATCCCGATCTGGGGAATCGTACTGATTCTCGCGGTGGTTGCCGGCGGTGGATTTGCCATCTATTGGTTTGTGATTCGCCTTCGCCGCAAGCGCGAAAAGGAATAACCGGAGATACAAAGAAATAAGATAGAATTCAACCGAAAAGGGCGTCAGAGAACATTTCTTTGGCGCCCTTTTGTAATCCATGGAAGACGAGGTGGAAGGAATTGGTTTATACGGATCAGACGAGAAAAGCGATGTGCATCGCCTATGAAGCACATGCCGGACAGATGGACAAAAGCGGTGTCCCGTATTTGTATCATCCGATCCATCTGGCGGAGCAGATGACGGACGAAGCGACGACAACTGCGGCGCTTCTGCACGATGTGGTGGAGGATACGGAAATGACGCTGGATGATCTGCGGGAGGCTGGAATCTCACCGGAGGTCATCGATGCCATCGCGCTTCTCACCCATGCTCCGGGGGTGCCGTATTTGGAGTATGTCCGGGAGCTTCGGAAAAATCCGATCGCCCGTGCCGTCAAGCTGGCGGATCTTCGTCACAACAGCGATCCGGCCCGGATGAAAGAGCACACCCAGCACTGGAAAGAGAAATGCCGGACGTATGCACAGGCGATAACACTGCTGGAAGAGGACGGCGTGGTGGACGCTTCCGGGAAGGGAATGGGGTCTAACCACAGTGTCAGCAATTTGACGGAAACCGAGTTAGTGGAAACAAATTGAACGGACAAAACAGAGAAAGGTACAGAAAATGAACAAGGATTGTTTAAAAAGAATTGACGGGGAAATAGAATTGGAGTATGATAAATAAAGATTAGATAGAACTAACTAGACACCGTGAAAAGAGACAATGACTGGAAAAAGACGGATGCAAACCGGAAACCGTTCTTGTAAAGCAGGGTGGCTGCCGGGGAGAACCGTGCAGCCGTGATGGGTAAGGCTGGCAGACGCGGATCGCGGCTGCCTTTGCTCGCTCTTGGAGTAAGCCGAAGCTAATTCAAGGTGGCGTAGAGGAGAGAAAGATGTATTTGGAGTTGAAGGAGATCCGCAAGGCATTTGGCAGCGGAGACAGCCATGCAGAGGTTCTGCGTGGGATTACCTGCGGTGTGGAAAAAGGGGAGATTTGTGTCCTGCTCGGCCCATCCGGCTCGGGAAAGTCCACCCTGCTGAATATCATCGGCGGCATTGAGACGGCGGACAGCGGGTCGCTCTCCATTGGCGGGGAAACCATCGTCGGGAAGAAGGAAAAGCAGCTTCTGCGCTATCGGCGGAAGCATCTGGGCTATGTCTTTCAGTCGTACAATCTGATCCCGAATTTAACGGTGAAGGAAAATATCGAGGTCGGCGCGTACCTGAGTGAAAACCCGCTCCCGCTGGAGGATCTGCTGCACACGCTGGGGCTTTGGGAGCATCGCGATAAGATCCCCAATCAGCTTTCGGGCGGACAGCAGCAGAGGACCTCAATCGGACGCGCCATCATTAAGAATCCCGACTTGCTGCTGTGTGATGAGCCGACCGGCGCCTTGGACTATAACACATCGAAGGAAATCCTGAAGCTGATTGAGGATGTCAATCAGAAATTTGGCAATACCGTTTTGCTGGTCACCCACAACGATGCCATTCGTCAGATGGCACATCAGGTGATCACACTGCGCGACGGGCAGATTCGCCACAACACGAGAAATTCACAGCGCATTTCTGCTATGGATCTGGACTGGTAAGGGGGATTTGCTGTGAGGAACCCTCTGCGAAAGAGGCTGCCGCGCGAACTGCGCGGGGATATCGGAAAATATGCGGCGCTGTTTCTGTTTCTTGTCGCGATTATTGGCTTTGTTTCCGGCTTTTTGGTTGCCGATGGCAGTACGAAGACGGCGTACGACAACAGCTTTGAACAATACAACATTGAGGACGGACACTTTACTCTGCTCAATGAGGCGAAGAAATCCATACTTTCTTCTCTGGAAGAGGACTGGAACATCACGATATACGAGATGTGGTATAAGGACCGGGATTTCAACAATGGGCATACCATCCGTATTTACCCGGAGCGCGAGGAAGTCAACCGGCTCTGCCTGATGGACGGAGAGCTGCCGGAGCAGACGGATGAGATTGCCCTTGACCGTCTGTATGCGGAAAACAATGGGATCGTGATCGGGGACCGCATCGCGGTAGGCGATACGGCATTTACCGTTACCGGTCTGGTTGCCTTTTCGGATTACAGTGCATTGTTTAAAAACAATACGGACATGATGTTTGATGCCAACCGGTTTACGGTATCTGTTGTCACGCGGGAGGCGTTTGACGAGATGGACGACGCCGGTTTGAACTATTGCTATGCCTGGAAAAATGGGGAAACCGATTTGACCGAGAAGGAGCAATACGACAAAGCGGCGGATATCATCGAAGCGGTTGCCGAGAAGGCGATTCCGACGGACTTTGTCCCGCGCAGTGAGAATCAGGCGATCCAGTTCACGGGCGAGGATATGGGCTCGGACAAGAGCATGATGACCGTGCTGCTGTATATCGTCATGGTGATTCTGGCGTTTAGCTTTGCCGTTACAACCCGGAGCACGATTGAACAGGAGGCGTCCTCCATCGGTACGCTGCTCGCGTCGGGCTATACGCGCGGGGAACTGCTGCGGCACTATATGACCCTGCCGCTTCTGGTGACGCTGGTGGCGGCGCTGGTTGGAAATATCATTGGCTACACGGGCATGAAGCAGGTAGTTGCCGGGATGTATTATCACAGCTATTCGCTGCCGACGTATGTCACGCTTTGGAGCGCCGAGGCGTTTGTCAAAACAACGTTGGGACCGATTTTGATTATCCTGCTCGTGGACTTTCTGGTTCTGTCACGTGCCCTCTCGCTGCCTCCGATCCAATTTTTGCGGCATGAGCTGCGCCGGAAGAAGAAAAAGCGTGTGATGCGTCTGCCGCCAATCCATTTTCTGGGGCGTTTCCGCCTGCGGATTATCCTGCAGAACATGGCCGCTTATCTGACGCTGGCGGTGGGAATCTTTATGGCGAGCGCCCTGCTGATGTTCGGCATGTGCCTGGGGCCGTTGATCGACCATTTTAAAGACGATGTATTGGATTCGAAATTTGCCGATTATCAGTATGTGCTGAAAGGCACGGATGACGGGGATGAGGAGGAAGAGTATTCGCTGTATGAAATGCTTTCCCCGTTCCTTCCGGTGCTGCGGGAGAGTGCAGATATCCTGGAATTGGACGATGCCTCTTATCTGCTTGGGTTTTCCACGGATACCGACTATGAGAACGCGGAGAAATATTCCGTGTGTTCCCTCCAGCTACCGGACGACGGAGAAGAGATTATGGTCTATGGCATTCAGGAGGACTCCCGTTATCTGAACGATTTGACCCTTCCGACAGAACCGGATGACGTCATTGTTTCCGACAGCTATATGGAAAAGTACCGGTTGAAAATTGGCGATACCATCCGGCTGGAGGAAAAATATAAGGACGATACCTATACCTTCCGTGTGGCCGGGAGCTATCCCTATGCGGCGGCGCTCACGATCTTCCTGTCCCAGGATTCGTTCCGGGAGGCCTTTGATTGCAGTGAGGATTCGTTCAGCGGTTATCTGTCCGATCAAAAGCTGACCGATCTGGAGGATCAGGCGATTTCGTCCGTGATTACACAGGATGATCTGACGGTGCTTGCGGACCAGTTGAATGACTCGATGGGTAATATGATGCCGATGGTGGATGCTGTCGCCATGCTGCTGTATGTTCTGGTGCTTTATCTGCTAAGCAAGATGATTGTGGAACGCAATGCGCAGTCGATTTCCATGCTCAAGATACTCGGCTATGAGGAGGGCGAAATCAGCCGGCTGTACAGTGCCGCGACAGCCATTGTCGTCGCCCTGTCGCTGGTCATCAGCCTGCCGCTGTGTACGATACTGATGAAAAACATTTTGTTTTACTATATGATGCAGGAACTGAACGGATGGATCAATTTCTACATTGCATCCGGTCTGTATGTGAAAATGCTGGCATGCGGCGTGGTTTGCTACGCGGTGATTCACTTCCTGCAGATGAGGAAAATTCGGAAAATTCCGTTGGCGCAGGCGCTGAAACATGTAGAATAGGAGGCAAATATGGTTTCCGCAGTTTGTATTATTTTTGTTTTTCTTATCACATTTTTCGGGGTGAAAGTTTACGCAAAGAAACTATCGACCGGCTGCTGCAGCACGGCAAACGTGGAAAAAGTTTCGCGGATTCCGGTAAAGGACCGGAACAAATCCCATTACCCCTATCTGGTGGAACTGAAAATTGATGGTATGGTTTGCGGGAATTGCGCACAGAAGGTGGAAAATGCGTTGAATGCACAAAATGGTGTTTGGGCAACGGTGGATTTGGGGCAAAAAAAGGCCACAGTCCGCATGAAAGAGTGTTTGGATGACCGGCAACTGAGGGATACCATCCATCAGAGCGGGACATATACGGTACTGGAAGTCATTCGATAATCGCAAAAAAGAGACGGGAAAGGGCAAAAAATATGTTAACATCAGAGAACATCATGCAAAAAAGAGCAGCTGCAGCGGCACCCCCGGTGCGCAGAGCAAATGAAAGTCTTGCAGAGTCCATTTGCCGCTATCTGATGGAGCACATGGATCGGCATATCACGATCCAGCAGCTCTCGGAGCTCTTTCATGTTTCACAGACACAATTAAAAAATAGTTTCAAAAAAACGTATGGAACGTCGGTTTATGCCTATATTCGTACGGAAAAAATGTGGGCAGCGGCACGGATGCTGCGGGAAACCAATGAGACGGTGCTGGAGGTGGCCGGGCAGTTTGGCTACAACAATGGAAGCAAATTTGCGAAGGCATTCAGCGATGTAATGGGGATGACTCCCAAAGAATACAGAAATACGGAGAAAGTTCACATAAATAACGAAAAAGAGGGGTAAAACCCCGTTTTGGTTAGCAATACATAACAAAAAAGGAACGAAAAAATGTCTTTTTGGAGTTGAATCACTTTCGGATAATGGATATAGTGGTAAAAACAAAAGAGAAGCAGTCAGGAAAAAAACAGAGATTTGAATGACCGGAAGCTCTCTGGCGTTACAATACAATATCACAGTTGGAAAACGAATTTAGGAGGATACGGATATGTATATTGCAAAGCCGGTAAAGAAAATCGCTGAGATCGTGACGCATCCGAATTGGGATAAGATTGAGCTGCTGGCCGGCGGCTTCCTGCTTGGCACCGCTGGACTGAAGATTTTGGGCGGCAAGGATGCAAAGAAGCTGTACACCCATACGACCGCTGCGGTACTGCGTGCAAAGGACTGCACGATGACGGCGGTAACCAAGGTGCGTGAGAATGCAGATGACATTCTGGCGGACGCAAAGGAGATCAATGAGCAGCGCGCTGCAGAGGATGCCGCAGCAGTCATTGAGGATGTCGTTGAGACGGCAGAAGAAAGCGACGCAGAATAAGCGGATTGCGAACATCAAATACTTAACCCCTCCGGTCCGCCGGAGGGGTCACCATTATCTTCATGTCGGAGGCCGGGCATATCTGCATCCGACAATAGGAGGGCGCATATGAAGTGTAAAATCATGCATGAATCAATCGGCCGGATTCGTATTCGTGTCATGACAAAGCGCATGACGCTGGATGAGGCCGATGTGCTGGAATACTATTTGAAATCCATCGAGGGCGTGACGAATGTCAAGGTATATGACCGGACGCGGGATGCGATCGTCCATTATGTCTGTCACCGGGCCGAGATCATCGCGGCGCTGCAGGCGTTCCGCTTTGATAAGGAAGAAATCCAGGCGCTGGTACCGGAGCATACCGGCCGTGCGCTGAACCGCGAATATGAGGACAAGCTGGGCTTTTCGGTCATGCGCCATGTGTGCAGTAAGATTTTCCTGCCGCCGTGTGTTCGGGCGGCCATTGCCACTGTCCGCGGTGTAGGGTACTTGAAGAAGGGGCTTGCGGTGCTTCTGCGTGGAAAGATTGAGGTTCCGGTGCTGGATGCAACGGCGATTACCGTATCCATCCTGCGCGGGGATTACGAGACGGCATCGTCCATCATGTTCCTGCTCGGTGTTGGCGAAACGCTGGAGGAGTGGACGCACAAAAAGTCGGTGGATGATTTGGCGCGCACCATGTCGCTGAATGTCGACAAGGTCTGGAAGGTCTGCGGCGAACAGGAGGAACTGGTTTCAGTTCTGGATGTTGCGGTAGGAGATTCGATCGTGGTACGCATGGGGAATATGATCCCGCTCGACGGTAAGGTAATTTCCGGCGAGGTCATGGTCAACCAGGCGTCTATGACCGGCGAATCCGTTCCGGTCCGCAAGGAAGCGGGCAGCTATGTGTATGCTGGTACGGTTGTCGAGGAAGGAACCTGCACTATTTGTGTGGATAAGGATTTGGGAAGCGGACGGTATGACCGGATTGTCCGCATGATTGAGGAATCCGAAAAGCTCAAATCGGCCACGGAAGACCGGGCATCCCATCTGGCGGACCGTCTGGTGCCGTACAGCCTCGGCGGAACGGCGCTGACCTATCTGCTGACCGGCAATGCAACCAAGGCGTTGTCCATTCTGATGGTTGACTTTTCCTGCGCGCTCAAGCTGTCAATGCCGATTGCGGTGCTTTCGGCGATGCGTGAGAGCAGCTATTATCATATTTCCGTCAAGGGAGGAAAATTCCTTGAGGCGGTTTCCGAAGCGGACACCATCGTTTTTGATAAGACGGGAACCCTGACACATGCGGCGCCGAAGGTGGCACAGGTTGTGGTTTTTGGCGATCATAATGAAAATGAAGTGCTTCGTGTTGCAGCCTGTCTGGAGGAACACTATCCGCATTCGATGGCAAATGCTGTCGTAGAGGAAGCAAAGGTGCGCGGTCTGGCACACGAAGAATGCCATTCGGAGATCGAATATGTCGTCGCGCATGGCATTTCCAGCATTGTAGAGGAAAAACGCGTACTGATCGGCAGTTACCATTTCGTCTTCCAGGATGAAAACTGCTGTATCCCGGAAGGGGAGCAGGATAAATTTGATGCGCTGCCGGAGCAGTATTCCCCGCTGTATCTCGCGGTAGACGGAATGCTTGCCGCCGTGATCTGTGTGGAGGACCCGCTGCGTGAGGAGGCCTCGGCCGTACTCAACAGCCTGCATTGCCTCGGAATCAAACGGATCGTTATGATGACGGGAGACAACGAACGGACCGCACGGGCGGTCGCAGCGGCGGTCGGCGTGGATGAATTCCACGCGGAGGTGCTGCCGGAGGACAAGGCGAACTTCATCCGTGCGGAGCATGAGGCGGGACGTAAGGTCATCATGATCGGCGATGGAGTCAACGATTCCCCGGCACTGTCCGAGGCGGACGCAGGCATTGCGATCAGCGACGGCGCCGCCATTGCGCGGGAGATCGCCGACATCACCATTTCGGCGGACGATCTGTTCGCGCTGGTATCGCTGAAATCCATCAGTGATGCGCTGATGCGGCGCATTAACCGCAATTATCATTTCATCATTGCATTTAACCTGATGCTGATTGGTTTGGGTGTCGCAGGCATCCTGCAGCCGGCGACGTCGGCGCTGCTGCACAATGCATCGACGCTGGCAATCAGTCTGGACAGCATGACCAATCTGCTGGAGTAATACAGGAAAACGGCACAGAGATAGTCACTCGCAGGAGTGGCTATCTTTTTTTTGAAAAAAAAGAATCCTCAATAAATTACAAAAACCTCCACAGAATGTACTCGCTTTTAATTTTGTCAGCAGGAAAAATGGTGGGATTCCTGGTAAATTGGCAAAAAAAGTTGATGACAAGATCAAAAAGTAATTAGTGACACGAGATGGAGAAAGAAGGGAGAATATTGACTTTGATTTGTAAATAGTGTACAATGCCAGAAAGAAAAAAAGAGAGAAAATATCCAAAAAGGAAGGAATGTCACAATCGGTTAGCGACAAAAATAAAGAATCTCCCTCTCGCATTGTCACTTTTTTGACGGTAAAATGGAATCAGAGGGAACGAGAGGAGGCGGCAAATTTGTCATCAACGACAAAGCGGGAAAAACACGCCGACAAGAAAGAGCAGCTGACATCCCGTCAGAAGGATATCATCCAGATCCTGACCAAGTTCACTGCTTCCCGTCCGGCGACTGTGGCAATGATTTCCGAGATGCTCGGACTCAGTTCCCGCACGATCCTGCGTGAGATCCCTCATGTGGAAAAATGGCTCACACAAAATGACTTTCATTTTGTCCGTAAGCCGGGAGTCGGCCTGATTCTGGACGAAAGTGTAGAGAATCAGAAGCTGATTCTGGAATTGCTGGAGGTAGAATCGGTTTCCAAAAGCTATTCCAAGGAGGAACGCTGTCGCCGTATTCTGGGAGAGCTCCTGTATGCGGAAGAGCCGCTGAAATCTTACTATTTCACCTCGAAATTCCACATCTCCGAAGGCACCTTTTCCGGGGATCTGGATCGTATCATCCAGTGGCTGAAGCCATATCGGATTGAATTGATTCGTCGTCCCGGCCTCGGCATTTTGCTGGAGGGGGAGGAGAGCAGCTACCGGCAGGCGATTGCCAATCTGGTTTATGAAAGCGTAGATGAAAGCCAGATCATGCAGATGCTGCGCGGGGAGCAGCAGGAGAATCAACTGCTTCTGCCGAGCAGCAACCGGGTACTGGGGATGCTGGACAGCGAAACTGCGGGGCAGGTGGAACAGATCCTGCTTGACAGTGAGAAGCGGCTGCACATCCGCTATGCTGACAGCGCGTATGTCGGGCTGGTCATGCACATCTCTCTCGCGATCAAACGCATTCAGAACAACGAAAAGATCGTGATGGAGCAGGAGCGGCTGCAAAAACTGATGCGGCTGCCGGAATTTGCTGTCGCAGAGGAAATCGGGGATAAGCTCAAGGAGCAGTTTCACATCAAAATCCCGCGCGGCGAGATCGGTTTTATCACAATGCATCTCTGCTCGGCGCGCATCTGGCCCACAGATGAGCGGACCGAGCGCAATATGGAGCGGATCAATCTCCAGCAGCTCGCCAGTGAGATGGTCGGTGTCGTGGAACAGGAAATGTCGGTTGACTTTTCTGACAACGACAGCCTGCTGGAGGATTTATGCAATCATTTTGCCCCGATGCTCAGCCGGTTATCGATGCATATTCCGGTTGAGAATCCACAGAAAGAGACCATCAAGGAGGAATATCCGGATATATGGAAAGCGACGTTGACCGCGAGCGACGTGCTCGCACGGGAGCTGGAGCTTTCCGAGATACCGGAATCCGAGATTTCATTTCTGGCGATGCACTTCGGCGCAGCGGTAGAAAAAAAGCTGCAAAAGCAGATGAGGATTTCGGTTGTGGTGGTGTGTCCCACTGGAGTGGGAACCTCTCGGATACTGGAAGCGGGCCTCAAAAAGACCTTCCCGCAGATTGATGTCCAGGGAACGGTTTCCGCCTTCCGCATCCAGCCGGACAAATTGAGAGAACAGGGGATCGATCTGATCATCTCGACGGTGAACCTGCAGACGGATTATCCATGGATCGCCGTCAGCCCGATCTTACAGGCGCAGGACAAACGTCGGATTGAATCCAAGATTGCTTCACTGGGACCAAAGAGCAAGGCGGATGTCGCAAGTATCATACAGCGTCCGATCACCCGTGACCGCATACAGAGTATTTGCTATGCCGGGGTGGAACTGATTGATCTGCTGGATCACCTGCGATTTGATTCCATGTTCGCGGCACGTACCCGTGCGGAGGTCATTGAACGGGCCGGCGCCCTGTTTGCGGAGGATGAGCAGACAGCGGCGTACATTGAAAACGGACTGTTTGAGCGCGATCAGCTCGCAGATACTTATGTGAAACAGCTCCATGTGCTGCTCTTGCATTGCCAGACTTCTATGGTAGAGCATGCACGTTTTGGATACATTAAGCTGGAGCCACCGCTGTATGAGAATGGGCGCATTATTCTCGGTGCGGTTGTCATGCTTGTGCCGGAACGGCGCGAGGACAATATTCTTCATCAGTTGATCGGTGCGCTCAGCGCCTTGTTGGTAGAGGATAAGAAACTTCTGGAGCGACTTCGTGCAGGCGATTGGGACGGAAGCAAGGCCCGCATAGAAGACGGTTTGGGAGTGTATTATAAACAATTCTTAAAGAAAATGGGAGGAGTTTAAGAAATGAAACAAAAAGTTCAAGCATTTGGCAAGTTCTTGTCCGGCATGGTTATGCCGAACATCGGTGCGCTGATTGCATTCGGCCTGTTGGCCGCTCTGTTTATCAGCACCGGCTGGGTTCCAAATGAACCCTTGTCTCAGTTGAATGGTCCGATCCTCAACTACCTGATTCCGATTCTGATTGCATCCACCGGCGGCTACATGGTAGGCGGCGAGCGCGGACGCGTAATGGGTGCTATTGGCGTTGTCGGTGCGATTGTTGGCTGTACGGCAGGTAATCTCAGCTTCTTTGGCGTAGAGATTGAGAACAGCCAGACGATGCTGCTCGGCGCGATGGTAATTGGCCCGCTGGGTGGCCTGATTATCAAGAAGTTTGACCAGGCTGTGGACGGCAAGATCCCGGCCGGCTTCGAGATGCTGGTGAACAATTTCTCCGTTGGTATCCTGGGTATGCTGCTCAACATCGTAGGATTTATCGTTGTAGGTCCGGTTCTGAGCGCGGTTATGAATGTCCTGTCCGCTGGTGCACAGCTCCTGGTAAATGCCGGCCTGCTTCCGCTGGTAGCTATCGTTCTGGAGCCGGCAAAGGTTCTGTTCCTCAACAATGCAATGAACCACGGCGTATTCACCCCGCTTGGCACAGCACAGGCGGCAGAAATGGGCAAGTCGATTTTCTACATGCTGGAGACCAATCCGGGCCCGGGCCTCGGTGTCCTGATTGCATACTGGGTATTCTGCAAGGATAAGATGACCAGAGACTCGGCTCCGGGCGCTATCATCATCCACTTCTTCGGTGGTATTCACGAGATTTATTTCCCGTACGTTCTGATGAACCCGATCGTCATCATTGCTCCGATCCTGGGCAATATGGCTGCAATCTTCTTCTTCTCGCTTACAAATTGTGGTCTGGTTTCTCCGGCATCTCCGGGCTCCATCCTCGCACTGCTAATGGTATCCCCGCCGTCGCAGATCATCCTGACGATTATCGGTGTGGCAATCGCAGCCGGTGTATCCTTCGTCGTCGCCTCTCCGATTATTAAGATGAGTAACGGCAAGGGCGGTCTGGAAGACGCTCAGGCAGAAATGGCTGCTAAGAAGGCAGAGTCTAAGGGTCTCGCAGTTCCAACCGGCGCTGCTGCAAAGGACCCGTCCGAGGTAAAGAAGGTTGTCTTCTCCTGCGACGCAGGCATGGGCTCTTCCGCAATGGGTGCAACCCGCTTCCGTAACCGTGTCAAGGGCGAGCGTCCGGACATGACGGTAATCAATACTTCCGTAGATAATATCCCAGGCGATGCAGACATCGTTGTTTGCCAGACCATCCTGGCGGAGCGCGCAGCAAAGAGCGCACCGCAGGCACGCCTTGTCACGATCGGCAACTTCCTTGCGGACCCGGCACTGGATGCTCTGTATACGGAGCTCACCACGGTAGGCAAGGGCGGCACGACGACGGCTGTCGCTGAGCCGGAAGTAGAAGAGGCCAAGGAAGAAGAGACCGCAGGTAAGACCAGAATGCTGCCGGAAGGCATTAAGCTGGGCCTGCCGAGCGTATCCAAGGAAGAAGCGATTCGAGCAGCTGGTGAGCTGCTGAAGGAACTCGGCTGCGTCGGTGACGCTTATATCGATGCAATGCAGGAACGCGAGAAGCTGGTTTCGACCTACATGGGCCTGGGTGTTGCAATCCCGCACGGTACTTCGCAGGCAAAGGGCGAGGTAAAGAAGTCAGGTATTGTATTCCTGCAGTATCCGGACGGTGTTTCGTTCGGCGAGGAAAAGGCACAGCTCGTATTCGGCATTGCCGGTGTCGGCGATGAGCATCTGGATCTGCTGTCCAGCATTTCGAATGCACTCGAGGATGAGGACCTGTTGGAAACCCTCAAGACTACGACGGATACCGATTTGATCCTCAAGAAGTTTGGCTAACGCATTATGATTCACCAACCTGGCACGCGCAGTCTGTTGGGAAATTGGAGTCGGTTTTTGCCGCTTGGATTTTCCGCAGCGCGCGCCGCTGGCGTGAGAAATCCCAAGTGAAAGGTTAAGGAGCGATTAAAGTATGAAAAAAGCCATTCAATTTGGTGCGGGCAACATTGGCCGCGGTTTTATCGGCGCGCTGCTGTCGCAGGCCGGCTATCATGTCACCTATGCGGATGTCAATCAGGCAGTGATTGATAAAATCAATGCGGATGGAATGTACACCGTACATGTCATGGATGTGGAATGCCAGGATATCCCGATTAAGGATATTGACGGCGCCAATTCCGGCAAGCCGGAAATCGTTGACATTCTGGCAGAGGCGGAACTGATTACCACCGCTGTCGGTCTGGTGATCCTGCCGCGCATCGCGCCGTCGATTGCACAGGCGATTGCAAAGCGCAAGGCGCAGGGCAAGACGGAGGCGCTGAACATCATTGCGTGTGAGAATGCCATCCGCGCAAGCTCCCAGCTCAAGGATGCGGTTTACCAGTCCCTGAACGAGGAGGAGAAGGCGTATGCCGATGAATATGTCGGCTTCCCGGACTGCTCGGTTGACCGCATTGTTCCGCCGGTGAAGAGTGAAAACTTTATCGACGTCGTGGTAGAGAACTACTACGAGTGGAATGTCGAAAAGGCTTCGTTCAAGGGTGAGATCCCGCAGATCGCCGGGATGAATCTGGCGGAGAATCTGATGGCATATATCGAGCGCAAGCTGTTCACCTTGAATACCGGCCATGCGATTACCGCCTATCTCGGCACCATCAAGGGCTACAGCACGATCGACGAGGCCATTGCGGATGAGAAGATTTATGGCATTGTCCATGCAGCCATGACCGAGAGCGGCGATGGCCTGATTCAGAAGCATGGCTTCGACGCAGAGGCACATTACCATTATATTGATAAAATCATTGGCCGCTTCAAGAATCCGTATCTCAAGGATGACGTCACCCGTGTTGGCCGTGAGCCGCTGCGTAAGCTGAGCCCGACTGATCGTCTGACCAAGCCGATGATGACGGCATATGGCTACGGCCTGCCGGTGGATCATCTGCTTATCGGTATGGGCGCTGCGCTCCATTACGATAATCCGGAGGATGCACAGAGTGTCGAGCTTCAGGGCAAGATCAAGGAGCTTGGACTGGTTGCCGCCATCAAGGAAGTAACCGGTATCACGGAGGATGCTTTGATCGACCGCATTGCAGAGGCATACAATACGGTTGCAGATAAGATCTAATCTTTTTCTTTGCGTTATCATATCTATCTATTTCTCAATTTCTCATTTTTCTGCGCATCCCATGCCTGTGGATGCGTGGGAAAGGAAAAAGCATTTTGTTTATGCTCTTATCCGCTGACATCAATACTTTTACTGGAACACACCGTCGGCGGGGCGGAGAAAACAAAATGAAAAATAAGACACACCACGGAGAGCAACCGCCTTCCGTGGTGTGTTTGCTTTGTCTGTATTGAGTTTTTAATGGTCCCTCCGGAACAGCCAGACGATGAGAAGGAAGACACCGCGTATGGCGGCAAAGATAAGGAACATCGCCATAAAACCGGCCAAACCGGAGATGATGTCGTCAAATTCCATTTGTCCGGTTCCGGTTATTTTTTGTCCGATCTCGATCGCGAACGTCAAAACAACCATCACGGTGAAGGTATAGATCCACGCGACGACAATCAAGTGATTGTGCAAAATTTGAAACAGCGGATAAACCAAAAGCAGGATTGCCATTCCGATCAGGCCCATGACAACAAAATGCAGCTGCTTGTCCGACAGCATCCATTCATAGGAATCGTTCAGCGTCAAAATTTTATCGTGAATTTGGGCGACGTATTCGACCAGCAGCGTTAGAATCTCGCTCATAAGAACCCCCTTTCCTGTAATTGACCAAAATCAACTAATAATATCATAACAATTGTGCGAAAATAAGCAAGAGAAAGAGGGAAAATTTATAAATTATTCAAAAATTCGCATGGAAATACAAGATTGCTTTTTGGAAGGAAGGCGATGCCGGAGAAAAGGATGACATCCGACCATTTTTGTGCTATTATAAAGCGATGATGTCGGAAAGGAGCGGAAAGGATGCAGCCAGAACAGACAAAATCGGATGTGAAAAAAGTGCGGCATGCAGCGGACCTGATCGGTGTGACGGTCCTGCTGGAGTATTTTATCAACATTATTCTGCTGCTCCTGTTTCGCCTCCTGCCGGATGTACAGAACCCGTTCCTCACACAGGCGCTTGATATCGGCGTATATCTCGCCGTATTTTTTGTGCCGTTTTTTCTTCTGACACGATGGAGCGGCTGGACACTCCGTGACCTGACGGGAGACGGCCGTCCGGGGCTTGCGGTCTTTGTCATGGCGGTCTGTCTGGCTGCCGGATGGAACTTTGTTGCGACACTGCTTTCGGTCGGCGTGGAAGGGATCGTCAACCTGTTTGGGTATACGGAGCCGGCAGATGCCTATACACTGCCGGGAAGTACGGCGGGAATGCTGCTTCAGATTTTGCAGGTGGCGTTGATCCCTCCGGTTGTGGAGGAGCTTTGCTTCCGCGGATTTTATCTGAAAACCGCCGAGAAGGCCATGGGCACCTGGTCGGCAATCCTGCTCAGTTCGATGGTATTCTGGCTGGCGCATAACAGCATTTCTATTTTGCCGCTGGCCTTTGGATTCGGCATTTTGGGCGGTGTGCTTCGGAAAAAATATCAGTCGCTATTTCCATCCATGTGCGCACATTTTATCGTCAATGGAACCTATATTGTGGTGAATTGGGTGCAGGCGACCCAGCCCTTTGCCGTGCAGAATGGGATTTCCCTCCTGTTCGTTTTGACGGAGCTGGTATGTCTGGTTGTCGGCCTCCTGCTGGCGCATCGGCTGGGGCTGTGTGCCGCCATGTGGGAATACATGCGCGGCTCTTGGACCGTGCGGCAGAGGGACTTGCTGCGCGGCATCTTCACGAGCATTCCATTCTGGATGGTTCTGCTGGCGGCAGCGTACTTTATTTCCCGCGGCTTGGAGGTGCTCGGATGACGGAACAGGAACGTTATATGACGGAAGCGCTCCGCCTCGCAAAGAAAAGTGCGGAGGAAGGCGAGGTGCCGGTCGGCTGTGTCATTGTCTGTGAGGGACAGATTGTCGGGCGCGGGCGCAATCGGCGCGAGACAAAGAAAAACGCGCTGTCTCATGCAGAGCTGGAAGCGATTGACCAGGCCTGCAAAACACTGGGTGGGTGGCGCCTGCACCGCTGTGATATGTATGTCACGCTGGAACCCTGCCCGATGTGTACCGGCGCGATCATCAATGCGCGCATCCGGACGGTCTATTATGGTGCGGATGACGACAAAGCGGGTTCCTGTGGCAGTGTGATCAATCTGTTCGATTTGGACTACAATCACCGGCCGGAGCTGGTGCGTGGGCTTATGAAGGAGCCGTGCAGCGATGCATTGAGCGCCTTTTTCCGTGCGCTGCGTGCACGACGGAAGCAGGAAAAGCTTGCGCGGCGCCTTGCTGCACAGCGTGAGCAGGATCTACAGAGTATTCCCGGCGTAGGGGAGAATATGGAACAGCATTTGATGCAGCTTGGAATCCACTGTGTCGCCGACCTGAAGGGAAAGGATCCGGAAGTACTGTACGAACAGGACTGCGAGCGGACGGGGACGAAGATTGACCGCTGTGTCTTATATGTCTACCGGCTGGCGGTGTACTTTGCTGAGCACGAGACCAGGGAGCCGGAGAAGCTGAAATGGTGGTATTGGAAAAATCATTCGTATCCAGAAGATCCGGCGGGACGATAAAAACGGTCATTCCATTTGTGGAATGACCGTTTTGTCCATATTGCTTTAACGTCGTCAAGAATCCTGCTTGCGGTCGTAGTG
The DNA here is from genome assembly GCA_030539335.1 of Eubacteriales bacterium. Classification (GTDB taxonomy): domain Bacteria; phylum Bacillota; class Clostridia; order Oscillospirales; family Butyricicoccaceae; genus Butyricicoccus_A. The sequence goes on along the minus strand of JAUNSG010000001.1, from coordinate 259,270 downwards.
TTCCAAAAAGCTGTGATCCTCCCCATTCGTCTTATATCCGGGCATGGTATCCAGACAGACGGCGTGGATGCTGTTGAAGATGCTTTTCTCAATATTGGGATTGTCTTTTCGCAGCTTTCGAAGCAGCATCTTGATTTCCTGCCGTTTGGAAGCGCCGATGCCGTCGCCGCTTGCGTCAATATTTTCCGTCATACGGCAGGCGCATTGAATGAACGTTAAGTTGTTATACTGTTTCCAGGAGAGGATCGCATCCTCATGGATGCAGTACATCGGTCGAATCAGCTCCATGCCGGGGAAATTGGTGCTGTGCAGCTTGGGCATCATGCCCTGGAGCTGGGAGCCGTAAAACATGCCAATCAGTGTGGTTTCGATGACATCGCTGAAATGATGGCCGAGAGCGATCTTGTTGCAGCCGAGCGACTGCGCCTGATGGTACAGATTGCCGCGGCGCATCCGTGCACAGAGATAACAGGGATTTTTCTCAGTATGGTTCGCGACCTCAAAAATATCGCTCTCGAAAATCGTCAGCGGAATGTGGAGAAGTGCGGCGTTGCTTTCAATTTTTTTCCGGTTTCTCTCATTATAACCGGGATCCATGACCAGAAAGACCAGCTCAAATGGTACATCGCTGTGGCGCTGGAGCTGCTGCATCAGTTTGGCAAGCAGCATGGAATCCTTTCCGCCGGAGATGCAGACGGCGATGCGGTCTCCTTCCTGAATCAGCTCATACCGCTTGATTGCCAGAATAAATGGATTCCAGATTGTTTTTCGGAATTTTTTGATAATGCTGCGCTCTACCATCTGATAGGGCTCTAACTGTCGTGCCATACCGGGGAACTCCTTGTTATTGTGATTGCTTTATTGTACCACAGGAGCGCGGTAAAATCCATACGGCATCCCTCGGAATGGGAGAGGCGGACAGCAGACCGATAAAATTTTGCGTAAAAAGAAGAAAAAAGCGAAATGTTCACAATTTACTGCTTGAATTTATATAGGCAGAGCGTATAATCAAAAGATAATAAGAGGAAATTCTTTCAAAGGCAAGGAGAGTCTATGAAACCCAAAAAGAATAATAATAAACGAAGTATTTTGATTTACTGTGCGATTGTCGTCGTACTGCTTCTGATTATCAATTCGCTTATTATGCCGAGCATGTTTTCCAACAATGTCGAGGATGTCAGCTACAATACCTTCCTGGAACAGTTGGACAAAAAGAACATCGATGAGGTACAGGTGGAGGATGATGAGATCTACTACTCGCTGAAAAGTGAGAAGGGAGAGGCGGAAAGCAGTACCGATTCGTCGGGAAACAGCCAGACGAGTGCGGCGAATGCCGATGATTTTGCGCGCAGGCTGGAAAGCATTGTGGGAAGTACGAGCACACACAAGGTGTATCGCACCGTGCGCATGGATGACAGTGAGCTGGTACAGCGGCTGTATGAGTCCGGTGCGACATTCTCTCAGGTCAAGCCGCCAGAGGCGAATCTCTGGCTGATGATGCTCATGAGCTATGGCATTCCGATTCTGCTGTTCGTCCTGGTATGGCGCCTGATGATGCGCCGCATGGGCGGTGGCGGCGGAGCCATGTCGTTTGGCAAGGCAAATGCCAAGGTATATGTCAAGGCGCAGACGGGCATCACGTTTGCCGATGTTGCCGGACAGGACGAGGCGAAGGAATCGCTGACGGAAATTGTCGATTTCCTGCACAATCCGCAGAAGTATGCGGACATCGGCGCGACGCTGCCGAAGGGCGCCCTGCTGGTCGGCCCTCCGGGTACCGGTAAGACGCTGCTGGCGAAAGCGGTAGCCGGTGAGGGAAATGTTCCGTTTTTCTCGATTTCCGGCTCGGAATTCGTCGAAATGTTTGTCGGTATGGGCGCGGCAAAGGTACGTGACCTGTTTAAGCAGGCGAACGAAAAAGCGCCGTGTATCGTGTTTATCGACGAGATTGATACGATCGGCAAAAAGCGTGACGGTTCCGGATTGGGCGGAAACGATGAGCGCGAGCAAACCCTGAACCAGCTGCTCAGCGAGATGGACGGCTTTGATGGAAAGAAAGGCGTTGTCATTCTCGCAGCGACCAACCGTCCGGAGACGCTGGACAAGGCGCTGCTTCGCCCGGGACGCTTTGACCGCCGGATTCCGGTTGAGCTGCCGGATCTCAAGGGCCGTGAGGCCATCCTCCGCGTACACGCGAAGAAGATCCGGATGGTAGATAATATTGACTTTTCCCTGATCGCCCGTTCGACCTCCGGTGCATCCGGTGCGGAATTGGCGAATATCATCAATGAGGCCGCGCTGCGTGCGGTGCGCTGCAGAAGAATGCAGGTGACACAGACCGATTTGGAAGAGAGCGTCGAGGTGATTCTTGCGGGACAGCAGCGCAAGGGCGCAGTTATCTCGCAGCATGAGAAAGAAGTCATTGCGTATCACGAGGTTGGACACGCGATGGTCGCGGCGCTGCAGAAAAACTCGGCTCCTGTGCACAAGATTACCATCATTCCGCGTACTTCCGGCGCACTTGGCTATACCATGCAGGTGGACGAGGAAGAGCGTGTTTTGATGACACAGGAAGAGGCGTTTAACAAGATTGTCACCTTTACCGGCGGTCGTGCAGCGGAAGCGTTGATGTTCGACTCGATTACGACCGGTGCGTCCAATGATATCGAACAGGCGACCCGCATTGCCCGCGCGATGATTACCCGTTTTGGCATGAGCGATAAGTTTGGCATGGTTGCGCTGGAATCGGTCAACAACCCGTATCTGAGTGCGGATACCTCTTTGAGCTGTTCGCAGGAAACGGCGACACAGATCGATCAGGAAGTTATTGCACTGGTCGCACAGGCGTACGACAAGGCAATCGAACTGCTGCGCAGCAATATGCGCCGTCTGAATACGATTTCCCGCTTCCTGCTGGAGCGTGAGACCCTGACCGGAGAGGAGTTCATGGAGCTGTTCAACGAATGTGAGGAAGAGCCGAAGGCCTTGGAAACCGGGGATCCGGAGACCGGGACCACGGAAGAGCCCGCAGAACCGGCAAGCACCGAGACGGAATAAACGATAGGACAGACAAACAGCCTCTCCGCGACCTGCTGGAGAGGCTGTGATTTTGTGCGGTCAGCTTCCGTAGTCCTCCAGGAACATGGTGAGATCCTGCTGGGAATACAGTGGAAATCCCTGCTGCATGAGCTTCTGGTCGTACTCGCGGAGGGAAGAGAGATGGATGTCCGTCACACGCCACGGTGTGTCGGAATTTCCCTGATAAATCGCGAGCATGTTGTGATAGACGCGGATCGTGTACAAGGGCTCGTCGGTCTGCTGTTCGGATGTAATAGCAGCGGACGTGTTGACCGTTTCCTGGAGATACATCGGAGTGAGCAGGACAATACAGAACAAAACCAATCCGCCGATGATACAATAAAGAGTGGATTTTTTCATAAACAATCATCCTTTGCAAGACAAATTCTGGAATTTAATGTAGGGAAAAGAACCAGTCATTCCCTTTGTTTGTCGGAAGCTTACCGTTATCCTGCCCAAAATTTTCAAAAATAAACAAAGAATCTGCAACTTTAAGTAGATTTTTATTGATAGTGTGTTATAATAAATCTAACTGAACAAAATTCACGATTGGCAGCCTATCTTCCTAAGGAGGGACATGATTTTGGCAAAACGACAGAAACCGCAAAATTCGCAGAAGAGAAAGACAAAGAAGGCGTCTGGGAGCAGTATCGGCTCACGCATTGGCTTTGCCCTGCTGACCCTTTTTCTGATCGGTCTGACTACCTTGGCGATTTGTTGCTGTGCACTGGCCTATTATGTGAATTCTTATATCAAGCCGGAGGCACAGCTGGATATCAGCAGCCTTTCCATGAAGTTCAACAGTGAGATCTATTACACGAACAGCTATGGCAAGAACAAAGTTCTCCAAACGCTCAAGAGTGAAGAGAACCGGGAATGGGTCAGCATGGAGTCCATACCGGAGGAGCTGAAGCAGGCATTTGTTGCGATTGAGGACAAGCGCTTTTACGAGCACAGCGGTGTTGACTGGAAGCGTACGACGGGTGCGGCGCTGAACTGGATCCTTCCGACCGGATCGAGCTACGGCGGTTCGACAATCACGCAGCAGTTGATTAAAAACATGACCTCGGACGATGACTATTCGGTCAAGCGCAAGCTGACGGAGATTATCCGCGCCATTACGCTGGAAGAACAGCTGGACAAGGATACCATCCTGGAGCTGTATATGAATATCATCTATTTTGGAGAGAATTCGTACGGCGTACAGACCGCCTCGCGCACATATTTCGGCAAGAACGTCAGCAAGCTGGATCTGGCGCAATGTGCGATGATCGCCGGTCTGACCCAGAATCCGGCAGCCAATGATCCTTACAAGCATCCGGAAGCGGCGAAGGAACGGCAGGAAGCCGTTTTGAGCCAGATGTACGAGCAGGGATATATTTCCCAGAGCGAGTATGAGGAAGCGGTCGAGGAAGAGCTGACCTACAAGAAAAGCACGAAGAAGAGCCAGGAAGGCTCGGTTTATTCGTACTTTACCGATACGGTCATTCGTGATGTTGTGAGCGACCTTCAGGAAGAGAAGGGCTTCTCACAGGAATATGCACAGGCTCTGGTGAGCAACGGCGGCCTGCAGATTTATTCCACCATGGATCTCCAGGTACAGAAGACACTGGAGAACGTCTATGAGAACGACTCGAATTTCCCGACGGTCTACGATGATGACGGCGTACCGCTGCAGTCTGCGATGGTAGTGCTTGATCCGGAGAACGGCAATATTCTGGGCATTGTCGGCGGACGAGGCAAGAAGACGGAAAGCCTCGTGCTCAACCGTGCGACGCAGACGACCCGGTCGCCTGGTTCTTCCATTAAGCCGCTGAGTACGTATGCACCGGCCATTGACGCCGGACTGATTACGCCGTATTCCACGGTGACCGATATGCCGGTCTTCAAGTACCAGGGGAAGGCGTGGCCGAAGAACGAAAATCTGCGGTATAAAGGACAGACGACGATTCTGGATGGTGTGGCACAGTCTACCAATACCGTTGCAGTTCAGGTACTGAAAATGCTGACGCCGGAATCCTCGTACGAATTCATGACCGAGAGCCTGGGCTTCAGCACCCTGCAGGGTGAGGATGACACCGGATATGCCCAGCTGGCGCTCGGCGGTCTGACGGACGGTGTCACCGTACGGCAGATGGCACAGGGCTACACGGCTTTGGCGAACTATGGAAAGCTGTCCGAAGCAACCAGCTATACCAAGGTTCTGGATGCCAATGGCAATGTCATTCTGAATCATGAGGATGACGAGGCGGAACAGGTATTCAGCCGCGGTAAGACGACAGCGTATTATATGAACACTCTGCTGACCAATGCGGTGGAAAACGGCACCGGTCAGTTGGCAAAGATTGAAGGCATTGACGTTGCCGGTAAGACCGGTACCACGACGGACAATAAGGACCGCTGGTTTGCGGGCTATACCCCATACTATGTGGGTGTCTGCTGGGTTGGTTTTGATTCCGGCGATGGCCTTCCGGATCTGAGTCCGAACCCGGCGGTGGAACTGTGGTCGACGGTGATGAACCGTCTGCATGAGGATAAGGATTCCAAGAGCCTGAGAAAGACAAAGAACTTTGTCCAGGCGGAATACTGTGTGGACAGCGGCATGGCGCCGTCGGATGCCTGCAAGAGCGATCCGCGCGGAAGCCGTGTGCGCACCGGTTACTTTGCATCGGAGGATGTTCCGGAAGAGGAATGCACCATGCATACCTGGAGCAGTGGCGTTGGCCTGCTGGATCTGACCAGACTGTTCCCGCTGTCGGTAACGGTAGAGGATGAGTTTTATTGCGTCCATGGAAATAATCCAGCGGTCGGCGAAGGCGAGCAGGTAAGCAGCTCGAGAGGGCACTACGCCCAGTGGGTCGCAGAGCAGAAGGCCAAGCAGGAAGCGGCTGAGAAGGCGGCTGCCGCGGAAAAAGCGGCGAAGGAAGCGGCGGCAAAGGCCGCAGCTGAGGCCGAGGATGGAGAAAATCCGTCCAACTAGTACGGCTGGAAAATTTAGAAGTTTTTCGGAATCCGTTGCATTCAAATTGAGAATATAGTATAATAATTTTTGCATTTGGGAAGCGGCGCTGTGCGTGGCCGCGCTAGCCGGGGCGGTAGCGGTGCCCTGTACCTGCAATCCGCTATAGCAGGGGGGAATCCTGATCTTCGGGTCCGATTTTTATCGATCGCCCGGAATTGAGGGGGCGATGACGATCCGGTCCTTCGCAACAACAGACTGTGAACCATGTCAGGCGGGGAACCGAGCAGCATTAAGCAGAACCTGGTGTGTGCCGCAGGAACGCCGGATCTGAGCGGAATCATTCCGGTAACAGGTAGGAATCGTTCTCAACGATAAGTGCGCGGCTGCGCAGAGCGCCGCTTTCCAGAACGCAGGAATGGTAGACGGGCAATTTCGATTGCCCGTTTTTCCACATTCGAACAGGAGGGAGACAGAACCGTGTATCAAGCCTTGTACCGAAAATGGCGGCCGGCAACCTTTGCGGATGTTGTCGGACAGAAACATATTACGGACACACTGCGCGCGCAGCTCACCGCCGGACATCTGTCTCATGCCTATTTGTTTACCGGGACGCGCGGAACCGGTAAGACGACCTGTGCCAAAATTCTCGCGCGGGCGGTCAACTGCACCAGCCCGAAAAACGGCGACCCGTGCGGCGAATGCGCGGCGTGCCGTGGCATTGCTGACGGCAGCATTCTGGATGTCGTCGAGATCGATGCGGCATCCAACAACGGTGTGGATAACATCCGCGACATTCGGGATGAGACGCGCTATACACCGGCAACGGTGTCCAAGCGCGTGTATATCATCGATGAGGTCCATATGCTGTCACAGGGCGCATTCAATGCGCTGCTCAAGACGCTGGAGGAGCCGCCGTCCCATGTGCTGTTCATTTTGGCAACGACTGAGATCAACAAGGTTCCAGCGACGATCCTATCGCGCTGCCAGCGTTTTGATTTCCGACGGATTGCACCGCGGGATATCCAGCGGCGTTTGCAGGAAATTGCGGAGGCGGAGCGTATTCCGCTGACGGACAGCGGCGCGGCCATGATTGCCCGTATGGCGGATGGTGCACTGCGCGATGCGCTGTCGCTGCTCGACCGAACGGCGGCCGGTGCGGCAGGGGAGATTGACGAAGAGACTGTGGCGTCCAGCGTCGGGATTCTGGCGGGGGACAGTGCCATTGATCTGATGCGCAGCCTGCTTGACAACGACCTTTCGGCGGCGATTGCCATGCTGGGGGAAAGCTATACGGCGGGACGCGAGCTGGGAGCGGTTCTCGATCAGCTCTTGGGCCTGATCCGGGATATGCTGCTTGTCCAGACCGGACGCGGGGATGTTTCGGGGATGCTGTCTCCGGCCTATGCACCGAAAACCGTACAGCAGTTGGCGGCAGAGGTACCCGCTAGCCGGTTGATTGCCTATGCCGGGATTTTACAGGAGACGCTGACGCGGATGCCGCACGCGGCAAACCGGCGCATTGAGGCGGAACTCTGTATGGTGCGCCTGTGCCAGTTGCAGGCGGACGATTACGATACGCTCAGCGGGCGGATTGACGCGCTGGAGGAACAGGTCAAGCGCGGGGTGAAGGTGGTGGCAGTGGCGCCGCCGGGAAAGGCAGCGTCGGACGACGAGGATCGTCCCCCTCTTCCGGATGAGATGGATGCTCCGCCGGAGGACGAGACGGCATCCGGGCCTCCCACGAGGAGAAAACAGGCCGGTCAGGCGGGAGCGCCCCGCAAGCTGGAGAGCGGGCCGCAATGGATGAAGGTCGTGCAGGAGGTGCGGGGGAAAATCCCGATGAGTACCTATGCACAGCTGACATTTGTCAAAGGCGTGTTCCATGAAAACACGCTGCTGCTGATTTGCGATGATGGATTTACCTGCGAACTGTGTTCCAAAAATGAGGTGCGCAGTGCGATTGCAGAGACAGCACAGGCGGTCACCGGGCGACAGCTCCGGGTTACGGTTATGGAAGAAAGTCAGGTCTCGGAGTTGTCTACCAAGGCAAATCCGATCGATCAGATCATAAAACGGGCGGAAGAGCTCGACATTCAATGTGAAGTCAAAGACTAGGAGGATACAAGCATGGCAAAAAGAGGCGGATTCCCGGGAATGGGCGGCGGAATGAATATGAACGCAATGATCAAGCAGGCGCAGAAGATGCAGCAGCAGATGGTCAAGGCGCAGGAGGAAATTGCCGAGATGGAGCACACGGCGACCGTTGGCGGCGGCGTGGTATCGGCGACCGTCAAGGGAACCAATTCGCTCCAGAGCGTTTCCATTTCGCCGGAGGCAATGGACCCGGATGATGTAGAAATGCTGGAGGATCTGATTGTTTCGGCAGTCAATGAGGCGCTCAAGCAGGCGCAGGACGAAAACGAGGCGATCATGAAGAAGATGACTGGTGGTGCAAACCTGCCGGGAGTGTTCTAAAAGGAGTATTCGATGAAATTTTTTGCACCGTCTGTGGAGAACTTAATTGATGAGTTTGCAAAGCTGCCGGGGATTGGGCGAAAGAGTGCTCAGCGGCTGGCATTTCATGTGCTGAACCTGCCAAAGGAGCAGGCGCAGAATTTTGCGGATGCGATCATCAAGGCAAAGGAGACGGTTCATACCTGTCCGAAGTGTCAGAACCTGACGGATCAGGAGCTGTGCCCGATTTGTGCCAATCCGGCGCGTGACGGCACAGTCATCTGTGTTGTGGCGGACCCAAAGGATGTCATTGCATTTGAGAAAACGCGGGAATTCAAGGGCCTGTATCATGTATTGCACGGTACGATTTCCCCGCTGAACCACATTGGTCCGGATGATATCCGTATCCGCGAACTGCTGCACCGCGTGGCAGAGGAGGATATTCAGGAGGTCATTATTGCGACCAATCCGGACACGGAAGGCGAAGCGACTGCGATGTACATTGCCCGTTTGCTGCGCCCGTTTTCCATCCGGGTGACGCGTCTGGCCTATGGCATCCCGGTGGGTGGCCATCTGGAATACATCGATGAAGTCACACTGATGCGTGCGTTGGAAGGACGACAGGATATTTAACACAATCGGGCAGCGGACTCCGGACGGGAGCCGCTGCCTTTTTCGCAGAGAAAGGAGTGGAGTCTATGTATTGCCCCCATTGCGGAAACAAACTGCCGGACGATGCGCAGTTCTGCAATTGCTGTGGAAACAGCGTGATAGAAACCCATCCGGGACAGCCGGAAGGCCGGGAGACGGAGCCAAAAGAATCGGGCGGAAATGCAATCAAGATTGTCCTGATTCTGGTCATTGCCGTGATTGCCATTGCGATCCTGGTTGCCGGAAGCATGTTGATGAAGGATCATGTCGAGACACAGCGCGCTGCCCGGGACGCGCAGCAGGCGTTGGAAGCGGCGGAGGAAGAACAGGCGAAATACGGCGATCAGACGGCCGAGGAAGATGACAATGCGGCCGGGGAGGAAGACGATTCGGAGCCGGAAGACCCCGACGACGATGACGATGCGGATGATGATGAAGACGGCGAAGCGATTGTCGAGGAGCCGGCGGAAAAGAGCCAGGCATATACGGATTTTGCGTCGCGTTTGGAAGCACTGCAATCGGAGTTCACTTCCGGCGATGCAGGTGCGGATAACGCGACGATGACGGCAAATGCCGATGATCTGTATCAGCGGAGCGATGCGTTGCTCAATGATATCTATCAGTATGTGAAGGCAAATACGGACAGCAGTACGTTTGCCTCCATCCAGCAGGAGGAACGCAATTGGATTGCCCAGCGGGACGCCAAGGCGGAAACGGATGCTTCGGATTGGGTCGGCGGTTCGGGTTACAATCTGATCTATCTCTCTTCGCGGACAGAATCGACGCTGGATCGCTGTGAAGCGTTGCTAAACTATATCGACTAAAAAGACAAAAGGCGCACCACGGAACAGAAACGTTTTGTGATGCGCCTTATTTTTTTATTGATTTGATAGACGGGAATCCTCTTATAAGTCCCCGCAAGTGTTGATATCATTTAACGGCGTAACACTTCAAAAAGAAATGCCATCCATTTTTACACATTCAAAATAAACCATAGAACCATCGGTATGGAAATCGACTCTTTCATACGTCTGTTCCAGTAATCCTTTTATCTCGCTTTTCGTCTGGAATGGCGGAGTGAACCACCCTTTCTTTGCAAGAATATTTTTTACTAGCCAATCGGTAATGCGTGATTCCCCTTTTATATAAAAACAGGCGATGAATTTTCCTCCCGGTTTCAGAACGCGCCATATTTCCTGAAAAGCCTTTTTCTTGTCCGGGAAAGCATGAAAACCATTCATACTTAAAACAATATCACAAAATTCATTTTCTAACGGGAGTTGCCCGACATCGCCTTGTATGCACGATATATGAGAACAATTTGCCAAGTGCGCCTCTGCCTGTGCAAGCATATCTTCGCTGTAATCAAGGCAGATAATTTTTGCATTTGAAAGGCTTCTCCATTTCTCCTGCGTAAACACGGCAGTTCCAACCGGCACATCGAATAAGACGCCGTCAAAATCATTCGGGATGTAAGCGAGAACCTTTCTTGCAATTTCATTGTCATCGGTTCCGCCCCAGAACAGTTTTATGTAGAGCCTGCTCCAAAAGCTTCTCTGTGTCAAAACATCGTCATAGATATTTTTGGAATCGTGATATGCGTGCTGAATTTTATCTGCCATTTCTAGTATCTCCTTCCATTGACGTTTGTCGAGTTATATGCTTATATTCCTATTGCAATTCCGCTCTGCCTATGTGGCAGAAATATCTGTTCGTATCGTTGATATCGTCAGGGATGCTCTGGAAGGCCTCGCGTAGGATCGTTACTTGCCTGTCAGATGTGTAATACTGCGCTGTATTTTTTCAAGAAATTCACAGGCTTCGATGCCATCCATCTGAACGTGATGGAATTGGAATGACACCTGCAGCTTGGTTGCCGCTCCCTCTTGGCGGTATTTGCCCCAGATGAGAAATGGATTGTTAAAGATACCGCTGTACATGTTTACGACACCGTCAACATCATAGTGGATCAGACTGGACGTTCCCACAATCATGTGATCTTGGATTTCATAATCACAGCATGTTTGATGCACGTGTTCCGTCAACTCCAGATAAGAACGATGGAACGCGTCCAAATCAGGGGAGAAGGGGAGGTCGCAGGAATTGATACCGCCATTCCGGTTGGCGACGATCACATTTACTCCGATTTGATCGTATTCCATCATTTTCCTTCCGACCGGAAGCAGTCGAAACTCTTTTGTTTGATTGGCTGCCAAAGCAATGCAGTAGCACAGGAGCATGTTTAATTTGTATCCTTTGGCCTTCCATTCGATCAGGCCTGATATGTCCAGCGTTTTGAATATGGTGACCATCGGCATGGGAGCATCAATGTATAACTTCCAGCTCGTGGCCCGGTTTGTGTCCATCGGGTTTACTTCTCGCATTTTTTCTCCTCCGATTCTGGTTGATATCGTGGTCTTTCGGCATCCCGTTCCCACCCGCGCAGCGGATAGCGCTGGATAGCGCCGAAGACACGTTGGCGGGCGCCGCGGTTCTCTTTTTCGATCGACCAGAGCAGATCCTTGATCTCCTGCCGCTTGGAATTTCCATCGACCGGACAGGTGCTTTTGACAACGGGAAGATTGACTTTCTTTACGATGGAGCGGACATAGGACTCGGGCGTGTAGATCAGTGGACGGATGACGGTGATATCCTTTCGATCCAAGTGGGTGACTGGAAGGAAACAGTTGATGCGTCCCTCATACAGGAGCGAGAGCATGTAAGTCTCAATGACGTCGTCCTGATGGTGTCCCAGCGCGACGCTCCGGCAGCCATGTGCCAGTGCCGCATTGTGAAGTGCACCGCGCCGCAGCTTGGCACACAGGGAGCACGGGCTGGGCTCCTTGCGGATATCAAAGACAATTTCGCGGATATCCGTCTTTTCCAGAATAAATTCTGTGTCCAACTGCTCACAAAAGCGTGCGAGAGGCGAAAAATCCATGTTGGGAAATCCGATATCCAAGGTAATCGCTTTGAGGGAAAACGGGATGGGATAGAAGCGGCGCAGGCTGGCCAGCGCGAGCAACAGGGTAAGGGAATCCTTGCCGCCGGAGATGCCGACGGCGATGCTGTCATCCTTTTGGATCATATGATAATCATCGACCGCACGACGGACGTAAGAGAGCAATTTTTGCACGAAAAATACCTCCTGAAGAGAAGATTTTCAAGAATTTTAAGCAGTTTTCTCTATTGTAGCGCAGAGTATCGAATCTTGTACAGAGAAAAATTTTAAATTGCGTTTTGAGAAAACGAGAGAAATAAAGAGAAAACAAGAGATTTTAACGTGGTAAATTAAAATTTTGAAAAAACTGCTTGACTTCATAAAACAGATATGGTATAACAATAAAGCAGCCAATTGAGATGGAAAAAGTTCAAAAATCCAGTTGGAAGCCAACATTCGAAAATCATTATTAACACATACAAATCGGAGGTTAGATCATGTCCACTTATATGGCAAAAGCGGAAAACGTTGACCGCAAGTGGTATGTAGTAGACGCAGCTGACAAGCCGCTGGGTCGTACCGCTACTGTAGTTGCAGCTCTCCTTCGCGGCAAGCATAAGGCTGAGTTCACCCCCAACGTAGACACAGGCGATTTCGTTATCGTCATCAATGCAGAGAAGGCAATCCTCACCGGTAAGAAGCTGGATCAGAAGTACTATCGCAGACATTCCGGCTGGATCGGCGGTCTGAAGGAAATCCAGTACCGTACGCTGATGGCTGAGCGCCCGGAATTTGCAATGGAAGTTGCAGTCAAGGGTATGCTCCCGAAGAATTCCATCGGCCGTAAGGCTGCTACCCGCCTGAAGGTTTATGCAGGCAGCGAGCACAATCATGCAGCACAGCAGCCGATCGCTTGGGTTGAAAAGTAATTCTTACAAGGAGGAAAATTGAGTCATGTATACCCCTAAGAAAGCATATTTCTACGGCACCGGCAGAAGAAAGTCCTCTGTAGCAAGAGTTCGTCTTTTCCCGGGCGGTACTGGTGAGATCACCATTAACAATCGTACCCTCGACAACTACTTCGGTCTGGATACCCTCAAGCTGATCGTTCGTCAGCCGCTCGAGGCTACCGGCACCACGGAGAAGTTCGATATCGTTTGCACCGTTACCGGCGGCGGCTACACCGGCCAGGCTGGTGCAATCCGTCACGGCATTTCCCGCGCGCTGATTCAGGCAAACAACGAGGAGTATCGTCCGACCCTGAAGGCTGCTGGTTTCCTGACCCGCGACCCGAGAATGAAGGAGAGAAAGAAGTACGGCCTCAAGGCTGCACGCCGCGCTCCGCAGTTCTCCAAGAGATAATTTCACTCGGAATTATCCGAACATATCACAAAACAGAAATCCCCGTTTCCATCCGGATTCGGGGATTTTTTTGTAACTATTTTGCGATTTGAAATGGATAAAACGGATATTGATATACGGTTTGCCGCATATTATTCCACACTTTTCCTGTTCCGGATCATACAACTTCCTTCTCTCTCTGGGAATACTACCGTTGAGGTGATTGTTTTGAAATATCCAGATTTGTATGCGCTTCTGTCTGATGCGCCGGAAGCCAAACAGTATTTTGAAAAGCTGCCCGATTACGTGAGAGATCAGATCAGCACCCGTGCGGACGGAGTAAACTCCTTTGAAAGCCTGCGGGACTATGCAGACAACCTTCTGCGCGGCGACGACTGACGGATGCGATAGGGGTCGAAGAAATGCCCGGAAAGACTGTCAACTTTGGTTGACAGTCTTTTTTCTGCTGTCTCAGAGCGCAAAAAATGCAATGCAGTCGTTAAAAACGATGAAATCCGATTGAGAAATGACACCATCTACGGTATACTTATTCTATACAATCTCTTTTAGCCGCAGAGCTTATGACAATCCGTCGGAAAGTGGGAGCCATTCACATGAACAAGATTAATCGTTTCACGACACTAAATGATGCACTGGAAGCTATATTTGGCGATGAGGTTTCGCTCCGGCGAAGGGATCGCATTTACGGCGGAGATATTAACGATGCCTTTTGCCTGACCCTTTCGAATGGGAGCCGGGTGTTCATGAAAGCGAATTCCATGCAAAATGCAAACTTTTTCACGGCGGAGGCGCTGGGGCTTTGGGCGCTTGGGCAGACTGGGGAGATTGGGGTTCCCGAAGCACTTGGTACGGGAATAGACAGAGATGGGCATTTTTCGTTTTTGCTGATGGAGTTTATCGAAAAAGCGCCACGGAACAAAACGTATTGGGAGACCTTTGGACACCGGCTTGCAGCACTGCATAGATGCGATACCACAGCCTTTGTTCCGAACGGAGAGGAAAACGGAACCTATGGATTTCTGGAGGACAACTTTATTGGTGCAAATGTGCAGAGAAACACACCGAAGGCGAGTTGGATTGATTTTTATCGTGAATGCCGTCTGCTGCCACAGATCCGGCTTGTAGATTCCCATCTCGATGCTTCTATGCGGAAGGGGCTTGCTTACCTGTTGGATCATCTGGACTCGTTTTTGCCGGAGCCGGACTTTCCCTCCCTTTTGCATGGCGATTTGTGGAGCGGGAATACCCTTTGTGGAAGCGATGGAACGGCGTGGATTCTCGACCCGGCGGCATACGTTGGGCATTCGGAAGCGGATTTGGCTATGACACAGCTTTTCGGTGGATTTCCGGAGACCTTTTACCGCGCGTATCATGAGGTGCTGCCGATCGACAGCGGGTATGACGAACGCAGAGATATGTATCATCTCTATCATCTGCTGAATCATCTGAACCTGTTCGGAAGGTCCTATTTGGGGGAAGTCAAGGAAGTATTGAAGAGATATACGGGGATATAACCGACGAAAACAGGGCGATTTCCTGATTTTTGCACGCCCACGGTTGCATAGGAAAAACAAACATTATATAATATATGTAAAAATGTGTTATAAGGAAGGGAAGCTATATGACAGAAAAAGAGCTGCATAAATTAAAACGTTCCGAATTGCTGGAAATTATGCTGGAGCAGAGCAAAGAGATCACACGGTTGAAAAAGCAGTTGATGCTGACCGAGAAAAAGCTGAAAAACCGGGAGCTTGCCATCCAGGATGTCGGCTCGATTGCGGAGGCGTCCCTTTCTCTGAGCCGGGTTTTTGAGGAGGCGCAGGAGGCCGCGGATCTTTATTTGGAAAATGTAGAGCGGATTTGCAGACAGCGCGCGGAGGAAAACAACGCGGCGGAGGAATGGGAGAAATTCCGGGAAACGGCCCCGACGCAGGAAGACCACGATGAGATTGGCGAGTGAAGCGCCGATGGAGTATGGTGCTGTCTGCCGACAACAAAAGCAGATATTGCCCATGAGAAAAAGTGCTCGCAGAGTTGAAATGCGGGCATTTTTTTGTTGGGTTTCCTTGCGGCTCGCCGGACTTTTCAGCCCGACGAAAATTTGGTATAATACAGACACGATAGAAACAGACAGGTGAGGGGAATGAACCAAACAATGAGCAAGCAAATCCTGCTGGTGGAGGACGATACCGCGCTCGGACAGGGGATCCGGCTGGCGCTGCAAAGCGAAACCCAGCAGATTGTGATTTGCAAAACGATAAAGGCGGCGAGAGATATCCTGATGGATACGCAATTCGATCTGCTGATCTTCGACATCAACCTGCCGGATGGCAGCGGTTTGGACCTGCTGACCGAGCTGCGCAGACGCAGTGCTGTCCCGATCATTCTGCTGACCGCCAACGACATGGAGATGGATATTGTGACCGGCCTGGAACTGGGCGCGGACGATTACATCACCAAGCCGTTTTCCCTGGCGGTTCTTCGTGCGCGGGTCAACACCCAATTGCGGCGGGCGGCATCGAACGGAAGCGTGGTGCTGGATGCGTTCTGCTTTGACTTTGAACGGATGGAGTTTACCAAGCAAGGCCAGCCGGTCGAACTGAGCAAGACCGAACAAAAGCTGCTGCACATTCTGGTCGACAATCGCGGCAATACCGTGAGCCGTGCGACGCTGGTCGATCGGATCTGGACGGACGGGGCGGAATATGTGGACGAGAATGCGTTGTCCGTGACGATGAAGCGCCTGCGCGATAAATTGGAGGACAATCCATCCAAGCCCGCTTATTTAAAAACCGTGTACGGGATTGGCTACACATGGGAAGTAAAATAAAATGAAAGTATATTTTGTCATTTGCGGCGGTATTGCACTGCTTTCGGTGCTCTATGCGTTGTACTGCCATTGGCGGGAAAGACGAATCCTGCGCAGGATGAACGAGATGCTGGAGGAAGCGATCCGCGGGACGTTTTCCGAGTGGGATTTTGACGAAAGCCTGCTGTCCAGCGTGGAGGCCAAGCTGGCACAGTATCTTTCCGCGTCCATCGTCTCGGAGCGCAATCTGAATGAAGAAAAGAACAACATCCAAACCCTGATTGCCGACATCTCCCATCAGACCAAAACACCGATCGCGAACATTTTGCTGTATACACAGCTTTTGGAAGAACAGGCGCTGCCCGAGGAAAGTCAGACCTGCGTGATGGCGCTGGATGGACAGGCGAGAAAGCTAAAGGCGCTGATTGAAGCGTTGGTGAAGCTGTCCCGGCTGGAAACCGGTATCATCGCGCTGCATCCGAAGAAGGGGCTGGTGCAGCCGATGCTGGAGCGCGCGATAGAGGGATTGGAGCCGAAGGCTGCGGCAAAGAGAATGACGCTCCGTTTCGACGGGACGGATGCCACGGCGGTTTTCGATCCCAAATGGACGGAGGAAGCGGTCAGCAATCTGCTGGACAACGCGATCAAGTACACTCCGGAAGGCGGCCGCATTGCCGTCTCGGTGATCCCCTATGAGCTGTTTTGCCGGATTGATGTGACGGATAGCGGAATTGGGATCGCAAAGGACGAGCAGGCGAAGGTATTTGGACGGTTTTACCGTGCGGAGGCGGCCGCGGAGACGGAGGGCGTCGGCATTGGCCTGCATCTTGTCCGACAGATCGCATCCGAACAGGGCGGCTACGTCAAGCTGATGAGCAGCCCGGGGCATGGCTCGACGTTTTCGCTTTTTCTCCCGCGCGCGCAGCATTGAAATCTTTCAAAACTGTTAGATTCTCGAAAGAATGTGGAAAGATTTCTGTGATAAAGTCTGTATTGTAGAAAAGCAATACAGACTTTTTGCTTATGGAGGGAATCAATATGGCAATTCTTGAGACAAAGGATTTGAAAAAGTATTATGGCAGTGGGGAGACACAGGTTCATGCTCTGGATGGCGTGGATCTGACGGTGGCAAAGGGGGAATTTGTCGCCGTTGTCGGAACATCCGGTTCCGGAAAATCCACACTGCTGCACATGCTCGGCGGACTGGACCGCCCGACGAGCGGAACGGTGACGGTGGATGGACGGGAGCTGTCCAGCCTGAAGGATGAGGAGCTGACGATTTTCCGTCGCAGGAAGATCGGCTTTGTGTTCCAGAATTACAATCTGGTTCCCGTCCTGAACGTGTATGAAAACATTGTGCTGCCGATTCAGCTCGACGGCAACCGCGAGGACAAAGAGTACATCGATCAGATCATCGCCACACTCGGCCTGGAGAGCAAGCTGCAAAATCTGCCCAATAACCTTTCCGGCGGACAGCAGCAGCGCGTCGCAATCGCGCGTGCGCTCGCGGCAAAGCCCGCGATCATTCTGGCGGATGAACCGACCGGCAACCTCGACAGCCACACCAGTCAGGACGTGATGGGACTGCTGAAAATCACCAGCGAACGGTTCCGTCAGACGATTGTGATGATTACACACAACGAGGAAATCGCACAGCTGGCAGACCGCATCATCCGCATTGAGGATGGCAAGATTGTTGTTCGGGGGTGAGCGGTATGGTACGAGTTGCAAACAAAACGTGTATTCGAAATCTGTCCCGCAAGAGCCTGCGGGCGTCCAAAACCAGAAACAGCATTGCGATCCTGGCGATTGCTCTGACCACACTGATGTTTACGGCCCTGTTCACAATTGCCATGTCGGTCAACGAGGCGTATCAGCAGGCCAATTTCCGACAGGTGGGAGGGTATTCCCACGGCGGATTCAAATACCTGACCGAAGAACAATACAACGAGCTCAAGGATGACCCGCTGATTCAGCAATACAGCCTGCGGCGTTTCCTCGGCATGCCGACGGAAATTCCGTTTAACAAGACGCATGTGGAGATCAGCTATTGCGATGCGAACGCGGCGCACTGGATGTACTGCGACCCGATTGAGGGACGGCTTCCGCAGGAGGGGACGAACGAGGCGGCGACCGATACGAGGGTTCTGGAGCTGCTCGGCGTGGAGCCGAAGCTCGGCGCGAAATTTACCATGACATTCTTGGTGGACGGCAAGGAGACCACACAGACCTTCACGCTCTGCGGCTGGTGGGAGAAGGATGAGGTCGCGGTGGCAGATCATGTGCTGATTCCGGAGAGCCGCGTCAATGCCGTCTTGAACGAGGTCGGTGTGACGCCGCCGTGCGACGACGTGATGACCGGAACCTGGAATCTGGACGTCATGTTCTCAAACAGCCGGCACATTGAGGAAAATATGCAGACCATCCTGCAAAACCACGGCTATCAGAGCGAGAGCCGGAGCGCGGGCGACAACTACATCTCCATCGGCGTCAACTGGGGCTATACCGGCGCGCAGCTGGCCTCCAGCATGGACCTCGCGACGCTGTTGATGATGGTCTTTGTGCTGCTGATTATCGTCATCACGGGCTATCTGATTATCTATAACATCTTCCAAATCTCTGTCGTGGGGGATATCCGGTTTTATGGTTTGCTCAAGACCATCGGCACGACCGGACGGCAGATCAAGAAGATCATCCGCCAGCAGGCGCTGATTTTGAGCGTCGTCGGCATTCCGGTTGGCCTGGTGCTGGGCTGGGGAACCGGCTCGCTCCTGACGCCGGTGGTGCTCTCTCAGCTGGACGGCGTCGTCATGGGGGTTGTTTCGGTCAGTCCGCTGATCTTTGTCGTCGCGACGCTGTTCGCGCTGCTGACGGTGTTCCTGTCGTGCAGCCGTCCGGGACGCATGGCGGCGAAGATTTCCCCGGTGGAGGCGGTGCGCTACACGGAGGGAAGCGGCAGCCGCAGGACCGTCAAGCAGGGGACGAAGGGCATCTCCCTGTTTGGCATGGCGCGGGCGAACCTGGGAAGAAGCCGGGGAAAGACCGCCGTCACGCTGTTATCCCTTGCCCTCGCGGTCGTGCTGCTGGATGTGACCGTGCTGTTTGCCGGCGGATTTGATATGGATAAGTATCTTGCCGACCGCTCGGTCTGCGACTTCATCTTTGCGGACGCCGGATATTTTCAGGTCGGCACGATGGAATTGTTTACGGGAGACCAATCGGTAGAGGAGGACGTTATTTCCGATATCGATGCGCAGGACGGCATCACCGGTGCGGGGAAAATCTATGGACTCTCGACGGACTTCATCAAGGAGTTCGTCACGGAGGACTACTACCGCGCCATGCATAGACAGTGGTTCAGCGAGGAGGAACTGGATGAGGCGATTTCCTGGGAGGAGACCGACGACAACGGCAACGTGTCGGATGATGTTCAGCTCTACGGCATGGATTCGTTTGCACTGAGCAAGATGAAGGTGCTGGAGGGCGATATCAGCGAGGTACAGAAGCCGGGCAGCCGGAAGATTGCGGCGGTGTACTTGGAGGACGATTATGGAGAACCGATTGAGGATTCCCAATGGGCGAAGCTCGGCGACACGGTGACGCTGCGCTATATCGACGAGGTGGAGTACTACAATCCCGTAACGGGGGAGGTTTACGAGGACCCGGACAGCATCGGGGAGGACGATCCGTATGACTGGCGCGCGCTGCGCACCCACGACGTCGATTACGAGGTAGCGGCGCTGGTTTCGGTCCCGATGACGCTGAGCTACCGCTATTACGGCAGGGATGAGTTCATCCTGAACGACCAGACGTTTGTCAAGGACACGGGGACCTCGGATGTGATGATTTACTGTTTGGATACCACGGAGGAAGCGCGGCCGAAGATGGAACAGTATATGAAGGAATATACGGAGAACATCAATCCGAACTATGATTACGAGAGCAAGGCGGACTATCAGGCGGAGTTTGAGGGCTTCCGCAACATGTTCCTGTTGATGGGCTTTGTGCTGAGCTTTGTCATCGGACTGGTCGGCATTCTGAATTTCATCAACGCGATCCTGACCGGGATTATCACGCGAAAGCACGAGTTCGCGATGCTGCAATCCATCGGCATGACAGGAAAACAGCTTAAGACCATGCTGGTGGAGGAAGGCGTGCTGTATGCACTCGGCTCTATCGTGTTGGCGCTGATCCTGTCGCTGATCCTGCAGCCGATCGCCGGAATGGCGCTCAGCCGAGCGTTCTGGTTCTTCAGCTACCACCTGACGCTTGCGCCGGTTCTCGTCGTCGCACCGATTTTTGTCCTGCTCGGATGTGTGGTTCCGCTGGTACTATACCGTACGGTGGCGAAGCAGACGATTGTCGAGCGGCTGAGAGAAAGTGAAAACTGAATCACCGAAGGAAAAAGAACAACGGCGGACGAGCTTTGCAGCTTGTCCGCCGTAAACGTTTTTTTAGTTGGTTGCGGCCGCTGTGCCCGCCGTCATGCCGGAGCACCACGCCCAGTGCAGGTTGTAGCCGCCGCAGTCACCGGCGACATCCAGAATTTCTCCGGCGAGGTACAGTCCAGGACAGCGCTTGGAGGCGAACGAGTCGTCGATCTCGGTCAGTGGGACGCCGCCGCCGGTCACCTGCGCGTGATCCCAGGAGAGCGTACCGGTGACCGGAAACGGCCAGCCCTTGAGCGCGGAGAGCAGACGATCCAGCTCCTTCTTGGAGAGAGTGTCCGCCGTACGGGACAGCGGTTCGATCGTGCAGGTTTTGAGCACGGCATAGAAGATCCGTTTGTTAATCAGTCCGAGAAAAGCGGTTTCGAGCGGTTCCTGCGGGTATGTGCGGATGCGCTGCTGTATCCGCGTGCGCAGGTCATCGTAGCTCCAGTCGGGGAACAGGTCGATGCGTACCGCACAGTTGGCGCCGTCCGAAAGCGGCGCCAGGTGACAGGACAATTGCAGCGCCGGAATGCCGGACAAGCCGTAATCGGTGAACTGCAGTTCGCCCAGTTCTTCTGCGGCTTTTTTTCGGTCAACGGTGAGTGTGGTGCGGCAGGTGACGCGGATCCCCTTGAGGCCCTTGAGCACATTGCTTTTGCACTGTAAGGGAACCAGACACGGATAGCGCTGGGTGCAGCGGTGCCCGAGCGAACGGACGAGCGGATAACCGGAACCGTCGGTCCCCTGTTTGGGCGCCGCTTTGCCGCCGGTTGTCAGAATCACCCGGTCTGCGTGGAACGTCTGACCGTCCGAAGATGTCACGACAAAGGTGTTTTTGCGCCGCGTGATTTCGGTCACCTTGCAGCCGCAGACGATGCGGATTCCTTGGCGCTGCAGCGCAAGCCGCAGGACGTCCAAAACCATGACCGCCTGCTTGCTGTAAGGATAGATGCGGCCCATGTCCTCGGTGGTGCAGTACAAGCCGATGGATTCGAAAAAGTCCAGTGTGCGTGCGGTATCCATCGGGGCGAGAAGCTGTTCCAGCCGTTCGGGGGACTGCGTGTGATAGTGTTCGGGGGAGATGAATTCGTTTCCCAGATTACAGCGGCCGTTGCCGGTGGCAAGAAGCTTCTTTCCGATGCGGTCCAATCCTTCCAGAACCGTGATGGAAGCATCCGGGTTGGCCTGTGCGGCACTGAGTGCAGCGGCAAGTCCTGCGGCGCCGCCGCCGAGGATAAGAATACGGTGCTTCATGCGTTCCCTCCCAACAGAAATTGTGATTTGTGAGCCAATTATACCATGAATTCTTATCGGCGTAAATCGAAAAAAAACAGCCCACAGGACGCGAGAGAGGTCATCCTGTGGACTGTAGAAAGCAAGGTGAAAGACAATCAGATCAGCGTGGAACCACCGGCAACGGTGACCGTGACACCAGTGATGTAGTCCGCGCGGTCGGAGGCGAGGAACGCCATCAGCTCTGCGACCTCCGACGGCTCACACATGCGGCCGAACGGGATGCGGGCGGTCAGCGTCTGTTCGTATTCCTCCGGCGTCATGCCCTCAATCGGGCCGCGCTTCTGGAATACCTCCTGCATCATTTCGGTGTTGACGTAGCCCGGGCAAACGGCGTTGACTGTGATGCCCAGTTCGGCAAATTCCAGACCGAGGATCTGCGTCAGCATGTTGACGCCCGCCTTGGAGATGGAGTACACGCCGTTGCCGTACTCGCCGAGCTTGGAGGCCTGCGAGGAGATCGACACAATGTGTCCATGTGTCTTTCCGGCAGCCTGAAGCTGTCTTGCAAACAGCTTGCTGAACGTAAAGACCGCGCGCAGGTTGATGTTGAATACGCGGTCCCATTCGGCGTCCTCCACGTCGATCAGCTTATGTGAGGTGGAGATACCGGCACAGTTTGCCAGGATATCGGCGCTGCCGACGAGGGACTGAACCTGCTCCATCGCAGCGTTGACCGAGTCGGTCGACATGGCATCCACGCGAATTGGATAGGCTTTTACGCCATAGGTGTCCGCAATCTCCTGTGCCGACTGGACCAGCAGCTCTTCGTTGATATCCATCATGATGACATCGGCGCCATACTCTGCAAACTTCGAAGCAACCGCCTTGCCGATACCGCGTGCCGAGCCGGTTACGATGCCAACCTTACCCTTAAAATTTTCCATAGTGAAAACTCCTTTCCCGCTTCTTTTCCTTCCTCCGGAACAAACAGAAAAGGCTTACCTAGCTGCAAGAAAAATGCAGGATTTACATCGGTTTCTGTCCGTTCTGATAGCAGTATAGCATTGTGCTTTGCTGCCTGTCTACTGCTCGATTTGCACAACAAAGCTTTTGATATTTTGTTAAAGGTGTATAATATTGAACGATTTTGCTCGGAAGATTGTTTTGTGCCGGAACACAAAACCGCGTTGGACGGCAAACAGAAGGATTCGTATAAAAAGCAACAAAAATTGTGCAATGAGTAGGAAATAGTATGTGCATTGCCTCGATTTCATGGGGAATTAGGAGAAAATATCCGGAAAAATCTATTGATAAGGCCAGAATGCTTTCGTTGGAAAGCCAGAGATAAAAATAGAAGTAGGATAATATGGCTTTTGAAATTTTTTTTGGAAAAATAATTTCATTTGCAAAAGGGGGAACACGTGATATAGTTAAAATAGGAAGAGGAAAGAGAGAAAGGTGGGATGGTATGCAGTTTTTTGTGGACGCCGTTTCATTTCAAGCGGAGAAAGAATGCCCGCAGCTCGTTTATGTCAGCAAGCTGGAAGGAAGATCGAATCTTCCCCCGCGAAGGCTGCATTCACATCGGGATCTCGCGGAAATTGTGTTGATTTTGGATAAGCCGGGGATCTGCCAGATCGGCAATCAAATCTATCCTGTGCAGAAAGGGGATCTTCTGGTGTACAATCCGGGTGTTTTGCACGATGAGGCCTATTCCGGCCAGCAGCTTCCGCTGCTCTGCTGTGGCATCCGAGGGATTCATCAAAAGGATCTGGAGTTCAATCATCTTTTGCCGGAGAATGCCAGGCCGGTCATTGCGGTTGGGGACAATTTCAGCCGGCTGCAGAGGCTGATGCAGATGATTTTTGACGAGTCGCAGAGCGGTTCCCAGTATTCCAGCCAGATCTGTCAGGAGCTGTTCCGGGCGCTGTGGTATGCGCTGATCGAACAGATTGACGCCGCATGTGGGGACAATGGAAAGAGTATGGGACAGCATGAGCGTCTGTCGGATCGCGTCAAGGAATTTTTGGATTCCCATCTGGCGGAAAGCTATTCGCTCAAGGAACTGGCCGATGAATTTGGAGTCAGCGTTTCGTATCTGTCGCACAGCTTTAAGCGCGCTACGGGACATTCTGTGATGCAGTATATGACACAGCGCCGGATCGGCGAGGCACAGACGCTGCTGGTGACCACCACGCGTCCGATCAAGCAGATTGCCCAACTGGTCGGATATATGGATTTGAGCTATTTCACCCGGGTGTTTTCCCACAATGTCGGTATGTCGCCGCGGAAATACCGAAAGGTTTACGAGGGAAAAGCACAGATATAACCGAAAAAGAAAATACCCTGTGGACAGACGAGCAAACGGCGCTCTGGTTCACAGGGTATTGTTATGTGAAAAAAATCAGAACTTTTTCCAGGTCTGGCGCAGGAACAACAGGAGAACCGGGAAGATTTCCAGACGTCCAGCCAGCATGTCAAAAATCAGAACCAGCTTGGCGCCATTGGAAAAGAAAGCAAAGTTCTCTACCGGTCCGACCATGGAGAGTCCGGGTCCGATGTTGTTCAGCGTTGCGGCAACTGCGGTAAAGTTGGTGACCAGATCGCAGTTGTCAACGGAGATCAGAAGGATGGAGCCGGCAAAGATCATCAGATAGGCAATCAAAAAGACATTGGTTGCACGGATGACCTCATGCTCTACCGGCTTGCCGTCGATGGTTACCTTGTTGACGCTGCGCGGATGCAGATACTGCATCAGCTCCTTCCTGATGCTCTTGAACAGAATCAGGAAGCGAGAGATCTTAATGCCGCCGCCGGTGCTTCCGGCGCACGCGCCGACAAACATCAGCAGAACCAGAATCGTACACGACAGTCCGGGCCACAGGTTGAAATCCGTGGTGGCGAAGCCGGTTGTCGTGATGATCGAGCCGACCTGAAACGCCGCGTGCTTGATGCTTTCCCCCGTACTGCCGTACAGGGAGCGGATGTTTGCGGAGATGACGACGATTGACACCGCGATGATGCCCAGATAACAGAGGACTTCGGTGTTCGTGAAGGCCTGCTTCCATTTTTTTTGCAACAGCAGGAAGTAAAAATTAAAATTGATGCCAAACAGGATCATAAAGATGGTGATGATGATCTGCAGCGCGGTAGAATAGCTGGCAATACTGTCGCCCCGTATGCCAAATCCGCCGGTACCGGCAGTGCCGATGGCGGTTGTGAAGGCATCGAACACCGGCATGCGGAA
The DNA here is from genome assembly GCA_030539335.1 of Eubacteriales bacterium. Lineage (GTDB taxonomy): Bacteria > Bacillota > Clostridia > Oscillospirales > Butyricicoccaceae > Butyricicoccus_A. The sequence continues at coordinate 234,097 of JAUNSG010000001.1, read as the reverse complement.
GAGCAGAAGAAAGACAAACTCTAAAATTGTCAGCACAATATAGATGCTGTACAGAATTCTCGCACTGGATTTTACCTTGGGGACCAAACGGCCGACCGAAGGTCCCGGGCTTTCGGCCTTCATCAGATTCATGCGGCTGCCGCCGGTCAGCGGAAGCAGAATGAGCAGAAAGACCAGGACACCCATGCCGCCGATCCAATGTGTGAAGCTGCGCCACATCAAAAGGCAGTGCGGGACCGCTTCGACATCCATCAGGATGCTGGCGCCGGTGGTCGTGAAGCCGGATACCGTTTCAAACAGCGCGTCGACCGGATTTGGTGTGACTCCGGACAGGACAAACGGGAGTGCGCCGGCAATACTGAGCACAATCCAACTGAGCGAAACCGAGACATAGCCTTCCCGCAGGTAAAAGATTTTGTTTTCCGGCTTGCGGATGGTCAGTGGAATGCCGATGGCCAGACAGAGCGCCATTGGGATCAGAAAGGAAATGCCGGCTGTCTCCCGATAGATCAGCGCAGTAGCGCAAGGGAGCAGCATAAAAGCCGCTTCCAGCTTTAAAATCCAGCCGATAATATAAAAAATAATGGAATTGTTCATAAATTACAGCTTCCTCTTCGGCTTTGCGAGAATATCTCTGACGTCCTGAAGGCCCTTATGCGTGGTGACAACAATGACGGTATCGCCGACCTGAATGCTGTCCTGACCGCGTGGAATGATAATCTGACCATGGCGGTTGATGCAGCCGATCAGGAGGTTGTCCCGGAGCGACAGATTTGCCAGTGGTGTTCCCGTCACAGCGGACTCCTCGTGGATGGCAAATTCCAATGCCTCAGCCCGGTTGCCCAGGATTTTGTACAGTGTCTCAACGTTGCTGCCCAGCGAGTTATACATCGCACGGACATATTGCAGAATATGGTTTGCAGCCATATTTTTTGGATAGACCACGCTGCCGATGTCCAGATTCGCAATGATATCGCCGAAGTCGATTCGATTGACCTTGGTGACCAGTTTGGCATTCGAGTGGGACTTGGCAAACAGCGAGAGCAGGATGTTCTCTTCATCCAGGCCGGTCAGTGTGACAAAAGCCTCGGCGTTGGCGAGACCTTCTTCCATCAGGAACTGGCGGTCGGTGCCGTTGCCGCAAAGGATGGTTGCGTTGGGAAGCCGTTCGCAGAGCTTGTCGCAGGTATCCGGATTTTGCTCGATGATGTGAACGTCAATCTTGCTCTGCAGCAGGCGGCTCGCCAGATAATAGGAGATTTTTCCGCCGCCGACGATGAGTGCGTTGCGCACCGGATGGGTGTTCATCCCGATGTTGAGGAAGAATCTGGTCGCACTGGGCGGAGATGCGATGATGGAGAGCATATCGTTTGCTTTCAGCACAAAATCACCGCTTGGAATCGTAACCTGCCCATCGCGCTCCACTCCGCAGATCAGGACGTCAAAATGCGTGCGCTGTGCAAACTGTGAGACGGTGATGTCGTGGAGATGCAGCTCCGGGGAGAGGCGGAACTTCAGCCGCTCGACCCGGCTCTTGGCAAAGATGTCAATTTTAATGGCGGAAGGGAAGCTGAGCAGACGTGCAATTTCCATCGCAGCGGCATATTCCGGATTGATAATCATGGAAATACCGAGCTTTTCTTTGATGAAGTTGGCTTCCCCGCTGTAATCCGGCGTGCGCACGCGCGCGATGGTATGGCACTGGCTGGCCTTTTTGGCGATCAGACAGCACAATAGATTCAGCTCATCGGATGAGGTCACGGAGATCAGGATATCCGTGTGCTCAATATCGGCCTCCATCAGCGTATTGATGGAGGAGCCGTTGCCATGCAGACGGATGGCATCCAGCTCATCCGGGATGGCTTGCAGGCGTGGCAGGGAGGAATCGACGAGAACAAGGTCGTGGCCCTCCTCGGAGAGCTTCTCGGCCAGCGTCAGACCGACCTTACCACAGCCAACGATAACAATTTTCATATGCAAAATCGTATCCTTATCCATAATAGTTTCCAAAGGTTTGGGTTAAGAAAAAGAAACATTTTCTTAACATTTCATTATTATAACACAATTCCATGTGATTGCAATAGGAGGATGGAAATATCAACAAGGGAGGAGAAAAAACAAACGTTGCATGAAGAGGAAAATATCCGTGAAATCGGACGGCCTTTCCTATGACATACCTTGACAACGAAAGACGGAAATTTTATAATAAAAAAACAAAATAACGAATTTTTTGCGGCTTTTTGTGTGGTTTTTCGCGAGAGCAGACGGATACCCCGAAGCCGCTTATTGCGGAGAAGCAGAATGAATATACAGATGATTGGCATCGACCACAGCGTGGCGTCGGTGGAATATCGGGAAAAGTTTTCGTTTACCAGGACACGCAGCCGGGAAGCGATGGAAGCGATCCGGCAGCGGGCGGACATCAGCGGCTGTGTGATTTTATCCACCTGCAACCGGACAGAGGTGTATATCAGCTCGGCATCGTGCGGCACCGAGGAGCTGTACCGGATGCTGTGTGCGATCAAAGGGCTTCCGGCGGAGGAGTACCGCCCATTTTTTGTGCAGAGAAGTGGGATCGAGGCAGTCGATCATCTGTTTCATCTTGCAGCGGGGATGCAGTCCCGCATTGTGGGAGAGGATCAGATCCTGATGCAGGTCAAGGAGGCGCTGAGCGAAGCGCGGGAATGCGACTGCACGGACAAGGTGCTTGAGGTGCTGTTCCGCATGGCGATTACCGCCGGAAAGAAGGTCAAGTCCGAGATCGTCTTTCATAAGTCTAACTCCTCTGCCATCGGTTATGCATTGGCGCAGTTGGAAAAGCAGGGATATTCCTGGAACGGAATGCGCTGTCTGGTTATTGGAAATGGAGAAATGGGCAAGCTGACGGCGATGGCGCTGCGCAATCGCGGCGCCGAAGTGACCGTGACTGTGCGTCAGTACCGCAGCGGTGTGGTGCAAATCCCGCCCGGATGTCAGCGCATCCATTATGGGGAGCGATACGAATGCATTCCGACCTGCTCCCTGATTGTCTCCGCAACGGCCAGCCCGAATCTGACGCTGCGCAAGGAAGAGATCGAATCGCATCCATTGACGGGGCCAAAGCTGTTTTTGGATCTCGCGGTGCCGCGCGACATCGAGCCGGAGATCGCGACGTTGCCGGGCTGTACGGTATATGACATCGATTCGTTTGCCATCTCCCACCAGTCGGAGGAGACAAAGCAGCAGCTTCGGCGGGCAGATGCGCTTCTTCGGGAGGGGATGGAGGAGTTCTTCTCATGGTACGAATGCCGCGATTTCATTCCGGCAATTCAGCGGATTGGCCGGGAGGCGGCGAAGGATATCAACTGGCGTATGGGACGGGCGTTTGACCAGAATCATGTGGAGCCGACCCTGCGTCGGGAACTGGGCGATGCGTTGGAGACCAGTGCGGCAAAGGTGGTTGACCGGCTGCTGTTTGCGCTGCGCGATACCACGGATACGGCGACGCTGCGCGCCTGTCTGGAAGCGTTTGCACACGCATATCCGGAGGAAGAGGCATGAGACGGTATTTTCCACTGTTTGTCGATCTGACCGACCGTTCCATTCTCCTGTTTGGCGCGGGGAAGATCGCGTTGCGGCGTCTGCGTGGCCTAGTGGACTTTGGCGCGGCCGTGACGGTTGTTGCACCGGACATCGGGGAGGAAATCCGCAGATTGGCGCAGGAGCATCCGGAGCAGATCACCCTGCGTCGCCGATGCTATGAACAGGGCGAGATTGAGGGGGCTGCGCTGGTGCTGTCGGCGGTATCCGATCCGGATGTGGACCGGCAGATCTATGAAGAGTGCAAACAGAAGGGCATTCCGGTCAATATTGCGTCCGATCAGACTTTGTGTGATTTTTATTTTCCGGCGCTGGTACAGCAGGACGAACTGGTTCTCGGCGTCAGCACGAGCGGGAGCGATCACAAAAAGGTACGGCGTGTGAGTGCATGGCTTCGGAAGGAGCTGGCGAAGAAGAAGGGGGGAGACCGAATGAAGACGATACGGATTGGCAGCCGCGAGAGCAGGCTGGCCATGATTCAAACACAGATGGTTGCGGACTATCTGACGGAAAACGTACCGGGGATATCGGTGGAAATTGTGCCGATGAAGACCACGGGGGATCGGATTTTGGATCGCACCCTGGATCAGGTGGGCGGAAAGGGCCTGTTTGTCAAGGAATTGGATCAAGCTCTGCTCGATGGCAGGAGCGATCTGTCGGTACACAGCCTCAAGGACGTCCCGATGGAGCTGCCGGAGCAGCTCCCACTGTTGGGATTTTCCAAGCGGGAAGACCCGCGCGATGCGCTGATCCTCCCACGGGGAGCGACAGAGATTGATTTTTCCAAGCCGATCGGCTGTTCGAGCAAGCGGCGGATGTTGCAGCTTCGGGAGTTGTTCCCTCAGGCGGTTTTTCAGCCGATCCGCGGCAATGTGCAGACCCGTCTGCGCAAGCTGGACGAAGGGCAGTACAGCGCGACAATACTGGCGGTTGCCGGGCTAAAACGGCTGGGGCTGGAAGAGCGTATTCATCGGATTTTCTCGACGGAGGAGATGCTGCCGGCGGCCGGCCAGGGCGTGCTTGCCGTACAGGGCCGGGCCGGGGAGGATATCGCATATTTGGATGGATTTTTTGATGCGGAAAGCCGCGATCTTGCCCGGTGCGAGCGGGCTTTTGTCGCCGCCTTGGACGGCGGATGCAGTGCGCCGACGGCGGCGTACGCGGAGCTGACGCCGGATGGAAAGCAGATTTTCCTCACTGGACTGTATCAGGAGGAGGCAACCGGACGCGGTATTCGGCGGAGCCGGTTGGGTGACCGATCGACGCCGGAAGCACTGGGACGTGCGCTGGCGGAGGAAATCAAGAGGGCAGAGCAATGAGTATGGGAAAAGTCTATTTGGTCGGCGCCGGGCCGTCGGATGTGGGACTGCTGACGGTGCGCGCACAGCAGCTGCTGCAGCAGGCGGATGTCGTGGTATACGACCGTCTGGCCGGAGAGAGTATCCTGCTGTTGATCCCGGAGGGCACGGAAACCATTGACGTTGGAAAACGGGCGGGACACCATACGATGCAGCAGGAGCAGATCAATCAGGTTTTGTTGGAACAAGCGCAAAAGGGAAAAACCGTCGTCCGTCTCAAGGGCGGCGACCCGTTTTTGTTTGGCCGCGGCGGTGAGGAGCTGGAGCTGCTGGTGCAGCATGGCATTCCATTTGAGGTTGTACCGGGTGTGACATCGGCGATTTCCGTGCCGGCCTACAATGGCATTCCGGTGACGCACCGGGACTGTACGTCCTCTTTGCACATCATCACCGGACATGCGCGCAAGGGAAAGCCGCTGACCATCGATTTCGAATCGCTGGTTCGCCTGCATGGAACACTGGTATTCCTGATGGGCGTGAGTCATCTGGCGGACATTTGCCGTGGGCTGTTGAATGCCGGCATGGAACCGGCCACCCCGGCGGCCGTTTTGCAGCAGGGGACAACGGCAGAGCAGCGGCGCGTGACCGCGACGGTCGCGACGCTGGAGCGGGAAGCGAAGCGGCAGCAGATTGGAACCCCTGCGATTATTGTGGTCGGTGAGGTCTGTTCCTATGCGGAGCAGTTTGCCTGGTCGGAACAGCGGCCCTTATTTGGGGCGCGCATCGTTGTGACCCGTCCACGGACGCGGTCTTCCGATCTGTCGCAAAAGCTGCGGACATTGGGAGCGGAAGTCTGGGAGATCCCAACGATACAGACACAGCCGATTTCACCAAATGCGGAGCTGGATGGAGCGCTCGACCGTCTGCACACCTACGATACGCTGGTATTCACCTCACCGGCGGGGGTAGAGACTTTCTTTCGGGCGCTTCAGGCGCGCGGTATGGACATCCGCCGTTTTGGAAACGGAACGATTGCCTCCATCGGGAGCGGCACGACACGTGAGCTGAAAAAATACGGTGTGATTGCGGATTTGCAGCCGGAGATCTACGATGCACAGCATTTGGGACAGCTGCTCGGCGAACGCCGTCCGGATGGCAGCCGTATTCTGATCCCACGCGCACGGAAGGGAAGTCCGGCGCTGCTTGAGGAAATTCGGAAGCGAAAAAACGTGGAAATCACCGACCTTCCCATTTACGATACACAGTATCGGGCGCCGAAAAACATTGATCTTGTGGCGGCGCTGCGGCAGGAAAAGATCCGTATGGTGGTATTCACGAGCGCATCGACAGTACGCGGTTTTGCAGCGGCGCTGCCGGGACAGGATTTGCACGCGGTGACGGCGATTTGTATTGGAAAACAGACACAGGCTGCGGCGCAGAAGCTGGGAATGCAGACGGAAGTCGCGGAAGCGGCGACACTGGATGCCCTTGTCGAAGCGGCAGTACAATATTGGAAGAAGAATCGATCACAGGAGGGAAGAACATGGAACTGATTTATCGTCCGAGGAGACTGCGTTCGAGCGATCGGCTGCGCCGCATGGTGCGCGAGACGCGGATGGACAAGACCTCGTTGATTTACCCGATGTTTGTGACAGAGGGGCAGAATATCAAGGAAGAAATCCCGTCCATGGCGGGGCAGTACCGCTGGAGTGTGGACCGGATGGAGGAGCGTTTGACCGAATTGGCGAAGGCCGGTGTCGGCGGCGTGATGCTGTTCGGCATCCCGGAGCACAAGGATGAGGTGGGAAGCCAGGCCTATGCGGAGGACGGCATCGTCCAGAAGGCGTTCCGGAAGGCGAAGGAAGCCTGCCCGGATCTGTACTTGATCGGCGATGTCTGCATGTGTGAATACACCTCACATGGCCACTGCGGTGTGCTGTGCGGCCATGATGTGGACAACGACAAGACGCTGGAGCTGCTGGCAAAGACCGCCCTGTCCCAGGTACAGGCCGGTGCGGATATGGTCGCGCCATCGGATATGATGGATGGACGCGTCGGCGCCATCCGTGAGATACTGGATGACAACGGCTTTGTCAATACACCGATCATGGCGTATTCGGCGAAGTTTGCATCGGCGTTTTATGGCCCGTTCCGCGATGCGGCGGATTCGGCGCCGTCGTTTGGCGATCGGAAAAGCTATCAGATGGACTTCCACAACCGCCGAGAGGCGCTCAAAGAGGTCCTGCTGGATGTGCAGGAGGGCGCAGATATCATCATGATTAAACCGGCGATGGCGTATGGAGATCTGATTCGCGAGACGCGCGATGCCATTGATCTTCCGGTTGCCGCCTACAGTGTGAGCGGTGAGTACTCGATGGTTAAGACAACGGCCGCCGCCGGCTATCTGGACGAAGCGGCGATTGTCTGCGAGATGGCGGCCTGCGCCTACCGTGCCGGTACCGATATCTATATCACCTACTTTGCCGAGGAACTGGCGAAGTACATGGACGAGGGGAGATTGGGATAATGAGTCATTCGGAAGCGTTATTTTCTCGTGCCGTCAAGGTCATCCCGGGCGGCGTCAATTCCCCGGTGCGGGCGTTCGGCTCGATCGGTTCGACCCCGCGCTTTATCACAAAAGCGGACAAGAGCCATATGTGGGACGAGGACGGCAATGAGTATCTGGATTTTATCGGCTCGTGGGGGCCGATGATTCTGGGTCACAACCATCCGGCTGTCCGCGAAGCGGTGGAAAAAGCGGTGCAGAACGGGCTGAGCTACGGTGCGGCGACACGGGCGGAAGTCGAGATGGCGGAGCTGATTTGCTCCATGGTGCCGTCGATCGATATGGTACGCATGGTCAATTCCGGCACAGAAGCGGTCATGAGTGCCATCCGTGCGGCGCGCGGTTACACCCGACGGGATAAGATCATCAAGTTCAACGGCTGCTATCACGGCCATTCGGATGGTCTGCTGGTCAAGGCCGGCTCGGGTGTAATGACCGCCGGGGTTCCGGACTCGCTTGGCGTCCCAGCGGGGTATACGAAGGACACGCTGACGGCAGATTACAACAATCTGGACAGCGTGCGTGCGCATTTTTCGGAGTGCGGCGAACAGATCACCGCGATTATCGTGGAGCCGGTGGGCGCCAACATGGGCACGGTCCCGCCGAAGGAGGGCTTCCTGCAAGGTCTGCGCGACCTTTGCGACGAATACGGTGCGCTGTTAATTTTTGATGAGGTCATCACCGGGTTCCGTCTGGCGCGTGACGGTGCACAGGGCTTCTTCGGGGTACAGCCGGACTTGACGACATTTGGCAAGATCATCGGCGCCGGAATGCCGGTGGGCGCGTATGGCGGACGGCGTGACGTGATGGAGATGGTTGCTCCAGTCGGTGCGGTCTATCAGGCGGGAACGCTGAGCGGAAATCCAGTCGCCATGGCGGCCGGTATGGCGCAGATCGGCTATTTGAACGAGCATCCCGAGCTGTATACCAACCTGAACCAGACCGGTGATTGGTTCTTCGCGGAGATGGAACGGATCGTCCGGGAAGCCGGCCTGCCATGGCAGGTCAATCACATCGGATCGCTCGGCAGCCTGTTCTTTACCGAAAAGACGGTAACAGACTACGAGAGTGCGAAGACGTCGGATACAAAGCAGTATGCGGCGTATTGCAACCATATGCTGAACCATGGAATCTACCTGGCACCGGCGCAGTTTGAGGCGATGTTCCTGTCGGCGGCGCACACACGCGCGGAACTGGAGCAGACTCTGGAAACCCTGCGAGGTTATTTTGAAGCCTGATCCGACCGGAGCAAAACAAAATCAAAGCCGACAGCGTTTCTTGTGTTACGATTCGCTGTCGGCTGTTTTATATTCAGATTTCTCTCGTGGCGTCCAAAAGCCAGCGGCGGTCGGCCTCATCCAGACGCGGTGCCAGCTCACGGTAAACCTGTGCGTGATAGGCGTTGAGCAGCTCACGTTCCCGGCGTGTCATCTGTTCGGGAACGATGGCATCCCGGTCAAACGGGACCATCGTCAGCGGTTCAAAGCAGAGGAATTGACCGAATTCCGTGCGCTGCTTTTTTTGGCACACCAGAAGGTTTTCCAGCCGAATGCCGTATTGCCCGGTCAGATAAACACCCGGCTCATCGGAGGTAATCATGCCCTCCTGAAAGGCGGCATTGTCTGCGGGATTCGGCGCGATTTTCCAGCGGAAGCTGTTTGGGCCCTCGTGGCAGTTGAGCAGATAGCCGACACCGTGACCGGTTCCATGATTGAAGTCCAGCCCAAGCTCCCAGAGCGGCGCGCGGGCCAGCAGATCCAGATTGACGCCGGTGCAGCCGGAGCGGAATACCGCAGCTGCAAGATTCAGATTGCCGCGCAGGACAGCGGTATAGTGCTGTCGCATCTTGTCGGTGAGCGGGCCGAGCGCAACGGTGCGCGTGATGTCCGTCGTTCCCTCCAGATATTGCCCGCCGGTGTCCAGCAGCAGGAACCCTTCCGGCTTTAAGGTGGCGTTGCTCTGCGGGGTGGCGGAATAGTGGACAATGGCGCTGTGCGCATCGTAGGCGGAAATGGGGTCAAAACTCGGTTCCAGATAGTGTTCCTGTTCCCGGCGGAAGGATTCCAGCTTTTCTGCGGCACAGATTTCGGTGATCGGGATGTGGCCGATGTTTTCCTTGAGCCAGCGGAGGAAACGGACCATGGCCACACCGTCCTTGCGGTGTGCTTCCCGTTCATTGGCAATTTCGACTTTGTTTTTTGCCGCTTTGGCGAGCTGTGTCGGGGACGGTTGATCGAGAATGGTCACGTGGTCGGGGAGGGACTGCACCAGCGCGCAGTTCGTGCTGCGGCGATCCAACTGCACGGTGCCCTTTGTCAGCCCAGACAGATGGTCGGTGATGGCGTCATACGGCTCGCAGCGGATGCCGTCGTGGGCGAGTGCGTCCTGTACGGCTGGAGACAGCGCTTCCGGATGCACAAACAACCGAACCGCATGCGGGGAAACCATCAGATAGGACAGGACGACCGGGTTGTACGCGACGTCGTCCCCGCGGATGTTGAGCAGCCATGCAATGTCATCCAGTGTGGAGAGGACAAGCCAGTCAACACCGGAGGACTTCAGTTCCTTTTGCAGGGTGCAGAGTTTGGACGAACGGGATTTGCCGGTGTACCTCTCTTCCAGCAGCCAGACCGGCTTGCAGGAAATAGGGGGACGGTCTGTCCAGATTTCCCCGACCAAGTCGACGTCCGTTTTCAGCGTGATTGTGGTATCTCCCAGCTCATCCTTTAGGGTATCCAGCCAGGAAGCCGTCACAGTGCGCCCATCGAAGCCGAGGCATTGCCCGTCGCGCAGGGTCTGTGCGAGATATTCCGTCACCGTCGGGACGCCCGGCTCCCCCATGCGGTAGAGATGAATTGTGCTGCCGGACAATTGATCGGCAGCCTGTAGGAAATACCGCCCATCCGTCCAGAGGCCGGCAGCCGTCGCCGTGACGACTACCACCCCGGCAGAACCGGTAAAGCCGGAAATCCAGCGGCGGCATTTGAAATAGTCGCCGACGTATTCCGAACAATGGTAGTCATCGGTTGGAATGTAGTAGATATCGATGTGATGTGCCGCCATGCGTTCGCGCAATGCAGTGAGGCGTTCCGGAATCGTCATAAACTCCTGTCCTTTCTCTCGGTAGGATTGCTCTTCTTTGTTTTATTGTACTGCACAAAGGCGGACGATGCAAGGAAGAAACCGCTCGAAGCGAATCGCATGGATAATGTTCTTGAAGAGAACGAAAGTCAAATAAAAATAAGAGAGCACGTGCTCAAAAATACTTTTCAAACGATGGGAAGTGTGATATACTCAAAATAACGAAGCAGAACCGCTGCATTTGCGGAAAGAAGGAGACGCGACATGAAAATTACGATGAAGCAGATCGCGGAAATTGCCGGTGTTCACCGTTCGACGGTGGACAAGGTCATCCATGGACGCCCGGGTGTCAGTGATGACGTGCGTCAAAAAGTGCAGAAAATCATCGATGAGGTCGGATATAAGCCAAATATGATTGGAATGGCGTTGAAATCGCAGTCCAAAGTGTTCCGTCTGGCGATTATTCTGCTGGAGGTAGATGCGATGCCCTATCTGCGGGAGGGGATCGAACATGGCGCGGAGGAATTCCGTGATTTCAATGTGGAGATGCTGTACCATACCTGTAAATTTTCGGAGCCGGAAGAGCAGGCGAGATTGGTTCGTGAAGCAGTACAAAAGGGCTGCGACGGGATTATTCTGTCTCCGATCAATGCGGGCGTGGTGCGCGATGCGGTCAACTATGCGGCGGAGAAGGGAATTCCGACCATCACAATGAATTCGGACCTGACAGAGAGCCGACGGATCTGCACGGTCGATCAGGACAACGACAAGGAAGGCCGGATTGCCGGCCGATTGATGGGGACCTTTCTGCGGGAGCGGGGGAAGATCGCGATCGTCACAGCGGCGTATTCCACAGAGAACAACAATTATGGCGTGAAAAACCGGGAAAGCAGCTTTTTATCTTTTGTAGAAGAACATTTTCCGGATATAAAAATTGTCAGACGGATTGAGAGCATGGAGGATCCGGTCATCACCTTTGCGCAGACCATGCGTTTACTGGAGGAGGAAACTGATCTGGATGGTATCCTCATCACCTGCGGCGGTATGAAAGAGGTTGGCCGTGCGATCAAGATCAATGGAACCCGGGGGCTTGTCGTGGTCTGTTACAGCGATTATCCGGAGATTCAGGCGCTGATGAAAGAGAACATCGTGACCTGTACGATTGCCAGCGATCTTCCGGAGCAGGGAAAGCTGCCGGTTCAGCTGATGATGAACCATTTGCTCCTGCGGCAGGAGCCGGAACAGGAGCAGTATTTTGTCAAGAGCGCGATTATGGTGAAGGAAAGCATCTGATGTTACCCGATGTTACAAAAATGCCTTGGTTAAATTGGAGGGTTTTCACAAAATCAAAAAAATCAAAAAAGAGTAGTTGACTTTTGTGGGTAAATGATTCATAATAAAAACAACAAGAGAGCACGTGCTCTCAAAGCGAAAAGATGGATGTTGCAAGCCCGGTTTTTGGAAATGAGGATGTACATCTCTTTCTTTTTACTGGATTGAGAGCACGTGCTCGTAGACGAGAAATAGCAAGATAATGGCAAGGAGGATTTCTATTATGGCAGAACTGAGAATTGGTCTGGTAGGCACCGGCGGCATTGGCCGCACACACATTGAACGAGTCAACACCAAGCTGCAGGGGGCAAAGGTTGTTGCCTGCGCCGATCCGGCTGCGGCATTCGGCATGTCGGTTGCGGAAAAGTTTGGAATCAAAGGTTATGAGGATCCGATTGCAATGATCAACGACCCGGAGATCGATGCGATCATGAATACCACGGCAGACGCTTACCATGAGCAGTATGTCACGGCAGCGATCAAGGCAGGCAAGTACGTATTCTGTGAGAAGCCGCTTGCGCCGAAGGCCGATGCATGCCAGCGCATCATCGCTGCGGAGATGGAAGCCGGAAAGCAGTTGGTACAGGTTGGCTTCATGCGCCGCTACGATGCTGGTTATAAGCAGTTGAAGAAGGCAATTGAGGCACGCACATATGGCGAGCCGCTGCTGCTGCACTGTGCACACCGCAACGCCGATGTTGTCGGCGATTGGGATAACTCTTCCGCAGTAGAGAACTCGATGGTTCATGAGCTGGACGTTCTGCGCTGGCTGCTCGGGGAAAACTACAAAACGGCAGAGGTCCGCTATGGCAAGGCGACCCGCCGGGCAAAGGAAGGCCTGCATGATCCGCAGATCATGGTTCTGACTACCGAGTCGGGCGTACGCATTGACGTAGAGTCCTTTGTCAACAACGGACACTGCTATGACATCCGCTGCGAGGTTGTCTGCGAGGATGCCATTCTGAATCTGCCGAAGCCGGCAACCATCGAAGTATTGGCGAATACCGTTCGCGGAAATGCCGTTGACGCAGATTATTCCACCCGTTTTGTCGATGCGTACAACACCGAGGTTCAGGAGTGGATCAATGGCTGTAAGGAAGGCCGTGTCGATGGCCCGAATGCTTGGGATGGCTATTGCTGCCAGGTTGCTGCCGCTGCAGCTTCGAAGGCGCGTGAGACGCAGACGATCGTTGACGTTGTGTACGATCCGATGCCGGACTTTTACAAGAAGTAAGGAACAGGAAAGGACGGAAAACTATGAGACTTTGTTTGAATACAGACTGCCTGGGCTATATGCCCTTTGAGGAGATGCTGGACACGGTTGCAGAGCTGGGCTATGAATCCATTGAGATCGCCTGCGGCAACTGGTCGAAGGCGCCGCACATTAATCTGGATGAGATGCTGGAGAGCGAGGAAGCGCGTAAGAACTTCATGGATGCGATCGAGAAGCGCGGCCTGAAGCTGGAGGCGCTGAACTGCACCGGCAACCAGCTTGCGCCGAACGAAGAGGGCAGACAGAACCAGATCGTTGTGGAAAAGACATACAAGCTGGCCGGCCTTCTGGGCATCAAGACCATCATCATGACGTCCGGCTGCCCGGGCGGTTCCCCGGAAGACACGACGCCGAACTGGATCACCACCAGCTGGCCGCCGATTGTAACGGAGATTCTGGAGTGGCAGTGGAATGAAGTTCTGATTCCGCATTGGAAGAAGATGGTTGCTCTGGCCCACGAGAACGGCATTGAGAAGATCGCTCTGGAGAACATTGCCGTACAGTGTGTATACAATGCAGAGACGCTGATCCGTCTGCGCGATGCTGTTGGCGATCCGATCATCGGCATGAACCTGGATCCGAGCCATCTGATGTGGATGGGCGGCGATCCGATTGCCATGATCCACAAGCTGGGCAAGGACCGCATTCATCATGTCCATGCGAAGGATGTCCGCATCGAGCGCAATTATATCGGACCGGACGGCGTTCTGGATACGAAGACAATTGACAAGTTTGCACAGCGCACGTGGAACTACGTTGCTCTGGGCCATGGACACGATGTTTCCTGGTGGAAGGAATTCCTGTCTGTCCTGAGCATGGAGGGCTATGACGGCCCGATCAGCCAGGAGATGGAGGATCTGACCATGCCGGCTCTGACCGGCCTGAAGAAGTCCACGGACGTTCTGAAGGAAGCAATGCCGTGCGATTTTGACTAATAAGGAAGAGTAAGGCAAAGAAAGCACGGCTTTGCCTGCCTCCAATCTGTCATTTCGATCTTGTCAAACAAATTCCTGTATGTTGCGACCAACTCTCTCAGGCCGGGATATACAGGAATTTTTGTGTGGAGGCCGCACTTGACGGGGATACTCGCCTGCGGTATAATCAAAACAAATCAACGGAGATTTCTTTGGGAATCTCCGTTTTTTATATTTGGAGTGAGAACGATGAAGAAAAGACCGATTGTCGGTGTATTACCGTTGTTTGACGAGGACCGGAACAGCATTTGGATGCTGCCGGGCTATCTGGACTGCCTGCAGGAGGCAGGAGCGCTGCCGCTGATTCTGCCGCAGCGGATGGATGACCATGCGCTGGGACAGGCGCTGGCGCTGTGTGATGGACTATTGTTCACCGGCGGACACGATACCAATCCCGCTCTGTATGGAGAGCCGCCGCATCCGACGACCGTTTGGAATGCGGCGCGCGATGATCTGGAACAGCGTCTGTTTGTGCAGGCTTATGAGCGGGATGTGCCGATGTTTGGGATCTGCCGCGGGATTCAATTTATCAATGCCGTAATGGGGGGCACATTGTATCAGGACCTCCCATCCCAATGGGGGAGCGGAATAGACCATCATATGCAGCCGCCCTATGACCGACCCTGTCATCGGGTGACGTTGACCCCACAGGAACCGTTGGCGAAACTGCTGGGATGCGAGTCGTTGGGGGTGAACAGCTATCATCATCAGGCGGTCAAACAGATGGCAGCCGGACTGCGGGAAATGGCGCGTTCGGAGGACGGACTGATTGAAGCTGTGTATGCCCCGGAACGCTCCTTCCTGTGGGCTATCCAGTGGCATCCGGAGTTTTCCCATCGGACGGATCCCCCCGCAAGGACCATCGTACGGGCGTTTGTCTCCGCCTGTGAAAAGAAAGCGCGGGCAAAACTCTTGTGAGTTTGGTGAGATTATCGTATAATAAAACTATCTCAAACCAAAATAATTCGATACAGGAGGAGAGATCGCGTATGAAGTGCAGAAGAGACAACACAGCCGTATTGGTTGTTGATTATCAGGAAAAACTGATTCCGGCAATTTCCGACAAGGAGGCGCTGCTGCGCCGTTCCAACATGCTGCTCAAGGGATTAAAGACACTGGGTATCCCAATGATTATTTCGGAGCAGTATTCCAAAGGGCTTGGCGTTACCGTCCCGGAGATTCGCGAAGCAGTGGGCGACACCCCCGCCATGGAAAAGGGCTGCTTTAGCTGCTGGGACGACGAAGGGATCCGGGAGGCTGTCCTCGCGACCGGCTGTCAGAATATTCTGGTTTGCGGAACGGAAGCGCACATCTGTGTGCTGCAGAGCGCCATCGATATGAAGATGGAAGGAAAGGATGTCCTGATCGTGGAGGACTGTGTTGGATCGCGCTTCCCGCATGATAAGGAGATCGGACTGCGCAGAGCAGAGCAGGAGGGCATCCGTCTCTCTACCGCAGAGACCGTCCTGTTTGAGCTGACCAAGGTTTCCGGCACGCCGGAGTTCAAGATTATTTCCAAACTGGTGAAATAATCTGGTTTTCGACATGCGGAAATTAGAAAAACTCGTTTTTAAAAGTGATTTTTGCTGAATTATGATTTGTAACATGATGACAGCATTTTCGCGCATTTTTGGGTGAAATCCGTCATAAAATACATATACATATGATTGATTTAATGCTATAATGAGCACCGTAAAAACAGGTTCTAAATAACGATAATTATAATTATGAAATATTTTATGAGGTGATTATTCATGCGCGACTGGTTAGTTGAACTGAGAAAAAGTAAGGGTCTGACCCAGGAGGTCACGGCGAAAAAGGCTCATATTGCACGCAGCTATTATACCCGCATTGAGCTGGGCGATTACCGTCTGCCGGTTGGGACTGCAATGCGTATTGCAGAGGCACTGGACTTTGATTGGGTTCGCTTTTATGAAAACCCGTCTGAGGGAGAATAAAAATAAAATCAAAAATGACCGAAGCATCGCTTCGGTCATTTTTTTGCCTGAAAGAATAAAACAAAAGAAGAGGAATATAGCAAAAAAGAAGTAGAAAAAGTTGAAAAACAAAGGGAAAAGCGTGAAATTCTGCGAGATTTTTGCGATTTCTGTTGACAATTGAAAAGCAGAGGGCTATACTATAGTCAGGTTGACAAAGACGTCACGGAGTTGGGCTCTGTGACGCCTTTTTCTTTTCCCGTTTTCGGCGGGGAATAAACCACGGAAGTTCACGGCGGACGATTTGGTTCCGCCGGGAATGTTTTGTATTTTCAAGAGCGGGAGCGACGGTTTTCTGGTTGCGTCTTCACTTTTTACATTAGCGATCCACTTTGGTGATACCCTTCACCCGATCTAAGCAAAGCTCTATTCCTCTATACACATCTTCAATCATCTTCACATTTGCTATAGATGGAAATCGTCTCTCTGCTCTTGATGAAAAAAACAAAGCATCGTAAATCCAATGGAATTACGGTGCTTTTTATTTGCATTTTGATTGAAAAAGGCGTTATAACGTATCCAGATAGTGCAGGAGCTGTTCCCGGTCAACAATCTGAATGAATTTGCCAAACCGCTCAATCAGGCCAAGGGCTTCCAGTTCGGAAAGTGAGCGGTACAGTGTGGCGCGGCTGACATCCAGGGTGCGCGCCAGATTGGCAATTCCAAACGAAACGTCCATTTGATTTGCCGCACTCTGCTGCAAAAGCAGGATCGCCAGACGAGCTGAGGGGGAAGAGGCGGAGAAACGGCAGGAAATATCCGTCAGATGATAAATGCTCTCGGATTGCAGACGGAGCAGATTGAGCGCAAGCGCAGAATCTGTGCGAAGCAGGGGGAGCAGCTTTGCTATCGGAAGAAATGTCAGGACGGCAATGGTTTTGCGGGCCTGCAAAGTCGGAAAATAAGCAGGAGCTTGGTCTTTGTGGACAAATGCCGACAGATGAAAGGTATAGGGCGCCTTCTTCGTAAAAAACAGTGTGCCGTTGACGGTGCGGTATTCGACTTCGCCGGACAATAAAATAATCAGCGAGGACTCCGGGACAACGGAGGTCGGCAGCATCTCACCTCTCGGGAGGACATAGGTATCCAGAGACTGCAAAAAAGATGCATAATGCTCGGTATTACAACCATTGAATAGGGGAGACTGGAGAAGGCTCCGGGTCTGAGA
Organism: Eubacteriales bacterium; assembly: GCA_030539335.1. GTDB lineage: Bacteria > Bacillota > Clostridia > Oscillospirales > Butyricicoccaceae > Butyricicoccus_A. The sequence goes on along the minus strand of JAUNSG010000001.1, from coordinate 216,829 downwards.
TGCAGTCAATGGCATGGTATCACTCCTTGGATTTATTTCTATTCTTATTATATGGCTAAAAGCGACAGTTGTCAAGAAAATACACTCTTCAAAAAAATTGGTCAAGATGTGACAAAAGAAACAAAAAGAAGAGAAAATATCAAAAAAGTGATAAAAAACACAATAAAAATCATAAAAATAAGAGGAAAGAAGAAAAAAGACTGAAAATAGAGAAAACAGGAAGAAGTAGCTTGCAGGAGGGAAAACGGGAAAATGGGAACCGGATGGCGGCAAAATGCGGGAAATCAATTTCCATCCACGAATAATTTGACGCAATCGGATCGTCTGTCAGGAAACAAGCCCAAAAAGAAAAAAGGCGACCGGAAGAGAAATTCCGATCGCCAACTTTTTACAGGATGATACAGATCAAGCCTCCAGAGCCTTCGTTGATGATGCGCTGCAGCGTTTCCTGGAGCTTGCTGCGTGCGTCCTCCGGCATATGGGTCAGTTTGCTGGTCAGTCCCTCGCTGACCAGCTCATTGAGGGATTTCCCAAAAATGTTGGTCTGCCAGATGCGTTCCGGCTCGCCGTCGAACTCGGAGAGCAGGTAATGCACCAGATCTTCGGATTGTTTTTCCGATCCGACGATTGGGGAAATTTCGGTCTGAATGTCCGCGCGGATCATGTGGATGGACGGGGCGGAGGCTTTTAGCCGGACACCGTATTTTCCATTTTGCTTGACGATCTTTGGTTCCTCCAGCGATAGCTCTTCGATGCTCGGCATGACGATGCCATAGCCGGTCTGCCGGACCTGTGCCAATGCACCGTCGAAGCGTTCGTATTCCTTCTGGATGCGTGAGAGCCGGGTCAAAAGCGGGATCAGATCGGCCTCGTCGTGGATTTCCAGACCGGACTGCTCTCCGGCGATCTGATAGAAGATGCTCTGCGGCACCGTCATCGTGATGCGCACCGAGCCGGAGCCGAGATCCATGGAATCCACATGGGAATCCGTGACGTATTCGGTCTGTGACAGCGCACGGCAGCAGGCGTCCATGTCGCGCATCCGCCCGATTTGTGTGGACTGGCTCCGGATCCCCTGATAGATCGCCTCCTTGACACGATGGCCGGCGGGCAGGGTGTTGATCCAGGAGGGAAGCAGGATACCGACCTCCCGCACCGGGAATTCATAGAGGACAGCCTGCAAGACCGATTCCATTTCTCCGGTGCTCATGGAGAGGCAGTTGACCGCACGGGCGGTCACATCGAACCGGGACGAAAGCGACTGGCAGAGGGATTGGGCGGCTTCGCCGGACGGATCGGCGGAATTTACCAGGACAAGGAATGGCTTGTTTAGGCCGGAAAGCTCCCGGATGACACGCTCTTCCGCGTCCACATAATCCTCACGGGGAATGTCCGTGATGGTGCCGTCGGTCGTGATGACCAGGCCAATCGTGGAGTGATCCGCAATGACCTTGCGTGTGCCGAGCTCAGCGGCTTGTGCCATCGGGATGGGATTGTCACTCCATGGTGTGGAGACCATGCGCGGCAGGTCATCCTCCATGTGCCCAAGCGCGCCGTCCACCAGATAGCCGACACAGTCGACCAGGCGGACACGGCAGCTTGCCCCGCCGTTCAACGAGATTTCCGCGGCGTCCTCCGGGACAAATTTCGGCTCTGCGGTCATGATGGTGCGGCCGGAGCCGGATTGCGGAAGCTCATCTTTGGCGCGTTCCCGCCGATAGACGTTCTCAATGTTCGGAAGCACCAGGGTTTCCATAAATCGTTTGATAAAGGTGGATTTTCCGGTGCGTACCGGACCGACAACACCGATGTAAATGGTACCGCCGGTACGGCGGCTGATGTCTTCATACAGTTCTTGATGTTCCATATACAACCTCCGGAATTCTTACCGTACAGGGATGAGCAGCATTTGTGCCGAGGCACTGTGGCAGTCGGTACCGATTTGATTTGCCTGCCGAATGGCATCCACCGTTGTCCGATAGTGTTTGGCAATGTCCCACAGCCGTTCTTCCTGATCGACATAGCGCAGGATGATGGATACCGGCGAGATGCGTTCCAAAGCGGCGGCGGTATCGACATCGAGCTGACGGACATCACTGATGCGCAGCGGCTCTTCACACAGCAGGGAGCAGCGGCCGCTCAGCGAGAGCACAACGGAATTTTCCCCGCTTACTGTGGCAGAGGCACGGCAGAGGATGCCGGTGATCTGAATGCTGCCGGTGCCGTCCGGCAGGCTGAGCGGTATGTGGATGGCACGGCTGATGGAATAGTATTCCCCATCGTCCGAACGGTACAGAATGGTAGCCATCATGCGCAGGGAAAAGCGGTTTTCATCCTGCAAAACGGTATCCAGAGCGGCACGTACATCCGCAACCGAGACGACCTTCATCCCGACCGGAATGGTTTCGGATGCCTCGCAGCCAAACTCTGAGAGGGGATGGCAGGCGGGAATGTCGAGAGCGGTGGTGTCCGTGTGTACGGGGAATTGCAGATGGTAGACGTCGGCGATGGATTGCAGAGTCTGCGTCGCGAAGGCCGTCAGAAGGACGTTGATGCCGATGCCGACGGAGAGCTGCCCATCCTCGCTCTTTTCCGCATCCAGATGGCGGAGGGAAAAACGAACGGTAACCTGATGGTTTTCGTCAAACTTGGGGGCGTCAAAAATCTGTGTGAACGGCATGGAGCAGTCGAGGTGATCCAGCTCGTTCTCCTGTGTCATACCGAGCAGATGGAGCACGCATTCTCCCTTGAGCACGGCTTTCCCGTTTAAGATACGGCATTCGGTCGCATGCAGTTCGCCATATGGTGCAAACAGCTCGGTAAAACGGCTGAGTTCGGACAGATCCAAATCGTCCATAATGGTGAATTCGCGGCGCTGGATAGCGGTCGGAACCGTGATAGTATGGGTGGAGGAGAGGACCTCCAGGCTGTTATCGGGGGCAGAGATGCCGCTCGTGAGCTGGAGCTGCTCCTGTGCGAACACGCTGCATCGGATGGACAGGATGGCGCTCACGGAAATCTTCCGGGAATTCATGACATTGGCGCTGGTGTTGACGATCTGGCAGTTGACAAAGAGCGGACTGTCCTCCGTGATACCGGGGCATTCTTCAATGTGGGCAAAGCTGATCGGCACCGTCAGACGGCGAAGCCCCCCGCCCTCCGGGACATATAATACAGTAACGGGGATCGAGCCGGAGATCAGTACCCGGCCGTTCTGCGGCGAATCATCCTTGAGTTGTACGGTGCCATAGGCGGCAGAGATGCGCAGGATGTCCGGAAATGTGTCCGGAACGATGGCATCGGCCGATTCCTCATAGGTACGCTGGGAATCGAGAAGCAGGCGATTCCATTCCAGATTGGTTTTAGTCAGTTCCATGCATTGATATCCTCCTTCAAACGGCTGCATTTGTATAACCGTATGGGAAATCTGAGAAAGATATGCACGAAATGATTGATGAAATCCAATTGTTATGTTACAATAAATACCGAGAAGAGAGAAAGTGCACATAACGGGAGGTGCAAGGTGGAGAAACAAGCCGTCATTTTTGACTTTAACGGTACCATGTTTTTTGATACCATATTTCAGCTCAACGCGTGGAATCAGGTGCTCGCAGATCACCAGATGGATCCGATTCCGGAGGAGGAATACCGCAATGTCCTGTGCGGCCGTGGCAGTATGGAAACGGTACGTTATATTTGGGGAGACCGCCTGACGGAGGAAGAGTCAACGCGATACCGTATGAAGAAAAAGGATTATTATCAGCAGCTATGTCTGAGTGACCCGGAGCATTTCTGTCTGGTTCCCGGACTGGAGGCTTATTTGGATGCCCTGTGCGAGAATGAGATTCCGTTTACCATCGCGACGTCGGCAAGTCCTTACAGCGTAGACTTTTATTTTGAAAATCTGCATTTGGATCGTTGGTTCCGGCGCGAAAATGTTGTCTGCAACGACCGATTTAAAAAGGGAAAGCCTGCGCCGGATCTGTTTCTGGTTGCGGCGGAGGTGCTCGGCGTCAAGCCGGAGGATTGTCTGGTATTTGAGGACGCCAATGCGGGAATCCGTGCGGCGAATGCGGCCGGAATTGGCTCAGTGATCGTGATTGATCCCGAATGCCGGTTCTGTCCGGAGCTGGATTTGAAGTTCGATGCCGTCTATCCGAATTTCCGCGCGGTTTTTGTCGAAAATACCGTGAAATGCAAAGAAAAGACATAAAAAATAGAAACAGGAAGCCATGGCCTTCGAAATGAAGCCGTGACTTCCTGCTTTTTTATCGGGATGTTATCGTCCGGTGATCTGCCAGTTTCGATAGGCTCTCCGTGCAAAGACAAAGAGCAGGATACCGACAACGAGATAGATGATCGGCGCCGCCTGATATGCAGTCAGGTAGTGCCCCAGAATGGGAACCAGACGACACTCCGTGAACATCCATCCGCCGAGGAAGGTGCCGGGGAGATAGTTCCAGGCATCCGACAGACCACGGAATGCCGATGGCAGATTGATCTGGCTGGAAAAGAGCTGAAGCACCATGACGCCGATAACCACAGCGCGTGCTTTGAAGACGACGGACAGAAACATGGAGAACACACTGTACAGGATTCCGATGATGAACGCGACGCCCAGCGTAATCAGGAACGCATTTCCCAGCGACAGGGAGAGGGAGCATTCCGGCAGCAGGGTTTGTATTGCGGCGTCAAAGCCGTCCGTGCCGAAAAAGGCGAAGTTGATCGCCAGCGGTATGCCCAACATCAGGATGGTCTGCACGATACCGACGGTCAGCCCGGCCAAAAGCTTGGCATAGAATAGTTTCTGCTTTCCAAACCGTGTGCAGAGCAGCAACTGGTCGGTTTTTTTCTCGTATTCGTCGGCAAATACGGCGGAAAGGCACAATCCGATCAGGATAATCAGTATGTAATTGCTGGCGTAGATATTCATAATGAAGCCTCTGTAGCCTTTGGAATAGGTATAGGTGATCGGGGTGGAAATCTGGTTTTCCTTTTCACTCCAGAAGACCTCCTCGTTTTCGGTTAGACTCATGTCGTTGCGGTTGGACTTCACCTTTGCCAGCCGCGCCTGATACAGCGAGTCCTCGTCGATGGTCCGAAAGCTCTTGGCGCTCATGGTGGTAAACCATACGAACTGCTCGACTTCAAAGTAAGGGTCGTTGGGATTGATCTCGGTTTGATCTTCGGCGAGGTTATCCTTCATCTCGGTCAGCAGCTGCTCGTCAACCGGACGGCCGGACAGCGCCCGTGCCGCTTCGTTCTGCTGCTTGATATTAGCCAGACCGCGGCTGTTCTCAGCAGTCTGAGCGAAATTGATCAGTATGCAGAGCGCTACCATGATGAGGGTACCGATCCACAGGACCTTTGTCTGCAGCAGCTTTTTCAGTTCATAGGGATACAATTGTCTTAGAACATTCATTGGGTTTCCTCCTCTTCAAACTGACTCAGGTAGAATGCTTCCAGATCTCCGCGGGAATCGTCCCACGCGCCGTTGTAGATGATGCGGCCATCCTTCATCATCAGGACGATGTCCGCGATGTGCTCGATGTCCGACACGATGTGTGTCGAGAGCAGGACGATGTTTTCTTTGCCGAGCGCGGCGATCAGCTCGCGGAAGCGGACGCGCTCCTTGGGGTCCAGTCCGGCGGTCGGCTCGTCCAACACAAGCAGCTTGGGGCGGTTGAGCAGCGCCTGTGCGATGCCGAGCCGCTGCTTCATGCCGCCGGAATAGGTTTTGATTTTCCGGTTTGCCTGTTCCTCGAGGGATACCAGCTGGAACAGCTCAGCGGCCCGGCGCTTTGCCTGTGTGCGGTCCAGCCCCTTGAGTGCAGACAGATACAGCAGGAAGTCCATACCGGTGAAGTCCGGATAGTAGCCGAAATCCTGCGGCAGATAGCCCAGCACGGAGCGGTACTCCTCGGTGGTCACATCGTAGCGGTCAAAGCGGACCGTGCCGCCGGAGGGCTGTAAAATGCCGCACAGCATCCGCATCAGCGTGGTTTTCCCTGCGCCGTTGGCGCCGAGAAGGCCATAGACACCGGGGGACAGGCAGAGGGAGACGTTGTCCACAACGGTTCGGTTTTTGTATTGTTTTTTTAGTTGGTTAATTCGTAATTCCATAAAAATTCCTCCGAATTTGTCAGTTGTTTTCGGTATTCGAGGACAGTGAGAACCGCTAAGGCCAGAACGATCAGCAGCATAGGGGCATCCGCCCACCAGAGCGGGAGGGGGGTGTCCCATTGGATCAAGATGCTGCCGCTGATGAGCGCCGCTACCGTGGTGCAGAGGTAGCTTGTTTCGCGTCCGGCTACATGGCGTGAGACGTGCAGGCAGAGGATGGTCGTCAGCAGATAAGGGATCAGCACCTGCGTACCGGACTGCACCAGAGAGAGCATCGCAAACCGGCCGAACAGCGGGATTAGGAATGCGAGCAGGATACCGTGCAGGATACCGAGAATCGTCAGGCGGGCGAACAGCAGGCTTTTCCTCGAAAAGCGGGAGGCGGTCTCCAGCTCGGACATGCCGCAGACTTCCGAGCGTGTGCTTTCGGACACCGCAGTTACCGCGACAAAGGGAAGCAGGGCGCTCGTCAATCCGACCAGGTGTTCCGGCATCATGTATGCACAGAGCAGAGCGGCGGCAAACACCAGAGTGGATGCGGCCCAAACCGTGCGCCGGATATAGCGTATCTGTGTGAAGACAAAGGTTGTGCTGCGGATGGCGGGCGTGGGGAGCTTCCGAAGAAAGACCTCCCGGCGTTGCGGCGGCGGCGCGGCGAAGGCCTGCTGCAGCCAGCTTTTTTCGCGTTGGTTCATGAAAAATCCTCCTCTCCGAGAATATTGCGCAGTTTTTTCAAAGCTTGCCTTGTTTTTCGATATACCGCAAAGCGCGAAACACCGAGCAGATCACACAGGTCGGAAACCGAGAGCTCGTTGACATACCGCAGGAGCAGCAGCTCCTGTTCCTCCTGTGTCAATTGGGACAGTGCACGCTGGATACCGATGCGGGTCAGCGTCTCATCGCTGGGATCGGGCTGTTCCAATGATTCGGAGAGAGGCTCGGCGGACGGGGCACGATACGCATCGATGCAGAGGTTTCGCGCGATGGTATACAGATAGCGGATGGCCTTTCCGCTTTCCCGATAGCTGGTTTGCGCATAAAAGCGCAGGAAGGTTTCCTGTGTGATATCTTCCGCCAGCTCGCGCTGGTGCAGATGAAACCAGCAGTAGCGGTATATTTTGTCGTATTGTTCTTCTGGGTCCATGGACATTGTGGGAAACCTCCTTTCACTTTGTTTAACGCAGAACAGGCAAAGATGTGCGGGGGATGTTCTGTTTTTTATTGTAATGGTTTGTGTGCAAGAAAAAAAGACGCCCCAAGGCGTCTTTTTTGCGTTGTGTAGATGGTTTGTTAGCTGACTGGCTGGGACTTCTGGATATGGAAGATTCCACGCAGGATACCGGCGAGCAGCCGGGGACTCTTGATGACAACGATTTTCATACAAAATTCCCTCCTCAAAGAATCAGAGTGATACTGGCGACAACCAGAATCACGGCGGAACACGGAACGAGCAGTGCGGGCGGGAATAAACTTGCGAATAACACCCCGATACCGAATGCCGCAGCCGTCAGGCCAATGACATTCCATTTGCAGCACATTTTGTATCACCCCCGTTGTCAGTATAGCGGAAACAGGGGGAGGGTGTGCCTGTCTTGCCGATTATTTTTTTTGAAGACGGGTGTTGATGTCCGACACACTGGCCCGGCGGAACAGGAACAGGATCAGGTGCATGGCCGCATACAGCACCACGATGACAGGAAGCATACGGGAAATCAAAAGAAAAAGAGAACCATCGCTGTAGTCCAGAATCCAGCCGCAGCATAGAGCAACCAGCAGTGTGATCGGTGCGTGGATGAGCGTCGCGGTCAGATAGGTCAGGCGGTCGCTTTCGTAGACCATCGAGACGATACCGATGATGGCGGAGGCAATCAGCCAGACGACAAGCTGTTTGAGAACGTCAGTCAGGCCGAAGGTGAGAAGCAGAGAGAGGGTAACGACAATGGAACCAATGCCGACCGCCACGATCATATAGCTCAAGGTCATTTGTAATTTACTCATTTTCATCGTTTACAGCTCCTTTATCACGTAATCGCGGAACGATTTGAAATATTTGCGGGAAATGATTAATGGGGTTTTCCCGCTCTTTATGGTTGCGGTGTAGTTGCCGGAAAACTCCGGCTCGACGGACAGCACTTCGCGGACATTGACCAGGACACCGCGGCTGATCTGGACAAAGCCGCTGCCGCGCAGCATGTCGCGCAGCTCGTACAGCTTGTAATGTGCTTCCATGTCGCCCTGTTTGGTGTGGGCGATCAGATGGTTTTTGGCGGATTCAAAATACAGGATGTCGGCGACCGGACAGAGATAGGTGCGGTCATCCTGATACAAAAACAGGCGGGAGATCGCCTTGACGGAGTTGAGCGCGGCGATGATCTGCGATACCTGTGGATCGTTCAGGTCGCCGCGGATGACAACCTCCAGCTCCGGCTGCTGGGCTGGCTCCAAGGTGAGTTTCATTTGGCCTCCTCCTTTCCCTTTCACTGGTTGCAGTATAACAGAAACAGGGGGCATCCGTCTCGCGATTTTCGATAAGTGGTGGAAAAAGCGGGGTGAGTGGTGGGAAAACGATGGCGACAAAAGAAAAACCGGCGGACACATTTGTGTCCGCCGGAATGGTTTTCCGTATTGATTTGGGAAAAGGATTACTCTGCAACGATCTTCTTCAGATTTGCGAAGCGCGGCAGGCCATTTTCCTTCTTCATCTGGGTCTCGCCCTGAATCAGCGGGAGTGCGTAATCAACGTAGTCCTGAGAAACGTTGTTGCCGCGCTCGTTGATCCACTCAACCGGAACCTTCTTCTCGTAGTTTGCTACGTCGGACAGGTTGAGCAGCTGAGTCTCACAGGTGTAGCCGTTCTCACGGGAGCACTTGAAGGCAACCATCTTATCGGTCTCGCCGGCAACAGCGGAGTTAACCGCAGTCTGACCAGCCAGGAAGGACTCGTCGATGTCGGTCTGGGAAGCAACGTGTGCACCGCAGCGCTGCAGCAGGGACAGCTCGATGCCGCGAACCTTAACGCCCAGCTTTTCCTTGACAACGTCAGCCAGCATAGCAGCCAGGCCGCCGAGCTGAGCATGACCAAAGCCGTCGGTTGCAGAGGTCTTTGCCTCGGAAACGAAGGAACCATCTGCATAGTGGATGCCCTCGGAAACAGCAACGATAACGTTGTGGTTCTTCTCCCAGATTGCGGAGACATCTTCCAGGAACTCGTCCATGTTGAAGTCAACCTCCGGCAGGTAAACCAGGTCAGCCGGATAACCAGCGACGGAAGCCAGGGAAGCGGCGCCAGCCAGCCAGCCAGCGTGACGGCCCATGATCTCGATGATGGTTACCTGGCCCTTGTCGTATACGTGGGAATCCTGGTAAACCTCAGCGATGGAAGTTGCGATATACTTTGCTGCGGAAGCAAAGCCCGGGCAATGGTCGGTGCCGAACAGGTCGTTGTCGATGGTCTTCGGGATACCCATAACGCGGCAGTCATAGCCGACCTTCTTCATATACTTGGAAACCTTGTTGCAGGTGTCCATGGAGTCGTTGCCGCCGTTGTAGAAGAAGTAACGAACGTTGTACTTCTTGAAGATCTCAAGGATGCGCTTGTAATCGGTGTCATCGACATCCGGATCAGCGATCTTGTAACGGCAGGAGCCCAGTGCGGAAGACGGGGTGTATTTCAGCAGCTCCAGCTCAGCCGGATCTTCCTTCTCCATAACATAAAGCTGATCGTTCAGAACGCCAACGATGCCGTTTGCAGCGCCGTAAACAGCAGTGATGGAGTCGGAATCCAGACCAGCTTTGATTGCGCCGTAAGCGCTGGCGTTGATAACAGAAGTCGGGCCACCGGACTGACCGATGATCATAGCACCTTTTAACTCACTCATAGTAGTAACCTCCTAAGAATATTGCGGAAGCGGCCGATTCAGAAAAACCAAAGGAAAATGAATCAAACCAATATCATACTTCCTGATATTATTTAGAATATATCATATTTCCAGGAAGAAATCAAATCCTTTCCAGATGGTTTTCGGCAAAAGAGGAATAAAATATCAGAATCGGCCGGAGGATTAGGGGGGAAAAGCGGCCGGAAAGAGAAAAATTTGCGGATTTGCACGGAAATTCCTCAAATGTCTTGATTTTGTTTGGCAATACTGGTAAAATAACATCATATGGATACCGCGTATTGTAAAAATACACGGAAAAATTCTGAAAGGAAGATGAATATGCCACTCGTTACTACTACTGAAATGTTTAAGAAGGCATACGACGGCGGCTACGCTGTTGGCGCTTTCAACGTAAACAACATGGAGATCGTACAGGGTATCACCGAAGCTTGCGGTGAGCTGAACAGCCCGGTTGTTCTTCAGGTTTCCAAGGGTGCTCGTGCATATGCGAATCACACGTATCTGGTAAAGATGGTTGAGGCTGCTACGATCAACTATCCGGATATCCCGATCGCTCTGCATCTGGACCACGGCGATTCGTTTGAAGTATGCAAGTCCTGCATCGACGGCGGCTTTACTTCTGTTATGATCGATGCTTCTTCTAAGTCCTTCGAGGACAACATCGCTCTGACCAAGCAGGTTGTTGAGTACGCTCACGACCACGGCGTTGTTGTTGAGGCTGAGCTGGGCACACTGGCCGGCGTAGAGGATGAGGTTGTTGTTGAGGCTGGCCACGAGAGCTATACCCGTCCGGAAGAGGTTGAGGAATTCGTTTCCCGCACCGGATGTGACTCCCTGGCAATCGCTATCGGCACCTCCCACGGCGCTTACAAGTTCACCCCAGAGCAGTGCACCCGCAATGAAGAGGGTATCCTCGTTCCGCCCCCGCTGCGTTTCGACGTATTGAAGGGCTGCATTGAGCGTCTGCCGGGCTTCCCGATCGTTCTGCACGGTTCTTCTTCGGTTCCGCAGGAGTTTGTTAAGATCGTTAACCAGTACGGCGGCGAGATGCCGGACGCAATCGGCATCCCGGAAGAGCAGCTGCGTGAGGCCGCTAAGCTGGCAGTATGCAAGATCAACATCGACTCGGATATCCGTCTGGCTATGACCGCTTCTATCCGTAAGCACATGGCTGAGAATCCGTCTCACTTCGACCCGCGTCAGTACCTGAAGCCGGCTCGTCAGGCAGTTAAGGACATGGTTGCTCATAAGATCGTTAACGTTCTGGGCTCCGACGGCAAGGCATAATTGGTACTTGCACATCCGACAATTTGTCAGACACACGAAACCGCACTCCTGTTGGAGTGCGGTTTTTTTTATCGTCGTATATCTTGTTTGGATCTTGCGGCGGCATAATACACAGCCAACCCAAAAATCAGGAGAAGGGGGAAGCAACGGCACACAGGATCCTCTTCCTATTTGCCAATGGATGTATCCTACGAAGCAGGCGTAGATTGTTTTTTTGATCGTTTTGGTTCATTGGCATTCCCTTGGGTTTCTTTCTTTGTTAAAAAAATAAATTGAATAAATCTTCCGTAATTTACAGGTATTGCTCCGCCGCTCCGCGCATAAATCGCTTCCGATGGATGCATACTACTGGTTAAAACGAATACGCTGTTATTCCAAAATCGATTTGACAAGCTGTCCGTCGCGGCACAACAGGACATGAACCGGTTTGTATTCTTTCACACAATGCTCAATCGCATGTGCGGTTCCCCGTGAAGCGCCATCCCAAAGGGCAATTACGTAATCGGCGCGGCGGATGATATCCAGATTGCGCTCGAGCGGCGCGCGGCGCTGGTAGCGGGCGTAATCCGGTTGAAAAACCGTAATCGGGACATGGAGGAAACCTGCGATGCGCTCGGCGATCTGGTCGGCTCCCTCGGCACCGCCGGAAACAATTTCGGTTGTCTGTTCGGGAAGATAGGCCAAAATATCCCGCTCTTGGTTTAACACAATGGAACGCGAACCAATAATTGCCACACGCATGATCGATCACCTCTTTCCCTTACTATAGCAGGGAAGGAAAAGGGGTGCAAGTATGCCAATGCAAAAAATTTTGCCTGCTGTCCGCAGCGTTTTCCTTCTCCGGCAGGAGATGTGCGGGGCACCATGCATTTGATAGCATGAGGATTTCCGAAGCGAGCCATCCTGATGACAGGAGGGAGTGAGGAAATGCAGAAAAAGTGGAAAGCATGCTGTGCCGGATTTCTGATGATCTGTATGCTGTCACCGCCGGCGTTTGCCGTTCAGATGGTGATTCCATCCGGTATGCCGACCGGCGTGCGGATGACGGCAAAAGGTGTGGTTGTCTGTGGCATGACAGAGGTGCAAAGTGCGGCGGGAGAGGTGTGCCCGGCCAAAAAAGCGGGGCTGAAAACCGGAGACATCCTCTATACGGTAAACGGGGAAGCGATTTCATCAGGGGATGAATTTGCCGAAGCGGTTCAGGAGAGCGGAGGAAGTGATGTCGTTCTGGAGGGCGAGCGGGACAATGTGGCGATTCGGGTCACGATCCAGCCGGTACAGAGCACAGCGGATGATTCCTATCATTTGGGATTGCTGGTGCGCGACAGCATGGCGGGGATCGGGACGATCACGTATCTTGACCCGTCAGACGGGTCGTTTGGCGCATTGGGACACGCCGTGTGCGAGTGTGACAGCGGTACCAAGCTGCCGTTGGAGGATGGCAGTCTGATGCCGGCCTCGGTCGTCGGTGTGGAAAAAGGACGGAGGGGCGAACCGGGCGAACTGATCGGCTCGTTCCAAATGGCGGTCAATCTGGGAAGCATTACAAAGAATACCACGTACGGAATTTTTGGGAAACTGGATACCAGTGCGGTTTCCGGCAAAGCGATTCCGGTCGCTGGGAGAGAAGAGATTGCGGTCGGAGAGGCCGAGATTCTGACCTGTGTTTCGGGGACAAAACCACAGAGGTATACCATTCGCATCGAACGGATCACCGGACAGGATGAGGAAGGCAAATCCATGGCGATCCGGGTGACGGATTCTGAACTGTTAAAAGCAACCGGCGGCATTGTACAGGGCATGAGCGGATCCCCCATCATCCAGAATGGCAAGCTGGTTGGGGCGGTGACCCATGTGCTGGTCAACGATCCGACAAGAGGCTATGGAATTTTTGCGACAAGTATGATGGAAGCGGCAGAATAAGAACAGGGCCATCCGCGCAGCGGATGGCCCCGGTTTTTGTACGGAAATCAATATTTTCTCTGAAAAACATGATATAGGATGACATAGAGCAACATTTGTGCGCAGATAAACATACAAAGGATGGTGCCGAATTGCTTCAGATCCGGGTAGGCGTCGATTGGGAAGTTGGTACAGACGAGGCCGACCGCCAGCTCGGCATAGACCGAGATCCAGAACGTCCAACCGATGGCCTTTTGTCCGATGAAACGCAGCCGCTCGTCATTTTGCTGCATTTCATATTGCCGCTGCCGCTCAGGGGAGCTTCTGGTCCGATGCAGGATCAGAAGGCGGGCGAGGCCGACTGCAAAAATCCCGGCACCGAGTGAGCTCAAGTTTGCATCCAGAGACGGGATCAAAACCTCAAGGAGTATGAGCAGGACGCCGAACAGTGTGATGCACAGGAAAATATTCCGATGACGTTTGTATTTTTTCATGTGGATTCCTCCTCTTCTTCAAATAGAAAGATGTCTTCGATGGCGCAGCCAAATACGCGGGCGATTTGAAACGCCAGCATCAGGGATGGATTGTAGCGGCCTCGCTCGATGGAAATAATCGTCTGACGCGATACGCCCAGCCGTTCCCCCAGTGCGCTCTGGGTCAGACCAAGCGCCTTGCGCTCTTGTTCAATCTTGTTTTTCATCGCAGGTACCTCGTTGAAATGTTAAGTTAACTTTACAATCACAATATAGCATATGAAACAACAAATGTCAAGCAAGCTTAACATTTTTTCGAAAATGTTTGCCAATTGGAAAGGGTTCCATAAGTTGTAATTTGTGTTATAATATACAAGACGATCAATAAAACAGAGAGGGATGCGAATGAACGGAAAAAGCAGTGTGGGAGATTTTACACAGGGAAGTATTTTTGTCAAGCTGCTTCGGTTTATGGTGCCAGTGTTTGGGGCCTTGGTGCTGCAGGCGATGTATGGTGCGGTCGATCTGCTGATGGTCGGCTGGTTCGGAACGACGGCGGGAATTTCCGCGGTGTCTACCGGCAGCAATATCATCAATTTGGTCACGTTTGTGGTGACCGGTCTGACGATGGGTGTCACGGTATTGATCAGCCGTTATATCGGGGAGCGAAGTGAGCAACGCATTGGCAACGTGATTGGCGGTGTCGTCTGTTTTTTCCTTTCCACGGCCATCGTACTGACCGTGCTCCTGTTGGTATTTGCACCGCAAATCGCGGTTCTTATGCAGGCGCCGGAGGCCGCGCAGGGACTGACCGCGCAATATGTCCGCATCTGCGGCGGAGGTATTGTTTTTGTCATTGCTTATAATGTAATCAGCAGTATTTTCCGCGGGCTGGGTAACTCCAAGCTGCCGCTGATCTTTGTGGCGATTGCCTGTGCGGTCAATGTGGTCGGCGACTTTGTCTTTGTCGCGCTGATGCAGATGAATGTCGCGGGAGCTGCGCTGGCGACCATTTTGGCACAGGCGGTGAGCGTTGTACTGTCGCTGCTGATTATCCGTCGGCAGCAGCTTCCGTTTACCGTAAAGCGAAGCCAGATCCGCTTTAATCAGGAGATCCGGAACTTCATCCTCATCGGTGCGCCGATTGCCCTGCAGGAATTTTTGACACAGCTTTCTTTCCTTGCGCTGTGTGCGTTTATCAACCGGCTGGGGCTGGAGGCGTCCTCCGGTTATGGCGTGGCCAATAAAATTGTTGTGTTTATCATGCTGGTGCCGTCCTCGCTGATGCAGTCGATGGCATCTTTTGTCGCACAGAACGTCGGCGCAGGGCTGGAGCAGCGTGCGCGCAAGGCGATGGCGTGTGGGATGGGAATCGGCGCATTCGTCGGTATCTTTATCGGATATGCAGCCTTTTTCCATGGCGATCTGTTGGCTTCGGGCTTTACCAACGATCCGGATGTCATTGTACGTGCCGCGGAATACCTGAGGGGCTTCGCGCCGGAGGCGGTCGTTACCAGTGTCCTGTTTAGCTTTATGGGCTATTTCAACGGACATAGCCGGACGCTCTTTGTCATGCTTCAGGGTGTGGCACAGTCCTTCCTCGTGCGATTGCCGATGTCGTATCTCATGAGCATCCAGCCCGATGCAAGCTTGACGATGATCGGTCTGGCGGCGCCGAGTGCAACAATATTCGGTATCTGCATGAATGCGGTTTATTTTGTGCTCTACACCAGACGGATAAAGCGGGAAAATGCGTGGCTGGAGGTGGAGTGAGCGACGCAAAAACGGAAAGAGAAAAGATTTGTCGAACGATTTATATGGAAAATACAGGAAATCTTATTGTCAAAAAAAGGAAAATGTGATAAGCTAAAAACGTCGTAAATACGATGAATTTATTTGGGTGTGCAGAAAGGCGAGGAACAATAGAATGGAACATACGATACGAGTATTGATTGCGGATGACGACAGAGAATTTCGGGACATTCTGGCGGAGCATCTGACGGAGGGCAAACGGGTTTCGTTGATTGGTTCTTACGGAACGGGAAAAGGTTTGGCAGAGAAAATCTGCGAGGAAGAGCCGGACGTGATTGTGATGGATCTGATGCTGCCGGATGTGGATGGACTGACGGTTCTGCGGAGCATGAACGAGCAGATGCAGGGGAAGATGCCGATGATTATCGTGGTATCTGGATTTGCTTCGACGGAGACAATCTCAGTGTGCAATGAGCTGGGGGTGAGCTTTTATTTGCGCAAGCCGGTTGATCTGCAGTCCTTGACCGAACGGATTTGCAAATACGGGGGACAAAAGCGGACCTTTGGCAAGACGGCAGCGGTTCGCGTGCCGGACAGCAACTTGGAAATCGAGATGCGCGTGACGAACATCATCCATCAGATCGGTGTCCCAGCGCATATCAAGGGGTATCAATATCTGCGGGAAGCGATCATTATGACCATCCATGATATGGAATCCATCAATGCCATCACGAAGATTTTGTATCCGACAGTGGCGAAGAAATTCAAGACGACGCCGTCCCGCGTAGAGCGTGCCATTCGTCATGCGATTGAGGTCGCGTGGGATCGCGGCGATGTCGACATCCTGCAGGAATATTTCGGGTTTACGGTTTCCGGAACCAAAGGCAAACCGACGAATTCGGAGTTTATCTCCATGGTTGCAGACCGCCTGCGGCTGGAATTGAAGATTGGATGAACCACCGGGGCTGCCGCAGCGATTGCGGCGGCCTCTGCTCTTTTTTCTGCAAAAGATTGACAGTTAAAATAGATACAGTATATAATTTTCATAGAAACATACAGGACATGGAGGGATTTGATATGAAAAGGACAAGAAAAATGGTCTGGCTGACGGTGGTTGCTCTGGTGTTAGCTGTGGCTGTAGTTTTGCCTGCACAGGCGCAGGCGGTCTCGACAAGGGGTAAGGCCATCTCGGCGTATAAAAACCTGCTGAATACAGCGATCCGTAAGAAAACAATTCCGGAGACCGATTCCAAGGGGAAGACCGTCGGTTATTTGAAACTGAACCGTGGGATCGGAAAGTTCCGTATTGTGGATCTGAACAGCGATGGCGTACCGGAACTGGTGATCAAGCCATCGTGGAATACCAACAGCAATACAACCTGTGCGCCAAAGAGCTATAATACCATGCTGTTTACGTACTATAACAAAAAGGTATATTTGGCAGGTCATGAATATGGCTTGGATAACTATAAGCTCAGCAAAAAGACCAAACTCTTTTTGGGTTCTGGTCAGTACCACGGCTATACGATGCGTGGATACCGTATTTTAAAAAAGGGCGCATTGGTGACAATGGGTATGCGCTTCCGAAATGATATGACAAACGAATATTCATATACCCTAAAAGGCAGAGATTGCAGCAAGACAACACTGAACAATTACTTGAAGAAGAATTATGGCGTTGCGTTGGGCGCCTCCTATGTGAAGGCATCGTATAAAAAGATTACAAAATCAAATATCAAGAAATATTGTAAATAGATGTGAAAATGGGCTGCTTGGGATTGTTGACAGTCAGTGACACATTCGGTATACTACAACGGAAGGGTGGAACGGACAGGAAGAATAGGAGGTCAATCCATGAAGAGCAAAAAGCGTGCGGCAGCGCTGCTGCTTGCCGCTGCCATTTTGTGTGCACCGACGGCATTGGCAGAGGAAGCAATCCAGATTACGGACGCGGAGGACACGGAAGAGATTGTCGTTGCCGAGGGGGAGAACGATTCTGCGGCAGCGTCAGCGACGGAGGAGATCAGCGGTACGGTCGAGATTTCCGCCGATGAGATCGAGGCAGAGCCCGAAGAAATACCGACTCTGCCGTTGGTCGCGGCTTCCGCGGCATTCGCCGGAAAGGCCGATCCGGCGGAAAAGACAAGCAGTGTCTCGATTCAGAGCACGAGCAAAAAGAATGATATCACGCCATACCGTTCAAACAACAAGCAGTCGTTCCCGATGTATTCGGATATCAAGCTGAACTTCACAATGGCGCATTACAGCACTGCGCCGGAGAGCCGCGCCGTGATCCGGGTATATCACAGCAGTGGTGAGGAAATCACCGATAATGTGGTGAAAAAAAGCTTCAAAAAGAAGGTAACTGGGAATCAGAAGCTGGTCTACACACTGAAGGTTGGAAAATCGTTGACAGATACCGAGAACGGTGTGTTGCCGGTTGGTACTTATACGGTGAAATGCTACACCGAGTACAAGTCCGGAAAGACATGGAAAAAGACCTCGGCGCACAAGTTTACGTTTTATGTTGTGCCGAAGATGGGAAGTGCCTCCGCCGTGACAGGCGGTCTCCAGATCAAGTGGACCCATGCGGTTGCGCTGTATAAAAATGAGGCGGGCGAACAGTATCTGGACATTCCGGAGAAATATATCGTTTACCGGAGAGTAGGAACCGGAAAATGGAAGGAACTGACGCGCGGTGCAATTGCGGCGGACGAGGCATGCGGTGGCATTGACACGGGAAAGCTGAAAAATGGAACGAAATACAGCTATTCCATTAAGGCGATTTGCGGAAAGAAGGTGGGACAGCGCTCGAAGAGTGCCAGCTACTATTATCTGACCGCACCGACGCCGACGGCATCCCGTCTCTCATCGAGCAAGGTCAAGCTGTCCTGGAAGAAGAACGCCAAGGCTTCCGGCTATCAAATTCGATATGCGGATAATACAAGCATGAAGAATGCCGTGACCAAGACCGTGAAGGGGAGCAAATCCGTCAGCACGACGTTGACGAAGCTGAAGAAAAACGTCAAATATTTTGCTGTCCGCAGTTATAAGACCGTGAATGGCAAGAAATATTACAGTGCATGGAACGGGATTGAGGTTTCCTGACAACAGAAAAACAACAGGAGAGCACCACAGTGCTCTCCTGTTTGACGTTATGGCACGCTTTTAGCTTACCGGTTCGATGGTGATGCCGTAGACACGATCATCGTTTTTGAGCTGTAAAAGCTCGTCGCGGTGGGCGGTGACCATGATGCCATAGATGTGCAGACCGTTCTGCTCGACATAATCGGCATATTCTGTATAATCGGTCTGGTCGCCCATCATGCGGAGAAAGCGCTTCTGATCGCTCAGGTAGCGGAGCATGCTGACAAAATGCGTGGTCATAATTTCTTCGTCATCGCATGCGCCCTCAATGTAGTCAACGGACTGGACGACATCGACAGAGAAGAACAGCTTGCAAAACAGGCGCTGCCAGATGGGCTGGTTATCTTCCTGTGTGAGAAGGGCATCGTCCTCATCCTCTGTGGACGAAGCAGTGGATTTCTTGTTCAGAAACAGCCACGGATACCTGTCATCATCTCGATCGAGGAAGATCCCTTCCCAGCTACTTCGCATACCAATCAATGTATTGGAATACCGTTCGTCCGAACTCTGTACAGCATACCATACAATCATATCATCCAGTTCTTCTTCTACGATTTCACGTGTTTCAGACAGCGAGAGCGGCTTTTCGAACGAAATATAGGCATTGTACAAGCTGGAATCATTCAGGTTTTCGAGTTCCTCCCATGCGTCATCCGCGTCTCCGGCTGCCCATATGAAATCCTCCTTGTCCTCCTGAGAGGAAACGGACTGCGAGGGGTCAAGCTGTGCATTGGCAAAGAGGTTGAAGGATGGTTTCCGAACAGCAGCCGGTGTATAGAGCTGCAGCTGGCCACGATCAATCCGGCCGGCATAGTCGCTTGTGGGAAGGGTACCGGTATGGCTGACGCTCTGGTGCAGCGTGAACGAATAACGGCCCGCGCCCTCGCGGCGGACATCGGCGGAATCATATAGATTCCCCGGCATGTTCACTTCGGACCAGATTGCCCAGTCGCGGCTGAGCCGGTTGGTATCCAATCCGACACTTTGTGAGGGATTGTAATACAGCAGGCTGAGCAGCGGCGGTACAGCCAGAAAGATGAAGGCGACAAGAACGGCGGCAGTCATTCCGATTTTCATCAGGGTGCGATGGATGGCGCGGTCAATCAGCTTGACAAATTCTTTCGACTGTTCATCCAGCGGTTCCGGCGGCAGTCCACCGATCCCATCCTCCCCAAAATCAGCCCGATCCCGGTCGAACAGGTAGTCGCTGATGGCCTCCTGCCGGTCGATGTCTGCTTCGACCGAGGCTTTTTGTTCTTCATTCAGCTTGTTTTGCTGATAGTCTTCCAATAATTTACGATAATTCATAACCGTGCACCTCCATATAGTGTCGCAGTTCTTTTCGTGCCCGGGAAACCAGCACGCGGACGTTGTCCGGGGAAAGATTCAAGATGTGGCTGATTTTTTTCTGACTCAGTCCGGAAAAATAGTACAGAGTCAATACCTCGCGCTGACGGCGGTTTAGATGCTGGATGCCTTTGTAGAGCATCTGCTTTTGCTCCTCATCAATCAGGCCTTCCAGCATGTTTTCTTCGGACACCCAGTCATCATCCGGGAGGTCAGTCTGCCGCTGATTCCTTTTGTATTGCGAGAAGAAAAGGTTTCGTGCGACCAGATAAAGCCAGGCGCGGACGTTCGTGTGGCTGTCCGAAAGCGAGAGCAGCGCCTTGAGAAAGGTTTCCTGCATCAGATCCTCGGCTTGGCTCCGGTTGTGGCAGAGGGAATACAGATAGCAGTAGATTTCCTTGGAATAGGCGCGGTAGAGCGCGTCGAGCTGCTGCTTCTCCATCTGTGATTCCCCCTTCCCCTATGCTTGCTTCTACAACTATAACACCGGAGGAAACGCAATGTGACAAAAATTTTCAATCATTGCAAAAGCTTTCTGCACTTGCGTCTGGCAATCTGTGGCGTCATCGTATATAATAAATCTATCTGAACTACTTTTTTAGGGGGAATGTTCGTGAAACTCATGGTCATTGACGGAAACAGCATATTAAACCGCGCGTTTTATGGCGTGCGGCTGCTGACCAACCATGAAGGTCTGTTTACCAATGCGGTATATGGATTTTTATCGACTTTGCTGCGCCTGCGGGAGGAATACCAGCCGGACCGCATTGCCGTGTGCTTTGACGTGCGGCAAAAGACCTTCCGTCACGAGCAGTATGAGGCATACAAAGGGACACGTAAGGGAATGCCGGATGAGCTGGCGGTGCAGCTTCCGATCATGCATGAGGTGCTGGAAGCAATGGGAATTCCTTGCCTGGAAAAGCCGGGCTTTGAGGCGGATGACTTGCTGGGCACCCTGAGCCGTCAGACAGAGGAAAACGGCGACACCTGTCTTCTCGTCACCGGCGACAAGGACTCGCTCCAGTTGGTTGGGGATAACACACATGTCTTGCTTGTCGTGACACGCAAGGGGCAGACGACGACAACAGACTATACGACGGAGGTATTCCGCGAACAATACGGCTTTGACCCAATTCATATGATCGACCTCAAGGGCCTGATGGGTGACACCTCAGACAACATTCCGGGCGTTCCGGGAATTGGGGAAAAGACAGCGATGGGACTCGTCCAGAAGTTCGGTACGGTTTCGGCTGTTTATGACAATATCGATGATCCATTTATCAAAAATGGACAGCGAAAGAAGCTGCTGGAAGGCCGCGAGATGGCGGAAAAGAGCCGGATGCTGGCGACGATTGTCCGCGATGTCCCGATGGAGATGACCGCGAGTGAGATTCCGGCTCCGGTGCAGGACAATGCGGCGCTGTATCAGCTGTTCACCCGATTGGAATTTAAGAATTATATCACGCGCTTTGGTTTGGAAGCGCCGGAGGAAGAGACAGAGAAGAGCCGCCCTGTCACCTGGAAACCGGCGAAAACGCTGGACGAGCTGAGCACGTTTGTCAAGGACGCGGAGCGTGTGGTCTTGACTGCGCCGCGTTCTCTCGAAGCGGTTTGCCTGCTGTGCGGCGGCGAAGCCCGTGTGGCGCGGGCGGATGCATTCGGCGCGGAGGGATGGAAGGAGCTGCTGACGTGGCTGTTTTCCGGAAAGGTTCCGCTGGTGCTGCACGACGGCAAGGAGCTGCTGTGCGCGCTTTTGCGCGAGGGTATCCAGCCGGAGGGGATTGTTTTTGACACCGCGCTGGGAGCATACCTGCTCAATCCGGCAGAGAGCGGCTATACCCTGGACAAAGTGGCCCTGGCCTATCTGCGCCGTGAGATTCCGGACAGCCGTGATTACGAAGACGAAAATGCATTTTCCCTGCTGGGAGGCCGTGAGGAAGCACCAAAGACACTGTGCGTCCATGCGCAGGTGATTGCGGAGCTGGCCGATGCGATCCTCCCCAAGATCGACGAAGAGGGGATGCACGACCTGTATTACGAAGTCGAGCTGCCGCTCATGACCGTGCTGGCAGAGATGCAGGTGATCGGCTTTGAAGCGGATGCCGGTGCACTGCATTCCTTTGGTGAGTCCCTGTCCGGACGGATTGCGGAACTGACAGCGGAGATTTACCAGCAGGCGGGCGAGGAATTCAACATCAATTCGACCAAAAAGCTGGGGGAGATCCTGTTTGAAAAGCTGGAGCTTCCGGTCATCAAAAAGACCAAGCGCGGCTATTCCACCAACATTGAGGTACTGGAAGCCCTGCGCGGATATCATGTTATTGCGGACTTGCTGATCGAATACCGGCAGCTCACTAAGCTGCAGTCCACCTATGTGGATGGGCTGCTCAAGGTCATTGACCCGAAGGACGGGCGCATCCGTTCCACGTTCCAGCAGATGGCGACCGCGACCGGTCGACTCAGCTCGACCGATCCGAACCTGCAAAACATTCCGGTGCGGCAGGAGCTGGGCAGTGAACTGCGCCATATGTTCCGTGCGAAGGACGGCTGTGTCCTGGTGGATGCGGACTATTCGCAGATCGAGCTGCGTGTGCTGGCGCATATTGCGCAGGATGAGACGATGATCGAAGCGTTTCAGGGGGATACCGATATTCACACCGTGACCGCCTCGCAGGTCTTCCGTTGTGCGCCGGAGGACGTCACACCGCTCATGCGCCGGTCGGCCAAGGCGGTCAACTTCGGCATTGTCTATGGTATTTCCAGCTTCTCGCTGGCAAAGGATATCAATGTCACCGTCAAGCAGGCGGGCGAATATATTAAAAATTATCTGGAGACCTATTACGGCGTCCGGGATTATATGGAACGCATCAAAGAGGAAGCGCGGGAGAACGGGTATGTTTCCACGCTGTTTGGCCGGCGGCGCTATCTGCCGGAGCTGAAATCCAAGAATTTCAACATCCGTTCGTTTGGGGAGCGCGTCGCGCTCAACACCCCGATCCAGGGCACTGCGGCGGATATCATCAAGATTGCGATGGTGCGCGTTTCACAGCGGCTGAAGCGGGAACAGCTGCGTGGCCGGTTGATCCTGCAGGTACACGACGAGCTGATTTTGGAGGTACCGGAGGAAGAAAGCGAACGGGCACAGCAGATTCTCGTCGAAGAGATGGAGCAGGCGTGCAGGCTGTCGGTCCCGCTGCGCGTGGATGCGGCGTGCGGCAAGGACTGGTATGCGGCGAAGGGGTAAACCATGGTTTTGTTTGTCGATATCAATGATACCTGCCGTGCAGCTGCTGCGGCGCTGTATTACCAAGCGGCGAAAGGCGTCCCGGCGTCCCATGCCGGTATGTTTGCCGAGGAGGGCATTTGCCCGGGCAAACTGGCCGGGGAGGCGGCGCACGAACAGGGGATCGATCTGGGGGATGTGACATCGGTCGGGCTGTGTGAGGAGTTGTTGCGGCGGGCGGATTGCGTTTGTGCGGTCACCGCATCGATTGCAGCACGGCTGGCGGAGGACTATCCGGCGTATGCACACAAAATCCGCTCTATCGAAATACCCGATCCGTTTGGTTTGGGAAAACAGGCCTATCTCGATTGTTTCGCTCGGATTTGCGAACAGGTGGAGGGATTGGAATGAGCATTACCATACAGCCGTTTGCACAGCAGCACGTTGCCGGGGCGGCGGAACTGGAACGGCAGTGCTTTGCCGTCCCGTGGACCGAGGGCGCGCTGCGCGAGGAGCTGGAGAATCCAAACGCCCTGTTTTTGGCGGCGGTGGACACAGAGAGCGGGGAGACCGTCGGTTATCTGGGATGCCATCAGATTCTGGATGAGGGCTACATTGCGAATGTTGCCGTCTCATTCCGGCATCGGCGGCAGGGCATCGGCGGCCGGCTGGTACGTGAGCTGATCGAACGGGCGAAGGCCAAGGGCGCGTCGTTTCTGACACTGGAAGTGCGGATCTCCAACGAGGCGGCCATCGCGCTGTATCGCCGGTATGGATTCCGTCCGGTGGGAACCCGTCCGAATTTTTACGAAAAGCCGCGCGAGGACGCGCTTTTGATGACATTGGAGTTTGTAGAAAACAATACCAATGAAAGGACAGAAGTACGATGAGAATTTTAGCAATCGAGTCCTCCTGTGATGAGACGGCCGCGGCGGTCATCGAGGACGGACGGAAGATTTGTTCCAATATCATTTATTCACAGGCGGAAGAACACGCGCTGTATGGCGGCGTGGTTCCGGAAATTGCGAGCCGCGCCCATGTCGAGGCTGTTTGTGCGGTGACCGAGGCGGCAGTGCGCGAGGCAGGCATGACCTTACAGGAGGTGGATGCCGTGGCGGCAACCTGTGCACCGGGGCTGATTGGGGCGCTGCTGGTCGGCGCCAATTATGCCAAATCGCTGGCGTGGTCGCTGGGGAAACCGTTTGTTCCGGTGCACCACATCCGCGGGCACATCGCGGCGAATCTGCTGGCGTTTCCAGAACTGGAACCGCCGTTTTTGTGCCTGTCGGCATCCGGCGGATCGTCCATGCTGGTGCTGGTACGGGACTATACCGATATGGAAATTTTGGGCGGCACGCGTGACGATGCCGCCGGCGAGGCCTTTGACAAGGTGGCGCGTGTGTTGGGGGTCGGCTATCCGGGCGGCCCGAAGATTGACAAGCTGGCGCAGGGCGGCGATGACAAAGCCTATCCGCTCCCGCGTTCCCATGTGGACGGTGCGCCGCTGGATTTCTCGTTCTCCGGACTGAAAACCGCGGTCATCAATCTGGCGCACAACGCGGAGCAGAAGGGGGAGGAGATCAACCTTTCGGACCTCGCGGCCTCCTTCTCGGCGGCGGTCAGTGACACGCTGGTTCCACGGCTGAGGATGGCGGCGGAGATGACCGGCGTCAAGACACTGGTGGCGGCGGGCGGCGTTGCGGCAAACTCCAAATTGCGCGCGGATCTGCATCGGATGGCGGATTCGCTGGGCGTACCGATCTACATGCCGCCGCTCAGCCTGTGCGGGGACAATGCGGCGATGATCGGGGCGCAGGCATATTATGAGTTCCTTGCAGGAAATACGGGGACGATTTGGCAAAATGCATTTGCGACCGCAGAAATATCCGAAAAAATCTGTCAAAAACACGGAATTGCAAAAAAACGTGTGAGATGCTAGTAAAAACGAACGTTTTATAGTAAAATAGAGTTGCTAAACGAAATCATTGCGGGTTTTTCTTCCTTTTTGACTGGAAAAACACCCAAAATAATTCGTTGCATTCGTCTTTTGGCGTATCCTGCAATTTGCAGGATAGCGGAAAATAAATTTCACGACAAGAAAAGGAGCTTTCACAATGGGAATGACAATTGCGGAAAAAATCCTGAAGGCACATCTTGTTGACGGAGAAATGGTCAAAGGGCAGGAAATCGGCCTGCGCATTGACCAGACTCTGACGCAGGATGCGACCGGCACCATGGCGTACCTCCAGTTTGAGGCGATGGGCGTCGATCAGGTTCGGACCGAGCGTTCGGTTGCATACATTGACCATAACACGCTGCAGTCTGGTTTTGAGAATGCAGACGACCATAAGTTTATCGGCACCTGCGCCAAGAAGCACGGCATTTACTTCTCCAAGCCGGGCAATGGCATCTGCCATCAGGTACATCTGGAGCGGTTTGGTAAGCCGGGCAAGACTCTTATCGGCTCGGACTCCCACACCCCGACCGGCGGCGGTATCGGTATGCTGGCCTTTGGCGCCGGCGGCCTGGATGTTGCGGTTGCCATGGGCGGCGGTGCATACTACATCCCGATGCCGAAGATGGTCCGCGTCACCCTGACCGGTTCGCTGCAGCCGTGGGTTGCCGCCAAGGATATCATTCTGGAGGTACTGCGTCAGATGACCGTCAAGGGCGGTGTCGGCAAGATCGTCGAGTACGCTGGCCCGGGTGTTGCCACCCTGTCGGTACCGGAGCGTGCGACCATCACCAACATGGGCGCTGAGCTGGGCGCAACGACCTCGGTATTCCCGTCGGACGAAGTGACCCGCGACTTCCTGCGTGCCCAGGGCCGTGAGGAGGACTACACCCCGCTGGCTTCCGACCCGGATGCAGTTTACGACGAGGAGTATACCGTCGATCTGGACAAGCTGGCACCGCTGGCTGCCAAGCCGCACATGCCGGATCAGGTGGAAGAGGTCGCTTCGATTGGCAAGATCAAGATCAATCAGTGCTGCATCGGCTCCTGCACCAACTCGTCTTACTATGACATGATGAAGGTTGCCGCCATCCTGAAGGGCAAGAAGGTTCATCCGGATGTCTCCCTGACCATCTCCCCGGGCTCGATGCAGGTATTCAATATGCTGGCGCAGAACGGCGCGCTGTCGGACATCATCCAGGCGGGCGCACGTATTCTGGAATGTGCCTGCGGTCCGTGCATCGGTATGGGCCAGTCGCCGGAATCCGCCGGTGTCTCCCTGCGTACATTTAACCGCAACTTTGAGGGCCGTTCCGGCACACAGGATGCCAAGATCTATCTGGTATCCCCGGAGGTCGCCGCAGCATCCGCGATCGCCGGCGTCCTGACCGACCCGCGTGAGCTGGGTGAGGCTCCGCAGATCGACATGCCGGAAACCTTTGTCATTGACGACGGCATGATTATCCCGCCGGCAGAGAATCCGGATGAGGTCGAGGTCATCAAGGGACCGAACATCAAGGAATTCCCGCTCGGCCATGAGCTGGAGGAGTCCATCTCCACCAAGGTCATGCTCAAGACGGAGGACAACATTACGACCGACCATATCCTTCCGGCCGGCTCCAAGCTGCTGCCGTACCGTTCGAATATTCCGTACTACTCGGATTACTGCTTCATCCATGTCGATCCGAAGTTCCCGGCACGCTGTAAGGAGCTGGGCGGCGGCGTCATCGTTGGCGGAAGCAACTACGGACAGGGTTCGTCCCGTGAGCATGCGGCGCTGGTTCCGCTGTATCTGGGCATCCGCGCAGTGGTTGCCAAATCGTTTGCCCGCATCCATAAGGCAAATCTGGTCAACTCCGGCATTATTCCGCTGACCTTCAAGAACCCGGAGGACTACGACGGCATTGATCTGCTGGACGGTGTTACCTTCCCGAATATCCGTGCGGAGATCGAGTCCGGCAGTGATGTCACCGTTGTCATCGGCGGCAAGACCATCCTGACCGAGTGCGAGCTGTCCGACCGCCAGAGAAGTGCAATTCTGGAAGGCGGCACGCTGAATTACACCAGAAAGAACGCAAAGTAATCCGGATAGACAGGAGAGGCGGCGCAGCCGCTTCTCCCGTTTGCCGATTTTTAGCAATCCCCAAGGAGGAACGCAAGAATGGCTAAAATTCAAATGAAAACGCCGCTTGTCGAGATGGACGGCGACGAGATGACCCGAATCATCTGGCAGATGATTAAGGACGAGCTGATTTGCCCGTTTGTTAATCTGAAGACAGAGTATTATGATCTGGGACTGAAATACCGCAATGAGACCAACGACCAGGTAACGGTCGATTCGGCGGAGGCGACCAAGAAATATGGTGTCGCGGTCAAGTGCGCGACCATCACGCCGAATGCAGCGCGTATGGATGAGTACGACCTGAAGGAAATGTGGAAGAGCCCGAACGGTACGATCCGTGCCATTCTGGACGGTACGGTATTCCGTGCACCGATTCTGGTCAAGGGTGTGGAGCCGTACGTAAAGAACTGGGTAAAGCCGATCACGATTGCCCGTCATGCCTATGGTGATGTCTACAAGGGCGCAGAGATGAAGATCCCGGGACCGGGCAAGGTGGAGCTGGTTTACACGGCGGCAGACGGAACCGAAACGCGTGAGCTGGTGCATGATTTCCAGGGCGCCGGCATTGTACAGGGCATGCACAACCTGGAAGGCTCGATTGAATCGTTTGCCCGTTCCTGCTTCAATTTCGCTGTTGATACCAAGCAGGATCTGTGGTTTGCGACCAAGGATACGATTTCCAAGAAGTATGACCACACGTTCAAGGATATCTTCCAGGAGATTTACGAGAACGAGTATAAGGAAACCTTTGAGAAGATGGGTCTGGAGTACTTCTACACCCTGATTGACGACGCAGTTGCCCGTGTCATCCGCTCCAACGGCGGCTACATCTGGGCCTGCAAGAACTATGACGGCGATGTCATGTCGGACATGCTGGCAACGGCTTATGGTTCGCTGTCCATGATGACCTCGGTTCTGGTTTCCCCGAAGGGCGTTTATGAGTACGAGGCGGCACATGGCACCGTTCAGCGCCATTACTACAAGCATCTGAAGGGCGAGGAAACCTCGACCAACTCCATCGCAACCATTTTTGCATGGACGGGTGCTCTGCGTAAGCGCGGTGAGCTGGACAATCTGCCGGAGCTGGTGGAATTTGCCGATAAGCTGGAGAAGGCTTGTATTTCTACCGTGGAATCTGGTAAAATGACAAAGGACCTTGCTCTGATTGTCAAGAGCGATTCGGTTCAGGCATTGAATACACAGGATTTCATCCGCGCGGTTCGGGCGGCGCTGGAGGAGTCCCTCTAATTCATATTTGGTTTGTTGGAACGAGAAGGGAGAGGCTTTATGGATCATCAGCAGAAGAATGTTTCAAAAGCCGTAGTTGCACGGCTTCCGCGCTATTATCGGTATCTTCGGCGCCTTGCCGCAGAGGATGTGAACCGCATTTCCTCGAAGGATCTGGCGTCGCGCATGGGTCTTACTGCGTCACAGATTCGTCAGGATCTGAGCTGCTTTGGTGGCTTTGGACAGCAGGGCTATGGATATAGTGTCGAGACACTGGTAATTGAATTGGAACGTATTTTGGGTATTGCCAGCAGCCGGCGTGCAATTTTGCTCGGAGCCGGAAATCTGGGCCGGGCTCTGCTGAGGAACTTTAATTTCTCCTATTGTGGTGTGCGTCCGATTGCCGCGTTTGATGTGGCGCCGGATGTGGTCGGAAATGCCTATCGCGGCATTCCGGTTCATTCGATGGACGATTTGGAAACCTTTATGTCGCGCGAAATGGCGGACATTGCCGTCCTTTGTATTCCGGGCGCGATCGTTCCGCAGACGGCGGAGCGTCTGGTCAAGACGGGCATCAAGGGGATCTGGAATTTTACCAATGCGGAGCTGCGGGAGGAAGAGATCGGTGTTCCGATTGAGAATGTACACTTCTCCGACTCGCTGATGGCGCTGTGCTACCGGATTCAGGACGAATGACACCAAGTTTGTTTCGCAAGAGAAGAACAAAGAGGGCGTACTGCAGAAGAAATGTTCTGTAGTGCGCCCTTTTGAAACAAAACGGAAACAAGCAGCGGCTTGTTACACTGGAAGAGGTCTGATATAATACAGTCAGACGAAAAATTTGACGAAAACAGGGGAGGGACG
This sequence comes from Eubacteriales bacterium, assembly GCA_030539335.1. Classification (GTDB taxonomy): domain Bacteria; phylum Bacillota; class Clostridia; order Oscillospirales; family Butyricicoccaceae; genus Butyricicoccus_A. Next base: position 187,509 of record JAUNSG010000001.1, on the reverse strand, counting down.
GAACGGTGAAAGTATTGCAGAAGGCAAAAGAAGTATTTCTGCGCAGATTGCGGCTGCATAAGAGAGAAAACTGGCAGGGGTTGTTGATCACGACTACCGTGCTGATAGCGTATACCGCACTGTCGCTGTTCCTGTTCCATCTGTCCAAGCAGTCCGGCGACATCGATGTGGCCGCTCTGCTCATGCTGGCGGTCATGCTGATTACCTTTTGGACGGACGGTTATTTTTGGGGCATCCTGTCCTCTTTGATCGGCGTTGTGCTGATCAATACGATTTTCATCCAGCCCTATTTTGAGCTGAACTTTTTTATGGTAGGATATCCGGTCACGTTTTTCTGTTTGCTGATGATTGCGGTTCTCACCGGTGCGATGACCGGACGGAACAAGAAGCAGATGAAGGAGGCGTACCAGCGTGAGGAGATGGTACAGCACACGGCGGAATTCAGCCGAAAGCTGATTGCAACCAGCGGATATGAGGAAACGATCCGGTTGATTTTGGAGCATTTGTACTATCAGCTTGGAACCAGAATAGTGTATTTGCAGGATATTGAGAGCATCGAACGGAATAAAATCGTGGTGTTTGGCGAGATGGACGTCATACTTTCCCTGGAGCAGGAGAAGCAGGCGGCGGAGCAGTGCTTCCGGCTGGGAAAAGAAACCGGCTACGGGACGCCGTTTATGCCGCAGGTGCAGCTCCGGTATTTTCCGTTGATTTCGCATGGGGATATGACCGGTGTCATCGGCATTCTGTGGGAGGAGAGCCTGACGAAGGAACAGATGCTCCGTGTGCGTTTTGGACTCGACTGGGCCGCTTTGGCGCTGGAGCGGCAGCGTCTGGAGGACCAATCCAAAAAGATCGCGATGGAGGCGCAGCGCGTCACCCTTCGCAATGATCTGCTGCGTTCGATCTCCCACGATTTGCGCACGCCGCTGACGGGGATCATTGGCGCGACAGCGGCGATCATCGACAATGAGAAGCGCATGGAGCGGGAAAGCCTGCTCAATCTGATGCACGACATCAACGACGATGCGGTTTGGCTGTTGCAGATGACAGAAAATCTGCTGTCGGTTTCCCGTCTGTCGACCGATCATGTGCCGCTGAAAAAGCAGTATGAGGCGGTAGAGGAGCTGATTGCAGAGGCGATTGCACGCTGCAAAAAGCGTCTTCCGGCGGCAGAGATTGCCGTTCAGGTGCCGGAGGAACCGCTATTCGTCCCGGTGGATGCGACGCTTGTGGTGCAGGTGTTAATCAACCTGATTGAAAATGGCATCCGCCATGGCGCGCCGCCGGTGTGGATTGATGTCGTCAAGGAGAAGGAATTGGCGGTGTTTACGGTGCGTGACCACGGCAATGGACTGACAGAGGAAGTCAAGAAGACCATGTTTACCGGGGCGGGAAGCAAGAAGCCCGAAACCGGACGTGGATTGGGAATCGGCCTGTCCTTGTGCCGCTCGATTATAGCGGCGCATGGCGGAACGATTGATGGAGATAATGTGGAGGAAGGCGGCGCTCAGTTCCGCTTTACCCTGCCGTTGGAGGAGGAAGAAGATGAAGTCCAATAAAGCAGTAGTTCTCATTGTAGAGGATGATGCACCGATCGCACATGTGCTGAGTACGATTTTGACCGCGAACGAATACAGTGTCCTCAAGGCGACGACAGGGGCGATGGCGCGTTCGATGATCAACTCGTATCATCCGGATGTCATTTTGTTGGACCTTGGCCTGCCGGATATCAGCGGCATGGAGGTGCTGGAATGGCTGCGTCAGAATTACGGGACGCCGGTCCTGATTGTATCCGCGCGCGTGGATGAGCAGGAAAAGGTACGGGCGCTGGATATGGGCGCCGACGATTATATCACAAAACCGTTCGGCACATCCGAACTGCTTGCGCGCATCCGCACCGCTCTGCGCCACCAGGCGAAGCAGGAATCCGGAGAGGATCTGCCCAGGCGGAGCTATACCGTCGGGGATCTGACGATCGACTTTGAGCGCCGGCAGATCGTTTTGAACGGAGAGCAGGTGCATGTGACGCAGACAGAATATAAAATTATCGAACTGATCGCCCGCCGTCCGGGACGGGTGTTGACGTATGATTACATTATCCGGCGCATTTGGGGAGATTACGCGGCGGACAACAACCGCATCCTGCGCGTCAATATGGCGCATATCCGACGCAAGCTGGAGGAAAATCCGGCGGAACCCAAATACATTATGACGGAGATCGGGGTCGGCTACCGCATGGCGGAGGAAACCGGAAATTAACAAACAAAGGGCTTGTTGCGGAAGCAACGAGCCTTTTTGACAATAAGAAAAAATTTTTTTCTTTTTTTGCAACCGGTCCGAAAAAAAGCAACCATATAGGGTAAGGAAGAAAGGGGGAGCCGAGATGGAGGATAAATTCATCGTCTGCCTATATCATCAGCGTGACGAGCAGGCCGTGGCAGAAACACAGTCGAAATATGGAGCGCAACTCCATCGTGTGTCCTGGAAGTTTGTGCGGGACCGGCGGGATGCAGAGGAGTGCGTCAATGATACCTACTTAACCGCGTGGAACACCATGCCGCCGGAGCGCCCGCAATATCTGTTTGCTTTTCTCGCCAAGATCACGCGCCATTTGTCTCTGAACCGCATGCAATATCGAAAGGCTCAAAAGCGGGATGCCCTGGTGCAGGAGCTGTCCCAAGAACTATTGGAATGCATTCCCAATCCGCAGGACGGCATGGGGGAGTATCAGGCCGGGGAAGTCGCCGCGTCGATCAGTACATTTCTGAAAGGGTGTGACGAGACCGCGCAGGCGGTGTTTGTCCGGCGGTACTGGTACGGCGACAGTATTGCGGAAATTGCCGTGCAATATCGCATGACACAGAGCCGCGTCAAATCGATGCTGTTCCGCACCAGAAACCGATTGAAGGAATGGCTGCAGAAGGAGGGGATTGCCATATGAACGGAAAGGACTTGCTGAACGAACTGGAGCATTTGGATGATGCGCTGGTGCAAAAGCATGCGAAAACAGTTCCGGCACGCGGAACGACACGCCGGATACGATGGGGGGCACTCGCCGCGTGTCTGGTACTGCTGGCAGGAATCGGAGGGGGACCGATCCTGTCCTCCTGGTGGGAGTCACAAATGGAAACGTGGGAGTCACAAATGGAAACGCTGTCCGCGACCGTAGGAGGCGGCGCGGAGGAAGACGAATACGCGACCTCCGGGGCTGCTGCGGTACAGCTTGTGGCTGAGGCGGAATACCCGGAGCTGCCGCAGCAGCCATCCGAGCAGGCGTGGATGGACGGCGAGCTGACGGAAGAAGAGTTCGATGAACAGAACGAGGCGTATTATGAGGCCTATGATGCGCTTCAGCGGGAACAACCGGATTCTGCCTATTTGGATGGGCTGCAGGGGTTTACCGGCTCCACGATGGAACAGATCCTGTCCGGAGAGAAAGTGGAAAATGTCGTGTACTCTCCGGCGAATCTGTACATGGCGCTGGCGATGCTGAGCGAGACCGCGAAAGGCAATTCCCAGAAGCAGATCCTGGATTTGCTCGGTGTAGAGGATACCGATACCATGCGGGAGCAGACCGGACGAATCTGGAAACAGCTCTATAACAACGGCGCGTATACCAAAACGCTGCTGGCCAATTCCATCTGGCTGAATTCGGAGCTGTCCTTTCACGCGGATATCGTTGACCGTCTGGCAAAGGATTACTTTGCCTCGACCTATCAGGCGGTGATGGGGGACAAGGAGACCGAGCAGGCAATTGCAAAATGGATTGACGAAAATACCGGGAACCTGCTGCAGAAGGAGACGCAGGGGATTGAACTGGATAAGAATACCATCATGGCACTGTATTCGACTTTATACTTTTACGACCAGTGGGCAATCCAGTTTGACGAAAACAAGACGGCGCCCGATACCTTTACCACAGCCGGAGAGAAGGAGATGCAGACGGATTTCATGCACTTGACAGGACATGGTGCGTTTGTTCGGGGGGATGGATATTCCAAGGCTTCTCTGTATTTCTCCGGAGCGACATCGATGACCTTTGTCATGCCGGATGAGGGAACCACTATCGATCAATTGCTTGGCGATCCGGAAACCGTCGCAACGCTGTTCCATACGGAAGAGGAGCAAGAGGAATACGGCGAGATCGTCTGGTCCATTCCGAAATTCGATGTCAGCTCGCATCGGGCATTAAACAAGGACTTGCAGGCACTGGGTGTTTCGGATATTTTCCATCCGGGAACAGCGAATTTCACCCCGTTGACGGAGGAACAGGAGGCGGCAATCTCGCGGATCGATCAGGCCGCGCGGGTCAAGATCGATGAAAACGGCTGTGAAGCGGCCTCCTATACCGAGATAGTGATGGCCGGGGAGGCTGACGTGGTTGAGGAGCTTCCGTCGTTTACGATGAATCTGAACCGGCCGTTCCTGTTTGTGATTTCGGGTACGGACAATCTGCCGCTGTTCGTCGGCGTCGTCAATCAACCGGGGGAATAACAGAAAGCAGCATCTTTGGAGGCATCTATGAACAGAATACAAGCAATCATCAAAAAAGGGATTCTAGTTGGTACCATTCTGTGTTTGACGTTCGCCACAATTGCGACACAGACGATGGCTGTGTTTACAGAGAATTCTGCAAAGCAGAGCAGGACGACGCGGCAGAATATAGCGGATGCCTATCTTTCCGATTTGGAATCTGCGTATGTCTATAGAGGAAAAGCAATCAAGCCGGATTTTCAGGTCATTACAGAGCGTTCGGAGGAAAGAGACAACGGAGATGGTACGATTACCGTGAGGACCGAGTATCTAATCTTGCAAAAGGGAAGCGACTATTCGGTAACATATAAAAACAATACAAAGATTGGAAAGGCGACCGTGACTATCCGGGGCAGGGGGAATTATACAGGAGAGCAATCCGCAACCTACAAAATTCTTCCCCGGTCCGTGACCATCAAAACGCTGCAATCCGCGAAAAGAGCAGTCACGGTGCGATGGGGGAAAGCGGCAGGTGGGTGTTCTTATCAAATTGCCTACAGGCAATGCGGAAGGAAGAGCTGGAACTATACGACCAGTAAGACCACTGGCAAAAAAATCAGATGCCTGCAATCTGGAAAAAGGTATTCGGTGAAAGTCAGAGCCTATAAAAAAGTCGGCGGAAAGCGGTATAACGGAACTTGGTCCGGAGAGAAGAAAATCATGGTGTCGTAACAGAGGAAAAATTTACGATCAGATACCGCTTGCTGAAAAAAATAAAAGCCTTTCTCATCCGGCGACGCGCGCAAAGGTCGGATGGGAAAGGCAAAATTTTTATTCCATTTTGTTATACGAATTGATTGCGCGTTTTGTCATAGCTGTAATTGATGGCAAGCAGCGTTTTGGTCAGTGCGGTGCGGTCTACGTCCAGATCGTCGCACAGGCTATCCAGGGAAGGATACGTATCGCGCAGCTTGGTGTTGATATAGCTCAGCAGTATGACGGGATTTTGTGGCAGCATGGCTTCCTCCTCCAATGACAGAAATTCTCTGCCTTTTATTGTATCGGCGAATGGGGTCCCTGTCAAGTCTTTCGGGAATCCGGGGGATGCATGACGAAAAAGGTCAGACAGCCAAACAGCAAACTGCGAATATCGAACAAAAAGTAAAAAAACAGCCACAATTCTTGTGAGTGAGTACTTTACAATTTGTTATAAAAACAGTATACTATAAATACATATAGTATCGGATAGACAGGACGTTAATTAAGATGGCAAGTGACTTTTCCCGTACACTGGCGCTGCTGCGTCGTGAAAAGAGAATAAGCCAGAGAACGGCCGCAGGTGACCTACAGGTCTCTCAGGCACTCTTGAGTCATTACGAGAACGGGTTGAGAGAACCTGGTCTCGCTTTTGTTGTGCGTGCAGCAGATTATTTCGGCGTGTCCTGTGACTATCTGCTTGGCCGGAGCTTGTCACGTGACGGCAACCGGTTTTCCGAACCGACGGCTTCGGGAGAGAAGACAGAGAGCGATCCGCTGGCGGAGATGTACAAAAAGCTGATTGCCGATTCCTCTTCGTTGCTTCTGGAAGCGGCGTCCCGGTCCGGCTCGGCACAGCTCGTGCAGGAGATCAGCACCTATCTGTCGGCGGCGACCTATAAGCTGTTCCGCTATCTGTATCAGGCGGATGGGACGAATCCGGATGAAGCCTTCAAGACCAAGCCGCAGAGCTTTGATGCCCTGTGTGATGCGCTCATGAAGCTTTCCGAGCTTCGGATTCAGTGCGCGGCGGCAGGCGGCGGAACGCTCGGACTCAAGGAAGAAGAAGCCCAAATGCCGACATTGTCGCTCGGGTCTCTGAATGAGCAATTCCCACAGGAAGCACAGTCTTTGTTGACGATTTTGCAGAATATCTCGGAAAAATTAGAACAATTTGACCGTTTGCAAAAAAAATAAAAAAATTGAGAAAAAGTGTTGACAGATTGGGTATTGCCTGATATAATAAATCTCGTCGCTGAGAGAGATCGGCGGACACAAAGCCGATAAGCTGGTGTAGCTCAGTTGGTAGAGCAGCTGATTTGTAATCAGCAGGTCGGGGGTTCGAGTCCGTCCACCAGCTCCATCGAGTGAATTGAAGTAAATATGGGAGGTTTCCCGAGTGGCCAAAGGGGGCAGACTGTAAATCTGTTGTCGACGACTTCGGTGGTTCGAATCCACCACCTCCCACCAAAACTTTTAAGCTTAAATCCTTGGATTTAAGCTTTTTTTGTATGTAAAAAACCACTCGTAAGGGGAGTGGTTCAAAAAAGCTTTAACGAAGAGAAAGACATAAAAACTCTCCTTGCGTATATATAATAGAGGCATATCTATGGCCTTGTATTGAGACCAGACCGGAATCTAAAAACCTACGTATCTGTTCTTCGGTGTGCGTTTCTGTCGACCTTATGTGTCCTGCAATTACTATGGATATACGGATAAAATACAGCAGTTGCCAACCAAAGTCGGCAACTGCCAATGAGAAAGAAACAATAAGAGATTTTTAATTTGTTTTTACTTTGTTAGAATCCAGCTGCTTCCAGATTGGACATCAATTCATCATAAACTTCCTGGGCGTTTTCCGGAGTGACGATTCGGAACGGGCACTCATTTTCCTTTTCGAAGCTTTCGCCTTCCAGGACTTTGACGGCCAGTCCTACGCCGTTATAACCTTCGTATACGGGATCCTGTGCGCCGGAACCATCAAGCTCGCCGGCGATAATCGATTCCAGAGCACCACGTGCTCCGTCGAAGCCAGATACCACAATTTCTCCTTCCTTACCTGCGGCCTTAACTGCCTCGTAAGCGCCCAACGCCATTTCATCACTGGTTGCTGCAATTGCAGTGATTTCCGGATGGGTCTGAATCAGGTTCTCTGCTACGGTTACCGCCTTGGAACGATCGGAGTCGGCCGGCTGGATATCGACAACTTCTCCACCTGAGTCCTCGACACCGTCGGAAATACCCGTGCAGCGAGTGTCGTGTACAGTGGTTCCGACCAGACCGCGGATAATTGCAACTTTGGCATCGCTGTTCTGACCGACAATGTATTCACCTACCGATTTTCCTGCTTCATAGTTGTTCGTGCCCAGGAAAGCATCATATGCGTTTTCGTCCGGAAGAGATGCATCAATTGCAATCAGCGGCATGCCATCTGCGTGAACATCGGCTGCGGTGGAGACCACGGTGTCCGGATTGTTTGCAGCGAGAACAATGGCGTCACTGCCTGCGGAAACCGCATCCAGAATTTCATTACACTGTTCCTGTGCGTTGGACTCATCGTTCGGACCCAAAACTTTGATATCGTAGTTGTATTCCTGTCCGGCTAGAATTGCGCCGGCCTGTACAGCATGCCAGTGATCGGAATTCAGTGCCATCGTGATAACGGTAATGCTGCCCTTGCTGCTGCCGGTATCGGAAGCTGCTGCGGATCCGGCCGAACCTGCTGTTGGGGAATCACTGCTTGTGCTGCCACCACATCCTGCAAGGGAGCCTGCAGTCATCGCACCGGCGAGTATCATCGCCAATAACCTGTTACTCTGTTTCATCTTTTTTATCCTCCTGCTTTTTTATTTTCCCTTTGCACATCGCCACATATCCTGAAGAGCGTACTTGTTATAGCAGAAAGTGCTGTAACTTGGATTGCGCTTATGTACAGAAAGTCATTCAAATAAAGTTATTTTTTACAACATTCGAAATTTGATATCTCTGTATCGTGTGAATAGCTTAAAAATGAAAAATCGCAATATCTTTCCGTCACCCTGATATGCTGGTTACGGCTTTCTCACTGTGACCCAAATGTTGTTGTTGCGGCTGGACTCCAGGCATGCATCGACAAATTCGATGCCCTTGACACCGTCCGAAACCGTCGGATAGCGGAAGGTACCCGGATCGCCGCCGGTCTTCTTGGCAATCAGATTGACGCAGAAGCTGTGATAGATGTTGCCGAACGCCTCATAGAAGCCCTCGATGTGCCCGGAAGGCAGACGGCACAGCTCCTTTGCCGCCGGATACAGATAATCGCGGTTGGTTGTGTAGGTCTGCGGCGGCTGATTGATGCGGGTGACACGCAACTCCCACGGCTTGAGGTGGGTCCATTCAATGGAGCCTGTTTCGCCGAAGATGCGGACGGTCAGTTCGGTCTCGTGTCCCATCGCGACCTGGGAAGTCCAGATCATGCCCGGAACACCGCCGTCAAATTCACACATGACCATGGCGTTGGTTTCCAGCGGGACGTCCGCCGGGATGTGGTCAAAGCGCGCGATGACCTTGGTCGGATGCAGGCCGGTCATGCGGGAGATCAGGCACTCGACGTGTGTGCCGATGTCCGCACAGCAGCCGGACTCGCCCGAACGCTTCGGATCATGCCGCCATGTGGCCTGCTCGGAGTGGTCAGAAACCAGCGAAACTGCCAGCCATTCCTGAGGATATTCGCCCTGGATGCACGTGATTTTGCCGATCTCTCCGTGATCGATCATCTCGCGCGCCTGGCGGGTCATCGCGTAGCCGGTGTAGGTATAGCTGACGCCGAACAGCAGATCGCGCTCCTTTGCGAGCGCCTCCAGCTCATAGCCCTGCTCTGCCGTGAGCGCGAGCGGCTTGTCGCACATGATGTGGATGCCGTGCTCCAGGAAGCACTTGGCGATCGGATAGTGCGTGTCGTTCGGGGTGGCGATCGTCACGAAGTCAATGCCGTCCTCGCGCTGCGATTCCGCCTGTGCCATCGTCTCATAGTCGGGATAGATGCGGTTGGTGTCCGCAATGTTCCATTTCTCTGCGGTTTCCAGACTCTTTTCGCGGTTGCGCGAGAAGCAGCCCGCCACCAGAACCGCGAGGTCATCCATCAGGGCGCCGTGCCGGTGGACATCCCCGATGAAGGCGCCGTTGCCGCCGCCGATCATGCCGAATTGTAATTTTTTCATAAAAATCCTCCTGCTTCTTTGTTCTGTAAATATACCGAAGCGATTATATGTTGTGATAGAATTCCGGACACTCGATTAATTCGATCGGAACAATCTTACCGGTCAGTCGCGACTGGCGACAAGCCTCTGCGACCTTGCTAGAAATATATCCATCCCACGCGGATGGTCCGATGATGTTCTCTTCCTGTACGGAAGCGATCCATTCCCGCAATTCTGTGACATAGGCATCGTGGAACCGTTCTTGCCAGGTTGGGACGATTTGAAAAGCTTGCTGTCCCTCGCAGCGGACAACGGTATGAGAAGGGCTCGGGAGGCTGGCGGTTCCGAGATCGCCGACTACCTCACAGCGGATATCGTATCCATATCGGCAGTACCAGTAGATTTCCAGCTCGACACGAACGCCGTTCCTGGTTTCCAGGTAGACTAGCTGAGGATCGATCAAGTCCTCACCACAAAATCGTGACGAACGCGGCGCTACCAATTGTGCAGAAATATACGTATCTTCGTCGCCGATCAAATAGCGGGTGATATCAAATTCGTGTACCAATGCGTTGGTTGCGGACATATCACTTGTGATTTTTGCGCTGCCTGCCGGAGCGAGATTGCGATGTTGTGCATGGACGACCAACGGAATTCCGATTCTTCCAGCTTGAATGACCTTGCGCAGTTCTCGATAATCCTTATCATAACGACGCATAAAACCAACCTGCAGCAAGCGTTTTTCGGCTTTTTGCTCCGCTTCCATAATGCGGATGCAGCCTTCTGGGGTGTCTGACAACGGTTTTTCACAAAAGACATACTTTCCTGCATGGATGGCTGCAATGCAAAAGCCTTCGTGTGTTGGATCCCATGAGGCAATTATGACAGCATCCACATTATCTGAGGCGATCAGTTCGTACGGATCTGCAATGTATTGTGCTGCGCACGACGAAGCAACCTGTCTGGCAACTTCTTCGTTGGTATCACTGACTGCTGTTACTTCTGCTCCTGGAATGACAGACTGAATGTTTTTGATATGATGTTGCCCCATGCCTCCGGTTCCGATCACTCCAATTCGTAATGTCATTGTTTCTCGCTCCTTTTCTTCGTATTCATTGTTAATTTATAATACATTTAAAATACATATATTTAAAATTGTTCTTGATATATCTTGTTTATGTACTACATAGTACAACAAATTTTTATTGCATTCAATACACAAATATTCTAATTTTATTGTCTTTATTTTGTGCATTAGTTACATTACCCAACTTTTTCACCTAAAATATCGAAAAATTTTATTGTATTTGATGGAAATATGTATTTAATTTGAATAAAATAATGCAACCATAATATAATCAAGAGCGAAAAACGATGAGATAATACATATTAAATACAAATAATTGGGGATGGAAATACACATCGCATCGATTTTTTGCAAATTAGATTACAATATTGAGGCTTTTGTGTTATAATATTTACAATAGAATTGATTTCCTATTGTATCTCTTGAGGAGAAACGACTATGCCCAAATATTTAACGATTGCCAAACAGATTGAACAGCAGATTGTATCCAATGCCCTGCGCTCTGGAGCCCAGCTTCCAACCGAAAAAGAATTAATGAATCAATTTGCGGTCAGCCGGCAGACGGTTCGGAATGCGCTGTCATTTCTCTCAAAAAAGAATTTAATTTACACGATCAAGGGGGCTGGGACGTTCGTTTCCGAGACAATTCCGGCGCCGACAAACTCCAAGAATATTGCTGTATTGATGACAAATGCAGACAATTATATTTTTCCGTACAAATCGGCGGGGATCAATAGCGTGCTGAATCAACACGGATATATCAGCAATATTTACGTTTCGAACAATCGGATTGATTATGAAGAGGACGCGCTTCGGAAAATCCTTTCTGCCAATTATGCAGGTGTGATTCTGGAAATAACAAAGGCATTTCTTCCGCGCTCCACGGACTTGATTGAGGAGCTGCAGAGAAGATTCCCTCTTATTCTAATCGATGGATATTATCCGCAGTTCCCGAATCTCCCATATGTCGCCTTGGACGACCGGATGGGAGGATATAAGGCGACGGAGTATTTAATCCAGCATGGGCACAAAGATATCTTTCATATCGGGAAGATTGATGATCTTCAGGGAATTTTGCGCTATCAGGGATATATTCAGGCGTTGCGCGACTATAATCTGAAGTTTTCCGAAGATCATGTTTTCTGGCTTACCGAAGAGGGAAGCACTGCGCTTCCTAACGAATCGTTTGATCTTCTTTGGAATAAGATGCAGGGCTGTACAGCAATATTTTTCTACAATGATCATATTGCCTCCAGTATTCTACCGGAGCTTGTGCGCCGAGGAGTTCGGATTCCCGAGGACCTGTCGGTCATGAGCTATGATAACTCTGTATTTTCCATGCATCCGTTTCAGTTATCCTGTATTGCGCATCCTTTGGACAATTTGGGCAGAGTTGCCGCAGAGCGATTGTTGGAACTGATGGAGAATCCTGGATACGATGCGACCTATATCTTCCAACCGGAGATTGTCGAACGATCCTCCGTTCGGAATTTGAATGGGTAGAGAACGATAGAACAATGGACTGGACAATAAAATTACCGCGCCGGACTCTTTGGAGGAGTCCGGTGCGGTTTTTGATATATTGGGGTTGAATTCAGATTTTTCGAAAGATCAAGCAGCCTGGGCACCAGTGTCTGCCTTTGCCGCTTCCAGAGAGCGTAAGACTGTGAAATAATGTCTGAAGAAGGAAGCGGCGTTCCAATTGGTTGGGAAATATGGAAGCGTAACGGATCTTCCTCCAAAAACGGAGGAAAGTGATATTTGTCTTATGGCGGATTTTTTTGTTTTCTATTTAGTGGTTTGATTTTGAAGGAATATAAAAGAATCTAAAAAAGACTTGCAAATGATGGGAGAGTCTCTGCAACTTCGGGTATTAGCCATAGCTAATTAATGCGAGTATAGCATCTCTCAGGGATAAAGTCAACCATCATAAATCCGACCATAGAGAATAGGGGATGCGGGAAAAATCGAGGCCGGATGGAGGAAAAATAGCCCGGTGGAGCAGAAAAAAGAGCAAAACTATAGTATGGTATAGATAACGGTTAGTTAAAGCTAATTGCAAGGGGGTGAAGTATGACATACAATGCAGAACCGGATTTTGTGATGCGTTATTGCATTCAGGAGACAAAACTCTCTCCGCTGGTACGGCGCATGAATTTCCGTACGGAGCATGGAGATGGAGTCATGTTTCTGCTGGAAGCCTGGCCGGGCGTTCAGATGTGGGTCATAGATTTCCATGTGGCACGGCTGCCCATTCAGCCGATGGGAACGTATCATTATCTGAAGATGAATTATTGTTTCTCCGGACGGTGTGAGGTTCCCCTTCCGGCCGGGTATATCTACATTGACCAGGGGACGCTGAGTGTCGATATCAATCCGCCCATCGGCAGCATGCTCTGTCCCGGTGGAAGCTACGAGGGACTGGAGCTGGTGGCCGATCTGAAAACCGCAGATGGACGGCAAGGTCTGACAGACTATGGAATTGATCTGGCTGCCGCGAAAAAACGGCTCGCCTCCTGCCAGGGAAGTTTCCTGGCAAAAGTGTCTCCTGCGTGGGATCAATTGGCACGGCAGCTGATGGCGCATATCGTTGCGGCGGATTTGTCGCTGGAGGGATATCGGTTCCGGATATTGGAGCTGTTGTGGCATCTCAATACCGGGCAAGAGACCAACGGGGCGTTGTCTCCTGTATTTCTCACGCGGGGACAGCGGGCGGCGGTGATGCGGGCAGAGGCGGTTATGACCGAAGATCTGCGCAGGCAATACAGCCTTGTGGAGCTCGCAGCAGAGGCAGGGGTCAGTCCGGCTTCTCTGAAGAAGTATTTTGGACAGGTCTATGGAAAGCCTGTCTCGGTGTATCTTCGTTGGAGGCGTATTGAACGGGCCAAGGAGCTTCTGACTACGACGGCGCTGCGGATCGTGGATATTGCCAGCGAAGTGGGGTATGAGAACCAAGGGAAATTTGGCGCAGCGTTCCGGCGGGAAACCGGGGTCACCCCTCTAGAATACCGGAGGCTGTACCATTCCAAATTTGAAAGGCAGGGAGAAAAGAATGAGGAAACTATCTGAGACTCAAAGCGGCGAGCAAGGCGTCATCAGCGCCATACAGGGTGACGTCCGGTTTCTGAGTCGGATCACTTCGATCGGTCTGACTCTGGGATGCCCGGTGACCGTCCTGCAAAACGTAAAAAAGCGTCCGATCCTGCTGTACAGCAGGGATTCCATGATTGCACTGGACCGAAGCGAATGCGATAAGATCCAGATTGGAGGTGCGGAGAAATGAGCATGGTACAGACCAAGACACCGGTCTCTGTGCAAGATCCGGTCATCGCCCTGTTGGGACAGCCAAACTCGGGCAAATCTACCCTGTTTAACGGCCTGACAGGACTGCGGCAGCATGTAGGAAACTGGCCCGGCAAGACGGTGGAGCAAAAAGAGGGATATTTCATCCGGAATGGTACGAAATACACGGTGGCCGACCTGCCCGGTACCTATAGCCTGTCGGCCAATTCGGAGGAGGAGATTATCACCCGGAATTATATCGCCGAGGGCAAGGCGGATGTGGTAGTCATTTTGGCAGATGCTTCGCAGTTGGAACGCAGCTTGTTTATGCTGGCGGATTTCGCCGGTATTCAAACCCCGGCCGTCCTGCTGCTGAATCTGATGGATGTGGCGCGGGAGCAGGGAAAAAACGTGGATGCAACGGTGTTGGAACGGAAGCTGGGAATCCCGGTGGTTCCGTTTTCCGCGACGGATGTAAAGCATTATGACGGATTTTATCAGGCACTGGATCGGGCGTTGCTGGAAAAGCCGCTTCTCAAAACAGCGGCTTTGGAGGAAAAATACCGCGGCTTAGAGCGCTTTGCCGAGCTGTATTCTCTGATGCCCCGGGAGGGGATGGGGGATTATTCCCCAGTGTGGCTGGCTGCCAAGATACTGGAAGGGGATGCCCCGGTCACCGTGCGGGTACGGGAGCTGCTCTCTTCGGAAAAGAAGGCCGAACTGGATGCCTTGGCGGCAGCAAGTCAGGATGGGGCGCTGTTCACAGGAGAGTGCAAATTTGCCTGGATTGACGCTCTTCTGAGCGATGCAGTATCCGGAAAGAAACATGCCAAGAGCTTGGGTAAGTTTGACCGTGTGGCCACCAGCCGGAAATGGGGAAAGCCTTTGGCTGTGGGTGTCATCCTTCTGGGGCTGATTGCCGCGTTTGTTCCCGCCGCGCCCTTCATGATCGTAGGCGGGCTGCTGCCGTCCCTGCTGTCCCCGGCTTTTACTGCGGGGCTGACTGCCATCGGTGCGCCGCAATTTCTGATTGGTTTGGTGTGCGATGTCGGTGTTAACGCCCTGTACTTTGCGATCTCTATGATCGGCTTTGTGTTTGGCATTACGCTGGTCTTCGGCTTCATTGAGGAGATCGGCTATATGGCGCGCATTTCCTATGTGTTTGACGGGACGATGTCGAAGCTGGGACTTCAGGGCAAGGCCATTATGCCTTTTTTGGTCAGCTTTGGCTGCACGATCGGCGGAGCGGCCGGAACGCGCGTGATTGACAACTGGGGACAGCGGGTTCTGACGATCTCTTTGGCCTGGGCTGTACCCTGTGCGGCCACCTGGGCGATTGTACCGATGATCTCCAGCGTATTTTTTGGTGTGTGGGCACCGCTCGTCATTGTGGCGATTTTCGCGGTAGTCCTGCTTCATATGTGGATTACCTCCAAAGTTTTCGGGCGGAAACTGGTGGATCCGGAGGAGCGCACGGGCCTTATCATGGAGCTGCCGCCGTATCACAAGCCCAAGTGGGGCAGCCTGCTGCGCTATGTGTTCGGACGCACCAAGGATGTACTGGTTCGGGCACTGAAGGTCATTTTGCTGATCTCGTTGGTATTCTGGCTGCTGTCTTACTCCACCGATGGGGATGTGACCAAGAGTGTGATTTATCAGATCGGCACTTTCATTGAACCGGTAACCCATTTCTTTGGCTTGAGCTGGCAGACCTTCCTGGCGTTCGTTTCCTCTGCGGTCAGCAAAGAGGCGGCACTGGGTGTTCTCAGCTCCCTGTATGCCGGAACCGGAACGATCTTTGCCTCTACCGTGGGGACTGCCGGACAGGCGGCAAATCTCGGGGAAATTCTGGTGGCAAACATCGCGCCGGCAGAGGCTTTGGCCTTCATCTTCGCGGTAACCTTCAATATCCCTTGTGTTGTAGCTGTGGCCTCTACTTATAACGAAACCCACTCGGCCAAATGGACCGCGCGGATCGCACTGTACTACATCTGCATGGCCCTGCTCATGTCCTTTGTGGTATACCATGTGGGTGCGCTGTTCCTTGGATAGGTGACGGAGATGACACAGATTTTGCAGCTTCTTGCCGATGGAAAGGCACGGTCGGTGGAGGAATTGGCCGAGGTCTTAGATACCACGGCGGAGGACATCAAACGACGGATGGAATTTCTGGAACGCGCCGGCTATCTGCGACGGATCCACGGCTGCGGTCACGGCTGCCAGGGGTGTTCGTCTCATTGCGGTATGGAATTGGACGGCGGATTTCCGGTGTTCTGGGAGATCGTGCCGCACAAAAAAGCCGGACGGCTTCCATAGGCATAAAGGAAACGGCAGTTCCGTTCACAAAAAAGATTTCGACACACGTAAAAAACCCCTCGCCTTGGCGTATCACCGAGGTGAGGGGTTACAATTTTATCGAAGGGACACTTGTTTCCGCAAACCATACCAAGTATAATAGGCTTATCAGCCAGGGGATCGATGATGGATGACGGGTACGGAACTCCATTTGCGACGTAAAAGGAGAATGGTCTATGGTATACGACCAGAACAGCACGGCTATGGAAACGGCGGGCGGGATAGGATTCCGTGTTCTGCACGAAGGGCTTCTGAGTGTAAATATGTTGAAGCTGCTCGCTTTGGCGACAATGACGGTTGACCATATAGGGGTCATTTTCTTTCCGGAGATAGATGCATTTCGTATCGTGGGACGCCTGTCTTTCCCGATTTTTGCATATATGATTGCGGAAGGATGTCGGTATACGCACAATAAATTGCGTTATTTTCGGAGTATTTTCTTGCTGGGACTTTTGTGCCAGATTGTTTTCTTTGCGGCGGAACAAAGCCTATATCAGTGTGTCCTTATCACCTTTAGCCTCTCGATCCCTGTTCTGTACGCACTGCATCGGGCGATGGTGCAGGCGCTTGCGTGGTGGATACCAGCGGCGGCGATTTTGGCGGTATGGCTTCTCTGTGAAATGGTTCCGCTGTGGATTCCGGAGTCGGGATTTCAGATTGATTATGGCTTTTGGGGCGTCATGCTGCCGGTATTTATCTCCCTCTCAGAGAATCGGTACAAACGATTGGGATGGATAAGCCTCGGCCTGCTCGCGCTCAGCATAGCGATGGGCGGTGTACAATGGTGGTCGTTTCTCGCCCTTTTGCCGCTGGCGCTGTACAATGGAAGGCGCGGGGAAATACCGATGAAAAGATTGTTTTATCTCTATTATCCTCTGCATTTAGCCGTGTTGCGGCTTATCCATATTTTGCTCTGAGCACAGGGCGGGGAAAAGAAAAAAACGGACGTATCCATACGTCCGTTTTAATGGCGGAGAGTCAGGGATTTGAACCCTGGGAACGCTCATCACGCTCACACGATTTCCAGTCGTGCGCCTTCGACCACTCAGCCAACTCTCCATTTGTATTTTGTTTTTGCCGCAGCTCTCAGCGACGAAAATTATTATATCGGATTTTCCCTGCTTCGTCAAGAGCTTTTTTACTTTTTTTCAAATTTCTTTTTCTTTCGGTCCGTGTGGATATAAGAGCGGCACCCCGCCTGTGGGACAGCGATGGCTGTCTTGTGAGCGGGGTGCGGATGTGTGATGGGATTATAAAAATGGCTTCATCTGTTCGATGTTTGCTTCCTCGGTTCGCAGCAGCTTTTCCGCCAGTGCCTTGACTTCATGGTCACTGCCGTTGTATTGATCCAGACACTGGAGGGATTTTGTCATCCCACGTGTATTGCCCTGGATCATCAGCTCGGCGATTTTGGATGTGGAGTGATCGTGCATTGTTTTCATGGAGGAGGAAAGCTCGCTGGAGAGCTTTGCCATCATGCTGATCTCTTTGGGCTCCTCGCCGCGGGAGCGCAGCATGGTGTCTGCGGCGCGATAAATCTTTCCGTATTCCGTTTTCTGATCTTGAAGAGCCTCACGGAACGGTTTGTAATCGGCATATTCCATGACCATGTCGATGCCATCCTGTCCCATTTCCGTGGTCTGGCGGATGTGGTTGAGTAAATCGGTATCCTTGAGCATATTTGTCACCTCAAAAGCAGTATGAACCGTCAGACAGAAAAATATGCAGCCGCCACGGCAGCACAGAAAAAAAGGACGCATCCGCAGATGCGTCCTGATTTTTGGAAGAATCAACCCTCGTGGTCAAACAGCGGGGTGCTGAAATAACGTTCCGCCGTATCCGGCAGGACTGTGACGACAGTTTTTCCAGGGCCAAGTTTTTTTGCCAGCTTACGCGCAGCGGCGACGTTGGTACCGCTGGAAATGCCGCACATCAGACCCTCCAGCCGGGCCAGATCCTTGGCTGTGTTAATGGCTTCTTCGTCCGTGACAATATAGATATCATCATAGATCTTTGTATTTAGGATACCTGGAATCAAGCCGTCGCCGATTCCCATTTGCAGATGGGTGCCGACCGTGCCGCCCGCCAGAATGGCTGCATTCTGCGGCTCCACAGCCCAAATTGTCATATTGGGATTGTGCTCGCGCAGTACCTCGCCGATTCCCGTGATCGTGCCGCCGGTACCGATGCCGGAGCAGAAGCCGTCAATCGGGCCGCCGACCTGCGCGAGGATTTCGAGTGCAGTCTGATCGCGGTGCACCTGCGGATTTGCCGGATTCTCAAACTGCTGTGGGACGAACACCTTGGGGTTTTCTTCCGCCATGCGCAGGGCAGTGGCAGTACATTCCGCAATACATTTGCCGATGTCCCCATCGTCATGGATCAGAATGACCTCGGACCCGTAATGACGAACCAGCTTGCGACGCTCCTCGCTGACCGAATCCGGCATGATAATAATTGTCTTGTAGCCGCGTACCGCACCGATCAGCGCCAGACCAATTCCCTGATTGCCGCTGGTCGGTTCGACAATGATGGAATCGGGCGTGAGCAGCCCCTGTTCCTCGGCATCGGAGATCATATTGAATGCGGTGCGGGTCTTGATAGAGCCGCCGACGTTGAGTCCCTCAAACTTGACGAGAATCTGTGCGCTGTCCGGTTCGCACAGGCGGTTTAGGCGAATGATCGGCGTACGGCCCATCGCGGAGAGAATTGTATCATATACCATGAAATCTACCTCAATGATTTATTTCTTTCTATATATGCGCAGACAACGTTTGCTGTAACACGCCATTCTAGTATAGCGTAGTTTATCTTAAAATGCAAATCATGTGGAATAGAAAAACTGCCGCAGTACAGAAGATACAGCAGCAGTTGGAAGGACACGCCGGGATTCCGTTCGGCGGTGAACTTTTCTCAAGTATGGCAGAGTAATCTTGCTTGTCCCGTTGTTATGTGGTTTCCTCAAGCACCGCCTCAATTTTCTTCATCGCGCGGGCGATCTTGCCGGCAAAATCCGTCGAGTTGTCGATGATGTAGCGATGAGGGTGCTCAGCCCATGCGAGCAGGGTACGCTGCTCCATGGCGCGTGCCTGCTCGGGTGTTTCGGTTCGTGCGGTATTATTGGATAGGGTGTAGGCATGCTCTGCGCCATCCGCCGTCGTCACCAAGTGGATGACGGCATCGTACGAATCGCGGACCTCCGCTTCGTTTTTGCCAAACAATTGGAGCAGGGTTTGGAATTCCTCTTCGGAAACATAGGCCTTGTTGTCCAGGATGCCGCGGTCACAGAGGATAACGACCTTTTCCTCCGGGACAAGCTCCGCCGCCTTGCGGTATAGATCCTCGCGGAAAAACTGCGTTGGGAAGACAAACTTCTGAAAATCATACATATTCAGACAGCCGTCAAATGGCTTAATGCCGCCGAGGATCAGGTCGGTTGCGCTCTCGGAGATCAAGAAGACGCGATACCCGCGCTGAGAAAGCTCCCGGTCAACATGGTTCAATAAGCTGGATTTTCCGCCGCAAGGGCCTCCGGTCACCGCGATTTTTGTGATGGTTTTCTTCATGCCGTGTTACCTCCATTCGCTGTGGAAGTGGGATTTACCTTTTAGTATAGCAAGATTGCAGGAAGAACGCAATTGTATAGATGACGGAAATGTTTCGGAAAATTTTTTTATAAAAAATCGAAAAAAGCTGTACTCTTACGAAACAAGGCGGTATAATAAAAGGGATCGGGGAAGTTAATCAACATTAGGAGGTCAAAAAATGACAGTTTTTGACTTGTTCGCACTATTGGGCGGTGTAGGCTTGTTCCTATACGGTATGACGATCATGTCCACCGGCCTTAAGAACGCGGCGGGCGATAATCTTCGCACCATTTTGGAACATGCTACAACGAATCGTTTTGTAGCAGTACTGGTAGGTATTGCTGTTACGATTTTGATTCAGAGTTCCTCTGCAACCGACGTAATGGTAATCGGTTTCGTCAATTCCGGATTGATGTCTCTTGCGCAGGCAATCGGCATTATCATGGGTGCTAATATCGGTACCACAATTACGGCGCAGTTAACCGCATTTAACCTGAGCCAGTTTGCACCACTGATTTTGTTTGTCGGTGCAGTCATGTACCTTTTTTTGAAAAAGAACCTTGTACGGTATATCGGTATGGTCATCCTCGGTTTTGGTATGCTGTTTGAGGGCATCGCCATTATGAAGAGTGCGATTACGCCTCTGTCCAATACGCCGACATTTATTGGATTCCTATCCACGCTGTCCAACCCGATTTTGGCGCTGTTGTTTGGCTTGGCGTTCACCGCGCTGGTGCAGAGCTCTTCTTCTTCGATTGTCATCTTCCAGGCATTTGCCATGCAGGGCATTCTGGAGTATCATATCGCTGTTTACTTAATTATGGGTGCCGCGGTCGGCTCGGTAACACCGAACCTTCTCGCATCGCTGACCGCGAACCGTAAGGGCAAGCGGACGGCTATCTTGAACTTGATGTTCAACATTTTCCGTGCAATTATCCTGATGATTCTCATCCACATATTCCCACAGATTCTGGATGGGATTCAGCATCTGTCACCCAATGACATCGGCCGTCAGATCGCAAATACGCATACGATCTTTGCGATCATTGCGGTGTTGATCGAGCTTCCGTTTGCGAGCAAGATTATTGCACTGGCTGAGCGTATTATCCCGGTTACACAGGAAGAGATCGGTGCAACTGCGGACCGCAAGCTGGTTTATATGGACAACATCCGTGTTTCCACCATTCCGCCGGCAGTATTGCTTTCGGATGCAAAGCGCGAGATCTGCCGCATGGGAGAGTACTCCACCAAGGCGCTTCGTCTTTCCATGGAATGTTTCTTTGAACTGGATGAGAAGAAGGTCAATGAGGTTCTGGAGCTGGAGGACACGGTGGATTATCTCAACCGTGCCATTACAGAGGGCTTGGTCGTCTATCGTTCCCACAATATGACGACACGCGATATCAAGCGGATTTCCATGCTGACGCTGGTTGTCTCCGACCTCGAACGTATTTCGGATCATGCGAAGGAATTCGCCCTGTATGCCTCCCAGTTGGGACAGCAGATCGCGAAGATCTCGGACGATGGCATGTCCGATCTGCGGCGCTTTGCGGATATCATGCAGGAATCCGTCCGCCTATGTCTGGAGATCTTCGAGACGGAGCAGTTTGACCGTGTTCCGGAGGCGGAGCGCCTCTGCAATATCGTCGATGAGATGCAGGTTGAACTGACCAATAACCATATTGAGCGTTTGACCACGATGAACTGTGATCCGACCGGCGGCATCATCTATACCGACATGCTCACCGGCATGGAGCGCTGTTCCGCCCATGCGATCAACGTTGCGTGTGCATTGACCGACCATCCGTCGTAAGTAAACGTATTTTTCCAAAAGAAGGACCGCCTTGGGCTTGCGCCTGAGGCGGTTTTTGCATATTATTTTCTCTTTAACGTCCGCAGATATTGTTTGGTTTCCTTTGGGATTCGGTTGCTCTCGACCGCTTTTTGGATGGTCTTGTTGTGTACCCATGGACTGAGGCGGTGCTGCAGCAGATAGGGGAGCACCGCGTCGTACTGCTTGGCGAGGGCCGTGGCGAAATACCACGCGATCATCATGTTGATGTAGTATTCCTCGGACTGCACAGCGGCGACAACAGCGGGATATTCCGGCAGAAACGCTTCATCCAGATAGTGCTGCATCAGCATTCCGATGGCAAAGCGGACCGTGTAGACATCCTGCGACTGCAGCCAGAGTGGAATCTGCTGATATAATTCCGGCAAATGCTTTTTGAACAGTTTGGGCGACATCATATCGCAGGTCGCCCAGTTGTCAACATAGGGGAGGAAGCGATTCAGCTCCTCGATCAACTGCGCATAGTCGCGGCGCGTTTCCAAGAGAAAGGCATGTAGATTGTTTTCCTCATAGTAAGTATGCGGCAGATCAAGTAGAAAGGCTTCTGCCTCCGGCGTTTTGGCGAATGCTTTTGCCAGCTTGCGAAGTGCCGGGGTGCGCACGCCGATGATGGATTCTTTGGGGACTGTGGGGATCAGCCGCGCGTGAAAATCGCGGTAGCCGGTGTCCTGCAGCGCAAACAGCTCCTGCTGAATCGATGTCATGAACATCCCTCCTCGGATGAAAATCTGCTTTTAGTATAACAGAAAGAAAAAATGCAGTCAAACATTTGTTCGTGATATTTACATTTTTCCGCTTTCGCGGTATGATAGCAAGAGAAAACACGAAAGAAGGATGCACCAATGAGCAATAGAATACGAAATCGCCTGGCCGGCTTCGGGCTGCTGCTCGTCCTGCTGCTGGGGCTGTCCGGCTGTTCGGCGGAGATGATCGGCGGAGCGAATCCGACCGTGGAAGCTGCGTCACTTTCGGATATCCCGGCATATGCCGGCGATCCCTATATCGTGCTGGCGGACAACCAGCCGGACTTTTCGGAATCGGATTTCACAACCGAGGCATTTGAGACATATTCCGATCTGGATTCGTTGGAGCGCTGCGGTGCTGCCTTTGCCAATGTGTGTACGGAGACGATGCCGACGGAAAAGCGCGGCTCGATCAGCGAGGTCAAACCCTCCGGCTGGCAGCAGGCGCGTTATGATTTCGTCGAAGGAAAAAGCCTGTACAACCGCTGCCACCTGATCGGATATCAGCTCACGGCCGAAAATGCGAACCGTGAGAATTTGATTACCGGCACACGCTATCTGAACGTGGAAGGGATGCTCCCATTTGAAAACCTAGTCGCCGATTATGTCAAGGAGACGGACAACCATGTTTTGTATCGGGTCACGCCGATTTTTGAGGGCGATGAACTGGTGGCGCGCGGCGTCCAGATGGAAGCACAATCGGTCGAAGACGAAGGGGACGGCGTCTGTTTTAATGTGTACTGTTATAATGTCCAGCCGGGGGTGGAGATCGACTATGCAGACGGCAGCAGCCATGAGCAAGGAACGGAAGCCGCAGCAGAGGCGGATGGTACACAGCAGACTTACGTCCTGAATACCAACAACAAAAAGTTCCATCAACCGGATTGCAGCAGCGTCAAGCAGATGAGCGAGAAGAACCGCGAGGAGTATACCGGTACGCGGGAGACGCTGATCGCGCAGGGGTATGAGCCGTGTGGCCAGTGCAAGCCATAAATGCAGAAGAACATCTCGAATGAAAAAATGGGAGGTGATACCGTTGGAATATCGCAAGGCAACCAAAGAGGATGCGGAAGAAATTTACCGGCTGGTTCAGGATACGATGACAGCCATTTACCCGAAATATTATCCCGCAGAGGTTGTGGATTTCTTTTGTCGGTTCCACAGCAGAAAAAGTATTGTGACGGATATTGATCGTGGGACGGTGCACGTTCTTATCAGGAATAAGCGGATGATTGGAACGGGAAGCTATGAAGACAATCACATTACAAGGGTTTATGTCGATCCGGATTTTCAGGGGAAGGGATACGGCAGTTATCTGATGCGGATGTTGGAAGAGGAAATTGCACGGCGTTACGATACCGTCTATTTGGATGCTTCGCTTCCGGCAAGCCATTTACATGAAAGAAGAGGGTATAGAACCATGAAACACGAGCGATTACAGGTGGAAAATGGCGCGGTACTCGTCTATGAAATCATGCAAAAGAACCTGGTTCCGATTGCCTGAATGGGAAAGAAAAAAATAGAACGGCGTGCGTCGGTTTTCTCCCGATGCACGCCGTTTTGTGTTATCCCAGAGTACCGAGCAGATAGGCGCGATAGCCTCCCGCCAATTCATAGGCATCGTAGCCCGCCGCAAGCAGCAGCTCGACGATTTCACCGCTGGTTTCGCCCTTCTGGCAGAACACGCAGATTTTTTTGTCCTGCGGAAGGTCATACAGTGCCCCGAGATTGTCATACGGGACATTGACCGCACCGGGCAACGTGCCGAGGGAATGGGTCGTATGATCGCGGATATCCACGAGGACATCGTTGGGAAACCGATGTTCCATGTATTCACAGATGGCAATCGAACGGGAAGAATCCATTTATTTTGTACCTCCTTGGGGAATCGAACAGGAAATCACATACGCATCACGGTTTTCGTCCAGCGAAGTGATGGTCGGATGGTCGCCGCATACCGCACAGTCTGCGGCGTGCTCCGCCATGTTCAGTGTGCGGAAGCGCATACACAAGCCGTCGACATGGACAACACGGCCGGTCAGCAGTTCGCCGATACCGGTCAGATATTTGATCGCTTCGGTTGCCTGCATGCTGCCGAGGATGCCGACGACCGAACCGAGCACGCCGACCTCTGCGCAGGTTGCACTGTTCTTCGGCACGCCGCCGAGCAGGCAGCGAAGGCAGGGTCCCTGACCGGGGACATAGGTCATGATCTGTCCGGCAAAGCGGACAATGCCCGCGTGAGAATAGGGCTTTTTCGCCAGCACACACGCATCGTTGATGAGAAATTTTGCTTCAAAACGGTCGGTGCAGTCCAGAATAAAATCATAGTCTGCAATGGTTTGCAGAATGTTGTCAACGGTGAGGAACATCGGATGCAGGATCACCTTGACGTCCGGGTTCCGCTCGAGGATCGCCTGCTTGGCCGACTCCAGTTTAGAAATCCCGATGGAGCTAATACGGTGAATGACCTGGCGATGCAGATTGGAGAGCTGTACGTCATCCCCATCTGCGATGCCGATTGTTCCAACACCGGCGGCGGCCAGATAGAGCAGAGCGGCGGAGCCGAGCGCACCGGCACCGATGACGAGTACACGGGATTCCAGCAGCTTCTGCTGCCCTTTTACGCCGAGTTCCGACAGCAGGAATTGGCGGGCATAGCGGTCGAGCTGATCGCGGGAAAATTTCATCATGGTTTTTCTCTCCTGACGTTTCCGATATCGGTGACAACATGATAGCCGACAGACAATACGCGCCGTTCCAGACAGCCGCGGCACTGTGCCGCCTCTTCTCCGGTACAGATTTTGTTTTCATATAGCTGGTACAGCTCACGCACGCCCACCGGGGACAGGTTTGGCATGACAACATTGGCGCCGGCACGCAGGCCGAGCTCGCGTCCCTGCGGATGGATGGTACCCAGTGCTGTCGTTGCCGGAAGCAGGACATAGGGGAACATCAGACGCAGGATGGAGAGCAGCCGCAGCGTTAGGGCGAGGCTTCCATTGGGCTGATCGCAGAATGGAGTTTCGGCGTGGGTCAGGTACGGCCCGATGCCGATCATATCCGGCGAAAGCTCCTGCAGAAACCGCAGGTCTGCGAGAAGGTGTTCGGTTGTCTGATAGGGGGAACCGACCATGATCCCGGCGCCGACCTGATAGCCAATCTCCTTGAGATCGAACAGACAGCGCTTGCGGTTGGAAAGGCTCATGTTGTCCGGATGCAGCTTGCGGTAATGTGCCTCCGTCGCGGTTTCGTGACGGAGGAGATAGCGGTTGGCTCCGGCATCAAAGTACGCCTGATAGCTCGCGCGCGGCTTTTCGCCGATGGAAAGCGTAATGGCGCAATCCGGATACGCGGTACGGATGGCGGACACGATGGAGCAGATTTTCTCATCGGTATAATAGGGGTCCTCACCGCCCTGGAGGACAAAGGTGCGGAATCCGAGCGCATAGCCCTCCCGACAGCAGGAGAGGATTTCCTCCTGGCTCAGGCGGTACCGCGTCGCCTCGCGGTTGCCGTGGCGGATACCGCAGTAATAGCAGTCGTTTTTGCAGTAGTTGGTAAACTCAATCAGACCGCGCAGATAGACCGCGTCGCCGTAGTACTGTCGGCGGACTTCCTCCGCCGCCTCGCGCAAAAGTGCATCGGCGGCATCGGTTTCGAGCAGGGAACGAAGTGCTTCGCTCGGAAGGTCCTGTGTTTCCCGAAGTGTCGTGACCAGTTGTTTGTACTCATTCATTTGCAGACCTCCTAATTACCCTCTGCAAAGGTATGAATTTATGATACACGCTTGCATAAAGGATGTCAAGGAGCGCCAGCCGAAAGAAGAAAAAAGTCCGGAATACCGTGGTATTCCGGACTTCATTGTTTCGATGTAACTTTTTTCTTACTTCAAGAACGGAGCACAGCACTCGGCGCCCATCTTGATGACGTCTGCGGCATCCATCTCCCAGTATTCCGGACGGAACAGCTCCAGGCAGGCCGGTCCATCGTAACCGACATCCATAACGGCTTTGCTGACCTCGGCGATCGGAATGCAGCCCTTGCCCGGCATGATGCGGTGGCAATGGTCGAGTACACGGAGCGGAAGATCCTCACAGTCATTGATGTGATAGACAAACAGCTTTTCCTTCGGAATCTTGCGGATGTAGTCGACATCGGCACATTTGTCATGCATGTAAACATTGATGCAGTCTACCGTCAGACCAACGTTGTCGCGGTTTACAGCCTGAATGATCTCCCATGCCTGACGGACCGAATTGCAGCACCAGCGGCGGTCACCGATCGGCTCGAAGGACAGGCCAACCCCATACTGCTCAGCGATATCTGCCAGTTCGTTGATGACCTTGACCGAGTCCTCCAGGACTTCCTGCTCGGTCTTGAAGATCATATCGTCGCGCATAGTCGGGACGATAATCAGGTATTTGTTGCCGATTTCTTTGGAAAGCTTGCATCCAAAGGTAACCAGATCGACCACTTCCTGCCACTGTTCCGGTGTGCAGAAGTTGATATCCTCGATCGAGTTGAATGCAAACGGCTTGAGGTGGCTCTTGGCGAAAAACGCCTTCAGATCCTCAACGGTGTGCGTCTTGAGATATTCCTTGAGCATATCCAGGCGCAGCTCGATGTAGTCGTAACCGTACTTTTCGCACAGTTCCAGATCGCGTTCCACGGAAGAATTTTCCTTGCAGGTTGCCTCGTTAAAACCCAGCTTTAGCATAATGCGTCACTCCTATTTTTTCGATTTTTTTCGGGATATATCGATCCCAATTCCCCGACGGGATACACCGGGGAGATCCACTCTCCTATTCTTATTATACTAATTCCGGGGAAATTTTTCTTTTTGTTTCTTGTTGTTTTTTCAAACGCAAACGCATTACGAGGAAGGGGAGGAATCGGACAACAGGTTTTCCTCCCCCCAGGCTTTCATGGTACATAACACAGGGAGGAAGCTCTCGCCCAGGGGTGTCAGACGGTATTCGACATGCGGCGGACTCTCCTCGAAATCCTTGCGGGAGAGAAAACCGTCGGCTTCCAGCTCACGCAGCTGCTTGGTCAGGGAGCTTTCGGAGATCTCGCCCAACTGACGGCGCAGGGCGCCAAACCGGCAGATCTGTTCAAACCCGATGTAATAGAGCAGCTCGATTTTATACTTGCCGCCGAGCAGCTTCTGGACGGTGGAGATCGTTTTACAGCGTGCGGCTGCCGCCTCGCTTTTTCGCATTGCAATCACTCCCTTTGGTTATATTGTACACCATTTTGCAGGCTTTGCAAGATACTGCAAAAAAGTACCGTATTTTACAGAACGGAAACTCCTGTTATACTATGCGAAAAAAAGAAGGAGGGATTGTCCATGCACTACACAGGAACAATCTGGCGCCCGCCCTATGAGGCGGAATCCCTGCTGCTGCAGGCGACTGCGGGATGTACCCATCACAACTGCAAGTTTTGCACGCTGTATCACGATCTGCCATTCCCGTTCCGGATGTCGCCGATGGAAGAGGTGGAAGCGGACATCGAGGAGGCGGCACCAGCGGGAAAACTGTTTGGCTGGAAACGGGTTTTCCTGACCGGGGCAAATCCGTTTGTGCTCAAGCCCGAACGTCTTTTGGCGATTGCCGGGCAAATTCATCAGAAGCTGCCGGCGGTGCAGACCATCGGATGCTTTGCGCGGATAACGGATATTGCCTTGAAAACCGGTGATGAGCTGGAACAGCTTCGGCGGATGGGATATGACGGATTGACCATCGGAATGGAGACCGGAGATGAGGAAGCGCTCCGGTTTATGAGAAAGGGCTATGGAGCAGCGGATATCCTGGAGCAGGCAAAACGGCTGGAGCAGGCGGGGATCTCGTATCGGGTGTTTTATCTCACCGGGATTTCCGGTGCAGGACGCGGGCAGGAAGGTGCACGTCGGACCGCTGAGGTACTCAATCAGCTGCAGCCGGTCGGTGTTGGTGCAAACATGCTGACGGTTTATCGGAATTCCGACCTGTACCAGGATATTTTGCGCGGCGCATGGCAGGAGGAAGAGGAGTTGGAAAAATACCGGGAGCTGTATACCCTGGTGGAGGGATTGACCATTCCGGTCGAATTTATGGCGCTGGGCGCGTCCAATGCCTTTCAACTTCAGGGTGTGCTGCCGGAGGAGCGGGATGCGCTGCTGCGGACACTCAACCAGATTATCACACAAGGGAGCGAAGAAACATTGAGAACGTACCGCGAACAGCTTCCACATTTGTAAAGGCGGTGATGGAACATGCATTTTACTGGAAGAACATGGCGTCCGCCCTATGAAAAGAATTCGGTCATTTTGCAGGTGACATCCGGATGCACCTATGGAAAGTGCCGGTTTTGCAGCCTGTATGCCGGAGAACCGTTTCGGATGTCTCCTCTGGAGGAAATCGAAGAGGATCTGGCGGAGATCCGGCGGTATCAGCCGCGTGCCCGACGGGTGTTCTGGACAGGTGGAAATCCCTTTGCGATGAACTATGAGAACTTGAGCATCCGTGCGCGGCTGGTGCGGGAATACCTGCCGAAATGCCAGACGATCGCGATGTTTGCAAGCATCCGCGACATTCAGAAAAAGGAGCTGTGGCAGCTCAGGCAGCTGCGGGCGATGGGGATCAACGGGCTGAGTATCGGGACGGAGAGAGGCGATGAAGAAACGCTGCGCCTGGCGAACAAGGGCTATACCCCACAGGACATTCTGGAGCAGTGCCGAAGGCTGGATGCGGCGGATATCGAATACTATTTTGTCTACATGACCGGGCTGGCGGGAAAGGGAAATGGAAGGCGCAATGCGCGGCGCAGCGCGGAGGTATACAGCCAGCTCAATCCATATTTGATCTCCGTGGATTCGCTCACGCTGTTTCCTGATACCGCGCTGTATCAGATGGCGAACTGCGGGGCGTTCCAGCCTGCCGGAGAACGGGAGCGATTGCAGGAGCTGCAATGCTTTGTCCGGGAATTGCAGATCAAAACCCGCCTGCTTGCCGATACCAAATCCAATTACTATCCATTGACGGCAGTGCTCCCGCGGGAGAAGAAACGGGTGGTGCGGGAACTACAGGATGTTCTGGACAGCGCCACCGAGGAGGAGATGCAGGCGTATCGAGACCGTTTGCAATCGCTTTAAAATTGACAGACCGGTTTCCCTTTGCTAGAATGAAGCTATTCAAAAGCGGGAAAGGAGAAACGCAACATGCTTCTGCGCAAGGAACGGGAACAGGTCGTCGAATATGGAAAAAAGCTGCTGGATACCGGATTGGTTACCGGTACCTTTGGAAACATCAGCATTTATAACCCGGACAGCAATCTGATGGCAATCAGCCCGAGCGGTATGGATTACTACAAAACCGAACCGGAGGACGTTGTCGTCCTGACGCCGGAGGGCGAGAAGGTGGACGGCGCGGCAAAGCCGTCGAGTGAATACGACATGCACCGTGTGTTCTATCTCCATCGGCCGGATGTGCGGGCGGTGGTGCATACGCATTCGACCTTTGCGACGACGCTCGCCTGCATGAACTGGTCGGTCCCCGCTGTACATTATGGCATTGCCTATGCGGGGAAGGAGATCCCGTGCGCGCCGTATGTTCCGTTCGGGACATGGGAGCTGGCTGTCGCGGCGGAGAAGGCCGTAGGGGATGGGTTTGCCTGTCTGCTGGGCAATCACGGCATGGTTGCGGTCGGCAATTCGATTTCCTATGCGTTTGATACCGCACAGCAGGTCGAATTTGTCTCGGAGATGTACTACCGCTGCAAAAGCATTGGCGAACCGGCCCTCGTACCGGAAGCGCAGATTGAAGCAGTCATGAAAATTTTTCAGACCTATCGACAGCGATAAATTTTTTAAGAAATGTTAGACAGAAGCTATATTCCGTGATACAATCTAAAGGATGCAAAGCTTTGCGATGATATAGCCAAACGCAGAGCAGAGGAATATTTGAATGCGATAGGAGACAAAAATGGGCGGATTTTTTGGTGTAGCATCGAAGAACGATTGTGTGTTGGATTTGTTTTACGGAGTGGACTACCACTCTCATCTGGGGACGCGCCGTGGCGGCATGACCGTACATGGGCCGAACGGCTTTAACCGCGCGATTCACAATATTGAGAATTCCCCGTTCCGGACCAAATTTGAGCGGGATGCAAACGAAATGGAGGGCAATCTCGGCATCGGATGTATTTCCGACTTTGAGCCGCAGCCACTGCTGATCCAGTCTCACCTCGGCAGCTTTGCCATCACAACCGTCGGTAAGATCAACAATTTTGAGGAGCTGGTCGGAGAGGTTTACAAGGATGGCCCGGCGCATTTTCAGGAAATGTCCGGCGGTCAGGTCAACGCGACCGAGCTGGTTGCCGCGCTGATCTGCAAAAAGGACAGCATTGTCGAGGGTATTCGATACATCCAGGGCATCATTGACGGTTCGCTGACCCTGTTGCTGCTGACACAAAACGGCATTTATGCAGCGCGTGACCGATTGGGCCGCACACCGGTGGTCATTGGCCAAAAGGAAGATGGCTTCTGTATTTCGTTTGAGAGCTTTGCTTACTTCAATCTCGGCTACACCGATTATAAGGAGCTTGGGCCGGCGGAGATTGTCTATGTGACACCGGATGGTGTGGAGACAGTCGGCGCTCCGGGGAAGGATATGAAGATCTGTTCGTTCCTGTGGGTGTACTATGGCTACCCGACCTCGTCCTATGAGGGCGTCAATGTCGAACAGATGCGTTATAACTGCGGCGGTATGCTCGCCAAACGCGACGGCGATTCGGTACGTCCGGATATCGTTGCCGGTGTGCCGGATTCCGGCATTGCCCATGCAATCGGCTATTCCAATGAGGCGGGGATTCCCTATGCCAGACCGTTTATCAAGTATACACCGACCTGGCCGCGTTCCTTTATGCCGACCAATCAAAGGCAGCGTGAGCTGATAGCCCGCATGAAGCTGATTCCGGTACAGTCACTGATTAAGGACAAAAAGCTGCTGCTCATCGACGACTCGATTGTACGCGGAACGCAGCTGCGCGATACGACGCAGTTCTTGTATCAGAGCGGCGCAAAGGAAGTACACATTCGTCCGGCGTGTCCGCCGCTGATTTACGGCTGTAAATACCTGAATTTCTCCCGTTCGAAGTCGGAGATGGAACTGATTACCCGCCGTGTAATCCGGAAGCGTGAGGGCGACGATTATACCCAGGAGGTACTGGACGAGTACGCGGATCCGTGCAGCTGCCGCTATGCGCAGATGCTGGAGGATATCTGTAAAATCCAGAATTTTACAACCTTGCGTTATCACCGCCTGGATGACCTGCTGGCCTCCATCGGCATTGAGCCGTGTAAGGTGTGCACCTATTGTTTCAACGGTAAGGAATAAACAAAAGGTCAGCTCGTGTGCTGTTGATATCCGGTTGATCTCTTGGGATACATATGATGGAAAAAGTACCAGTTCATGTGAGACAATGTAAGGTTTCATAAAAAAGATTAAATTTTTGTTGCAATACTGCGGATAGTGTATTATAATAAGCGCAGACAAAGGCGTCGACGGTAGTCGGCGCCTTTGTTATTTTGTTTACAGGAAAAGTCAGCTCAAATTGGATACAGTTGGAATACAAAATCAATACCGCAGAGTGTATCCATACCGGAGGAATGCCCGATCGCAGCGAACGAATGTGCCACATCGGATAAGGACGGAAGGTCGGAAAGCGAACAGACTGCCCGGCTGAATTGTCCGGACAGGGCACAGCGCAGAAAGGCGGCGCTGATCTCGTTGGTACGGGCAAGATGGCGGGAAGCCTGCAGGCGGAGGCTTTGACCGAACGATTCCGAATCACGGCCGAGCAAACGCAGTCCGGCGAGGACACCGCAGAGGAAATCGTCACCGCTGGGGGTCAGACCAATTCCCAGGCCGATGAGCTGGCAGAGTGCTGCGGAGGCATTGTCGTACCGCCCGGCGAAAAATTCCTGCTGGGCCTGTTGGATCTGCCGCTTGGCGGCGGAGAGGATCAGGGAATCGTCAACTGATGGGTCGTTTTGAACGAGGAGCGAAAAACCGCTTCGGTCGGATTGCGACAACACAGCGCGGATCGTCTGCCGAAGGGCAGTCTGCTGGTGTGGTGTCAGTGCCCTGTACAGAAACAGATCGTGCTGCTTGGCCTCCCGATAGGAAAAAACAACCGGCGCCGCAGGGGTGTGAACGGTAATGTCACACGCAGGGCCGTCCAGAGTGACCTTCTGACCGGCAGAAACCATTGGTATATCGGTCTGGCTGGCAATCAGGCTGAGTGGGGAGAGCGGAGATCCGCTGGATTGGAGCGCGAGAAGCTGCCCGCCGAACAGCAGATTGATGGTCTTGCGATAGACAGAATGCACGATCCCATCTGTTTTGGATTGCAGCACGGTAAGGGCGTAGGAAGTGGTATCAGAAATGAGATAATGCACAAAATTCCTCCTTTTGGTATGCAGTAAGCTTCCTATTTCATCATACCAGATTGCGCCAGATGATACAACAATATTTTAAAATCCGGTTATATAATCCGGCAAAAAAATTTCAATGATTTTAAAGAAAATTATACTTCGGAAGGAGGGGTGAGATTACGAAAAAGATGCAAAAATTTGGGTTCGAAAAGCTTTGGGTTGTGCATTGATGACAAAAAAACTGAGAAATTTTATACAATAACACACTTGAAAATGGGCATGTTATCGTTTAAAATATACACAGAGAGTTTAAAAAGAGGTTGACCGGTTTCGGTGATCTCAAGCGGAAATTTAGGGAGGTTGCTTTATGTACGATTTGCTTATCAAAAATGGTAAGATTGTAACGGCGGAATCCGTTACGGAAGGCAATATCGCGGTAAAGGATGGAAAAATCGCAGCAGTGTTGGCTGTTTCGGAGGTTCCGGATGCAGCAAAGGTAATTGATGCAAAGGGGAACTATGTTTTCCCGGGAGCAATTGATACGCACGCACACCTGAACGATCCGGGGTATGAGTGGCGTGAGGACTATGAGCACGGTACGGCTGCGGCTGCCGTCGGTGGCTACACGACAATTATTGACATGCCGCTTCAGAATGAGCCGGCGATGACCAACGCAGAATTATTTGATGTAAAGCATGACAAGGTTGATCCGAATGCTTATGTCGATTACTGCTTCTGGGGCGGCTTGATTCCGGACAATTTTGATGACCTGAAGGGTCTGGACGAAAAGGGCTGTGTTGCATTCAAGTCCTTCATTGGCCCGGTATCTCCGGATTACAGTTCCCTGAGCTATGGACAGGCCTATGAGGCCATGCAGATCATCAAGGAATTTGATGGCCGCGCGGGTTTCCATTGTGAGGATTTCTCCTCCATCAAGTGGCAGGAGCAGCGCATGAAGAAGGAAGGCCGTCTTGACTGGCAGGGCTTCCTGGATTCCAGACCGGTTATCTCCGAGATGCTGGCTACGGTTGATATCATCGAGATCGCCAAGGCGACCGGCTGTAAGGCACACATCTGCCACGTCAGCAGCCCGGATGTTGCACAGAAGATCAAGGAAGCACAGCAGGAAGGCTATGACATCACGGCAGAGACCTGCTCGCATTACCTGAGCCTGACGGATCAGGATGTCATTGAAAACGGTCCGCTGTTCAAGTGCGCACCGCCGCTCCGTTCGCAGGAAGAGGTCGACCGGCTGTGGACCTATGTCGAAGACGGCACGTTCGCCGGCATCGCCAGTGACCATTCTCCGTGCTCCTACGATGAGAAGTTTAACGAGATCCTCGGTCAGAAGATTGAAAACGTATTTGACGTCTGGGGCGGCATCAGCGGCATCCAGAGCGGATTCCAGATCACGTTCTATGAAGGCTGTGTCAAGCGCAATGTTTGCCCGACCGTTCTCGCCAACGCAATGTCTGTCCTTCCGGCGAAGGCATTCGGCATCTACGGCCAGAAGGGTGACATCAAGATTGGCTTCGATGCTGATCTGCTGATCGTCGATCCGGAGAAGGAATGGGAGATCACGAGTGATTCTCTCCTCTATGTCAACAAGATTTCTGCATTTGTCGGCAGAAAGGGCAAGGGCCTCCCGGTAACGACCATTATCCGCGGCAACGTTGTTGCAGAGGATGGAAAAATTGTTGCGGACAAGGGTGTTGGCACTCTTGTTAAGAAAATAAAATAACCAATGATTGAAAGAAAGAGGCGAAAATATGAGTAAAACAATCGTTGACAATCGGGTACTGAAGCCTGAGCTGGCGCAGGGCGTAAACGAAGATCTGCTGCCAACCAAAAAACGTATCATGGACCCGCTCTCCTATTGTGCGAGCTTTATGGGCGGCTGTGTTTCGATCGGTACGTTCTCCATGGGCGCGAGCCTGATTGGTGTACTGACGGTATTCCAGGCCATTCTCGCGATGGCGATCGGCTGTGCGGTTATTGCAATTGCACTGGCAATCATCGGTGTCTGCGGTCATAAGTACGGCATCGGCTTCTCGGTTCAGATGAGAAGCAGCTTCGGCACAATCGGTGTTAAGATTCCGGGTATCCTTCGCGGATTGCCGGCGATCGTGTGGTTCGGTTATCAGAGCTGGGTAGGCGCTGGCGCAATCAACAGCTGCTTCAATATCCTGTTCGGCTTTGACAATCTGGTTATTGTCTATGCCCTGTTCACCATCCTGCAGGTTGCTCTGGCCATCAAGGGCTTTGAGGGCATCAAGTGGCTGGAGAACATCTCCTGTGTATTCATCATTGCAATCCTGATCTACATGCTGTATGTTGTCAATACCACGTTCGGCACGGAGCTGAGCAGTGTATTCTCCGGCATTCAGGGAACCTGGGGTATGCCGTTCTGGGCAGCTACCACGTCCTTCCTGGGCATCTACTCGACCATGATTATCAATGCATCGGACTACTCCCGTAACGTAAAGGAAAATGTCGGCCCGGTATTCACCGGCAGCCTGTATGCAATCGCAATCCTCCCGGTAACGCTGTTCATGGGCCTGATCGGTCTGCTGGTAACGGCGGCAACCGGAAACAGCGATCCGGTCGTTGTATTCTCCACCCTGATGGGCAGCAAGGTTCTGACCGTGGTAACGCTTCTCTTCATCGCGTTCGCACAGGTTACGACCAACGTACTGAACAACATCGTACCGCCGTCCTACATCCTGATGGAGTCCTTCCATGTAAAGTGGAGCCATGCAACCATTCTGGTTGGCATCCTTTCCGTTGTTGTTATGCCGTGGAAGCTGGTTACGGCAGAGTCCGCTGCGGGACTGTCCCTGTTCACCCAGTTCTACTCCGCATTCCTCGGCCCGATCTTCGCGGTTATGGCGGTTGATTACTTTATCCTGCGCAAGCAGAAACTGGATATCAACGATATGTACGATAAACAAGGACCGTTCAAGGGCATCAACTGGGCTGCGATCATCGCAATCATTGTTGGTTCCATCTGCTCGCTGTTCATCATGGATCTGTCCTGGTATGTCAGCCTGATTCCGACCGGCGTTGTTTATTATGTACTGATGAAGGTTCTTCCGAGCTCCCGTTCCTTCCGCAAGGGAACCATTTTCGACGAATAATCCTTCTTGGAAGAAAAACAAAGCGCAACCATCTTCGGATGGTTGCGCTCTTTGCTAAATAGGGGGATGATACTTTCGGATTATTTCATTCTTATAAATTTGAATGCGCATTAAATGCGCTCCTTCAGGAATGTGATGGTCGCGTCCAATACGGTGCGGGTGTACAGTGTCCCCTCTTCGCGATCAAAGTCGTGCTGTGCACAGGAGGCGATGTACCGTTTTGGGGAATAACGGTTGCACAGCTCGAGGAATTCTTTATAGGGGACGTCCGGATCATTGATGCTATGTGCACAGAACAGCGGACAGGGGAACTTGTCACAGAGACGGAGCGAGTAGTTCAGATAGAAGAATTTCATCCGTCCTTCGTAGATAAGCTCCCGCCATGTTCCGGTCTGGCGCGCATGTACGTAGATCATATAGTGGGTATCCAGATCACCGTTGGCGTGTACGGTCTGGTCGATATTGTCCAGACAGGAGGCATCGACCGCAGGAAGTGCACGGTAATAGGGGGCTGGTGCATCGAACCAGCCATCGCATAGGAACCCATAGCCGTAATAGGACAGGACCGCGGCAGGAACCCGTTTGCATTTGCCGCAGGTCGCAGCCAGCAGGCAAAGGTAGGCGCCGGAAGAACGCCCCCACAGAACGTAGGGGAGCGACGGGTCAATGCTGTCGATGTTACCTTCCAGATAGTAATTGACGGAATCACACACGTCCTCCAAGATCCTGTCCAGCTTTACAGCGGGAGCGAGCGGATAGTCAAAGGCGATCAGGAGATAGCCGGCTTCGGTCAGCGCTTTGATATGGCCGTCCGGAAGATCGGTGCGCAGGCCGTAGAGAAGCCCGCCTCCGTGAAAGTACAGGATACAGGCCTTTGGCTCTGTGTCGGTATCGCGGTAAATCGTGACATATTTTTCATAGAATGCTTCGGAAATCTTCTGTTCACTCTGCTGAAGCATAATATCCCTCCTGAAAATATACTGGCGGTCCGTCCCCCTGGAATGGGGTTGGATGGCCGGAATATTAAATATGGTTGAATTAATCATAGCAAAAATACCGGTGTATTTCAATTTAAATTTTCGGGAAAAACAATCTACGGAAATTTTAAGGAATCCCTCCCAACTACCGGGTCAATTGCTGAGGTATGTGGTGAAATTTCACAAGCCGTATTACATTGCACAAAATGAAAATGTCAGATTTGTATACAATGTCTATTGAAAAAAGCGGATTATCTTGGCATAATTAAATTGTAAAAAGTGGTTGACCGCGAAGCGGAATTTTAAAAAGAATTTTCATGGGAGAAGGTATTACTATGGGATATTTAAACAATCAGCTCGGTTACAGGGATGAGCTCCTGGCGACGCGTTCGGTTGTCAAAAGAGAAAACTGGGTTCTGCTGGAGCCGGACGGACTGGTAAAGAACAGCATTCCGGGCTATGTCAATTGTGACACAACGATTCTCGGCTCTCCGGCTATGGGAGCCTCCTTCGCCGATTATATCGTTACCGTCCATGCAGGCGGCAAAAACGATGCCATCGGCGGCAATGGCATTGAAACCTTCCTTTATGTCATGGAGGGACAGGTTACCGTCAAGAATGCCGAACAGGAAGCGGTTTTGACCGAGGGCGGATATTTCTTCTCCCCGGAAAATCTTTCCCTTGGCTTTGAGAACAGCGGTGAGGGCGATGCCAAGCTGTATCTGTACCGCCGCCGGTACATTCCGCTCGAGGGCCATGCGGCACGCACGGTCTGCGGCAACGCGGAGGACCTTCCGTGGGAGTCGTACGAGGGAATGAACAACTGCTATATCAAGGATTTCCTTCCGAAGGACTTTGGCTTTGACATGAACATGCACATCCTG
The DNA here is from genome assembly GCA_030539335.1 of Eubacteriales bacterium. GTDB lineage: Bacteria > Bacillota > Clostridia > Oscillospirales > Butyricicoccaceae > Butyricicoccus_A. The sequence continues at coordinate 149,775 of JAUNSG010000001.1, read as the reverse complement.
AAGTTCCATCTCGGCGCATCGCACGGCTACATTGAGACCCATGTCCAGGAGCACGGCATGTACTTCCTGAGCGGCAAGGGCATGTACCGTCTGGACGACGAGTGGATCCCGGTCAAGAAGGGCGATTATGTCTTTATGGATGCGTATTGCCCGCAGGCCTGCTATGCCGTCGGCGATGAGGGAAGAGAAGAGGAATTGACCTACATCTATTCGAAGGACTGCAACCGCGACGTAGAGTTATAAATGGAAGAACTGTGGACGAAGTAATTCTGGAGAGAGGCTATTACCGTTTGTGTGAAAAGGGAAAGGAAGGTAAAAACGGATGAAAGTTTCGCGCGAAGAACTCAAGAGCTTGATGAAGAACAAAATGGCAAAGGCCGGCCTGCGGGAAGATCATGCAGAACAGACCGCAGAGGTGCTGACCTGGTCGCACGAGAGAGGCTATGATTCGCATGGCGCTGTCCGTGTCGAGTATTACAGCGAGCGCATTTTTAAGGGCGGCATCACGCATGACCCGAAGTTCACCTGGAAGGAGACCGGCCCGTGCTCCGGCATTTTCGACGGAGACAACGGCGTTGGCTATGTGGTTGCCATTGAGGGCATGAAAAAGGCCATCGAGATGGCAAAGAAGAACGGCATTGCGGTTGTGGGCATGACGAACATGTCGCACAGCGGCTCGATCGGCTACTATGCTGAGATGGCTGCCAAGGAGGACCTGGTTGCCATCACGTTCTGTCAGTCCGACCCGATGGCGGTTCCATATGGCGGCACCGAGCCGTACTATGGCACCAACCCGATTTCGTTTGCGGCACCGACGGCAGACGAGCGCCGCATCGTATTCGACATGGCGACCACGGTTCAGGCATGGGGCAAGATCCTATCCAAGCGTTCCAAGCACGAGCAGATTCCGGACACCTGGGCGGTAGACGAAAAGGGTCAGCCGGTTACCGATCCGAATCTGGTCAATGCACTGGTGCCGATTGCCGGCGCAAAGGGCTACGGCCTGATGATGATGGTAGATATTTTCGCCGGTGTCCTACTGGGCGTACCGTTCGGCAAGCATGTCAGCTCGATGTATCACGACCTGTCCAAGGGCAGAGAGCTTGGACAGATGCACATTGTTATGGATCCGTCCCGCTTTGTCGGCCTGGATGAGTTCAAGAAGAGAATGTCTCAGGTTTGTGATGAGCTGGGCGAGATGCCGGCGGCAGAAGGCTACGGAAAGGTTTACTATCCGGGCGAGCGGGCGATCCTGCGCCGCGACAAGGCATACGCTTCGGGCGGAATTGACGTTGTGGATGAGATTTATGAATACCTGAAGAGTGACGACATCCATTACGATCGATACGATCACAAGAATCGATTCGCAGATTAAAGAAAAACACCAGTCGGCAGGCTGGGAAATCTGAGTAAAAGGAGTAAAGACGATGTTAAGAACCGTAGTAAAAAAGGGAAGCTATCAAGATTCGGTTGTTCTGATGCTTCTGACGAACGAGATCTCGACGATCGAGGGCGTTAAGAAGGTTTCCATCATGATGGCAACTCCGGCAAACAAGGACATCTTCAAGCAGAGCGGTCTGGATACCGAAGAGCTGATGGCGTCCACGGCAAACGACATGGTTGTCGTTGCAGATGTAGAAGATGACAGCCTGCTCGATACCATTATGGAGAATGTGGAGGCGTTCCTGAAGAAGCAGTCCACCTCCAACAATGCATCCAAGGGCACCGAGAGCGTGAAGTCCTGGGACAAGGCGCTGGACAAGATGCCGGATGCCAATCTCGCGGTAATTTCCATTCCGGGTGCCTATGCGGCACTGGAGGCAGACCGTGCACTGGATGAGGGACTGAATGTCTTCATGTTCAGTGACAACGTCACCATTGAGGACGAGAAGGCGCTCAAGGAAAAGGCACACGCAAAGGGCCTGTCGGTCATGGGACCGGACTGCGGCACCGGCATCATTCAGGGCGTCCCGATCGCATTCACGAACAGTGTTTCCAAGGGCTCCATCGGTATTATCGGTGCATCTGGCACCGGTATCCAGGAGCTGACGACCATCATTGACCGCCTCGGCGAGGGCGTCAACAATGCCATCGGCACCGGCGGACGCGATCTGTCCACGACGGTTGGCGGCATCACGATGATGGATATGATCGACGCGATGGAGAGCGATGAGACCGTCAAGGTTCTGATCGTCATTTCCAAGCCGCCGGCACAGGCGGTCCGGGAGAAGATTTCCGCTCGCCTGAGCAGCTTCTCCAAGCCGGTTATCACCCTGTTCCTGGGCGAGAAGCCGGAATATCATGAGGAGAATTTCTACCATACCTATACGCTGGATGAGGCGGCACGTCTGGCAGTCAGCCTGGTTCGCGGCAAGGAAGTTCCGGAGGCAACCGTCGATGTGGACGAGTCTGCGTTCTTCAAGGCAGAGGAAAACAAGACCATTAAGGCATACTATTCCGGCGGCACGCTGGCCAATGAGGCGGCGATGCTGATCAAGGACGCGATGGACGTCAAGGTTCCGCCGGAAGACATTGAGGGCTATATGCTCCAGCTCGACGGCAACATTGTCGTTGACCTCGGTGACGATGCTTACACGCAGGGCAAGCCGCATCCGATGATCGATCCGGCAAAGCGCATCGAGTGCATGCAGGAAGCGGTTGACGATCCGTCCACCGGCGTTATCCTGCTCGATATCATGCTGGGCTACGGCTCCCATGAAGATATGGCCGGCGCACTGCTTCCGACCATCAAGGAGCTGCAGGCAAAGGCCGCAGCGGCAAACCGCAAGGTATTCTTTATCGCTACGGTCTGCGGCACCCGCAGAGACTATCAGGGCTATGACGAGGCAGTCAACAAGCTCGCTGAGGCCGGTGTCATTGTTTGTGAGAACAACAAGCTGGCTTGCCGCACAGCAATCCGTGCAATCGGCAGAGACTTTGCGGAGCCGGAGAAGGAAATCCGTCCGAAGACGGTCGTTGATGTTGAGAAGGGCGTTCCGTCCGAGAAGCTGATGCAGATGCTCTCTGAGAAGCCGAAGATCATCAACGTCGGCTTGAAGAGCTTCGCTGAGGTCTGCGAGGAGTTCGGCTGCGACGTCGTACAGTACGACTGGATGCCGCCGGCAGGAGGAGACATCAAGCTGATTAAGACGCTCAACTTCCTCCGCAACTACGAGGGAATTGACGAAATGAACCGCGAGGTCATTGCGAAGGTTGTCGCAAGCCAGCCGGTACTGAAGGATAACGTTCGTGCGAAGGACGTCATTCCGGAGCTGAACGAAGGCAAGGTAATCCTCCATGCAGGACCTCCGGTAGCGTATGAGAACATGCCGGATCCGATGCAGGGTTCCTGCGTAGGCGCTGTTCTGTTTGAGGAGTGGGCCGACAACGAAGCGGACGCGAGAAAGCTGCTGGAAAATGGCGAGATCAAGTTCATTCCTTGCCATCACGTCAATGCAGTTGGCCCGATGGGCGGCATCACCTCGCCGAACATGGCGGTTTTCGTTGTAGAGGATGAGACCGGCGGCAACCGTGCGTACTGCACGATGAACGAGGGCATCGGCAAGGTACTCCGCTTTGGTGCGTATTCCGAAGAGGTTGTCGACCGCCTGCGCTGGATGAGAGACGTCCTCGGCCCGGTACTCGGCAGAGCGCTCCGTTCGATGGACAACGGACTGGCCATCAACCCGCTGATCGCAAAGGCGGTTGCCATGGGCGACGAGTTCCATCAGAGAAATATTGCCGCTTCGCTGGCATTCCTGAAGGAAGTTGCGCCGATCATCACCGCAATGGATCTCGATGAGAAGGACCGCTACGATGTCATCAAGTTCCTGGCGGATACCGACCAGTTCTTCCTGAACATTATGATGGCGACCGGCAAGGCCGTCATGGATGCAGCCCGCAATGGAACGGACGGCACGATTGTCACGGCAATGTGCCGGAACGGCTATGAATTCGGCATCCGTATCGCCGGCATGGGCGATGAGTGGTTCACCGGCCCGGTTAACACGCCGCAGGGATTGTACTTCACCGGCTATGACGGTGAGGATGCCTGCCCGGATATGGGCGACAGTGCGATTACCGAGACCTTCGGTGTCGGCGGTATGGCGATGATCGCAGCTCCGGCGGTTACCCGCTTTGTTGGCGCCGGCGGATACGAGGATGCGCTCCGCACGAGCAATGAAATGACAGAAATCACAATTGATCGCAATCCGAACTTCACCGTTCCGACCTGGAATTTCCAAGGTATCTGCCTCGGTATTGATGCGAGATTGGTTGTTGAGAAGGGCATCACCCCGGTCATCAACACGGGTATCGCACACAAGATTGCCGGTTATGGTCAGATTGGCGCCGGTACGGTTCATCCGCCGATCGAGGCATTCGAGAAGGCGATTGTCGCATATGCGAAGAAGCTCGGATTTGAGGCGTAATAAAGAAACGCGGTGATAGTATGGACAAGAGAACAATTGTCGTTGCTTTGGGCGGAAACGCCCTGGGCAATGATATCGATGAACAGAAGGTTGCGGTAGCAAAGACGGCGGGAGTTATCGTCGATCTGGCACAGCAGGATTTGAATATTGTCATCACCCACGGAAATGGCCCGCAGGTCGGCATGATCCAAACCGCAATGGATAATGTTGTCGTCCGTTATAAGAACTACAAGCAGGTTCCGCTGCCGGGCAGCATTGCCATGAGTCAGGGCTACATCGGGATTGATCTGCAAAACGCGATCAAGTATGAGCTGCTTCGCCGCGGCATCGATGGAAAGGTTTCGACGATCTTGTCTCAGATTGAGATAGATAAAAACGATCCGGCGTTCCAGCATCCGACCAAGCCGATTGGACGCTTTATGACAAAGGAAGAGGCGGAGATCAACGAGGCACATGGCATTCCCTGCATGGAAGATGCGGGAAGAGGCTATCGCATCGTCGTACCGTCCCCGATGCCAAAGCGCGTCCGTGAGCTGGAAACGGTAAAAACGCTGCTCCGGGCCGGACATATTGTCATCGCCTGTGGCGGCGGCGGAATGCCGGTCGTCGAGGAGGACGGCCAGCTCCATGGCGTCAATGCCGTGGTGGATAAGGACAACGTCAGTTGTCTGCTGGCGCAAAAGCTGGATGCGGATCAGCTCATCATTCTGACCGCAGTCGAGCATGCGGCGCTGAATTTCCGGAAGGAAAATCAGGTCTGGCTCAAGGATATCACAGTGGAGGAAGCAAAGCGGTATGTTGCGGAAGGACATTTTGCACCGGGTTCCATGCTTCCAAAGGTAGAGGCATCCATCCGGTTTGCGGAATCCAAGCCGGGACGCCGTTCCCTGATCACGCTGCTGGACAAGGCGACCGATGGCCTTGCAGGCAAGACAGGGACACACATACACATTTGATTTCATCAGAAAATGGTCAGCTCCTTTATTTGACTTGATTTTGCGCTCTTCCGGCCCGAAGTAAGGGGCCGGAGGGGCGCGGAGTCAGCCATTTTTTGACGGATTAGGAAAAGAGATTGTTTGGATTGGAGGCGCCCGATGAAGAGGAAAAAGGTAGTCCTTGCCCTTGGCGGCAATGCCCTTGGCAGGGACGTTGAAGAGCAGAAGGAGACAGTTGCGAGAACGGCGAGAGTCATCGTCGATCTGGCGCAGCAGGATCTTGACATCATTATCACACACGGAAACGGTCCGCAGGTCGGCATGATTCAGGACGCGATGGACAATCTGGTTGTCATGCAGGACAATTACAAGCAGATCCCGCTTCCGACCTGTGTGGCGATGAGTCAGGGTTATATTGGAATTGATTTGCAGAACGCCATCAAGTATGAGCTGTTCCGGCGAGGCATTGATGGCAAGGTTTCGACGATTTTGTCCCAGGTCGAGGTGGATAAAAACGATCCGGCGTTTGACAATCCGTCCAAGCCGATCGGCCGTTTCCTGACAAAGGAGGAGGCGGAGATCAACGAGGCCAACGGCGTGCATTGTGTGGAGGATGCCGGACGCGGTTACCGTGTTGTTGTCGCATCCCCTCTGCCGGTTCGCATCCGCGAGCTGGAAACCATCAAGACGCTGGTCAATGCAGGACACATTGTCATTACCTGCGGCGGCGGTGGTATTCCGGTTGCCAGTGAGGACGGCAAGCTGGTCGGTGTCAATGCTGTCATTGACAAGGACAACGCGAGCAGCCTGCTGGCGACGATGATGGACGCCGATTACCTGATTATTCTGACGGCGGTCGAGAAGGTTGCCATCAATTTCGGGAAGGAAAATCAGGAATGGCTGTCCGACCTGACGGTAGAACAGGCAAAGCAGTACATTGCCGAGGGGCAGTTTGCGAAGGGCTCCATGCTGCCGAAGGTAGAAGCGGCCATCCGCTTTGCGGAATCTGCACCGGATCGCCATGCGCTGATCACGCTGCTGGATAAGGCAAACGATGGAATCGCCGGAAAGACAGGAACGGTTATTCACGTATAATCGGGTTTTGTTTGATGCAGGACTTTTGTGGTTTTTGCATGAGAGTATTTCTAGTATGGGCTGCTTTCGTTCACTCCAGTGTGGGTGGGCGGAAGCAGCAGCATCAAAAGGGATCCGATCTGTGATCGAACCGAAAATAGTGCAGTTAGGATAAGATAAAATGAATATACCAATCAATCTGTTTATGTGGATCATGGCATTTCTGCCGATCATCGTACTTTTATTCTTGTTGATTAAATGCGGGTGGGGTGCAACCGAAGCAGCTCCGGTCGGACTGCTCATTACAATCATTACCGGCATTTTTTTCTACAAGGCAGATATCGTGCTGATTGCAGCGGAAAGTGCCAAAGGAATCTGGAATGCATTGATTATCCTGCTGATCGTATGGACAGCAATTTTGATGTATCAGGTCGGCGATGAAGCCAAGGCATTCCTTGTCATCCGAAATGGGATGCGCAAGCTGCTCCCGAACGAGCTGCTGCTGGTGCTGGCGATGGGCTGGGTTTTTGAGAGCTTCTTACAGGGCATCACCGGCTTCGGTGTCCCGGTCGCTGTCGGTGCACCGCTGCTGATCGGCATCGGTGTCACGCCGCTGTGGGCGGTTATCTTCCCGCTGTTCGGCCAGGCCTGGGGCAACACGTTTGGCACGCTGGGTGCCGCATGGGATTCGCTGGCGATGTCGGCGAATCTGGCGGTCGGAAGTCCGGAGTATCTGAAAACGGCGCTGTGGACCGCAGCCTTTATCTGGTTCTGGAATATCATTGCCGGGTTTGCATTCTGCTGGTTCTATGGCAAGGGAAAAGCGGTGAAAAAAGGCTTCCCGGCAGTCCTGATTCTGTCAGTGATTCAGGGCGGCGGCGAGCTTCTGCTCAGCCAGGTCAATACGACGATCTCCTGCTTTGTCCCGGCATGCATCTCGCTGATTGTGATCCTTGCGCTTGGTCGGACCAAGCTGTATCGAGAGGAATGGCGTGTGGATGACAGCCCGATCATGAATCGCAGCTTTGCCGGCGGGGACAGCACGACAGAGAAATTGCCGGATATGAATCTGGTACAGGCCTTTGTCCCGTACTTCCTGCTGTCGGCCATCACCTTGATTGTACTGGTTGTCAAGCCGATTAATACACTGCTGGGACAGATTTCGCTGGGCTTCTCCTTTCCGGAGACCGTGACGGGATATGGCTATGTCAACGATGCGGTGGAGAAGTTTTCTCCGCTGACGCCGTTTACTCACGCCAGCATGTTCCTGTTCGTCTCTGCCGTGATCGGTTTGATTTATTATAAGAAGAACGGCTGGATTCGGGAAGGCGGTGTGAAGCGCGTCTTTGTCAAATCCATCGCGATGACCATGCCGTCCGGTATCGCCGTCATCGGACTGGTTATCATGTCGAAGATCATGGACGGCACGGGACAGACGGTTGTCCTTGCAAACGGCATTGCCGATGTGCTCGGCAATATCTATGTCATTCTGGCGCCGTTTGTCGGCCTGCTCGGTACGTTTATGACCGGCAGCAACATGAGCTCGAACATCCTGTTTGGCGGCTTCCAGATGACAACAGCGAACCTGCTGAATGTGAACCCGGCGGCAATTCTGGGCGCCCAGTCCGCCGGCGGTGCGATCGGCAGTGCGGTCAGCCCGAGCAAGATTATCCTGGGAACAACGACGGCCAACATCCTCGGCAGCGAGGGCGAGGTTCTCAAGCGGATTATTGCTGTGACGGTTCCCGCGACGATTATCATCGGACTCATTCTGTTCGTCATGGTTGGCATATAGCCGTGCGGCAGGAAAGGAGACAAGACGATGGAAAACAAGAGCTTTTTTCGAACAAAAGAGGGCGGTCTGACAATCGCATTCCTCGTGATTATGATAGCCTTTGCAATTATTATCGCCGGTCTGGGTGCCGGGAGCGAAGCGGCATGCATGGCAGGATTTGTCCTGATTGTGGTAGCCATGCTTTATTCGCCGGTTAAGGTGCAGATCTACGACCGTATCAGGAAAAACAAGTGACAAAACAATGGGGCCGCTTTGCGGTATTCGCAGGGCGGCCCTTGGAGAAAGAGTAGAGTTTGGATAAAAGGAGGATTTGGCATGGCACTGGAAGAAATTACGGGCAGAATTGCGCGGGATTTAGAGCATTTGAAGCAGTTCACGGCGACGCCGGGAGATGGCTGCACGCGGCTTCCGTTTACGAAGGAAGCCAGAGACGCCGTAGAATTTCTGAAGGAATTGATGGCGGATGCGGGACTGGAAGTATCGGAGGATGCTGCCGGAAACGTTATCGGTGTGCTGAAGGGAGAAGACCCGGACGCTCCCTGTGTTATGATGGGATCGCATTATGACTCCGTCATCAACGGCGGCGATTTTGACGGCATTGCCGGTGTAATCTGTGCAATTGAGGTTGCACGGCAGCTGAAGCAGAGCGGAGCACCGCGCAAGCGCAATTTTGTGGCAGTCGGCTTCTGTGACGAGGAAGGCATGCGTTTTGGCACCGGTTATTTTGGTTCCGGCGCCATGCTCGGCAACCGCGATGTAGAATATTGCAGAAATTTTAAGGATACCGATGGGATCTCGATTTATGATGCCATGAAGGGCTACGGGCTGGACCCGGAGCGCATCACGGAGGCAAAGTGGCCGGATGGTTCGATTGGATACTTCCTGGAAGCACACATTGAGCAGGGTCCGGTTTTGGATGCAGAAAACATCCAGATCGGTCTGGTTGACTGCATTGTTGGTATTCAGCGTTACATGGTAACGGTACATGGACGCGCCGACCATGCGGGCACCACCCCGATGGACATGCGTTTGGATGCAGTGGATGCCGCCACAAAGGTGATCTCCAAGATCCCGGATTGGGCGCGTGAGAAGGCAGACGGCACCGTAGCAACCATCGGATATATCAATACCGTACCGGGCGGCATGAACATTGTTGCGGAGAAAGTGGAATTCACAGTTGACATTCGCTCCAAAAACAATGATAATATTAATGATATCGCGCGTCGGATTCGTGCTGCGCTCGACCGTGAGGTCGCAGCGATGGGCGGAAGCTACGAGATTGATACCAAACTGGTCATCACTCCGGTCAATCTTTCGCAGGAAATGCTCTCCGTGATGGAGGAGAGCTGCAAAGCTCACGAATATACCTATAAGTATTTGCCGAGCGGTGCCGGTCATGATTCTCTGGAGATCGGACAGGTACTGCCGACGGTTATGATTTTTGTCCCAAGCAAGGAAGGCAGAAGCCATTGTCCGGTAGAATTTACGAAGTACAGTGATTTTGCACGGGCTTCCATTGTCATGACCGAACTTGCTCAGAAGCTGTTGAGCTGAGATTTCCCATCTCACAGACGATCTTTGCGCGAGAATCAAAATTGATGGAAAAGCGCAGAGGTTGACATGACAGATGTGAAATTAAATGCGGAAAACAAAAGACATAATGTTCGGTTTTTGAGAAGATATCTGAATTTAACGCAGAAAGAGTTCATCGCTCAGTTTTTGAGCGATGAGAATGGCAAGCCATCGATGAGCATTGCGACGTTTTCCAATCTTGAGGCGAAGGGCGGCACACGGATCAATGAAGTAATTCTTGCGGTGTCCGAAAGCCTTGGGATGGATGTCATGCTCTTTGCTATGGAGCCGGAGCAGTTCATGGAGCGGCTGAATCTGATTCTTCCCAGCAATCAGGATGTGGACTCGATGCAGCAGGGCTGTAAAAAAAGCAACATTGACCAGCTGTTGAATCGGCTGACGATGTACTTTTCGGAACAGCTGTTTGACAAGAGCCTGAAAAAAGGGGACAAAGTGGAGTCGGACCGTGTCCTGGCGCAGAAACTTGGCGTCGGACGTTCCGCAGTACGGGAAGCACTCAAGGTGTTGGACATTCTCGGCATGATTGATATCCGTCCCGGACAGGGTACGTTTATCAGCAATGACGAGGCCAACTTCTTTGTTGTCCCACTTTCCTGGTCACTGTTCCTAAACGGAGGACAGACTGACAGTATTTTGGAAGTGCGCAATGTACTGGAAAAGAAGGCGGCAGAGCTGGCCGCAAAATCGACCCAGGAAGAAGCGCTGCAAAAGCTGGAAAAGATCTCGCATCAGATTCAGGAAGCATATCTCAATCTGAATTATCAGGCTTTTTTGAACTGCGACATAGAGTTTCATATTTGCCTCGCAGAATGTTCCGGCAATCAGATCATTTACAGCATGATTCAGATTATCAGTAATCTCATGCGGCATATCAGCGGCACGGGTATGGCGGATCAAAACCAGCTCAAGGAGATTTATGAGGAGCACCGCTTGGTCTATGGCGCGGTTCTGGCCCATGATGAGGAAGCGGCAGGACGATATATGGAGGAGCATTTGCGCAAATCCATGCTGCGTTACAACTATCGATAAAAGCAAAAAAGATATGGCAGCGATCCGATGGGATGGCTGCCATGTTTTTTATGAAATTTGTCCGAAAAGGGAAAGGGACAGGCACGGTGACCGCGCCTGTCCCGCCCTCCATTGAGGGGTGGGTATTAAGGGATAAATAGATTATGCGTTGTGGTAAACTTCCAGCGCTGCGGCAACGCCGTCGCCTGCCGGAACCTTGACATGATTGTTCAGAAGAACCGCTTCCAGTGCACCCAGCGTGAGCAGAATGTTTCTCTTTTGGCTGGAGTAGCCCATGTTGCCGATGCGGATGATCTTGCCATCCAGCGGGCCAAAGGAGGTTGCAACCTCAATGCCGAAGTCGTTCAGCAGCTGGCCGCGCAGCGTCGGGCCGTCAATGCCTTCCGGAATGTTGATGGCGGTGACAACCGGCATCTTGTTCTTGCGGTCGCCAAAGATCGTGAGTCCCATAGCTTCCAGGCCAGCGCACAGCGCCTTGTCGTTCAGGTTGTGGCGGGCAAAACGCTCCTGCAGACCTTCGGTCAGGATGCAGCGGAGCGCTTCATGAACACCATACTGCATGCAGGTCGCTTCTGTGTGATGGTTCAGACGGCGCGGGCTCCAGTAGTCTTCCAACTGGGCCAGATCGAGATAGTTGCTCGGGATGCCCGGCAGATGGCCATCCACATCGCTGCTGGTACGAATGCCCTTCTCGACTTTCTTTCTGGCATGGACGATCTCTTCGATCTTTTTGTTATAGGTAATCAGCGCCGAACCGGACGGGGCGGAGATACACTTCTGCGTGCCGGCAATACAGCCGTCAATGCCCCATTCGTCGACACGGATGTCGACACCGCCGAGGGTAGCGACCGTATCGACGATCAGCAGCGCGTCATATTTCTTACAGAGCTTGCCGAGCTCTTCCATCGGCTGCATCATCGAGGTAGAGGTCTCACCGTGGATGCAGGCAACCGCCTTATAGCCGCCTTTCTTCAGCTCCGCTTCGATTTCGTCCGGCTCGAATACCGTGCCCCATTCCTTCTCAATCAGGGTAATTTCTGCGCCGCAGCGCTCCAGGATTTCGGACAGCAGGTAACCGAAGCGGCCGAACGCCGGAATCAGAACCTTATCGCCCGGGCAGATTGCGCCGGTCAGGACGGTTTCGAGGCCGCCGCGGGATGTGGTATCGACAATGTAGGTCTGCTGGTTCTTCGTCTGGAATACCTGACGGGTCATTTCCATGGTCTCGGTCATAAGCGCCGTGAACTCCGGGTCAAACTGTCCGAGGACGTGACAGGACATGGCACGCAGTACACGCGGGTCAGCGTCAACCGGTCCGGGACACATCAGAAGACGCGGTGACGGATTGATTTCTTTAAAATTCATTTTTGTTCCTTCTTTCCAAAAATAATTTCAAGATTACTTTTCTTATTATATAATGAATAACTGGTTTTTACAAGATGTTTCTGCGCATTTATTAAAAAAATTGCCTGTTTTTTAGGGATAAAATATAACACAAAAGGGTGACGTTTGCATGAAAAAGTGGTTGAAAATTGCAGGGAGTGCAATTGCAAATGGAAAAAATACCGAAATAATAAAAAATGATATTGACCGGATTTTAACAGCGTGTTACACTATATAAGAGAATCTTTCGGTAACGATGGAAACTGGATTTTTTTCAAAGAGAGGTGTGCACATATGGAATTAATGGATATGTTACTGCATCGACGCAGCATTCGCAAGTATACGGAGGAGCCGATCCCGGAGGAGAAGCTGCAGGCGATTGTCCAGGCGGGACTTTTGTCCTTTGCCGGAAAGGGTCTGAACCCGTGGGAGCTGATCGTGGTACGCGACAAGGCGATGCTGAAACAGATGTCCGGCTGCCGCACGGGCTGCGGGTCCATGCTGGATGGTGCCGATGCAGCGATTGTTGTTCTGGGCGAGGCGGAGAAGTCGGATACCATCGTAGAGGACTGCTCGATTGTCATGGCTTATATGCACCTGATGGCGGACACGCTCGGCGTAGGAAGCTGCTGGCTGCAGGGACGTCTTCGCTTTGCGGAGGATGGAAGCTCGACGGAGGAGTATTTGAGAGAGCGCCTGGGGTATCCGGAAAATCGGAAGCTGGAAGCAGTTCTGGTGCTGGGTATGCCGGCGCAGCAGCCGGAGGCACACAAGCTGGAGGCGCTGCAATACGATAAGGTACATAAGGAAGTCTATTAATTGCTGATCCGCAGCAGTATCGTGGGAAAAGGAGTTTGCAATGACATACAATGAAGTGCTGGAGCAGGCGCGCGGAGACATCGGGGCCTACTGCAAGGCTTGTCCGGTATGTAACGGCCGGGCGTGCAAGAACCAGATTCCAGGACCGGGCGCAAAGGGTGTCGGCGATACGGCAATCCGGAACTATGACAAGTGGCAGGAAATCCGGGTCAATATGGATACGCTCTGCGCCGGCGGAGCGGTTGACACAGAATTTTCGCTGTTTGGCCAGACGTTTGCATATCCGTTCTTTGCCGGTCCGGTTGGCGCGGTCAATCTGCACTACAGTGAAAAATACGACGATATGTCGTACAATAAGGTATTGGTTTCGACCTGTGCACAGGAAGGCATCGCTGCATTCACCGGAGACGGTACCAATCCAAAAGTGATGGAGGCGGCAACGGCGGCAATCGGCGAGACAAACGGTCTCGGCGTTCCGACCATCAAGCCGTGGAATTTGGATACCATCAAGGAAAAGATGGAACTGGTGCGTCAGGCCGGTGCATTTGCTGTGGCGATGGATGTCGATGCGGCTGGTCTGCCGTTCCTGAAGAATATGAATCCCCCGGCAGGCAGCAAGACGGTAGAGGAACTGGCGGAGATTGTCAAGATGGCCGGCGTTCCGTTTATCGTCAAGGGTGTCATGACAGGAAAGGGAGCGGAGAAGGCGATGGAAGCGGGTGCATCTGCTATCGTCGTATCCAACCATGGCGGACGTGTGCTTGACCAATGTCCGGCGACGGCGGAGGTGCTGGAGGAAATTGCCGATGCGGTCGGCGGTTCGATGAAAATCCTCGTGGATGGCGGCATCCGTTCTGGTACGGACGTGTTCAAGGCATTGGCGCTGGGAGCCGACGGTGTCCTGATCTGCCGTCCGTTCGTCGTATCGGTCTATGGCGGCGGCAGCGAAGGCGTCCGTGCATACATTGAGAAGGTCGGCGGCGAGCTGCGCGATACGATGCAGATGTGTGGTGCACATTCTCTGGCGGAGATCACCAGAGATATGGTACGGTAATCGATATAGTACGGAGGAAAGAGGAAAACCATGGGTAACGTTCATGTAATGGATCATCCGCTGATTGTACACAAGCTGTCCCTGATGCGGGATAAGTACACCGGCGGCAAGGAATTCCGCGAAGCGGTTGAGGAAATCTCTTCGCTGCTCTGCTATGAGGCAGCGCATGATTTCCCGATGAAGGAAGTTGAGATCGAAACACCGATCACACGCTCCAAGGTTCGTGTGATTTCGGGGAAGAAAATTGCGCTGGTAACCATTCTGCGTTCTGGTATTGGTATGACAAACGGTGCTCTGCGCCTGATTCCGAATGCGAAGGTCGGACATGTAGGCCTGTACCGCGATCCGAAGACCATGCAGCCGGTGGATTACTACTGCAAGTTGCCGTCGGATATTGACCGAAGAGATGCCTTTGTTTTGGATCCGATGCTCGGAACCGGCGGCACTGCGATCGAAGCGATTCGCATGCTCAAAGAGCGTGGCGTCGAGCGCATCAAAGTGATTTCGATTCTGGCTGTTCCGGAATCCATTCAGGCGATTCAGGCTGCCTATCCGGATGTTGATATTTATTGTGCCTCAATTGATGAGACCATCAATGCCGAAGGCTACATTATTCCGGGTATGGGAGATGCAGGCGACCGGATGTACGGCACGAAATAATCGATTTCGATGGAAACGAAATGTCCTCCATTCCCGTTTCGATGGGAGGAGGACATTTTTATGCTGTGGGGATGGAGTGTAGAACGATTTGACAAAATAGCGGATTGTTTTGGATATGTTTTTGTTGATATTTCTTGAGCTATGTGATAGGATAAAACAAAGGGTTATCAAAGGAGATGTTCACATGAAGAGTAAATTTTTCAAGCGGATTGCGATGCTTGCCGTTGCATTGACCGTCTGTGTTGTCGGAGCATCGGTGCAGAACACGTCGTACGCGGCGAATTTGGCCCAGACAAAAAAACTTGCGGTAACGGTGGAGGAGAATCAGGTTAAGCTGACCTGGAATAAGGTATCTGGTGCGAAAAAGTATCAAGTTTATCGTGCGACTTCCCAGAACGGCAAGTACAAGCTGGTGAAAACCACAACAAGCCGTAAGTGGACGGATTCCAATCGCAAGGGCGAGTGCTGGTACAAGGTTCGTGCGGTGAATGGAAAAAAGACCGGTAAGTTCAGTGCGAAAAATCATACATTCCGCATTAATGCAAAGATCACCGGCTTTTCCAACGGTGCGTTTAAGGTAAAGATCACCAATCTTTCGACCAGCAAGCCGATCTATTTTGTTCCTGGCAGTGGATTGGCAGCCGTTGTGTTAATCAACAAGACAACCGGAGCGAATGCGCAGTATTCGGCAGGGCTTTCGCCCAATAAGATTGTCACAGTGCCGAAGAAGGGAAGCAAGACGATTTCGGTGAAGGCACCGAGTCTGACAACCTTTAATAAAGCACAGGATGAAGCAGCTGTCGTTGCGGCATTTACCATTTCGAAATCCAACCCCAAATATGTCTATGCGGTCGGTGCATTCTACAATACAGGATATACTTATATTGACAAAGCAAAAGCATAATTAGGATAGTAAAAGAACACAGCAGCCTCTGTCACAGGACAGAGGCTGCTTCTTTGTACCGGATAACGTTTTATTCTGCGTAAGTCAAAAGATCAGCAACACCCTTGCGGCGGGGAGCCTTTGGCTCTTCGTCCGGATAGCCGACCGCGATCAGAGCAACCAGCTCCTGACCTTCCGGCAGGTTCAGATGTTCCTGCAGGGCCAGCCGGTCAAAGATGCCGAGAATTACCGTGCCGAGACCAGCCTCGTGGGCGGCGAGGCAGAAGGTCTGTGCGGCAATGCCGCAGTCATACATTTCCCATCCGGCGCCGCGGTCGGTGGTAAACGAACCGTCGCGCTCATACCCGGAACGCTTTGTGACACAGGTCTGTGCGATCAGCAGCGGGGCGGTGCTCAGCGTGCGGGTGTTAAAGGAAGCGTATTCCTTCGCCACAGCGTCGATCTTTTCACGGCCCTCGATGGCGATGTAACGGGAAATCTGTGTATTTTTCCACGATGGTGCATACGATGCCGCAGCAACGACATGTTCCAGAACATCGCGCGGAACCGCTTTGTCCTGGAATTTGCGGATACTACGGCGCGTCTGGATGCCTTCGATCAATTCCATGGATGTAATCCTCCTGATAAAAATACTCTATTCTCATCATACCGTATTTTACAGAAAAAGACAAGGAAAAGCGGGCGGTTTAGACGCGGTGCACGGTCTGTTTCCAGCCGCTCCCGGCGGGCTGTGGAAAATGATACAGGTCGTCGGCCAGCATGTCCAGCGACCAGAGCTGTTCGGCCCGGCCGGTCAAGGCCTGGGCGGCGAGTGGTTTGGTGATGACGGGGAGGGAGGCCGTCTGCTTCATGTCTTTGAGCAGGCCGCGGCCCTTGTCGTTAAAGGCCAGCACACGGAGATACTGTGGTGGGGTGGCTGCCAGCTCTGCCGAGATACCGAGCCAGGCGCACAGGGCCAGACGGCGGATGCGGCTGACCGGATAGCGGCGGGAGGCACAGGCGGTAATCGCATCGTGCAGGCTGTTCTGTTCGCGAATGGCACGCCAGAACCGGTGTTCCAGGCCTTCCGAAACATCGGGGAGACGAGCCAAGTCGTCTGGCGATAGGCGGCGCAGGTAACTGAACAGTTCCGACTCGTGCTGCTGTATGGTGTGGCGCGGCCATGCGGCGGCTTCCGGCGTCAGATACGGGCTGGCGTCGTTCCCACTGGCCATTTGCTGACGGAGATAGGAGGCGGAAGGGTAGCCGTTTTCCGGCGCGGCGTCATGTCTGGCACCGACACGGAGAACGGGAAGTATCTCCACCGCAGCGTCACCCAGCGCGCGGATATACTGGATGCCCAGCATATCGTTTGGCTGCCCGAGCAGGGCGGCTCCCTCCGGGAAAAGCTCCTGCATGGCGGCCTGTGCAGCGGCGGCATAGCTGATTCCACCGGTCAGCTTTTGGCTGCGCCGGAAAGAGAATTCCTCGGTCTGCATCACTGCGGCGGCATGGAGCAGCTTCTCTTTGTCGCCGCATTCGCTGCCGAAGGACAGATGGGTCAGGCAGCCGGTCGCCAAAAGCTGCGCCACAGCCCCGGCGGCAAACCGCTCGGCGGAGCCGAGAGCGGAGGGGAGCGAGAGCTCCAGAATCAGATCCGGCCCGCCGGACTGTACGGCATAGCCTGCCCGCTGGTATTTTTCCCAGATTGCAAAATCCCCCCGCTGGACGTAATTTCCGCTCATCACACTGACCAGAATGGCATCCGGCAGCGTGTCCCGGATGCGGCGGCAATGGTGGGCATGACCGGAATGAAATGGGTTGTATTCCGAAATAATTCCGCAGACTGGCATAGTTCCTCCAAAAATAAAACTGGAAATGGTTGAGAAATTATTTAATATGGTGTAAAATAAAAGTACAAAGCCATTTTACTCTGTTTTGAGAGTGGTTGCAACGTTATTCGATTAGTTTTTAGAATAAGGAGATTGAGAGAAATGAATGTTCTTGTCATTAATGCAGGCAGCTCCTCACTCAAGTATCAGCTGTTCAACATGGACACCAAGGAAGTCCTGGCAAAAGGCCTTTGCGAGAGAATTGGTATCGATGGCCGTCTGACCCATACCAATCCGGATAAGGCGGAAAAGTTCAGCGACAACATCCCGATGAAGGACCATGCAGATGCCATCCGTGCCGTTATCAACATTCTGGTTGATAAGGAATGGGGCGTCATCGAGTCCATGAGTGAGATCGATGCGGTTGGACACCGCGTGGTACACGGCGGCGAGTTCTTTGCCGACTCGGTACTTATCAACGATGAGGTTATCAAGGCGATTGAGGCCTGCATCCCATTGGCGCCTCTGCACAACACGCCGAACCTGATCGGCATCGGCGCATGCAAGGACGTTATGGGCGAGGACATTCCGCAGGTTGCTGTCTTTGACACTGCGTTCCATCAGTCGATGGCACAGGAGAGCTATATGTACGCTCTGCCGTATGAGTACTATGAGAAGTACAAGATCCGCCGTTACGGCTTCCACGGAACCTCCCACAAGTACGTTTCCAAGCAGGCATCCGAAATGCTCGGTATTCCGATTGAGAATCTCCGCATTGTAACCTGCCATCTGGGCAACGGTTCTTCTATTACCGCAATCAAGGGCGGCAAGTCCATGGACACCTCGATGGGCTTCACTCCGCTGGATGGTCTGCCGATGGGCACCCGTGCCGGCAACCTTGACCCGGCGATCATCTCCTTCCTGTGTGAGCATGAGGATAAGAGCGCCGAGGAAGTTATCGATATCCTGAACAAGAGCTCCGGTATGCTGGGTATTTCCGGCGTATCCTCGGACTTCCGTGATCTGGATACGGCAATCAACGAGGGCAACCCGCGTGCTAAGCTGGCAAAGGACATGTTCATTCTGTCGGTCAAGAAGATCATCGGCTCTTACATCGCAGAGATGGGCGGCGTTGATGCCATCGTCTTCACCGCAGGTGTTGGCGAAAACGACCGTTCGGTTCGTTGGGATGTCTGCGAGCACATGGAATACCTCGGCATCAAGGTTGACCCGGAGAAGAACAAGTACCGCGGCCGCCAGATGGATATCTCGGTAGACTATGCACGCGTTCGTGTTCTGGTTATCCCGACCAACGAGGAGCTGGTTATCGCAGAGGATACCAAGCGTCTGGTAGAAGAGGCAAACGCAGAGAAGTAAGTTTTCTGGAAAAAACAGACGAGAGGCCGATATTGTCCGGCCTCTCGTCTTGCTGCATTTTTCCGATATTGGGATCGGCAAAAAATCGGCCCTCATTGTACGTCAGTGCTGCGAAACGCTGAGCGGGCAATGAGGGCTTTTGGTGTACGCAGAAATCAATTGGAGCTGGTCTTGGACAGCTTGGTAAAAAAGCTGAACGCCCAGAGTCCGGCAAGGCCGACAATTGTGAAGATAATGCGGCTGATGACCGAGCCTTGGCCGCCAAACAGCACACCGACAACATCCAGGCCGAAGATGCCGATGCAGCCCCAGTTGATGGCGCCGATGATGACCAACGCAAGAATAAATTTGTCCATATGAAATAACCTCCTTTTTCCACGATACCTTCAGTATGTCCAATTGGACGGAAATGATACCTGCACTTGTCAAGTGCGAGATCGCGCGCTATAATAGGAAAAATAAGATGGTTTGCAACAAGCAATTTTTTTGAAAAAAATGATTTAACGAGGAAAAAACAATTATGTTACTTGATTTGCATACGCATACACAGTATTCGTATGATGCGGAGCCGGGGACGGTGGAGGAGAATGTCTGTGCCGCGATTGCACGGGGGATTTCCATTCTCGGTATTACCGAGCACGTGGATTTTTTCCGGAAGGCGGAACATATCCTGGCGGATGTCGAGGCAGAGCGTGTGGACATCGAACGCTGCCGGGAGAAATACCGCGGACAGATTTCTATTTTGGCCGGCGTCGAGATTGGACAGCCGCATGGGAATCCGGAAGCGGCTCGGAAGTTCCTGTCCGAGCACCGTTTTGACTATCTGATTGGTTCCCTGCATGCCATGCCCAACGACATTGACCTGTATTTCCACGAATACGAAAAGCTGGATTGTGATGCGGTGCTGCAGGAGTATTTTGACGAGGTGGAGCGTATGCTGGACTTCGGCGGCTTTCAGATTCTCGGACACATTGACTATCCCTTGCGTGTCATGAAGCTGCCGGACAATCATCCGACGTTTGCCGGATTTATGGATCGCGTGGAGCCGATTTTGCAGACGCTCATCGATCGCGGCATCGCGCTTGAAAGTAATGCCAAGAGCCTGATGGGCTGGCAGAAGCAGGTTGGCCCGGAAGATTTTGTGCTGGAGCGTTACCGCGAAATGGGCGGTGAGCTGCTTACGGTCGGTTCGGATTCGCACAGCCCCAAAACGATGGGAAATGGCATCGAGCAGGCGATGGAACGGCTGCGGGCGATTGGCTTCCGCCATGTCTACACCTTTGAACAGAAAAAACCGGTTGCGATACCATTGGGAGAATAGAAGAGGAGAACATGAAACAACATTCCATTCGTGCACACGCGAAGATTAATTTGACGCTTGATGTGGTCGGACGACGAGAGGATGGATATCATCTGGTCGAGATGGTGATGCAGTCGATCGGGCTGCATGATATCGTCACGGTTGCCATTGAGACGGGGACACAGGACATTTCCATCCACACATCCAATGAGCAACTGGCGGATGATAAAAGCAACCTTTGTTACCGTGCAGCAGCGCTGTTTTTGCAGGAGACCGGCGTACCAAACGACGGGATCGCGATTACGGTCCGCAAGCAGATTCCCATGGCGGCCGGCCTAGCCGGCGGAAGTACGGATGCCGCCGCGGTATTGGTCCTGCTCGACCGGCTGTATGAGACGCAGCTGACGCAGGAGCAGTTGTGTGCTATGGGACTCAAGCTGGGGGCAGATGTACCGTTCTGCCTTTTGGGCGGCACGATGCTGGCGCAGGGGATCGGTGAAAAGCTGACCCGCCTGCCGGATGCGCCCAATCCGATTATCGTGTTGTGCAAGCCGCCGGTCGCGGTTTCCACACCGGCGATCTACCGTGCCATCGATCAGTACGAGATTGAGGAGCATCCGTCCACAGAGGCCATGGTCCGTGCGATGGAGCAGTGCAATTTACAGGAGCTGGCGAATGAGCTGAACAATGTCATGCAGCCAGTGACCGCGGAACTGCACCCGGAGATTTTGGAAATCCGTGAGATCATGTTGGACTATGGCGCAGTTGGTGCGCTCATGAGCGGTTCCGGTCCATCCATCTTTGCCATTTTTGTGGACCCGGACGAAGCGCAGGAAGCGTATGACAAGCTGAAGGAGCAATATCCGGACACCTTTATGACGGATTTTTCAAAGACATCGTTGGATGAAATCGAGTAAAATGGTCTATCCTTCTGACGGAAGGAGAGATCGATATGACATTGTTTCGCAAACGCATGGAGTGCACGATTGCACTGACCCTATGCTTCACCCTGGGATATGCCCTGTTCTGCCAGTACAGCCAGAACCGTCTGGCGGAGGATCTGGTGCGGCTGCGTGTGGTGGCCAATTCGGATTCGGAGTCCGATCAGCAGACCAAACTGGCAGTGCGCGACGCTGTACTTCAGGAGATCGCGGACTGGGAAGAGCAGCCCGCTTCGGCGGAGGAAATGATGCAGACATTGGAGCAGCATCGGCCGCAGATCGAACAGGCGGTGCGCAGAACACTGGCGACATGCCAAGCGGAGGAACGGTTTGTCATCCGGCTGGATCGGGAGTATTACCCGACGAGGGACTATGACGATTTTGCCCTTCCGGCGGGGAATTATCAGGGTCTGCGCATTTTTTTAGGAGAAGGTGCAGGGCACAATTGGTGGTGTGTGATTTATCCATCGCTCTGTCTGGATGCCGCGAGCGCAGAGGAATCCCTTTCGGAGGAGGAACGCGGCCTGATCCATCAGGAGACGACGGAATATGCGATCCGGTTCCGCACAGCCGAGGTTCTGGGCAAACTGGAAGCGATGGTACATTAAAAGCAGAGAAAGACAGCGAGGAGGAACGATAGGATGCAACTATTTCAAAAACCGGGAAAAGAAGCCGCAAGTCCGAGGCTGAACCGGGCAGCATTCCTTCTGACGCTGTTTTTGTGTATTTTTCTCCCGCTTCGCAGTCCGCTGGCGGACCTGACGACATCGGCGGTCAAGGCGATCCCCGATGTGCTGATTGTCCTGCTGCTGCTCTGGTATCTGGTAGAAAAACGGCTGCGGATTTCTCTGCTGCCGCAGGACCTGTTTTTCCTGGGCTTTTTGCTGACCGCATTTGTCAGTACCTGCCTGGTTCATCACTATTCGATCCTGCGCTATGTCTATCAGGTGCGCAGCATCGGGATTATGTACATTTTTTATTATCTTTTGCGCGACATCCGCCTCAGCCGGGGGCAGATGATCCGTGTGGTAAAGACGTTACAGTCGATGGCGGTCGTGCTGCTGGCCTTTGGCTGCATCGAAAAGCTGGGACTGAAGACGATTGCATTTTCGTGGGATGTCGCGCTTTCGATCTATGCGCCGGACAATTATGCGCGAATGTACAGCCTATTTTATAATCCAAACACCTTTGGTACGTTCTTAGTGTTTACCCTGCTGCTGAGCATGGTCAAGCAGCGCTGCTGGAAGGATCGGACACCGGTTTGGATGTATGCCGTTCTGATTACCGGGCTTTATCTGAGCATGTCGCGCAGCTCGGTGATGATTTTTGCACTGGCGCTCGTGATTCTGCTTGTGGTGGAACTCCGGGAGCATACCTTGCGTGCCCATGCCAAACGCTATGTAAAAACGGTGATCGTTTGTATTTTAAGCGCTGTGATTGTCTCGTCGGCGCTTTCTGCCGCGGGAAGCCGGTATTATGATGCGGTCTTGTCCAAGGATGAGAAGTATGACTGGCTGGTGAAAATGCAGACCGGCTTCACGATGAAAGACCGTTTCGGTGAGCTGGGAGAGGCGTATATGTACAGCGGTGTCAGCAATCTGCGCATCTTTTTTTTCCAGACCGGGTTGAAAGTCTATCGGGATTATCCAATCCTCGGCACCGGCTTTGGCACCTTTGGCACGTCGGCCAGCCTGAATTACGGTTCGCCGCTCTATAAGACCTATGGACTCATGGACGGCTTTTATGCCGACGACCAATACATTACGATTTTGGTGGAGACCGGTACCATCGGCACCATTCTGTTTGCCGGATTTTTGCTCAGCATTCTGTGGTACTATCGCAAAAATCCGTACAAGCTGTTCTGCTGTGTGGCCTTCGGCTGGTTCGGCATTTTCTTTACGATCTTTGAGATTCAAATTGCCGCCATGCTGTTCTGGCTCTGCCTGTCGGTTGATGATACATTGCTTGGAAACCCAATGGAATAGCGTACAAGGCTGGAGAGCAGGAGATCGTCCTGCTTTCCGGCCTTTTTGAATTATTCATGAACTCGGACAGAAGGGATGGAAATTCCTGCAGAAATTCGGTATAATAAAAGTGGTATTCAAAATTACATTTATGGAGGAATACGGAAATGAAATTTACGTTTGCACATAACAATTTTAATGTAACTGATCTGGAAAAGTCGCTGGCCTTCTATCGGGAGGCTCTGGGACTGACCGAAACCAAACGCACCGAAGCAAAGGATGGAAGCTTCATCATTGTATTTTTGGGCGATGGAGAGACACCGCACAAGCTGGAGCTGACCTGGCTGCGCGACCATCCGCAGGCATACAATCTGGGAGAGAACGAATTCCATCTGGCGCTTGTGACAGAGGACTTTGATGCTGCCTTTGCCAAGCACCGGGAGATGGGCTGTGTCTGTTTTGAAAATCCGGCGATGGGAATTTATTTTATCAACGATCCGGACAACTATTGGATTGAAATTATTCCCGCGAAATGAGGAAAGAGAGGACTGGCATTGAGTGAGTATATCATTGTGACCGATTCGGTTTTGGACATCGACGAATCCTGGTTTCGAAAGAATCAGGTCCGCTGGGTACCGCTGAGCTTCACGCTGGAGGGACACGAGACAATCGAGGACGATTTTGGGAAAACGATCCCGCTCAAGGAATTTTATCAGGAGCTGCGCGATGGCAAGAATGTCACCACCGCACAGGGAACGATGGGGCAGTTTGCTGTCGTTTTCGAAGAGATTTTGCAGTCCGGTAAGGATGCGGTCTATATCGGCTTTTCGTCCGGACTGAGCGGAAGCTATCAGTCGGCATGTATGGCGGCGGACGAGTTGCGGGAGAAGTATCCGGCGCAGCACATTTATTGTGTGGACACCAAGGCGGCGGCAGGCGGACAGACCATGCTGGCGAGGGAAGCCGTTCGCTGCCAGAAGGAAGGTATGCCGGCGGAGGAGCTGGCCCGGCACATCGAAGCGGTGCGCGGACATATTGTCCATTGGTTTACGGTGGATGACCTGTTTTATCTGCATCGCGGCGGCCGTGTGTCCAAGTCCGCTGCGGTCATGGGCTCCCTTGTGGGCATCAAGCCGATTTTGTTTGTGGATGACGAAGGCCATCTGATTCCGGATAAGAAGGTGCGCGGCAGAAAGAATTCCGTGGAGGAATTGGGCCGTCAGATGGTGAAGCATATGGATGTGGATCATCTGAAGCGCTACAGTGTCGCGATCAGCCATGGCGACTGTGAGGCGGATGCCCGCGCTCTGGCGAACTGGATTCGGAAGAACACTCCGGCCAAGAACATAGACATCCACATTCTGGATACCGTCATCGGTGCGCATTCCGGCCCCGGGACGTTGGCGCTGTTCTTCTATGGAGATAAGCGCGGCAACTGACAGCATGGGAGAGAGATAGTATGAACGTATACGATTTTGACGAGACAATCTACCGCGGAGACAGCACCGTTGATTTTTTCCGGTATTGCCTTCTCCATCATCCGGCGATGGCGGTTACGCTGCCCAATACAGCGGTGCAGTTCGGACGATATTTTGCCAAACGACAGAGCAAAACGCGGACGAAGGAAGAGATGTATAAATTCCTGCGCTGCATTGGCGATACGCCGCGGGTGGTGGAACAGTTTTGGAAGAGCCATATTTCCAACATCAAACCGCTGTATCTGGAGAATCTGCGGGAAAAGAATGATGTGGTAATTTCGGCCTCGCCGGAATTTTTAGTAAAACCGGCCTGTGTGCTGCTCGGCATTCCGGTCGTGATGGCCTCACGGGTCGATCCCTATACCGGACGGTATCAGGGAAAGAACTGCTGGGGGGATGAAAAGGTACAGCGCTTTTATGAGGCGTTTGGCGAGGGTGCACGGATTGATAAATTCTATTCCGATTCGTTGTCTGATGCGCCGCTGGCGCGGATCGCGGACGAAGCGTGGATTATCCGCGGCAGTAAGCTGGTTCCATGGAATGTTTGGGAACACCAGCACGGAAAGAAAAAGCTGTGGAGCGAAACCAGATAAAACAAAAACCATTCCTGACGGACATGCCGGGAATGGTTTTTTTATGCTTTATGGGTGAGATTGTTCGGGTTACTCCTCGTCCTTGTTTTCAAAAGGGATAATACCCTCCTTGCTTTCAAACTCTCGAATACATTTCCGAATTAGATAGAGAACTTGTCCGTTTGCAGAACGTCCCTCATATTGCGAAATATAATGTAGTTTATAATGCAACTCCGGATCAATGTGAAGGCCCAGATGCTTGTATTTCTTGTTTCTCATTGTACACCTCAACAATATACAAATCTAAGTAGACTGATTTTAAGTATATTTTAAGTAGAATCTATGATATAATGTTTGCATTGTACTTGACTTGTACTCTGATTAAGTACAAAAAATTAATCATAAAACAGGAGGATCGATATGAACAAAGAATTTGTCAGAGAAGTATACGAGTCGCTGTGGGGTGCCTATGTGGAACCCATGTACGGAGTTGAGGATGCGTTTGAAGAAGGGAAGCCCTGTGATGTAAGCTATGGTGAGATTTTCGATGCTTCCGAACGCCTTCGCCAGAGGCTCGGAGTGCAGAATGACGACAGGGATGTGGACATCATCAACAATGCCTGGCGCGATATTGCCGAGGAGCTGGGATTCCTGATGTACAAATATGGTGCGAAGTTTGGAAACCAGGAGGAAAAAATCCTCTCTTCACAGCAGGAGAAAGAGGAGTATTGAAAACCGGGAGAAATAAACAACGGTAACCAGCCACGGTAGATCGCTCCGTAAAAGCGACAGAAGCCCCCAGCAGTCGTGACCTGCTGGGGGCTTCGTTGTGTTTCGAAAAGGGCAATGCCTGTAGCACATCCGCGCGAAATACAAAAGCCAGCCCTTTCGGCTGGCCTCTATTTTATCAGCGGATTAGTTGGTGCGGATAGGGGGACTTGAACCCCCACGGTGTGCACCACTGGAACCTAAATCCAGCGCGTCTGCCAATTCCGCCATATCCGCAAAGAATCCTTTGTAATCATAGCATATTGCTTTTTTGGCTGTCAAGAAAATTATTGCATGAGGTGTTCAAATACAAAAAAATATGGTACAATAACTTTGTTTATTCTGGAGTGCTAGGCGAAAATGAAGATTTCGCTTTGGAGGATCTATGAAATATAGGAAACGAATCGCAGCATTGCTCCTCTGTGCGGTAATGCTGAGCGGTTGTACGATGCTGAGCAGCGGGGATGATTTGCTGCAAACCCCAAAACCGCCGAAGAGCTATGTACTGCTGCAAAATAAATTGAATGAGCTGGAAAGTACCATGTCGTCTATTTCTCCGCAGTCCGGACAGTACCGCAATACGGTCACGTTTGAGGATCTGGATGGAGACGGAACCGATGAAGCGATTGCCACCATGTGCAGCAAAAAAAGCGGCAAGGTTCAGGTTTTTGTCTTCCAGAGGACGGATGATGAATACGTACAGATCGGCTGTATTTCGGGAAAAGGCTCGGCGATTGGTTCTCTGTCTTTTCCTTATCTGAATTCGGACCGGACTGAAAAGGGAATGATTATCACCTGGAATCTTTCCAACAGTGCGGAAAAGGGCATGACGGTTTGTGCTCTGCAGGACGGAGAAATGCGGAGCTTGCGCGAGATGGATTATACCGATTTTACCACGTGTGATCTAGATGGGGATAACGTAGACGAGCTGTTTACGGTAAATTATACCGAGAACGGAAAGACGGCAAGCCTGTATGATTACAGCAGGAAGAGAGGAGAGCTGGAACTGGTATCGCAGGCGGATGCAACGCAGGATATCCAGGCGACGGTAAATATCACGACTGGAAAACTCGCCAGCGGAGAAACCGCAGTATTTGTCGACAACAAATTTGAGACGGATAACGGCATGCAGACGGATATCTACGTGCTGGAGATAAAAAAACAGGATAAGAAGATCCAGAAGAAACTGCAAAACTTGGCGATTACAACGGATCTTTCGACCTATCGTTCGGTTTCTCTGTATTATTCGGAAGATATTAATTCGGATGGCTGTGTCGAAGTTCCACAGCTGACAGAAATTCCGCAGTTGACGGAGGTCTCGGAGGCGGATACCACGGATTCTCAGGTCAACGCAGCATGGTTTACGGACTGGTATCAGTTCAGCCTGGATGAGGACGAGATGACAAAGCGGGTCGCTACAACCTATAACTCGTTGAACGAGGAATGGCGGCTGTTCCTCCCGTCGGGCTGGCGTGAGCATGTAAATGTGATGACGGCCAGTGATTCGGGCATCAGTCAGACCTTATTCCTGGATGCAGAGACAAAAGATGTTTTGCTGACAATTTATGTGTTTAGCGAACGGGATCGGGATTTGCTGTTCCAGACGGGAAATCTCACCGATCTGGGCGGCTCCAACAGCCAATGCTATGCCATGCGGATTGAGCAGACGGAGAGTGAATATGCCATTACCGAGACACAGGCAAAGGGACAGTTTGCCAAGGTCAATTCGGATTGGTATTAAGCGGAAAACGGTACAGGCAGTTTGAAGAAAGGAGTTTATCAGAAATGTCGAAAAAGGTTCTGGTATTAGAAGACGAAGAAAACATTCGCAGTTTCCTTGTCATCAATTTGAAGCGCGCCGGCTATGAGGTCATTCAGGCGGGCTGCGGCGAGGATGCACTGGCGGAATATCATAAAAATACGGACGTTCTCGTCTGCATTCTGGACGTCATGCTTCCGGGCATCGACGGCTATGAAGTCTGCCGTACACTGCGTGCCGAGGGCTATGAGGGCGGAATTATCATGCTGACAGCCCGTGTGCAGGAGTCGGATAAGGTGACCGGACTGATGACCGGTGCGGACGATTATGTCACAAAGCCATTTTCGGTGGCGGAGCTGACCGCGCGTGTGGATGCGCTGGTTCGCCGCATGGGATTCCACAATGTGGCGGCAGAGGTGATTCAGAGCGGCCCATTCCATTTGGATTTGCGTGCGCGCGAGCTGCGTAAGAATGGACGCCGCGTGGATCTGACACAGGTCGAGTTTGCGCTTATGAAGACCTTTATGCAGAATAAGGGCCGGGCATTGGACCGCGAAGAGCTGCTTTCTTCGGTTTGGGGACGCGATTACTCCGGCGAACTGAAAATTGTCGACGTAAACATCCGCCGCCTGCGTATCAAGGTGGAGGATGTACCGGCGTCGCCGAAATATATTATTACCGTGCGTGGATTTGGCTATATGTGGGAAGGATAACAAGCGCTTATGGATAATAATGTAACTGCGGATACCAGGGAACTTCCGGATATATCGCAGGAGTTTAATAAACAAAAGCCGGAGCATAATGTACATGAGATTCGGGTACAGCGTTCGCGCGGCGGTCTGCGCGGTCGATGGATGACCAACTCGCTGACCTTTCTTTTGGCACTGCTTGCGATTATCACGATTTTTGTCGCGATGATTTCGGCGAGCTATTATTATAACTCGATGAGTGAAAATCTGATGAGCCGCGCGGTGCAGACAGCCAGCTTTTTAAACCGCTTTATGAATAAGAGCAATGAGCAGTTTATTTCGGCGAGCAAATCGTTTGTCACCAGCAGTGAGGATAAAAGCAAGGTAGAGATCCAGATTATCCAGACGATCTCCGGTTCCAGCCGGATTATGGCATCGTCATCTTCCCTGAGCCAGGGAAGCCAGCCGGGCACAAAGGATGTTGCGGAGTGTTTGGAGGAAAACCAAGTAACCTTCTGGATTGGAAGGGATACGACCTCCGATGAAAATGTCATGTCGGTTTCCGCCCCGCTGTATGATTCCAACAATGAGCTGATCGGCGTTGTCCGCTATGTCTCTTCGACGGCGAAGGTCCGGAGGCAGGTTGCTCTGATGGTGCTGGTCTGTCTGATTATCGGCGGCGCATTTGTCGCGACGGTCATTATTTCTAATCGTTATTTTATCAAGTCGATCATTGAACCGGTCAAAAAGATCAATGTGATTGCCAAGGAGATCACCGTTGGACGCTATGGCATGCGCCTGCAAAAGATTCACGACGATGAGATCGGCGATTTGTGTGATACCATCAACCAGATGTCGGAGGAAATCGGCCGTGCGGAGCGCATGAAGAATGATTTTATCTCGTCGGTATCGCACGAGCTGCGCACGCCGCTGACTGCAATCGGCGGCTGGAGTGATACGTTGATCGCCGGCGGCGCGACCGATCCGGAGGAGGTCCTTTTGGGACTGAGTATCATCCAGAAGGAGAGCAGCCGGCTGACCCAGATGGTAGAGGAGCTGCTGGAATTCACCCGTCTGGAATCCGGCCGAATGAAGCTGAATATGGAGCTGTTTGATGTCGGCGCCGAGCTGTATGAAGCCGTTTATATGTACCAGAACATGCTGGAAAAGGAACACATCGAGCTGAATTATGAGATTCCGGAAGAGATGTGTATTGTGAACGGCGACCGTCACCGCATGAAGCAGGTCTTTTTGAATATTATTGACAATGCGGCCAAGTATGGCAAGAGCGGCGGCAAGGTAGAGGTTCGTCTGGAATGCGACAGCTATACCGCCCGCATCAGTGTGCGCGACTGGGGCATTGGCATCCCGGAGGACGAGCTGCCGTTTGTCAAGGAGAAGTTCTATAAGGGAAGCTCCAAACAGCGCGGCAGCGGAATCGGACTGGCGGTCACGGATGAGATTGTACGGATGCACAGCGGCATTCTGAACATCACCAGCAAGCAGGGAGAGGGGACCTGTGTCACCGTTTCTCTGCCGCTGGCGGAGGTGGCGCCGCTGATCAGCGATGAGCCGACCAAGATCGCGGAACCGGCCAAGCCTTCCGACTTGTCCGATACCCAGGGCCTAACGGAGGAAATACCCAGTGAGCAGTGAAAAAGTGCTTCATAAGACCAGCATTGGCGGCCAGGCCGTGCTGGAAGGAATTATGATGAAAGGGCCGCGAAAGACCTGTATTGCTGTGCGCAAACCGGATGGGGAAATTGTGACGGAGGAGTCCGAAAACCATCCGCTCAAGGAGCGGTATCCGATTGTCGGACTGCCGATCATCCGCGGCTTCGTGAATATGATTTCCATGATGGCGGAGGGCTTTCATGCGATTGATTACTCGTCCCGGTTTCTGGAGGAAGAGGACGAGAATTACGAGCCGGGCAAATTCGAGGCTTGGCTGGAAAAAAAGATCGGCGCCAAAAAGATCGAATCGGCGATTTTCACGATATCGATTGTCCTCGGTGTCCTGCTTGCTGTGGGATTGTTTATCCTCCTGCCGGCGTTCCTGTCAGGGCTGCTGTCGGACCGGGTGCCGCATCTGGTGGAGAACCTGATCGAGGGCGTCATTCGTATTGTGCTGTTTGTCTTCTATATGTGGCTGGTATCGCTGATGAAGGACATCCGCCGGACCTATGAATATCACGGCGCAGAGCATAAAACGATTTATTGCTATGAAAAGGGCTTGGAGCTGACCGTGGAAAACGTGCGTATGCAAAAGCGGGAGCATCCGCGTTGCGGTACAAGCTTCCTGTTTGTGATTATGATTATCAGCATTCTGGTTTTCTGGCTGATTGACGTACGGAGCAGGCTGCTGCGCATGGCGCTGCGCATCGTGCTGCTGCCGCTGATTATCGGACTCAGCTACGAGGTGCTCAAGATTACCGGTCGTTCGGATGGCCTGCTGTCACGTATTGTGAGCTGGCCGGGACGGATGCTGCAGCATTTGACGGTACTGGAACCGGACGACAGTATGATTGAGGTCGCGATCACGGCGATGAAGGCAGTCATTCCGGAAAAGCAGGGTGAGGATGCGTGGTAAGATGACAGCATGGAATTTATATGAATCCATTCGGGGGATTCTGCAGCAAAACGGAATTGAATCCGCTCAGCTGGAGGCGTGGGAAATTGCGGCGAAGGCGGCGGAGGTTGACCGGCGGAATGCAGCGGTCTGGAGACAGACGGAGGTGACGCCGTCGCAGCGGAAAAACGCCGGGGAGATGCTGATTCAGCGTCTGCGCGGCAAACCGGTCGCCTATATTATCGGGGAATGGGACTTCTATGGTTATACCTTCCACGTCACGAATGATGTCCTGATTCCGCGCAGCGATACCGAATGCCTGTGCGATGCGGCGATCCGTGAGGCGAAAAAGCGGGAGAATCCCAAGGTACTGGATCTGTGCTGCGGCAGTGGATGCATTGGCATCGCGCTGGCAAAGAATGTCCCGCAGGCGTCGGTCGTCGGCGTCGATATCTCGGCGAAGGCCCTGGAGGTTGCCCGGGAAAACGCGGAGCGGCATGGATTGGATAAAGCCAGGTACATGACGCAGTGGGGGGATGTGCGCCGCATGCACAACATTTCCGGCGTATATGATATTTTGGTCTGCAATCCGCCGTATATTACAGCGGAAGAGATGGAGCAGCTGGACCCGGGAGTAAAGGAGTTTGAGCCGCATCTGGCTCTGTTTGGCGGGGAGGACGGTTTGGACTTTTACCGGATTCTTTCCAAACGGTATGCAGGGAAACTAAATCCCGGCGCGTGTATTTTGGTCGAATGCGGCTGGAAGCAGGCGCGCGATATCATGGCGCTGTTCCATCTCGGCGGCCTGGTTGAAATTGGAATGGAAAAGGATTTGGCGGGGATCCAGCGTGTGGTTCATGCCTATGTCCCAGCAAATTCTTCTGAAATAAAGGAGCAATAATATGGCAAAAGAAAAAAAGCATATTGAGCCGGTAACTGTGGCTACCGATAAGAAAAAGGCGCTGGAAATTGCGCTGGCACAGATTGAAAAGCAGTTTGGGAAAAATTCAGTCATGCGGATGGGACAGGAAAGCACGATGAACGTCAACGTCATCCCAACCGGCTCCATCGGACTGGATATGGCGCTCGGCATTGGCGGACTTCCGCGCGGACGAATTGTCGAGGTGTTCGGACCGGAATCCTCCGGTAAGACCACGCTGGCGCTGCATGCCGTCGCACAGGCACAGGCGATGGGCGGCGAGGTCGCGTATATCGATGCGGAGCATGCGCTCGACCCGGCCTATGCGCAGGCGTTGGGCGTAGATGTTGACAGCCTGCTGGTGTCCCAGCCGGATTCCGGCGACCAGGGTCTGGAGATCACCGAACAGCTCGTGCGTTCCGGCGCACTTGATCTGATCGTCATCGACTCGGTTGCGGCCCTGGTTCCGCGCGCGGAGATCGAGGGCGAGATGGGCGATGCGTTTGTCGGCCTGCATGCCCGTCTGATGAGTCAGGCGCTGCGGAAGCTCGCAGGCGTCATTTCGAAGTCCAACTGTGTTGCCATCTTTATCAACCAGCTGCGTGAAAAGGTCGGTGTTATCTACGGAAATCCGGAGGTGACGACCGGTGGACGTGCGCTGAAATTCTATTCGTCGGTTCGCATCGAGGTTCGCCGCGTCGAGCATTTGAAAAATGGAACGCAGATGATCGGCAGCCATACGCGCGTCAAGATCGTCAAGAACAAGATGGCGCCGCCGTTCCGGGAAGCGGAATTTGATATCATGTATGGTGAGGGCATTTCGCGCGTCAGTGAGCTGGTCGATCTGGGTGTCAAATACAATCTGGTGCGCAAGAGCGGCGCATGGTTCTATCTCGGGGACAACCGCATTGGACAGGGCCGGGAGAATGCCAAGCAGTATATGCGCGACAATCCGGAGATCGCGGAAAAGCTGGAGGCGGATATCCGCAAAGCCATTGTAGAAGCGCGTGAAAAGGCGAGAGCAGAGCGTCTGGCGAACAGCCCGCGTGCCCGTGCGCAGGAAAAGGATGCGGCGGGATCGTCCGCCGATTCGGAAGCGGCGCCGGAAGCGTCGGAGGAGAAGCCCAGAAAGCGCAGAAGTGCTGCGGTCTCCATTGATGCAGACGACTTCGGCGACGATGATATTTGATGAGACGAAAAAAGAATGCGCCTCCGCTGACCCCGGAGGAGGAGTATGAGCAGGCAGCCAGCACGGCGGCGGCGATGCTGGCACGGCGGCCGCTGTCCGAAAAGCTGCTGCTGCAGAAGCTGAAGGAAAAGGAATTTTCCGAGGACAGTGCACAGTATGCCGTGGAGCGGATGCGCGTTCTCGGGGCGTTGGACGATACGACGTATGCCGAGATGATTGTCCGCAGCTACCGTGCAAAGGGCTGTGGAAAGCTTCGCATCCGGCAGGAGCTGCAGCACCGCGGGATTCCGCGGGAGATCGCACAGGAGGTTCTGGAGGACTTTGAGCCGGACTGGGATGCGATGGTTGCGCTACTGGAAAAAAAGCTGCACGGGGATGTCAGTGACCGGACAAGGAACGAAAAAGCCTTTGCGGCGCTGCAGCGGAAGGGATTTTCCTTTTCGCAGATCCGTCAGGCAATGGAACGCTATGTCGAATTGCTGGACGAGGAAGAATAAACCAAAAGGGAGGATCACTCCATGCCAGTGAAACTGGGACTGATCTCATTGGGTTGTGCGAAAAACCTGGTGGACAGTGAACATATGTTAGCGATGCTTCAGGAGGACGGGATTCAGATCGTGGACGATGTGGCGGATGCCGATGTCGCGGTAATCAATACCTGTGGCTTTATCGAGGCGGCCAAGCAGGAAGCGATCGAAACCATCCTGGAAACCGCACAGCTCAAGCAAAGCGGCTCGCTCAAGGCGCTTGTCGTGACCGGCTGTCTGGTACAGCGGTACAAGGATGAGTTCCTTACGGAAATGCCGGAGGTTGACGCGGTTCTGGGGACCGGAAGCTATACCAATATTGTTGAGGCAGTCCATGCCGCATTGAAAAACAGCGGTCATGCCTATGAGGCGTTTGACCCGATCAGTCTGGCGGAGCTGGAAAACCATCGGCTTCTGCTGACACCGCGGCATTACGCCTATTTGAAGATTGCAGAGGGGTGCAGCAACCGCTGTGCCTACTGTGTCATCCCGCAGCTGCGCGGAAAGTTCCGCTCCCGCACGATGGAGAACATCCTGTCGGAAGCACGGGAGCTGGCGGCATCCGGTGTGCGGGAAATCATCGTGGTTGCGCAGGACATCACGATGTATGGCCGCGATCTCTATGGCAAGCCGATGCTGCCGGAACTGCTCCGGGAGCTGTGCGCTCTGGACTTTACCTGGGTGCGTGTGCATTATCTGTATCCGGACGAGATCACGGAAGAGATGATTGATGTGATTGCGGAGGAGCCGAAGATTGTCAAGTATCTGGATATCCCGATTCAGCACGTCAATGACCGGATTCTGACAGCGATGCACCGCCGAGGAAACAGCGAATATCTTTCGGATCTGTTTGCCAAACTGCGCGCCCGGATTCCGGGGGTTGTCCTGCGCACGAGTCTGATTGTCGGCCTGCCGGGAGAGACGGAGGCGGAGTTTGAAGAGCTGTGTACCTTCCTGCGTGAGACACGGATTGAACGCGTCGGCGTGTTCTGTTACTCCCCGGAGGAGGGCAGTGAGGCGGCGGAGATGCCGGATCAGGTCGAGGAGTCGGTCAAGCAGCAGCGCCGTCTGATTGTCGAGGAATTGCAGTCGGAGATTCTGGACAGCTTTGCCGCACGGGTCAAAGGACAGCTTTTGGATGTCCTGTGTGAGGGCTGGGACCCGGAAACCGGCTTGTATTACGGCCGCTGTTATGCGGATTCGCCGGACGTCGACGGCCGCGTCCTGTTTGACAGTGCGTTTTCCGTCGAGGAGGGACAGTTTGTTCCGGTGCGAATCAGCGGAGCCGTTGGGGAAGAGCTGGAAGGTACGACGGAGACGACAGAATAAAAAGGAGGAAGCAAGACATGACACTTGCGAATAAAATTACACTGACGAGAATCGCATTGATTCCGGTGTTTGTCATCCTGATGTGGATTGGCGGTCCGGGCTGTACGATTGCCGCATTGATTCTGTTCCTCGTCACGAGCGCTACGGATTTCCTTGACGGTTACATTGCGCGGAAGTACAATCAGGTTACGGACTTCGGCAAGTTTGTCGATCCGTTGGCGGATAAGCTGCTTGTCACGGCGGCACTGTGTATGTTTGTCGAGCAGGATCTGATTTCCGGTGCACTGGTCTGGATCATTCTGGCGCGTGAATTCATCATCACCTCTCTGCGCACGATTGCGGCGCTCAAGGGGCAGGCGATGGCAGCGGCCTGGTCGGGCAAGGTGAAGACCTGTGTCCAGATCGCCGGCATCATCGTCATTTTCCTGTGTCAGATTGCGGCAAACGGCGGAGAGCTGACCGGTGCGGCAGCAACACTCTGCCTGGCTGCCGGGATTGTGATGACGCTCGTCACGCTGTATTCCGGCTATGACTATCTCAAGCGCAATTGGGCACTGATCGCCGATGGCGCAACCACGAAGAAATAAGAGCAGCATTGACAGAAACGAAGAAGGGAGCTGTTTTTCAGCATGAAGCTGTATAATTCACTGACTCGTACCAAGGAGGAGTTTGTCCCGATTGAAGAGGGCAAGGTAAAGATGTACTCCTGCGGTCCGACGGTCTATAACTATTTTCACATTGGCAACGCGCGTCCGTTTATTATTTTCGACACGCTGCGCCGCTATCTGGAGTATCGCGGCTATGAGGTAACGTTCGTACAGAACTTTACGGACATTGATGACAAGGTTATCAACAAGGCGAATGACGAGGGGGTCACTTACGACGTCATCGCAGACCGCTATATCAAGGAGTATTTCAAAGATGCACAGGGCCTGGGTATCCGTGCCGCATCCGTGCATCCGCGTGCAACCGAGACGATGGACGCCATCATTGGAATCGTCCAGAGCTTGCTCGACAAGGGCTATGCGTATGCGGTTGAGAACGGGGATGTCTACTTCCGCACCAAGAAGTTTGCGGAGTACGGCAAGCTGTCCCATCAGCCGCTCGATGAGCTGCAGGCTGGTGCACGCATCAGTGTCGGCGAGATCAAGGAAGACCCGATGGACTTTGCCGTCTGGAAGGGCGCAAAGCCGGGTGAGCCGAGCTGGGAGACGCCGTGGGGCGCAGGCCGTCCGGGCTGGCACATCGAGTGCTCGGCTATGGTCAATAAGTACCTCGGCAAGACGATTGACATCCATTCCGGCGGTAAGGATCTGATTTTCCCGCATCACGAAAACGAGATCGCGCAGTCGGAGTGTGCCAACGGTTGTGAGTTTGCCCATTACTGGCTGCACAATGGCTTCCTGACGATTGACAACGAGAAGATGTCCAAGTCGGCCGGCAATTTCTTTATGGTCCGGGATGCCGCCAAGGTATATGGCTATGAGACCATCCGCATGTTCATGCTGTCGGCGCAGTACCGCACCCCGCTGAACTATTCCGAGGATTCCCTCATGATGGCGAAGGCATCGCTGGAGCGCCTGTATACGGCGGCGGAGAACTTACAGTTCCTGCTGACCAAGCTGGAAGGCGAGGCGATGACCGCAGCAGAGCAGGAAAAGATCGAGGCATTCGGCGCGCATCGCGAGAAGTTCATCAGCGCGATGGATGACGATCTGAATACTGCGGATGCACTGGCGGCGATCTTTGAGCTGGTACGCGACATCAACACCGCGGTCAAGGACCCGTCCTGCACGAAGGCGTTTATCCAGGCGTGCTTTGATCTCATGATGGAGCTGTGCGGGGTACTCGGTCTGGTCGCGCATCTGGAAGAGAAGTCGATCGACAGCGAGATTGAGGACCTGATTGCGCAGCGCGCTGCGGCGAAGAAGGCGAAGAACTTTGCAGAGGCCGACCGCATCCGTGATTATCTGCTGAACGAGAAGGGGATCATTTTGAAGGATACCCGCCAGGGAACGCAGTGGAGCTATAAGGATTAAGCAAAGGATTTTCTGGAAAAATGAATGAAAAAAGGAGCAGGCATATTTGCCTGCTCCTTCAACTTTTGGGGAAATGTTCTTTTTCGTGCAAAAATCCCTGCAAAATTCCGGGGAATTTCTACGGATTTTACAATGGGGCGGCGGTTTACATGTTATGAAACAGCGAGTATAATAAATTCAATAATCAAAATTACGAATACTGAGGATGAAAAGGAGTCGATACCATGGCATATTATTTTTCCGAACCGTCCCGTACTTTTAGCGAGTATCTGCTCGTGCCGGGCTATTCTTCCGCTGCATGCCAGCCGAAGAACGTCAACCTGAAGACGCCGCTGGTGAAATTCCGCAAGGGCGAAGAGGAGCCGGCGATTTCGATCAACATTCCGATGGTTTCCGCCATTATGCAGGCCGTTTCCAATGACACAATGGCAATTGCACTGGCCAGAGAGGGCGGCCTGTCCTTCATCTATGGCTCGCAGAGCATTGAGTCGGAGGCAGCGATGGTTGCCCGTGTCAAGAGCTACAAGGCCGGCTTTGTAATCAGCGATTCCAACATTACACCGGATGCCACCCTGAATGATGTTCTGGAGCTGAAGAAGCAGACCGGTCATTCCACGATGGCAGTCACCGAGGACGGCACCCCGACCGGAAAGCTTGTCGGCGTCGTCACCAGCCGTGATTACCGCGTCAGCCGTATGAATGGCGACGAAAAGGTATCGACTTTTATGACCCCGTTTGAAAAGCTGATTGTCGGTGAGAAATCTACCACCCTGAAGGAAGCAAACAACATTATCTGGGATGAGAAGCTGAACGCTCTGCCGATCATCGACGATGACCAGCACCTGATGTATATGGTATTCCGCAAGGACTATGATTCCCATAAGGAAAACACGCTGGAGCTGCTGGATTCGCACAAGCGCTATATGGTTGGCGCCGGCATCAATACGCGCGACTACGAGGAGCGTGTACCGGCTCTGGTCGAGGCGGGCGCAGATGTCCTGTGTATTGACTCCTCGGAGGGCTTCTCCGAGTGGCAGAAGCTGACAATTGACTGGATCCGCAAGAACTATGGCGATTCCGTCAAGGTCGGCGCAGGCAATGTTGTCGATAAGGAAGGCTTCCGCTTCCTCGCCAAGTGCGGCGCGGACTTCATCAAGGTCGGCATCGGCGGCGGCTCGATCTGCATCACCCGTGAGCAGAAAGGCATCGGCCGCGGACAGGCTACCGCTCTGATTGAAGTTGCAGAAGCACGGGATGAGTACTATGAGCAGACCGGCATTTATATTCCGATTTGTTCGGATGGCGGCCTGGTTTACGACTATCATATGACACTGGCGCTGGCAATGGGCGCCGATTTCCTGATGCTCGGCCGTTACTTCTCCCGTTTCGACGAATCCCCGACGAACCGTGTTGTCATCGGCGGTTCTTACATGAAGGAATACTGGGGTGAAGGCTCCGCCCGCGCAAGAAACTGGCAGCGCTATGATATGGGCGGCGATAAGAAGCTGTCCTTTGAGGAGGGCGTCGACTCCTATGTACCGTACGCCGGTCCGCTCAAGGACAACCTGGATATGACGCTGGCAAAGATTCGCTCCACCATGTGCAACTGCGGTACCCTGACCATTCCGGAGCTGCAGGAAAAGGCGAAGATTACGCTGGTATCGGCGACCTCGATCGTCGAGGGTGGCGCGCATGACGTCGTGCTCAAGGACTCGTCTCAGAACGTCGTCAAGTAAGCAAACAAAAGAATGCGGAGGATCACCAAAGGTGGTCCTCTTTTCTTATCCGGGAGAAGGCACACGCTTTCTTCGAGATGGGTTTTATGCTATACTGATATTACGAAAACAGCTTCCGTCGCAGGCGTTCCCACAGGCTGAGGCGTTCCTGAGATTCGTCCAAAGCGACGTCCGACTGCGTGATGAGTGCACAGGAATCGACAACCGAGCCGTTTACGACGACTTGAGCTGTGCCGCAGACCGTTCCGGCAGAAAACGGTGCGTAGAGCATGCCGCGGTGTGACAGAACCAGCTCGGCGGATTGTTCCCCCAGCAGGGAGGCGGACAGGTCATCTGAACAGACAAGCGCAACTTCCGACTGCATCCCGGAGAGGACGGGGAGTGTAATGGCATGCTGCCCGCGTGTCGCGATCTGTTCGGTGTGCATGGTGGAAAACGCACGGTCCAGCATCGCGATGTGGTCGTTCCAGTCGTCGCGGTCGTTCAGCGTGACGGCAATGACGGTGTGCCCATCGCGGGATGCAGCGGAGACCAGACAGCGTCCGGCCGTCTGGGTATAGCCGGTTTTCACACCGATACAGTCGCTGTACATCGACAGGAGCTTGTTGTGGTTGTGCATATAATGCGTGCCGGAGGTATAGTCCTTGGTGGAAACAATCTCGGCAAACAGCGGGTTTTTCAGGGCATAGGCGGTGAGCTGTGCCAGCTCGGTGGCAGTCGTATAGTGCGTTTCCCCGTCCAGGCCGCTCGGATTGTCAAAATGGGTGTTGGAAAGCCCCAGTTCTGCGGCGCGCTGGTTCATGCGGGTGACAAAGGCCTCCCGTCCGCCGCAGACCGATGCGATGCACTCTGCGGCGTCATTACCGGAGCACAGGAGCAGGCCGTACAGGACATCGCGCAGGGAGATGACCTCTCCCGCCTGCAGGTACATGGACGAACCTTCGATGCCCGCACATTCGGCCGGGACGGAGATCATGCGATTGGGATTGCTGTCCTCGGCGGCAAGCAGCCCGGTCATGATTTTTGTCGTGCTCGCCATCGGCAGGCGTGTGTCTGCGTTGGAAGAATCCAAAATCGTTCCGGTATCGGCATCCAGCACGGCATACGCTCCGGCCGAATAGGCGCCGGCAGAGACGATCAGGCACGGAAGAAACAACAGGAAACACAGAAATTTTTTCATACGGGATCCCCCTTGCGATACTTTACGCGGGAGGAAAACGAGTTATTCATAAAGGAGATACCATGGAGCAGAGGCTGCAAAAAATATTGTCCGGTGCGGGAATCTGTTCACGCCGGGCGGCGGAGCGTTTGCTGGAGGAAGGGCGCGTCACAGTAAATGGGCGCACAGCACAGCTCGGCGAAAAGGCAGACCCGGAGTGCGATGAAATTATCGTGGACGGAAGACGGATCGGCGGGCATGAACGAACGATGACCATTATGCTGAACAAACCGGCAGGAGTCGTGACAACCATGCACGATGAAAGGGGGCGGCGCAGTGTTGCCGATCTGGTTCAGCAGTGTCCGGTACGGGTTTTGCCGGTAGGGCGGCTGGATCAGTATTCCGAAGGCCTGCTGCTGCTCAGCAATGACGGCGAGCTGATCCACCAGCTCACCCATCCGCGCCATGAGATTACGAAGTGGTATGAGGTCACGGTGCGCGGCGACGAGCGGGGCATTCCGCGTCTGGCACAGCCGATGGTGATCGAGGGCTATCGCATCCGTCCGGCGGAGGTGAAGACACGGAACCGGCTGGACAACGGCGATTGGGTGCTGTCCATTGGCATCCACGAGGGGCGGAACCGCCAGATTCGCCGGATGTGTGCGCAGTGCGGCCTGCGGGTGATTCGGCTCAAACGGGTCGCGGAAGGCGGACTGACGCTCGATCCCGGCCTCGCACCGGGGAAATGGCGGGAGCTGACCGGGGAGGAGCTGCGGCTGCTGGCTGGAGATGAATGAATTCTTGCAGATTTTTGCAATTTTTTCTTGCCCCTCTTGCATTTTTGCTTATTTGTGGGTAAAATAAAAATAGAACGGAGAAGCATGCGCGCTTGAAGGGGTTTTGAATAATGAGCGACTTGATGAGCAAAATTCAGAGTGGAATGTCTGAATTTTCGAAGGGACAGCGATTGATCGCACGGTATATTATTGAGCACTACGATAAGGCCGCCTTTATGACGGCAAGCAAGCTGGGTGCTACCGTCGGTGTCAGCGAATCGACGGTGGTTCGTTTTGCGACCGAACTGGGTTACGGCGGCTACCCGCACTTACAGAAGGCATTGCAGGAGATGATCCGCAACAAGCTGACCGCGGTACAGCGCATGGAGGTCACCAACGACCGCATGGGCAACCGGGATGTCCTGCGCGCGGTGCTCAATTCGGATATCGAAAAGATCCGCCTGACGCTGGACGAACTGGATCAGGAGACCTTTAACACGGTTGTCGAAGAGATTCTGAAGGCAAAGCATATTTATATTCTGGGTGTGCGTTCGTCTTATGCGCTGTCCAGTTTTATCGGCTTCTATTTCAATTTGATGTTTGACAATGTCCGTCTGGTACATACCACGAGTGCCAGTGAGGCATTTGAGCAGATCCTGCGTGTCGGGAAGGGCGATGTGGTTTTGGGCATTAGTTTCCCGCGGTATTCGCGGCGCACGCTGAAGGCGCTCGAATACGCACGCGATTCCGGAGCGACGGCGATTGCACTGACGGACAGCCGTCTGTCCCCGCTGAGCCAGGCGGCGCATTATACCCTGATTGCCAAGAGCGATATGGCATCGTTTGTGGATTCGCTGGTGGCGCCGTTGAGCGTCATCAATGCGCTGATTGTTGCCCTCGGTATGCGCAAGAAGGACGAGGTCAGCAATATCTTCAACAAGCTGGAAACCATTTGGGATGAATATCAGGTCTATGAAAAACTCGACAACGAATAATTCTGGTGTGACGGTTGCGGTGATTGGCGCCGGCGCAGCCGGATTATTGGCGGCATATACGGCAGCACAGGCGGGCGCGCAGGTGCTGCTGTTTGAGAGCAAGGAAAAAATCGGCCGCAAGATCATGATTACCGGTAAGGGCCGGTGCAATGTGACAAATAACTGTGACCGGGATACGTTTTTATCCAATGTACCGCAGAATCCACGCTTTTTGTACAGTGCACTCGATGCGTTCAGCGTGCAGGATACGATGGATTTCTTTGAGACATTGGGGGTGCCGCTCAAGACCGAACGCGGAAACCGGGTATTCCCGCAGTCTGACCGCTCGGTTGACATCGTCGATGCTTTGTATCGCGCCATCCATCGTGCAGGCGTTGTACTCAAGCACGCGACGGTCACCGGCATAGAGCAGGACGAGAACGGCGCAGTGTGCGGTGTCCGCACGGAATCCCGCACCTATCGCGCATCGCGTGTCATTGTGGCGACGGGCGGAAAATCCTATCCGCTGACCGGTTCGACCGGAGACGGGTATCGGTTTGCGGAGGAGACTGGACACACCGTGACGCCGCTGCGGCCGTCGCTGATTCCGCTCACCTGCCGTGGGACAGACTGCCCGCGGATGCAGGGGCTGTCCCTGAAAAATGTCACATTGACCATCTTTGAAAACAACAAAAAGCTGCACGAAGGGTTTGGCGAAATGCTGTTTACGCATTTTGGTATTTCCGGCCCGCTGGTGCTCAGTGCGTCGGCGCATATGCGTCGATGGGACAAAGCCAGTTACCGGGCCGAGATCGATCTCAAGCCGGCGCTGGACCGTCCGACACTGGACAAGCGGCTCCTGTCAGACTTTGCGGAAAAGCAGAATGCGGACTTCCGCAATGCGCTTTCTGCGCTTCTGCCCCGCAAGATGATCCCGATTGTGGTGGCGCATTCGGGCATTGACCCGCACACAAAGGTGAACAGCATTACAAAGAAACAGCGGTCACGGCTGGTGACAGTCATCAAGCAGTTCCCGCTGGAGATCACGGGGATGCGGCCGATTGAGGAAGCGATTGTCACCTCAGGCGGTGTTTCCGTCAAGCAGGTTTCCCCCAAGACCATGCAGTCCAAAAAGGCAGCTGGCTTGTATTTTGCCGGGGAACTGCTGGATGTCGATGCATATACCGGCGGCTTTAATTTGCAGATTGCGTGGTCGACCGGCTATCTGGCGGGTCTTCACGCGGCGACAGATGAGGAATAATGGAAAATTTACGGACAGGAGAACATATGGACAGCAGGGATGTTGCGACAGCAGCGGTTCGCGTTGCGGTGACAGGAAATTTTGAAGAGGAAAGCGCGGTCAAGGCGGAGATGCATGACCGCGGCATTGCTGCGGCTGCGGTGAATTTTGGCGGAGATTTTATCTCTTCGATCAATAAGATCATTGAACGCGCGGTGGTTGCCGCGAAACGCGAGGGCCTGATTGATGCGGAAAAAGGGGAAGAAGGCGCGGTAGCCGGCGCTGCCCGTGAGGCGGTGAGTCAGCTTATGACCAAGGCGGTCGGCCTGAATGTCGGTGGAAAGATCGGCATTGCCCGCGCGGATCATCACGTCAGTGTTGCGGTCTATTTCAGCATCGGCATGCTCAATTTGAATGAAGTGGCCATCGGTCTGGGGCACCGTGTTGTATAACAAATAATATGGGAGGAAGCGTGATTATGAATCATATTGCAGTGGCAATTGACGGCCCATCCGGTGCCGGAAAGAGCACGATTGCCCGTGCAGCGGCAAAGGCAATGGGCTTTGTCTATGTCGATACCGGGGCGATGTACCGCACGATCGGACTTGCGGTATCGCGCCGGGGAATTTCGATCGGCGAGCCGGAAAAGGTACTGCCGATGCTGGATGAGAACGTAACGATTGGACTGGCGTATGACGATGCCGGGGTGCAGCATGTACTGCTGAACGGGGAGGATGTGTCATCCCTGATCCGCACACCGGAGATGTCCATGTATGCGTCTTTTGTCTCGGCGATTCCGGAGGTTCGTGCCTTTTTGCTGGATACACAGCGCAATCTGGCGCGCACGACCAGTGTTATCATGGATGGCCGTGATATCGGCACGGTGATTTTGCCGGATGCGAGAGTGAAGATTTTCCTGACAGCGAGTACGGAAGCGCGTGCCAAGCGCCGCCTGCTGGAGCTGCAGGAGAAGGGCGAGGATGTCACGTATGAAGCGGTTTTGTCCGACATGATCCAGCGTGACAAGCAGGACTCGGAGCGTGCGGCAGCGCCGCTCAGACAGGCGGAGGATGCCGTTTTGGTGGACACCAGTGAACTCACCCTGGAGCAGTCGATTGACGCGGTCTTGCAGCAGATTCGAGCCGCGGTGGAGGAAGAAAGATGAAGTATCAGCGTTGGTTTCAGTACATAGCCATTCCGGTCGTCTCGGTGTACGACCATTTGAAATATGACTATCATATCATCGGACGAGAGAATATTCCGGAGGGCGGCTGTGTGGTTTGCGCCAATCACACTCAATGGGCCGATCCGGTGCTGGTCGCGACGGCGATGGGCAATAAGCATCCCCTGGTCGCGATGGGGAAAAAGGAACTGTTCCAGATCAAACCGCTCGCCCCATTGATTGCGGCGCTCGGCGCCTTTCCGGTTGACCGGGAAAACATGGATATCGTCGCGATCCGTACGGCGCTCCAGGCGGTCAAGGACGGTAAAAAGCTGCTGATCTTCCCAGAGGGCACGACACATCACAAGGACGGTGACCCGGTCAAGCTGGGCGCAGCGCGCATTGCACTCAAGACAAAGGCGCCGATTCTTCCCATCTATATTTCGGAGGATAAGAAGTTCCGCTCCAAGGTATATGTGGTCATTGGCAAGCCGTTTACGCCGGAGCCGACCCGCAGCAAAGAGGGATATCAGGCGCTGGCGGATGAGATCATGCGTCGAATTTATGCATTAAAGGAGACAATCCCAAATGGTTGAGGTGGCAAAGACAGCCGGCTTCTGTTTCGGCGTGCGCCGGGCGGTTGAGACCGCGGAACGGGCGTGCGCGGAAAATGGCGGAATCTGGGCGCTGGGGGATATCATCCACAACACCTATGAGGTCGAGCGCCTGAAGAAACTCGGCGTGAAAAAGGCGGATTCCGTGGAGAATATTCCGGACGGTTCGGATGTACTGATCCGGGCGCATGGCGTGCCGGAGAGCATCTATTGTGAGCTGGAGGAGAAGGGCTGTCGCGTGATCGATGCGAC
Organism: Eubacteriales bacterium; assembly: GCA_030539335.1. Taxonomy (GTDB): domain Bacteria; phylum Bacillota; class Clostridia; order Oscillospirales; family Butyricicoccaceae; genus Butyricicoccus_A. The sequence continues at coordinate 104,955 of JAUNSG010000001.1, read as the reverse complement.
CTGTCCATTTGTCAACAAGATCCATCAGATCGCGCGGACGGAGAGCGAGGATGGCCGTCATGTGATTGTGATCGGCTCGCGGAATCACCCGGAGGTCATCGGGATTCGCGGCTGGTGCAGGCAGTCGAGCTGTGTGCAGTCACTCGAAGAACTTCAACAGGTGTTGCATGCAGACACGGAAGAAGCGCGGATTTTACGGGAAAAACCGATCAGTGTGGTTGCTCAAACCACAATAAATCGAAAATTATGGGATTTTTGTATAGAAATTATAAAAAAAGAGTGTACAAACGTCAAAATATTTGATACAATATGTTATGCCACGGATGAGCGTCAGGCAGAGGCTCGTCTGCTCGCCGGCAAGTCGGACATCATGATTGTGATTGGTGACAGGAAGAGCTCTAACACAAAGCGTCTGTATGAAATCAGCAGGTCGCTATGCGATCACGTGCTTTACATCGAAGATGCCACAGAACTTTCGGGAGACGAGACGGAAGACATGGAGCAACCGTTTATCGGAATTACAGCAGGCGCGTCCACACCGGCGTGGATTATTAAGGAGGTCAAAAACACTATGAGCGAAGAAACCAGAATTGAAACCGGCAGCGAGGATTTCGCTGCAATGCTTGAGGAAAGCTTCAAGACTTTAAATACAGGAGATAAGGTAACCGGTACCGTTCTGCAGATTGCACAGAATGAAGTTCAGGTTGATCTGGGCGTCAAGCATGCTGCCTACATCCCGCAGCATGAGCTGTCCGACGATCCGTCCTTCGACATCAACAGCATTCAGCCGGGTGACGAGATTGAAGTTGTTGTTGTCCGCGTGAACGATGCAGAGGGTACTGTTGTTCTGTCCAAGAAGCGCGTTGATCAGATGAAGGGCTGGGAGTCCATCGAGGCTGCTAAGGAAGAGAAGACCGTTGTAGAAGGCAAGGTCAATGAGGAGAACAAGGGCGGCGTTGTTGCAAATGCATTCGGCGTTCGTGTCTTCATCCCGGCAAGCCAGACCGGTATTCCGAAGGGCCAGCCGCTGAGCCAGTTGGTTGGCACGGTTGCACGTTTCCGCATCACGGAGATCAACCGTCAGAGAAAGCGCGTTGTTGGTTCGATCCGTGCCGTTGCACAGGAAGAGCGCCGCGCTGCTGCAGAGAAGGTTTGGAACGAGATCGAGGTTGGCAAGGAGTACACCGGTACGGTGAAGTCCCTGACTTCCTACGGTGCATTCGTTGACATCGGCGGCGTTGACGGCATGATCCACATTTCGGAGCTGTCCTGGGGCCGCATTAAGCATCCGTCCGAGGTTGTCAATGTTGGCGATACCGTCAATGTTTACGTGATCGGCCTGGATCGTGAGAACAAGAAGATTTCTCTGGGCTACAAGCGTCCGGAGGACAATCCGTGGAACGTATTCTCCACCAACTACGAGATTGACGACGTTGCTACCGTTCGCATCCTGAAGTTCATGCCGTTCGGCGCATTTGCGGAGATCATCCCGGGCGTAGATGGCCTGATCCACATTTCCCAGATCGCTGACCGCCGCATTGCAAAGCCGGATGAGGTTCTGCAGATCGGTCAGGAGGTCGAGGCAAAGATCATCGACATCGACTCCGAGAAGAAGAAGGTTTCCCTTTCCATCCGTGCCCTGCTGCAGGATGAGGAGTAATTCTTAATTTCCGAGACAAACGTATACGAGTTATGCAAAGGAGCATCTGAATTTTCAGATGCTCCTTTTTGCCTTTTTTGCCCCTTTTTGTCGTCTTTCACCCGCCAATTGTTTCGTGCATACGATGCAGGAAGAAAGGCGGGGATGCTATGAGACGTCCGCACAAATATCGATACTGGCGAAGAGGCGCGCGGGTTACGGGGCTGCCGCTTTTTCTTATCATGCTCCTGGCTGCAGTTCTGGTTTTTCTGGCGGTATTTTTCCGCACATTGCGTCCGGGACTGGCCGAATATGCAGAGAATCTGATTCAGTACAAGGCAACCATTGCGATGGAGCAGGCGGTTTCGGAGGCGATTTCAGAGAACGGAGCGGCGATTTCCTCGCTGGCAACCCTGTCGGATGGATCGGCTGCCGCGCTGATGACGGATTCGGTAGCGGCAGAGTGCGTCCGGTCAGCGGCGGTAGAAAACACCTACGAGGAGCTCAATAAGCTGGAGGAGGAACGGCTGGCTGTCCCACTGGGAACCCTGCTCGACCCGCAGTATTTTGCCGGCGCCGGGCCGGAGCTGCCATTTGGTGTTGTCGGACTGGGCATGGTATCCGCGAGCATCCAGTCGGACTTTACGGATTCCGGTGTGAATCAGACCAAATACGGCATGACGTTGCTGGTGCGGGCGGAGGTCAATCTCCATGCGCTCTGGTGCAGCCGATCGGTTGTCATTGAGAATACGTATCCGCTCACAGAGATGATTCTTGTCGGAGAGGTCCCGGCGGTGTATTGTGAGCCGTAACAACAAAAATCCTTTTTTCTGCGGTATTTTTTTGGTATACTAAACTTAATTTCGATTGACAAAAGAATGCCGGAGGGAACGATGAATATTTCAGAGAGGATTGCCGCACTGCGCGAGACGCTGCGGTATCACAATAAAAAATACTATGACGACGATGCGCCGGAGATTTCGGACTTTGACTATGACCGGATGCTCCGCGCATTGGAAACCATGGAGCGGGAATATCCGGAGTATGACGATCCGGATTCCCCGACCCACCGTGTCGGCGGTTCCGCGTCCGCAAAGTTTTCGTCCGTTACCCATGCATGGCCGTTGGAGAGCTTGCAGGATGTGTTCTCCTTTGAGGAGCTGACGGAGTTCTATGAACGGGCGGAGGCGCCGGAATATGCCGTGGAATACAAGATTGACGGTCTTTCCGTCTCGTTGGAGTACGAAAACGGTGTCTTTGTCCGTGGCGCGACCCGCGGCGACGGCGCAGTCGGTGAGGATGTCACAGACAATCTGCGCACGATTGAGGATATTCCCAAGGTGCTGCCGCCGGAGGCCCCGGCACAGCTGATTGTGCGCGGCGAGGTATATATGCGCCGCTCGGTGTTTGATGCATTGAACGCACAGCGGGAACTGGATGGAAAGCCGCTGCTGGCCAATCCGCGCAACGCGGCGGCCGGGTCACTGCGTCAGCTGGACAGTGAGGTTACCCGTCAGAGACGGCTTTCGATCTTTTGCTTTAACATCCAAAACAGTGCAGAGCTGCCGCTGACAACCCATGTACAGGCGCTGGATTATCTGAGGCAGCTTGGGTTCCCGGTTTCGCCGCGCTACCCGCTGTTGTCCGATCCAAATGACATTGAGGAGGAGATTATCCGTATGGGCGAGACGCGCGGCGAACTGGATTTTGATATCGACGGCGCTGTCATCAAAGTCAACGATTTTGCGCTGCGCGACCGGCTTGGCTCGACGGCAAAATATCCCCGCTGGGCGGCGGCTTACAAATACCCGCCTGAAATCAAAGAGACCATCTTAAAAGATATTGTCATCACGGTGGGACGCACCGGCGTTCTGACGCCGAATGCAGTGTTGGAACCGGTCCGGCTGGCCGGGACAACCGTCAGCCGAGCTACCCTGCACAACCGGGATTTCATCCGGGAGAAGGACGTCCGCATCGGCGACACGGTACGTGTCCGGAAGGCGGGAGAGATCATTCCGGAGATTCTGGGCAGTGTGCCGGAAAAACGTCCGGTGGACAGCGTGGTCTATACGATGCCATCGGTTTGCCCGGTATGCGGCGCACCGGTGTTGGAGGATGAGGACGAAGCGGCGATGCGCTGCACGGGAGCCGAATGCCCGGCACAGCTTTTGCGCAACCTGATGCATTTTGTCTCGCGCGATGCGATGGACATTGATGGCTGTGGACAGGCGGTGCTGCAAGTGCTGATCGATGCAGATCTGGTACACTCGGCGGCGGATCTCTATACCCTGCGTGCACCAGATGTGGAGACGTTGGAGCGCATGGGACGCAAGTCGGCGGACAATCTGATTGCGGCCATTGAGCGATCCAAGAGCAACGACCTGTCAAGGCTGTTGTTTGCATTTGGCATCCGCCACGTCGGTCAAAAGGCGGCGAAGGTGCTGTCCGGCACGTTCGGCTCGCTGGATGCGGTTCTGGAAGCGTCCGAGGAGGACATGACAGCGATCCGCGACATCGGCTCTGCGACGGCGCAATCCATTGTGCAGTGGCGCGAGCAGGAGCAGTCCAAACATCTGATTGCACGGCTGCGTGAACTCGGTGTGAATTTCACCGGAGAACAGACGCTGACTGGCGATCGGTTCGCCGGGAAGACGATTGTTCTGACCGGTAAACTGACGGTGTTTACCCGTAAGCAGGCGACGGAGCTGATTGAGTCGCTCGGTGGACGGGCATCCAGCTCAGTTTCCAAGAAGACCGATTTTGTGGTTGCCGGGGAAAATGCGGGCAGCAAACTCAAAAAAGCCAATGAGCTTGGGATTCCGGTGTATACCGAGATGGAGTTTCAGGCTTTGATACAAGGCGGAGGGGACGGTGAAGAGTCCGCTCCGACCGAAGAAACAGACGGCCAGCTTTCGCTGGACGGATAACAGAGGAGGAGTAGGGTAATGGCAATTACCACACAGGACATTGCATACATTGCCGGTCTGGCAAGACTCGACCCACATGGGGAAGGCTTTGACAAGCTGGCGGAAGATATGCAGGGGATCGTCGCGATGGTCGATCAGCTTCAGGAGCTTGATCTGGGCGACATCACGGATGTGATTGATACCGAGCGCAAGAATGCGCTGCGTGAGGACGTGGAGATTCCGTCCTATCCGAGCGAAGAGATTCTGAAAAACGCACCCGTCGTGGAATGCGGCGGCGTCAGCGTTCCGCGCGTGGTCGAGTAAGGAGGAGAACGATGGAACTGTATCAGAAAACAGCATCCGAGCTTTCCTCTCTTCTGCAGAGTAAGGAGATCAGCTCGGTAGAACTGACGAAGGCGGTATTTGCCCGCACGGCGCAGGTAGAGGACACCGTCGGTGCGTATATCAGCACCGATGAGGAAGCGGCGCTGGCGCGTGCGGCACAGATCGACGAGAAGCGTGCGGCTGGTGAGGAGCTTTCGCCGCTCGCAGGTATCCCGATTGCGGTCAAGGACAACATCTGTACCAAAGGCACGGCGACGACCTGCGCCTCCAAAATGCTGGAGAACTTCGTGCCATTTTACAATGCGACTGTTGTGGACAAGCTGAACGAAGAGGGTCTTGTCATTACCGGAAAAACCAACCTGGATGAATTCGCCATGGGCTCCTCCTGTGAGAACTCGGCGCTGCAAACCACACGCAACCCACACAATCCGGCGCATGTGCCGGGCGGTTCGTCCGGCGGTTCCGCGGCGGTTGTAGCAGCGGGAGAGACACCGCTGGCCGTCGGTTCGGATACCGGTGGTTCCATCCGTCAGCCGGCTTCGTTCTGTGGTGTGGTCGGCCTCAAGCCGACGTACGGCACGGTATCGCGCTATGGCCTGATTGCCTTTGCCTCGTCGCTCGACCAGATCGGCCCGATGGCACGCAGTGTGGAGGATGCCGCACTTCTGGCGGACGTACTGCGCGGGGCAGACCCGATGCACGATTCGACGAGCATCCCGCGGGAGTATGACAGCCTGCATGCGAAGCTGGATCCCGATATGAAGGGTGTCCGGATTGGCCTGCCGAAGGAGTACTTTGGGGAGGGCATTGATGCTGAGGTGTCCAAGGCAGTGTTGGATGCCGCTGAGGTATACCGCGGACTGGGGGCAGAGATTGTGGAGCTTTCCTTGCCGCTGAGCAAATATGCCCTGCCGATTTATTATATTCTCTCCTCGGCGGAGGCCTCCTCCAACTTGGCGCGTTTTGACGGTGTCAAGTACGGCTATCGAACCCAAAAAGCGGACGATTTGATTGATCTGTACGTCAAGTCGCGCAGTGAGGCGTTTGGTCCGGAGGTACAGCGCCGTATTATGCTGGGCACCTATGTGCTGTCCAGCGGCTATTATGATGCCTATTACAAGAAGGCGCGTGCCGCACAGCGGGCGATCCGTGCGGACTATGCGAAGGCATTCGAACAAGTGGATGTGATCCTGACGCCGACCGCCCCGACAACGGCCTATCAAATCGGAGAAAAGACCGACGATCCGCTCCAGATGTACATGGGAGACATCTGTACGGTATCCGTCAACATTGCCGGCCTGCCGGGACTGGTACAGCCGTGCGGCTTTGATTCCGGACGGATGCCGATCGGCATGCAGCTGATTGGTCCGCGTTTTGGGGAACAGAAGCTGCTGAATGCCGGCCTGGCTTTCGAGCGCGCGACCGGTCTGACCGATCTCGTGGCATTGTGATAGAAGGGGGATACCATCATGATACATTATGAACCGGTTATTGGTCTGGAGGTTCACGCGGAGCTTTCCACGAAGACCAAAATTTTCTGTGGATGCAGTACCCAGTTCGGGGCGCCGATCAACACACATGTGTGTCCGGTGTGCTCCGGTCAGCCGGGGGCGCTTCCGGTGCTGAACAAACAGGTCGTCCACTATGCAGCGAAGATGGGCGTGGCAACCCATTGTCAGATCAACCAGCTCTGTAAGTCGGATCGTAAGAACTATTTCTATCCCGATTTGCCAAAAGCATACCAGATTTCGCAGTTTGACGTTCCGATCTGTGAGAATGGCTATGTGGATTTCCTCGTAGACGGCAAGCCGAAGCGTGTCCGCTTTGAGCGGATCCATTTTGAAGAGGATGCCGGAAAGTTGCTGCACGATGAGGGAGAGGGCACGGTGGTCGACTTTAACCGCTGTGGAGTCCCGCTGATCGAGATGGTCACCAAGCCGGATATCCATTCCTCGGCGGAGGCAAAGGAATTCCTCGAAACCGTCAAAACCACGCTCTCTTATCTGCAAATCAGTGACTGCCGCATGGAAGAAGGTTCGATCCGCTGTGACGTCAACGTTTCGGTCCGTCCGGAGGGGACGGAGGAGCTTGGCACCCGTGTGGAGATGAAGAACATCAACTCGTTCTCGGCGGCTGTCCGCGCGATCGACTACGAGGTCGAGCGTCAGATTGAGGTGCTGGAGGAGGGCGGCAAGATCGTCCAGGAGACACGCCGCTGGGATGACTCCAAGGTGAAGAATCTGGTCATGCGTTCCAAGGAGGATGCGCAGGATTATCGGTATTTCCCGGATCCGGATCTGATCGCCGTCGAGATCGACGACGAATGGATGAAGCAGATCGAGTCGGAGATCCCGGAACTGCCGCAGTCGCGCTTTGACCGTTACGTCAATGACTTGGGCCTGACACCGAAGGAGGCGCGCACGCTCTCAGATTCGTTTGAGAAGGCGTGTCTGGTCGATGACGGCGCCGCGATGGGGCGCGTATCGGCGCGGGCGCTGGCAAACTGGGTGCTGTCGGACATCTCCAAATATCTGAATGACAAGCAGATGGAGCTGAGTGATACCAAACTGACGGCGGAAAAGCTGGTTGCGATGGTCGAGCTGATTGAGAAGAACGTGATTTCCGGCAATGCGGGAAAAAAGGTTCTTGTCAAGCTGTTTGAGACCGAGGATTCGGTCGATCAGATTGTCGAGGATCTTGGGCTCAAGCAGATGTCGGATGAGGGCGCGATTGAAGCACTGGTCGATGAAGTTCTGGCGGCCAATTCGAAATCGATTGAGGATTACAAGGGTGGTAAGAAGAACGTAGTCGGATTCCTTGTTGGACAGTGCATGAAGGCATCCAAGGGCAAGGGAAACCCGAAGATGATCAATCAGATGCTGGCGAAAAAGCTGGCTGAGCGGTAAATACTATGGAAAAGAGGGCCTGCCTGGCGAGGAAAGATACCAGGCAGGCTTTTCTGTTTTCACGGTATGAAAAATCCGTTGTTTACTTTCACGTAATAGTGTGATAAAATGAGCGTGTACCGGTAGAAACCGGAATTTTATTTGGAATGGAGAGGCTGCGAATGAATACACGGAGAGACGGTGCGTCGATGGATGCACTCTTTCGGGCGGTTCTGGCACTGAAAGATGAGGAGGAATGCAGCCGTTTTTTTGATGATCTCTGCACGATCAGTGAATTACAGGCGATGAAGCAGCGGTTTGAGGTCGCACTGATGCTGGACAAGGGCCAGATCTACAGTGAGATTGCGAAGGAAACCGGAGCATCGACGGCGACAATCAGCCGTGTCAACAAGTGCCTGAAATACGGCGCGGATGGCTATCGGACAGCGTTGGATCGTATGAAGGAGAAGGGAGAATGAGCGGATTTTCCGATTATGCTCTCTTATCCGAATATTATGACCGCTTCACCGATGATGTGCCATACGAACGGTGGGCGGATTTTTTTGAACATGTTTTTGCGCAGCGGGGAAAGAAGCCGGAGATTGTGCTGGATCTGGCCTGTGGTACCGGCTCCCTGACGCGCATTCTTGCTGGGCGCGGCTATGAAATGATCGGCGTCGACCAGTCGGAGGATATGCTCATGGTCGCGATGGATTCCTGTGCGGAGGAGCCGCTGGAAAAGCGTCCGGTCTTTCTCAACCAGTCGATGGATGAACTGGATTTGTATGGTACGATTGACGCATGCGTATGCTGTCTGGATTCCATCAATTATGTCACGGATGAGAGCGTGCTCCGTGAAGCATTTCGTCGCGTACAGCTGTTTCTGATGCCCGGAGCGCCGTTTGTTTTTGATATCAACACCCGGGCTAAGCTGGAACGCATTGACGGACAGAGCTTTGTGCGCGAAGATGAGGACGTTTTTTGTGTCTGGCAGGCCAAGATCGATGAAAACGATCTGTGTCATTATGACTTTGATATTTTTGAGCTGAACGAGGACGGGGCATGGAACCGTTATCAGGAGCATCATGCAGAACGGATTTATTCGGTTGAATTTCTGGTTCAGTTATTGAAAGATACCGGCTTTGTGGATATTGAGGTGCGCGGTGAGCTTTCGGACGATCCCCCGGGGGAACAGGAAGAGCGGATCTTTTTTATTGCCAATGCGAATTTGGAAGAAAAACACGATATAAGGAAGTAAGAAGATGCAGGATAGACTTATTCGGGCGATCTGCAAGGACGCCGCTGTCAAATGTACCGCTGTCTCGACGACACAGTTGGTGGAGCGGGCGAGAAACATTCATAAGACGTTGCCGCTGGCGACAGCAGCATTGGGACGTGCCCTGAGCGGCGCTTCCATGATGGGACGGGAGCTAAAGGATCAGGACGGTTCAGTTACGCTGCAATTCAAAGGGGACGGCCCGCTGGGTACCATTACCGCCGTTGCCGATTGTGAGGGCAATGTGCGCGGTTATCTGCAAAACCCGGCCGCAGAGCTGCCGCTCAAGCCGGATGGTCATTTGGATGTTGGAAGCGGTGTCGGACGTGGGTATCTAATGGTCATCAAGGATATCGGCGTAGGGGAGCCGTTTACCGGTACAACCGTACTGCACAACGGTGAGATCGCCGAGGACTTGACCAAGTATTTTGCGGAGAGCGAACAGATTCCGTCGGCGGCTGCGCTGGGCGTGCTGGTGGATACCAATCAGAGTGTCAAGCAGGCCGGAGGCTATCTGGTACAGCTGTTGCCGGGTGCGACGGACGAAGAGATCACACGGCTGGAAAACAACATTGCCGCGGCGGGCGGCATGACCACGATGATGGAGCGCGGCCTGTCACTGGAAGAGATCGTCCGCACCGTACTGGACGGTTTTTCGGTCGAGTTTCTGGAAGAGGTGCCGATCGAATATCGCTGTGGGTGCAGCCATTCCAAGGTGACGCGTGCGCTCATCAGCCTCGGAAAGGACGAGCTGACCCGTCTGCGCGACGAAGAAGACGGCATTGAGGTGACATGTCAGTTCTGTGATAAGGTGTATAACCTCTCACACGAGGATATCGATGTCCTGCTCACAGCAGCGACCGCACGGGAAATAGAATAACACGGATAAGAGAAGGACGCAGGATGCGTCCTTTTTTATACAAAATATTCTATATATTTGGATAATATTATTCTATAAAAATTTGTCAATTAAAAATATTGAATTAAAGTAAAAAATAGCTTATAATATAGAAAATGCAGATAATCCTAGGTAATTCTGAAAAAATATGTAAATCAACATTTGCATTGGAAAAATCAATATCTGTAAAATGGAGGCTGTTAGGAATACTTTTGCAAAGAGAATTTGTTGTTTTTGTGTCAGTGGGATGCTGTTATCTACAAGTATGTATGCATTTACTGAAAGTGAGTTGGATAATAATCCCTATGGAATTGATTATACAGAAATAAGTAATGATACGGCAGAATTAGATCCGGATTGTGTGATTATGGACTCTACAAATCATGTGTTGTCAAAACGTAATTATGATGTAAAATCAAAATGTTGGTATATTTTGAATAAAGCTAAAGTAGGTGTCGGAGTAAAAGGTTGGACAAACCTTATCCTAAAATCGGATGGTACTTATCTGAAGCATTATACAAGAGTTAGAGCTTGGATAGGAAAGAATCATTGGGATTCCGAAAGAGAATGGGGAAAGGGAAAAATATATGCTTCTACCGGAAATGTTGGACAAGGAGCAATTTCTGCAAAGTCTATCTACTATGGAATCAACAATAAATGAGCATTGAGGTAAAATAGTGTTTGATGATGGCAGGAAGCATTTTTTTTTCGTTTCCTGCCATCTTTTGAAGGAGTGGAGTTGTAGTGATAAAAAAAACAAAACAAGGTGCTATCTTGTGGGGAATCCTGCTGATTCGCGTCGTGCTTATTTTTCTGTTGTTTCATCTTCTTTTTATACCGCAGGAAGAGAAAATTACTTACAATGAGGAGAAATTTCTTTTTCTGCCCGTTGCCGATGTCTATGATACTCCCTTTGCTATGTCTTTGTGGGATTTCTTCGAGGACAAAGACGCGTTGGGGAAGATGAAGGCGTTTAACGAAACCATGCACAAAGAATTTGATTTTTTGGAAGTAGGCAGCCAGGGACTGGGAGTTGTCGATGAGTTTGGATACAAGGATATATTCCGGCAGGACTATGGGACGGAGGAATATGGAGAAAATGACGACGTGCAGATCCGACTGTCCTCCGTGCAGTTGGATTGGACTGCGTATGAGACGTTTTCTTTGAAGCAGCGCATCGACGGGGGGCGAGGATTCCGAGAAGAGGACTTTTTCTTTTCGGACGACCCTGTTCCGGTCATCGTCGGGAGCGAATATAAGGATGTCGTTGCGGTAGGAGACACCATTGTATTGGAATACATCGAGCCGATTCCAATGAAGGTGATCGGATTTTTTAAACCCGGGACATCAATCGAAATCGATAACAAGGCTGAACTCTTCGATAATATGATTGTCATGCCATCGCTGTCGATTACAAATGATCCGGTCGGGGAAGAAGATGCGGAATTTCAGAAGATTGTATATTCTTTAAAGAATTGTGGCTATATCCTGACAAAGGATGGGGATAGCTATACGGAGTATAAAGACAAGATTCAGCAGATAGATCGGGATCTTGGGGTCAGCTATTCGACGAATCCGACAAATTTGGAAGGAAATAAAAATCTTGTCAGTGTCACGGTGTACACGCCGTTCCATGTCGTCTTGCTGTGTGTGGCGATTTTTGTTTTGACCGGAATTTATATTTTCCTCCTCGGGAAAAGGAATCGAACGATGGAGAGCCGTCCGATTAGGACGCTGGACGCAATACTGCTGGCGCATGTCGCAACGGCGGCAATTGCCAGTGCGGGGAAATTCCTTTTGTATCGGCAGACCTATCTGCTGTTTTGGGAAGACTATGTTGCGTTCAAACAGTCTGTGTATTTTTCTATGGGGTGTTCGATGGTGCTGGGAATATTGACCTGTTTTGGTTTTCTTGCCTGGCTCCGTGATCGGAAAAAGAGCAAACCCATTTCCTAAATTTCTTTGAATCGTTAGCGCGGCTTCGGCCGCGCTGCGTTTGCATATTGACAGTTTAGAAGAAATGCGATAGAATAAGAATGAACAATTCATTCACAAAAAGGCGGTGTACCAATTGAACCAGCGGATTAAGGATATCGCGGCTGCGGCGACGCGGTTGTTTCTTCAGCAGGGATATGCGAAGACGCAGATCAGCCATATTGCGAAGGCGGCCGGCGTTTCGGTCGGCACGATCTATCTCGATTTTTCCGGAAAAAAGGAGATCATGCATTTTATCCTAAAATGCACGGTAGATCCCGGATTTATCGAGCGCGAATTTGAGCGGCCGATCACCGATGATTTGTTTGTTGGATTGGAGCAGGAGATCATCGCGCTGTTTGAACAGAGCGCAGAGGATTTTGCCGTCCATCTTCAAGACGATGCAGCGGATTATTGTTTGGAAGAGCTGATCAGCGATGCCTTTGATCTTCTGTCACAGTACGCTGTTGGCTGCCTGTTTCTTGAGAAAAACCAATTTGATTTCAAAAATCTGGCGAAACACTATGTCGCATATCGAAAGAAATTTTTCGATACGATGACAGAGTATCTCCATATTTTTGTTGAGCGGGGTACGGTCCGTCCAGTGGAGCACCTTGATTTAACAACGACATTGATCGTTGAAATGCTGTCCTGGTGGGCGATGGATATTCGCTATACCACCTTTGAAACCAAAGATATCCCAGTGGATTTGGCGAAACAGATTTGTATAGATAATTTGGTACATGCGTATCAACAATAAATTAGCAGGGCCGTGTGCCCGCTAATTTTTGCCTGTATTGTGAATGAATTATTCATTTAGCATTCGCGAGAAAGTGAGGAACATCGTATGCAAGACAAACAGAAGATTTCCCTGTGCCTGACCGTAGTCATTGGACTGCTGGCGTTGACTGGCTGTTCGCAGGGAAAAGCCGTGCAATTGGCCAATGAGATCCATTTCCCCGTAAATGGGATATCCGGAGTCACGATATCCTATGACGAAGAGCCCATAACATTTTATGAGAGCGAAAATGACGAGCTCATCATCAAGGAATATATGACGGAGAACAAGCGCAGTTATTATGCGAAGGTCGAACAGAGCAGCAACAGCATCGAGATTCACGAGGGGGGAAAGCCGCTCCTGAAAAGTGGCTTTTCCCGTTATATTGAGGTGTATTTACCGGCATCCTACCGGGACAATCTGACGGTGACGACAACCGATGGAGATATTGATCTGACCGAAATGAAGGCTGGATTGCATTCCCTCAAGATTGACAGCACGGCGGGAACTGTCCAGCTCGGCGATGTGGAGGCAAAAGAGGTCGCGCTCTCTTCCACCAGCGGGACGTTGGATGTGGGAGACCTGTGTGCGGATACAATACGGATTGACAGCACCAGTGGCAGCGTCTCCTGTAAACGATTGGATGGCGATGTGACCTATACCACCACCAGCGGCAATGCGGAGATTGCGTCGGCGGTTGGTTCCGGGAAATATACGGCCAATAATTCTGGGGAATTACATGTGGTTTATACCGAAGTGACCGGCGATGTCTCTTTCTTCAATAAAAATGACAGCATTCAAGTAACCCTGCCGCCCGAACTGGAATTTGAGTTTGATGCGACGACGAAGAATGGCTCGATCTCCACTTCGTTTTCATCCATGCTCTCCAGCGATGGCCGGACAACGCACGGCACGGTTGGCGACAACCCGACGGTAACCGTGTATGTGGAAACCAAGAACGGAAATATTGAAGTCAATCAATAGGGAAGGGAGAAAAAAGAAAAGCGATCGTCGAAAGACGATCGCTTTTTTGGAGGTGCCACCCAGAATCGAACTGGGGATCAAGGAGTTGCAGTCCACTGCCTTACCGCTTGGCTATGGCACCATATGGAGCGGATGACGAGGCTCGAACTCGCTACCTCCACCTTGGCAAGGTGGCGCTCTACCAGATGAGCTACATCCGCATATTTGGTGCCTCCGGGCGGAATCGAACCACCGACACGGGGATTTTCAGTCCCCTGCTCTACCAACTGAGCTACAGAGGCAAGTTTTCACAACGTTTGATATTATACAGGAAAAATCCGGTGATGTCAAGCGCTTGAGAAAAATTTATTCGATCAAGCAAAAATGCTTGATCGAATAAAACTGGCGACCCAGATCAGGCTCGAACTGACGACCTCCAGCGTGACAGGCTGGCGTTCTAACCAACTGAACTACTGGGCCATTGGTGGAAGTTACAGGGCTCGAACCTGTGACCCTCTGCTTGTAAGGCAGATGCTCTCCCAGCTGAGCTAAACTTCCGTACCGTCCAGCGACTATGTTAGTATAGTTGATAAATGAAAAAATGTCAAGAGTTTTTTTCAGAAAAAAGAGAAATTATTTTTTTCTGGAAGAGTTGAAAGGGGATGTTTCACAAACGGTGAATATTTATTCGCGGATGCGCGTCAGAGGGAAAACAGACAAGAACTTACCCAAAAAGCATACAAATTATCCTATTTCTTGAGAAAAATTAATAAAAAATAGATTGATAATGGAAAATAATCTGTGCATTTGATTGACATAAATCGTTTGGTGATGTATACTATTTCACACTGTTTGAAGAAAGTGTTTCCGGAGGATGAATATCATACGGGGGATTCAGTTACGAATGCAGTGGATAAAAGAGGAACTTGTGTGTATAAGGAGGAGAAGGAATGTACAAATGGGTATATGAATTTGCAGAAGGCAATGCGGACATGCGTGAGCTGCTGGGCGGCAAGGGCGCAAATCTGGCGGAGATGACCAATCTGGGACTGCCGATTCCGAATGGCTTTACCGTAACCACGGAAGCCTGCACAGATTATTACAATCAGGGAAAGGCAATCTCGTCGGAGATCACGGATCAGATTTTTGAAGCGCTCGGCAAGCTGGAAGTCAAGCAGGGCAAGAAGTTTGGAGATCCAAACGATCCGCTGCTGGTATCGGTTCGTTCCGGTGCGCGTGCATCGATGCCGGGCATGATGGACACGATCCTGAATCTCGGTTTGAACGATATTTCGGTTGAGGGCTTTGCGCAGAAGACCGGCAACCCGCGTTTTGCATACGATTCGTACCGTCGTTTTATCCAGATGTTTTCCGATGTTGTAATGGAAATGAGCAAGTCGTTCTTTGAGGGCATTCTGGATGAGATCAAGCAGGCAAAGGGTGCGCAGTATGACACCGACCTGACTGCGGACGATCTCAAGGAAGTAATTGCAAAATACAAGGCAATTTATGCGGAGAAGATGGGCGCAGAATTCCCGCAGGATCCGAAGGTCCAGCTGATGGAAGCGGTCAAGGCTGTATTCCGTTCGTGGGACAACCCGCGCGCCATTGTTTACCGCCGCATGAACGATATTCCGGGCGACTGGGGCACCGCAGTCAATGTCCAGGCGATGGTATTCGGCAACATGGGCGAGACCTCCGGCACTGGCGTTGCGTTTACGCGTGACCCGTCCACCGGCGAAAAGGGCATCTTTGGTGAGTACTTAATCAATGCACAGGGCGAAGACGTCGTCGCAGGCATCCGTACCCCGCAGCCGATTTCCAAGCTGGCACAGGATCTGCCGCAGTGCTATGAGCAGTTTATGGAGATCGCCGAGCGTCTGGAGAACCATTACCGCGATATGCAGGATATGGAGTTCACCATTCAGGAAGGCCGTCTGTTCTTCCTCCAGACCAGAAATGGCAAGCGCACTGCACCGGCAGCGATCAAGATCGCGTGCGATCTGGTTGACGAGGGCAAGATCACGCCGGAGGAGGCGGTTCTCCGCATCGAGGCAAAGAGCCTGGATCAGCTTCTGCATCCGACATTCGTAGCTTCGGCGCTGAAAAACGGCGAGGTCATCGGTCAGGCACTTCCGGCCTCTCCGGGCGCAGCGGCAGGCAAGGTTTACTTCTCCGCAGAGGAGGCCAAGGCGGCACATGAGGCCGGAGAAAAGGTTGTCCTCGTCCGTCTGGAAACTTCCCCGGAGGACATCGAGGGCATGCACGCGGCAGAAGGCATTCTGACGGTTCGCGGCGGCATGACCTCTCACGCAGCGGTTGTTGCACGCGGTATGGGCACCTGCTGTGTCTCCGGCTGCGGTGAGATCGATATTGACGAAGAGGCAAAGGTATTCTCCCTTGGCGGCTATACCTTCCATGAGGGAGATGAGATTTCCCTTGACGGCTCGACCGGTAAGATCTATAAGGGCTTGATTGAAACACAGGAAGCTTCGGTCGGCGGAGATTTCGGCCGCATTATGGCTTGGGCCGACGGATTCCGTCGTCTCCAGGTCCGCACCAATGCCGATACACCGGCGGATACCGCCAATGCGGTCCGTCTGGGCGCTGAGGGCATCGGCCTGTGCCGCACCGAGCACATGTTCTTTGAGCCGGATCGTATTCCGAAGATCCGTGAGATGATCTTGTCTGAGACGAGTGAACAGCGTGAGACGGCGCTGAACGAGCTGCTGCCGTTCCAGAAGGCAGACTTTAAGGCGATGTATAAGGCGCTGGATGGCCGTCCGATGACGGTTCGTTACCTTGACCCGCCGCTGCATGAGTTTGTTCCGACCGATCCGGAGGACATCAAGGCGCTGGCTGAGGATATGGGCATGACGCCGGAACAGGTACAGCAGAAGTGCGATGATCTGCACGAGTTTAACCCGATGATGGGCCACCGTGGCTGCCGTCTGGCGGTTACCTATCCGGAAATTGCACGGATGCAGACCCGCGCAGTCATGGAAGCGGCGATTGAAGTACAGGATGAGATCGGAAAGACCATCGTACCGGAGATCATGATTCCGCTGGTTGGTGAGAAGAAAGAGCTGGCGTACGTCAAGAGCATTGTCGTTGAGACCGCCGAGCAGGTCAAGGCGGAAAAGAACTCCGATATGCAGTATCATATCGGTACGATGATCGAGATTCCGCGTGCGGCGCTGATGGCAGATCAGATTGCAGAAGAGGCAGAGTTCTTCTCCTTCGGCACGAACGATCTGACCCAGATGACCTTTGGCTTCTCGCGTGACGACGCCGGTAAGTTCCTTGATTCGTATTATGGCGCGAAGATCTATGAATCCGATCCGTTTGCCCGTTTGGATCAGAGTGGTGTTGGACAGTTGGTCAAGCTGGCAGCAGAGCGCGGCAAGGCAACCCGTCCGGATATCAAGCTGGGTATCTGCGGCGAGCATGGCGGCGATCCGTCTTCGGTTGAGTTCTGCCATAAGGTTGGCCTGAGCTATGTTTCCTGCTCGCCGTTCCGTGTCCCGATTGCCCGTCTGGCTGCAGCACAGGCAGCTATTCACGAAAGTGGGAAATGCTAATTACTCAAAAATACTTGAGTTTACAGTTACTAAGGAAGATGCAAAGAATTACCTCTATGCAAATTCAACAAGTCATCGGATATTTAACTGGTATGACTTTCAGGTAAGTATTTATATGTAAGAGAGAATATGGGCACATGGCTAATGGCTGTGATGCCCATATTTTTTGCATTTAAGAAGATATCCGATGTCCCGAAAATTATATAATATACGTGACAGAAAAAGAAAGCGAGCTGAACCGATGAAAGTTCAACCCGCTTATTTGCTTTGCTACAATGTTACTATGTAGATTTTGTCACACCCACAAAACCATGCTCGATAGTATCATGTATTAAATGTGTTCAGTTTCCGGTTCCGGATTATAGATACTTCCGTTTGGATAGTGGATATCTAATTCCTCAACCTCCGGTAAAAGCTTCTCGTGGTAAATATCATCTCCGCCTGCATTTTCATAGGTCTTACCCATCTCCATGAAAGTCTTCAATCCGTCTGGAGTAACAAATCCCTGTGCAACGAAATCCTTATGGAGTCTCCATAGAGAACTGCGCAGGATAGCAACTGTACTTTTGTTCTGGTCGCCAATAAATTGCTGTAGAAGTTGCTTTAGAGAATGGATATCTTCTTTCAGACCATCCTGCCCGTCTTTCAGCTCCGAACGGATTTCTATAGACTGTTTGTGGTACTCTTCCTGCTTTCCAACAAGAGAAGTTTGGTATTGCTTTATTTTCTCATTAACAGCATCTATCTGTTCCTGCATCTTGTTTAACCGATTTTCTGTCTCCTCTTCCTTAATACTTTTCGTACTTCTTAAACCGAGAGTGGAAAGCAGTTTACGGTATCCCGAAACACCGGTTACGATGACACAGATAATGAGTACAAAACATATTACGGCGTTCCCCCAACCGAGTTCGCCAATCTGTTCTAATAACTCAACCATCTCTTTTCATTTCCTCCTGTGTATGTGTTTTACTGGTTATTGCTGACAACCTCTCTCAGAGTTTTCAGAGACTCATCAATGGTTTCGTCAATCCATTCAATCAGAGCCTGCTGGTCAACAACCTTGGACAGAATCGGATAGTCTGCGTAAATCTGTCCGATAACCTGAGAACGCTTGATACTGCCAGCCTTATTCCATTCCTCGTAATCAAGCTCGGCTTCTGTTACCATCTTCAAGACAGTTTCTTTAATCTGGGCTTTTGCAATTTCGATTTTCTCCTCGTCGGATTTGCTGAAATAATCAGCAACTTTCTTTCCTACCGCAATAGCCAGACCGATAATGACCATAATCGTTGTCCAGTTGTCGTTAATCAACTGTAAGAAATTCTGGATTCCGTTCAAAATATTCATGTGTTACCTCCTCATTTCACCCAACAGAACCGTCTTCTGCCGGGGATTCATCATTTACAGTTTCATTCCTCATTTGCATTTCTGCCATTGCCGTGTCATATACAATTCCACCGACTGTATTCTCCGCCTTTGATTTACTGTAATATCCCCAGATAATCGGAGCTAATGCGGCAGGAATACCAATCAGCACATACAGGGAACTTGCATCATACAACGTCATCATGGCGTATTCGCAGAAGATGACGATTTGGACACACAGGAGAATCATACCAAGCAGAATCAGTTTGCTTGTTGAGGGCAGCTTATGTTTCGGTCTGCCTTTTTTCTTTTCTTCTTTGAGCTTCCTTGCACGCTCCTTTGACAGATTCTCCTTTTGGATTCTTGTCATTTGGGAATTGAATTCCTTTTCTGATATGTATCTCATCAGAATATCACCTCCAAATTGAGATATCCGCCGTAGATTCAACCACGGCGGAATAAATCAAGTTTACACTTTTAATACCTTTTACCACCTTTTTATACCTTTTTACACCAATCCAAAGAAATCCATCCTGCACCGCTCTTGAGCTTGCCCCACTTGGAAGCCCCTTTTCCATCTGCTTCGGCAACAATTGTATAGATGCCTTTGTCTTTGATAGTGCCATTCGTTCCATAGTTTGTGCCAGCACCCTTACGGATGTTTAATACATCGGCGGTTACTTTTACCTTATATGCTGTAAAAGTGGCTGGCTTGGAATCCGCAATGGTTTTACCGATAGTACAGTAAGAGGCGTTCTTCAGATAAATCCAACCTGCGCCAGATTTCAATTTGCCCCAACCATCAGAGTTGACTTCCGTAATTGTGAATGAACCTTTTCCAGTCTGCCCCAGAACTTTTCCGCTCATGGAACCTGTAGAACGATAGTTTAAGTCAGAAATCAATACTTTTACCGTAAACGGAACCGCCGGGAAAGAAGTATTAGTTTCGGTAGTTGGTGTTTCCGGGGTAGGAGATGGAGTGGCGACAGTGCCTGTGTATTTAGCGTAGTTCGGTGCAATATATCCTCTGATATATCTTCCGTTTACAGCAAGCGTTCTGTAAGCTACTGTATTGCTTTTATTCCCTTCAATGATTTTAATTGTAGAGCCGGAGATAGAGTACACAATACCAACATGGTCGGAAGAGCCAGTATTATCTCCAACACCAGAGTCCTGCCAATCATAGAGGATTACATCTCCGACTTTCGGCACGTAAGCATCGTTTTCAACCCAGATGCCTTGAGTTTTTGCTTTTGCAATCATGTTGTTACAAGAGCATTCAACACACTGAAACAGTTTACCGGAACCGGCTGCACCAGCAAGCCCGCAGGCAATAAAAGCGGCAGATACGGCAGTGGCGCACCAAGCGTCGCTTGTAGTCATTGTATAACGAGGACACAGTTTACTGTTGTTATACACAGCAAGAATAGCTTTATGCTGTGCGCTACCTTCTGTGATATCAAGATACTGTACAAGCCAGTTGGCAACTTGCTTTCTTAATTCAGCTTCTGTCATAACATTGACCCCATCTACAGGTGCTTTCTTGGCGTATTTGTTGTAATAGGCTTGTCCGTAAGACGCCCTATTGTTCTGAACGGATACGCTCTGGTCGGCAGGACGTTCAAATTTAAGCAGCATTGCATTGGATGCTTCCAATACGGTTGTTGCAGATTTACAGGTATTCCATACGGCAGAATATCCTTCACTCAACTGCTTGCAAAGGAATTCAAGCTGCATCTCCAAATTACCAATGGATTTCTTTGTAGATTTTGCATAGTTGTACAAATCTCTTTTGAGAGACCAATATGTCCACTGCACAAGTCCGTAACCAGCTTTGTCATAGATAAAGTTGGTGTATGAACCGTTATCAACAGCCGCTGTGTAGGAAGCATCCGTATATCCGAGTTTTGTCTCATAGGAGTTCTGGAGATTGGTAGGTTTTAATCCGCTCTCAGCCTGCATGTTTCCCATGATTCCAGCTACTCCATAAGCGTTTCCGAGCTTTGCATATAAATAATTCCAAATCTTCTGTTCGTTATTACTTCCGATTAACGACATAAAATTCTCCTTTCATAACAAAAGAGCGGCTTTCACACCGCTCTTAAAAACAGGTATTCAGTTTTCTCTTTGTTGAAATTTCCAATAATAGACAGGTTTCTCTTCGGCGAACAGCCAGTACCGCAGGTAATCGTCTAAGACGATAGCAATCACAACCAATACAGACCATATCAGTGCAAATGGAAGGCAAATTTGACCGAGCAGATTAAACGGCATATTTGAGTAATCCCATATCGCAAGACCAAGCCACAGATTCAATACGCACCCGAAAATAAATTCGAGGACAAGGACAATTGCCGTTCCAATCAATGCCTGTAACCAGAATGGCATTTCCCAGTCAATATGCTCATTGAGTCTACCAATAATGAGGAAAGCAAGTCCACCAAGAACAAACATCGCCCAGTGAGTCGGAGGCTTGTCCATGAGATACCTATATATGATTTCGATTGATATATAGATACTGCCGCCGATGAGGAACAAAATAATTGGTTTAAGTATTTTCTTCATCGGATACTCCTATCTGTGCATTCAGCACTTTAAGAACTTCAGACTGGTATTCTTCCGGGATTGGTGTTCCGTAAACAATAGCTCTGATAGCTTCTATAGTCTCTAATGATTCGATATAAGCCCGCAACGCATTAAAATAGGATACGTGGTATGTTTTAAACGACGTTGCTGTTGTGATAATCGTTCCGATATCATCAGCAGAATAAAACTTACAGAGTTCTCCATCCGCATGGTAGGGGATAGCTGTTTCTCCGCTTTCAACCAAAGTAGACAGAGTGATTAAATTCAACTGGTCTTGTGTTGTAAGAGAAAAGTGATGCTTTTCTCCATCACTGAGGACTGTATCAAAACCATTCGTAATAACCTTATTACAGGTATTATTCATCTCACTGATTTTTGATGTCTTTACATAATCAATCGTGACTTCCTCAATCGGGTCTGGCGGAAGAGGCTCTTCCTCTACCGGAGTATCCGGTTCCACTATAATTTCCTTACCAGCCTCAATTGCTTCTCGTAGTGTGTTATATTCTTCTTCGTCGATTGCAATCATCTCGACTGATGTATACGGAAAGTTATCTGTACTGACTGGTTTCATCCAGTTTGCGTGGTACAGGGTATCTTCTGACTGGACATACTGTGCGGTTTCTTCCGTACATGCCAAAAGGATATTGTGCTTCTTCTGATATTCTCGAAAATCAAGCTGCGTCGCAATCCCAACGAAGGTCTCCCCATCTATCAGTTTGTAATAATTCACCGTTTTTACCTCCCTTCATATGTTCCCATTTCTTTGTGATTCTGTATCCGTTAAATAGTTGGTTATATAATTTCAGTATACTGCGTTTTGTGTGATAGGAGAGGGCGACATCGGCATGAGCCAACCATGACTGCATAGAGTTATACACATCGTCCAATGAGATTTTGCCGTTATCAACCATCTTCCGAAATTTCTTTAGTTTTCTCCGCATCCGTACAATACCAGCTCTTGTCAGAGTGCGTACAATTTTCCCGGTCGGAGTAACTCTGTAACGGACTTTCATAAACACGAATCCTCTGGATGCTTTGACTATCCTTGTTTTCTTGGTGTTAAATGTAAGCCCAAGCTTATCGCAGATTTCCTTCATCTTTTCCAACAGGTTCTGTAAGAATACCTTGCTATCTGAGATAACAATTCCGTCATCCATATAACGGATATATGGTTTCACACCGCACTGGTCTTTTAGAAAATGGTCTAATTTATTCGGTGCGGCGAGAGCCATAATCTGCGATACTTGACTTCCAAGACAGATGCCTTTCGACTGATTGTTGTTCAGTATACGGAGCCTTTTATTTCTCAATTCTTCGTCGGAAATACAGTGAATCGTTGCTTTCTCATAAGACTTAATAACCGCCATCGTAAGCCCCTGAATATATCTGTCATTGAAACTGTCTTTCAACACATCAAGACAGGTACGGTGCGGAATGCTGTCAAAGAAACCTTTGAAATCAAAAGTCAGGACATAGAATTCTGAACCATATTCTTTGACTGCTTTTTGTAGGTGTAGATTCAATCGCTGGCGTGTGAATTCTACGCCTTTATCTTTCATGCTTGCACCGTTGTCGTATATCAGCCGATTCTTTAGGACAGGTACGAGTGCATGGTCGCAGAGTACACGTTGCATCATTCTGTCACGGATAGTGATAGGTACAATCTCCCGTTTCTTTCCACGCTCATACAGAACGATTCTGCTTGTACTTGTAAGGTTCGGTAATTTTCCATTATGTAAGGAAGAATATGCGTGGTGCATTTCCACGATGGCATGTTCAGTATAATCTTGAACTGTTCCTTTCCAATTCACACCTTTTCTGCATTTCTGAAGGGCAGAGCATAAATGCTGCATAGTCATAACTTTGCTGAAATCATCGTTCTCAGAATACAGAACCTTATGCTTTATACGTTTAGCTTCTTTGTCACGGGCAATCCGTCTTTTTGCCCGTTGGTATTTTGTCATAGTTTTCGTCCCTTTCATTCGTGATGATATTGCTCCGTGCAGTCTGTTTATCGGCTGTTGGTTTCGGCTGCAAATGATTCTGCACAACTGGTGTCTGGACAGCCAATGGATACCAGTTCGCCTACCGATTAAGGCGTTGTAATCACGTCCAGAATCATACGGAATGCTTTCATAGCACACGCATCTTGAAACAGATGCGTACTTTATTTACTGTATGGAATCCATACAGAGGGTTACATTTTCCTTCTCATACATATTCCCGGAGGAATCACTTTCGCCCTTATACATGGTTACTTAATGTATGCGAATCAGGGGCAGACGCCATTCGCGTTGGACGCATTGTTGTTGTTGCCGTTACCGTTGTTGTTGACATTCCAGAAGTTCGTGGAGTTGCCGACATTTGGAGAACGCAACCACCAGTTGTTGGCGGAGCCTAAAATATAACCCAATATAATCATCTTTCGATGCTATATCCTTGATAGTCAGCGGAGAGACTTAAACCTCTCCTTATCAGACCTCTGGAGCGAAGCTAACATTTTTAGTTCGCTCACTAAGAGTTCTGACCATTCGTTCATAACCCTTTCGCTGTACTGCATCAGGTTAAAATAGAAGAGCATTGGTCGGTTCATCTCTTTCAGGTATGTTATCGCATTGGAAATATGCCGCCTACGTTGTTCATATTCATCTTTGGTTTCAGGAACTTTCTTATTTGAGAGAACCAGTTCATAGAACGCATCGTTCACAAGAGAAATCAGCAGAGAACCCTCTGTGCCGTCATATGCGGTATATGCGTTGGCAACTTTCCCATGTGTATACCGATGAAGTTCCGACATATTCTTGAGGAAGTTCGCATTATCAATCGCCCGCCAGTCTAAGATAGATACTTCAAATTCCACATTTTCTTCGTCATGCATCTGGTTCAATAAAAAGACCTCCCGTTTGATTTTTGAAACCCAGTGTGCCATAGTTCCTGTTTCATACTTCTGTACATCCCACAAAACCATCAGTGGCTTTTCTAGGGCATTTAGGCTGTTAATATGCTGTGTCGCAACGCTCGCCGCATATTCAGCACGTTCGTTCCTGTTACGAAAATAAGCATCATTGACCTGCATCAAACTCCGGTATAATGCGTTCATTCGGTTATCAATGTCAGTACATAACCATTTCTGCCTACGCTTTGGGATTTTTGAAGTCTGCACCATGCTGAACTGGTATAGCTCAGTAAATGAATTCTCAAATTCTGATTGTGCAATCCTTCGTTTGCTTCGTAGAACCGACAAATTATCACTCCTTTGTTTCATATTTGGCGGGCAAGCCGCCTGATAAATGGAAATAGCCCTCCCATCGTTCTCACAATGGAAGAGCTATTGTTTATAAGTTACATTTTAGATTGAGAAGCAGGGGCAGACGCCATACGCGTAGGACGCAATGTTGGTGCTGCCGTAACCGCCGTTGCCGACAAACCAGAAGCCCGCGGAGCTGCCGACATATGGAGAACGCAACCACCAGTTGTTGGCGGATATCCAAACATGCTTCCCATCCTGTGTGTATGTTCCATGTTTCCCGTTGGTAGTTGTCCAAGGAAGTCTTGCAAAGTCCTCCGCAGTAATCAAGATATGGCATACATTGGTCGTACTTTCTTTCCAGACATCTCCAACCTTCACAATATTCGATGATACCGTGGATGGTTCATCAGCGCCTGTATAGTAAGACGCATCGTCTGGAATGATGAAGCCTCTGTATTTCGCCCTGCGAATATCGCTTGTGTACCAAGAGATATATGAACTCTCGTTGACATACGGCTCGGAAGTGTTGTTGAACAGCGCCGTGTAGCTTTCCAGATAAATATTATCGTATGCATACACGATTTCAGAGGACTGCGAACCTGCTGAGGTAGGTACACGCACGGTTTTAATCATTGCTTTCCACACAGTCGGAAGCGCATCATATACACGCTCGTTTACAAATGTTCTCATAAGGCTGTCGTTCCAACCGCCCTCATTGACATTTTGGCTATTCATCCGGTAAAGTCTGTCGGTCAACTCGTTGTTTGCGATAAATGAAGCATTGCATTTAGTAGAGGATGTACCGATACGGTAGCGTTCTGTACCGCAATATTCCATGCGCAAAGTCTCGTGATACCAGCTTGCCAACTGCTTTGCATTATCTGCCCCCAAATCGTCATACCACAGCTTACACCAGTAGATAACACCGGAACCATAATAGTCATACCCTCCATCTGGATATTTGACTGCTCCGAGTGTAATGGTCGCATCTGTTTCTGTGCTTCGGGTTCTCGTTGACTCAAAGGACACGATGGAAGTGTCAAATACTCCGCTGCTGCCGGGAGTGGTGCTGTTGGAAGCGTAAATATACAGTTTATCATCGCCTTTTCTATGGCGGATTACAACGATGTCACGGTATTTCTGATATCCAAAGTTGCTGGTCTTATCGCCCCATTGAATCTGAGGATAAGAACTGTAACGCAACCGGAAACCTTCTGCCCCGTCCTCTTCAAAGCAGGAGAGCAACGTGTTATTAGCAGTTGTATCGGAAAATCTGAAATCAATCGCAAGCGTGAACGATGGGGAATCTGCTCCAAACAGAGCGATATTCGTGTCAATTGCAGTCGCTCCGTCAAAAACCTTGTTTTCACACAGCACTACACTTTCCACATTTTCAAAATCGAAATCGTGTCCAAGTACAATGTCAGTGTAATCTTTCAGAGAGAAATAACTTCCTGCTCTGCCGGATGTTGCAACCGCATAAATTTCAGCCGGACTCATCTCGGATAAATCCTTAGAAGTGGAAGGAAGTTCCGCCCTATCCCAGATAGCGTAAACATCAGTATCGCCGGTAATATATCCGGTGCTCTTATTCCATCCGGCAAAGACATTGTAAATATACATGCCTTCTTCCTCAGTGTTTGTCGGGATATCACCGGAGTACACAGCTTCGCTACCATACTCAGCCTCTACGGAACCGAGGGACAAACCTGCTCTGGAATACCAAGTTACGGTGTATGTACGCACTGTTGTATCATAGGTTGCCGTAATCGTCCTTGCGGACAGCATTTCACTCAAATTATCCCATCCACTCCATGTGTAATCATACTGAGCATCACTATTCAGTGTAGGCGTAGAAATCACACCAGTTGCTACGGGGTCTGGAGCATTGGAGCCACGGTCAACGTATATCTCACACAGAACATCTCCATTGGCATTGACATAGGTAGCCAGATACTGCGTAACGAGATTGGACGAATCATAAGTAACAACAAGGTTCTCCCATGCGTTTGCATAGTTAAGAAGCTCCTGATTTCGGATTGCACCACTGACATAGACAGAACCTGCGAGGACAGACGTATCCACGTTGTAGTTATCTTCATCCAAACCTAACAGGAGCAGCATTCTGTTCAGAACCGTAGTGTCTGCGATTGCCCAGTTGATACCGAGAATACGCACACGAGCAAGGTTTGTAGCATTCGTGATGAATGCAAGGGAGTCAATCCCATCACAATCCTCTAAGCGGAGAGATGTCAGATTATTATAGCTTTCCAGAGACAGGTTTTCATCTGTCAGATTGTACAAGCTACGCATATTCAAAGCAGCAGGGGAGGAGAGATATGCTTTCTCAATCAGCCCGCCGAGTGCAAATGAAACGCCTGTAAATCCGCTTCCTCTGATATCAAGTTCACGAAGAGCCTGACATCCGGTCAAGTCAAGCGACTGTACGACATTAGGACAGTTCTGAATATACAGATACTCCAACATCGTATTCGTTCCGAAACTGACTTCTGTAAGGTTAGGATTAGAATACCACTCGACCATAGAGCCAATCTGAATGGAACGCAGCCTTGTGGCGCTCGCAAAGTCGGTACGACCGACATACAGACAGGAGATATCTCCGATAGCCTGTACCAGATTTGCACCGTGAATATTGATAACGGTATCATTCATATCGCCAGAATCGCTGAAGGAAATAGTATAGTATTTACCTTTTTCAGCTTTTAACTGCTTATAGATGTTACCAATCTGTACGACAATATATCCCTTGTTGTACATCATTACAGTTACTTCTGACTTTGGTTCAACACCAGCCCATGTGGACGGAGTATATCCACGCATCGTGATGGACTTGCCAGTACAAGCAGTACCCATATACTGTGACGCCATGTAATACATGTTATTGGTAACGAATGCCTCACGTTGATGAGCTTTCTTGCCGCCCTCCAACATATCAAGGTAAGTCGTTACGCTGCTCTGCTCATAGAGACGCAGGTATTTATACCAGTAATCCTGATTCCAGACACGTTCCGGCAGGATGTCCTGATAGCTCTTCACGAAAGAGAGGTACGCATCTTTATCCCATGCTCCTGCAGTTTCTCTGTTAAGCCACATAACACGTCTTGCATCATACAGTCCATAGATAAAGCCCCACCATACAGCGGATTTTCCATTAAATACATCACGGGTGTCGGTCAGCATATCCATACCTTCACAGCCGAACGGAACAATCAACTTACCGTTATTATCGTTTCCGTCAGCGGTGTCGTTATCGTAGTTCTTACAAAGCTGCCAGTGCTGTAAATCTTCCGTTCCCCAGAATGTATTTTTACACACGTTATCCACCATCGTATGTTCTTCAACAAAAACATAGTGGTACACCATAGCATCCATAACAAGATGGTCTTCGCACTCGTTCAGCATTTTTGCCATACGGTACTCATAGGTATCGTGCGTATAGGTTCCTGCATAAGTGTCAATGGTTGTGCCAGCCAAAACCTCTGTACCGCCATTACCATGCCCTTTGAAAGTATATGCTCCATAAGTCACAGCAGACGGCAGTTTATTGCCAGTAGCAAGAGACGGATTGCTTTCGGTCATCCATGTAACAAATTCCACGAATGCGTTTTTCATTGCATCGGTCGGGCTGTCCGGATAACGGAATTCAAAGAAATCCTCACTATCAAGTTGCGCAACATCAAACGGAACCTGATTACCGGATTCATCATAATTCGGAATCATCAGGCAGTAATTAGAGTTGTTGTCCAGAGACTCAACACAGCATTCAAGAGGGTTATCTGCGTCATGGAATACAGATAGATTCTTTTTACTGTTACCCATATTGCAGATTGCATACATATGGTATTCGTCATCACTGAATAACCCATGAGACTGGTCTTTGATGAACTGTACGCCCATATGGAGTTCCATGCAGTCACGTCCCTGTGGATTCTTTCTTCTCCATAATGTCTGATATGGCTGGTAGCGGTTATACCATTCGGCAAGGCACATATTGTTGATATTCTCACAAGAAGCCACGTTTACTTTGGTATTGAAATAACTTACCGGGATAGATTCATCGGTCATACTGTATGTATCAATATGGTTTCCGTTGCCATCCGTAAATCCCTGAAGGAAGTTACCGTCGGTATTTGCACCAGAATCCTTATAGTTTACAGAAGAAGTACCCTGAATACAGATACGAACTCCTTCAGCAGAAATCTGATGTCTCTGGTCTCCGTTGGTATAAATTTGCTGGTAAGAACAGCCATCTACATAATCTTTCTTACCATCTGTCATTCGTGGAATGTCCCACAAATGGATACGGCTATCTGGTGCCTGAGCTGCCAGTTTACTATATGAGATAGAGGTCATAGCTCCAGTAGAACCAGCGTCAAGCAGAACATCATTTCTGTTGTACCGTTCTACCATTTCTTGTGCGTTCGGCGCATCGGCAATAAAGTTTTCAATATGGTTGTCCATTGACAGAGAGGACTCATAAGCCTTCACCATATAGATATAAACATCACAGTCAGCAGAGCCAATGGTAATATATTGTTTATTTGTTTGCGTAAAGTTATCATCCGCTGCATACACAATCGTGCTGGAGATAACTCCATCAAGATATGTCTGCAAATAGCGGTATTCGTTTGCCTTACGCACATCAAACTCAAACTCCACATAGCTATCTTCTGCGTATTGCACGCTTACTGTATTCTGTTCAGAGGTAATCTTACCTTCGTTTGCACCAAGTGAGATACCGATGCCATTTGCTACGCAGTTCAAGAAAGAAGCATCGTAATCCCGTGAATTTGTGACCTTGAAAATGGTCTTAAAGCTTTTTCCGTTTACACGGGCATCATCGCCGAATAGCTGATAATTCACGGTCATGGTAGTTCCTGCTTTTACGCAGATGAACTGACGGATATTTCCATCGTCATCGTACTCGGTCTTGATACCTCCGTTATTCCAGTCAAAATTCTCAGAAAAGCTAACACCGATATTGTTATTTGTAAATGCACGCAGAGCCTCATTGCTGGCAATATCACTTGCTTTCATTCGGAATGCATAGCCGGATACTTCCTCATTATCAATATCCAGTTCATTTACAGTCAGTGTAATTGTTTTCGCAGTTGCGCCACTTGAGATTGTCAGCACTTTTGTACCAGATTCGCTCGGAGTGTAGTTCCAGTAATGGACTGTCCGGTCAATGTCGTTCCATTCAGCTACCTCAACACCACCAACGGAAAGAACAGCATCAGAAGTTAAACTGCCCGGTGTGTAAATCGCAACAGGAATCCGTAAAGTGTTGTACTGCGTCATCTCGTATGTGCCAAGAGATACGGAGATGATAGGCGTTGTATTTCCACTGTCTGCGAACATCATATCATGGAAGATAGATGCGGAACGGATTTCCGTCTTATTGATGGTTGCGGTTAAGTACAGTTCCGCCAAATGGCTTCCGTGGGAGAGTTTGTTGATTGTCACATACTGCTGAACGCCGGAACGTGTCGTAGTGCTGGTTGCGACTTCCACGCCGTCAATAATCAGATGTGTTGTCTTTTCTAAGTCTCCGTAAGGAGTCCAGCGGATAGCAACCGTATCAGATTCATTTACAGTTGTATCGTCATAATCCCATACAGCGTACATATTTACTGCATTAACTGTCCAAGATTTCGTGACAGTGGTAGGTGTATCGCCGCCTGTATCAACACTGACAGAAACCTTAACGGTATTCGTACCAACACTTAAATACTGTCCAATATCAAAGGATGTGGTTGCATTATTATAAGCGGTGCTCGTTGCTTTCTTTACACTGTTGACATACCAAGTCGCCGTTCCGTCGCCGACATAATCGCCAGAGGAATCCAGTGCGCTAAGGATAAATTCAATGGTGCATGAATCTCCATATACACATTGTGTAGAGGAATCCGTCACCCTTGTAATGGAGGCAGAGCCGGAAGTAGTTGTACCACCACCACCGCCAGAGATTTCAATCTCTTTTGTATCACCATCAGTATAGACGATAGCAATACCGGAATCCGTCCTGTTTACGTCTTCAACCGTAATGGTAGTGTCCTTTGTAGGCACCTCTTTAGATGTTCCGTCTTTGTAATGGACGGTGATGCCATCATCGCCTTCCGTTACGTCAGACACAAGGTTGCCAAGTTCGTCTACCTTCGCCTGAATCAAATCCACTTCTCCGCTGGTAGCGTTCGCTTTGCTTTCTATGGCAGAAATAGAATCGCTGATTGCGGAGAGCAACGCATTGATTTCATCCTTCGTATAACTGTCGCCGCCAATAACATGGTAAGAGCCATTAACAAAGCGGTAATGAAGATAGGAACCGCTTTCTTCCTGTACAATATAGTAGTCGGTAAATTCATTACCATTTTCGACACTCGGAAGAATAGCGGAAACGTATGCCAGAGAACCGGCAACTACTTCCCACACACCGTCAATATATTTGTAATACAGACACCCACCGTTGGATTTCAGTATGTAATCTGTATCCTCATCTCCAATCTCCGGAAGTTCCGTTACAACAAGTGTAGATGCACTTCCGAATACATCCCATTTGGAATCGCCATTGTCATCCGTAACCCACCAGTATTTATCATATCCGGTCTGAGCCTTATTCGGTACGAGATAGAAAGTCATGCTTTCACCAGTAACAGGGAGTACGTCTACAATCTTGATTGTGAATGCTTTGTAATCTGCCAGAAGAGCCTGAGCATATGTTCTTGACAGTGTAACAGCACCCCTGATAGCATCGCCGATTTTGGTGTACTGGAGAGTATCTGTAAGCTTATATCCGTCCTGCAATTCAGCTTTTACATCGTTCAAATTTTTCTGAACAGTATCAGCTTTGCCCTGTGCATATGCGTAGACATCAATTTTCAACCCCTGTGGGTCATACATACTTGGCTGCATAGCAGTATCAGCCTTTACAAGCGTATTCTCTAAGTCTGCATTAACTTTCTTACGAGAAATACTTCCGTCTGCGATTGTCATACTTGCAAGCTGACCGCTGGACATGTATTCTTCCATTTCAGCAGTAACAGCCTCGGAAATCAATTCAGCAACAACCTCATTATTCTCTAACTGAGTAACCTTAATAGTCAGGTCGTCAACATCAGCCTGACTTGCTTTCAAAGCAATCGCATCAGCATTTGCCTTTTCTGCAGCTTTAGCTCTGGCGATTTCCGTTGTAAGGTCTGTAGCTGAGGCTTTCTGGTTAATTTGCTGCTGTAAGTCTTTATCTACAGCGATTAAGTCAGCAGCGTTCTGCTCATTCCAAGTGGAGAGTGAGTTTACCTTGCTTACAAGCTGATTATACAGCGATAAGGAGATGTCCGTACTTTGTGCATCGGACACAAGGATATTCTCATCAATCGTTAATGTGAGATAGTTGGTTGTGGCAATCGTATTACCGTTGCTGCCGTACAGCATAACAGTACATGTTCCGACTCCGATTTCGGAGGGGAGATAGGCAGCTTTGTCGTCATCGAGATACTGGTTATATGCAACACCGTTCTGTCTGAACTGTGCGAATGTGGCTAAACCATCCCAGTCACCGCTCGTATTAAATACGAAACGGACGAACTCCTGAGTACCTGCGACAAGGCTTTTTAAGTTTGTCGCAATTTTCAGCTTTTGATTGGCGACATTAACTAATATATCCATATACTCATTCCTCTCTTTCTTTTAAATTTCAATATAAAAAGAGTGGCAGACCTAAAATCCACCACTCGTGTCATGGTTGATATGATGGAACCAAAGAATACTTTGGTATCAATGTTTCGTACAGTTTCTTACATTATCCCACGGGGACAGAAACACTCTGCCTCCAAACAGTTCCGCAAAGGGTGGGGTAAGGGTAACTTCTTATTCAATACCGTAAAGGGTGTACATTTAATCGCCACATTGCGGTTCATCCTGTTCCAGAGCCTCCAGAGCGTCATGATAACGCTTTGTGTCCTGTTCTAACTGCCTCTGCGCCATAATTCTGACATCGTTCAGCATATCCTTCAAAATAGGCTCTATGATAAATGGCGGTAGCATGGAATTGTTAATTATGGATGTCATGCCCGAAATAAATTCGGCTCTTGCAACTGTAATTGGTTTCTGTACTTCGTTCATAAATATTCCTTTCTTCCATTAAGTTCCTACAATGGATTTGATATAGTTTGCCAGTGTCATGGCGTTTCCGTTATCGTCATATATGTATACCGTCCCCATGAATTTTGCATCCAAAGCAACTTCCATAGAGTTTGTTTCTGCGATTTTACCGATTCCAAGACCTTTGCCACCAGCTTTGAAATCCAATAGCACATCAACTGTAGAGATAAATGTTTCATCCTGTGCGGAATTTCCAACGGCATCTATTACAATCAGCCTGAAATTATAACTATGCTCCTCGGCGAAATCAGTAGTCAGAGTCACATCTGTGTTTTTGGCAATCGTTCCATAAGTCGTCCAACCGCTTGAAGTTGACAGCTTATAATATAATGTTGCCGTTACACTGTTTTTACCGTTTACAGAAGCAAAATTCCAATTTGCCTTGACAACCATTTTCTTTGCGTCAGAAGAACTTCTATGTACAGACAAAGTAGAAATAGTCGGATTACTATAAGCATATACGGTAATTGTTCCAGCGGCTTTTGTATCAGATGAACGTCCACGACTGTCTTTTGCAACAACATTAAATGTTTTGCTACCGGATGATGTAAATTTTCCACCAGTGTATGATAGTGATGAACCGGACTGAGTGGTCGAATATCCGCCGCTGATAGTAAAACTGCTAACGGATGAACCATAAGAGCCACTTGCAGCGGCAGTAATTTTGGCTTTAGAATATCCGACTACATATAATCCCCATCCTGCAATCACGCTATTGGCGCTATTATCTATAGCGACAGAGGCAGAAGTCACTGTGGGTTTTACAGAGGCTGGCGCATTAACGGTCAATTTTAATGTGCTTGTACCAATAGCAGTATTGCCACTATATGTAGTACATGTCATTGTTCCAGTACCGCTTGTGGCGTTTGGAATCTGATTTAACAGACTCATAGGAATTGTCCACTTGACATTTGTAGCAGTTGTTTTTGTACATACTGTTCCTTTTGCATTACCGAACTGATATGTGATGGTGTGAGTAAAGCTTGAACTTGCTCTACTTATATTTATATTTGTTCCGTCTGTAACGCCAGCAGTAGATGATGTCCCACTTCCCCAAGAAATACTAGAAGCTCGTGGAATAGTATTCAGTGTAAAACTTTGACTACCGGTGCAGTTCACAGCATAAGTATATATACCCGCTTGTATCGAAATAGAAAATGATTTTGAACCATCACTATTATGGCTTATTGTTTTTGAGCCACTCGCAACCTCAGTTCCGTTGTAAAGCTTGATACGATAATCTGTGGATTTTGAATACACAGTATCTCCAGCGATAACTACTTTGAAACCGCCAGCCATATACCAACCAGCCTGCCCGGTGCCAGCTCCTTTTAGAGACCACTTAATAGTAGAAGTGTTATTGGCGACGGACTGCGTTGCAGACCATGTAAGCTGTATATACCTACCATCGTAACCATTTGAATTAACTGTTCCGCTTAGTGCCATGTAACACCACCACCTTTCTCTGAATTACCCTTGCCATGTTAAGGAAACACCTCCGTCATTATTTGAATGCGGATTAAAGAAGAATTTTCCAAGTACCAGCGCTTTTTCAATAACGGCATTTGGGATATATAACTGGTTATTATTGATATAAGCTACCGTTGTATCTCCTTCTTTGAAGTACATGCCACGGTTATCAATGATTGTTTTGAAGTTTGATGTTAAAGCTCCGAGAGTGAGACCATCGTCATTGAACTGCATGTATTGACCGATATCAGCTTTGTAGCTTTCAAGCTGTGCTGTAGTTTCTTCGATAATATCTCTGTATCTTTCGTCAATGGAGCTATATATGGATTGCGATTCCGTATGCACCGCCTCAGTTATTTGACCGTTGAATCTGTTAATATCGCACAAATCGTTCAATGTCTTTATATCATCATCCATACTGGATTGAATATGTAGCGAACCAGTCATAACTAGATTTCCATCTCCATCGAGATACATAACAGGCGTAAGGATTTCATTTCCGTCCGTATCCAGTGTTTTCCTCTGCACCGTCAAAGCCATGACATTTACACCGTCGGATGTAGCATCTGTCGTAATTACCAATCCATTTTCATCCATAGTGATGGAGTTTTTTGTATTGTATACGCCGACTTTCTCTGACAAAATAAGGTTGCCGATAAGTGTGTCTGCGATTACACCATAGGCTTCTTCCATTTTCCCGGATTCTGGATTATAGAAAGTGAAATCTCCAATACCTGCTTTTGATGTCAACCAATTATCGTCCGTAAGATACAATCCACGGTTAATAATTTTGAGCTGCTTATCACTGTAATCGTCTGTAATTGGCAGATATTCCCGGCAAAGCAATCCATGAGAATCCCAAGTGATATTCTGATTGTCTGCACTGTCAATGATTTTCATTTTAGTCAGAGCAAGCCCCTTTGTTACCCAGTTCTCAAGCTGCTTTTTACTCTTATTTCCCTGACTTGCCTGTCTGGTAACAGCATCATAAGACGATGCCATAGACGCAGCCTGACTGATGATATCTTCGCTGTCGGTTACTCCATCAACACATTTTTTGACATCTGAAAATTCAATGGATATATTGTCCAAATCATCAAAGTCAATAGAGTACGAGACGAGCCTGAGTCGATACACTTCGTTGTCTACCTTCACACGAATCCAGTTCCCGACAGAGAATTTGTCTACAATCGGCTCGAATTCTTTCATAACAAGCAGATTCTTTAGCGAAGCAGACAGGGAATGCTGTAGTGTAGACGACTTGTAAATTTCTTTTTTAGCCACCTCAATGAATTCAAACGCACGATTAAACAGCTCTCCATTATCCAATCCGTCAGAGATATAATTATCATTCGAGTATGTATCTTCTCGGCGATAGGAGATAAACTCAAGCCACAAATCGTTTCCGAGAAATTGCTCCATATTCAATGCTGCTTGAATCTTGGCTTTTTCTTTTTCAATCAGTGTCTGAAGTCCATCTGTTTTCAAGTCCCCGTCCGTATCATAAATACCGATTATAACGGCGATTTCTTCTTCACGAATCTTGATTTCGTCTTGCAGAGCCATAAGTTTGTCATAGTAATTTAGATACAGAACTGTGTACAAATCTGGATTTTGATTTGCCCATGTCTCCCTGTCAGCAATACCCTGCTCAATCAAAATATCTAAGCATGACTGGCAAGCATCACAGAAAGTATTCAAACTGGTTAAACAATATTTCTTGATTTCTGTTTTGAAGGAGCTAAGAGCGAGCTTGAACAATGATGTGATATCATTTGCAGAATCATTATCATCCTGTGCGCTTTTCAGAACTTTTTCCAATTTTTGCTTGACGAAAGTTTCGTAATTATCATTGATTATGACGGTCGCCATAACGCTGTCAGCGGTATCTGTTTCATCTGAGTAATTTGTTACAGTAAAATTACCAACCCATATGTTTTCACTCAAAACGCCATTTTTCAATTTTACTTGATAGCGTGGGTCAACAATCGTTTTCGCTACCGCTAGAACCGCACTGGAAGCAGTAGAAGATGAGCATTTGCTTAAATCTTGTACAGCAACAGGAGAGAGCGTATTTG
Source organism: Eubacteriales bacterium (assembly GCA_030539335.1). GTDB lineage: Bacteria > Bacillota > Clostridia > Oscillospirales > Butyricicoccaceae > Butyricicoccus_A. The sequence goes on along the minus strand of JAUNSG010000001.1, from coordinate 68,777 downwards.
AACCGAGCCTTGCTGCCTGTAAAGCAGCAGTCGTTCTTGAAAGCTCCGGTGATGGCATGAAGTTATCATGCAAAAACAGATAAAAGTCGATTGTGTCATAGTAGGCGTTCATCAATGCAGGATATCCCACAATAGCATCTGGTATTGTACGCAAATCCTCATTGTATGTATGATACTTGGTCACAAGTTCGTTATAATCCGCCATTATTGTTCCGGAGAAAGTAAGCTCGTGTTCATTGTAATAATAGTCATAAGTATCATCGTATTCCGCAAGTTTGCTGACTAATTCTTCTGACATATCATTCTTTGTTTCATCGGACGGATACCAGATGTATTGACTTCCATTCGGATTACAACTCCGTATAGTTGCTGTCATGAGTTCATCTCCAGCCTCTAGGCGGAAGCAGTTTTTAACTGAGTCTGTGTCAGTCTTGAATGTGATGCTGTCAGCGAGATTCTCTGTCGAAACAAAGATGGTTGTGTCCTGACCATATCCGGTCAGAATGTTTTTACTGCCACATTTTGGACATTTAGCAGAAAAACTATCACGATGTCCGCATTCTACGCAATACGCCTCAAGGTCATATACGCTGATAGAACGGCTTATCGACCCATCGTCAGCAGTGCCGGAATCAATAACAAATATACAGTCGATTTCTTCTGCGATATCTTGAAACGCATCATATAAACTGATATTGTTGAATGTAAAGGTTCTTTGTATATTGGCAATACTTGCGTCTACGTGTCGGACGCTGTAATGAGGCGCTTTCTCCATGATACGGTGTAAGAGAGAAGCCTCCGGTTTATCTTTCTTATAGAGTACGGTAGGGGAGTAATCATCCCTCGCAATATCGTCCTCTGTGTTAATTTCAATGTTGTATAAGTTGATTTGGGATAATTCCGCTTCGCCAAGAGAAACACAGCTTACATTTTTGACAGTATCATTGTCGTCTTGGACTGAAACGTACATCTCAAACCAAACATCCCATTCCCTACACCAGACGAGTTTGAAATCTGTTATCTTGTCCCAAAGATGATACTTCTTACCGTTATCATTCTGATTTACTTGGAATTCCAACTCAAAGCAGGAATTAAAGGAATCAGATACAGATATATTTGTTGCAGGAATTGAACCGAGCTTATGTCCGGCTCTTGTAGCCAACACAAATGTCGGCTGTATTACATTGTGTGTGTTATCGAATTTGATTCTTACCGCCAAATGTGTCACCTTCTTTCATTAGTCTGGCGTATCCTTAATAATCGGAGAGTAAGTAAATTCCAACTTACAAGGTAAGGATGCCGAAATTCTGTTATTTCGGTTGTTAATTGTGTTTCCAATTCTGAAAAACTCAAAATTGAAATCGTCATATATTTTGTGGCTATCCAAAGACGATGAGATGATGTGTGTCGAACCATCAATTGTGATAACTTCACCGACAGAAACATTTTTTATAACCATCGTGCAGTCCTCCATCTCGTTGTGGATAGTTAAATCTCCTGCACGGTTGCAGGTGATTACCATTGACGGATAAGTATATCCAATTTCATCAGACATATCAGACAGTACATACGTCTTTGTTGTATCACTTACATTCCAAGAGACGGATAATTCTTGTCCATAACCAAAAGGTTTGTTTGTCTCCATTGTAAGTTCGAGACCATAGAGAACCTTATTTACCATAATCTTATCTACATTAAAACTGGCTTCGTAATAACAGGTCTCTTGCTCTTTGTCGTCTTCGTTTAGTACCTGAAATTTAAGGAACTCACGCCTATTGAGCCAACGCATAATGTCCCGGTACTCGTCATTGGTGATGCGTAAATCATCATATTCATCCGGGTTTTTGCAGATATCAAATGTGGCTGTAATGCATTCGTCATACTGTGTACCAGTCAGGCTATACATCTTTCCACGATGTCTGGATACTGTATTGAATGTAATTCTGGAACCGGCACTGACAGTATCGAAATCCGATGTTCCATTGAGATTACAAATCACAAATCCGTAATCACTTAAATACTGACCGTCGTATTCAAAATCGCAAGCATACAATGTCAGCACCTCCTTCTTTCTTATTCAAATGATTTGAGCTGCTTGATGAGCGGCTTAAACTTTTTGGAAAAATCTTTCTTCATCTGGCGAGCTTCGTATATCGCCTGCTGGTACTGTTCTTTGACGGTGTTCATTTCCGCAATACCAGATGTGAACTCACGTCTTAACTCATCAACCATGTCAAGCTGAACTTGATATCGAGCCTCTTTATCTGATAACTCTTGATTCTTAGAACGCAGAGTTTCGTTTTCTTTTGTCAGTTTTTCAATCTGTTTTTGCATGGATAAGATACGTCTTTCCTGCATTTCAGTTTTTCGCTTTAAATTCATTCCTTTTCCTCCGATATATTGCTGAGAACAATGAATGAGGGATAACCGTCATGCGATTATCCCCGCAAACATTGCTATGTAACTGTTACACCTTTTTGCAATAATCCAGCGAAATCCATCCTGCGCCGGACTTCAACTTACCCCATTTAGCAGCGCCCTTGCCGGATGATTCTGCCACAATGGTGTAGATACCCTTGTCTCGAATAGAACCATTGGTTCCGTAATTTGTACCAGCTCCTTTACGGATATTAAGAACGTCCGCAGTGACTTTTACCTTATACGGAGAGAAAGAGGGGGCAGAAGGAGTAGATGTTCCCTTAACACTTGAACCAATCTTGACATAGGATGCGTTTTCGAGATAAATCCAGCCAGCTCCAGATTTCAGTTTGCCCCAACCGTTCTGAACAGCAGTAATAGTGAATACGCCTTTCCCGGTGTACTTGCCAGTTGTGGCATAGTTCATCCCTGCACCCTTACGAATATTCAAATCGGGAATAAGAACCTCAACAGTGAACGGAACTGACGGGAAATTCTTATTTGTAGTTGTGGGCTGCGCTGGAGTTGCAGGAGTAGTTCCAGTGTTTCCTCCAAGTTTATTTGTTACCTGCGTTGCAAGGTCTCCCAATCTTGCATACAACCAATTACCCGGACATGACTTATTCGCAAACCACCGGTGAACGGTGATAACCATCTCGTCGGACTTCGGGGAGTAATTGAGGGTCTTGGTTTTATCACCAAACCATAAAAGCTTCTTCTTACCATTTCGTTTGCAAATATCCACGCAGAGGTTGATGAGAGATGCGTAAACTTTACTGTTCATTGCATACGGTTCACTCATATCGCTTGCGCACTCAATTGTGACTGCACGCTGGTCGTTAGCATTACTGGAAGAACACCAAGAACGATTCTTTTCCTCTACGCACAGTGAAATACGCCCATCCGTACCAATGCCATAGTTGCAGCTTGCCTGTCTGGATGTGCTTGTAAAACAACCGCAGATGCCTTCAGCACTAAGCTGACCAACGACACAATGCGGTGTGATTCTATCAATACTATGTGTTCTCTGCCCGGAATGATTTGGGCTGAGTTTTGTATACGATACTAAACTACTGTTACTCATTAAATCTCCTCCAATCAAAAGGAGGCAGCCGAAACTGCCTCCCGTGGTATTACCACTGGTATTTATTTTTTGCTATCTTGCTGCCACCAACCAACCTGTCTATGGTCATAGCCTCAATCATCTTCTGGAATTTACCGTCCTTACGCATCTGATTCATGAAGTCGTTGTAATCCTGAACATGGTCAATAGGAATGGTAATCTGATAGGTAATGTCTCCAATGCTCGAACCTCTCGCCGCTATAGGCGATTCAATCTTAGCAAGCTGTTTCAAAATGTTTGCAGCACCCTCATCACCGCTGAACAAATCAGCCAGAGGGCTATTTCCATCAGCTATACTTCGCATTGCATCCTTCAAAGCGATAAAGTTTGAAGTATCCTCCGGGTTAAGAACCATTTCTGGTTCTGTTGGAGTACCATCAAGCCATGCCATACCGGTATAATCCGCCAGCCCACCTTTCTTGAATGCACTGTAGTAATACTGGGATAATTTACTCTTTCCGGTGCTTACCCAGTATCTGTACAGGTCGCCATTATTGGCATGAGCATTGATATAACTTTGAACTGCCGATGCATTTGCAGAACCGAATTTCTCCGTCAGTCTCTTCTTCCTCTGTGGGTCATTACCCCAACCAGATTTGGAACCGCCGTAAATCCAGATTGCGGCGGCGATACCACGTTTCACATCTTCATTGAATTTGCTCTTTGTGGTATTTGTCGGCTTTTTGTCGGTTGTAGGTTTCGTCGTCGGTTTGACAGTCTTATCTGTAGGTGTGGACGGTTTTGTATCTTTAACGGTTGTATCTGCTTTCTTATCGCTTTCACTTACCATTGCGCCAATTTTGATAGCAATCTTAGAGATTACATCATTAACGGTGGTCATCTGTGTTAAGAACGATTCGCCATACTTTGTGATAATGGAGAAAGCGCCGCCTTCGTTAGACCAAATCGCTTTTTCATTTTCAGTAATCGTATATCCGACCTTTTCCGCCTCAGACAGAAGCGTATCGCAGATAGAAGACGAATTTGTATTGATGCTGTCAATCATGTCGGAAAGCAATGCATCAATATTATCCAGACGCTCATTCAGAATCATCTCGTATTCATCATACAGATTGTCAAGTAACTTCTTTTGCTCGCTGATGTAATGGTCATACTGAGTTTCCTCAAGGTCTTCCATAGCATCAGACAAATCAATTTGAAGTCTCTGCACTGTAGCTCGGTTCTCCTCGGAAGTGTCACCGGCGTATGCGGCAATCTGCTTCTGGAGAGATGCGATTTCAGAGGTTTGCTCTTTAATCTTTTTCTGATAGTCATACAGGTTCTTGGCACTATCGAGAGATTCGGTGTATCTGTCGATTAAATCCTGCAAAGCATCCAGCTCTAATTCGATACCATCACGCACCATATCAACAATAGCCTGCTTTTCGTCCTCAGCAGCTAAAATGGAATCACGTTGCGCTTCAAGTAACTCTTCACGACGTTCGAGGAGTTTCGTGTTATTCTGGTCTTCAGCAATTTCCTTATTGAGCTTCAGAAGTTCCTCCGCATATTTATCGGCTTGCGCCATATACACATTGTAATTCTGACCATGAAGTCCCATTGTCGCCATACCAGTATCGGTAAGCTGACCGTTATCGGTGTAAAGGTCAGAATTCTCCATAAGGTCAATCAGAAAATTTGCTTCTTCGGTGATATTACTAATCTGCTCCTGAAGGTAATCAAAGTGTTCCCACTTGATTTCACGAATCGAATTTGAAAATTCGACCATTGCCGTTTCGGATTCCTGAATCGCTTCCTTTACCTCGTTTATCTGGTTTTGGAAGTCGTACCAAGCCTCAGAACCTTCCTTGATGGAACCGGAATTGATTGCTTCGGACATTTGTTTTGTTAAATCTGCAAGTTCCTGCTTACGAACATCTATATTTTGCTTTTCAACATTTCTTAAAGCTTCATAGTATTTGGTACTTGCGAGATATCCACGCTCTTCGAGGTCATCTATTCCGTTGTTGTATGCGTTGGTCAGATGTTCCAACAATGAGAGCTGATTCTCATAGTCGTTGGCAACATCATCAAACTTGTTCTGATATAACTCAGCAATGCTTTCTTTAAGCTCAAGAATCGCATCTTTGCAATCAAGTGCCTTTTCGTACCACTCCTGATAGTCTTTGATTTTATCAGCAGTATCTCCGTCATACTCGGTAATATCAATCGTACCGTTTTTGACTTTGGAAGCAAGGTCACTTGATAATCCAACAGAATTTGCCTGCTGGATGTATCTGTCATAAGCGCTCTGTTGCAGAGACAGTTCATAGGACATTTGAGAAAGTTCTTCATTTGTTGCATTTATTCGCTCTGCGAGTTTACGGAAGGGGCTTGTGGCAACTGTAGCGAGCCTGTCGATTGCCCTTTCAATACGTTCAATCGCAATTTCAATCCAGTCGATAATCTCAGAATCGTCTTTGTCATCCTTTGATGAGCTTGATTTCTTTGAACTACTTGAACTACTGGAACGAGAGGAACTTGAACGGCTGGAAGAACTTGAGGTAGGCTTTCTACTTGTAGAAGAGGAACTCGGTTTATAAGGCTTATATCCGCCTGTAACCATAGCAGTTCCGCTGACGAGAGCCGAAGCTCTGCCAGATACATAGCCATGTGCAAGTAAGTCTTCGGTCTGACGATGATTAAAGACAATAGCACCGGCTGGAATATCACGAAATTCCGCTCCGTTATCGCCAACGGTGTACCATCGTCCAGTACGTGTATCAACGACGATTTCTCTCCCAAGCTCTCCTACCAGCGTCGTTCCGCCCGGAGCCGTTCCCCAGTCACCACCAGCCCTTGCAGTACCACCAGCATGAGCTGTACCATTAACCTGTACATCTCCGGTTTTCACGTAATTCACATATCTTGTGATTGTGGAGAAACTTGTAGGCAATCCAGAGGTATTGGCGGTATAATTTACGGTACGGTTAATTGCGTCAAACGATGTCGGCAAAGCATCTGTCTTTGGATTGTAAATTACATCGCATTTTTTGGACTCAGGATTGTATCCTGTGATTGCAGATGCGTCAACATTTGCTTTTACGTTGATTGTTTCTGCGCTTAGTCCGGCAATGGATGTTTTTATGGACTCTGTGGATGTGGTGTCCAAGCTGAGGCTGGCTTTGATATCTGGTGATAATCCCTGTATCTCAGAAGTCAACGAACTGATTTTGGATTCGGCTTCAGAAGTGTCTGCGCCTACTTTTGACTGAATTTCTAAATCGTTTTGTGCATTCTGAAATTCCTGTAAAAGAGAAATGGCTTTCCCGATATCGCCTTCAACCTGAGAAGTGTCTACACGCATTACATCTGGCTGTGATAACAACTGTTTTTGCGTTAAACAATACTGGATTACGGCATTCGCATTTTCAACTTCAGAAGCGTCAACACCTGCTTTAGCTTTGACTCCATCCATCTCCGCAATAGTAGCATCCAATGCAGAGAGCTGCTCTTCGGTTGTAGCCAAGTCAGACACATCCATTTTTATGGATAAGTCTTCATTTCCTTCCATTCCTCTGAGGGCTTCCGCAGCTTCGTTTGCTTCAATAGCTAAGTCGCCGATTGTTTTGACTGCTTCATCGCCCCAGTCAAATTCAGCGCCTTTTAATTGCAATTCATCGAAGAATGCCTGTACCATGCCAGAGGACATATTCAGACCCTCAGCGAAGTCTTCCATCTTTTTCCCGCCAAGAACCTTAAATCCATCGTCATCGCTATAGGACATCAATCCAGCTTCGACAGACTTCTCTAAGAACTTATCAATATTTAATCCTTCAACAACACCATCATCGTCAAACGTCAGGTATTGCTTGAAGTCAGCCATATATTTTTCGATAGCACTCAGGTCTTCACCGTCTACAGAATCCGGAACAATGAAATCAATAGCAGCATCGAATTTCTTCGAGCCGAAATTACCGTATATATCCGAGTTAGCATCATATGTATCACGGATTTGCTGAATTGCGCTTATAGCATCGGTAGCCATATCGCCATAGTCAGATGCTCCCTGCGCATTCAACCAGTTCTGATAAGAACCAACTGCTTCCTGAATAGAAGCGGAGAGTAGGTCGTACTGTGCGCATGTATCAGCGATTGCACTATTTTCGGACAGAAGTGCATCAATACTTGCCTGTACGCTATCGGCAGTTTCTCCTTCTGCGAAACTTGCATCACGAAGTTTTTGACGATATTCTTCAATCTGCTTTGCATTTTCAAGATATTTCGTCTGTTCAAGAGCTTTATTGGTATTGTTAATAGCAACTTGCTCATCAGCCTTCGCCTGTGCAATTTCTTTTACCTTTTCGGCATTTAATTGCATTGTGCCGTTGACATACTCAAGAGCACTTCTATAATCCTTCAACTCATCGGAACTGAAATCAGCAACAGAAATAGACTTTCCATTCTGTTGTCCATTGACAGCTTCTTGAGCCGCACTTATCCCAGAAATGAGATTCGTTGCAGATTCTGCTGCCTGTTCTGCACTTTGAGTAATTTGAGCACTTGCCAGTGCATATTTATCAGATACAGCATCAGCTACTTCAGCGGATTGATTCATAACGTCATTCAATCCCGGTATAGCTTCGCCTAATTCATTAAAGGCGTTATCAAACGCATTAGCGATATCTTCACTACTTCCAGAGAATCTATCGCTTCCTTCTGCTGCGCTGATTAAGTCTTCTTTCAACTGCTTTAAGTCCGCAGATGTTTCGGGGATTCCGTCATTTGAGAGTGCCTCAAATAAGTCTTGCTTTGCAAGGCTCTCATTGAGTAAATCTCTGGCGTCCAGATATTCAGATAAGGTTTCTTCAAAGTCAGAAATCTTGCCTTCAATCATATCAACAGCACCGGAATCATTATATTCTTCTTCGGACAGATTCTCTTGAAGCAGCTCTCTTGCCTGAAGCAACTTATCGTATGAGGCAATAATATCATCAACCGAGTCAGTATCAATCAGCATTGTTCCGCCTAACGAGCCAACGCTTCCTTCACTAACTAACCCGGCATCCTGTAAGAGTTTACCTATTTTACTGTTAAGTCCTTCAGATTCTTCGACCCAAGATAGCAGGTTATTGCCGTCTCCGAACCCGAAGTATTTTGCTATATTTGCGCCCCAGTCACTGCCATTACCGAAAGCGTCTTGGAGATTATCATAAGCAGCATTGAATCCAGTCTTGGCATCACTGGCAGCTTTAGAAAGGGCATCCAGCGTAACACTGTTGATAGCGTTATCAAGGCTTCCATACTTTTCAACCAGTGAATCAATTTCTGATTCTTCAACACCAAGAGCGGATAAGAGTGCAGATGTTGATTCTGTCAGAGCCTCTTTGGAACCAGCATTTGATGCGTATGCGGCGCTTGCAGTTTGATAAGCAGCATACAGATTCATGATATTATCTGCTTCCTGCGCCGATTCTTGTGCCGTATCAATCGCAGCCTGTCTTTGCTGTTCAACTTTCTGTCTCCAGTGGCTATATGCAGCAACTGCAATAGTAACAGCAGCAGTGATAGCCCCGATAGCTAACTGTGCCGTACTTGCAGAAACACCAACTAAATCCAGTGCAGCAGATAAGCCTTTGCCTTCAGATTTAGCAATTCTAAGAGCAGATGGCAATTCTTTCATTTTGCCAGCAAATCCTGTAATAGAGCTTCCTATTTTGAGGAACATCCCTTTAAAGGAATCCAGCTTCATTGCAAGTACAATTCCGGACACTGCAATGAGTACGGTCTTTAATCCGCCAAGAGACTCTACGACTTCTGCAATTCCATTAGCCAGATTTAATGCACCTGTCGCACCCTCAATGAAGAATTTCAGCAAATCTCCGGACATAAATTTCGCAGAAAGAGCCTCGAAACTTGCTTGCATGAGGTCAATCTTACCCTGAACAGAGTCAAGATATTTCTCATTCTCCTCCATAGCAGAGCCAGCAGAATTTGCGGAGGTCTCCAGAGCAGCCTCGGCGACGCTGAAGTTTTCAAGCAAGGCAGCAACAACATTTGAATTACGTTTACCGCCAACCATTTCAAGGATGTTTGCCTGAGAAACATCAGTCAACTCATCCCATACTTCGGAGAGTTCTTTCAATATCTGATACGTTGATTTGAATGTATCATCATCAATCTGAATATCGACCTTGTTTCCAGTCAATGCCAGAATTTCATCTCGTAATTCGGACACGCTGGATGCCATACCCTCCGTAGACTCTCCAGCATCCTCGGCTTCAGTCTTCGCAGCACGAAGAAACATGGATACAGTCTTTAAGGTTGTACCAACCTTTTCCGGGTCTTGCACGACCGTATTGGCAGCAGTAGCCAATGCGATTGTTTCATCAAGTGTATTGTTTGCAGCTTTCATGGCAGCAGCAGAGCGGAGCAGTGCTTCGCCTACGCCTTCCGATGAAATTGCATAATTGTTACCGACTTCGTTGAATTTGTCAACGATAGACATGGCTTCATCTGCACCAATGCCAAATGCCTGCATGGTAGCAATAATACTCTCAGAAGCCTCGCTGATATCCTGAATGCCATCTCCAACATTCTTGTAGACCGTTGCAACATCAGCTAATTTAGAAGCATCGTCAATGTTATATCCAAGTCTTGCAAAATCTGCAGAAGCAGTAACAACATCAGACAAAGAGGCACCGACCTTCTTTGCACGAGACTCGGCATTCTCCAGAAATTTGTTGTACGTTGCATCAGATTCATCAGTGACTTTCTTCAATTCGGTCATAGCTGTATCAAGCTCGATAGATGCAGTAACCATCTTTTTAATAGCCTGAATCGAATACATGATAGCCTGAGAAACAGTCAACCATGAACTGAATTTGGAGGCAAGCCCACCCATACGCTCGGACAAAGTTTTAGTTGCATCGCCGTTCGCTTTAATTGTCGCTGTGCTGGATGCCAGTGTGGTATTTGCAGAAGCTACTTTCTGCTTGAAAGCATCAATCGACATTGAACCGTTCTGATAAGCGGCGAATGCTGATTGCAAAGCATTTGCTTCATTCTGAATAGCAGCATAGGAACTACGACTTGTAGCATTCCGGCTGTTTTCAGCAGCAGTATAATTTCTAAGAGCGGTCTGCATCTGATTGAGCGTATTATAGTAGCGTTTCTCGACCTGTTCTGCAGCGGCAGCTTGAGCAGCTTTCTCTGCCTGCGCCTGCGCAGCCTGTTTTGCAGCATCAGCTTCGGCTTTTGCTGCCTGTTGAGCAGCGGCAGCAGCTTCTTTTTCCGTTGTAATGCGTTGCTGAGTGGAATTCATGAGATTTTGCATCTCAGACTGAAGTCGATAAATATTATTTATATCTTCCTGAGTAGCTGTCGCTTTAGAAGTACGCAGTGTTTCTACGGCATTCTGAAGCTCCAGATACTTTGACTTCATTGCACTTAAATCTGTAGCATTCTGTCCGGTAGCAGTCGCACCGCCGAGTGCTTTGGAAAGATTCTTATATGTAGATGTAATGGAAGTATTGGTAGCGTTAATTTCTTTCAGGGCTGCATTTACAGCGTTCAGATGAGCCTTTGTAGCGGATATCTGTGAGTTCGCCGCTTTTGCTCCGTTAGCAATACCTTGCATATAGGAGGTTCCGGCAGAACCGGAGCCGGTCTTACCCATAGACGCATACATTGCGCTAACTTGCTGTTTCAGCTTATTTGTCGCTGTCTGGTCTATATCAAATGCGACTTTGATTTTGGGTGGATTCGAGTTTATCTTGGATACCAGACTGGTAATCCCAGATTGAAACTCTGCATAACTTAGCGAGGTATCCACGCCGACTGTCAATAAAATATCAGCCATATATTTTCTCTCACCATCCTTTTTATATAAAGAAAAGGATTGGCGAGATGCCAATCCTTAAAATATTGCGATTGTTATAAAATTGTTAGATTCCTTCTACGGAGATATTGATTACATTGTACTCGGAGGCATAATTGCCCATAAAATCTGAAACAGCCTGTTCAATGAAATGAGTGCCGGGAATAACTGTCCTACTCCAAGTTTCCATCCCATGCCATAGACCGTGAACAGGTCTCATGGTATGGTCTACACCGTTGTTAAACAGAGCGACAATATCATTGATGCCTCCGTACTTTGCTTCATCCAAAGACGGTCTGGTCATATCTCCAACAAAGTACACGCCAATGATGTATGTGTTGTTTCCAATACTGTGGGCGGAACCATGCTCAATATTTGATACGGCTCCGATAGCGCCTTCGCTTAGACCGGCACTGTTAATGGAGTTTCGTAATACCTCAATAAATTTTGAGGCTGCTTCCTCCGGTGTATGTGCGGTTCCACCAGACTGTAAACGGATGTTCCCGAGCATCACTTTACTAACCACGGTATTAACCTTGCTTTGACCAGCACTACTTCCCATATGGGCTTTCGCTTTGGCAAGTATGGAATCCATGTTGATAGAAGCCATGATTATTTACCAGCCTTTGGCATCTGAACAACCTTGCCGTCAGAACTCGTATCTTCTGCAAATGCCTTTACAAGCTTGCTCTCATCAAAGTTACCGTTTGCAATTGCTCCGGCAATCTTGGTAATAGTTTCATTATCAACTCCTCCGAAGATTCCGGACAGATTTTTCTCAAGGGCTGAGAATCCGGCAATAACTTCATTCATCTGTTTGTTCAGTGCTTCGATATTGCTCTGTGCCTGATGTTCAATCTTGTGGTCGATTGCTGCAAGCATTGCATTGAACTGCATATGCTCTACATACTGCACGACAAAAGAAACGATATCGGAACTGTATACCATCTCATATTTTTCATCAAGAGACTTCGGCAAAACAAATCCTGCATAGTTTTCCAAAATACAGCATCTGGTTGAGAAATCCTTGATTTCCGGTAAGTATTCATTGGTATCCGCTGCAAAGCAAGAGGAAACAACATCGCTCACAAAAGTCATCATTTCCTCCAGAGACAGGCACTTTTTGATATGAAGTGTAAGTCCACGCCAATCAACACTGACTACGGGTTCAAAATCCTCAGCAACCGCTTTCTTAAAATCTTCAATAGAAATTCTGTTTTCAGACATTTAGATTTCCTCCTTATTTTCTTCAACTTCCCTTTGGCGTTTTATCTCACGCCTTAGCTTGTTAAAATCATCATAATTTCCCCAACCGCCAAACTTCTTTACATAAGTTATCCACTGGTAATCAATGTCGGGATATTTGTACCAAAAAAGTTTTCGTTTGAGCTTTGCAGTTGTGTCTGGGCACCCTTTAATATCAATAACTTCCACTCGTCCATCGGAATATTCAATATAAAAATCTGCAATATATGTAATAGGAAGAACCTTTTTCCCATTTCGTTCAAATCCGTCTTGTAAGATGTATTTCTTTTGCAGCTCATAATATGTAATTTCGCCGCTTTCCTTTTTCGGAAGAACAACATCACGGTAAAATTTCATTTCCAAAATGGAATCAAACACAATTCCATCGCAGGTTCTTTTTTCAGTATCCTTATCTACATTGAACTTTGTTCTTGCTATATGAATCACCTCATTACGAATAAAAGGCTGCACCTCAAACAAGAGATGCAGCCATATTGTTACTTTGTTTCTATCGCAGGTTCCTCCGCATCATCATCGAATTCTTCCTCAAAAATCTCATCATCCTCACATTCGTCAAGGTCGTCAACAATTTTGGAATCCTTGTCAGATTTTGCTTCCACCGCAGCAGTCGCTGTATTGTTTTTGGAGCGGGACTCCATAATCTGGGCAAGATAAATACTTCCGTGTTCCGGGGAACAGGCTACATCCTGCCAGCGGAAGACACCTGCGACGCGGCGTGTAGTGTGACAGTATTCATACTCACACCCACACACCTTACATTTTCTTGTCGCAGTTGCCATATGTAATTCCCTCCTGATTAAGCCACATCCTCGGTATTAGCACCGAAGATTGTGTAAGTCCACAGCTTACCACCAGCACCACAAGCACCAGCAAGAGCCTCAGCATCGAAAGAGTGAACCGTCTGGTTCTCGCCCATCTCTAAGCTGAATTCGCCATTGAAATCTGCTTTCGGGATGTAGAACTGGATACGGTATACATTTGCACACTTGTCTTCGCCAAGAGCGTCAATGTACAGAGCGCACTTACCGGAGTAAGTTTCGCTATCGTTATCCAGAACATCAGCGGTAATCTTTCTCTTGTAGTAAACGACAATCTCAGTGCCATCAGCTATACCACTGAAAGCCAGAGCCTTTGTTGCCGGGTCATAGGTAAACTTACCAGCGGCGGCAGTAGCAGCCTGTTCTAACTCACCGCCCATAACACCGTTGGCATCTTTGGTATACAGAGCTTCAATCTCTGCGCCAGTCGTACCAACCGCTTTATAAGAAGTAGTAGCAGCATTCTCGCTTACAGTAAGATAATCCGTCCACAGAACTTCGGTAGCTTTGTTCTGGAAGGAACCGCCAGTCTGCATCTCAAGCAGACCACCAGATACCATACCGTTCGTGCCGCTGATAGTAACAGCCTTGTTACGTTTCAGGTTTGCGAGCTTACGCCCGTGCTTACCGGTAATCTCAGACTTCTCTTCGGTCTGAGCAATCGTTGCGTTCTGAAGCTCGTCCAGTGTAAACTTATATGCGCCAGACACAATATCAAAAGCATTGATAGTCTCAAGACTGGTGATAGTAATATCATTGATATTCATAAACACTTTCCTCCTAATTTGATTACTTATGAGTCAGCCAATTCAAATCATCCTGACTCAATTCCTTTGCATTTATCGTACCGGCATATATGCCGTACATTCGATTGTCATAATCGACCTTCTTTATAATCTGTCGAACGCTCTCATTAAACTGATAAATAGAGAGTTCTCTTGTCCCCTCAAAATCATATTTGTATTGTTCAGCGTTGACCATTGCGATTATGAGTGGTTCGAGCTGAGACTCCTGTTTACGGTTACGATTACGCCGCATTTTTTCTCTTGCTCGCTTTAACATGTATTCTTTAGCCTCTTTGTTAGCTGGCTTACGACGGTTCTTTTCTAGGTGGTGAATCTTTCGTAAGACTCCGGCAATCCGTGCGTGAGTAGCACGGTCGATTACAATATCATCCTCTGCGTCGTACAATACGATTTTCCCATTCTTCTGATTAACGGATATCTCAAACTTGGTTAAATCTAAATCTCCAAAAACAAGGCTGGTATCCTGTGCCTTCAGTCCGGCAGACATTATCAGAAATAGGTCGTATTCATTGATTTCCGTATAATCAATTCCGGCGTCATCCAATGGCACCATGAGGTCTATTGGCATTGCGGTAAGAACAGTTATGATACTGTAGTAGCTATCCTCATTGTCAATAATCTCACCGACAGATGGGATGACTATCTTGATGGAGTCGTTGATTTCGTACTGCTTTTTATATAGAAGATTTAATGTGGACATTATGGATTCTTCCTGTTTGAAGGCGTAGATTTTGCACCATTGAACTGTCTGTTGAATTCCTTTGCGTAGAATGTCATAACCTTCCCTTGATAATCAGTCATTGGAGCAAATCGTTTTACAGAATACAGATTCAGCTCTCCTAAGCCGTAGTATCTGCTTCCGTTGATTACCTCGCAGATTTCAGAGCAAAGCTTGTCTGTCCGAACACCACCTTCCGGAAGACGAAGATTGCTTCTGTGGGCAAATACCCAAATGTATAAAGCGGGAGTCAAAAATGTCTTGCCGCTTACATTTTGAATATCCACATCAAAACAGATGTATGTTCCGCCGCCTTGAACGGTTTCAGGTACATACTCATAAGGGAAAACCTGAGAGTAGGCGAGGCTTTCAGCGTCTTTCATATCAATATCCTGCTTGATAAGAGAGACGATAGATTCATGCGTAAGCAAATCTTCCATAAGCTGATTCTTATAATCAAAGAAGTCTTTTAACTGCATTTATAGCCACACCTTCTTTCCACCCGTTTCTGTATCTTGCTTGGTATCATCAGTCGAAGGAACATCATCTTCCTTTGGAAAATGGTGATAGTAGTCTGCAATACCAAGTTCATGATTGTCATATTCAGTTGCCGTTACTTCCTGAAGAACGAATTTATAGGTGCCTTCTCCGTTGTAGGTAGCTCCTTTTTTGAATGGCTTGGTAAGAAGATAAGCCAATTTGTGCGGAGAATCTTCATCGTCAATCAGGAATCTATTTTCTCGGTTCAGAATACTCGTGTATTTGTTTTTGGCAAGTTGCACTGAGATACGTGAATCACCACGAGTAACAACAAAGTTTCTATCTTCATACTCACCGGTCAGATACTTTGTTCCGTCCTCTACAACACACCATTGCTCTATAATTTCGTGTTCAGCAGTAATCCACTTCAGAAGATGATTACATTGCAGAAGTTTTCCTTTCGTATAAAGCGTAGTGTTCGCATCACGCTCGGTTACAAGCCAGTAATTATCCATCCAGAAAATAAGAGAACCGAGGGGGATGTCCTCGGTTGGCATGGAGCATATGGTTTTTTCATTCAGATTATCAGAATCTATGATTGCTACATTTTGAAAGATACGATGCTGAACTACATCATCGGAACTGATATTAAAACCATATTCTCGTGGATAAATATCAACCATCTGATATGATAAATTATCCGGCAACTTAGAGTTGATGTAGCGAACTTCACGATTGTATGCAGCATCCCTCTTGGAACCGCCATGAGCGTCAATTCTGTCCTGATATGTACTCCATGCGCTCATAATCACACCGCCTTTTCGTACTGGGCTTTCATCTTATTGCAAATCCCAATTGCTTTGAAAACCTCACGCTTGACATCCTGAACAGGGCAGTCCGGGTTATCATGTAGATATTGCAGGATTGCTACAAGAGTCAAGAAATTTGGATTATTGTTTAATTCGCAGATAAGCTCTTTACATCCAAGTAATTCGGCTTGCAAACTCTGGATATATACAGGTAATGTTGTTTCGCCGTTTTCTCGTATCGGGAGAATCTTAAAGAAAGAGTTTACGAGAGACTCGAAATAATTATGAATAAGCTCGTCTGTAATCGGAATGCCTATAACTGTATCAATCATAAGTGCAGCTCCGATAAATCCCCGTGATTGTAGCTATACTCACGAACCATCTGAGTATAATCTTTCTGTGCTTTTGCATATGCGTTCCCGACACGCAACAGCAGTTCGGCAGGGGAGTATGTAGTAAAATCGGCGGTGTTCAGTGCGTTTTCTAAAAGTTCCTGCTTGTAAACATACGGCTTCAGCCATTGCACAACCATACCTTCAGAAATGATATCGAGAATTTCATCAACATCTGCCTCATCGAAGTCATCTGTGAATTCTCTGAGTGTATCATCATACGCTGTCAAGTCATATTGGCATACGTTTTTGAAAGCAGTCGCCGCACGCTTCATATAGCCGTCAACAAGTTCTTTTCTGCTTATGGACGGCAATTGGAGAAGCTCAAACTCAGTGATTTTAGACAAGAAGGCGTTTGTAATTGCATCATATGAAATGCTCATTCAGTACCTCCTTATTTCTCAATCAACTCAATTTTCAGTGCGTTTTCCAAAACCTCAATAACGGACAGGGAATCAATTTTCTTAGCGGCAATCAGTTCCTTTGCTCGATAGGCAACGGACTTCTTCTGACCATCCGAAAGGGCATCGACTGTTCGTTTTAGTTCAGCAGGTTTCATGGTAAAGATGTTATCAAATCCATCAATAGGAATTGCGTGCTTGTAAAACTGACGCACACCGAGGTAATCAATAATCCAGTCCTCATCAAACATGAACCAGTTATTTATAAAGAACTTCTTATACGAGTTTTTCGCATTTTTAAGTTCCTGCAATTCCATTTCCTGCTCGGCACCGAACTCGTCCCATACAAACATTTCGCCCGTCCTACGACTTTTGTAGACAAGACGTCCCTGAAAACCATTACGCACAATTACATATTGATGAGCATCAATATCTTTTGGAATAATTGCTTTAACGGAAGCACCATCTGTCTCCTTTGTTTCAACAGAAGCGTTTCCCTGTGCAGCATCCGTGGACGCCTTACGTGTATTTGTTTTTCTCGTCCTCTGAGAAGTTGTATTAGCCATATCCATCTATCCTTTCCTTTTATTCAAACCGGCAGGCATACAGCCTGCCGGAAACTTCGTTTTTTAGGCAATTTCGTAACGACCAATACCAGTTTTGTTACCAGCAAGTACGATACCAGTACCGTACTTAACACCGTACAGATATTCCTGAGTGAAATCTGCGTTGGTCATCGGGTCGCCCATCAATACAATCGGGTTGCCCTCGTAAACAACCTTCAGCGGTTTGTCGTCACCGGCGATAATGGTAAGAATGTTATCGTCCAGAACGAACTCTGTGGAGCCGACCTTATGTCTCTGCGGAGTAGCGACAACAGGAGTACCATAGAACTTGCCGACATAACCCATGTTATGAAGCTCGTCCTTTGCGCCATCACTCAGGATGCTCTCCTTGATGCTGCGCAGAGCCTTCTTTGTACCGATGATGGTTGCAGACTTACCTCCAGCCGCAGCCTCCACATGAGAAATGAGGTCTAACAGAGCCTCTTCATCGAACGCACCAGCAGTCGGGAAGTATGTAGTACCACCCATCTGAGTAGCAGTAGCTCCAGTCCAGAGAGTATAGATGTCGTTCAGTAACTTCTGGTTGAAGGATTCAGCAACCTTGTTAATCATGGTGTTGAAATCGACACGACCGGACAGTACGCGATTCAGTTCTTCGTAGATACGAACAGTTTTCAGCGTTGTCGGGATGGTCGTCTCGCTTACCCCGCCGAGTCTCTGGCGACGAATGCCCTGTGTACCATCGGCAGTTTCAGCTACCACAAACAGGTTATTGTCCTCAACGCAGAAGACAGGGGAATCACCCTCAGCCACATTGCGGAAATCAACAAGGCTGTTGAAATATTCATCGCCCTGCAGTCCCTCTACAACGGTTACACTCAGAATTGTTTCAAGCAATGTAAACAAACCATTGCACTTGCCGTCACGAATATCTCTATAGTCAAGAACGGTCTTGCCGTTATTTGCAGCAACAAGAGCCTGACGCAGAGTATCCTGAGACTGCGCTACAGAATACTTCTCGACATTGCCTCTGTAGGCGTCAACGGCGAGTTTTACAATATCATTCATTTCAGCCATAATGCTTTTCCTCCTTTAGAATTAGTCAATTTTGATGGCGTAGTAGGTGTATCTGCCAGCAATTTCAATGTCGATAATCTTGCCAACAGCAGTGGAACCTTCTGTGGCAGCACTAGCCACGTTCAGCTTTGTGCCAGCCTTCAGCTCGACAACATTGCCCACGGCGGGAGTTTCAACGCCATCCAGAGCATCCTTGGTAACGGAGAAAATGTTTCCATGATGCAGACGATAGCCTCTGCAAATCTTATCTGCCTCATTTACATATTCATCCAGATTCTTCTTGCGCTCGTCATACATAACTTCAACAGAAGCAACGAGAACAATGTCAGTGATGGCAGTGTCAGCAGCCGGAGTTACGCCAGCATAAACTTCGCGTTCGCCATCAATCAAAGCCTCAACCTTCAGCACGTTACCATTATCAATTTCAGTAGGGGTAGCGCCATCAGCACCCATATACTTAACGGATACAAGCTGACCTCTAACGTCAGTACCGTCCATAAGGTCAGTTCTAACAACAGCATGTTTTGCCATAATATCTTTACCTCCTGTTTTTAGTTGGAACCTGTATTTGCGTACTTCACGAAGAGTCCGCCATAAGGTTCATTGGAAATATCAGTTTTTGGAACTTTCAGCTTCGGAGCTTTCTCCTTAGCAGAAAATTTAAGTGCAGCACCATTTCTTCCACGAATGGCAAAGCATTTCTCTTCCAGAGTCTCTAAGTCGTATTTCATACAGTCATCCTTGAGAGTCTCGAATGCCTCAATACCAACTAAGTCTTCAAACTGAGCGAAGACCTCTTCACGCTCAACCATTGCCGTAGCGTTTTCTGTATCGGTCTTAAACTGACGAAGCTCGTCAAGCTCTGCTGTCATAGACGTAATCGTATCGGAGGCAGCATTGAATTTCGTTTCGATTTCGGCGTAGTCCTTCAGCTTGTTTTCCATTAGCTCAAATACTGGAGCAATAGGAGATGCCTGTTCGCCACCATCGAAATCAGCAATGACATATTTCTTGCGTTTCTTGCTTTCAAAATCAATGTTGATACTGTCGCCATCTACGGAGAATGCGAATCCATATAAGAGCCAGTCGTTTCTGTCCCAGCAGTAAACTTCACCAGCTTCGATGTCGCAATCAACATAGCAATACCTTGGACATTCGCCCCAATCACGAGTAACTTTTTCAGCCGTTAATACACGGTTGATTTCCTCAACCATGTTACTTGTCAGCGCAAACTTACCATCGGGTTCGCCTTTTTCATCGTCGTTTTTCATAGCTTCAAACTTTTCAGTAAGCTCTTCTACAGTAAAGTCCTCGATAGAAAAGTCGAGTTTATCAACATCAATGCCGTACTTGGCAGCTAAGTTCATTTTGTCTTCCAATACCTTTTCTCCTCCTTCCATCGAATAGTTTTGTGGGTGTGTATTGTCATCCTCTTTCGAGGGATTGACCGTTGTAAATGTCTCCTTTAAGTCCTGCATCATCTCGGACATCTGCTGCTTGAAATTATTCTTTGAGAACATTTCCAGTGCGGAGCTTTCAAAGCATGGGGTAACGCCAATCAATGCAAAGGCGTTAAACTCAAAATCAGCAACGTGATATACGCCATCAACGGACTTTCCGCTTTTTACCTTGATTTCCATAGAATGAGCAGTGATGCCATCATTTTTAATCTTCCTGTACGCTTCCTGTCGTTTCCAAAGCAGGACTTCAGCGTAGAGATATTCATGTACTGTTCCATCATCCTCTGTGTAATCCTCGAACCATACTTTTGCAGATTCCGGAATCACACCAACAGGTGTTGTTACATTCACAATTCTCAGATTGCCATCACCATCACACACGATTTCCATGTCATGACCGCCCAGAGTATCTGATTCTCTGTCGTAATTGCATACAATAGGGCAGTTATAGAGAGTCGGAATGCTTTTTGTAATTGCTTCTTTGGAGAGAAACGACTTGTTTCTGTTTTCGCCTGTGTAACAGATACGCAGGACACCTGTATCAAACGAAGAATTGACTTCACAGAGATTGGTTAGAGACGATGCATATGTCATGTTTAAGACTTTATCCATCCTAACCTCCTCATATTAGAAAACCCTGCACAAGTGAATGTGCAGGGCAGTATCTATCAGAATGTGAGAGTATCGGAGGGGATAGCATTTACATCAGTCAAATCAAAATGCAATTCCTCTCGATTCTCAAACACGTATATATGTTTTGTTTCATCAGACTTTATCAGCGTGTAGTTCATTGCGAGCATATCGTCTCGTTCCCTCTCGCTGAACACATATAAGAAATGTTCCATATTCAGCTCCTTTACTCTTCCTCAGAATTTATTTCTCTGCTATCAGATACCTCGCCGAGTTCCTTTTTAGGAGCACCGCCCTCATCGGTTGCTGCTGTGCTGTCAAGGTCATCAGAGCTTATCTGAGAGGAACTTTGTAATGGGCGAAACATATCTTGTAACCCAAGAACTTCTGTTTCTAAGAAACTCATGGAGTCCAACTCCGCTTGTCCAAGTCCCTGAGAAGCACAATAGTAAGATATGGTTGGCATACCATATGAAGCTGCTTTTAAGTATGCATCTCCGGCTTCCTTTGCGTTATACTGTGAAATATTCAAGAAATTTACCTTGAAATTTTTCCCGTAGCTTTGAGCCTGCAGAAAACGGTTAATTGCATCCTGAATATTCTTCACAATGCCATAAGTGATAGCTTGGTCTGCTTTGATAGAAAGCAACAGCGCATTGGAAGAAGCTTTTTCGTTGTTGAAAAGCAGGGAAGACACACCAGCGGCGGAGAACATATGCTGCTCTGCCTCGGATACCGTATCGGTGTCTCCGGTGTTAGACTTTTCAAAACTTATTTTGTTAATATCCATAGGCGACAGGACGGAACCAACCTCATCTGGAAGCACAGAATCAAGATTGCGCCAAAATTCTTTCGCTTTTGGTAGGTCGATACCCCAAGTACCGTCCTTTTCCATCGGAAGTTTCATGGTAAGCATTGCATAGTTTTCCAGAGCCGTTTTGGTCTCTTTCATCTGCTTGTAATCTTCGATATCGTAAAGTTCTCGCAGTAATCCGGCAAACGGAGGAAGTGCATAGTCAAGAATATCGCTGTTGCACTTGATGGCAAATGAAGTAGGAGAGTCAAGTTCAATCCATCTCGTCATTCGGCTTGCCTGATACTGCCTGTATTTCGTTTGAAATTCAGCCGGATAATATTCCAGTAGTGCGCTGTTGGAATCAAAGTACGAAAAGTCAAAAGTAACATTTGGCACATTTCCTTCAATTGTGGAAATAGAGCAGTAGTCGCTCGGCAACTGCTGAATGGTTACGCTATCATTTGTTACCCACAGAGTTCCATAGAAAACATCTTCTCGCAGGCACACAGTCAGAACTTTCGGGAACTGAGTTTTGATATTCATCGAAGATAAAAGATTCAGCACTTTCCGATAATTGTTATTGATTGTCTTTGTATTCGCCTTCTTTGGGTCAATCTTATATGGCTCAACCACATAAGCTAGGTCAGACAATCCAACAAAATACTGAATCAGTCTACGGAAATGGCTGCTTGCACCATAAATGTAAGTTACTGCTTTGCGAAGCTGTTGTTCATATGTATATGGATTGCTCAGATAGGTCTGAATATCGTCCTTTGAATACAAAGAGAACGTAGGAGTGCTGGTATTGTTGTTCAAGTCTCTGGTAATAAGCTTGTTGAGCTGTGCAAACCTACTTGATATACCGATAAAACCTTCGACATCTACATTTCTTTTAGAACCAGCTCGCGCATTTCTTCTTGCCATTTATTGTACTCACCGCCTTTCCTTTTGTTTTTCCTCTATAGTTTGGCGGCTTGATAATGAACATGTCGGAAGCACTGGCGTTAGCACTTTGCCGTTTGCTCATCTTGTTTTCAAGCTGTATCGCCACATAGTAGTTGTATGACAGACTGGAGTAACGGTCTTTCCGCATTCCAGACCTTTCAAATATCTTTACCTTGCCGCCAGATTCTTCGTGCTGTAGCTTTGTCAATTCATCGACCAGCAGGGTGGTGTTGATGTATGGCATCTGAATCTGCAACTTTTCAGCAGAACTTAACGAAGAATACCCTCTGATATCACTAAGAATTTCCTCAGCATCATACTCGGTGCATAACAAGCGGATTCTTCCGCTTTTGAACGCCTCACGTAACAAATAAGCACAGTCGGAGTTAAACTGTGCGCTGGCTTTAATCGACCAAACGACCTTGTCCGCACCAATTACTGTGCAGCGTGATGCCATTTCTGCATTATTACAACATGATACAGCAGGATATATTTCACCAGTTTCAGTATCAACGATGTCTCTTGCAAGGCAGTCGTAAACACCAAGACCAATACCGTTAGTATCCAGTACAATATAATCACACTGATACTCGTCATAGAGTTTTCGTATCATAAGTGCTTGGTCATCTGTTCGCAATCCTTCACAGACATCGGTGTACACAATATTGCTTGTATACCGTCCTGCTTTAGTCGGCATAAGCTGATTGATAAATACGGCTGTTGCGTCATTATTGTTTTTTCTACTGGTCATCAAAGCTATATCGGCTGACAAAATACGAATTTCTCCGTTCAGCTTTGCTGGTATGCGGACGTTCTGAGCATTACCAAGTTTGGATGCCAGTTTATCAGGCAGCATAGGATATTTGATTTTTCTATTTTTGGAAATAGAGTTATAATCAAAAAACGAGCCGTCTGTGTTTCCATACCACAACGCCTCGTACTCCATCTGGAATTTGATTTCATTGAAGTCAGTCTCAGCCATTTCATCTGCAACAGTCTCGGAGTCGAGCAATCCTTCAGTAACTGAAAGCTGATATGGAAGACCACATACAAACTGTTTCTTCCTGTCATCTATCATAAAACGACAGGTATCAGTACATTTGAGATAGCTCCAGTGGTCAACGAAATAAGCAGAAGAGAGATACATAGTTTTATTTTTCTCCTTTGCATATTCAGCCTTACGTTCCTCCTTGGTTAATGCCTCATACCTTGGCATACGTTTTTGAGTGAGGAACTTTCTGAGAATTGTGTCAATGACATCTTTTGCAATCATTCTAAACTCATCCAAAAGAAGCAGGTTTGCTCTGTTACCACGGGCAGAGTCTGACGCAGTGACAACCTTGATATAGGAAGAATTCTTAAAGACAATTTGAGCATTCGTTCCATTTATCTTGGTTTGCTTATCATCAATTTCTGCTGCAAGCTCAGGTGAGTTTGGTTTTAATTCGAGAATAATTTTCTCTAGGACATTGATTGCCTGTCCTCGTGTACCGGATGCAATACATATCTTTGTACCCGGATACAATATGCACCGTATCACACAGAATACTGCGCTCAAGAATGACTTACCGATACCACGGCTGCCGATGAATACAGTAGTCGAAGACCAGTTCATCATTACAATTAGAATTTTTTGAAAAAGATGTAGGTTTAGATGAAGATAGTCATGAGCAAACCGATGGGGATTACTTCTGTAATAGGCGCACCATACGGAAACGCCAAGTAAAATTCTATCCGTCCGATTCATTTTCTTCTACGGAGTTGCTCCCACCAAATATGTCGTTGAATAATGTCTCATCGTCTTCATCTTCATACTCTGGACGGTCAACACGCATCTTTGCAATTTCTTCTTCGTAAAGTCGGCAATAAGTATTCTTAATACCAAGCATTTTGCATAAATGACCAAGAAACCAGATACTGATATATCTGATAATTCCATCAACATCTTCTAATTCAGGGTCGGGGTCTGGAACTGGGCGCTTTGTCTCCCATCTTCTTATCCAGACACCAAATGGTGTGTTCTCTTGCGCACTGTCACCATCAGCTTTCTGCTGTGTTGGCTTCAAGTTCGCACTTCCTAACAGATTGTTTAGTGCGTTTACACTTTTATCAACAGACTTTCCGGCGATTCTGTCACGGTTGATGTCAAGTTCAAGAGAGCAGATTTGCCTAATCAATGCTTCAGTACCGACATCAAGCTCCGTTCCTTCCGGGAATTTAGACATCCAATATTGTCTTCGCTGCTCCAGTTCGTGATACATCTCGTCAGAGTAGCCAGAACCCCAGAATGCAATAATTTCTTCTGGAGTTTCCAAAGCCTGTTCTTGGGCAATGTCGGAATTATCATAATCGGAATCATCTTCTATATCTTGATTGAAATTCCAAAGTGTTCCCTCCTCGGACAGTGTATCATCGTAGCTTTTGCCTGCATACGAGACTGAATTTATCTTAGCAATATATTGCGTCATCATAGAGCGTGTGGTACTTTTACGAGATACAATCTCGTATACAGACTCGCTCCAGTACAGGTCGAGTTTTCTGCACATTTGCCGGACAGCATCTTTAGCATTGTTGCATTGTGCCAGATAGGTATTATACATGGCATCAATGCACTCTTTACACACAGGAATATAACCAATTCCTTTATGAAGGATGGCATAGCTTACGGGAAAATATCCCTTTCTTCGACTGTATTTCCTGCCGCATCTGGAACAGATAGCAGTGTCCGAACTCATTTCAATTGCCATGATTATTCGATACCTCCTTCATCTGTTTCATCGTAGACCGGCTCCGGCTCGCTCAACTTGTCGTTTAATGACAGTTCGTATATTTTGGCGCACATTCTAAGGTCATTTCCGAATGTAAACTTTGGAACATATCGTCCCTCAATAACAACCTCTTCATCTGTATTCACACATTTGGTTGCTCGTGGCTTGCGATAATTTAACCCTAATGTTCCAAAACCACGAAAGTTGATTGGTTCGCCTTGCTTTAGCGATTCTTGGATGACATATAAACATGCATCCACAATAGTAGTGACATCATCCTTGGTGTAAAGAACTGCTTTGTCCGTCTTTTTGATTGTGAAATCCTTTGAATTTCCTTCATCATCGGAAATATGAAAAACCTGCTTCGGTATGGAAACAGGCTTTTTTACATCATTTGTGCGTAGCAATTCTGAAACGCACTTTATAAAATCATTCTTGTTCATATGTACTCCTTTTCTTCGGTTGTGATTAGATGTCGGAGAGTGATTTCTGCTCAGGCGACACAATACCATTTTCGTTGAAGTACATACCTAAATGCTCATCCGCCTGAATATCAGAATATACAGGCACCATCGAAATATCAGACCATCCAATATATTGCTGGATAGCCGTTTCTGGAATACCGGCTCGAATAAACATCGTGACAGTCATATGTCTCATAGCGTGCCAGTAGAAATCGACTCCGAGAATCCTGCTGAAAGTTGTAGCCCAACTATTCATAGTAGAAACACCCATATGTTCGTCTGGATTTGTTTTGGATGGGAAAAGCCACTCACTTTCAATGCCGTGCTCTTCACGATAACTCATCCATCTTTGTAAATATGGTTTGAACTGTTTTGCAAGACAGAAGCATTCCAACTGCTTACCCTGAATGCCACGTCCTTTTGTTCTGATTTTTCCGGTTTTGTATAAACTGCCGCCACACACGAGCTTATCGTCGCTGAAATCACTTACATGGAAGCGCAAAATTTCAGATTTTCTTCGTCCGGAATATAGAGCGAGAGCAACAGCGCAGGCTTTATCATAGTGACCTTTGATTGTAAGTTCATTAAGCAACGTGTTGATTTGATTATCTGTAAATACAGTTTTCTCGCGCACCGGCTGATTAACCGGACTTTCTACCTTGTTGATGATATTTCTGAAATTTGGATAATCCTCATCCAATACATTTTCAATGTAGTTACCGAGGCTTGACAGAGAAGCCTTTAATCGTTTGACTCTTGCGGGGCTATTACCGTTTTCATTCAGTAACCAGTTCTGATATCTTACAATCTGCCGTTTTGTCCATTCCGGATATGGGATATTATTGTTGTGCAGAAGATTCCATACCCATGCAATTTGGATATCGTTTTCATATCCGGCAATTGTTGCCTCACTTCTCTGAACGGAGCGCAGATAATCCAAGAAATCAGAGAGTAGTTCTTTGTTTTCGGCGGATACCTGCGACAGCAACTCAGGAGTGGTAATGCTATTCATTTTCGTCTTTCGTGCCATACGCAAGTCACCTCCTTGTGTCTATACTGGGTTAATAATGTCAATGGGAAGTGATGGAGTCGAACCACCCGAACCCGAAGGTAACAGATTTACAGTCTGCCCCGCTGCCACTTACGGTATAACTTCCCATAATAAAAGCCGGAGATGATTACCTCCGGCGAAGTTTATAATTCAATATCGTAATGACATACGATACCTGTGTTATCACATACACAAACCATTTGTTCTGGTTTGCCATAGATACGTTTTTGGATGCAGAAGTCGTCAACACCGAGAAAACTTCCAGCCATTACTATTTTTACGCCTTGTACTTCATCACACATATTATGGTGTTTGTGACCGCACAAAACGGCATATAATGGTCTCTGAGCCATTGCTTGTAGCGCAGCAATTTTTGTCGTACTACCATCAAAATCGCCATGCACACCAAGATACGTTTTACCTCTAATGTCTGTAATAAACATAGTGGCGTCTACACGGCTTTGCGTATCAATATGAATGTTCTCAAAATCCTGCAATCTGGCATCCAGATACCACTCAATCAAATCGTCCATCCGTTCGTTGTATGGGGAATTTTCTTTCGTATCAAGCCTACTGTGATTACCGGGCACACTTATATATTTTACAGAATTAAAATGTGAACTAAGCTCTGCGAGAAACTCTGCAATCAGCTCGGAAACACCCTTAATCTGCTCGACTACATTCTCTTTATTTGTGATTTGAATTGTAAGATGGATTTTCCCAGAGATACTGTCGCCACAGTTGTACACGATACAGTTTTCGCTGTGATGAGTCTGTGCGATAAAAAGAATACGGTCGAGATATTTTCGCATCATATCTCTGCAAACATCGGGATTATATGTATTCCATGCGTTATTGATATCAATTCCGTAATGAATATCGTTCAAACTAACGAGTAAATCATTGGTAGATGGCTCAATGTAAGCAGGTTCGTAATTCAAACGTGGTAAGTCTCCGTGCTTTACAGCATCGACAAGAATTTCATTCAACTCTTCTTGCCTCGACCGCTCACGAACAATTTTGTTGAACGCATTTCGTTGGTCATAGAATTTTTGGCGTTCCTTGCGTAGCTCAATCATTTTTGCATCGAGTTCGGATAGGAGAGTGTTATCAGTTGTGGACATTACATGCTCCTCGTCCATTAACTGAAGAGTACGCCTGCTTCCATAGAACATCCTTCTAGCGACATCGCTGGAGTAAGATTGTCCGTATGCTAACTCTGCGAGTTCAGAATAGTCTATATCTGAAAGAGTCTTATCAACGAGTTTGCCGTAGACAAGTCGCTTATGATACTGTAATTGAGTTTCGTCATTTCTTCTTTCTATGTTCATATTTGGCACCAACTTTCCGGTTGTCAGCGCCGCAACGAATCTCAGATAGAAGTTGCATCACTTGCTTGTTTTCTTCGCAGTAATAATGATGTCGTTTAGACTTCTGTTTCATTGTACGAACGATATGCACATTCGGCAGTCGCTTACTGATAACCTCTTTTTCTGATTTGTTAATCGCAATCACTTTTATTCACCCTTCTTTTCAAAATGTTATATTTCCTTTCATAAGAAGCATTTCATCAAGTGAGGTGTAATCGGTTGGGCGGCAACGGATTACACCCTGTATAAAATGTCAACAATTTTTGGTTTATACTGCGTTTCTGTGTCTCATTACCGAAGCAACTCTTTGTTGAAGATGTATTTTAGCTGCACATTCGTTACAATATTTTTGCCTGCGTTTATTATCCGGGTTACTAATTTTCGTTGTTATGCCACAATTAGCACACTCAAAATAAGGTTCTCCATGATACATCAGGTACTGATATCCAAGATTTCTAAAGTCTGTAATATGTAAAATAGCCTCGCCGTCTTCAACAAAGCATACTTTGACATTAGTGTTGTCCACCTTTTTTGAGAACTGCACCATGCCAGCTTCCCGCAGCGTCCAATACATCAATCCTTGTCTCTTGATAGATGTATTGATATTTGCCAGAGCCATAATCTCGGTATCTTTATTATTTACCCAGTAATCACCATCTGGAATCACAATTTTCCAATACTTAGCGAGACAGAGCAGAGTGAACGCTAACCTTTTAATCTGTTTCCCGTCAAGTGCATCAATTCTACGCATCTCTGCATCTGTGATATCAATGCTGTCAATGTTAATGGATTCATATTTTACAGCTCGACTTACAGCATAATCCAAAGCATCTGACCATTTCGGTAGGGAAGAAGTTGGCTCACACCTAATCAGAAATGAGTCAAGTCTCTTCCTAGTATCAACAGGAGAGCAGCCATTGTCTAGGTAATATCTGGCGACACGACGAAGTGTTTCAGATGGTTTCTTTCCAAGGTCATTTGATTGAATCATGTCGTGTGCCCATTCATTTTCTTTTAATACAACAGTCATTCATCCACCTCAATTCTTTTTGATTTCATAACATACCGTTCTCCGCAATATTTAATATCGCCAGTGGAATCAATGGTAGGAAACGATATAATTTGATTATTTTTCTCCAACAAATTATGTATTATATTGTGACCGCACATGCTCCATGCAAATTTCTTTGTTGAGTTCTTGGTGTAGCATATATCAAGTATGATGTCGCAGAGGGATTGCTCATTTGGACATATAGCAGCGCATTCTTTGCGGAAGTCCTCGTTCATCGTTGAAATTTCTGATATAGAATCACACTCATCAACACGCTCGTAATCAGCAAATACCATATAGCTTTGCAGACGCTTATTGTAGTCATCGTACAATTTTTTGACAGCATAGAATTGAGAACTGCTGTATTCAACATTGCTTTTCATGATAGTGTAGTCGAATTTGACAGATGCATTATGTTTTCCGATATAGCCATCAAATTCATCCTCGAATCGTCTGCAAATCTTATTCATGATACAGTTACCGGTGCCTACTGGCATACGATAGCTGTAATACCGGAGAAAATCTCTTTGTCTGTCACTCAGTTCTTCAAATGACATCGCCATCATCTCATCAACTGTCATTTGAAATTCTCTAAGCGCATTTCGATTCGTATTTTTTATGTATGTATTATATTGTTTCATCAGTGCCGGGTAGATATACCGCATGAAGTATGGCTTCTTATCAGCAACAATATTACGGTAAAAGCTTTTGATGTTATCATCCTCGATTTTATTTACCGTGTGCCTGTCATGCCATGACTTTGGCATCGGCTTGCAGATGATTCCTTTTGCTTTATCAATGGCATTCTGCTGATATAACTGTCCGCATCTAATACGATAAGAAAGCGTTTTGTATTCTCGACTTTCTGGCTCGAAATGAGATCGAACTTCAAACATCGAAGTAATCCAATTGGTAGTCTGTCCGATATCATTGCCGAAGCTTTCTATGTTGGAACGTACAAAGTCATCTTCTACTGGAATCCGTTTT
Source organism: Eubacteriales bacterium (assembly GCA_030539335.1). Lineage (GTDB taxonomy): Bacteria > Bacillota > Clostridia > Oscillospirales > Butyricicoccaceae > Butyricicoccus_A. The sequence continues at coordinate 38,562 of JAUNSG010000001.1, read as the reverse complement.
GCGGCTTTTCTTTGTGCGCACATCAGAGCCGGTTGTGGTTTTAATTTTCGGACGAGGACATCATTATCTGTCAGCATGACTAAATCGCCATCAAAATCCATACCGTTGAGAGCAGAAGCAGCAGTATCCCATGAATTAAAAATGGTACAGGTCTTCATATAACGATACCAATAGCTTGTTTTATCATCATCAACAGGATGCACAAGGCGGATATTGTTATGGCAGGTCATCGGCGCTCTGTAACAGGCAAGTTGTTTTGCTTTATGGTCAGCCCAGTAGCGGTTATATATTTCTCCGGATTTCAGAAGCCCGGTCACTTCCAGACCGAATATGCTCTGGCAGAGTGAATATGGGTCTCCGGAAACAATGGAGTAGTTACCATGTACTTTCAGCACGCCTACCTTAGCCTCGTTGATTCTGTTACGAATTGCTTGGTAGATTGCGCTTTGGACAAATGGGTCATCAATCATATGGTTATCAATCATGATTGCTTTCGCAATGTCATTATCCAATCTATCCACATTTTCTTCGTTCAACCCGGAACCTTTCAAAAACAGAACTGTTTTCCTCCAGTCACCACCGAGCACATCTTTTATCTCGTCCATAGTAGGAGCAATAAGTTCCTCGATATCGGCATCACTAAGGTCGTAACTTTGGATAAACTGGTAATTCAGCGTTCGCTCATTTTCCAGTTCTTTTGGGCATGTTTTGGCAATACCGAAGGTATACCCATTTTTGACGGAACACGAAATGTAATCCTCACAGCTATCGTAGCTGTCCCAGAGTTTTACCATAGATGTGGTAAGAATCAGCTCTACATTTCTCACGTCAACATCGTTACCCCATGCATCTTTGACGATATAGTTCCCATCTGCAATCTTTTCTCCGAAGTCGATGTAGTCAAATGTAAATACCATACCTTTCTCGAACGAAAAACGTGTATTGCATCCGCTCATGGTATAGTCAAGCCCTAATTCTTTGCTCCACCGCTCTGCCAGAGTCGGGTGCATGATTCCATACCCATCCGATGCATCCATTTCAATCTCTTGCGATTTCCGTTCCTCCATGATAGGTTCTCCGTCGCACTCATCTGTGAGATAGATGATATCTGAAAGGAATTTAGTCTCACAATCATTTACTACAAGCACTCCATTTGGGAGTGATACCGGTATGGATGCACTGCAGGTCAGAGCTTTGTATGCTTCCAATTTGGCAGTGACTAACTCCTTATCTGGATTTCGACCATTATCAATCCGGCGTTTCAGTTCTTCGGCAAGACGTTCACTGACAAAAACGATAGTGCTGTTTTTGATTCCGCCGTTCGTACCGAGCAGCCGCTTATATTGGATGCCATTGATTGTGAATCCACGGCAGGCTCTGTAATAATCTTTTTCCTTGTCTATAATCAGGCACATATAATCTGGTTTGAATTGCAGTGCGTCAAGGTCTGAATAAAGCTGTTTAATTTTTCTTTTATTCTGGACGCTATTTTGCTCCTTTTTGATTTGTTTAATCTGGGTCTTAATATCACGAGCTTTTGTATCGGCATCGGTGATGCCATTCAGCTCATCAATCCAACGAAGAACTTGGCTGTCTGCCAGAGATATAACTTCATCGTTCCTGCGAGCCTCATCAATAGGTAAAGTTAATTTCCATTTTTCTTTTCGGAGACGGCTGCTATGTATCTTATAAATGTATTTTTGACACGTAAGCTGTTTTGCTATGTCGAACACCCCTTTCTTTGTAAATGATATAATTAGCACGACTGAATATAAATTAGTAAGAGTGCTCTTCTATGTATTTGTTCCAGTCACGCAAAAACTCTTGGCGTTTGGTTTCAATAATCTCATCGACATCTTCACCCGTGAGTTCACCAATAGGGGAGTAGTCATCGCAGGCGTATAAACTTCTGCATTTATCTCCAAAATAGCAGTTTGAGCATCTGTTATTCATCAATGGTATTCCCTCCTTTGCTTGTTTTTTCTATCCAGTTAATAAGCAGATTCCTCATGCGCCTGCTTGGTATGTATAAACCGATTTCATCGCCGTCCCGAATAGCCGAACGCCAAATCCATTGAACCATGATGGAAAGAGCATAGGCATCCTCGTCTACATCAATTCCATGCTTTTGATAAAATCGCTTATCGTTTACATTCATAAATAAATTAACGATATATACGAGATATTTTCTATTCCGATAGGCATTTGTCGCTTTGGCGTTAAATGTAAGGAATGATTTTGTATATCCCTTTCCTTGGACTTTGTGCCCGTAACTCTTAAAGCATCCCCACAGCTTATCATCGACAGAAGCACCTCTCCAGACATTATTTATGCAGTTATAGACATTCTTTTTAAGCTGCTCAACTTCATCTGGCTTTCCATCATACCAACTCATAGACAATGCGTGAAAGTCATTCCCGACATCATTCAGTTTTTCATTATCCAGAATGTGAATCATATCGCCGAGATGAGCGACATACTCTGGCGTATATCCGGGATATTCGCAAAACTGGAATTCTCCGTTATCTTTCTTCTGGATGCCTATGTACTCATACGGGAGATTATATATCTCCAGAAAATGATGCAGGCTTTGTCCTTTGAATAAATATGTGAGAATAATTACGTCTTTGAACGAGGTAATTAAATCTGGCGGGAGCACCCAGTAAAAAAGATGTTCAACGCCGCCGCCTTTTACCTTATCATCCATACGAATTAAGTCTCTGGATTTAAGAAACTTGAATAACTCCCGGAACGCAAAACCGTCGTAATCAGTTTTAATCAGCTTATATGTTCCGTCTTGGTCTTCAAGATAACCAGCATTCACTGCAATTTGTATATCGTCCAGATGGCAGTCGTACCGTTCAAGGACATCGACATTTTCATCTATGATTAGACGGTATCCATACTTTCGGATATCGTCCAGCATATCTTCAGAATACATTTTGAACGCTTGGTGCGTAGTAGTAATGTTCCTGCCTTGTTTGATAAGAGCAGCAGTGTGTTCTGTTTTCTTGAAATGATATGCCTTAATCTTATCGCTTGGCTCTATGAAGTTCATTTCTGGACATCCCTTCTTTATACGAGTGGACTCTTCCAGATATGGGGTTATGTATATGAATTTTTCGTCTTTGTGTTCATTCATATACGAGATTGCTGCGCTGGACTTCCCCGTGCCCATGATTGCATCGCAGACTTGAATCATCTGAATACCTCCTAAATATTTGTATCATGTGGTGGTTTTTACACCTTATTTAGCGCCGTTTACAACTTAGAAGTTGTAGATTGTCAATGAATGTGTTGGGAGCCAATGGATTATGGGTGGTGTGCAGAAAAGACTTACCAACACGAATGACCATCTTTACTTATGTATGAAAGTTACTTGCTCATCTTGGGATACAAAGCTGCTTTCTATTATTACATCGTATCTAAGGAGCTATTATCCAGAGAGTAAATCGTATAATTAGCACGATATACCTTAAATAAAACTGCCTTAAAGCAGAGTGTATAATTATCATCACTGTTGATATTATACCAGATGGGCTTTCAATTGTCAACCCCTTGCTCCAAAATAGTGGTATGAAACACAGCAAAATTTATTGAAAGCCAATGTCCGGTTGTTATCGTGTTTTGGATAAATCTGATTAAAAGATTGGGTTGAAAACAAGGTTTGAATTCATGGTGGTTGTCGATGTAAGATGGCGTAAAAACGAGGAAAATCAATGGTTTGAGAAAGGGAAGATGGAATGTAAAATGAGGTGTGGGAGATGGAGCGACTTGTAGGAAAAGCGGAAAAGCAAGCCCCCTAAAATCCCATAACCACGCCCCCTAAGTCTAATTGTGTGAAAAGTGGACATAGATTTTTATATTGTGTCTGGTGGGTTACGGTGTACAGCGAAAATAATTTTTCGATAGTTTCAGATTAGCACTTGACAGACTTTATAGCATGGTGTATTATTAGCATGACGAAAGTAAACCGACCATTTTTAGACAGTCGTCAACTAAACTATTCATTTCAACCGCTATGCAATAGCAGAAAAGGAGAAAAAGACCATGAAAACGAATGCAACGAACACAAGCGCAACAATGGACGAAAGAAAAACAAGTTTTTCCGCATTGTTGGAAAACTTTGCAAGCGAAAGCAAAGACACAACAACCGAAAGTTACACGAACGCATTAACAGAACTTGCAACCGCTATTTCCTATTCAGTGCTTAAAAAGTGCATTGATACCGGATACAATAGCACACTTGTTTCAATCCGTCACGAACTGACAAGCGCAAAAGCTACACTTGCAAACACTTCACATTGTAACGACAACGCTACACGTCTTACATACAATGAAGAAGGAGATATGATTGAAGAAGTCATAAACAAAGACCTAAAGAACGCATTAACAACGCTTGCAAGTGCTACAATAGGGGACGGTTACGACCTTGTAAATACTGCTATCGTTTCTATTCTGGAAGAAGTACAAAAGCAAATAGAACGAGGCGAAAGCATAGATTTAGAAAGACCGTATACAGTCCGCCGACTTAAAAAGAAAGTCTGGATTAAATCCGCTGACAGCGTGAACGGATGGGAAACGGTGGACACGTCACCGATTAGAGAAGTCTATAAAGCGGTTAGACGGTACATAAACCAGACCGGCGCACTTCATACGGACGCAAAAAACGGATATTCATACTTAGAGGACATAAGCCACGACAACGAAAGCGGCGAAAGTGAAGTAATTTACCGTCGTTTGTCTAAATTTGCAGATTTAGGCGGTCACGCTTGCGATTATAACGGTGCTATAACTTTCTATACAGTAGATACCGAAACGGTGGACGAGTACGAAAGCATGATTGCAAAACTGAACTTGACGAAAAAGCAAGCGCAAATAATTAAGTTGCGTGAAGCCGGATATAATTCAACCGCAATCGGCACATATTTAGGCGTAAAACCGCAAACAATCGACACGACATTAAACCGCATAGCGGAAAAGGCTATTGAAGTGTTAGACTTACCGCCGTACTTTGCAGAAAAGAAAGCCGACACGCCTACGGCGAAACTTACAGACAACGACAAAAAGACAATCAAACAAATGTTTGCAGACGGTTACACAATGGCATACATTGCAATTCATTTCAATGTGTCTAAAATGACAATTTCCCGCGTCATTAAAGGACGGAACGACCGCAAAAAATAACTTCATATGAAATCAGATTGAACCGCCCTTTGTGGCGGTTCTTTTGGTTCTGGAAACTTCCAAAAGAGAAACCGCCGACACACTCCCGGCTTGTCTGGTGGGTTACGGTGTACAGTGTAGGGAAACCTACCGCCGACACACTCCCGGCTTGTCTGGTGGGTTACGGTGTACAGTGTAGGGAAACCTACAAGCCTAACTTGATGGCTATAAAGTCAAGTTTAGCTGATAAATTCAGCCGTCGCTGAGTGCGTAGGAATTAAGCCTATGGTTCGGATAGTGAAAACCCTCAGAGTTACCACCAATTAGATGTGAAAAGAGTGCGCATTATCCTGAGTGCGTCAACATGAGGGATTAGCATGAAAATCTTTCGAGGATTTCCCAATGCAACGATAAACCACATCCGAGGATGTATCGGCTATGTTCCGAGGAATTAAATGCCGGATTGTTGTGGGATTTTTGAGATTGACAGAGTAATGTGAAATAGAAAATTGAATATTGTAACGAAACCGCTCTGATGGGTGGTTTTGATAAACCTATATGAAGCACACCAGCCGGTAGTTATGAGATGCCCGTTGGTGTGTTTCCTTATGGGCTTATCGTCCATAAATTACAAAGAAAAGAGGTTTTCATTATGACAAGAGCAGAAAAGGAAAACAGATTGCAGGTACTGAAGGCATTAGCCGAGGAAAAGGTCAAAGAATACAACGAGGCTATGCAGGACGGTAAGTTTGACGAGGTATCGAAACTCGATACGGAAATCACCGACACTGTGAATGAGTATACCAGTATCGTCCGGGATATGTGCTTTGAGGATTGCGCTGCAAGTGATGACCCGATGATGGCGGCTGTTACCGCACTTTCCTTTATGACTATCGGCGTAAAGGACACGAAAAAGGGCGATGAGAAGCTCCCGGTTCGTGAGGTTATCGAGAAGGAACGGCAGATTGATTTGCTGAAGCTCCATAAGTTTGTTGATGGCGGTATCGGTCACAACAAGGAATGGGTGTATATGATTGAGAAATTCAATTTGCTTATGACCTGCCAGAAGGCGAAAGATTTGGGTGTTGACCCGACTGCAATCAATGATTCTTACGCTATGAGCGAAATCGCAAAAGGTTACGACCTCGGTAAGAATCCGGCATCCAAAACGAACTTACTGAAGACATTGACCGCAATCGTTCAGGCTATGGTTGGCGATGAATATAAGCCGGTATCGCATGATGTGAATTTCCTCCTGAGCGTGTACAGCCGGAAATCCCGCAAGGCTCTGACCGTCACTTGCGCCAATCACAAGTATATGCGTGGGTATATCATGGAAATTTGCCACCGCATCGTGACCGGCAAGACATACGAGGTTGATTACAAGAGAGCCAGAAACGCATAAGAATCATGAATCATTTTTTATCTCCACACTGATGAGCCGTTATGTGATTGACACGGCGAAACCGCCTTAAATGGCGGTCTGTGGGTATCACCCGATTTTTAAGAAAGCGAGGGTTTTTATTATGAGCTACGAAGTCTTTAAGGCGAAGGTAAATGCTCTGATTAAGAGAGCGGGCGGAGGAATTAAGGTTTGGTTTTCGAGCGACGAAGAGCATGGAAAACATTACGCTAATTGCTCCGATGGTACGGTAATTATTGGCAGTAAATCCTGCCTGAAGGTAACTGTACGATGGAATGGCAGAAATCATCAGAGTATGGTTGCAATTTAAGGAGGGTTTGAACATGATTCTTAGTTTTATAGCCGGGTTATTTATCGGCACGATAGCCGGTGTATTTGTCATGGGTTTATGCGCAGCAAATGGGAGGGACAGAAATGATGAGTAAAGTAATGAAGCGCGTGGTTTTGCCGGTTTTTATTGCGGCGGTTTTTGTAATGTCCGGGTGTAGTACCTCAAGTGAGCCTGCTATGGAGTCATCTGAACCTGTTAAGGAATCGGTTAGTGAGGTAGAAAGAAAGACGGCGGAATTTGAGGTAAACGAAGAAACCGTATGTGTTGATTATACAGATGAGGAGCAGTCGTTTCTTGAGGAACTTGAGAAGGAGTTCTATCTCTATCGGCTTTATGATTCATCGGAATTGACTGGTGAGATGCTTGAGAACCGGAACGGAGACGTTATTGTAGAGAGATGTATTGGTATCGTGGAAAATAAAGAGAGCGGAGATGGAAGGCTTTTGAACTATCCCGACCCGGATTATTATTACATCTCGTATAGCAGAATGGATGAGGTAAGAGATGGAACGATAGTTCTATCATACATGGTTTATGACCCGGATAATAACTATACGGACGGCATTATGGAGCGATATGATTTCGTCCTAAGTCGTGAGTTGGAGGATTAAGCGTGGAAAACAAAAATTACAACATTGATGAGGCAATGCATCTGAGAAATGAGCTTGCGAAGTATTGCAAGCATCACCCGGAATTGCGGCTCTGTCAGGTTTTAAGCATTGCAGCACATAAGGCTGGATGGGCAAGTGAGGATTTGTTTTATTGCCCTGACCCCACGATTTTGAAAGGATTAGAGCTGTTGGCGGAACAGCCGGAAAGCGAGGAAAATCAAAATGGAAGCATCGGTAGGGATGAAAATTGTTGAGGTTATTGTGCTGATTGTGTATATCGCAATCAATCTGATTACAGCGAAGCGGATGTCCGCAAAGCATATGCATGATGAGTTTATCGAAGGGCAGTGCATGGTTGGGAAAATCTGTGCAAACATCTTCTATGCTCCGGCGTGGCTCCTGAAGGGCATTAGGGTTTTTGGTTTTGGCTACTATCAGGTAGCAGGAGGTGTGTATGGGTAAGATTTACATAGCCGGGAAAGTCACCGGAACAGCAGATTATTTAGAAAGATTTGCCAGAGCTGAGGAATGGCTTAATGAGCATGGTTATCGGGGAATGGTAATCAATCCGGCGAAAATCAGTGATGGTTTACCGCCGGAGTCAACAACATACAAGGATTATATCCGCATTGGAATCTTGATGCTGGATACCTGCGACACGATATTCATGCTGAAGGGTTGGGAAGAGAGCCTCGGTGCGTCTCTGGAATTGCAGTACGCTGTGACCTTGGGATATGAGGTTCTGTACGAAGAGGAATTGACAAATGATGGGAGCTGAGGCAGAAATTCGTCGGAAAATCAGACAGAAAAAGATGATTCAGCAAAGATTGACGGGTATTGCAGCGCTTTTGCTTTGCGTGTTCGTCGTGGTTTTTGCTTTGCATGGACAGACACCGGAGGATAGGGATATCACTCCGGTTTTACTTATAGCTCCGATTGGATTTTATTTGTTGTTCTCGAAGGAATGTTGGCTTTACTAGGAGGTGCGGTTATGTTTTATCAGTTTCAACAAAACAATTCTTATGGTTATTTTATCGTAAACGATAAGGTGTGTCACAGGTTGTTTATAGAAGCAGAGAACGAAGACGAAGCTATTTCTAAGGCAGAGGAACTTGGATGCTATTGGGACGGCGTTGATAATGGACAGGACTGTCCGTGCTGTGGCGACAGATGGAGTCGTTACTTTGTTGAGCCTGTTCCAATTGACAAATACTCAACTGAAGGATACCCAGTCAGCGTTTATGATGGTATTTACAAAGATACGGTTGCAGAGTGGAACAGGAAATTTGGCGGATATGAATGTGTAGTAAAGCCTGAATTTGAAACTTTATACAGTTCCAAGTCGTATGCTGGCAGGATTCGATTCAAAGATATTGAGGAATACGCTCACTATTTGTCAGATGAATATGGGTGGACTTCGCCTGATGCAAGAATTTATTACAAAAATGGTGTGGTAAAGGAGATTTTTAGTAGTAGAGATGGGCGTATGTAAGGAGGTGCAGTTATGAGCGGAATCAAGTTATCGCCGAAGTACGGTGTGAATCCTACGATTCCGGTATGCTTCTGGTGCGGAAAAGAAAAGAATGAGATTGCTCTAATGGGACATGTTGGCGATGGCAGAAAACATGAGGATTTTGAGATGCCGATGCACGCAATCATCAATTATGAGCCGTGCGAGGAATGCGCTAAAGCGATGGCTTCCGGTTTTACTGTCATGGAATCAACAGAAACTCCAAACTGGGTAACGAACAAGGAAATACAGAGCGGAGTTTACCCGACTGGGAAGTGGGTGGTTCTCAAACATGAAGCGGCTCACAGGATATTCACTGGGTTAGATGACAGCGCCGACAAAGCATTTCTTGATGCAAGTGTGTTTGACAAAATGTTTGGAGATATACGGGAGGTAAGCTGATGGATTTAACTGTAACATTCATTGTTCTGGAATCTGGTGCCAGAGTAAGCAAACATTTTGACAGCTACTATCGGTGCAGGAACTTTGTAAATAAGTTGCGGCATTCATCAAAGTGCCGTTTGGTATCATATCCGAGTTTCAGAGATTAGAGTGGTGATAAGGATGCCGGATATATGGGATAGATTGCGTGAGGAGCGTGCGGAAAACTGGAAAAGAAAGCAAGAAGATGAGATGCCGCCGAACATCAATACAAGAGAATATAAAAAGGAACAGCTTATTCAGGCTTTGATAAAAGAACTTGGAACTTCAAGAGACAAGCCAAAGAGAATAAGGAAAGTAGTAAATAAATTTTATTAAGCAGAAGTTTACAGGAGGAAATGGATTATGAAGAAAGAAGGAAGAGTAACTCTGGTTTGCAGCAAAACGCTGGCTTGTGGAATTATCGACAGGTTTACTGCGGTTGTATCTGAGAAGGAAAAGAGCGGCGCAAAGATGAAGTATAAGTCGATGGGATATGAGGTAAAGGAGATGTAGCCAATGGTTAGTTTGAAAAAGAAAGTTGTGAGTAAAGTAGATATCGTCACACGGGTTGCCAATGAGACAGGGTATAGCCAGAAAATGGTAGCAACTATTGTTGATACACTTCTCAATGATATTACGGATGAGCTGTCTAACGGGAATAAAGTTCAGTTTGCAGGTTTCGGCTTTTTTGAACCTAAGCAGATGTCTGAGAGAGTGGGAAGGAATCCGAGAACGAATGAGCAGATAACAATTCCGGCGAGGGTTGTACCGTCATTCAAGCCCGGAAATCGTTTGAAAGAAGCGGTTATACGGACTGAATGTTGATATATTGGGTGCTTACCGATAAATCAGTCCCTCTATACAGGTAGGTAAGCAGGTGTAGCAACAGAGGGTGGGTGTTGCGGCGGCGAGGTTCGATTCGTTATTGCAGAGGCTGCGGGACTTTTAAGAGCAAAGGTTTCGTGGTTTCAGAGTGAAACGATGGCACGGTACGATTCCGTGGGGAAGACAGAAACTTCCTAACGCTCAGACCGCTCATAAACTTAAAGGTTAGCCGCCAGTTCCGGTTGGCTCCCGGAGTAAAAACGAAAGGCTGTTTATGTAAGCGGCGCTGGGTACTGCGAAAGTGTACAAGCGGAGGAAATGCTGCCTCTGCGGATGGAAAAATCAAAGTGCAGACTTGGAAGTGGGAGTTGGTTGGCATTATCTAAGGCAGCCTGATAATGAACCAATCGGGTAAAACTTCCTCCATCTGATGATAGACGTAGATAAGGAGGATTTGTTATGACACGCGAAATGAAGAAGGCAGAGGCTCTTGAACGTATGAAAATGCTGAAACTTCACAGCAATGTAATCAATGAGTTCCAGAATCAGGATAAAGTAAATCTCTCGGAAAATGGTGGCTTTCTTTACTGGCTGAATGATGACCAGAAGAGGCGGGTGGCAGAATTTGAAAAGAAATATGATGCGTTAGTGTATCATGTCATCCGAAACATCACGAAGTTTGGTGAACTCTTGTCGTATCTGTATGTATCAGATAGCGAGGAAGAGTGGGAGATGGACAGGGAAGACCTGAGAAATGGAACGGCTCTTGTCTATGTTGAGAACTTGAATGATAAATGGTGTTCGGAATTTGGAAGCATTGGCATTCAGCCGAGCCTCGGTGGATTGCTCAGAACGGCTTGATTGGAGGGATATATTATGGCGGCAAGAACTATTGTAGAAGCCAGCGATGTCTGGGATTATTTTACGGAACACAAGAGTGAACTGGCGAACTCGTTGACGATGATTGCCGAAAATCATGAGTATGGTATAGGGATTTTTCTTACGGAAGATGACGATTTGCCACTCATCATGGTAACGGCAGACGACGAGGAGATTGAGGAAGAAGCGGTTGTAAGCAGAAGAGATTGTGAAAGCACAGTAGGTGAAATCTATGACAAATATCTCTCCAAGGACGTTGTAAATATCCTGATAGGTGAAAGTGGGGATTACACTGAAGCCGAAGAATTGGAAACGATTGACGAACGTGAGATGGAACTTGACGATGCCATTTATGGGTGCCTGATGGTAATTGCCCCGAATCTGTTTGACATTGCCGATGACCCGGATGAACTCTGCGAGGATTTGAAAGACCATATTTGTGAGTATCTTTACACGCAACATGGAATTTCCGTGTATCGTCCGATGTACCTTGAAACCGAGGATGGTACGGATGAGTTTACAGAGTTCCCATATCCAGAAATGGAGCTGGAAGAAGAGTAGTGGTGAGAATATGAACAGAAATTGGAACTCAGTGAATCTTACAAAACAGGATGCGTATTCATTCCGAACATTCTTGTCGAACAACAAGATTCGTTTTGAAACAAGCGAAAATGGAAATCTCATACATTTTGAAGTATTAGTCAATGATGATGAACGAAAGGCGTGTGACGATTTCCTTTCCAGAATATAAAACAATACAAATATTCCTAAATTCTGATACGCCAACCGTCCCTCCTCCTGCGGTTGGCAATGCCCACAACGGCGCAGCCTCCTCGTGGCGTGGGTGGATACCGTATTGCCAGACGGTAACGAATAGCGACTATATTATAAGAAAGAAAAGGAGACAAAGACTATGGCAAAAATCACTATCGCAGGAGATGCAGTTGTTGTAACAAGCGCAATGAAGCTGGAGGATATTAAGACGGTAAAGAAGTATCGTCCGGATGCTCTGGTTCTGAGAGGCGGCGAGGACGGTAAGGAGCCGATTTTCAAGCTCGGTGTATGCGCTGGGGCAGGTAGCATCTGCAAGTATGGTGCTGAGTTCGGTTCTGAAACCCACGATGATGAGAAGAAAGCTGTTATGACTCTTATCTGTGACTGCCGTGAGGGGGATATCAAGGAAGCGGTTGCCGATACCATCGGTGCTTATGTCCTGAACCTGAACAAGCTGGAAGCGACTCTGCCGGGAGTTCTGGAGGAAATCGCTGCTGAGAAAGAGCAGATTATGTCCAACATCTCTGTTGCACAGTAAGCAACGCCGCACAAATCCACACAAGTCTGGGATGCCCGCTTGATGCGGGCATTTTCGGCAACTCAACGAAATCACAAAATTTTATCGAAGAAAAGGAGAACTAATTATGGTAAAGGTTATGGTAGGTAATAATGTAAAGCGCGAATCTGTTATTGTTGACTCCACTACTACTCTGCGTACTGTTCTGGAGGATGCCGGAATTGATTACACTCGCGGCGTAATGCATCTGGATGGTTCGAGTCTTCAGGCGGGCGATTTGGATAAGACATTCGCTGACTTCGGCATTACCGAGAAGTGCTTCCTGTTAAATGTCGTTAAGGCTGACAACGCCGCCTAAGAACTTTTTGCGGATACATAACGCGCTAAATTAAACATCCCGCCGTGTCGTAACAATATGATGCGGCGGGTTTTATCATGGCGAATTGGTGGAACTGGAAGACACAGTGGACTTAAAATTCACTGGCTTATGCCGTGCCGGTTCGAGTCCGGCATTCGCCACCAATGAAAATAATTTGAATTATATAAATGCAAGGAGGAAAGGGCAATGTTCAAATCAGTTATTAACAGTACGCCACTGGTTTCCGACGCAGCGAATAGCTTCTTCCAGAATATCAGAGGCGATTACTTTCAGAGGGATGCAACATTTCTGTCTACATTGAGAGCATTGGTTGCGCCAAGAATGGCAAAGGAAGATAGTGTTACCCTATCTTTCACTGAAACACACTATACGGCTGGACAGGTCAGAGATAACAGCATTCGTGACATGCTTAATGCGATTTGTAGATACTCAAATGCGCTTAGTGGAGAGATGGGGCAAATTCAAATTCACAACTTTGTGAGTCAGTCGCAGGAAGACAACTATGCGTGTTTGGAATTGATGAAATCATCGTTTGAACAGCAGTATGAGGGATGGCATCGGTTGAATAAAGTGACTGATTTCTTCCGAAAGACATTCTATGTGCTTTGCTTCATCAATCCGGAGAAGAAAAGCGTGTATCTTTTCACGGATAAGATGGATGTGAAAAAGATGCATTATTTGCAGTGCTCCATCTTTGCTTTCCTGCCTTGGTATTTTGACCCGGAAGTTGGAGTCTCTGAGTTGGAGATGGAACTTATCAATTCGCTCCGGGAAAAGAAATCAGACAAGTATGAGGACTGCATTGCAAGGATTGCTTCCCAGTATGATTTCAGAACGCAGAAAATCCGTAATCTCCTTGCAGGATTTGAAACGAGATATGAGCGTCAGGAATGCGAAAAAGTTCGGAGGGAGATTGGTGATTACATAGATGAAATTGACAGACTGAATAACCAAATTGGTGAGTACCTTCGGTATAAGGCAGATAAAGAAATTCGCTTGCTTGGACTGGAAACAAAGATTGCTCAGGGTTCCTCAGAAGATTCTGAGATTATGGAATATTTCCTGTGTAATAACAGGCTCGTGCTTGAAGAAGTAACAGATACATATATGGTGTTTTCTTGTATGGATTATCTCACTTACTTTGATGAGGATATGGCAAAGCAGATGATTGATAATAAGCGGAGCTATGTGTACCGTCCGAATGGCAGAATGTGCAACAACTTCATTCCAGAGGATGATATGAAGAAGTTGATGTATGCAATCTTCATCGACCAGACATTACGGATAAAGATGTGCTGTGCATATCAGTTTGATTTGAATGGAAGAGTAAGAGGCTTGAGCGGACATAACTATGGATATGAGTTCAGGGAATGCACGCCGAATACTCACATCGACAGATACAGTTGTATGGGTAACTACGAAAGAACAATCAACGAGCTTCTTAAAAATCATAATTATATTGGAGCAATCGAACAGTGTGTTGCTTCGTGCAAGAGTATGAACTTTGCAGACAGTCCTGTTATGCAGGAGTTTATGTCCAGACTGTATGGTCTCAGTGGCAGTAATGTAAATATCCGATGCATTGAATTGCCGGATGGAAGAGTCGTGGAGCCAAAAGAGGCTATCGAATGGCTAAAGGCACAGGAACCGCAGGAGCCGGAAAATGCGGCAACGCAGGAAGGAGAAACGGAATCGAATGAGTAAGATTATCAAAATGACATCGCAGAATCTCGATGAGATTCGTAAAGATTTTGAAGAGGCACTGAAAGGACTTAAACTTTCAGACGGCAGAATCAATTTCACGAAGACGTTTGGAACTATCCAGAGAAAAGCAACGCTCTATTTTACGGAGCTTGCTTATCTGAAAATGCTGACGCTTGTGCGTGAATTTGATAAGGAAGTTGCGTGGCATGGTATCGCCAAGCGTTGTGAGGATGAGGAAGATGCCTATATTATCTCTGATATCTTGGTCTATCCGCAGGAAGTGACCGGTGCAACGGTTAATACTGACCAAGAGAAGTATCAGATGTGGCTGATGAACAACGATGATGAGGTATTCAACAATATTCGTATGCAGGGGCATTCTCATGTGAATATGGGGACAACTCCTTCGAGCGTAGATACGAATTTGTATGACCAGATTCTCGCCCAGCTTGAAGACGATATGTTCTACATTTTCCTGATTTGGAATAAGCGCAATGAAAAGACCATCAAAATTTATGACCTTGCAAAGAATGTGCTGTTTGAAACAGCGGATGTAACCGTAAAAGTCCGTGAGGACGATATCGGTATGGAACGCTTCCTGAAAGATGCGAAAGAAATGGTGCAGGATAAGAAATACACGCCGACAACTCCTCCATATGGAAAGCCATATGGATACGGCGGATATTATGGAACTTACAATAAAACAGGTTCCAACTCCGTAACCGAGAAGAAAGAAGAAAGTGAGAAAAAAACACAGACTGAGACAACCGGTATGTCCGGCGGTGTTCACACCAGTAGTAAAAAGAAGAAGAAAAAGAAAAAGCAACAGGAAGACACAGGCTTTCAAAGGCGTAATGGCTCATATTGGGATGGCTATTATGACGATGATGATTACATGGGTCGATATGGTTATAGATAAGTCAGGAAGGAGTGATTCCGCATGACAAGACAAGAGTTTATTGATAATGTTACCTGTTGGTCTGATTTGATTACCTTCTGCGATGATGAAGGATGCGATTATTGCGGAGATGTCTATGATGAGTATTCAAAAGATGAGTATTTTGATGAACGCATAGTTGATATGGCAAGAAATGCGGATGGATGGTCAGACCTATATCGTGAGCTTGATGATATTCCAACTGGATACGATTATTACATCTACAATGATAACGGATGGTTTGGAGCTGACGATGAGTATTTTGATGGCTACAAAGATGATGTTCTTGATTGGGCAGATGACAATGATGTCTGGGATGAAGAAGACGACGAGGATTATGCTGATGAGGAAATCTTCGATGACGATGATACCGATGAGGACTTAGAGGATGATGAACAATTTGAAGACGGATGTTCGCTCGGAGAATTATTCACGTCTTGTACATCTACATTGCAGACTATCAAAGTAACCGCAGAGCAGGAACGAAAGCGAGAAGAACTGGAATTTGAACAGTTAATTTCATCAGCGGTATAAGGAGGTACAGTATGGATTTAAGTAAGAGTTATGATTTTTTTCAGCCGGAAAAAGATGATGCGAGAATTCACATTGTAGGATGTGGTTCGGTCGGTTCGACATTGGCAGAAAATCTTGCCAGATGTGGTGTCACGAAGATGACACTATGGGATTTTGATACGGTCGAAGCTCACAACATCGTCAACCAGATGTTCCGGCAGGAGGATGTAGGCAAGCCGAAAGTTGAAGCGCTGAAAGATATTTTGATGGATATCAACCCGGAGATTAAGGACAATGTGGAACTCAAACCGAAGGGATGGGAAGGAAAGCTGATGTCCGGCTACATTTTCCTGTGTGTGGACAACATTGAATTGCGCCGCACGATTGTAGAGAAACATATGGACAGCCCATATGTAAAAGCAGTGTTTGATTTCCGCACCTTGCTTGAAAGTGCCCAGCACTATGCCGCCGACTGGAGCGACTATAAAATGAAACAGGATTTGCTGAAGTCTATGCAGTTTTCGCATGAAGAAGCTGCAGAAGAAACTCCTGTTTCTGCTTGTGGTATTACGCTTGGCGTAGCAACTACCGTTAGGCTTATCTGTGCGCTCGGCGTAAATAATTACATCAATTTTGTCAAAGGTAACGGTATTAAGAAACTAATTATGATTGATGGGTTCCATTTTATGCTGGATGCCTTTTGATATTTGGAACGAAATCCCCGCAGTTCGTCTGCGGGGATGTTTAATAGCGTGAATAAATAAAGAATAACTATGATGAAATTTATCTTTTGAGATAGCTTCTCGTTGTCAACAGAAGTAACAACTTGAGAGGGAGATAGACAACCTGATGAGAATCATCCACAGGGAGGACTCTGGAGTATCCAGAGATGAAAGAAGAGAGAAATAATCAGCATGACACCTACAGAATCACTTATCCCTTGATAGCCAACACATACACGAAATAACAAAGCCAAATAACACCGGTACTCAAGGAGCCAAGGAAGCTTCGCAGGCACCCGGTCGCAGCCCTTATACATATGAGATTATAGTTATTCATCGGAAGGAGATGACAATGTGTTCTACATAACAGTTAAACAACCGCCTATGTACCACCAGATGACTCTGGAAGAGTTTCTGTTTGGAACCGATGTGAGTGACCAGATGTTAAGCTCGAACCTGTCGAATACTAAGACGTATGAGTTTGACAGAATTAGTAATCGTTTTTTGGACACGATTGATGTTCAGGAATTGATTCAGGTACTGACTGTATTTAATGAGCAGACCAAAACTCTTCGAGAGAAACCGAGACATGATTTATATAGAGAATTCCACATACCAAAGAAGAGTGGCGGCTTGCGAAAGATTGATGCTCCAGAGCCGGAATTGATGGATGCTTTACGGAGGCTGAAAACAATCTTTGAAGAGGATTTCAAAGCACTGTATCACACATCTGCTTTTGCGTATATAAAGCATCGGAGCATTATTGATTGCGTCAAAAGGCATCAAGCAAATGAGAGCAAGTGGTTTGGAAAGTATGATTTATCCAATTTCTTTGGAAGCACAACGCCAGAGTTTGTTTTACATATGTTCTCAATGGTATTCCCATTTTCTGAAATCATGAAAGATGAAATCGGAAGACAGGAATTTGAAACAGCAATCAGCCTTGCATTTTTGGACGGCGGTTTGCCGCAAGGGACGCCAATTTCGCCAACCATTACAAACATTATGATGATTCCGGTTGATTTTAAGTTGGCGAACGGATTCAGAGACTTTAATGACCAAAGATTTATTTACACAAGATACGCTGATGATTTTCAGGTGTCATCTAAATACACGTTCAGCTTCCGTGAGGTTGAGAAATTTATTTCAGATACACTTCACGAATTTGGAGCGCCGTTCCAAATCAACTCTTCCAAAACTAGATACGGCTCATCCGCTGGAAGCAATTGGAACCTCGGAATTATGCTGAATAAGGACAATGAAATCACCGTAGGTTACAAGAAGAAGAAACAGTTTCAGGCGATGCTGTCATCCTACATTATGGATAGGAAAAATGGGGTAGTCTGGGACAAGTCTGATATTCAGACGATGGACGGATACAGAAATTACTATCGAATGGTAGAGGGAGATACCATTGATAAGATGGTAGAACACATTGGACAGAAGTTTGGTGTAAACGTAGTGCAGATGATTAAGCAAGACCTTAGAGGATAAGGTTTAATCCAAAACATGGCAGAGCAATGAAATTATATTCTTCGGAATATGCTTCTCGCTGTCAGTGGAAGTAACAACTTGAGAGGGAAACGGACTAACCAGCCCGCAGCCGCCAGCGCTGGCGCATCAGAAACTCCTGAATCAAGAACTCAAATCAATTATCAAATATACATAAAACATTTTCGACCAATTGGGGCACAACAATTTCAAGTTTTAAGAACCATTGAAATCTAAATTGTTTTATGTTACAGCTCAGTTACTGAAGGCGGAGGAGATACTCCAGCTCATCACCTCCAGCAATGAGATTGTCAACTGCTAGTTTTGGATTGGAAATCATCATAAAGGAGGAATCTATGGCGAAAAGAAAGAGCAATTTCTATGCAGTCAAGATAGGCAAGCAGCCGGGGATATATAAAACATGGGATGAATGTAAAGAACAGGTAAGTGGATACAGCGGTGCTTTGTATAAAGGGTTTCAAACAAAGAAAGAAGCTGAGGACTATCTTTCTGGAAGTTTACCGATTAACAAGCCGGTTGCTAACAAGGATGAGGATGCAGATATTACCATATATGTCGATGGCAGCTTTGACGAAAATACTGGTGTATACGGGTATGGATTCGTTGCAATCTTTAAAGATGGAACTATTAAGGAATTTTACGGAGCAAATAATGACTCTGAGACAGCGAGAATTAGAAATGTAGCAGGAGAAATGCTTGGAGCGATGTTTGCTGTAAAGTATGCGATAAACAAGAAATGTAAATCTGTGAAAATATGTCATGATTATGTTGGTATTGAGCGATGGGCTAAAGGTCATTGGAAAACGAAAAACAGATTTACCGCTGGTTATGCTGAGTTCATGAAGAGACGTGGAGGGGAGATTAACATTTCTTTTGAGAAAGTCGATGCACATACCGGCGTTGAATATAACGAAAAAGCAGACCAGCTTGCAAAGTATGCCGTAAATAATTTTGGGAAGGAAGGTGAATAGCATGATTGATGTGATGAATATTAAATGCCCGCATTGTAATCATGATTTTGCAGTAGACATTTATGTTGGCGAAGAATCATGTAATCATAATGCAAGTTTAACCAGAAGGACTACGCAGCACATTAACTGGGAAGAAATTAGCAGTGAAATTGAACATGGATATGCGGCGGCGATTCTTTCCATCGGCGATACAATATCCTTCCAACTCAAGAACGGGAAGCAAGCATCTGTGTCAGTTGCTGCAATCAATCCATACAGTCAGAATAGTGTTGCGTTTGCTTTCGACGACCTGCTTTGGCAAAAAGCAATGAACCAAAGAGATACAAATCGTGGCGGTTGGGCGCATAGCAATATGGCTGATATTTTGGAAAATGAAATTTTGCCACTTCTACCGGATGAGCTGGTTGCGGTTATCAAACCACGAACGATTGTACAGAATCTCAGCGGAACGAGGTATGAGAGGACAAGCAAGCTGTGGCTTCCGTCAAGAACAGAAGTTTTTGGAGAACATGAAAATTATAAAGAGTGTGACTTCGGTGATATTCATTTTCCGCTTTTCAAGACAGAGAAGAGCAGAGTTAAGGCGCTGGAAGACGGAACAACAGAATGGTACTGGTTGCGTTCTCCGGTTGTCGGCAACTCCACGGGCTTCTGGGATGTCTACTACGGCGGTGGCGGCTACAGCTACAGTGCGTCCGGCGCGGGTGGCGTCTGCCCCTGCTTCATTATCGGAAAGTCGGATGAAGAGGATGTTGCATAAGATAATTATCTGGCGGCTTGCCCGCCAGTAACAAGGAGAGATAAGTATGGGATGGCTTTTATTTGTAGTTTATATGATTGTCGCAGCATGATTATGTGGATTGTACATATATTTGAGCAGTAAAGTTCAGAGTATTGACCATGACTTTGACATTGTTGTAGCAGTTATTACAGGCGCATTATTTCCGGTTGTTGCGCCTTTTTCAATCTCCATTATCGTTGTTAAAAAGATGATTGAGGAGAAAAAGTGAATTTAATCAGAGAAGGGCGGTGACGAAAATGAGTTCTAAAATGAATATGATTCCGTTTATCAGTTCTTATGAAGATATTAGGACTGAAATGAATAGAGACCTATTATATAGATTAGAAAGTAGGAATGATAGAACTTTTCTAGGGCGACCATTATACTATCGTATCAATATTCAGTTAATTACAACGGAGGAGTGTCCATTCCATTGCCCGTTCTGTTTAGAAAGACAGAATCCAATGGAAGGTAATAATGATTTTCCAGTCCAGATTGAATCATTAAAGAGAGTATTATATGAGCACCCGGATGCCAGACTCACAATTACCGGAGGAGAGCCGGGACTATATCCAAGACATGTTGAGGACATCGTTGATACATATAAAAATAATAGCAACGGCGTATTTTGTTCTATCAACACAGCAGGATATAGCATAGATTTGAATGGCATGGCACATATAAACTTATCTTACAATGATTTTGTTCGTCAGAATCCAGATAAGTTTCCGGGGTGTACTGTTCAGACAGTATTAGAGAATCCATCTGTTGAATATATAAAGAACTTTATGCGTATGAACGCAGATAGTTTCTCATTTCGTTTTCTTAGCGGACTCAGTAAGAAGGAGTATCCAGTAGACGTATGGAATGAGCTGCAGAATGACAGTGAAATTGATATACATACGTTTAGAATAGGAGACTTTTTCGTATATGCAACCTTTGATTACGCAGGAAAACATGCTCGTGTAACACTGGGAGATATGTGGCAGCAGAAGCATAACGATTACTCAGACGGATATTCTAACATTATTATTCATCCGGACGGTCGTGTAGCGACCAATTGGAGATAACCACAAAATTAAATTGATTCTTTCCACTTCGGTGGTTTGAATACCCACAATGTAGATTGGTTGCTTTTATAACGAAACGTACATCTTGTATAAATCGAATACATATATGCAATCGCTCTTTGCTGTCAGTGAGAGTATTTCGATGGTAGCTGCACCTCCGAAACCACGTAAAAGATGTCAAACTTTTGATTTTCAGCGAAAATAAAAAGTTAGCCACTTTTACGGGTTTCTCGGTGGCACTCCTGCATATCATGAGTTTTCTAGGGCATATAGAAACTACATGATACGGATTGTGGGAATAAAGGAGCCGCCAATAAAGACGGCTCCGCTTATATAGTCCGTTAGCTCAATGGTTAGAGCGCACGCCTTATAAGCGTGTGACGATAGTTCGACTCTATCACGGACTACCATGCTGGCGTAGTTCAAATGGCAGAACAACGGTCTTGTAAGCCGTGTGTTATGGGTTCGACTCCCATCGCCAGCTTATCTCATAGGAATGAGATATGAGGATGCTGTCCGATATATAAGAAACAGTCGGCTTGCGAGTTGCCGGTACAAATATGCTGAAAACTCGCATCATTAAAAGAATAGAGGTGTAGAAGATGAAAAGTGGTTATGAACTCGCTCCTGATGTTAAAGAGAAATATATGCCAGTTGTCAAAGAATTTATTGATAAATTAGAAGCATATGAGGGAGACCCGTCTGAGATATGTAAAGATTTCACCAAAACTGAATTGAATCCATACACGCTTGGAACACTTCTTACGGATTTGGGTTATGAAGAAGATGGATTCGATAAAAACGGGTGGGAAATGGACTTTTGGATTACATACAAGAAACCGGGATTCAAAACGCTTATGCTTGCCGGAACAGGGATAACATTTGAAATGGTTTTAAGCGCGGAATAATAAGGAAGGAGACCAATATGAAAGCGATTAGTCAGGGAGATAATACCTATGATATTTTTGATGATTCGTTGCGGGTGTATGAAAAGCTTCCGGCACAGTCATATGTAGTTCGGTGTAGCGATAGACGCGGATTCTACCTATCAAAGTATGTTGACATGGAAGTAAAAGAAGCGAAGGTGTACGGTGTTCACGATGATAAGGTTGAAAAAGTCATGTCGTCATTTGCTGAGATGGATAGAAGTCTCGGAGTAATTCTGAGCGGTGATAAAGGCATTGGCAAGTCGCTTTTTGCTAAAATGCTGTCAGCAGAAGCAATTCGCAGCGGTATTCCAGTCATTGTGGTTGATTCATATATCAATGGGATTGCGTCATACATTGAGAGCATCGAGCAGGAGGCAATGATATTATTCGATGAATTCGATAAGACTTTTGGAGAGGTACGTGCCAAGGATGGGGAATCATCTCCGCAGACAAATCTGCTTACCTTATTCGATGGGCTGTCAGGCGGAAAGAAACTGTTCGTTGTAACGTGTAATGAGCTTAGAAAGCTGAATGAGTACCTGATAAATAGACCGGGAAGATTTCATTATCATATTAGATTTGAGTATCCATCGGCTGTTGAAATACGGCAGTATTTGCAGGATAAGCTTGCTGAAGAATACTACGGTGAGATTGATAATGTGGTTTCATTTTCCGGGAAGGTTAGCCTGAATTATGATTGCTTACGCTCCATCGCTTTTGAATTGAATCATGGTTTAACATTCAACGAAGCAATCAAAGACCTTAATATCATCAACATTGAGAGTGAATACTACAAGGTAACTTTGCGGTATGCTAACGGTCTGATTGCCACGAATAAAAGTGTATGTCTTGATATGTTCGGTGATGACGATAGGGCTAACGTATACCTCTATGATAACCGAGGATACAACTTTGTTGATGTTAGTTTCACGCCAACGGACGCTGTTTTTGATTATCGTTTAGGAGGGCACGTCATTCCTGCGGATAAGCTGAAACTTACATACTGTTCATATGATGAGGATGAAACAGAATACAAGGAGCCGGTAGAAGCAGCAAAGTCCTCTACAGTGGAATATCTTGTGATTAGCCGTAAGGTGGATAGAGCAATTCATTATGCAGTTTAGGAGGTAGGAGATATGTCAGTTACGGATATCATCATGTTGCAATCTATGAATGGTGCAAAAGAAAAATGTGCGTTCATTAAAAATCATGCAGAGGATGATGAGTTTAAGGCACTGCTGTATTATGGATTGAATCCGCTGATTACATACAATATATCTGAGAAAACAATGAACAAGCTTCTGGAAGAATCAACTGATGAGGATTTTCAGAAGCTTGTATTTTTCAAAGATATCTTTGAGTGTTGTGAATATTTATCCAGACTACGTGCTATGGATGACGCAACACTGAGGCAGGTTCGTCTGTTTCTGCTTAATTATTGCAACGAAGATGAGCGAAGTGTTTATGCGAAGTTGCTGTCTAAAACGCTACGACTTGGGGTGACTGCAAAAACGGTCAATAAGATTATTCCAAATCTTATACCAGAATGGGAAGTGCAACAGGCATTTCCCATTGATAAGTATCCCATTGAAGATGGCACAGAGTTTTGGTTGACACAGAAATTGAATGGAGCAAGAGCAACTTTTTATAACGGGCAGCTCGTGGCTCGCAGCGGTTTGGCTTATAAAGGACTTGAGCATATCGTTCAAGAATTGGAGTGGGCGAGAGAAGCTGGATTCGTGTTTGATGGAGAGCTTACACTTAAAGACAAAGGTAATATGAGCGATAATGAGGCGTTTCGTGTGGCGACAGGAATTATCAATTCAGATGATAAAGATAAAACTAAGATTTGCTACACGGTTTTTGATGTGATTCTGGTTCAGGACTTCGAGAGTAATAATCCACAGATTAAATACTCACAGCGTAGGAGAGTGCTTAATTCGATTAAGAATCGGATTGAAGGAGAGTCCGGTTCTGTCAAAGTATTACCGGTACTGTACCACGGTACAGATTTATCAAAGATAGCTCCACTTCTTGAGCAAATGGTCGCTGAAGACAAAGAGGGGCTGATGCTTAATCTTGATGTGCCGTATAGAAGAACAAGGCATAAAGGGATTTTGAAAATTAAGCGTTTCTACACGATGGATTTGCCAATCATCCGATGCGAAGAAGGAACCGGCAGGCTTGCTGGTATGCTTGGTGCATTTGTTCTTCGATACAAAGAGAATGAAGTGAAAGTTGGCTCCGGATTTACTGATGAACAGAGGGTGGCATTTTGGCAATCACGAGAAGATATTGCCGGTATGCTATGCGAAGTGAAATATAAAGAGACTTCCAAGGATAAAAATACCGGGCTTGAGAGTTTGCAGTTTCCGGTATTTGTGCAAATCAGAACCGATAAGACGGAGGTAAGCTATGGCTAAGAAGTATATGCTGATTTCTGTGTGTGATAGGGAAATTATGACGGAACAGTTTGATACAAAAGAAGAAGCACAGGAATCTATGCGCAAAGAGATGATTGAATGGGGCAAGGTTTCGGAAGAAATTTTCAGTGAGCAGGAATATGACGATGGCGATTGTGGATTCGGTGAGTATTCCGCCTATGTAAATGATGGTGCAAATCATGCCGATTTAGATTGGCTGATTGTAGCTTTATAAGGGGCTGTAAAGGGTTCGACAGGGGTATGAAAGCTATGAATTCGCTAGAGTGATGACTTAATCATCAAACCTAAAAATAAACGCAAACAGACAGATGTCAGCAGTAGCCTAAGCGCTACGCCAAAACACTTTGAGATACCGCTGGTAGAAGTTGAGGCTCAAAAACAAGCGGAATTATCGGTTCTCTGTATACAGTAAGCGAGGAACAGAGTGGTGGATTAGAAAAGAAATCAGTGCTATACCCAAACAGCGTAAAGATTCATAGCAAGTAATACTTTTGGACAGGGGTTCGATTCCCCTCAGCTCCATCATAGAGAAAGGAGTGATGTGATGCTATCAAGACAAAATAAGCAACCGCAATTTTCTACATATATTAGCGACTTCTGCCGGATGGTTGATAATGCAAAGAGTGACTACCAATGGAATAGAGATGAAGTAAACCGTCTTGACAGGCTCACACAGGATTATCTCCACATGTTAGAACTGGACAAGCTTGACTACAAGCAGAGGGCAAAAGTAGCTACGCAGATTGCGAAATGCAGACAGGAGCGCAGAGCATCAAAAGATACCGCAGAAACATTGGAGCCGCTTATTCAGTTTTTAGATAGTGACAAAGGCAGGAATATGATGAATCTTATGCGAGAGGTTCTCGGAAAGACAAGAAAGGTAGAGGAGCGAATGGAAAATCGAACATACCGTTATAAGGTGTACGAACCACCGGGAGGTCAGCATGAATGACATAGGAAAATTTATTGCAAAGTTCCAGAATCCAGAGAGTAATGACATATTTGCGGGTGATTGTAGCTATTGGTTTGCTGTAATTCTATACCGCAGATTCATCCGGGATGGTGCCAAAATCATGTTTGATACAACCTCAAACCATTTTGGAACTATGCTTCGTGGAAAAGTGTATGACATAACCGGAGATGTTACTAAATATTACAATTGGATTCCGTGGTTAGAAATACAGGATAATTCAATTAAAGAGAAAGTAATCAGCAAATATATAATGTTTTAATGCACTCATAATGATATTGCTATTTCGGTAGCGCTTCTCGTTGTCAACAGAAGTAACAACTTGAGAGGGAGAATAATCCCGCCTCAGCCCCAGAAGACCGCGTCGTCCCAGCAGCAGGCAGCCGTGCAAACCTGACATCGTACAGGAAGAAACACCCCGGAAGCAGGGACAAAGAAAGAACCACTGCGCCCCAACGGAACATACAGAAAGAAAGGTCAGTTCCGAGGAAGCGAGCAACCACTTCAGTGGACATGTCGCAACTGCGTGCCCGGTCATCATTCATATGAGATTATGAGTTGCACAAAGAAAGGAGAGGTTTATCTTGGAAAAATATTTAACCATTATCACAACAGTTCTTGTCGCTACACAGGTAATTCGTATCACACAGAATACAATTAGTCTTCGTAGGCAAAATCGTCTTATCAAGGCACAGTTGGATGAACTTGGAGAACTTACGGATAAAGATATCCAGCGGAAAATCATGATTGATAAGATGCTTGTTGAAATCTTGCCCAGAGCATTGGAAAAACTTGAGGAGAAAGACGATGAGTAGCGAAACTTGTGTTTGCTGTGGATGTGAAATACCGGAAGGTCGGCAAGTTTGTCCGAACTGCGAGGCAAATCCGTGGAATATCAAGCGAAAGCCAGAAAAGAGAATATCGCAATTATCCAACTTTTTCACAAGATTCTGTAAGAAATTCCGGCACGCATAGTAGTCGGATTTTTTAATTGCCCGATTGAGATAACATATCACGACTGCAAGCGGCGGTCGGATTCCAAGGTGCAATTATGACAGTTTGGTTAGCTGTCAATATATTGTGGGCGTAAAAGAAAGAGAGGTTAGGTTGCGTCATACAACCGAAGCGAAGTCAGGAAGAGGACAGGGCATAGCCTCATACAGAGACAATACCGATACTGTCTGCGGGAGTACGGTAAATATGTCGAGGGTGTCATCGTTACTCGTAACCGGAGAAATGATAACATCAAAATACCTTGGTAGACTCAGATGGGAAACACTAATCCCCCTGCCGTCCTAGTTTTTCATCATACAAGATGAAGAATAGCTGAAATAGTAGTCCTGCGTAAAGGCGAGGAGTGAGGCTGGCGGCGGAGTCGCTTATATGACACATAATAAGATGGAAGGAGCGTCAATCAATGAATCCTGCATTTGCAATTCTGGTGATACTTGGATGTATCGCCGTTTGGTTCTTGGCATCCGCATTGTATAAGCCAATCGGTAAATTTATCCACCGAATTGGTAAGGATGCGATTGATGAACTGACCGAAGAAGATGAAGAAAAGGAGAATTCGTAAATGAAGAGAAAAGGTTTATTGGGCGGCATTGTTCTTGCCCTTGTGATTATCATTGGTGTAATCATGCTGGCACTTTGCACAGTTCGTGTTCCGGCTGGATATGTGGCTGTTCAGTACAATATGAATGGCGGTGTTAAGGATGAAGTTTTAACTCAGGGATGGCATCTCGTATCGCCTACGACAAAGACAACGCTGTATACGATTGGAATTGAGCAGAGCTATTTGACAGCAGGAGATAACGGAGATTCTGAAGGAGACGAAAGTTTTACTGCAAGTTCCTCAGAAGGCAAGGCAATGACGATTGATTTGACCTTTACATATCAGTATCAGGCAGAAAATGTTACTGATGTATTTACCAGATTCAAAGGACAGAGCGGTAAAGATGTCCGCGACAGCTTTATTAAGCCCAACATTGTCTCTTGGACGAAAGAAGTAATTGCACGATATAAGGTCTCGGATATTCTTGGAGAGGAAAGAGCGAATGTGAATCTTGCTTTGTCTGAGTATCTTTCTGAGAAATTTGAGAAATACGGTATCACAATTAGCAACGTATCACTCATCAATATTGAAGTAGATGAAGAAACCAGACAGGCTATCAGCGCTAAAATCACTGCCCAGCAGAATGCCGATACTCAGGCTATCAATAACCAGACAGCCATTGACAAAGCAGAGGCTGAGGCGCAGGTAAAACGTACTGAGGCACAGGCATCTGCTGATGCAAAGCTGATTGAGGCAGAAGCCGAAGCAGAAGCAAACAGACTGTTGCAGGAATCCCTGAATGGAATGATTTTGCAGCAGGAGTATATCGACAGGTGGAATGGGGAGTTGCCCGATATTGTGACCGGGGACAGTTCCACGAGTCTGATGATTCCGTCATATACAGGAACTGATGCTGCTGAAACAGAAGAATAAATAACAAGTAACGGTGCCGCAGACGCCGTTATTTTTTTTTTGAAGAAAAGGAGTAACCTCAAATGTATTGTGCTTATATCACAACTATAAAGGAACTGCGGAAACATAGCAACGCTGACAGATTGCAATGTGCTACAGTCTTCGGAAATAATGTAATCGTTGATTTAAGTTACGCAGAGGGAATGAGGGTCGTTTACTTCCCCGTTGACGGACAACTTAGCGAAGAGTTCGCAACGGATAACAATCTTGTCCGTAAGAAAGATGAAGAGGGCAATAACATTGGAGGTTACTTAGACCCCGGCAAGCGTAACATTACGGCGTTGAAGCTTCGTGGTGAGAAATCAGACGGGCTGGTTCTGCCTATTAAAGTGCTTGAGAAATATACGGATATTTCAAAGCTGAAAGACGGAGACCAGATTACAGTGTTGGATGGACACGAGATTTGCCGGAAATACATTCCTAAAGCAAATCATCATCGTGGTGGCGGTAGCTACAATAAGACAGTAAATAAGAAAGAACAGAAGGAAACAGTCTCCTATCCGTTCTTTGCGGAGCATACGGATACAGCACAGTTGGCATACAATCAAAATGCGTTCCGTACGGGAGATACGATTTACCTTACGCAGAAACTCCACGGCACATCATTCCGTGTGTCAAATGCCGTTGAGGTAACGAGGAAGAAGCGTCCGGGATGGATAAAAAGACTGTTTCGTGACCATATTGCTTTGAAAATGCCTTATCTTTTACCTTGGAATTTGCACATCGCGGCATAATCGGCGTGGATTCATTCACCCAACCGACAATTTCTCCATAAACCGTCATTCCTTTTGGAAGTTTTCCAATAAACATATCGTTATACTTCTTTCGGAACTCATTTGAGCCATAAAATCCGCCGTCATAAGAACGAAGTGTCATCCTGCGAGTTCCACTGATGATATTGTAGCGTTTTGTGACCTTATCATCAGTATGAAACAGTCTTTACATACGGATGTGAGCCGGGAGAAAATGACTGCTACATCTATAGAATCACAATGACGAATGAAGACGGAGTGACTGTTGAACTCCCAACAGAAGAGACAATGCTGTGGTGCGAACGACTGGGCGTAAAATATGTACCTCTGCTTGACAAATTCCTGTACACAACGTGGGAGGATTTGAACAAGAGGTGCGAACCGTATCTGGATGTGCCGGAACCGCTAGCAAATGGAAGTCATGTTACTGAGGGTGTGGTTGTGAGAATTGATAACCGCACATCTTTCACAGCTTATAAAACAAAATCATTTGCGTTCAAGGTTCTGGAAGGAATCATTAAAGACAACGCTGATGCCCCAGATATGGAAGAAGCAGAGGAGTTAGTGGCAGAGGAGGTGTCGTAATGAACTTAATCGGACGAAAATTTGGCAGATTACGAGTGATTGCCAATGCTAGTCGTAAAGGATATGTGGTTTGTAAGTGTGACTGTGGCAATATCCATGAAGTTCGGGCTTGCAGCCTCACAAAACGTAAGCAGCCTACCGTTTCTTGTGGATGCTATCGCAGAGAAGTGGTGAGTATTACAGGAAAAATAATATTCATAAGAATTCGGCAAAACGTAATGCCATCAACGAGAAATACGGGACAAATGTTGCTATGATTTCAAACACAAATCCGCCGCGTAATAATAAGAGCGGATATAAGGGTGTCTGGTACGACCCCATACATGGAGTATATCAGGCATACATTGGATTTCAGCATAAGAAATATGCTCTCGGAACATATAAGCATCTCGATGATGCAGTCAAAGCCCGTCAGGAAGCGGAGGAACGATTATTCGCTCCGGTTCTTGAAGCGGTGCAGGCAGAACAGTCTGCACGATAATAAATACATTATTCAAAATACATAATTCGGAGGTATGAACATGAACCTGAAAGAAAGTTTTCGTTATCAGAAATTTTTAGAGAACATGATGCGCAGCGCAAATATGAGCGTCCAGTCGAGAGACCATTGCTTAAAAACTACAAAGACGCATCTGAGGAACAAGGCTAACGCAGATGCCGAGAATTTGACGGAAGTAGTCGAGTGTGAGAGCGCATTTTCTCCAAACGATGATGTCATCGCATTTATGGTTTGGCTGGTTGATGAGCGTGAGAAACTAACGACAGCTATTGGAAAGGCTAAGGCATCGGTTGGATTTGACATTGACGCGGCGGTTGAGACAAATAAGTTCCGCCAGCTTTTAAGTGGTTCTGTGAAAGGGATGCTGCGCTATACGCCGTCCAAGAGAGTTGAGCAGGGTAGAGATTACAAATTCAACGTAGAAGGTAATCAAACTCCGTATATCTACGATATTGAAGTTGTTACAGAGGAAGCTTATGACCGCACAGTATCGAAAAGGGTAATGCGAGATATGATTTCCGCTGCGGATAAGACTTCTGCGGAAATTGATGCTGCCATGATTAACACGGTAGTAGAGTATGAACCGGTGTACGATGTCAACGAATCTTTTGATGATGTTATGGCAGAGTTCATTGAAACGAGACAGAAACCTACCGAATAATACGGAGAGCTTCGGCTCTCTGGTTGGTGGGAAGTCGATGATTTTAATTTGTTGAGCGTCTGGCAGCGCGTTACTGCTATCTTCAGCGATGGAGATTACGTTTTCTGAACATAAGAACGAACATAGTTCGTGAATATATTTAGAACATAACAACAAAAATGCGCCTATTGGGAGGCTCCTTAAAAGCAAGTAGTCAGCAATCGCATTGTAAGTCAATAAGCGTTATATCGTTATTCGTGAGTCATTATGCGTCATGTAAAGCCGTAAGCAATAATCATCACATGGCACTTTACAATAATCACAGCGGCTTTTCTTTGATGGTGTGTATATGGTAAACATGCCGTTTACGAAGAAATTGGTAAACTCAAATATGATGAACAAATACTTAGTGTATTTAATTATAACGATTAAAACTGCATAAGCAGTTCTCTTTCTCAACAGTTAGATGAAATGGGTTCCCATCAACCAGAGAGCCGAATATTAGGAAAAGGAGTTGGATATCTTATGAAGTACGTTGCTATTAAGCATAAGCCGGAGCATACGAATGTATGGTGGTTTTCTGTTCCAGAAGAATTGGAAGATAAGGTGTATATTGGAGCAGATGTTTTGTGCATTACTAGAAAAGGAAAAGCATCCGGTAAAATCATGTATATTATGGAAGGAATTCCTCAGAAAGAAGCTGAGAAAATTATTGGAAAGCATTTTCCGTTGAAATCTATTATGGCAGTATCCGTAGATTTTCCAATGGAGGAGATTCACATTCCTATGAATTTTCTGAATGAATGTCCAACATCTGAGAAGATTGCTAAAAGAGTGACGGAGTTCTATGCGACAGGAAGATTTGATACGCCAGTAATCATTTCTCCAGATGGTAATTTGCGTGATGGATATACGGCATATCTTGTGGCAAAGATGTTTGACCATGATGTTTTGAGAGGATTCTGCGTTGCAGACTGAGAGGTGAGAAGAATATGATTTATATCACAGGCGACTGTCATGCAGATTTTAGGAGGTTTTCCACAGATAACTTTCCAGAACAACGAGAAATGACAAGAGAGGATTTTGTTATTGTCTGTGGCGACTTTGGAATTTGGCACGATACTCCAGAGGAACAGTATTGGTTTGATTGGTTAAGCAAGAAGCCATTCACACTTTTATTCGTAGATGGAAATCACGAGAATTTCGACAGACTGTACAGTGACGAATTTGAGATGGTAGATTTCCACGGAGGTAAAGCACATCAGATTCGGGATAATGTTTACCATTTGATGAGAGGTCATGTGTTTGAGCTGTGTGGAAAGAAGTTCTTTGCGTTCGGAGGTGCAAGCAGTCATGATATTGATGATGGTATTCTCGATGCAGATGACTTTGATGACTATAAGGAGTTCAGAGATACAGTGAATCGCTGGTATAATACCGGGAAAATGTTCCGTGTGAACCACATTTCATGGTGGAAACAAGAACTTCCGAGCGAGGAAGAAATGCAGTTTGGCTTAAAGACGCTGGATGAGCATGATAACAAAGTTGACTTTATTATAAGCCATTGCTGTCCACAACAGATTGCATCTGTTTTCTCAGGCGGTTGCTACAAAGCAGATGAGCTTACGAGATATTTTAATATGGTTGCGGATACTACAGAGTTTTCAAGGTGGTTTTTTGGTCATTATCACGACAATCGGGTCGTAATGAGCAAGTTTGTGATGCTCTACGAGCAGATTGTGAGGTGTGTATGAATATAAAGATTTCACCGGGAAATAGCAAGCTTGGAAACATTCCAAGTGTTTCTCTTCCTGCTGGAGTAACATGTCGGGCGGATTGTGAATGCAAAGAGAGATGTTATGCAAAACGGTTGGAGAGAATCAGAAAATCTGTCAGAGAAGCATACATGCATAATTATCAGGTGCTGAAATGCGCACCGAATACATATTGGAGAGAAGTCGAGGCGTCAATTATGATGTCTCGATTTTTTAGATTCCATGTTTCAGGAGACATTCCAGATAAGAATTATCTGACTCATATGATTGAAATAGCAGAAAGGAACAGACACTGTGAGATTCTATGCTTTACGAAGAAGTTTGGCATTGTGAATGAAGTGGTTGCAGAAATTCTGAGCAATAAGCGAATGTTGCCGCCTAATTTACATCTGATTCTCAGCGGGTGGAAAGATTTGAAGATGGAAAATCCGTTTCTTTTGCCTGAAGCTCATGTTAAGTTTCGTGATGGGACGACAACGGCAAGAGAAGATGCTTTGGAGTGCGGAGGAAACTGCACGGAATGTGCCTTGACAGAAGGTGGTTGTTGGACACTTGGAACCGGAGGGCAAGTAGTTTTTAACGAACATTAGGAGCAACTTCTATGGGAAAAGCAAAGAGAAAACCTCGACCATCTATGCCTCATTGGTTTTGGCTTGGGCAAGACGGCTGTTGGTTCTGTAAGAATAGGAATAACTGCAATCAGTGCAAAGCAAACCGCTCATATCTCAAAGAGTTTGGAGAGAAGAAAGAGAAAGGGGTTCACGCAAATGCTAAGAAAACCAAGCGCAGGATGGAGTCAGATAACGATTGGTAACTGGAGTGATAGGTGTAGCTATTTAACAGATGTTCCTCGTGACTTGCTGAGTGCAATATGGTTTTGTATTAAATGGAATGAGCCGCAGTCAGTAAAGTGCGACGCAGAAGGATGGGAATATATCATAGTTTTTGATTCGTACCAGACATTTATTATTGAATATAACGAAGAAGGAGACGGATATAGACTCGTTGATTGCGAAATAGATATCAAGGTGCTTGCGAAAGAGTTGGTATCTGATATTGAGAATGAAATAGATTCGTGGGTGCGTGATTGGGATTGCGATGACAAATCAGAAGTAGAAATAAACGCAAGAAGAACTCATTTATTGTGGTTGTGTGACTGTATACTTTCCGAAATTGAATAGGAGAGCATCATGTTTGAGTATGGAGAAATGTGTTGTATATGCGATGAATGTCCGATGATTTTGGGGGTGGAAGTTCGCATTGAATTGTCAGAAAAGTACGGGACAGAGCCGCAATTGGAGTATTGCGGATGTGATAAGACCGGAG
Organism: Eubacteriales bacterium; assembly: GCA_030539335.1. Classification (GTDB taxonomy): domain Bacteria; phylum Bacillota; class Clostridia; order Oscillospirales; family Butyricicoccaceae; genus Butyricicoccus_A. The sequence continues at coordinate 5,067 of JAUNSG010000001.1, read as the reverse complement.
ATGGCAAGTTTTGTATATATGGCTTCTGCGGAGATGCCTTTTGTGCCAGTACAGAAGAAAAGAGAACAGGTAAACGACAGACAGGCAGGGCATATCGCAGATATCTAGCAGAGCAAAAAGACAAGAGAAAGCGAAATATAATTGACCGTGGCGGATATAAGCCGATGATTGGATATATCGAATACGATTTTGTTGATGGAAAATGGGAGCAAGTTGGAAATCATATTAAGTATCCGAGAAATTCCAACAGGCAACAATATTTGAAACGACAGTCAAATAAGAAAGTTCGTAGGCATGTAGGAGAGATTCCGAATGGAAATGCCTATCGAAAATTATTCGATTATTGGTGGGAACTTTATTGAAGTGAGGTGGCATATGGACGAATTGAATGTAGTATGTAGCATCTGTTTGGACGTGCGTGAAAATGAAACAAGGGATGAAGCGTTAAAACGCCTGCGTGAGATTCTTAATAGTGAATTATGCAATCTTGCAGACCATCATATATCGTATCAAATCCATGAAGTTTTTGAGCAAAGGAGGGATGGCTATGAACCGACAGCAGAAGAGAGCATTTGTTAAGAAAGCTCAGAGTAAAGGAATTAGCAAGAACGTAGCGGAAGCGTACCTTGCAATTAAGGAAGCTGGCTTGGATAAAGTATCGCTTCCAAAACAATTTCAGGAGGGCGATAAGGTCAAACTGGATGTTGAGAAGATTATGCAGCGCAAAGATTATGAAAAGATGAATCCGAGATATAAAGAGTTTGTGGAGTCAAATGTCGATACGGTATTCACAGCGCATCTGGAAAGAGAGACCTTAATCAGTCTTGCAGAACAACCTGAGTGGTTATTTTGGAGTGGTAGTTTGATTAAGGTTAAGGAGAATGCTGATGCAGAAGAAAATGACGCTGAAACAGAGGGCAAAGCGGATAGCGGAGATTGATGAGCAAATCACGGTTTTGTTCGATGAGCTGCACAGTTTATATAGAGATGGAATTTCTACGGAAGAACATAATAAGCTGTGGGACATGGTAATGGCGGACGGTAAGTCTCACTGGTCTTAGGAGAAATGTGTATGTTCAGAGTAATTATTGCTGGCGGCAGACTATTTGACGATTATACATACCTAAAAGAGTCAATGGACTATCTTCTGCAGAATATCAATGACGAGATTATTGTGGTTTGTGGTAAAGCTCGTGGAGCAGACACTCTTGGAGAGCGATATGCCAAGGAAAGAGGATACACAATCCATTATTTTCCGGCTGATTGGAATAGATATGGAAAGGCTGCTGGATACATCAGAAACGAGGAAATGGCAAAGAATGCTGATGCGCTTGTTGCTTTTTGGGATGGCAAAAGTCGAGGAACGAAGAGCATGATTGAGCTTGCCAACCAATATAAACTTCGGGTGCGAGTAAAGAGTTACTAATTCTCTGAGGAAAGGAGACAACCATATGAACGTGATTGATATCAATGAAGCTCGAAGTAAGACAATCAATATCAATGAACTGAAGAAAAACACACGGAAACTTGATGCAGGACTAATAGCTCCAGCGACAGAAGAAACATATTGCGAGTTGGCTCCAGAACATGCAGCGGAACCGATAAAGAGCATGGATGATATTTTCAAAATATCCCGGTATCTCATTTCAGAAAAGAGGTATCGGGATAATATGTTGTTTATCGTTGGAATCAATTTTGGATTGCGAGTCAGTGATTTGCGGATGCTGAGGTTTTGCAATCTAATAAATGACAATCTGACATTCAAGGATAGTTTTGCCGTGTTTGAGAAGAAAACGAGGAATACTCGTAAGAGGAAAAAGAATCGGTATATCACAATAAATCATGCTGTGATTGAGGCAGTAACGCTCTATTTGGAGAACACTCCGGATGTAAGTCTTAGTGATTATATGTTTCGGAGCGTATCGAATAGAGGCGGGAAATCCAATAACCCACTGAGTATTAAATCTATTGATAGAATCTTGAAAGGGTTGGCGACAGACCTTGATTTGAATGTGAAGATGTCTACACACACGCTCAGAAAGACATTTTGTTATCACCAGATGGTTATGAGCCATAACGACAGCAGAAAATTGTTGCTTCTCCAAAAAATGTTGAATCATTCCTCTCCCGCTCAGACGCTGGACTACATAGGAATCACAGCGGAGGAGATTGACGAAGCGTACAAGCAGCTCAATCTTGGCAGCGCTACACACAATTATTTGGTTGATAGTAATATCGTGGAGATAGATAGTAGGTTTGCATGACGGAGGTTTGAAATGAATTTATTGGAGATTTATGTGACAAATATCACAAAACATGAAATCCAAGAATCATCCTATAATGGTCAAACTATTCGTATTCATCGCTTAGTTGCCGATAAGGATTGTTATGGGGCAAAACAATATCAGGTAGAATTCACAGTTAGTGAGAGTGATTATCAAAGTATCTTGAATAATGGCTATTATGTCGGATGAAGGAGGATATGAGATGGAGATTATCGTACAGGGGAATTTAGAGAAACTGAGAGAGATAAGAGAATTTCGTTGCTCGAAATGCGGATGTGAGTTCAGAGCTGATAAAGGCGAATATCAGTACGAAGGTTCACAGTACAATGAAGATTATTATAGTTGTAAGTGTCCTTGTTGTGGGAACAAAGTATATTTGAGGTGACAGGTATGGATAGGGATTATTATGACGACGATTATCCATGTGACACCTGTGGATGGGCTGACGAGTGCGATGGATGGGAAGCATCAGTTTGCCCAATGTTAAATGATTATCTGGGCATAGACGATTATGACCCGTGGGATATATAGGAGGTCGAGGGAGATGAAATGTAAGAAATGCAATGGAACAGGAATGGTTGGACTCGGAGATGGAATCCGAGGAATAAAGAAGTGTGATGCCTGCAACGGAACTGGAAGCGTTGAGAGATATGTAAAAGCAATAATTTTCAGCAGATGGTTCTTAGCTCCAGATGAGTTAGATGAGTTCTGCAGAAGCATTGGATATGAAAAGCCGGATTTTCCGAATGACTTCAATATTATGTTCGACCAACGTGTTGTAGAGTTTTGTGAGAAACGGCTAAGTAGCCTATGGGATGAGATGGTATATAAGGGTCGGGATGACCCAAGATTTAGAATCGGATTTGCTGGTGCCGGTTACATCAGGAATGTGGATACATCTAAAACATGGCGATTCCGATATAACAATGTTGATGCTCCAATCATTGATTACATAGATGTAAAGGTCAATGATTACGGGTATCTGTGTGTCGTATAACTATGAACAGCAAAAATGAAGTCAAATTATTTGATACATATGGCGTGCTATATGTTGGAACTTCTGAGTTTCTATTCGACTTAGAAGATTTACCGATAATCCAGAGTCGCAATTGGTATAAAGACAAAGATGGATATCTTGTTAGTTTCTATTTCTACGGCGGGAAGCGGCGTTTCCTACGGTTTCATAGGGTTGTGATACATGCGAAACAACATCAGCATGTTGACCATATCAATAAAAACAAGGCAGACAACCGAAAGAGGAACTTGAGATGTTGTGACCCTATAGAAAATGATAGGAATCGTGGGAAATATTCCACAAATACATCTGGAATAACCGGCGTTCACTTTGATAAACAGCGCAAACGGTGGGTTGCAAGCATCACATACAACAATAAGAGAATATTTATTGGACGGTTTTATTCAAAAGAAGATGCGATTAAAGCAAGGCTTGAAAGAGAGATTATGTTGTTTGGAGAGTTTGCGCCGCAGAAAGAGTTGTGGAAAGAAATGTATCAGAACGAGTGAGGTGAAAGATTGTGAGTACAGTATATTGGATGTGCGAAGGCATCGGTATCAGAACAAACGATTTGTATCCGTTTTTGAATGAGAGGAAATGTATCAATGCTATCAAAGAGCAATTGCCGGATGAAGAAATCGACGAAGATGATTTCGATATTGACGACTATTTTTACGGAGAACCGTTTCAAAATCTTGGTGATTTGCTATGTCATGTGGATGATACAAATTCACTAACATACAATGATAATGGCAACGGAGAGTATTATTTTTACTATACTCCGTCATATCCGTGGGATAGGGGAGAAAACGAACCGTCAAGTATTGCGGAGGTGCATGAACGAATTATTTCCGCCGTGCTTCGATTATGCGATATGAGCAGGGAGAAAATAGAAGAAATTATTGATGATGACATTTATGATTACGGATGTGGATAAAGAGGAGGTGCGGTGTTGAAAGATATAAAGTCAGTTTATTTGCGTTGTGATGACCATGCGGAGGTTCTTACGTTTAACCGGTATGAGTTTGAGGACGGAGATGTTGATTTTGAAATCAATATTGAGGATTCCTATTGCGGTGGAGATTATATGGGAATCAAAGGCAGGCTCAAGAGAGCTTGGAAGGCATTCTTTGCGAAACCCGTTTATTATACTGGTATATACATTGAGAATCCAGAAAGAGTGAAAAGTTTTCTTGAAGAATGCAAGAATCTTATTAGTAATGATTGAGGAGGAGATATATGCGTGATGCCAAGAAACTAATAGCAGATTGGATAAAACAAAGAGTTGAAAATCATGAAACATATCAATGTATGTTTGATGTCACAATTCCTCAACTGCCAGAGATGCCATCTGATAATCAGTATATCAAAGAAATATGCGGAATGTTTGATAAGTACGGTATTAGATACTGGAAAGTTGATACTATTCCGGGTAGTTTCAACCTTAATCGGGATTGGATTGAGACAGAAAAAGAAACGCCAATTGAATGTGCTGTAGAATACTGCGGCGTGTATCCGGTTAATTGGGATATAGATGATGTAGTTAGGATAGAGGAGTTAGAAAGAACTGGAATCATAATCATTAGGGTTTTATGGATACAGGATGATGGTAAACTCGTCGATAATCATTAAGAGGAGAAAGTGAGTGTGATGTTAATTTTATGAGTAGAATATTCGTTATATTGTGGATGATTTTCTTCCATATCGTTGATGACTACTATCTTCAAGGATGGTTGGCATCTGCAAAGCAAAGGCAATGGTGGAAAG
>JAUNSG010000018.1 GCA_030539335.1 Eubacteriales bacterium | reverse complement strand
CGGATATCCGCGCGGATGAACGGATTGCCAAGCATGCCGACTGGGCGGAGGAGCTTCAGAGCAAGTATACCTTCACTGTGGACAACGCCATGGACATCCTCCAAAAAGAAGTCGGCGTGGTTTTTGCCAAGGTACTGGAACACGCCGGTGTCTATCCGCGCACGGAGGCAGGAAAACAGGCATTCCTTCGCTTCCTTGCGTCGGTTTAACCCCTACAATCGCCAGAAAAGGCCATTGCCTTTTCGGAATACATCTATCTCTATGGAAAAGGAGACCGCTGTCACAGAGACCGTGGTCCCTTTTCATTTTTTATCGGAACAAAATCCACATTTACAACAGCATGAATCCATGCTATCATGAGACAGCGGAAACATTTTTCGATCTCATTTACAGCAAAGGAGTCTTCAACATGGAACTCACCCCGTATTTCAAAAGTGTTCTGGACCAGGACAGCAGTGCGATTGTCATCTGCAATCTCAGCCACGAAATCATCTATATGAATCCCACCGCGATCGAACGCTATCACAAGCGCGGCGGTGCAGCCCTGCTGGGACAGAATCTGCTGGACTGCCACAACGCACATTCCAATGCGATCATCCGGAAAGTCATCGCATGGTTCCAGGAAAGCCCGGAGCACAACCGGATCTTTACCGTCCACAACGAAAAGGAAAACAAAGATGTCTACATGGTTGCACTGCGAGAGGATGACGGCACTCTGATCGGCTATTACGAGAAGCACGAATACCGAAACCGTGAGACAGACAATCCCTACACCTTTTCAACGTGACATACTATGAACGATACCTTTCGGTATCCGATCCGTGAAAAGCAATCCGTTCTATCATGCCGTCTTGATTCTGGTGGATTGTGACAGCAGAGCTTGTCATAATTTTATCCCGATCCAAATGCCGTTTCCGTATTGACCCTTCCCCCACGTCATGGTTTATCCTGATGGTATCCGAAAGCAGGAGGTCATGCGCCATGATGACAGTCAAAGAATTATCCAACCGGACCGGGATCAGCATCCGATCGCTTCACTATTACGACCAGATCGGTCTGTTAATTCCAACATCCCGAAGTAAAACCGGCTATCGTCTTTATGACGATGACGCACTGGAAACGTTACAGCAGATCTTATTTTTTCGTGAGTTTGATATTCCGTTAAAGGAAATCAAGGAGATTCTGCACGCATCCGCTCTGAGCCGAAACCAAATCCTTCAAATACAGCGCACGATGCTGGTACGGCAAAAGGAACGCTTTGAACGACTGATTGATCGGATCGATGAAATTCTGGATGGTGACAACCATATGGATTTCGAGATCTTTCACCGGTCGGAGCTTATGGAAATCAGCCAAAGTATGTATGAGCACATGCCGGACAACATAAAGCAGGCTGCGATCGCAGAATTCGGCAGCTTTGAACGCTGACAAACGCATTATGTGGAACGTGCGTCAAAGGCGGACATGCAGCAGGGCTATCGGCAAATGCTCACATGGTATGACAGCAAGGAAACGGCTCTGCATGCATTGAAAAATCCGCCAAACCGGGAGGCGTTCGACGGGTTTCAGCAGCAGCTTATGACGGTTTTGAACAAGCTTCCCGGTATTTTGGATTCCCCTCCGGATTCCCTGGCGGCAAAAGAATTCGTATGGGAATATGGCTCTGTCGTCAAGACGTTCTATCGTCTGAAAAACGAATCGGATTTTATGCTGGCCCTTGCCAAAACCTATCAGGATGAGAAACGCTCCGCGGCCTTTGACGAGATGTATGGGCACGGAGCCGCAAAATTTTTCTCCAACGCGGTTGCAGCATTTTATGGAAGAAAGCCGCCATTTCCCAAAACCGAATGAAATCCAATCCATGCAAAAGCCCCTGTCGCAGGACAGGGGCTTTGTTTGTATGTTTTTATGCCAGAAATGACTTGATTCCAAGGATAATCAGAACAATTCCTCCGACAATTTGTGCCTTTTCCTCCAACAGGGCTCCAAACACACGGCCGATTGCAATCGCAATCCAACACAAGAGAAAGGTTGTCACACCGATCAGCGAACAGGCCGGCACCAGTGCAATCCCGACGGCGGAGAAACCAATGCCGACGGCAAACGCATCGATACTAGTTGCCACCGCCTGAAGCAGCAGCATTCCCCAGGTGAGATTTTCTGCGGTCTCCTCGGTGCTCTCGCGATGAGAGCCGTCCCATACCATCTTCCCGCCGATGATTCCCAGAATGCACAGGATCAGAAATCCGGCATACCGGTCGATCCATGCGGTAAACAGACTGCCGACATAGTAGCCCATCACCGGCATCAAAATCTGAAACGCTCCAAAAAATACCGGCATAGCCGCACGCCGGACCTTCGTCAGTCCGCGGTACACCATGCCATTGGAAATGGATACGGCGAACGCATCCATGCTCAATCCGGCGCCAATCATTGCAACATCCAAAAAGTCCATACGTACTCCTCCAGTCGGCGGAAGGGCACTGCCACAAGGTCTTCAGATATAAGAAAGCTGTGCCATAAAATCCTCAATGATTTCCGCAAAGTGGATGCGTGAGGCATGGCCGGTATTGAGCTGCTCCAGCAGCTTCCCGACCAGATCGTCATCCGTTGTCAAATCGTCCATCCGTTCCACAACTCTGCCATCTTCTACTGCCGCCACACCGTACCAGATCCGATGTTCGCTGTCTCTTTTTGTTGTCCTTCTGTAGCATACCAATGTGCATGCGCTCCTTTCGTAATTTCGATTACAAAAAGTATAACACTGCACATATATCACAGTTTGTCATATTTTGTCGATTAATCCACCAAAATTTCATCCGCCATCGGCTCGATGCGCGCAATCGTATTCTGCGTATCTCGCTTGCTGTCCTGGAGCAGATCGGCATCGTCAAGCAGATTTACCCAGACCGCATAGCGGCCATCGTCCTGCACAGTTACCTCCAGCTCCGGCCAGAGTGCCATCTGCTTCTCGGTATAGGTGTCCTTCCCTTCAAACAATATTTTTGCAGCGGGAAGAATATGCTTCCCCATAAAAATCAGGCGTCTCATTTTTCCGTCATTCTCCTTTCCTGTTGTCCGCTCCGGCTGTTTTTGGATAAAAAAATAGGGATACAGAAACTGTATCCCTATTCGTCTAACTGAATCGTTTGGTGCGGAACAGCTTCTGAAAATAGTTTCTGGGGTCTGTTTTCCCCGGCGCAGACGAAGTACTCTCCTCGACAAAGTCAGTACCTTCCTGTACACACCGAGTGATGGTGGAAAACAGCTCCGGCTGCTGTGCCTTCTGCTCCCGCAGTTCCTTCATGCGCTTCAAAATCCATGCGGTGTTGACGGTATCCCCGGAAAAGATCCGCTCCCGCTTCGCGTGTTCTGCCAGCGAAGCGCGCGCCCGGCGCATCGCACGCTTGATTTCAATTTCCGGACTATCCAAAATCTGCGCACATTGCGCCGCCGTACATCCCTCTCCACAGAGCAGCAGCACGGCGGTGCGTTCCTCCCGCGGCAACGCGGACAGCATCCGGAAGAATACCTCGCTGTCCGAACGGCCGGTCATCGGATGCACGCCATCCGGCTTCGCCAGCAGCAGAGGGTACGCAATGCCGCACAGCCACAGACGCAAATCACTTGGCGAATGCAGCCCATCTCCCTGCTCTGCCGCGCGGCGGTATACCGCGGTCATCGTACTTCCGATCTCCCTGCCGCATAAGAGGGAAACCGCCAGCCAGATGTTCGGCGCCGTGTATGAAATTACATCGGAAAAGCCGTCCTGTTCTCCAGCCCGGACCTGTGCAATTGCCTCTGCTAATGTCATACACTTCACCACCTTTGTTGAATCCGTAGGTTTTTATTTTACACCATTTTCACGCCAATTTCCATATGATTTTTGCAATTTATCTCATAATCTACACATTTAATAATTTTCCGGCTTGAGCTGGAAATAGGCCTGCGGACGTGCACATACCGGGCAGATCTGCGGCGCCTGTTTCCCTACCACAATATGCCCACACTCGCGGCATTGCCAGATCGCTTCTCCGTCGCGGGAGAATACCAGCCCCTCCTCAAGGTTGCCGATCAGCTTGCGGAATCGGTCCTCATGGGTCTTTTCAATGTCGGCAACCTTTTCAAACAGGAACGCAATGTGGTCAAAGCCCTCCTCCTTTGCCGTCTTTGCAAAGTCTGCATACATTTCCGCCCATTCAAAATGCTCACCGCCTGCGGCATCCTCCAGGCTTCCCACCGTATCCGGTTCCTTGCCCTCGCGCAGCAGCTGAAACCACAGTCTGGCGTGTGCCATCTCGTTGTGGGCGGTCTCCTCAAACAGAGCGGCAATCTGCTCATAGCCTTCCTTGCGCGCTTTGTTCGCATAAAACGTATATTTGTTTCTTGCCTGTGATTCTCCGGCAAATGCGGCAAACAAATTTGCCTCTGTCCGACTTCCTTTCAATTCCATGTCTGACCTCCTATAATGAGTAAAATTCTTCCTTTACTCTAGCCGCTTTTTCCCGGATCTATACCTCTGCATCAAAAAATCTCCTCCAAACGAAAGCATTCGTTCAGAGGAGATCTCTTCTCCCATAGAAAACACACCGGCTAGTTTTCCTCCGCGATTTCACTGCACATCTGCATGAACAGACCAAGCGGATCGCCGATATATTTATTCTTATGCCAAACCAGCGCAAAGGCGCGCTCAAGCCGCGCATCCTCCACCGGAATCTGTACCAATGTCCCGCGGTTCAGACGGTCCTGCGCCAGCCGCCGTGAGATGACGGTATAGCCAAAACCACTCTCCACCGCATTGAGAATCGCCTCACTGTTGGTACAGGTCCATCTCTCCTGAATCGGAAGCGTACCCATCGCCCGCTCAAACAGATCCCGTGTGCCGCTTCCCACCTCACGCAGGATAAAGGGGACCTCACAGAGATCCTCCCGGTACACAGCCTCCTTCTCCTCCAACAGATTGTTCTCTACCGGGCCTACCAGCACCAGCGGATCATACAGGATGGTCTTTGTCCGCAATTCCTTGCTCTCAATCTGTCCTTCCACAATCGCAGCATCCAATTCACTGCGCAGCAGCATCTGCTCGATTTTCTTCGTGTTGTCTACGTAGACCTGCGGCGCCGTACCCGGGCATCTCTCCTGATATCGCTGCAGCAGGCCGCACATCACACAGGTGCCGACGGTCTGTGTTGCACCGAGTCGGAGCGCTACCGTCTCCTGCGCATTCTTTAACTCCTGTTCCATCGCATCAAACATCGACAGGATATACCGGGCATATTCCTCGAGCTGCCTCCCCGTCTGCGTGATGTATAGCTTTCTCCCCATGCGCTCAAATAAGCGAATGCTGTACTGCTCCTCAATCTCCGCAATGGTCCCGCTGACCGAGGGCTGTGCAATATCAAGCTGTTTCGCTGCCTCACTCATGCTGCCGAAGTCCGCAACGGCAAGAAAAATCTGCATATTTCGCAATGTCATGCGTCGACTCCTCTTTCTGCTATGTTTTGAATATTTTGTCAGGCCTTTTTCCAATTATATTATATCGCATTCTCTCATTTTGCACAAGTTCTTTTTCTTTTTTTCAAAAGTTTTCGTATACTTTTTCATGATACTGCGATCTCGCGGACAGAAAAGAATACAAATGCATTTCCGCTAAAAAAATCGCCTGTCCGAAGACAGGCGATCGGTTCAATTTAGTCATCATCCAGCAATTCCAGGTAGAAGTTCCGGCAGTCTCTGCGGCCTTCCTTGGTGTAGCGGATGGCAGCGCGCGGATGGACATTCAGCAGGCCGGTCAGCAGATGCTGCGTATCATAGCCCCATGCTAGTCCGCTCTCGCGCAGCGGAATCATTTCCTCCTGAACAAACTTGACAACCGGGTCCAGCTTGAACTTCGGATTCTTTAGGAAGCTGATGATCTGCTCCATCATGCAGTTGCCGGAGCCGCGTCCCATACCGTTCATCGAGGCATCCAGCAGGCTGACGCCCTCTGCACACGCTTCGATGGTGTTGGCAAACGCAAGCTGCTGGTTGTTATGTGCATGCATGCCGACACGCTTGCCATATTTCTCTGCAACGTCCAAATACTTGAGCGACATATGGCGAATCTGCTCCGGGTAGAGCGAACCGTAGCTGTCTACCAGATAGAAGCCGCCAACCGGGCTGCGGCCGAGCATATCCAGTGCCGCATCGATGTCGTTTTCTCTTGCCTTGGAAATCGCCATGATGTTGCAGGTGGTCTCATAGCCCATCTTGGTGCAGTGCTCGATCATTTCAATCGCAAGCGGCATGGTGTTGATATAGGTCGCGATGCGGACCATATCCACCGGGCTGTTGCTGCGCTCCACGATGTCACGCTTAAAATCACAACGTCCGACGTCTGCCATAATGGAAATCTTCAGGTTGGTATTGTTGTCACCGACGATGTCATAAATATCGTCATCCGTGCAGAACTTCCACTTGCCGAATTTCTCCGGATCGAACAAATCCTTCGATGCACGATAGCCAACTTCCATATAATCGACGCCGGCAGCCTGATCGGTTTCATAGAGCTTGCGGACAAACTCATCGGTGAAGAAAAAGTCATTGACCAATCCGCCGTCACGCATCGTGCAGTCCAGTACGGCAACGTCTGGACGATAATCCATTAAGTTTCCCTTTGGTGCCATAATTCTTGTGTTCTCCTTCCGTAGTACCAATGATGCATTTCCAAATGCGCCTTCCTTTTTCTACAAGTTCTACGCTTGCATTTGGAACAGGATACTGTGACGCTTTCCGCCACAGTTTTCAACATTACTTCGATAAAAACAGAATCTCCTGCGCGAACGGCAAGAGATTCTGGATTTCACAAAATCAAAAATTACTTCGCCATGGAAGCAACTTCTGCTGCAAAGTCGTCAACGCGCTTCTCGATGCCTTCGCCCTTCTCGAAACGGTCATACTTAACGAGCTTGATCTCGCCGCCCAGCTCCTTGGCTACCTCTGCGATGTGCTTCTCAACAGAGACCTTGTTCTCCTTAACAAAAGCCTGCTGCAGGAGGCAGTTCTCCTCGTAGTACTTGCCAATGCGGCCCATAACCATCTTTTCCAAAATTGCTTCCGGCTTCGGCTTCTTTGCCGTCTTGTTCTCCTCGACAGCCTGTGCCATCAGGATTTCCTTCTCCTTTGCCAGCGTAGCTTCGTCTACCTCGGACTTGTCCATGAAAGACGGGCGCATTGCTGCTACCTGCATGCCGATGTCCTTGCCCAGCTGCTGAACCTCGGCAGCTTCCTTGATGTTGTCGGAAACCTGGAGAGCAACCAGAACGCCGATGACACCGCCCATGTGGGTGTAGCCTACGTTTACGGTGTTCTCATCGTAACGGACAAAGCGGCGGATCTGCAGGTTCTCACCGATGGTCAGAACCTTCTCCTGCAGCGCGCCCTCAACGGTCAGCTCGCCCATCTTGCAAGCCTTGAGCGCCTCAACGTCTGCCGGATTTTCCTTGATGACAACCTTGGTCAGGTCAGAGACAAAGCCCTGGAAATCTGCGTTCTTTGCAACGAAGTCGGTCTCCGAGTTTACCTCAGCCATAGCAGCAACGCCGCAGTCCGGGCAAACCGAGATCGAAACGATACCCTCGGCAGCGATACGGCTTGCCTTCTTGGCAGCCTTCGCCAGACCCTTCTCGCGAAGGATTTCAATTGCCTTGTCAAAGTCGCCGTCCGCTTCCTGAAGCGCCTTCTTGCAGTCCATCATACCAACATTGGTCTGCTCGCGCAGAGCCTTAACATCCTTTGCAGTAAATGCCATGATGTAATATCCTCCTATGAATTCAATTTTTCTGAAAAAGACCCGCCCGAAAGCATACGGCGGGCCTTTGTATTGATAAAATTACTCTGCCTTCTCCTCAACCGTCTCTTCGGAAGCGAGCTGCTCGCCCTGCTTGCCCTCGATGATCGCATTTGCCATCGTAGCGGAGATCAGCTTGATTGCACGGATTGCATCGTCGTTGCCCGGGATGACATAGTCGATCTCATCCGGATCACAGTTGGTGTCAACAATAGCAACAACTGGAATCTTCAGCTTGCGTGCCTCAGCGATTGCGTTCTTTTCCTTGCGCGGATCAACAACGAACATTGCGCCCGGCAGCTTCTTCATATCCTTTACGCCGCCCAGGTACTTCTCCAGCTTTGCGATCTCAAGCTGCAGCTTGATCACTTCCTTCTTCGGCAGAAGATCGAAGGTACCGTCTTCCTGCATCTTCTTGAGCTGGTTCAGACGAGCGATACGGGTACGCATGGTGGTGAAGTTGGTCAACATGCCGCCCAGCCATCTTGCATTGACAAAGAACATGCCGGAGCGCTCTGCTTCCTCGCGGATTGCTTCCTGTGCCTGCTTCTTGGTGCCAACGAACAGAACGGACTCACCGGCTGCTGCGATGTCACGAACGAAGAAGTATGCTTCTTCCAGCTTCTTTACGGTCTGCTGCAGGTCGATGATGTAGATACCGTTTCTCTCGGTGAAAATGTACTGTGCCATTTTCGGGTTCCATCTTCTGGTCTGATGACCGAAGTGTACACCTGCCTCCAGCAGCTGCTTCATAGAAATTACTGACATTCTTATGTCCTCCTTGGTTTTTTCCTCCATGTCGATCATCATCGGCGATGACCCTTCCGGGACCACACCGCGACTCCCGACATGTGTGTATTTTTTCATACTTCGGTATTGTAGCACAGCTTCCCGCCGAAAGCAAGAGAAATTTGCGATTTTTCCTGCATTTTTGGCCGTTTTCTTCGGCGCTCCCGTCTGTATTCTTTTCGTCCCCGCCGAAATTTATACCCACATCCTGTTCCCGCTCTTGGGTTCCCTCAGCAGCGGTCCCTGTCGTCACTGTTCCATGTCCGCGGTTTCCCCGGCAGAATACACGCCGAATCCTCCACAAGGATGATGTCGTCCCCAATATTCCGGATCGCACCCCATGGAATCACACCGTCATCCCCTCGGCCAAACAGGCTGAGCAGCCGCCCTTTTCCCGGAACGACGATCGCGGTCACCCGCCCGGTACACAAATCCACATGTACATCGCTCACAAAGCCCAGCCGCTTCCCATCACAGATGTTGATGACCTCCTTGCAGCGCAGGTCGGTAATCGTACACGCCTGCCCTCGATTGCATCCGCTCACTGCATCGCCTCCTGTACTCCATTCCAAAAATCCGCCGTCGTCTGTCTGCCGTCCCGGTTATAGCGCTTCATGCGGAACAATTGGGAGGGATCCCCTTCGATGAGTCGGTTGATTCCCTCCTCACAACCCAGAGAGGCGGAAAACCCACAGCGCTTGACCAGCTGCTCACTTTCCTCGCTGCAGGCGCCATAGGGATAGGTATAGCACACCGGCTCCGCAATCCCGAGTCGGGCAAACACAGCCTGCGCTTTTTGCGTATCGTCAGCAAAGACCGTCTGGTACGTCTCCAGCGCCTCACCGCTGTTGCGCAGGCATCCCTTTCGCGGCGACAGCGTGTGAAAATCATACGAATGGTTTTGCAGCTCCACCAGCCCGCTGTCCGCCATCTCCTGCAGTTCCCACCCGGTGCAGTAGGACCAGATCTCATTTTCCGGTTCGTCCAACGCAGTAAACTGCTCGGTCAGTGTCCCGACCGGAGAGAGGACCGCGCACATACGATAGCGGAGCAGCAGCGGGTAGGCGTTGGCATAGTTGTTGTAATAGCCGTCGTCAAAGGTCAGCATAACCGGCTTTTCCGGAAGCGGCGTCCCGTCCTCTACAAACGCAATGACGTCGGACACCGTCACGGTCTCAAATCCATTTTCATTCAAATACTGCAAATCCTCTTCCAGCCGTTTGGGCGAAATCACATACGCTCCCGGCGATTCCCCTTCGTCCGTCACGCTGTGGTACATGGCAATTGGAAGCTGCACCGTTTGGGAGGAATGCAGCACCGCCTGCTCTTCCGCCGACAGGATCCAGCCGAGCAGGCCGGCCAGAAGCACACCGACGGACAAAATTGCTGCCGGCTTCATGATCCCGCCTCAAGAAACTGCCCGGCGCGTGTGTATTCTCCATCTTCCCCGCGGGTGCAGACCGAGCGATGTGCGCGCAAAAGCCGCATGAGCGGATAGATATCCACCCAAATCTCGTTGTCGGATTCAAACTGGCTCTCGTCAAAGATCAGTTCCAGCCCGATGTGCAGATGCGGTGTCTCAATATTATTGACATTTTCCGTTGCAGAATATCCCGTGCGTCCCATATATCCAATGACATCGCCCGCCGTCACCCGATCGCCCTCCTTCAATCCGCTGGCATAGGGACGGTCCTTGCGCAAATGCGCATAATACCAATACCGCTTTCCATCCTCACTGCGGATCCCGATCCGCCAGCCGCCATATTGATTCCAGCCCAGCATAACCACTGTGCCGGATTCCACCGCCACGACCGGTGTGCCGGTCAATCCCATCATATCATGCCCCAGATGCGGGCGGCTGTATCCATAGGTGCGCCGCGCACCAAAATCATCCGATTCACTGTAGTCAAACCCGGCTGCAATCGGCAGATAGGCCTTCAGGCCGTACTGATACTCCCAAATGGAATTCCCATCACTGTCTGTCGTCTCCTCCGCAAAATCACCGAGCAGCCCGCCCAGCACCGCCTCATATGCCTGCCGGTAGTAGGAAAAATATTCGTTTCCCTCCATATCCTCCCCCTGCTCCAGCCGCAGCGCCATGTCGGACGCATCTCCGGAGGAATACCCTTCCCAATTTGCTCCGTTCCGGCATGCAAGCCCGGCAAGGATATCAATCCACCGGACTTCCCCTTCCCGCTTCTGGTCCTCTTTCATCGCGTCCGAAAGCGCCTGTTCCGGTATATTAAAGTCAACGTAATGAATAAAATCCCCCTGTACCGGCTGCGTCATGCCGCTCTGCCAGACCCAGCAAAGTTCCCCCGCCACACACAGCAGCGCCACCGCAGCCGCCAGGATCAAACGACGTATCTGCATACTGTTCCCCCTGCCAAACTGTATGCGCGCCGCCGCGAGTTATGCCCCTCAGCCCTCAAACGGAACGGCAAAATAGTCGGCAATTGAAAGAGACAGGTTGCGCGCGATATCCCGGATATTGTTGCGAATCCAATTGGCATCGTCGCGGTTGTCGTGGTAGGCCAGTTCGATCAGGACACTCGGTGCGATCGTGCGGCGCAGCTCGGCAAGCGAGGTGGTCGGCCGTGCCTGTACCTTATCCGGCATCGGATAAATCAGCTTGAGGTTGTTGGCAAAAATCTCAGCGGCGCGCCTCCCTTCGGCACTCGTCGTATAGTAGTAGACATCCGTACCCTGAAGCTGTCCGGCGAGGCTCTCCGGTGCGGCATTGGAATGGATCGCCACATGCAGATCCGCTCCCGCCGCGTTGGATGCCTGCGCCGAGGTCAGCGCCGTGTCCGATGTCGCATTGCGCAGCCAGCGGATGCCGGACGCATCCAGATACGGAATCATCGCATCGACAATCAGATTCATATAGTATTCTTCGTTCCCCACGCCGTCGTAATATGGATTAAATTCCTGTGTCGATGGGCTAAGATAAACAGTAGGCATAACAAATCCCCTCCCCAGTTCGTTCCTTTCATCCTATGCTGTGGTTCCGGATTTGGTTTCTAAAAACAAAAAAAGAAACGGTATCCTGTCTCCATGAAACAAGATACCGTTTTCGGTTGCTTTTCTATTATATCAGAACTTGGTCTGATAGCTGTTGATCGACATGCCAATGGAGTCCTTCTTGGATTCCTTGCTGAACTTATCGACCGTCATACGGTCCTTCGGCATATGGCTGATGGCGCCGGCGCCGTTGATGCAGCCGCCTTCACAGGCCATGCCCTCAATGAAGTTCTCGGTCAGACGTCCCATCTTTGCCTTGAGCAGCGCCACCTTGCAGGCTTCAATGCCGCTGCAAACCGCCGGCTTCGGCACAACATCCAGCTCCTGCTCCTTCACACTCTGGGCAACGGCCTCCGCCAGACCACCCGAACGGGCGAAGATGCGGCCGTAGTACGAAGCATCGTCAACCGGCATCTCTTCCTGCTCCTCCGGCGGGAGTCCGGCGGCATCCAGCATAGCCTGGAGCTCCTCAAAGGTGATGACGCAGTCCACCCACGGGCTGACCGTCGGCAGGGTCTGTTCGTATTTCTTTGCTGTGCACGGTCCGATGAAGACGGTCTTGACCGGCCATGCGCTGTTCTCCTTCACGTAACGGCAAACCTCTGCCATCGGCGAAAGGTTGTGCGAAATGTGCTCTGCCATCTCCGGCACATGCTGACGGATATAGCGGACAAACGCCGGGCAGCAGGAGGAGGTCAGGAATCCCTTCTCCGCCAGCTCCTGCGATTCCTTTTTGGTTACCATATCAGCGCCGAGAGCCGCTTCAACAACATCGTGGAAGCCAAAGTTGCGCAGTGCGGTCTTTACCTGACCAACGGTTGCCTTCGGGAACTGCGATGCAATCGCCGGTGCGATGACCGCAACGGCATAATACCCGCGGCGGTCGGCCGCCTGAACCAGACGCATGGCGTCTACCAGATACGAGTGGTCAACAACCGCACCAAACGGGCACTGCGATACACAGGCGCCGCAGTTGATGCACTTCTCATGATCGATCTCCGCCTTCTGCTGATCGTTCATCTTGATCGCACCGATCTTACAGCTTCTCTCACACGGACGGATGTTCTCCGTAATCGCGCCGTATGGACATACCTTCGCACAGCGTCCGCAGTGGATGCACTTTTCCGGATCGATCTTGGCACGGCCATTGTCATCCTTTGAGATTGCACCGCGCGGACATACGTTCATGCAGCGATGTGCCAGACAGCCACGGCAGGAATTGCTGACCGAATAGCGGTCAACCGGACACTCGTCACAGGCAATGTCGATAACCTGAATGATCTGATCGCTGTCCTCCAGAATGTTATGTACGCGCTCCTCGACAATCGCACGCTCCTTATACACGCAGCACCGCATGGTTGCCTTTTTTCCCTGAATGATCTCATGCGGAATATCATAATAGCAGTTGTTCATGTTATCTTCCAGCACATGGGTCGCCACAGCCTTCAGAACCTTGTACTTTAACTGCTGAACATCCGTTTCAAACGTTCTCACTCCTATATCTCCTTTCCATACTGTCCCTATTTCCTTCATTCTGTCGATTTTTTAACAAGCTCATTCTACCGTAAATCAAATCTACTGTCAACAAAATCCCCGCAAAAGCCAAACTATTTCTTTGGAAATCAACTCCTTTCGCAAACTTTTTGTCACATTTCGGTGAAGTTGTTGTTATTTTTCCAAACATACGCCGACACCGCAGTTGCCGCTGCCGCGCCCGTCCTCAAGAAGCATCAATCCACCGTGCGGAACTCCGCCATGCCGGTCTCGTACAGGCTTCCGCCGGACGCATCCATGGAAACGATCGCCGGGAAGTTTTCCACGGTCAGACGCTTGACCGACTCGCATCCCAGCTCCTCATAGGCGACGACCTCCAGCTCCTTGACCGAAGCGGCAATCACCGCACCGGCGCCGCCAATCGCAATCATATAAACACAGCCATGCTTCTTCATGGCGTCATGTACTTCCTTGCTGCGTACTCCCTTGCCGATCATGCAGACCTGTCCATGTGCAATCATGGTTGGAGAAAACGGATCCATCCGCCCGGAGGTCGTCGGGCCGCAGGAGCCGATGACCTGTCCCGGCTTCGCCGGGGTCGGACCGGCATAGTACACAACCGAATCCTGCAAATCATAAGGAAGTTCACTGCCGTCTTCCAGCGCCGCCATAATCTTTTTATGCGCCGCGTCGCGGGAGGTATAGACCGTGCCGGACAGGGAGACCGTATCTCCCGCCTTCAAAATCGAAACATATTCCCTCAGCTGTGAGGTATGTAAATCATAGTGTGCCATGGTGGAATCCTCTTTTCCAAGCGATATTTGGTATAGATATTTAATATCCTAATTATATCAGGAATAACCGAGAAATACAACCAAATGTCCTTGCATTGCCCGCAGTCGGATGGTAGAATACAGAAGTATAAAAACTCTATCCCGGAGGTGGGAATTTTGATTACCATTCAAGACATTGATGCGGCGGCCAAGCGACTGCGCTCTGTCATCCATAATATTCCGTTGGAAGCATCGACGACGTTTTCCAGCATGACGGGTGCAGAGGTCTACCTCAAATGTGAGAACCAGCAGAAAACCGGCTCATTTAAGGTCCGTGGTGCATACAACAAAATTATGAAGCTGCACGAGCAGGGCGACTTGACCTCGGTCATTGCGTCCTCCGCAGGCAACCACGCGCAGGGCGTTGCCTTTGCTGCATCGTCCATCGGTATCCCGGCTACGATCTGTATGCCGCGCTCGACGCCGATCGCCAAGGTCTCGGCAACCCAGGGCTATGGCGCCAATGTCGTCCTATCCGGCTCCTGCTACGACGATGCATACGCCAAGGCGATGAGCATTGTCGAGGAAACCGGCGCAACCTTTATCCACCCGTTTGATGACGAGGACGTCATGGCAGGCCAGGGCACCATCGGTCTGGAGATCCTGCGCGATCTTCCGGCGGTCGATATCATTCTGGTTCCGGCCGGCGGCGGCGGACTGCTGTCCGGCATTGCCGCCTGTGTCAAGCAGATCAATCCGCGCATTCAAGTCATCGGTGTACAGGCGGAGGGCGCTCCGGCCATCGCCCAGTCCTTCCGTCAGGACAGCATCCATGCCTCGGATTCCGTACACACGATTGCGGACGGCATTGCCGTCAAGTGCCCGGGAACCAACACCATGGCGCACATCAACCAATACGTCGACGATATGATGACCGTTTCGGATGCCGACATCGCTTCAACCATCCTGCTGCTCCTGGAGCGCACCAAGCAGGTTGTCGAACCGGCCGGCGCTTCGTCTCTGGCTGCCCTGCTGTCCGATCAGCGCAATTTCTCCGGCAAAAAGGTCTGCTGCCTCCTGTCCGGCGGCAACATCGATGTGAGCTTCATCCACCGCATCGTGGAAAAGGGTCTGGTAACCCGCGGACGCCATATGAAGTTCTCTACGATTATGCCGGATGTGCCGGGTGCACTGGAAAACTTCGCGGCAATTGTCGCTTCCCAGAACGCCAACATCATTATGTTCCAGCACGACCGCGTCAATGCCAATCTGGATATCGATGAGGCAATCGTCCATGTCGTCTGTGAGGTCGGCGGAGTCGAGCACGGAAAAGCCCTTATCGGTGAGATCGAAAAGCACGGCTATCAGGTGCTGTTAAACAATTGATCTTCCGATTGCTGCACACAAAAAGAGATGCTTTCCACCGAAAGCATCTCTTTCTTTTATATCAGAATTTGACCTCGCGGCCTTCCTTGATCCACTCGCGGAATTCCGCCGTTGCGGCAAACAGCACGTCGCCGGAGGAATTGATCGCTGTCTCGAACGAATCCTGTACCACACCGATGATAAAGCCGACGCCGACAACCTGCATGGCAATGTCATTGCTGATACCGAACAGCGAGCACGCCATCGGAATCAGGAGCAGAGAGCCGCCGGCAACGCCGGAAGCGCCGCATGCAGCAACCGTCGCCAACAGACTCAGAATAATTGCAGTCGGAATGCTGACATTAACGCCCATCGTATGGGCAGCCGCCAGTGTCATAACCGTGATGGTGATGGCGGCGCCGTCCATGTTGATCGTCGCACCGAGCGGGATGGAAACCGAATAGACATTTTTGTCCAGGCCAAGCCGGTCGCAAAGCGCCATATTGACCGGAATGTTTGCCGCCGAGCTGCGGGTAAAGAACGCGGTGACACCGCTTTCCTTAAAGCAGCGGAATACCAGCGGATACGGGTTGCGATGCAGACAGATGGCTGCAATCAGCGGATCGACAATCAGGGCGATCGCCAGCATACAGCCGACCAGCAGCAGCAACAGCTGACCATAATCCTTAAAGATGCTCAGGCCGTTTTCCGAAACCGAAGTGAACACCAGTCCCAGAATACCGAACGGCGCCAGATTGATGATCCAGCGCACCGCCTGTGATACCGCATCGGAAAGGTCCTTCAGCGCCTCTACTGTGTGGGAAGAGGCCAGCTTTTTCAGCGCCAGACCCAGAATAATCGCCCACACCAGAATACCGATGTAATTTGCATTCGCCAGTGCATCCACCGGGTTGGAAACCGCATTGTTGAGCAGGTTGGTGAAGACCTCAGCGATGCCGCTCGGCGGGATGGTATCCGTTGCGGTGTCCGTGAGCTTGAGCGTAATCGGGAAGGCAAAGCTCGCCAAAACCGCCAAAACCGAGGCCAGCAGCGTACTCAGCATGTAAAGGAAAATAACGGTGCGGAACCGTTTTCCAATTCCCTCGGTCGCCTGCGCGAGCGAGCTCATGACCAGGACAAAGACCAGAATCGGAGCGATTGCCTTCAGCGCACCGACAAACAACGTTCCCAAGACGGAAATCGCAGTTGCCTGCGGTACCACAAGCGCCAAAATAACACCAACGATCAGTCCGATGACAATCCGCAGGATCAGACTGGTATCATTCCATTTTTTCAACAAACCTTTCATATCAATCCTCTTTTCCAGACATTCTAAAATAGCTGTACAACTGTGGCACAGCTTGTATTATCATACCATGTTTTTCGCCCCTTTACAACAAAAAGTGTTCAAATCACACAAAAAAGAAAAAAGCCCGACGGGTATGGAAACCCATCGGGCTGCTTCGTCCCTCAGCGTGCGTCGTCGTCTGCGGTCGGATTGTTCTTTGTCGTCGCGTTGCCGGATGTCGTATTGTTGTTGGTATTGTTCTTATTGTTGTCGTTCGTCGTACCCGTCATATCATCGGCGGCATCGTCGATCGCGTCTGCGGTATCATCCACCGCATCCTCTGCATCATCGGCAATCGTGTCGTCGTCATAGCCGGTACCGTCGTTTCCAACAATGCCGTCGCCATTCTCATCGATGGAGCCTGCATTGGTCGTCGTGCCCGTGGTGTTGCCCGTCGTGTTCTGGTCGGTCGTTGTCGAGCTTCCGCAGCCGACAAGCATCATCATGAGTAATACCGCCGCTGCGGCCATTGTACCAAATCGTTTCATCTGAGTATACCTCCAATTTGTTAATTTCCCTTAGTATCCCAGATGAATGCAATTTTATACCAACCGCATGTGCTTCATATGCTTGTCCAGTACGGTAATGATCCCACCGGTCAAAAAGCCCATCGGAATGGCGGAAACCAGCAGCAGCGGCAAATACGCAATGACATTGACGCTCTGCATGATGACAATGCCGGCGAGAACCTGTCCGACGTTATGCATCGCGGCCGAAGCGGCGCTGATGCCGTACAGCGAAAACCAGCTTCCGCGGCGGTGCAGCAGGAGCCATGTCGTCATGAGCGCCAGCAATCCGCCGAGCAGGCTGAACGCAAACGCCGTTATGCTGCCCGCAAACAGCGCCGCCAGCGTCACGCGGCAAAATAAAATACCAAAAGCTTCCCGTGCAGAGAGAAACAGCAGTGCGAACATCGTGACGACATTCGCCAGACCCAGCTTGATTCCCGGAATCGGAACCAGCAGCTCAAGCGGAATCATGCGCTCCGCCAGAGACAGCGCCAGTGCCAGCGCAGTCAGTACACCGCACAGCGCAATGCGTTTGGATTTGCTCATCGTTCCCCTCCTCATCGCACGGTGGCGTCCACTTCGCCGTCAGACGAACCGTCCGCACGGACAATTTTAATCAGCACCCGGTTCGGCAGGCATACGGCGGTATCACCGACGCGCGAAATCCATCCCGTGCGCTCACAGGTGTGATCCGGGCACTGCGAATCCACAAACCGCATCCGCTTCCCATCCACTTCAATCGTGTATTCGGTCGAATCGCCGTCCAGTGTGAAGGTGTTGCGGTAGGAATCGGCCAGCTCGATGCGCTGTACACATTCGCCGTCCTGCCAGATCTCCCCATACACCTGATCGGTCTGCAGCATGGCAAAGCGAATCCAGATCGCACAGGCGCCCAGAAGAATCAAGGCAAACAGGAGAAAATCTCCCGGCCGCAGTCCCAGCTTATTCTTCATATTGGTACTCCGTGCTGAGCAGCTCAAACCGGTCCTTGATCCCATCCGTCACAAAAACGGTATGATCGTCGCGCACCAGCACTGCTTCGATGTCATTTTGTTCGCAAAATTCGATCGCTTTATCGCACCCCATGACAAACAGCGCCGTCGAATAGCCGTCCGCCGTGGTAGAATCCGGAGAGACAATCGTCACACTGCGCAGGTCGGTTTCCGCCGGATAACCGGTCGAAGAATCAAAGATATGGCAGTAACGCTTTCCGTCCTGCTCAAAATACCGCTCGTAGTCTCCGCTTGTGACAATGCTTGTATCGCTGACCGACAGCGTGCCGAGATAGTCCTCTTCATGATCCGGATCGGTGATGGCAACCTTCCAGTCCACACCGTCGCCCTTGCTTCCATAGGCGTAAATGTTTCCGCCAAGCGAAATGATGGCGCGTTCCACATCATAGCTTTCCAAAATCTCCACGACATGATCCGCAGCATAGCCCTTTCCGATGCCGCCCAGATCGATGCGGGTTCCCGGCTCCATGGTCACGCTCGTTCCGTCCTGTGTTACTTTGGTGTAGCCGACAGGCTCCAGGGCGTCCTGGATTTCCTTCTCTTCCGGCAGATGCGCGTCCTCCGTGCCGATCTGCCACAGGTCGGACAGCGAGGCAACGGTCGGGTCAAACTTCCCTTCGGTCTTCTGTGCAATTTCCAATGCGTCATGCAGAATGTCCGCCGTCTGCTCCGAAAGCTCTACCGCTTCTCCGTCCGCGTCATTGAGCTGGCTGATCTCACTGTTCTCCTGTGTGCGGGAGATCGCGGCTTCCAGCTCGTTGATGTACTGTACGCACTCCTGTACCGCCTCGTCGGCCTTCTCTCCGTATGCAGTAATATTCATCACCGTATCCATGGCATAAAAATCCTGCGAGGCCTGCTGCTCGGATGCCGTTTCCTGCGCCGCCTGCTCCTTTGCGCCACAGCCGCCGAGAAGCAGCATCGCTCCGGTGACCGCCAAAATTAGCCAAAACAAACTCCGTTTCATTCGATTTCCTCCGTAATGTAACAACTACCGACATTATACCGCACCCCTGTTCCGCTTGCAAGAAAAACCTTACCCGATGCGGATACATAGAATGCAAAAAAACAACCGCACTTCCCGCATTCCGGAAGTACGGTTTATCGGTTGATGTTCGGGTTGTTTGTCCGTTCCAGGAGGTAATCGGTGGAGACCTGATAATAGTCCGCGAGCCGGATCAGATGCTCGAGCGGGATGGTCTGGAAGCCGCGTTCATAGCGAGAGTAGACTGTCTGTTGGATTCCCAAAATTTCTGCAATTTCTCTCTGGCTTAGGTCAGAATCCTCTCCCATATCTCGTAAGCGTCGAAAATGTAAATACATATTCACCCCGCCTTTAGCACTTATTAGTACTATTGACACTATCACGAATCCAAGATACAATTGCATTATTAGTATTTTTCAGTTCTAGTTAGTATTTATTCGTTCTAGCTAAAAAGAGGTAACTATGACCATCGACGAGACAAAAGAATATATAACGATTGTATACGAGATGGAGAAAGCGGTATTCGAGCAGCAGACCCTTCTGGATCTGCTCCAAAACCAGAGAGACCACCTCCCCCTCCCGGTCACTGTCCCGGACTGCTCCACACGGGACGCCGAAGACGACCTCCTCCGTCGCTACAGGCGCTATCAGCGCTCCCTGCCTCTGGCCCGTGTGCTGAACGCCGAAATCCCCGCCGTACGGGCCAGACTTCAACAGAGCAAAGCCGTATTATCCCATTTTTACGCGGCAGATGTGATCGACCCCCGATACCGCAATTTTGTCGCCGTCTGCTCCCTCTGTGCGTATCTGACGTCCGGACGCTGCGAAACACTGGAGGGACAGCAGGGCGCCTATGCCCTCTATGAACAGGAAGCGCAGATGGGACGGATTGTTACAGAGCTGGATGCAGCCATTCAAACGCTCTACCACCCCCATCCGAACCAGTCCCGGCTGTACCATGCCATCCTAAAGGCCAACCAAACGGTGGACCGCCTGTACCATTCCATCGAGCGCGCCGCACGCTTCCCCTCCTTCCGCCCGGAGCCGCGCCGCCGCAGTGCAAGGCTGTCCGCCTATGACGCCCGGTGCGTCCGCAAAGAGGACGCATACAAAAAACGGATGGCATTCCTCTGCCATGGATAACCACCGATACGCAAACAGCCCCGTCGGACAACGCCGACAGGGCTGTATTTTTTTCGTTTTTTTTACGACGGCATCTCCAGCTTGACCTTGAGAATCCGCCGCAGAGACTGATCGAGCCGCTCCTCGGTGAGGGTTCCATCCTGCACGGCGTCCAGTACGCCCTGATACGCGGCGGCAAAATCCTCCGGCATTAAAATCAGATCCGCACCCGCGGCCAGCGCCTTGACCGCCGCTTCCTCCGACGAATAATTCTGCGCAATGGCGCCCATGTTCATCGCATCGGTCACCACAACGCCATCATACCCCATCTGCTCCCGCAGAAGTCCGGTAATGATCTCCTCCGACAGGGAGGCCGGTGTGTCGTCGCCAATCACATTCGGCAGGGAGATATGCGCTGCCATCATCATCGGCGCACCGTTGTCCACGCCGTTTTGGAAGGGAATCAGCTCGCATTCCTCCAGCTCCTCCAACGTCTTGCTGGTATAGGCATAGCCCTCATGCGTATCGCCTTCCGTCGCACCATGCCCCGGGAAGTGCTTGAGCACCCCGCACACCCCCTGCTTTTGCAGGCCGTCCAGCACCGCCAGCGACCGCTCCGACACCGTCTGTGGATCGTCACCGAACGAACGGTATTTGACAATTTCATTGTCCGGATTGCTCCAGACGTCGGCGTCCGGTGCAAAGTCCAGATTAAAGCCCAGCTCCGAAAGATACTTGCCGATGGTCTCCCCGGCCTGTTCCGCCTGTTCCACCGAATCGATGTCCGCCATATTGCCGACATCCGGTACATCAAAGTTGCCGCTTCCGGCGACGCGGGCGACCGTGCCGCCCTCCTCATCGACACCGAGGAACAGCGGAAGCCCAATGCGATCCCGGCTGAACTGCTGTACATTGGCCAGCATTTCCTGGACCTGCTCCGCCGATTCCAGATTCTGTTCCATATAGATCACGCCGCCGACCGGATGGGCTTCCAGTCCCTCCCGGGTCGCATCGCCCGCCTGAATGACGCAGTCCACTCCGTCCACCAGATCCTCCGGGAGAACGATAAACAATTGGGCCGCCTTCTCTTCCAGCGTCATCCCCTGCAAAATCTCCTCGATCGATTCCTCCTGGGTACGTGCCTCCCCGCCCGATGCGGACGGCTCCACAGCGCTTCCGTCTGTCCCGGCCTGCGCCGACTGCGCCCCGCACCCGGCGCAGCAAAGCAGCGCGCTGAGCAGGATGCCGGTCAGTATTCCCTTTTTTCTGCTAATCTGTCTCATACGTGTGTTCCGCTCCGGTTTTTGGTATTCTATCGCTTATCATATCATTTTTCCGGCCGTATTACAACGCCGCGCCGATAAAAACGGTACCGAGCCTCCGGCGTTGCTTTTCAAGGATGCAGGCCGAATATGCGTTCCATCGGATGTCTCAGCAATCGGGTAAAAAATTTGATGACAATGCCGGTACACAGCGCCGCAATAATGGTTCCCTCCCGGGTCCCTCGAATCGTAAACGCAAAGAAACCCAGCGATAAAACAATCGACAATACCACACAGCTGACATCAAATCCAATTTTTACATTGCCAAATTCCAAATGCGTGGTGTCCGAAACCGCCTTGACAAAGGCCTCGCCGGAATTCATAACCGCATCCGCAATGACGCAAATTGCAATACCAAAGCCCATCAGGCAGGTACCGACAGCGACATTGACCAGACGCATCGGATAAAAATCCCATGTCGCCCAGGCAAATACCCACATACCAAAATCCGTAAAATAGCCAAACAGAATGGAAAGCGGAACCTGCATGAGCTGGACGGGTTGAAACCGTCGGCGCAGGATCAAAATCTGTCCGAGAATCATCACACAGTTCCAAATAATCAGCCAATTGCCCAGGGACAGCATGGAAAATTTCAGACTCATGACGTTGGCCACGGAGGAAATCGGCGATACGCCCAGATCCGCCAGCCGCACAATCGCAATACCCAGCGCGGAAAAAAATACGCCAATTACGCACAAGATATATCGCCGGAACGTTTCCAGCTTTGTTCGTCTGCTCTTCAACCAAAGCCCTCCCTTTTCTCATCATCTCCTTTCATTTTACCATAATTTTTTCAACAAAACAAAGAGCAGATTTTATGATACGTTTCCGCAAAGCCCTTCGGTTCAGGTGATCTCATCCCGAAGGGCATCGATGATATTTTCCTTCCGGATTTTGCTCGTGACATACAGCATGGTAATCAGTACGATCAGGAACACGCCGGACACACTGATCGCGATACTGTCCCACGGGAACACATAGGTGAGTGCAAAAGCGCCGCCGAGAATCATGCCCCGGTAGATCAAAACGGACAGGAGCACGGAGAGCGGCAGTCCCCACAGCATGGTCTGTGCGCCGTACAGGACGCATTCAAAGCACATCATCCGGTTGAAGTCCCGGTCGGACATGCCCACCGAGCGGAGCATCGCAAGCTCGCGCCGGCGCAGGCGGATGTTGGTAGAGATCGTATTGAATACGTTGGCAACCGCGATCAGGGTAATCATCAGGATAAACACCGCCGCGAACAGGTTGATGACAAACTCAATGTTGCGGTTTTGCTCCAGAATTTCATAGACGTTGTAAAGTGTATAATCCGATGCAACGCTGTTCGCATCGAGGAGCGTCCGCATCCGGGCGGTGGAACCACCGGGGTTGTCGGATTCAAAGGTCATGCCCAGCGTGGTCTGTACGGCTGTCCCCAGCGCATCAAAGCTGGCTTTCGCCTCATAGGGCACAATCAGCAAAAGGCTGTAGCCGCGGTAAGTTTCCCCCGCCTCCGGCGGAAGCAAGTCCGGATAGTCGTTGACGCAGGTCGCATGGATGGTCCTCGCCGCCTCGCCGTCTTCATCGCAAAGGGTGATTTCCATCGGCTCATCCTGCAGATACATATATCCCTCCACAAACGCCGCCATAATCATTTTGTTGTCCGCTCCGGCATCGTCCTCCTCCGACAGGCCAAGGCGCTTCCGCTGTTTCCGGTAGCTGTCGTCGTCCACGAATACAACATCCAGCATGGCATCCACCGTCTTGCTTTTGCCGTCATAGGAGAGAAACGGCCCAAAGGTATCAAAGAAACGGTCGGAAAGCTGGTCGGCCGGCAGCACGCAGGGGTAGGTCGCCTGCGCCTGATAGCCGCTCGCCGTCACATCTTGGACATCCTTCATCTGGCCATAAAGCGAAAGCAGTTCGTCCTCCCCCATGTCACGGGAGGAAAAGACAATGTCGTACTGTTCCACGACCTCATTGGAATTTTCTGCGGACTGATGCAGATAGGTCCCGAATGCATTGGCCGACACAAACAACACAACGCTGAAGGTGAGTGACAGCACAATGCTGCGGTACCGCCGCTTGTTGCGCTTGAAATTTTTGAGCGCCAGCATCTCCTCCAGCCCCAAAAACCGCTGTACCAGCCGCGAGGTTTTCTGCTCCTTCCCCTCCAGCTTGATCGCATTGGTCTGCCGGATGCAGTCCATCACCGGTATCGATGCGGCCTTCTTCGCCGGAAGATACGCGGAAAGCAAAATCGTGACCAGACTGATCCCAGCGGCGGCGAGGAGAATCGGCGCTGATACCACCAGATCCAGCGACACGCCGTCATACATCAAGTTGATAAAATTCTTTTCCACAAGAAGCAGGATCAGCTTGGCGCCCGGCACGCCGACCAGAATCCCGAGTGGAATCCCGATGGCGCCGATGCACAGTCCTTCAAACAGAACGGAGTTGCGCAATTGCCTTTCTGTCGCGCCCACCGACATCAGGATGCCGAACTGATGGGTACGCTCGTTCAGAGAGATATGAAAGGCATTGTAAATCAAAAAAACGGAGCCGATGACGACCAGCACCACGAGAATAGCGACAATCGAATAGAGCAGAACCGTGAGCACTTTTTCGCCGGAAAGCCCCAGAAAGCGCAGTACATCGTCATTTAAGATATAGTCCCCTTCTATGCCCTGTGTGTATGAACGAATCCGGTAGGGGTTTTTCAGCGTGACAAAAACCGAGAGGTCATCCGCCGCGCTGGTTTTCGCCGTCGTGATCAGCGTATACCCGGGCGCACGGAATTCCTCGATAGCCGGGCGCTGGCAGATGCCGACAACGGTATAGGCCGTTTCCCCCGTCGGCACAAGCGTTTCCGTCCCGGGAAGGTACGCATCGTGCTGGCCGAGCTTCTGTCCATCGCTCATGCGGTCGCCGACCGCGAGGGAGATGGTATCTCCTACTGAGATTTTCACACCGCCGTTTGCCGCCAAATGCGCCGGGATCAGGACCTCATTGCTTCTCTCCGGCAGTCTTCCGGAAATCAGCTTGAGCGGGAGGGTGTCAAACGCCTTTTGATCCCATCCCGAGAGGAACAGATAGGGCTTGTCGGGGTTTTTCCCGTCCTTCAGCGCGGCATAGCCGAGATTTTGCAGGGTTACAATCTCCGAAACACGGCTGTCCTGCTCGGCATCCGCCACAAAATCCGAATCCGATTCCGGCAGAGCGACATGCCAACTGCCATACTTGACCTCTGCGCCCCGAATCATATAATGCTGTAGGGAAACGGCAAAGGTAGCAACTCCTGTGAACAGAGCGGCGGACAGCAGAACACCCAAAATGGTCACAAACGTCCGTGTGCGGTTCTTTTTCAGGCCCTGCAGGGCAACTTTGTGAAAAATATTCACGACCGGCTCACCAGCCTCTCATCCCGTACCACGCGTCCATCGGCAATGGTGATGATGCGGTCCGCCTGCAAGGCGATGTTTTCGTCGTGGGTGACGAGAAGCAGCGTCTGACCATATTTTTTATTGCTTTCCTTCAGCAGCTTGATGATCTCATGTCCGTTGCGGCTGTCCAGGCTTCCGGTCGGTTCATCGGCCAGCATGACGGCCGGCGCATTCATCAGCGCACGTCCGATGGCGACCCGCTGCTGCTGTCCGCCCGAAAGCTGGTTTGGCAAGTGCGTTTTCCGCTCCTGCATTCCCAGCAGCTCCAGCAGTTCCTCCAGCCGTTCCTCGTTGATCTTTCTCCGATCCATCAGAACCGGCAGAGTGATGTTCTCCACCACGTTCAGTGTGGGGATGAGGTTGTGGAACTGATAGATCAATCCAACCTGCCGTCTGCGGAAAATCGCGAGCTTTTCATTGCTCTGGGCGTAGACATCCTGCCCGTCGAGATATACGCTCCCGCTCGTCGGCAGATCAACCCCCGCAATGATGTGCAGCAAGGTGGATTTTCCCGAGCCGGAGGAGCCGATGATCGCGGTGAATTCCCCCTTTTCGATCGTCAGGGAAACATGGTCCAGTGCCGTGATCTGATTCTCTCCCGTTCCATAGACCTTACATAAATTCTCAACTCTCAAAAACTCCATTCTATGAGCCTCCTTTTTTGTGGTCTACTCCTATGATAGAACGTTCCGCTTACATTTCCGTGACTTTTCCGTGAGAGATCCGTCACTTTGGAAAGCGGATGCAGAAAACCGCACCGCACTGGGGATGATTTTTCGCGGTAATCGTTCCCCCATGCCGGGTGATAATCCCCTTACACAGCGCCAGACCGATGCCGTATCCGGTGGCGCCCTCCTTCTTCCCCCGGTAAAACCGTTCAAACAGATGGGGCAAATCCTCTTTTTCGAACCCGGGACCGCTGTCATGGATCAGAATCTGTCCAAAAAGCGGGGTATCCTCACCGGTAATCTCGATCCAGCCGTTGTCCCCGATGCTCTGTACACTGTTTTTGAGGATGTTCTGTATCGCCTCCGCCAGCCAGCTCGGGTCCCCCGGAATCTGCATCCCCTCCGGTATTCTGATCCGCAGTGCAATGTTGTGCAGCTCCATGGAAATCAGAAGCGGACGCGCCGCACGTCCGATCAGGCGGTTCCCATCGACCTGCTCCATCTGGAGTGTGACGATGCCCGCATCCAGCCGGGATAATTTTAACAGGGAATTGAGCAGCCACTCCATCTGTACGAACAGCTCCGCGGTTTCACGCAGCAGAGCCTTCCGTTCGGCCTCGTCCGGGCTGTTCTCCAGCAGGGACAGAATCAGGTTGGCGGACGTGAGCGGTGTCCGAAGCTGATGGGCGATATCCGCCAGGGAATCCGACAGGTGTTCTTTTTCCCGTTTGAGCGCTTCATTCTGCTCCCGGATGCGCAGCGTCATCTTGGTGATCTCGCTCTGGAGGATGGAAAGCTCACCTTCCTCCTCTTCCCCGATGTACAAAACGTCGGCATTGTGCAGCACCCGGTCAATCTGCTCTGCCATGTGCGCAATGCGGCGGTACCGCATCCTGGTAAACACAAAAAACACCGTCCCAAACGCAGCGGACGAAACGACGGAGAGAACACCGGCCGCCGGTCCGATGGCAAAGCCCAGAATCACGGTGACGATGGCGACACAGGCGAACGAAATGGCGAACGGTCGAAGCTCCCTATTTCGAAACATAGCTGCCTCCCAGGCGGTATCCCGTTCCACGGACCGTCAAAATAATCTGCGGGGCAGCGGGATTGTCCTCAATCTTTTCCCGCAGCCGTTTGATGTAGACGGTCAGCGTATTGTCCGTCACAAACTCGCCGGACGCATCCCACAGCTCGCTGAGCAGCCGGTCCCGTGTCAGAATGTTTTTCGGATTGTTGAGGAACACCAGCAGCAGGCGATACTCGAGGGCGGAGAGGAATACCTCTTTCCCATCCTTTTTCACAACCCCGCTGGCGGTATCCACATGCAGCCCGCAAATCTCAACCGCCGCAGAAGCGGGGCCGGATTTCCTCAGCGCCGTCTGAATCCGTGCGATCAATTCCCGCGGGCGAAATGGCTTAATGATATAATCGTCCGCTCCCATATTCAGTCCGGTAACAACGCTAGATTCATCGCCGGACGCCGTCAGAAAGATCACAGGAATCTTCTGTGCCTGCTTCAGTTCGGTACAGACCGCAAAGCCATTTCCGTCCGGCAGGGAAATGTCCACGAGCGCCAAATCGTACGGCTTTGCCGAAAGCAGGGCGGTCGCCTCCTGCCGTGTGGATGCATGCGTAACCATAAATCCCTCCGTTTGAAGCAATCGCGCCAGGTTTTTTGCAATTTCCCGATCATCTTCCACCAAAAATATCTGTTTCATCGATGTCCCCTTCCTTTCTCTGCCCTGCATTCCGCTCCCCCGGCAGCCATTAACTATACTATAAACCGGGAGCGGACAAATAGCAATCACAACCGATTTCCAGAATTCCATAAAAAAACAGCGAGCGGATTCTCTGGTCAATTTCCAAAGAATCCGCTCGTTTCCTATTGCAATATTCTCAGCGCTGCTGAGACGCCTGTTCCAGCGCTGCACGCGCCACCAAAAGGCTGTCATACACTCCGTCACAGATCGCACGCAGCTCCTCGGTCGGCGGTGTGAGATCGGGGATCATGATGGTCGTACAGCCCGCTGCGGCGCCGGCACGCAGGCCGTTGGTTCCGTCCTCAAACACATAGCATTCCTCCGGCGCACAGCCAAGCCGTGCGGCAGCCAGAAGGAAGATATCCGGTGCAGGCTTGCTGTTTTCCACCTCATCTCCGCCGGCAATGACATCGAAATATTCCCGAATCCCGGCAAGCCTCAGATTTTTCTCAATCTGCGCATGGGAATTGCTGCTTGCAACCGCTATCTTTATCCCCTGATCCCGCAGATAGGACAGGATTTCCTTCACACCGGGCTTGTACGGCACTTCCGTCTCCACCATCTGCGCCACGCGCGCAATGCAGCACTGCATAAACCGTTCTGCATCGATTTCCGGATAATAGGTGTGGATGATATTCCGCATATTTGTACCGCTGGAGCCGCAGACAGCCTTGGGGAAGTCTGGATTGGGGATCTGTCCAAATTCCTCTGCCAGAGCCATCCAACTGTCCTGATACAGCCGTTCAGTGTCAAACAGCGTACCGTCCATATCAAAAATTGCGCCATGTTTCATGTTCTGTTCCTCATTTCCTTGGGTTTTCATGGGCACAGCAGACGGCTGCTGTACCGTTCCAGTGCCAGCATCGATGCCCCGGCAGCGAATGCGCTCTGCTTCCTGGAACAGGGATAGATATAATCGACGTCGCGGGAGAACCGGTCGTACTGCGCCGCTTTGTCGCACAGCGTATCCAGATAGGGCGCGATGCAGGCGCCGACCTCGCCGCCGACAATCAGATCGGTATTCATCAGCATTCGCAGATTGGTCAGAAAAATGGCCAAATATTCCAGATAACGGTCCCATGCGCGACAAGCCGCCGGATCTTCCGCCTGTACCCGGCGGAAGAACGTCTGCAAGGTCTGTCCCTTCTCCAGCAAACACTTCGGAGACAGATAAGCATCTGCACAGCCTCGCTTGCCGCAGTAGCAGGGATCCCCGCCGGGAACCAGCAGCATATGTCCGATCTCCCCTGCCTGCCAGGTATCGCCCAGATGCAGCCGGTTCTCCAGCATCAACGCACCACCGACCGATTCGTTGAGCGAGACATACAGATAGGTCGGACGTTCCGGGCGCAGCTCAGAAAAGCAGGCGCAATTGGCGTCGTTTGCGACAACAACCGGAAACGGGATATTTTTATGGAACCGGTCCAGCTGGATGTGTTCCAGCCCCAAAATATGCGACCGGAGCAGTAGTTGGGATTCGTCATCGATGATGCCGGGAAACGAGATGCCTACGCTGAGCACAGTCTGCGCCGGGATTTGGTTGGCCTGCAAAAAATGTTCCAGTGATGTGCCAAGAGACCGATACCATTCCGGTTCGTCGCAGAATTGCAGCGGAAGCACCTGCTGTACCAGCACCTCGCCCAGCAGATCAGTGACGACCAGCTGGGTATGATGCAGGGCGATATCAATGCCGATGCCCAATCCGGCTCTGCGGCGCAGACGGATCTTCTTCGCCTTCCGTCCGCCCGTCGATTCCGATGTTCCGCACTCCTCCAGAATGCCCGCTTCGATGAGATCATTGATGTTTTGCAGCGTGGTCGGCATGCTGAGATGCAGCCGGCGGGCAACCTCCTGCTTTGTCAGCATACTTTCGGTGCGCAGCAACCGAAGGATGCGCTCCGGATTTTGCATTTTTCCTGTATTCACAGCAGCCATGTACTCACACTCACTTTATGAAAATCTTTTATCAAAGTTATCATACTCCGATTTTCGAAAAAGTGCAACGTTTTTTTGCGATACTCTTTCCTCAACCCCGGAGAAGCGGAGGAAAGATTGGAACAGAACGTCTATTTTGCTCTCTCACGCCTCGACGATCTGGATGACTGTGCCAACGGCGATCTCCGGCTTCGGCTTGTGCTCGACATAGATCGTACCCGGCAGATCGACGGCCGTCTGTCCACTGAAGTTGATCGTACAATGTCCCAGTCCCGCCAGCGTCACCGGAGCCTCTTCGCCAACCGCCGTGATTTTATAGGCATGGTCATCGATCCGAAGGGTCTGTCCTGCGGCGATTGTGCCGTTGATCGGATTGACACTGACCGAGTAGCAGTAGTCGCGCAGCTCCTCCGGGGCATTGTCCCCGAACAGGATGAACATATCGGCGTCCTTGAATTCGTCCACACAGCTTCCCAGCGCCTTAACCTGATTTTCATAGATGATTTTCATGGTATGATATCCTCCTTGTATCTTGCAATTCCTGATTTCTCTCGTTTTTTCGATTGCGGCCTGTGTGGGGATCAGCCAGCGTACAGGCCGAAGCTTGCCGCATAAGCGATCAGAACACGAAGCCAGCCGGTCAGAAAGCGGGAATACATGACTGACAGCACACCGACCTCGATGGTTTCGGTTTCCGCTTCGGCCAATCCCAGGCCAACCGGGATGAAGTCACAGGCGCCCTGCGTGTTGATGGCAAACAGCGCCGGAAGGGCGAGCTGTGGGGCGATGTTCCCCTTTCCGATCTCCGTGCCGACCAGCGTGCCGACGATCTGAGCGATGACCGCACCCGGGCCGAGCAGGGCGGACAGGCCGGGGATGGAGCAGATAATGCCGAGGATCACAAGTCCAACGATATTGCCTGCGAGAGGCGTCAGGATGGTTGCGAACGCGTCGCCAAAGCCGGAGCCGTTGATGACACCGATGAGCATGGAGACAAACGCCATGAACGGGAGCAGGGTCGTAATGCAGGTCTGGATCGCATCGCGCGCCGCCTGATAGAAGGTATTGACGATCTTGCCGACACCGAGGCCGATTTTGGTAATCATGCTCTTATTTTCCTGCTTCGCCAGCGTCTCGGAAACCTTGCTGTCCGCCGTGAATTTCACGCCGCTGGATTCCTTTGCCTTGTCCTCCGATACCTCCGCAGCGGCCGGGGCCTCCCCCTCCGCCAGCGAAATCTGTTTGGAGGTAACGCCCGAAACATAGATATCTTCCGTGATAAACTGCGCCATCGGGCCGGACTTTCCAACCGGGTTGGTATTGATGGTCGGGATGCGCTTCTTTGGATAGATCCCACAGCGGAGTGTGCCGCCGCAGTCGATGATAACCAGCGCCAGTTCGTCCTCCGGGCAGTTGGTCTTGAATCCGTTGACCGGGGTCAGGCCGGACAGCTCCAGGATTTTTGCCAAGCATTCCGGCTCTGCGCCGCCGCCCGTGATAAACATTACTTTGTCGCGCTTTTCCGTCGGGGTGATGACCAGCGGGCCGCCAAAGCCGCCGGAGCCTCGCTCAACGCGAATGGATCGATATTCTGCCATGTTGGTTTCCTCCTTCTTATTTCGCCGTCTTCAGCGTGCGGCTCAGCGTAACGCCCTGCTGTTTTTCGACCATTTTGGTGGTAAGTTCGGTCGCCCAGCCGGAGATAAAGTTTGCAATCAGACCGACGAGCAGATACCGGATGGCCAGCGGTGTGGTGTCCAGCCCCAGCATGGTAATGCCGTTGGCAATGCCCAGATAGATAAAGATTTCCGATGCGTTGATGTGGGGGAACATGCCGCTGTTGGTGTGGCAGTGATAGGTCGCGGATGCGTAATAGCACGGCTTATAAAACTCCGGCATAAATTTGCCAATGGAGAGCGCCATCGGGTTGCCCAGCATGAAGGCGCTGACCCAGGGCAGAACGGCATAGCGGAGGAGCGGGTTGCCGGTGCAGACGCGCGCCAGCTTTGCTACCGCCTCATCTCCCGCCAGTGCGATGATCGCATTCATCAACACAAGCAGCATGACGATGGTCGGGATAATGCCGGTTACCCAGCTCACAAACTGTTCTCCGCCGAGGGTGAACAGATTCATAAAGCCTGCGGCCAAGTTAACAATGAAGTCCATGATTTTCCACCTTTCTTATGGTTCTACCGTTGATTTTTTTCGAAAAATACCTCTCACGGAACGTCCGGCCTTCTGGAACGGGGACGGAGGCTCTGGAATGGCCTCTCCTGCCGTATAGGCCCGGTAAGTCAGCGCGGCATCCGCGATGGCCTTGCGCAGGTTGCGGTGTCCCTTTGGGCCGTCCTCTTCGGTCAGGGAGCCGATCATCCGTCCGTCCAGTCCGTCCAACGGGCGGACACGGGCCAGACAGGTGACACCCTCCAGCTTGCGTGCGGTTTGAATGCAGCCCTCCTCGTCGATGAGGAACAGGACGATGGCTCCGGCATGAAAGCCGCCCGCTTTGCGTCCGCAGGCGACCTTTCCCTGTCGGCGCAGCTTGACAAATTCGGCGGAAAAATGACGCATTTGCAGCATACTCAACACTGCCTGCAGCACAAACGCCGCCACAACGATCAGTCCCAGTTTCCACATGATAGTTCCTCCATTCCGTGATAATATGTTGTAATTATTCGCCCATTTGACGGTACAGCGCGCGGAGCAAGGCCGAAAAGGAGTCCGCCGCTGCGATTTTTCCCAGCAACCCGTCATCCTGTGCGATTGTCATAATTTCGTCGTAGACGCGAATCAGGAAGCTGTCCTCTGCCGCAACCTTCTGCGGAAGCCCGAGCAGGAAGATCAC
This sequence comes from Eubacteriales bacterium, assembly GCA_030539335.1. GTDB lineage: Bacteria > Bacillota > Clostridia > Oscillospirales > Butyricicoccaceae > Butyricicoccus_A. The sequence goes on along the minus strand of JAUNSG010000018.1, from coordinate 10,280 downwards.
CCGGAGGCCATGATCCCGATAGTGCAGCGGCTGTGGAAAGACCCCGATGGCGAGCACCAGCTTATCCCCTGCATACTGCACGCTGTGCGGGATCGCAATGGAATGGTCAAATACCATCGTCCCCTTGCGCTCGCGTTCGCGCAGCCGTTCGGCAAAACCGCGGTCCAGCTGTCCGCTCTCGGTCAGGCTGGAGACCATTCGATCGACCGCCTCATCGTAGCTCTCCACGCCGTCCAAAACGAAGAAGCGGCTCTCATCCAGCAGTCCTGTCATGACAAACCAGTTGTTGTCCAAAATCGGAACATCCACCTGATTCCAGTATTTCGCCTTCTCAATTTTGTGCAGCAACTCACGGTCATTGAAGATCTCGTGAATCCGGATAATCGGCCGGTCACAGGGACAGGAAAGCGCCACGGTGGTCAGCACAATGTCATACTGGTTGAGCTGTTCCATTGTCACCTTCTCATCCGCAAGCAGTTGCAGCTCGGCCGAGCTGTCCAAAATCTTCCGGAGCTGTACAGCGACCAGATGGGCTGTGACACGTCCGGTGCCGCAGACCACAGCGACACGGAAGGGCCGGCTCTGACTGAGATCGTTCTCCGTCAGGAATACGCCGAAGTAGGAAGCCAGATAGCCGCGTTCGTCCTCCGACACCGTCAATCCGTATTTCCTTCCGATGACGCGGGAGGCAATGCCCGCCATTTGATAGGCCAGCGGATATTTTTCCCGCAGCTCATCCAGCATGGGATTTTTGAGCCGGACCCGGAAGCGGAGACGGTTGATCATAAACATCAGATGGTACAGAAATTCTTCGGTGAATTTTCCGCTTTGGATCGTAATGTTCATCTCCATCCGGATCTGACGGAGAATCTCTTCCATCAGCGGCCGGACGGTTTCGTCCAGCGCAAAGGAGTGCATATCCTGAATATCCGCAGGTGTGCGCATCCCAATAATGGGGAGGAAGAGAAACAGCCGTTCCTCCACCGGAAAATCCACATGCAGAATCCGGGAAAACCGGTCAACCAATCGGTCGATGCATTCAAATTCCGGTCGTGCCGTGAGATTGTAGTAGCGTGAGGACAGCGGCCCGATGCAATGCCCGGTCAGGAACCGGTCCAGCATGAGGGTCGTGAATCGTTCCAGAGAATCGCGTACGCTCTTTTCCAACGGCTGCTCGTCAAACAACTCGGCGATGGCCTGCACCAGCTCTTCATCCAGCGGGTACGCCTGATACAGCGGCTCATAGACATTGTCCAGAACATATTTGCGGATGTCGCTCTCCTTGCCATGCAGCAGCAATCCCTTGCTGGTTTTTCCGACGATGGACAGTTGGTACGGCGCAATCTCCGTTCGCAGCTTTTTCAGATCGCTCACCAATGTCGTCCGTCCCACATTCATCTCGTAGGCCAGCTCATCAGTCAACAGCGGTTCTTCCGAACGCATGAGCTTTCCGAACAGGTAATCCATGCGGTTGCGCGAGGAATTGAGAAAATCATCCTCCCGCATCATCTGGGAAACAATCTGATGAAAACGGTCCGCATGAAAGATGCGCAGACTGTATTTTCCCTGGACGCCCTCGATGACCGCACAGCCCTTCAGTTCCTCATTGATCTGTTTGATGTCATTGCGCACGGTCCGTTCGCTGACACCGAGACGGGAAGCCAGCGTGCTGACTGTCGTAACCGGCGTTCTATGGAAATAGTGCAGCATCGTTGCGATTCGATTGTCGCTGAATAGGCTTTTCATGGTGTCAGCATTCCTTTCTTCCGGGAATTAGCCGCGGGATTTGCCTCCGGAAATGTTGATCGTGGTGCCGGCGATATAGCTTGCACGGTCGGAGACCAGATAGGTGACCAGATCGCCGACCTCATCCAGCTTGCCGTCGCGTCCCATCGGAATAACCTTGGTGTAATCCGTCGAAAGCTCCTCCGGCTTGCAGCCGCGGGTATAGGCCAGCGCCTCATTGTAGGCCGGGGTGCGCAATCCGGTCGCTTCCATAATACCAGGCGCACAGGCCAGAACACGGATGTTATATTTGCCCAATTCCTTCGCCCAGGAACGGGTGAAGCTGTCAACCGCACCCTTGGTGGCGGAGTACGCCGACTGTCCCTGTGAACCCTCTTTGCCGGACTCCGAGGACATATTGACGATAACGCCCTTGCCCTGCTTGAGCATCTGCTTGGCGCAGGCCTGTGCACACAGGAAAACTCCCTTGACATTGACCGAGAACATTTTGTTGAACGAATCGTCATTCAGCTCGTATTCCGGCTTTTCCCCGGCGACATCCACCAGCAGGCGCGGCAGGTTGATTCCGGCGTTGTTGACCAGTGCGTCAATCCGTCCATACTTGGCGACAACGGCATCCGCCATCGCCTGCACGCTGTTGCTGTCCGTAACGTCGCACTGGACACAATACGCTCCGTCCAACTCTGCCCCGGTCTCCACATTCCTATCGACAATCACGGTCTTTGTACCGGCCTTCGTCAGCGTATCGGCAACATGCTTGCCGATGCCGGATGCACCGCCCGTGACGATGACGACCTTGTCCTCCAGTTCCAACCAGCTTTGATTCATTGTAGTTTCCTCCTGTTTCCTTTTAATGTGGACCGTCCGCCGTTCGCCCGGCGTCTGATCTTTTGTGAGTCTATTGTAGGACAGACGCCGACGGAATTTAATGCCGCCTTTTTCCTCCGGTTGGAAAAGAGTTAATGCGTCTTTTTTCCATCCGGCGGAAAATCATAGTGCAATTCTCCGATATGCTCAATATCTTCCGGAAATATTTATTGAAACCATCCAATAAAATATATCTTTTATAAAATATTTAATAAAAGTTTATATTTATTATACCGCGATATCCGCTTTTGTCAATCGAGCAATTTAGCCAAATTTATCGGTCGTTTTTTGTAGGGCACAAAATGCCGCACGCCCGGGAAACCGGGCAAAAAAAATGTGCCGCAGGAATTCCTGCGGCACATGCCCGATGAAAAAGATAGAAAGTGTTATCTTAGGATTGTTTTCTTTAAGCTCCCAGGCCAACCGGGGAGAAGATGATGTACAGCGCGATAATCAGGACGACAACCAACACGGAAGCAAACTTTGCATACTTCCACGGAGTCATTACTACACTCGGATTCAAGTTTTCCTTTACTTCCGGAGACGGAGAAACCTTAGCAAAGACAAACATGACAATCATGTCGATGACGAAGCAGAAGAACAGAATATACAGAGAATGGAACGGCTCCGGAGTCAGTGTATTCAGACCAACTGCATACAGAACGATATGAATTACCGTCATAACGAAGCATGCCTTCTGTGGTACGCGGACCTTTGTCACACCGAAAATCGCCATAACGAACAGCGGCGTAAGAATGTAACCCATGGACTCGTTCAGGAATGCCTGGATGCCCTGACCGAAGAACATGATGAACGGGGAGATGGCAATCGAGATGATTGCTACGATGGTACCAAAGATCTTGGAAGCCTTTACTACCGTAAGGTCATCTGCATCCGGCTTAGCCCAGCTAAAGATATCCATTGCAAAGATGGTCGATGCGGAGTTCAATACCGAGTTGAACGAGGACAAAATTGCGCCGAACATAACGGCTGCGAAGAATCCGAGAATCGGCTTCGGGATAACCAGAAGCAGCAGGTTCGGATATGCCAGATCCTGCGGGGACAGGCCAGCGCCAAAGATTAAGTATGCGATGATGCCCGGAACAACGGTGAAGATCGGGGTGAAGCACTTTAGAACAGCAGTCCACAGTACGCCCTTCTGCGCTTCCGCCATGCTCTTGGCACCGAATGCTCTCTGGATGATGGACTGGTTGGTTGCCCAGTACTGCGTATCGTTAACAACCAGACCGGTGAAGATCATCGGCCACGGAATCCACGGGGCCTGTGCATCAGGCGGGGCAATGGCATTCAGTTTCTCCGATGCATGGAGGAAGATGTTGATGCCGCCCAAGAAGCTGCCGTCGCCCAGATAGGAGAATGCCAGAATCGGAACGACCAGGCCACAGCCGATCATCAGGCCAACGCCATTGATGGTATCCGAAACAGCAACCGCACGCAGGCCGCCGAAAATTGCGTAAATCGAACCAATAATACCGATGGTGACACAGCAGATTGCAACTGCTGCAAAGCGGGAAATGCCGAACATTCTCGAGATGCCGAACAACTGCTCCAATACGACAGAACCAGCATACAGAACCAGCGGCAGCATTGCTACGACGTAGTATACTGCGAAGCCGATCGCTGCGAGACGTCTTACTGCCAGACCATAACGCATTTCAAAGAACTGCGGAATGGTGGTGATGCCGGTGCCAATAAATTTTGGCAGGAAGAAAAGTGCACAAAGAACCAGCGCGAATGCGGCGATAATTTCCCAGCCGAATACGCCGATGGTTGCCGTGTAGCTCTGGCCGTTCTGGCCAACCAGCTGTTCTGCCGAAATGTTGGTCATCAGCAGGGAACCGCAGATGACGATTGCAGGCAGACCTCTGCCCGCCAGGAAGTAACCCTCCTTGGTCGTGGTGTCTTCGCCCCTTGTCTTCACGTAGGAAATTATCGCTACCAGTGCGGTAAATCCTATGAACGTGGCGATCATAAATGCGTTCATATTTTGTACCATTTCCTTTCTTTTCGGGAGCATCCTCCCTCTTTCTGTTTACAGTATAGTGCAAAACGGTAACACATCGAATCGATTATTTTTGGAAAAACAGGGAGGTTTTTTCGATTTTTGCCGCGCCCATCGAAAAAAAAGACAGTCCGACCAGCACATTCGTCTGTCGGACTGTGTTATTTTTTTACGTATGGCTTTGTCTCATATGTTTAAAAAAACCATGCTGCATACCACGAGGCCGATTGCCCCTATCGCCAGAAAAACAAGGCCTACGCCGGCGGCTTTTTTCCGGTATTCTATGTTCCTTCTATCCTCCTCGGACATATGTATCACCGGGTATTTTCTTCTGACGATCAGATAGACAAGAAATCCGCTGGATTGATTGCCATTCATCGCAAACATCCCCCAAAGCCTGGGATGTTTCAGCCCCCTTGCCCTGGCATCCGTCAAAACCATTTGATAAATCTGATACACGGTTCCAATGGTTCCGACGCAGACTACGGCGCCGCACGCCACCAGGAACACCATCCCATTGCTCAACATAATATCCCTCCTGTCTAAAACCTTTTGATGAGCTGGTAGAATAACGCGGATGAGCTGATAATTGCAAGGCAGAAGATCCCTGCCAGGAAGAAATCATTGTCCGGCAGAATTTGATTGAACACAATCAAAAGAACCAAAACCATAACATTCCCTGCAATTGCAGCCGTCAATTTCCGGTTGCTGCTGACAATATTCGTACTCTCTTCCAGATGTTCCAGCATACCGACATCTCCTTTCAATAAATCATCCAGACTGACGGAATACAGGTCACTCAGTCTGATTACACTCACAATATCCGGATAGGACTTTTCATTCTCCCAGTTTGAGATCGTCTGCCTGGACACCTCAATTTTTTCTGCCACAAGCTCCTGTGTCAATCCAGAATGAAGACGAGCGTCCCTTAATTTTTTTCCGACTTCCATAGAAAATAACGATCCTCCTTTCGCGTTCATCATGCCAGATCATTGCCTCACTGTCTATCCAATTTCCTTTCCAAACGCTTTTTTTCCTTGTCAAAATGTTTTTACACGACGGTCTACTGGGATCATTATATCGCTGTTTGCCATACCGCTCAATAGAAAAGCACATCGGAGCTGTCTCCGATGTGCGAATTCCCGATTCAATTCTCTGTTTTCTTCCGGTATGCGGCCGGACTCAGCCCGAGGTTTTTCTTAAAGATCCGGCAGAAATAGGAGTAGTCGGCAAAGCCGGCCTCCTCGGAAATCTGCTTGATCGTCTGCTCGGTCGTGCGCAGTCCGGCACAGACCCGCTCCAGCCGCAGGGAGAGCAGGTATTCGGAAAATCCCATCCCCATCTCCTGTTTAAACAGCGTACTGAAATACGCCGGGGACAGGCCCGCCTGTCGGGCGATGTCGTTCAGTCCAATCGGCTCGTGGAAATGCTCCTGCAAAAATGTCACCGCCGTGCGCATCGTGGCGCTGATATTCTGCGGGACTGCATGCAGGCGGCTGGTCCTGCTGTGTACAATATATTCCTCGGCACAGCCCAGGTAATCCGTAAACCGTGTCATTGCACTGTACTGGTTTTCCGTCCGCCGAATTCCGGCAATGTGGTCGCACTGCCGCAGCCACGACAGCACCGTACCGGCATACACCCGCGCTTCCCGCATGGCATCCAGCGCTTCCGCATACCGGTTCCGGATGCGATCCTCCTTGCCGTCGCGGAGCATCTCCACCAGCTCCGCCCGGAACCGCTCCGCCGGAGCCGGGATCTCCTGCGTCATCCGGCTCTCCGGCCCATACTGCCATTGGCCCGCGCCATAAAACCGGTTTTGCAGGGTTTCGTTGGCCTGCCGAAGGGCATCTGCAATGGCATTTTCCCCTTCACACACCGCACTGGCTGCCATCGACAGCTCCAGATTCAGATATTGCTCTGCCAGACGGCCGAGCATCTGTTCCAGACGACGGATCGTTTCCATACATTGTGCCATCGAGGGAGTATCCCCCAAATCGATCAGCAGCACCATGGTATTCTCATGCAGCATCAGGATATCCGCGGCCTCACTTTCCAGCCGCTGGGTACATAGGGCAAGCAATTCATTCCGCTGCTCCCAGTCCGCCTCGGAGGGCTGCAGCATAACCGCCGCAAGCTTTCGGTAGGCACCGTGCAGCTTCGCCTGCTTGAGGCGCTGCTCCCGCGTCTCCGGGGTCAATTCCCCGCGCAGAATGCTTTCCAGCAGCTCACGCCGTATCACATCGATCCCCTTGCGCGCCAGCTTTTTGATTTCATCCCGCTGGTCGGATTTGCAGTTCCGGGCCTGGATCTGTTCCCTGAGCCTGTCCAAAATCTCTTCCATCGTGGTATCGCTCAGGTAGTTTTTCAGCAGATAATCATCGGCTCCCTGCTGCATCGCACTTTTTACCAGTTCGAAGTCATCGTGGCAGCTGAGTACATTGATGACCCCGTCATATTCCTCCTCCCGGAGCTGGTGGATCAGCTCGATCCCATTCATCCGCGGCATACTGATATCCGTCAGGAGCACATCCGGCTGCTCACGATGCACCATCTCCAGCGCCTCTTCGCCGTCGCGCGCCGTCCCAACAACGGTAAACCCATAGGATTCCCACCGGATAACATCCCGCAGATACATCCGGACAATCATATCATCGTCCGCAATCAGAATTCGATGCATGTCAATTCCCTCCTGTGTCCTGTACCGTCAACAGCTCCCCGTCAAACAACATATCCTCCGGCTGCTCTCCGCTGCGCAGTGTTTCCAGCGCAAGCTCGATGGATTGATACCCAATTTCATAGCCATTTTGTATGACCATCGCGTCCATTGCACCGTCTTTCAGCAGCTGCACCGCATCGTCCTCAGTGTCCACCGAGATCACCTTGGAATTCCAGTCCTTCTCCGTCAGCGCCTCGACAACACCGCGTGCCAGAACCGCATTCTGACAATAGATCCCATCCACCGGCTGCTCCAGCTGCTGAATCAACAGATATCCATTTTCCTCATCCAGCTCGGTATACTGCACGCCCTGAATGTGAATATCCGAATCCAGATACTCCCGTATCGCCTGGTCGCGCTCAATAATACTCGACTGCTTCTCCGGCCCATACAGCAGCAGAATGGTGGAACCCGGCTTCAGCCGCTCGTTAAAATACTCCGCCACCATCTTTCCAAACAGGACATTGTCCGAACCGATATACGGCAGCTCCGCATCCATCGCGCGCGTGTCCACGGTCAGTACATCGATATCCTGCATCTTTGCCTTTTCAATGAACCACTCCGTATCGTACGAATCACAGGGCGCCACCATCATCAAATCCACATCGCTGTCCAAAATATCCGCAATCAGGCTTTTCTGCTCCTCACCTTCCTGCTCCCCCTCCGGGTACAGCAGTGTCATGTCGATCCCATAATCGGTGGCCGCCTGCTGCATCCCCGAGGACATATCCAGCCAATAGGGACTGTTCTGCGCCTTCAGCACGACACCGATCGAATATTCCGGCCGGTCCCGGTGCATATCGATCGTGCTGCACCCACACAAAAGCAGCGACAGAAGCAGGCCCGCTCCCACAATCTGTTGTTGTTTCATTCCGCCGTCCCACTCTTTCTGATACTGTATTCCTCCGGGTCGTGGCTGACCGGCATACAAAATTCCACCTGCGTCCCCACGCCAACCTCACTGTGAACGGTAAAATATGCTGCATCGCCATAGTACAGCTTCATGCGCTGCTTCACGTTTTGCATTCCAATTCCCGTCAATCGCCGTTTTTCTTCCTCTTGATCCAACGTTTCCCCCTTTTCCATATCAAAACCGTCCCCATTGTCCTCCACGGTGATATGCAGCCGTTCTCCCTCCATCCAGGAGGTGATCTCCAGCCGGTTGTCATTCCGTTTGGGATCGATCCCATGGAACACCGCGTTTTCCACCATCGGCTGGAGCAGCAGGCACGGCACATAGCAATCCTCTGTCTCGGGTGCAATGGAATAGACCACTTCAAAACAATCAAAATACCGGAACGCCTGCAGCGAAAGATAGCTTTGGACCAATCTGATCTCCTCGCACAGCGGAAGGAATGCGCCCTTTCGCTGTGTGCTCGCCTCCAGCAGGGCAATAAAGTCGCCCAGCAGCTCCGCCAGCTTGTGGTTGCGCTGGAGCGTTGCCGCAAACCGGATCGAATTCAGCGTGTTATACATAAAATGCGGTCGGATCTGATATTGCAGCGCATTGATCTCCGCCTCCCTCTTCTGCGTGCGCTCCTGCACCACCTGTTCCATCAGGTTGTCCATACGCGAGACCATCTCGTTAAAATGTGCCCGGACGACCCCAAATTCGTCCGTTTTCCGATCGTTCACCCGCGCGGTGAAGTCGCCGCCGCCGACGTTATCCATCGCCTCCGTCAGCTCCTGAATCGGACGATACAGCTGGTCCGATAAGATCTTTGCAAGCACAATCAGACCGGTGAACACCAGCGCGACCACCAGCAGCAGATAGATCATATGCTCCCGGATGTCCTGGGTCAACATGCGAAGGTCGCTCTGGCACAGCATCCGATAATGGGAATACGGCGCCTCTACGCTCGTGAACAGCAGTCCGGACTCCCCCATATTGGCATTCATCCGGTTGTCCTGCCGCTTGGACAGCCCACTGATCCGCGTCCCAAGCTGTGTGATATCCGCGGCGGAACAAATCATGCCGTCCTTTGACAGAATCATGTACTCCTCGCCATCCGTGCCATTGAGGTCATCCAGCAAGGCATAATACAACTTGCGTTCGTCGACCGTAATGCACAAAAATGCCTTCTCTTCCCCGTCACGATCCAAAACCGGTTCCACATAGGCAAACACGTGCTGGGATGCCCGTGCTATGCGGTCGGTAAAATACAACGGGATAAAGGGATTATCCGGCCGCTCGTGCCATGGAACAGCCGCATCCCCCGCGTTCTCCCGGGCCGCATAGTATTTCTCTGAACTAAAAGCCTTTTCCACCTCCGGCAGATACAGGTACAGTGTACTTCCCCAGCGGTTAAAGGTCAGCAGCGCAGAGAGCTGGCGCGCAACTTCCGTCCCATCTGCATACGTCTGATCACTGGACAGATAGGTATCAATGCAGTCTTCCAACTCCGGCATCGTGCTGATATGCTGTACGGTTTGATACATCTCCTTCATGGTGTCGTCAAAGGAGTTCATCTGCAGCGTCATGGACGCATCCAGCGACTGTACGTAGTTCTCCTCAATCATCGACTTTGAATCCGAATAACTGATCAGCGCGACCGCCAGCACACAGGCGCCCGCGACCGCCAGCATCGCCGCCATGATCCGAAAGCGAAATCCAAACCGCACCGCATATCCCCCACTTTCTGTTCTTTTTTACATCATAGCACAAAGAAATCCGTTATTCTATCAGTTCTTTGTTTTACTCGATGCCAATCGTCAGATTTTTCAACCAAAAAAACCGCCCGGCAGGGTGACCCTGCGGACGGTTTTCTCTGATCTATTCTCTATTCTCCAATTTTCAATTGATGGCTTATTTGCCAAGCAGCTCGCGCTCAATGATCTCACGCGCTTCCGGCGCCTGCTTGTCCATCTTCTCCGGGAAGCCGAAGTAGGAAACACAGGCGATGTTGTCGCCGCCGACCTTCGGTG
>JAUNSG010000008.1 GCA_030539335.1 Eubacteriales bacterium | reverse complement strand
ACGATTACCGTGCTGGATTCCTATTGGAACGATTCAAAATATCTCACATGGCCGGTGCATCACGCAAAACGTACCGGGCAGAAGGGCGTTGTCACGGCAACACTGACGCAGTGCGGCAAGGCGACGATCGACCGTGCGCCATCGTATTATCTCATCAGTAAGAAACCGAAGACGGTTACGACTACGGTATCCGTCAACGCCAGAGCTGGCGCGGGTGTGACCAAGCGCAAGCTGGGTACGATTGACAAGGGCGCGAAATTGACCGTACTCGACGAGACAACCAATTGGATTAAAACCTATGTCTGGATCGCGCGGAAGTACTGCACTATTTCTGGCAGCAAAGCAAAGACGAAAGCGGCAGTCAATGCCCGTGCGTTGAATACCGTCAAGTCGGACAAGGCTGGTACGATCCGCAAGAGCGTGGCACTGGCTGTGCTGGAGCAGACCACAAACTGGGTCAAGGTACCGGTTTGGGTGGCGAAAAAGTATACGAAGTAATGATATAGTAACGAAACCGGGAGCGGAGTTCGAAAATGGCTCTGTTCCCGGTTTTTGTTGTGATATTTTCTTTCTGCCCTCTGAGCCCAATCCTTTCTCCGTGCCGCCCCGGAGGGCGGCGGCGTATTATCCATTGGCCCTTGCCTTGGCGTGTTTGATCTTTTTCTGTTCGGCGAGGATCATTCCTTGAATCTCCTCCAGCTGCCGCCAATAACGTACCTCTTTTACGGCGGCAATCTGACTGTCCGGGTTCTCCTTCAGTTTTTTCTTTCGGCGTCCCACTTCCGTAAAGTTTCACTGTGGGCGCGTTTTAAAATTGTCATCATGTCTACGTGTTTCATGCTCATTCTCCTTTCTACTTAACCGCGTAAATAATAATTGCTGCAATAAAAATAATAAAAGCGGCAAATTCAATAATTTTTGGAATGTATCTTTTCATAAACTACCTCCATGTGTTATAATGAGGACACCCGGTAGGTTGCAGCCTACCGAGCATCCAGTTTGCATTACTGACTATGTAATGCGACGATCAAAGCGGCAAGCGCGGCCATCAACTTTGCTACCGCTTCGATGAGCTTGATTAGAAACTTTCGTTTCTTTTCAAGCTCTTTTTTCTTTCCCATTTGCCTCATCTCCTTTCCTTTAGTATGTCTATATTATACACTGCAATCGGTGTAATTTCAATGCACAGATTACACAAAAAACAGTGTATATAATTGTATAGTATTTACATTGAAATCAGTGTAAATACTGCGTAGAATAAGTATAGGAGGTGACATCTATGCCAATGAAATATAAAATCGATGTGCTCTCGGTTCTGAAGGATTCGGGTTACAATACGAATCGAATTCGAAAAGAGAAACTACTAGGGGAATATACCCTACAAAAATTACGAAGCGGGGAACCGGTTGCATGGAAGAGTCTCGAGACATTGTGTGAGTTGCTGAGATGTCAACCCGGTGATTTGTTGGAATATGTGGAAGAATGAACGATGAAAAGACGTGTCTGAATAGACGCGTCTTTTTGTGTATTTATGCTTGACAACCTCGAAAAATAGTGTAGTCTGGAGAATTAACTATATTATTGGAGGTGTAATATGATTGGAATACAAAATATACGGTTGATAAAGAGGCAACCTGTACAACAGTGGAAAAAAAATCAATCTATTGTTCCAACGAGGATAACGGTTGTGAGGCAGTAAAGACGACGGTTACTATCCCCGCAACAGGACACAATTATAAATTGGATGTCATTTGGAAAGCAGACCAATATGAAAATGGTGGCGAATTCTATTTTTGTAATCGTTGCGGAAAAGAAAAAATAATAACGATTTCGCGACCCAAAACAATAATGTTTTCAAAATCATCCTTTGTTTATAACAATAAGGTACAGAAACCGACCGTTACAGTTAAGGATGCGAAGGGAAATAAGATTGCGTCAAGTAATTATACAGTTTCCTATGGCAAGGGATGCAAAAACGTTGGAAGTTATAAGATAACCGTTAAGTTCAAAGGGAAGAAATATACCGGTTCCTTATCAAAGACCTTCACTATTGTTCCAAAAGCTACAACCCTCAAGAGTGTGACTGCGGCAAAGAAGGGCTTCACGGCCAAGTGGGCCAAGCAGGCGCCGCAAACGACGGGCTATCAGATTCAGTACGCGGCCAACAGCAAGTTTACCGGTGCCAAGACCGTGACGGTGTCCAAGAATAAAACCGTGTCCGCTAAGGTCTCTAAGCTGGCCGCAAAGAAAAAGTACTATGTCCGCGTTCGCACCTATAAGACGGTGAACGGTAAGAAGTACTATTCCGCATGGTCGAAGAGTATGCTGGTTACAACCAAGAAATAAAGTTAATGGGGACGAGCCACAGAATCCCGTTCCTAATGTGATAAATGTAATCGGAATTTTGACGACATTTTACGACATTTCGAACGGATTATCATGGAGCTAATGTGGATTTGATATTTTTATAATGGACCGTGATTGTTTTCAAAATAACAGATTTGCACTTTATATACTGGTTTTATGGTGAAAAAAAGTTTGGATTACTGTAGAATCTGGAAGAGGTTGTGTAGGACGTTTGATAAGTCTGGGGGTCAAGAAGCCGCAGGTTCAAGTCCTGTCACTCGGACCATAGAAAACCGCTTGTTTCGTGAGAAATGGGCGGTTTTTCTTACGCAGAGAGCAGATTCAAGAATAAGAGCCGATCCATCTAAAAGCCTAAAATGTAAATTAATTGAGAAATCGAGCGTTGGGAATGGATAGAGATATTGACAAATGTTTGCGTACGCAGTACAATGTGTGTAATGTAGTTAGCGGATACTAACTAAATGGATTGTAAGGAGGCAATAATATGTCATTAATCAACAAAGAAGTTAACGAATTCTCGGTACAGTCTTATCAAGACGGAACTTTTCAGACAGTAACCAAGGACAACATTCTTGGAAAGTGGAGTGTGTTCTTTTTCTATCCTGCGGATTTTACCTTTATTTGTCCTACGGAGCTGGAGGATCTGGCAAACAAGTATGACGAATTTAAGGCCATCGGTTGTGAGATTTATTCGGTTTCCACAGATTCTCACTTTGTCCATAAGGCGTGGCATGATGCATCGGATCGCATCAAGAAGATTCAGTATCCTATGCTGGCCGATCCAACGCATGTTTTGGCTAAGGACTTTGATGTTCTGATTGAAGCAGATGGTATGGCGGAGCGTGGTACCTTCGTGGTGAATCCGGAAGGAAAGATCGTGGCTTATGAAGTCAATGCGGGCAATGTAGGCCGAAATGCCGATGAACTGCTGCGCAAGGTCCAGGCATTGCAGTTTGTGGCGGAGCATGGCGATGAGGTTTGCCCGGCCAAGTGGCAGCCAGGTGCAGAGACCCTGAAGCCCAGCCTGGATCTGGTTGGTATGCTGTAAGCCATGGGAGAAATAAAACAGGAGAGCCTATATGATGTGGTGGTAATCGGCGGTGGCCCGGCTGGTTTGACGGCTGCTCTCTATCTGGCACGTGCCCGTTATCGCGTGCTGGTGGTGGAAAAGGAGCACTTTGGCGGGCAGATTACGATCACATCTGAGGTAGTAAATTTCCCAGGAGTTCTTTCCGCCAGCGGCAGTGAGTTGACGGAAACGATGCGTCGGCAGGCAGAAAATTTCGGCGCGGAATTCCTGCTGGCCGAAGTAGAAGGACTGGATCTGGAAGGAGACGTGAAAGCGGTCCGCACCAGTCGTGGAACACTGCATTGCTTTGGTGTTTTGCTGGCTACCGGTGCGCACCCACGCAGCGTGGGCTTTGACGGCGAGGAAGAATTTAAGGGCCGTGGAGTAGCATATTGTGCCACCTGCGACGGCGAATTCTTTACGGATAAGGAAGTCTTTGTGGTGGGCGGCGGCTTTGCCGCTGCGGAGGAGAGTGTATTTCTCACCAAGTACGCGAGCCATGTGACGATTCTCATCCGGAGGGATGATTTTTCCTGTGCCAAGTCGACGGCAGATGCAGCGCGCAGTCACGAAAAGATCACCGTGGTGACAAATGCCCTGGTTGAATCCGTGTCGGGCGGAGACAATGGGCTGAATGCCATTCGTTATCGTGACCGGAAGACCGGGGATGTCACGGAGCATCGCGGAGAGGGTCTGGGTGTATTTGTGTTTGCCGGATATGAACCCGCTACCGATTTGGTACGGGGTGTAGCGGAACTGGACGGACAGGGCTATGTGATTACCGACCGACAGCAGAAAACCAATGTGGATGGCCTGTATGCTGCGGGCGATGTCTGTGTTAAAAATCTGCGGCAGGTGGTTACAGCCGTAGGGGACGGGGCCACGGCAGCCACAGAGCTGGAAAAATACGCAGCTGTGATGCAGAAAAAGACCGGGTTGTATCCAACGAGACCTTCTGCAAAATCGTCTGCCCCAAAAGCAGCTGCAAAGACGGGCGGAGAGGAACACACGCTGTTTACCGATGAGATGCGTGCTCAGTTGGAAACGGTATTTTCCCGCATGGCGAAACCGCTGCTGCTTCGTCTGTATCTGGATGACCGTCCGGTTTCGCAGGAGCTGAGGCAGTATATGACTGCGCTGGCAGACATGACAGACAAGCTCTCCGTGGAGGTTGCTTCGACCGACGAGGAAATGGAGCGTCCTTGTGTCCGTATTCTTGGTGAGGATGGAACAGAGACCGGACTTGCGTTCCATGGTGTCCCGGGTGGACATGAGTTTACATCCTTTGTACTGGGAATGTACAATGCTGCCGGCCCAGGACAGTCTTTGGAGCCGGAGGTGGAGCAGGCGATTGCGGCGATTGACACGCCAGTACACATGCAGTTGTTGGTTTCCCTTTCGTGCACGATGTGTCCGGAGCTGGTTACCGCTGCCCAGCGCATTGCCGCAGGCAATAAAAATGTAACGGCGGAAGTCTATGATCTGAATCATTTTCCGGCGCTGAAAGAGCAGTACAAGGTCATGAGTGTGCCGTGTATGGTAATCAATGAGGATCAGGTGTCTTTTGGAAAAAAGAGCATTCGCCAGCTGCTTGCATTGATTTCCAACGATACCAAACAGTAAATTTTGCGTAAAATTGTTTTATGCCGCACCGGAGTCCGATTGGGACTTCGGTGCGGCATTTGCTTTCTGACAAATTTCTTCGCGCGTTACTAATCTGTTTTGCATTACCCTTGGATATACGACGCAAAGGTGTTCAAATCGGTGTTTCTGGCGATGTAATACCGACTAATCTGGAAAGGATCGTCCGATGTGTTATACATCCCTCCGGTCATTTTCAGCCCAAAACGGTAGTATTTGGGGCCGAGTTCCAGCGTATTCTCGTCATACCGTCCGGATGGATAGCATAGCACAAACGGCTGTTTTCCTGTACATGCCAGCAGCGTACGGGACGAAAGCCGCATTTCGCGCTTTTGCTCCTTTGCTGAGATTTCATCCAGATATGGATGTGTGTTGGTATGGCTCTGTATGGAAACCAGGCCGGATTCCGACAGCTCACGCACCTGTTCTTCGGTCATTTTGTGTGTTTCTGTCGAACCAATCGCGCCCGCAATGACAAAAATAGTCGCTTTACAGTTGTACTTTTGCAGCAGTGGATACAGATTTTCATAATTGTCATCGTATCCATCGTCAAAGGTCAGCATGACTGGTTTCTCAATTTCATCAATGCGGTACAGATCCTCAAATGTAATCGTCGTGTATCCATTTTCGGTCAGATAGTTTAGCTGTTCCTCCATAGTGGAGGGGCTGACAAACAGTTCAGAGTAGCCCCAGCAATCGTCGCTGATAGCATGATACATCAGGATAGGGACGTTATAGCCCTGCGGTATCTCCCATTCGCCGGCATAGGGGGTCAGATACAGCGTTTCCTGATAGGTTGTTGCACCTGCCGCCAGACTTTCGGCAACCGCCTCTGCCGGTATTTTTACCACATTGTCCCGCTGATACGGCGCGGCAACTTCGGTCTCTTCTCCGTTCAGTATGGCGGTTGTCTCATCCAGTGTCAGTTCTGCGGTCCGGTCCTCCCAGGTCAGTGTGATCGCCCCGCTGGTTTCGTCAAAGGTATACTCCGCGTCCATTCGTTCGGCGAATTCTTCCGCCGCAATCATGACGGTATCTCCCGCCAATGCGCTCGGCGTCTCCATCGGGATACCGTTTACCATCACTTCCGGCCCTTCGGTTTCCGGTTCCGGCTGGGCGATTTCGGTTGTTTGTTCCTGTGGTACCTCTCCCTCCAGCTCGTCGTCCCTAAGGAAACGGACGCTGCATACCGCTGTCATTCCAACCAACAGACAAAGGATGAGGACGCCCCATCGCAGCCATTTTGTTCGCTTCATAACATCTCCCTCTCGTTTTCCCTTCTGGTTCCATTATGAAGCAAACGACCGGATTCGTCAACAAAGGATGGGATTATATCCGCTCCATATCGTCCACTATCTTGAGGATTCGTCCGCAATGATAGGCGAGAAGATAGGGAAGGCAGTCCTGCTGCGAATGGAACTCCACACCGAGAAGTTCGCGGATCTTACCCATACGGTAATTGATGGTATTTCGATGGGTATACATCGCGGAAGAGACCGCCTGCAAACTGCCATCGGTCAGCAGATAGCGGAACAGTGTTTCGGTATATTCACTGCTGTGGATGCGGTCATATTCCAGCAATGGGTCCATTTTTTCGTGATAATAGCGCAGCAGTGCGTCATCCGGAACAGAATACAGCAGCTTGTAAAAATCCATATCCCGAAAGAAAACGATTTTGCGGTTTTGGAGTGAGGCACATCGCTGGGCGGAGATGGCCCCGCGAAAGCTTTCCGACAAACTGGGAAAGGCCGTCACCGGGTTCCCGATGCCAACCTGCACGGGCAGAGTCGGGAAGGATTCGTGCATGCTTTCCAGAATGCGTCGGGGGATTTCGTTGGCTATGGCGGGATCCTTTTGGTTCAGCAGCAGAAAAAAGCGGTGCGCATGGCGGAAAACCAGATAGGGAAAATCATAGTGTTGCAGTGCGGTGTGAAGACGGAGCATACTGCGATGGTGGGAGATTTTCTCCGGGGCATCCGCCGTCCCGATTTGTATGGCAAGCATTTGGAAACCAAGTGCCTCATGAAAGGATTCGGAGAGCAGTTGGATGCTGTGACCGGCATCCTGTGGGGAACGCACAATGTGCAGGAGTGCTTCTTTGAGATCCTCTTCCTGCACGGTGCTGCGGGTGATCAGGGTGCAGCAGCGGCGGACAAACTCGGTGATAGACATATCCCAGGGCATGGTGAGCAGGGGAAGCGCATGCTCCCGACAGTGATCGATGACGGACTGTGGGACGGTATGGATATACTGTCCGATGTTGATGACCACAGCGGCGCAGTGTTTGTCGATCAGGGCATCCACAAAACGGAGCAAAGACGCCTCCTCCTGTGCGGTGTATCCGCTGGTGACGACCATTTCATTTCCCCAGAAGAATTCCGTTGCGCTGGTATCCTCCATCATATGTACCCAGGTGACGACATAATCAAGGGCAATATCTCCGGTCAGCAGCCGGAGGCAATAGGACTCGCGGGTTTGTTCAATCAGAGATTTGATGGTAATCGCCATACAGACAACCTCCTTTGCATAGACGGGGATTTTTGGAAATCTTATCCTTGTGCTATAAGCACAAGGATAAGGACAAAATTTGGCATAGTGTCACATTGAAAACAGACAAAAATCTGATATGATATGGATAGGATAACAAAGACACCAGCGAATCAAGACGAAAGAGAGGAAATGACTATGATCATGCTTGCTGTAACCACAAGAGACAAATACATGAAACAGACCACTTCTGCCTGGAAAAAACCGGACAATTTTGATACTCCAATGAAACAGCAGAAAAAGAAGATCGGACTCACCAACGGCGTTGTTTCCGCCATGCGAATTCGATATTAACCGTGCCATACCAAAAGGAGCAATCCGTTTTCCTTTCCGAAATAGGGCCAGTATCTATGGATACTGACCCTATTTTTTTCTTTCAGAAAGGAATCATCCGAACGAACGCTTTACGCCCTGACGACGCAGCCAATGGCAGATAAAGAAACCGATTACGGTGAGAGTTCCGGCAAGTGCGAAGATGTAGGTATATCCGGCATCGCCAAAGGAATCCAGCAGCCAGCCGCACAGGCTGTAATAAAAGGCATCGGGCGAGAAGCCGAGGAAGGAAACCAGGCTGATGCCGACGCTGATCGCATAGGGAGAGAGGCCGATTTCCGAAATCGTGATCAGCGCCATGCTTTTGGCCATATTGGCAGTCATACACAGGACGAGAATCAGAATCACAAGGAAAAACGGAGACAGCCCGTGGATGAACACAATGGCAAAAGCGGCGAGAAAAAAGGCCAAAAAAGTGGCGCGGATTAACACGACCGAAGCGCGGTACATGTCGGTAATCATTCCGGCGAGCGGAGCTGCTAGAATGACGATGAAGTACATACGCAGCAGCGTCACGAGATTTGCCACCAGAGCGGGCAGATGAACGACATCGGATAAGTAAGGCTGGGTATAATTCAAGGTGCAATAACCGATGTAGTTGATGAACACAATGAGGACGACCGCCCAGACGGTGGGATTGCGCAGCAGGGAGGACAGGGTTGCGGGCAGATTTTCATGCTGGAGCTGTGCGCCCGGCTTGGCTTCCTCCAGATGGAAAAAGGCCAAAATCAGAGAGATAGTATTGAGTACGGCAAAAAGAATCAGCAAAACCCGAACCCGTCCGGCAGGAGAAGGAAAGAACGGAAGGACCGCATAGCAGATCAACGTGACAGCAGAGCCGGTGAGGCTGATAAAGATATAGTTGACACCAAATGCATGTCCCTGCAGATTCAGGGAGACCGCATTGCGCACGAGTTCTACCGAAACCGGGAAGAAGATGCCGTTGGTGAAGCCCATCACCGCGAAGCAAAGGAGCATGACCGGATAGGGCGGCATAGTACTCAGAGTAGCAGGGACGGCGGTATTGACCAGCAGAGCGGTTAAGACGATCAAACGGGAGGAAAACCGTGTGCTGAACCATGCGGCGCAAAGATAGGCAAGCATGGAAAAAATACCGAGAACGCTGAACATTCGGCCAAACTGAAGGTTTGACATAGAGAATCCTCTCAGCATTTCGTCATAAAATACACCTTTGGAAAGTGTCAGCGCATAGGCAGTGGAATAGATCATGGAAATGAGAAAAATTACTCGAATGGATTTACCGTTCATAAGAAATCGCCTCCGGTTTTCAACCGATTGATCTGAGCTGGGACAAGAAAAAAGTAATACCAGCCATCCGCCCACGGGCGGATATTTGATACTACTCCTGCTCTAAAAAACTCTGATCGTATTGGATTCAGTATAGCAACCGAAAGGTGGTTTGTCATCATGGAAATGTGCCAAAAAAATCAGGCAAAGACTGGACAAAATAGACAGTTGAAATCAAATGGGCAGGAATGGGAGGCCCTCCGGATACCGGGGGAGAAATATCCTTCTCATCGCCGGGCGCTCCGGCGGTATTCGCTGGGCAGAAGCCCGGTATGCTTTCGGAACAGCTCTCCGAACCGGCTAGTGCTGTGATAGCCCACGCTCTGTGCGACCTGCCCAATGGACAGATCGGTTTTGGCCAAAAGCTGTTCCCCGTGGGTGATGCGCCGCTGCTGGATGTATTCGGTGATGGTGCAGCCGTGATATTGCCGGAAGCTGCTTTTCAGCTTGGTGGTTCCCATACAGGCGATGCGGGCCAACCGCTCCTGCGGGAGATCCATGGCATAGTGATCGTTGATGTAGGCTGTGACATTTTGGATTTGCCGCTGTTCGTCTTCGGAAAGCTCTTTTCCCGGGAGGGGACTGGTGCGCCCGCGCTCGACCACCAGCGCCACGGCCTCCGCCACCTTGCCCTCATAAAAGAGCTTGGCGGCAATGCCCTTCCCGCGGTAGTTTTTGACCTGCTCCAGCAGGTGTACCATTTCCGGGAAATAATCGGTCTGATCCACTGTGCGAAATGCCTCCAGCGGGTGGATGTATTCCTCAGGATACTGCTGCTTGAGCCAGGTTTCGTAGTAGGCGGGCGTGACCTCAATCCCGATGCTGGTGATGGGGATATTTTTGTGAATCAGCACGCGGTAGGGCTCCAAGCCGCCCAAAAAGGTTTTGACACATCCCGCGGTCAAACGGCGGTAGGGGGACAGCTCCTCGCCGGAGATGGATTCATAATAGGTGACGGACAGGCATTTGGGAATATGGAATTCCAGAAAGGAATCATTGCGGAAATAGAAATCATGTATTTTGATGGTGAACAGATCCTTTTGCTCATAGATCCAATAGTATCCTTCCCCCTGACCATCCTGTTGATGCCAGCACAGGCCGTTGGGACCATATCGATGGTTTTCCGGTTCCGGGACAAAGCCATATTCCCGCAAAGCGGAGGCATAAAGATTCTCTGTGATATTGCTCATCTCTTTCAGCTCCCTTGCCACGATCGGACGCAAGTTTATCAAGAAAGGACGAAGGTCGCCGCGTCCTCTTGAAAAGCGCTGCCCGGTTTTGTATGGTTGTTTTAGCGGTTAGCTATAACTAACTAGATTTTATCACAGCTCTTGGCAGCGGTCAACGCGCAAGAGCCGGAAGGAGTGAACAATTTGAAGCAGAAAAAAGAAAACCCGCTTTCTCTGCTGCTGCGATGGGCGGGGCCATACCGAAAATGGCTGGTTCTTTCCATCCTGTGTGCCTTTGGCAGCGGTGTGTTCGCGGTAACCGCCTATGTCGGGCTGTATCGGCTGATGGACGCGGTGCTGTCCGGAACCTGTACCCGTGCGATCATCGCGGATAACGCCATTTTGGTCACGGCCGGTACGATCGTTCGTCTGGTGCTGCTCGGCAGTTCCGGTGTGCTTTCGCACAAGGGGGCCTATGGTGCGTTGTTCCGGGTCCGCTGCATGGTAACGGAGCATCTGGCCAAGGTTCCGCTGGGCGCTTTGGATGAACGCAGCAGCGGGGATGTAAAAACCGTGCTCAATGAGGACATTGAAAAACTGGAGCTGTGTCTGGCGCACACCATGCCGGAGCTGGTTGCCTATCTGACGGGTCCCATTGTAATTTTTCTCTACCTGTTGACCGTGAATGTACCGCTGGCTCTGGTGTCGCTGATTCCACTGCCGCTGGCGTTCCTGGTCATGGCGCTGGTGTTCTGCCGTATGTCCGGCGTGATGGAGCGGGTCAACAACTCCCTGGCCGCGTTTA
This sequence comes from Eubacteriales bacterium, assembly GCA_030539335.1. Lineage (GTDB taxonomy): Bacteria > Bacillota > Clostridia > Oscillospirales > Butyricicoccaceae > Butyricicoccus_A. The sequence goes on along the minus strand of JAUNSG010000008.1, from coordinate 114,208 downwards.
ACTCTGTGATGATCGAGTACATCAGTGGGATGCGGCTCATCAAGGCATATAACATGAGCAGCCGTTCCTTCAAAAAGTTTTCCGATGCCATCCATGAGGAGAACGACATCTGGAACGAGATCACCTATAAGACCGCTCCGCCGTATGCCGTGTTCCTGATTTTGGTGGAATGCGGAATGCTGCTGATGGTGCCGATCGGCGGGCTGCTGTTCCTGCGCGGCTCGGCTACCGCCAGTGTATTCCTGCTGTTTGCCTATGTGGGTTCGCTGTATTTGACGGAGATCCTGCCGCTGCAAAAAATGGGAACGACGTTTGCACAGGCGCTGAATGGCGTCTTTAAAACAAAAGAAATCCTGGATATCCCGGTCTTTTCGGGGGGCAGTGCGTTCCCGGAGCAGCACGATATCGAACTGCGGAACGTCCGGTTTTCCTACGATGGAAAAACCGATATCCTGACCGACTGCAATCTCCGTCTGAGGAACGGGGAGAAGGTCGCCTTTGTGGGCGCTTCCGGCGCAGGAAAAAGCACCATCATCCAATTGATTTCACGCTTCTACGACGTGCAGGGGGGACAGGTGCTCATCGGCGGGAAGGATGTGCGGGAGATCGACTATGAGGAACTGTTAAAGCATATCTCCATTGTATTTCAGAATACCTTCCTGACCCGGGATTCCGTGTTGGAGAACATCCGTATGGGCTCCAATGCCACACTGGAGCAGGTGCGTGCGGCGGCAAAGCAGGCACAGATCGACGATTTTATCCTTTCCCTGCCCGAAGGTTATGACACCAAAGTGGGTACCTTTGGCTCCCGCTTCTCCGGCGGAGAGCGACAGCGCATTGCCATTGCGCGGGCCATTCTGAAAAATGCCCCTATCCTGATTTTGGATGAGGCGACCTCCGCCGCCGATCCGGAAAATCAGGTGGAAATCGACCGTGCCATTGAAAATTTGTGCCGGGGAAAGACGGTTCTGATTGTCGCGCATCGGCTGGGAGCAGTAAAGCTGTGTGACAAAGTAGCTGTGGTGGAGAACCACACGATCACCTGCTGTGGTGCGCACGAACAGGTGCGCGCAGAGAATGCCTATTATCAAAGAGTCTGGGCGGACTATGAAAGGGCACGGGAGATCACCTACGCACGGAAAGGAGGAGATGCATCATGAAGTCGAAATCTCCATTTTGTAAAACACCGGCCTTTTATTGCGGCATTGTCCTGACCGTCATCGAGGGATTGCTGTCCGGCTGTACCTATCTGTCCATTTATCTGATTCTTCGGCATCTCCTGAATGGCACGGTCACGGCGCAGGTCATTCAGCAGATTGCCGGAATGCTGGCGGTCATCTTTGTGCTGCGGCTGGCGATTTACAGCACCGGCTATGTCAAGGTACAGATAGGCGGCGCGGCGGTATCCATGCGGCTGCGGCTGTTCTTGGGCGATAAATTCAAGCGAATTCCGCTTGCCCGGTTCACACAGGGACAGGTGGGACAGTATGTCAACACAATGACCAGCGATGTGGCAAACTATGAAAAGATTTTGACCCACGATTCCGGGAACATCGCAAAGAATGTCACGCTGTCCGCCGTACTGGTAGGGTTTACCTGTGTGGTTTATCTTCCGGCCGGTCTGATTCTGCTGGCAGCTGTGCTGCTGCTGATTCCGGATTTGTGGCTGTCGTTCCGGATTGTGAAAAAATACGGTACCGCCCGAAATGCGATCTGCGCCGAAGCGGTGAGCAGCATTGTGGAGTATGTCTCCGGCATCCAGACCTTCCGGGCCTACGGTGTGGGAGGAACCAGGAACAAGGCCACTACCCAGGTCATGAAGGATTTCAGCGATGTGAGCTACCAGTACGAGGCAAAGGGAATCCCGGTGGGATTTGGATTCAACATCCTTGTCTACCTGACCGTGCCGCTGATTATGGCACTGGCGGCGCGGCCCTGGGCGGCGGGAGCCTTGCGCAGTGCGGATTACTTGATGGTGTCCATGATGCCCATTCTTCTGACCAAGCTGCTGACCACCATCTCGATCGATCTGTTTAGTTGGAAGAACCTGATGATCTCCAAGGCCAATATCCAAAAGGTGGCGGACGAACCGGAGGAGTCCGGCAGCGCTGACCCGCTTGTCGTACCCGCTCACGACATCACCTTCCGCAATGTGCGCTTCTCCTATGTAAAGGGCGAGCCGGTCTTACAGGGAGTGAGCTTTCATGCAGAGGATCAGAAGCTGACCGCGATCGTGGGGGACTCCGGCTCCGGCAAGTCCACCATTCTGAACCTGATTTCCAAGTATTATGAGGCGGACAGAGGAAGCATTGCCATTGGCGGACGGGATATCTGCGATGTGGCGGCGGAGCGGGTGCTCGAACAGATCTCGATGGTCGATCAGGATGTTTTCCTGTTCAATGATACGGTGCGGGAGAATATCCGCCATGCGCGACCCTCCGCTACCGACGAGGAGGTGGAGGCCGCCTGCCGTGCCGCCAACTGCGATGGATTCATTCGGAAGATGGAGCAGGGGTATGAAACCGAGATTGGCGAGAACGGAAGCCTGCTCTCCGGCGGTGAGCGGCAGCGCCTTTCGATTGCCCGCGCTATTTTGAAAAACAGCCCGATCCTGCTGCTGGACGAGGCGACGGCGAATCTGGATATTGAAAACGAGCTGGCGGTCAAACAGGCCATCCTGCGTCTGCTGGAACAGAAAAAGACCGTAGTGATGATCGCCCATACGCTGTCGATTGTGAAGAATGCCGATCAAATTCTGGTGGTGTCCGGGGGCAAGATTGCAGAGTCCGGAACGCATACCGAGCTTTTGCAGCAGCGGGGAAAGTATGCCGCCATGTGGGCGGCAGAGCAGTGCTTAACCGCATAATCAAAGTGTAAACAGAAAAAGAGTCTGACAAAGCCCGGAAGAAACAGGCAAAGTCAAGACTCTTTTTCTCATCTCGTTATCCCAGCATAACATCGAGCAGCATCATGAGCGCAAACCCGACAACAATTCCCATGGTTGCGATATAGGGCTGTGCCTGCTGATTTTTTTGGCATTCCGGGATAAGCTCATGGACAGCGACTAAAATCATGGCGCCGGCCGCAAACGAGAGGGCATAGGGCAGCATCGCCTCCACATAGACGACCAGCAGGGCGCCGATGACACCGGAGATCGGTTCAACCAGCCCCGAAGCCTGCCCAATCAGGAAGCTTCGTTTTCTGGAATACCCTTCTCTCCGAAGTGGGACGGAAACAGCCGCCCCTTCCGGGAAGTTTTGCAGCCCGATTCCGACGGCGATGACAATCGCTCCCATGAGGCTCTCGGTGCTAAAGCCGCCATTTTGCAATGCGCCAAACGCCACACCGATTGCTAAACCCTCCGGTATGTTGTGAAGCGTGATGGAAAGAACCAGCATAATGATTCGATTGAGCCGTTCATTTGGCTTTCCTTGTGTACTATCCGCTTTTTTTCTCGCAAACGTGACCGTTTTGTCCGATCCCCACATAAATAGGGCGCCGAAAAGGAACCCAATCGTTGCCACAAAATAGGCGGGAAGGTGGGAAGAGATTTCTGCGCGCTCGATAGCGGGCTGCAGAAGCGACCAAAAGCTCGCTGCAATCATGACACCGGAAGCGAAACCGAGCATTAGGTTCAGCGCTTTCTGATTTGGGGATTTGAAGAAGACAACGGTTGCCGCTCCCAGCGCGGTTACAAACCACGTGCCGAGCGTGGCGATCAATGCCATTAAGACAAGATTATTCATGCTGCACCTCCTATATACAATATAGTGGAAGGCGTGTACAGAGGTGTCTGTTTCGCGGAAAAAGGTCGTCGAACCGCCGGTTTTCTCACGGATTCGACGGAAAGATTGAAAAAAACGGCATCTTATGATATAGTATGAAATAACAGTGTAAAGGAGGGGTGTATCGATGTTCGACACATACACGATGTATAATGGCTTGGATTATGACCAGATCCTTCAGCAGATTCTGCAGGGGAATCTCAATATATGGGATATTTTAAATGCTGCTGGGTCTTACATTCCGGGCGTCCGCGCCCTGATCGGCGCTTTGACGGTTTTCTTCCTGCTCAGCACGGTCATTGGATTGATCCAGTGCTTTTTTGGCTATCGGCTGTTCCGCATTTTTGCGGCTATCCAGGGATTTTTCGTTGGAGCGGGTCTGTTTACTGCGATCGGGGCCGCGACCGAGTCGGGACTTGTGACGTTCCTTTTCTTTTTGATCGGCGGAATCGGCGGTGCGGTTCTTGCGTATCGCGTCTACCAAATTGGCGTGTTTCTCACGACCGGCTGCTATATTGGCCTGGTATTTCTGCTGATTGCGTTCGTTTCGCTGCTCGTGACACAGGATGATAATTTTGCTATTCTTGTGATTGCCTTTTTGATCGGCTTTGTTCTGGGCGGCATTCTGGGTGTACTTTTCTCCCGTCCGCTGATTATCATTTCCACCGGACTCAGTGGCTTTAGCGCCGTTAACTGCCTGTTCATGACGCTTCACCAGAATACGGGGACGATTAGTTGGATTCTCGGCCTCTTGTGTTCGGCTGCCGGCATTTATTATCAGTTCAAGAGGAACCCATATGGAACACCCCCTGGCCCGCGCTCCAGAGGATGGCAGGAAAAGACAGCTTCTTCGGGCGCACCGCGAGGGAAAACGGGCTTCTCCGGCGCGGCGACAGCAGCCACCGGTGCGGCCTTTTCGGCCACTGGGAATCTATCCAGACGTCTGGCCGATCAGGAGATCTCCGAGGAGACGGAAGCGCTTTGCCAATCGGTCACAGCGTATCTTGGGAAGAATAAGGTGGCGGGAACCATCCTTCCGTATGCCCATATTCTTTTGTATCTTGTCACCGCGATTTTGTTCCTGACAAACAGTGCGGAGCTGTTCGTGCTTCCTCTGGCGCTTTGCCTCCTGTGCTTTGCCTCACAGCGGTTTGAAGCTATTTTTATCAGTTTGACCCTGTTGCTGCTTCGTGCACTGCCGTACGACTTGAATTTGCTTTCTTATGCAATGGGCAGTATCAGTACATGGATTTATTTCTGTGGCGTTGTGGTCATTGTATATCTGGATATCATGGCGCTGATGACGTTTTTGAAGACGGAACGGGGAAAGAAGCTTGTGGGACGCGCAACCGAGCAGGCAGAGGCCGCCAACCTGCGCCAGCAGCAATATGCGGCGTCGCGTCAGGCACAGCAGATGTATTCGAATCCGGTGCCGCCGGAGTATCCGGGAGCGACCGAATCCCAGCAGCCGGCTGCGCCGGTATCCCCGGTACAGCCGATATACGATGAGCCGACGGTACCGGTATCTGCGATGGAAGAAGAAATCCCACAGAGCTATGGCACGCAGCCGGTTCCCGATCCAACGGCAGGGGACGACGTGCAGCAGACACAGATCATTCCGGACGACATACCGCAGGAGGAAGAAGCGGTTTCGGATGCGACGGTTCGCGTTTCGATGGATACACAGATAGAGCCGGATTATGGGACGCTTTCGCAGCAGGTTTCCTCGGATATTCAGGAGATGATGGATCCGCCGACGGAACCGGAGCGGCCGATTGCACGCGATTATATTTTCTGCATTAAGTGTGGAAACCGAATGAGATGTTCGGATAATTTCTGTACGAAATGCGGCGCACGGCTGGAAAAATAAATAAGGGAATACAAAAACGGCATGACCATTTGGTCATGCCGTTTTTCCTCAGCTTTGTTTTTTGTCCTCTGCGATAATCCGCCGGAACGCCTCGACCGCAGTGGCGATGACGCGATCGGTCTGGTGATACTGAATGTCCTCCAATCCCTGTTCCCGGCGTGTCTGGTTGCCGAGAACGGTTAGGACGGCGCCGACACGCACCCGGCGGACGCTGCCGACGATAAACAGTGCAGCGCACTCCATTTCGCTTGCCAGAGCGCCACAGCGCAGCCAGGCATCCCAGTTTGCCTGCAATAGGGGAGCGACGGGCATACTGGCGGGATCGTGCTGGCCATAGAAGGAATCCTTGCTTTGCACGACACCGACATGATAGCGGAATCCAAGAGCACGAGCCGCCGAGGCGAGGGCATTGGTCACCGTGACATCTGCGACAGCGGGGAATTCAATCGGGGCATATTCCCGTGTAGTCCCTTCGGCACGGATAGCACCGCTGGCGACGACGAGATCCCCACCCAGGACATCGATATCCATGCCGCCGGAGGAGCCGACACGGATAAAGGTATGCGCGCCGCAGTGAATGAGCTCCTCCAGCGCAATCGCCGCGGAAGGGCCACCGATGCCGGTTGAGCATACGGAGACCGGCTCGCCATCCAGCAGACCGGTATAGATGGTAAATTCGCGATTGGACGCCACGAGGTGGGCTTGCTCCAGATTCTGTGCAATTACCTCACAGCGTCCGGGGTCCCCGGTCAGGATGACATATGCGCCGACCTCTCCGGGACGGATCAAAAGGTGAAATTCTTCCTGTGCATTATAAGCCATTGGCATACGATGACCTCCTTTTCCTCGAGAGAAGTGTGGAAAACAAAAACCGCCGAATCCATGTTGCTGATTCGGCGGTTGTGGTCGTTTGATTAGCTCTGTCTGTCTTCCGGCTGGACAAAGTCCTTGGTGACGGTTGCCTCCGGGAGGGTAATATTTGCGTTATCGTAAATATCCTCATAGATAAATTCCAGCAGATCCGCCGAAGCGCGTCTGGTGTTATAGATATAAACCCAAGCGCCGGACGAAGCCTGAATACCGCCCCAGACATCACAGGTAGTCTCCAGCGGGACGGAGAACTGCTCCAGTTCCAAATCCGACTTCGCGAGGATGGAGGACATGGAAACCAGTTCCTTGTAATCCAGAGAAGTCGTGCAGAGGGACAGGCACTGCTTAATGAAGGCCGGATATTCCGTCTTCTTCATCTTTCTGGCCTTTTCAAAGAGGGAATTCAACACTTCCCGCTGACGGCCATTGCGCTGATAGTCGCTGTCGATATAACGGATACGGGAATAGGCAACCGCCTGTTCGCCATTTACCGTGATTTTACCGACGGAGAGACCCGAGGTATCGCTGGTGTAACGGGAGATATGATTGAGTTCCGCCTCGGACATATCGATTTCTACGCCGCCGACCAGATCAATGATGCTTGCCATCTCGCTGAAGTTGACCGAGATGTAATCCTTGATGTCCGTATTGAAGTTTTCGTTCAGCGTTGCAACCGAAAGGCTGGCGCCGCCGTACGCATAAGCGTGGGTAAACTTCTCATACGTGTCTCGCTGTGGGATGTGAACCAGCGAGTCGCGGGCGATCGAGGTGATTTTGATTTTGTCATGCTCATTGTCCAAAGAGACGATCATGGTAGCATCCGAACGGCCGCTGTCGCCCGATTCGGTATCAACACCAAAGATGGCAATGTTTGTAATATTTGCATTTTTCAGTGCATCCGAATCCTTGGAAGCACTGGAGTAGTCCGATTCCAGGCGATCCAGTGCATCGCGGAACGACGAGTCCTTTTCCAGTCCGCCAAACAGATAGTGGACCGTTCCAAAACCGATGCCACCGATGATGACGAGAACCAGGCATATATAGATGAGTATGGAAAATTTCTTCATTATACCGCTCCTTTCATTACCAGTCTAGTATAAACGAAAATTGTCACAAAAGCAAGCAAAGGGGTAGAAATTCAAGCGGTTATTTCTGGTTTTTTTCTTCACTGGAGGAGTCGTCGGGCGGTTTGCAGGAAGAATTCTGCCGGACTTCTTCCAACAGCGTTTGATCGCGCTTGTTGTCCGGCTGGAATTGAGCAAACAGATCGGGACGGCGGTCCCGGGTGCGTTCCAGGCTTTTTCTGCGCCGCCATGTATCAATTCGTTCGTGATGGCCGGACAGCAGGACATCCGGTACCGCATGGTCGTGCCAGACAGCCGGTTTGGTGTACTGCGGATATTCGAGAAGGCCGTTCCAATGGCTCTCATCGGTGAAGCATACCGCATCCGCCAGCACACCGGGAACCATACGGCAGATGGCATCCGCCACCGCCATGGCCGGAATTTCACCGCCGGTCAGGACGAAATCGCCGAGGGAAATTTCCTCGTCGACGCATTCGTCGATGAAGCGCTGGTCGATGCCTTCGTAATGCCCGCAGACCAGAATGAGATGGTCGTGTGCCTGAAGCAGTTGGCGGGCTCTTTCCTGGGAGAAGCGCTGTCCCTGTGCGCTCATCAGGATGGTATGAACGTGCTTTCCCTCCGTGACGGCCTGATGGCAGCGATACAGGGGATCCGCCTGCATGACCATCCCCTTGCCGCCGCCGTAGGGCGTATCATCCACGCGATTGTGTTTGTCTGTCGTGTAGTCACGGATGTTGACGGGACGGATGGAGACGAGACCGGCGGACTGGGCGCGGCCAATGATGCTTTGCTGCATGACGCCATCGATCAGCTCGGGGAAGAGCGTGAGAATATCAATCGTCATCGGCAAGCAGTCCCTCAATGGTACAGAAGGTTACCTGGCCTTTTTCCAGATCGACCCCGCGCAGGAATGCCGGCACACCTGGAATATAGTGTGTTTTACTGCCGTCCTCGATGACATAGAGATCCGCGGCAGGACCGTCCAGAATTTCCCTCACGGTGCCGATCATGCGGCCGACACGTTCGTCGTAGGCGGGAAGGCCAATGGCATCCTGAATGAAGAAGGCGCCCTCCTCCAGCTCGACATCCTCACGGTTCATATACAGGACGGAATTGCGCAGCTTTTGCGCATCCTCTACGGTATCGACCCCTTCCAGATGCATCAGGACGTTGCCCTTGTGCACGCTGGCGCGCAGGATGTGGATTTCTGTTTGTGATTTGGTATACAGACGGTCGAAGGAAGCGAGAAAATCAGGGGAATCGCACCACGGCTGTACCTTGACATCCCCGCGGATACCATGCGTATTGACAATTTTTCCAATTTCAAGAAATTGCTTTTTCATAGTTACCTCTTTAAACCTCAACATCATATTCCCGGCGGGCGGGAGAAAGAAAAAAGAGCCGCGCAAGCGGCTCTGAAAAGATCAGTCGACAATGTCTACCGTTACCTTTTTGTTTTCTCGATTTCCGGCCGCTTTCATCAGAGTACGAATCTCTTTTGCAATGCGACCATGGCGGCCAATGACCTTACCCATATCATCCGGGGCGACACGAAGCTCAAAAACCACTTCGGCGTCCTGGACGGTTTCAGTCACATTGACAGCGTCCGGGTCGTTCACAAGATTTTTTGCGATGTAGATTAAAAGTTCTTTCATCAAAACACCCTCACTTGCTTAAAGAACGCCGGTCTTCTTGAGCAGAGCACGAACAGTGTCGGTCGGCTGCGCGCCGTTCTTGATCCACTTCTGAGCACGTTCCGCATCAATCTTGATTTCAGCCGGATCGGTCAGCGGATTATAGGTTCCGATTTCCTCGATGAAACGGCCATCGCGCGGATAACGGGAGTCAGCAACAACAACACGGTAGAAAGGAGCCTTCTTAGCACCCAGTCTGCGAAGTCTAATTTTTACCATACTTTTCACCTCCTGAAAATAAGTTCTATATTGTAAATTTCTTTACACGAAGTTAATTGGGATTAGAACGGGAACGGGAAACCGCCCCGTCCGCCGCCGAGATTCAGGCCGGAGAACATACCGCCCTTTCCCTTTTTCTTTCCTCGACGGGCCATTTTATTCATCTGTTTGGTCATCTTCTGCATGGCCTCAAACTGCTTGAGCAGCTTGTTGACATCCTCGACCTTCAGGCCACAGCCGGCGGCAATCCGCTTTTTGCGGCTGAAATTGATGATCGAAGGATTGTCCCGTTCCTTTGGGGTCATGGAAGAGACGATGGCTTCGATATGCGCAATTGCTTTTTCGTCCACCTGTGCTCCCGAGAGCATTTTGGAATCGACACCCGGAAGCATTCCCATCATATTCTGAATGGCACCCGGCTCCTTGAACTGCCCGAGCTGTTCGACAAAGTCGGAGAGTGTCAGCTTGTTGGCGCGGACTTTCTTTTCCAGTTCTGCTGCCTGCTTGGCGTCGTAATTCTCCTGCGCCTTTTCAATCAGGGTCAAAACATCGCCCATACCGAGGATACGGGATGCCATGCGGTCCGGATGGAATGGCTCAATATCCGCCAGCTTTTCTCCGGTGCCGATAAACTTGATCGGCTTGCCGGTAACCGCCTTGGTGGAAAGGGCAGCGCCGCCGCGGGCGTCACCGTCCATCTTGGTCATCAGGATACCGTCGATACCGAGCGCTTCGTCAAAGGACTTTGCGACATTGACCGCGTCCTGACCGGTCATGGCATCGACCACCAGCATGATTTCCGAAGGGGAGACAGCGGCTTTGATGTTTTTCAGCTCGTCCATCAGCGCTTCATCAATATGCAGACGGCCGGCGGTGTCCAGGAATACCAGATCGTATCCGTTTTTCGCTGCATGAGAGACACCGGCCTTGGCAATTTCAACCGGATCGCCCTGTCCCATATCAAAGACCGGGATGTCCAGCTGACCGCCGACTACCTTTAACTGATCGATGGCGGCCGGACGATAGACGTCGCAGGCGACCAGGAGCGGACGCTTTTGCTGCTGCTTGCGCAGCAGACCGGCCAGCTTTGCACAGTTGGTGGTCTTGCCGGCACCCTGTAAACCGACCATCATGACAACCGTCGGCGGGTTGGGAGAGATGGTCAGCCTGGCGTTGGAGCCGCCCATCAGCTTGGTCATCTCTTCGTTGACAATTTTAATCACCTGCTGAGCTGGGGAAAGGCTTTCCAGAATTTCCTCACCGGTTGCACGTTCCGTGACGGTTTTGGTGAATTCCTTGACGACCTTAAAGTTGACGTCCGCTTCCAGCAGGGCGAGCTTGATCTCGCGCATCGCGGCCTTGACATCCGCTTCGGTCAGCCGGCCGCGGCTTTTCAGTTTTTTAAAGGCGCCTGTGATTTTTTCCGAAAGGCCCTCAAATGCCATAGCGTGCTCCTTACTCCGAAAGGCGCTGTGCGATCGTCAGAGCGCGGTCACACAGTTCCGCGATGTCCGCATCGTGATGGCGGATTTTATTGATGCTCCGGATTTCCTTGGCGATGTCGGCGAGCGATTCGATGTCCGCCTGATTGCGGCCATAGCGGGAAACCAAACCGAGCTTCTCCTCTGTAGCGCGGAGTGTATGCTCGGCACGCAGGATCCCATCGCGCACACCCTGCCGGGTAATGCCGACGTGCTCCGAAATCTCAGCCAGCGACAGATCGTCGTTGTAATACAGGTCAAACAGCTGATGCTGCTTTTCTGTCAGGATATCGCCATAGAAGTCAAACAGCATACACATTTCAAACGTCTTGTTTTTCATGCTGCACCTCCGAAGCCTGTGCTGGAAAGGATTTTCCTTTGTAAAGGCAATCACTTTACAACATGAACTATCTTATCTTGTTTCCGGTTTTTTGTCAATAGCTTTTTTCAACTTTTTTGCGATCAATTTTCCGAGATAGACAAACAGATCCAAAGAGGTCAGGATGACACAGGTGAGCATGGCGCCAAATACATTTAAAATAATGTCGTCGATGTCACAGGAGCCAAGCCCGGTCACAAACTGGGTCAGTTCAATGGCTGCGCTGATCGCAAAGGCGGTGAGGAACGTAAACACGATGCTCAGGTTGCGCCGGATCAATGGGATCAGGATGCCGAGCGGGACAAAGGCGAGGATGTTGCCCAGGATATTCCGCACGGCGATCGAGCTGGAGACGCGGCCGGAAAACAGATAGAACCGGATTGTTTGAAACGGGATCCGATTGACGCGGGTGAATTCCAGTTCGTCCCGATCCATCAGGATGTTTAAGATGGTATCGACCGGGAATTTAAACAGGATCACACGGAACAGTACAAAGAGATAACCGATCAGCAGAATCCAGAGCAGTGCGGTCACTGCAGGGGATCTCCTGCGTTTTGTGCTCATAGAAACCGCTCCTTCCGTTGGTAATATCCATATCATCATACCATGAGATCCCTCCCGATTTCAATGTATAAAATGTGAATTTAAAATGGGTAGACGAAACTCGGATTCCGAGCTATAATAACGATGGAAAATCGTTTGTTTGGAAACGATAGAGAGCGTGTTTGCAACATACTCGAGGAGAAAGACTATGCAAGAAATGAATGTAAGAATGCTGGGAGATGGCGTTCGTCTCACCTGCATCACAACGGGGCAGTGGAAAAAATCCTTGCTCCGTGCGTGCTTTGTGCTTCCGCTGGACGGAGAGGGACGAAGCATGGCGGCGCTGCTTCCGAGCGTTTTGCGCGCAAGCTGTTCGGTGTATCCGGGACGGCAGCAGGTGGCAGTCCGTCTGGACGAGCTGTATGGCGCCCGTCTGGAGCCGTTTGTTTCCAAGCGCGGGGAAGCGCAGGTGATCGGTGTGATGGCGGATGTCATCGACGAACGCTTTGGCACACCGGGCATGGTACAGGATACGGCGCGGCTCGTGACGGATGTCCTGCTCCGGCCGACCGAACACTTTGAAGAAGCGGTGCTCCGGCGGGAAGCGGATATCTGGAAGGCGCGTATTGCGGCGCTGCCGGATAACAAGCGCATCTGGGTGATCCGCCGCATGTTCCAGCTCATGTGTGCGGAGGAGCCGTACCGGCTGGTGGAATTCGGTGATCCGGAAGCGCTGGATGCGATCACACCGGAAGCGCTGTACACCTATTATCGTTCGGTTCTCCGCACGGCGCCGTTGGAGCTGTTTTATTGCGGCTCCATGGACGCGGACCATGTGGAACAGATCTTCCGTGAGGCGCTCTGTCGATTGCCGCAGCGCTGCTGTACCGGGTATCCGGATTTGGCGGTGCGCGGGGCGGCGGAGCAGCTGCGATGGTCGGTGGAGGAAGAGCCGGTCAAGCAGGGCAAGCTTGCCATTGGCATCCGTCTGGGGATCTCGGTGACCGACCCATTGTATCCGGCTATGGTGCTGTTCAACGCCTGTTATGGCGGCAACACGGCCTCGCGCCTGTTCCGCACGGTACGGGAACAGAAGAGCTTGTGCTACTATGCATCCTCACAGACCGATAAGCTCAAGGGTGTGATGGCGGTGTCCTCCGGCGTGGAGAATGCCAACGCAAGGCCGGCCTGTGAAGAGATCCTCCGCCAGTTGTCCCTGATTCAGCATGGCGATTTGAAGGAGCAGGAGATTGAAACGGCGCGCCGGTCGGTACAGGCATCCCTGCGCACCATTGTGGATTCGCCCTATTCGCTGGAAAACTTCTATCAGATGCAGTCCGTCATTGGGCTGGACAGCACGCTGGAACAGCTGATTGATCAGATCGACCGTGTGACGGCGGAGCAGATTACCGAAGCGGCACGGTGTGCCAAGCCCGATCTGGTATATTTCCTGAAAGGAGCGGCAACATGATCCAACAATATTCCACGCTTCAGGAGGAAATCCAGTCCGCCTGCCTGCCCAACGGCCTTCGCGTGTATTATATCCCGAAAACCGAATTTCAAAAGACATTTGCGATGCTGGGGACCAATTTTGGCTCCGTTGACTGCTGCTTTACGCTGGATGGAACACAACATAAGGTGACACCCGGCGTAGCGCATTTCCTGGAGCACAAAATGTTTGAGGAAGCGGACGGCAACGCGCTGCAGAAATTTTCTGCCTATGGTGCACAGCCGAATGCGTTTACCAGTCATACGATGACGGCGTATCATTTTACATCCACCGAACAGTTTTACGAATCGCTGGAGATCCTGCTCCGTTTTGTCACAACACCGTATTTTACGGAGGAAAACGTGGCGAAGGAGAAGGGGATTATCGAGCAGGAGATCAGTATGCTGGACGATACCCCGAGCTGGCAGGCATATGTCGGTGTCCTGCAGGGGCTGTATGCCGACCATCCGGTCCGTATTTCGATTGCGGGAAGCAAGGAAAGCATTGCACCGATTGATCCGGCGCTGCTCCAGCTCTGCCACCGGGCGTTTTATTCGCCGTCCAATCTGGCGCTGGTGGTGTGCGGCACATGCGATTTTGACCGCGTTTGCGATTTGGCACAGCGGATTACCCCAAAGGAATCCGCGAGGATTGCCAGCCGCGCTTATGGGAAGGAAATCCCGGAGGCGGCGCGGGCGGTTCAGGTGCGGCAAATGGCGGTATCCCGTCCGACCTATATGCTCGGATTCAAGGATACGGTGCCGGAACAGCCCTATTCACGGCAGATCGTCGGTGAGCTTGCCGTGCGCTGTGTGTGCTGTGAGTCGGCGCCGTTGTATGAGCGTTTGTATCAGCAGCAGTTGATCGACCAGTCGTTTGGTGTGGATTATTTCACCTTCCCGGAGGGAGCCTGTGCCTTTTATGATGGCGAAAGCCGTGATCCGCAGGCGGTTCGGGATGCAATTTTGGAGGAGATCCGGTCGATTGCACAGCATGGTGTCGACCCGGCGCTGTTTGAGCGGGCACGCCGGCAGCTCCTTGGACTGAAGCTGCGCAGCGCGGATGATCCAAGCTCGATTTGCCGGATGCAGGCGGAGGCCTGCTTTGACGGGGCGTCGTGTTTTGACTTTTATGAGATTCTGACCAAGGTGACGCCGGAGCAGGTGGAAGAGCGCATCCGGGAATGGGCGAAGCCGAATCGGGCTTCGCTGATGGTGGTCGAACCGGTGGATGGGGAGGCCGGAGATGAATAATATCGTTTCGTTTCCGGGACTCGGACTGGAATTTCACTTTTCCAGAGTCGCGTTTTCCATCGGTGCAAAACCGATCTACTGGTATGGTATTATCATTGCGGCGGGTTTTATACTTGCTGTGATTTATGCATCGCGCCGGGCGCCCCAGTTTCAGGTAGCCAGCGACGACTTGAGCGATATGGCGATCTTCTGTCTGCCGGTTGCTGTGATCTGCGCGCGCATCTATTATGTGCTGTTCCAATGGGAGGAATATAAGGATAACCTATCGGAGGTCGTCGCGATCTGGCACGGCGGTCTGGCGATCTACGGCGGTGTGATCGGTTCGGTCATTTTCTGTGTGATTTATTGCCGGGTGAAAAAAATCCATCCGCTCGATATGATGGATATTGCATGCATCGGATTGATGATGGGACAGAGTATCGGCCGCTGGGGCAATTTTATGAACTGCGAGGCCTTCGGCAGCCTGACCACACTGCCGTGGCGCATGTGCATCGGACAGACCATCGCGGAGTGTGGAGCCTATGGCAATCATCCGACCTTTTTCTATGAGTCCGCCTGGAATGCCATCGGCGTCCTGCTGCTGCACGGGTTCTCCAAGAGCCGGCACCGGAAATACCGCGGCGAGGTGATGCTCGGATATTTTATCTGGTATGGCCTCGGACGGCTTTGGATTGAGGGTCTGCGTACGGACAGTCTTTATCTGTTCGGAACCGGCCTGCGTGTTTCGCAGCTGGTAGCCCTGCTGTCGCTGCTCGGCGGCCTGCTGGTCTTCGTCTGCAACCGGAAGATGAAATTTCTTCGTCCGGTGGAGAAAGAATTCAACAAAGAACAAAAGTAATGTTTCATAATAACAGGAGGAAAAACACAATGAGTGCAGTTAGAATGGATGGCAAGATGGTTTCCGCCAAGGTGCGCGGGAGCATCCTGAAAGAGGTCAACAAGCTCAAGGAGAGCGGCATTCGTCCGGGACTGGCCGTTATCATTGTCGGTGAGGATCCGGCAAGCCAGATCTACGTGCGCAACAAGGAGCGTGCCTGCGAGGAATGCGGGATCTATTCGGAAAAATATGCGCTTCCGGAGGAGACCACCCAGGAAGAGCTTCTGGCGCTGATTGCCAAGCTGAATCAGGACAAGAACATCAGTGGTATTCTGTGTCAGATGCCGGTGCCGAAGCACATCAGCGAGCAGGCGGTCATCGATGCGATTGACCCGAGCAAGGATGTCGATGCCTTCCATCCGGTCAACGTCGGCAAGATTATGGTCGGCAATTTTGATTTCAAGCCGTGTACACCGGCGGGCATCATGGAAATTTTGGACGAGTATGGCATTGACCCGAAGGGCAAGGAATGCGTTGTCATCGGCCGTTCCAACATTGTCGGCAAGCCGATGGCCATGCTGCTGCTGCACCGTCACGGTACCGTGACCATCTGTCATTCCCGTACCCAGAACCTCAAGGAGGTCTGCGCCCGTGCGGATATTCTGGTTGCCGCCGTCGGCAGGGCGAACTTTGTCACCGCAGATATGGTGAAGGAAGGCGCCACCGTGATCGATGTCGGCATGAACCGCGACGAGAACAACAAGCTGTGCGGCGATGTCTGCTTCGATGAGGTCAACGAAAAGGCCGGTTATCTGACCCCGGTTCCGGGCGGTGTCGGCCCGATGACCATCACAATGCTGATGAAGAACACGCTCAAGGCAGCGAAGGTGCAGAACGGAATCAAAGATTAACCATGGAAAAAGCAAGTCCCCATCCGTCATTCGGTCGAACGATGGATGGGGATTGTTGTTTAATCCGTCAGATGCAGCAGTTCGATCAGGAACAGCCAGGTCAGTCCATAATAGGTGACGACAGCGACCAGGTCGTTGATCGTTGTAATCAGGGGGCCGGAGGCAACCGCCGGATCGATATGCATTTTTTTAAATAAAATTGGGATAGCGGTCCCGGCAACGCTGGAAATCACCATGGAAAGCAAAAGCGCAGCGCCGATGCAGGCCGAAACAGCGAACGCGAACGGAAGGGGCTTTCCTTTGAACAGGAAAATATACCCGCCGATACAGACGAACGCCAGAAGACCGAGCAGAAGGCCGTTGGACAACCCGACCCGTGCCTCTTTGGCAATCAGAAGGAATTTCTGTTTGGTGTTTACCTGCTCATCCATCAATACACGGATGGTGACCGCCAGCGACTGTGTGCCGACATTGCCCGCCATGTCCAGAATCAGGGACTGGAAACAGATGATGAGTGTGAGCTGTGCGACCACGCCTTCGAACAGGCCGACGACGCTGGAGACGACCATGCCCAAAACGAGCAGAATGATTAACCAGGGGAGACGCTTTTTCATGCTTTGCCGCAGCGGTTCGCGCAGATCCTCTTCGGCGGACAGGCCGGCCAGACGGGCATAATCCTCGCCCATTTCCGAATCCACTACTTCGACGAGATCCTGTGCCGTCAGCACACCGAGCAGCTTGTTGTCGTTGTCGAGAACCGGGATGGAATCCTCGGAATAATCCTTCAGGCGTTCGATACAGTCCTCGATCTGCTCCGAGGCATAAACGTATGGGTACGAGGTGGTGATCAGCGAATGAAGATCGTCCGTCTCACGCGCGACAATCAAATCCTTCAGGTCAATGGCGCCATAAAAGACGCGCATGGTATCGACGACATAAATGGTGGAAATGTTGTCGTTTTCTCCCGCTTGGGAAATCAGCTCGCGCATTGCCTGCCGGATATTGAGTCCAAGTCTGATTTCAATATAATTGGTTGTCATTTTGCTGCCGATTTCATCTTCGTCGAACGAACCAATTAAAAAGAGATCATGCCTGGATTCCGCATCCATCAGGTCAATGAGCAGATTGCGCTCCTCGCGGCTGAGCTGGCGCAGATAGTCGACCGCCGTTTCGGCCTCCATGTGGGAGAGGATTTCCACCTGCTTGCGCACACCGAGTTCACTGAAATAGGTGCGGGTGTCCTCCACATATTCCAGAATGTTGGAGAGGGTTTCCGCGTCCAACAGATTGTAGAGCTTTAACCGGCTTTCCGCATCCAACCGCTCCAGGACGGCGGCGATATCGTTCTCGTGATAACGCAGAATTTTTTCTGCCAATAATTTGGGGGAGAGATTGCTGTGGACGATCTCGATCAGTTCGGTTTCATAATCCGGATACAGGATCGCCGTCTCCTCCAGTGGAATATTTTTCTTCATATCCAAACCTCCTTTGCCGTATCATCCGTTTGCGTGCCGGATGACAAGAAAATCAGACAGAATCCGTCGGTTCGGATGCAAAAGGGCATAAAAAAGCCACTGTCAAAATCCGAACAGACTGCTTGGGCTGCTGAAACAAACGCAGCATTTTTTCGAATGGGACAATGGTGGTATACGGGATATGATTTTGGAAGGCTCAGAAAACAGACGGCCAACGTGCCGCCGCATAAGAGCAAAACGTATTCCCCATGTCCTGTCGCCGTTTGCAACTGCAACTGCCGTCCATAGTCTCACCTCACTTGCATGATAGTATGATAATCGTTTACAATACTACTATAGCATAAGGGAGAAGGAAAAGCAAACGCGGGTTTTGGGGCGCTTTTTTGGTCGAAATGACCGAAAAAATGAAGGGGAAATGAATTGACAGAACCAGTAACCTGTGGTAACATAACAGAAGCCGCATTGATCGGGTTCTTGAAGTGTGCCCCAAAGCACCACCCGGGAAAGCGTGACTCTATCAAAGAAAGAGAGGTGCTACCGCAATGTATGCAATTGTTGTAACCGGTGGCAAGCAGTACAAGGTATCTGAAGGCGACGTTATCTACGTTGAGAAGCTCGGCGTTGAGGACGGCTCTTCCGTTACGTTCGACAAGGTTCTGGCTGTTGGCGAAGGTGCAGACCTGAAGGTCGGTGCTCCGTATGTTGATGGCGCAACGGTTTCTGCTACGGTTGAGAAGACCGGCAAGCAGAAGAAGGTTCTGGTTTACAAGATGAAGCCGAAGAAGGGTTACCGTCGTAAGCAGGGTCATAGACAGCCCTACACCAAGGTAACCATCAACGCAATCAACGCGTAACGATGACCACAGCCCGTTTTTCTACAACTGGCGGCTGCATCCGTGCAGTGGAAATTTCCGGCCACGCAGGCTATGCGGAGGCGGGGGAGGACATTGTGTGTGCAGCAATTTCCAGCGCTCTGGACCTGACAAGCTGTTTTCTGGATGACATCCTCGGTCTGACGCTTCAAACTGAGGTGGACGAAGAAAATGGCCGGATCCGGCTGGTTCTTCCGACCAAGATGGAGGAGAATGCCGCAGAACAGGCACAGAACGCAATGAGTGCTCTCATGGTTTATCTGATAAACCTGGGGGTTAGATATCCGGATTTTATCGAAGTAATGGAGGTGTAAGTCATGCTTCAGATCAGCTTACAGTTTTTCGCTCATAAAAAGGGCGTAGGTTCTACTAAGAACGGTCGTGATTCCGAGTCCAAGCGCCTCGGCGTCAAGCGTGCAGATGGTCAGGTTGTACCGGCTGGCAACATTCTTGTTCGTCAGCGTGGCACCCATATCCATCCGGGCACGAATGTTGGCATCGGCAAGGACGATACCCTTTTTGCAAAGGTTACCGGCGTTGTTCGTTTTGAGCGCATGGGTCGTGACCGCAAGAAGGTTTCGGTTTACGAAATCGAGCAGTAAGAACAGATTCTTTGATGCGAAAGGGGCACCTTGGACATTTGTCTGAGGTGCTTTTTCCTTCCAATCCGTGGAACAGATCGGAGAGAGGAGAAATCATATGCCACAGTTTATTGATACGGCGAAAATTTTCATCAAGGGCGGCAAAGGCGGCGACGGAAAGGTTTCGTTCCACCGGGAGAAATATGTTGCTTCCGGCGGACCGGACGGTGGTGACGGCGGCCGCGGCGGCTCTGTCATCTTTCAGGTCGATGACAACCTATCCACCCTGATGGATTTCCGTTATAAAAGAAAATATGCGGCGGAGCCGGGCGAACCGGGCGGCGGAAAGCGCTGCTTTGGCAAGGACGGCAAAAGCCTGACCATTTATGTCCCGCGCGGCACGGTCATTCGCGATGCGGCGACCGGACAGATTATCAAGGACATGTCGGATGACGAACCGTTTGTTGCGGCGAAGGGCGGCAACGGCGGATGGGGCAACACGCATTTTGCCACGCCGACCCGTCAGACCCCGCGCTTTGCTAAGCCGGGATTGCCGGGACAGGAGCTGGAGGTTCAGCTGGAGCTCAAGCTGCTGGCAGATGTCGGTCTGGTCGGCTTCCCGAATGTCGGCAAGTCCACGTTGCTTTCGATGGCATCGGCGGCGCGGCCGAAGATCGCCAACTATCACTTCACCACATTGGTTCCCAACCTGGGTGTGGTCTCCATCGGCGAGGGAGAGTCCTTTGTCATGGCGGATATCCCCGGCATCATTGAGGGAGCCTCCGAGGGCGCTGGACTGGGACATGATTTCCTGCGCCATATCGACCGCTGCCGTCTGCTGCTGCACATTGTGGATGCGGCGGGCAGCGAATACCGCGACCCGATTGACGATCTGGAAAAGATCAATGGGGAATTGTCCAAGTATTCCCTTGATCTGGAGAAGCGTCCGCAGATTGTGGTTGCCAACAAGATTGACCTGCTGGGGGATGACCGGGAGCCGCTCGCGCGCATTCGCCGGTGGGCGGAGGAGCATGGGTTTGCCTATGCGGAGATGTCCGCAGCAACCAGCCAGGGCGTCCGTGAGCTGATGAACCAGACCTGGCACGCGCTGGAGCAGCTTCCACCGGTCGTCGTGTACGAACCGGAATTCGTCATGGAAACCATAGAGAAACCGGTTACCGAGGAGGATATCGAGATCCGCAAGGTGGACGATTATTATGTTGTTGAGGGCGCGTGGATTGAACGTCTGTGCGGCTCGGTCAACTTTGACGATTATGAATCCCGGATGTATCTCGACCGCAAGCTGCGGGGTGCCGGGGTGTTCCAGCGCCTGGAGGATATGGGCGTGCAGGACGGTGATTTTATCGTCATGGGCGAGATGGAGTTTGAATATGAGAAATAGTTCCGGCTGCATGGCGGGATAAGGGGATGAAACAAAGAGCGATGAAAAAGAAAACGTCCAAAGGGAGCATTTTGCTTCCGGCGCTGCTCTGCACGCTGTTGTGGGGCAGTGCGTTTCCGTCGGTAAAAAGCGGGTATGCGCTATTCGGCATCGGCGATGATCCGTTCAGTAAGCTGTTTTTTGCCGGATGGCGGTTTATGCTGGCCGGTGTGCTGGTACTGATCGTGTATATTGTCCTGTACCGCAAACCATTTTTGCCCAATCGTCATATGTGGCGGGGGATTCTTGTCCTCGGTCTGGTACAGACTACACTGCAATATGTCTTTTTCTATATCGGCTTGTCGCATACGACAGGAGTCAAAGGCTCGGTTCTGACCGCGACCACGACCTTTTTGTCCGTACTGATTTCGCATTTCCTGTTCCCGAACGACCGCCTGAACCGCTATAAAGTGGTCGGCTGTGTGCTCGGCTTTGAGGGCGTTATCCTCATCAGCATGGGAAGCGGCGATCTGTTTACCGGCGGTATCGTGTGGAATGGGGAAGGCTTTATGATCCTGTCGGCGGCCGCGGCGGCCATCGGCGCGGTGATCAGTAAGCTCGTCGCACGCGGTGCGGAGCCGATGGTCATCACCGGCTGGCAGCTGTTTTTCGGCGGTGCAGTACTGCTGGTCGCCGGAACGGCGGGCGGCGGCCATTTTACCTCCACATCACCGCAGGCCTTCGCGTTGCTGGGATATATGATTTTCCTGTCCGCGACGGCATTCACGGTTTGGACGATCCTGCTGAAAAAGCATCCGGTGGGCAAGGTCACAGTATATAATTTCCTGGTTCCGGTATTTGGCTCGCTGATGTCCGGCCTTGTGCTGGGCGAGGATGTCTTTACCGGACGCAATATTGTCTCGCTGCTGTTTGTTTGCGCGGGCATTATTCTGGTTAACCTAAGAACGGATTCCCGGTCATCGGAAAAAAGGAAATTGACCAAAACAAAGAATGAGGCGATAGGATGAAATATTGCTATGATTGCGGCACAAAACTGATTGAGAAATATCTCGAAGGAGAGGGCATGATCCCATACTGTGAGAACTGCCAGCAGTATCGCTTTCCGATTTTTAACACGGCGGTCAGCATGGAGGTGCTCAACCCGGCGCAGGACAAGGTGATCCTGATTCAGCAGTACGGCCGGAAACAGAACATTCTGGTTGCGGGGTATGTGAACCGCGGGGAGAGTGCGGAGCAGGCGGTCATCCGAGAGGTCAAGGAAGAGCTTGGATTGGACGTCGGTCAGCTTCGATTCAACAAGAGTCAGTTCTTTGCGGGAAGCAATACGCTGATGATTAATTTTTCCTGTGTGGCGACGAGCGAGGACCTCAGCGGCAAGACCGATGAGGTGGACTTTGTCCGCTGGTATACCTTTGAGGAAGCGCGGGAGCATGTGCTTCACCATAGTTTGGCAGAGAAATTCCTGCTGCACTGTCTCGACAGGGTACCGCATCAAGAAAAGATATAGTTTTTTGTTTGCAGAAAGAAAATGGCCGCTTTGCCTCTCCGGGCAAAGCGGCCGTTTCAATTTCAACAGCAGATTATTGCAGGGCGTCCCAATTTCCCGATTGGATCGCACCGAGATTGGCAGCGATCCGTTCGCGCGGCCAGTCCCACCACTGCAGCTTGTTCAGATGCGCAATGGTTTCCTCCGAAAACCGTTTTCGGATGGGTCGGGCCGGGATGCCGCCGACGATAGTATATGGCGGGACATCCTTGGTGACAACGGCGCGCGTACCGATAATGGCGCCATCTCCGATCGTCACACCGGATAAGATCACCGCCTCGTATCCGATCCAGACATCGTTTCCGATCACGATATCCCCACGGTTGTCCCATGCACGGGTGACATCCCTTTTGTCCAATCCCCATTCTTCAAAGAACAACGGAAACGGATAAGTGGACAACGAGTCCATCGTGTGGTTTGCACTGGTGAACAGGAATTTTGCACCGCAGGCAATCGAACAGAACTTCCCAACGATGAGCTTATCGTGGTTGATCGGATAATGATACAGTACATTGTTTGTTTCGAATTGAACGGGATCGTTCACAAAATCGTTGTACATCGTATACGCACCGACGACGATATTGGGATTGGTAATCACATTTTTTAGATAAATGGTTTGGGTATCCCCGGTACGGGGATAGATTTTGTTTTCCGGAATAGACATGAAACCCTCCTAAAATAAATTTTTCTTATGCTATTCCGGTCAGTACAATGCAGCGTTTCAAGCGGCGTCCCCTCTCTCTGTTTTTTCTGCTTTTCAGTATACGACAGATCGTCCGCAAAATCAATGGCCGGCTTATAGGCGCATAAATCCGGACATCATGCAGCCGCCGGCAGCGCCGGCTTCCAGGACGGACGGAAGCCGTTCCAGAGAAATGCCGCCGATCGCATAGACGGGGACGGTGGATTTTTGACAAACTTGGCGCAGCAGATCCAGACCCTTGGCGGGTACACCCGGCTTGCAGGTCGTCTCGAACACATTGCCGAGGAAGACATAGGTTGCGCCAAGGGAAAGCGCTTCGTTCAACTGTTCCATGCTGTGGCAGGAGGTGCCGAGCCATTCCCAATTGTCCGGCGTATCCAGCTCGCGCAGCCGCGCGAGCGGCAGATGCAGGCGGGGGATTTGCAGCTCGATTGCCGCCTCCGGGTAGTTGTGAACGATCAGGGGGACGTTGTGCCGGTCACAGCGTTCCTTTACCTGCTGTGCAAGCGGGAGGTATTCGTCCAGCGGGAGATCCTTTTCGCGGAGCAAAACCGCGCGCGGATGATGGGCGCAAATGCGCTCGATCTGTGTGAGATAGTCGCCGGGGCAGAGGGAACGATTGGTGACAGCAATCAAATGCTTATACATAGATGTAGTCATTCAAAACCGGCTGCAAACCGCCGTCCTCCAGATCCTGATACATGCAGTCAAAGCTGCGGCTGTCGTTGATCTCAAATTGTTCATCACCGACATCGGTGTCCTCTTTGCCGGTATATTTGGCTTCGTGATCCCCGATACCGGTCGAGACACCGGCGGAAACCTTGGTGGCACAGATTTTCGTGATGCCGTCCCGGAACTGCTTGCTCTCCCGACTGGATACCGTGATGCCGACAAACGGCAGGAAGATGCGGTAGGCACAGAGGACCTGACACAGTTCCTTTTCCCCGACGTCACGTGGATTGATTTTGTCGTTGTTGACGATCGGACGCAGACGCGGGCAGCTCAGACTGAGCTCCGCATGGGGATAGCGGCGCTGTAAGAGATACACATGCAGCGCGGTCGCCAGCGCGTCCTTGCGGAAGTCGTCCAGACCGAGCAGGGCGGAGAATCCCGCCCCGCGCATACCGGCGCGGAGCGCACGCTCCTGGGCATCGAAGCGATATGGCCAGACACGCTTGTGCCCGAGCAGATGCAGTGTTTCGTAGTGTGTCGGATTGTATGTCTCCTGAAAGACCGTGACGTAATCCACACCGCATTCGTGGAGGTACTGGTATTCGTCCGTATTCACCGGATAGATTTCAATACCGATGTTGCGGAAATATTTGCGGGCAATTTTGACCGCCTCCCCGATGTACTGCACGTCGGAGTACTTCCGGCTCTCTCCGGTCAGGATCAGGATCTCCTCCATACCGGTGGAAGCGATGACCTTCATTTCCTGCTCAATTTCTTCGAAGGTGAGCTTTTTGCGGTGGATGTTGTTGTAGCAGTTAAAGCCGCAGTAGACACAGTAATTCTGACAGTAGTTCGCGATGTACAGTGGGGTGAAAATGTAGACGGTATTGCCAAAATGGCGGCGGGTCGCCTCCTCGGCTTTGCGCGCCATGCGTTCCAGAAAGGGAGCGGCAGCCGGGGAGAGCAATGCCTTGAAATCTTCGATGGTACAAGTGTTGTGGCTGAGTGCACGTTCCACATCGGCGGCGGTGTATTGGTCATAATCAAATTCGTCCATTGCCTTTCGGACGAGATCCTTGACATCCGAATCAATGATCTCCATATCGGCCAGATACTTCATGTGATCCGAACGGACCGACGGATCATTTTCGAGCGCATGTTTGCGCGCTAGTACTTCCGGTGGGAGCTGATCGCTGTCGATAAAATAGACCTGATTTTCTTCGTTCATCTGTTTGATGTCCATGCATGCCTCCTCAGCGCAGGAATCCGGTCAGCGGATCGCTTGCACTGCCGCCGCGCGTGAGCACACGACCCATGCCGGTGACATAAGCGGTGCGGCCCGCCTCAATCGCCTGACGGAAGGCGCCCGCCATCGCCGGGACATCGCCGGCTGTCGCGATTGCCGTGTTGGCCATGATTGCCGCAGCGCCCATTTCCATCGCCTCGCACGCCTGGGACGGCTTGCCGATGCCGGCGTCCACGATGATCGGGAGATCCATTTCGTCGATGAGGATTTGGATAAAGTCCCTGGTTGCCAGGCCGCGGTTGCTGCCAATCGGGGAGGCCAGCGGCATGATGGCGGCTGCACCGGCATTTTGCATGTCGCGGGCCGCATTCAGATCGGGATACATGTACGGCAGGACGACAAAGCCCTCCTTCGCGAGGATTTCGATGCACTTGATTGTTTCATAGTTGTCCGGCAAGAGGTATTTGGAATCGTGCATGATCTCGACCTTGACAAAATCGCCGCAGCCCATTTCACGGCTCAGACGGGCGATGCGGACCGCCTCCTCGGCGTTGCGTGCACCGGAGGTGTTCGGCAGCAGGGTGATCCCCTTCGGGATGTAATCGAGGATGTTTTCCTTCGGGCTGGTATTGGCACGGCGCAGGGCAAGCGTGATGATCTCAGCGCCGCCCTGTTCGACCGCCGCTTTGATGAGATTCAGATTATATTTGCCCGAACCGAGAATGAAACGGCTGTTAAATTCATGGCCGCCTAATACGAATTTATCTGACATAATTAAAAAATCCTTTCTTTTTCCGAAATGCCTGTGACAAAAGAACCGATCCGATCAGCCTCCGCCGACGAAGCTGACGATTTCCAGCGTGTCGCCATCGCGCAGAACGGTTGTATCATACTGCGTGCGGGGCAGAATATCCCGATTGCACTCGACAGCCACACGGCTGATTTCATATCCGGCATCCTGCAAATAGGCAGAGACCGTTTTTCCTGCGGCGTTGACCGCTGTTCCGTTGATCGTTACCATGGGGCAGCTCACCTCCTGTTTCAAAATAGAAAAAGCGCACCACGAAGAATCACACCCGCGGTGGTGTGCCCCTTCGTGATGCGCTGTGCATTCACTCTGCGTTTATTATATCCGCTCAAGGAAAGGATGTCAAGATTTTTGCGGTTATGCGCTGTTGATTCTGAGAAAATAGGAAAAATCCTCCCACCCTCTTGACGGGAGGGATTTTTCGTGCTAAAATTCATAACATAGTTATGAAACAGTGTTATGAATAGAGAGGGACGGAATATGGCAAAGCAGATTGAAGGCGTGTATGAGCGTCTCCTCGCATGTGCAACCGAGGAATTTTTGGAAAAAGGCTACAGCAACGCCTCGCTGCGCACGATTGCGGCGAAGGCAAACACCAGCACGAACTCCATTTATGTCCGCTTCAAGGATAAGGAAGGACTGTTTGAGGCAATCGTGCAGCCGGTAGTGGATGGCATCATGGGAATGTTTTGCGAGATACAGGAGACTTTCCATGGATTTGATGCGGAAACGCAGAAACAGCGGATGAATGAATACAGCTTTGAGGGAATGAAGACGCTGCTGGATTACATGTATGCTCATTTTGACGCATTTCGCCTTCTGTTGGATGCCTCATACGGGACCAAATTTCAGAATTTTGTGGATGAGCTGACCCGCCTCGAGGTGGAATATACGTACAAGTATATGGAGACCGTGGGATGTCCCGGCGTAGAGGCCGGAACGGTGACGGAGGAGCTGCTTCATATTGTGACTACCGCGTATTTTGAGGGTGTGTTTGAGGTCGTCCGGCACCAGATGGACCGGGAGACCGCAGATAAGTATGTAGAAATGCTCGAACGGTATCACGCGGCGGGATTTGAAACGTTATTCGATCCAAAGGCAAAATAATTCATGGTTTTTCGGGCTGCACCGGATGAGCGGGAGCAGCCCTGAAATAAAATTTTTGATTAGCATTAGCTAACAAAGGAGGAGTTCATATGCAACAACAGAGTCCGATGCTCCGCTTGTGGGAGCTTGGCAGGGACGAGCATGGCGGATTGATCCGCGCGGTTTTTTCCGCGGCGGCGGGCGTGCTGGGCGGGATGCTGCCGTACTATGCGGCGGCACAGATCATGATCGCGCTGCTGCAGGGAGGGCGCGGCTGGTCCTTTTATCTGGGGTGGTGCGGGATTGCCGCGGTGGGATATCTTTTGCGATCCTGCCTGTATGCACTGGCGCTGTCCCTGTCACATAAGGCAACGTTTGCGATTCTGAAGCAGATCCGGGAGCGCGTCCTCGAGAAACTTCCCAACATGCCGCTCGGGACGATTGTGGATACCTCCAGCGGAAAGATCAAACAGATTATTGTGGATCAGGTGGAGAGCATGGAGACACCGCTGGCCCATCTCCTGCCGGAAATGACAGCCAATCTATTTGGGCCGGTGTGTATCCTGATTTATCTGTTTGTACTGGACTGGAGGATGGCCCTGTTGTCTCTGGTTTCCCTTCCGGTGGGGATGCTGCTGATGATGCCTGCGATGGTGGGGTATGGAGCAAAATACGAAGGTTCCGTCAAAACCACACAGGCCATGAACGCGGCAATTGTCGAATATGTCGGGGGAATCGAAGTAATCAAGGCGTTCAATCAGGGGAAAGATTCCTATGCAAAATTCTCCGACCGTGTCCTTGCCAATGCAGCCTATTTTTATCATTGGATGAAGAGCTGTCAGTTTCCCATCTCGCTCTCCAAAACGGTTTTGCCGACAACACTGATCACAATTCTGCCGGTAGGATGGCTATTCTATAACGCGGGGAGCCTTCGTCTGGAGGTGTTTCTCACCACCATTATCCTGTCTCTGGGCATTGCAGGGCCTTTGCTGGCAGCGATGAACTTTGTTGACAGCCTTGCCCGCGTCGGCACGATTGTCGGCTCGGTGGATGAGATTCTGAACGGCGAAGAGCAGGAACATGGGGAACAGGCGGTGACGCTGGACAACCGGGATATTGTTTTGGAGCATGTGTCCTTTGGCTACCATGAGGATAAGGAAATTCTGCACGATATCAGCCTGAACATTCCAGAGGGGAGCCTGACGGCCTTTGTGGGTCCCAGCGGCGGAGGAAAATCCACAATTGCCAAGCTGATTGCGGGCTTTTGGGATGTAACATGCGGGCGGATCACCATGGGAGGACAGGATCTGAAGAACATACCGTTGGGACAGCTATATGCCCAGGTAGCGTTTGTCACACAGGATAATTATCTCTTCGATGAATCCATCCGGGACAATATCCGTATGGGGCGGCTGACGGCTACTGACGCCGAGGTAGAGTCTGTGGCGAGGGCAGCGGGCTGTGACGGATTTATCCGGCGGTTGGAGCACGGCTATGATACGGTGGTCGGCCGCGGCGGCACACACCTTTCCGGTGGAGAGCGCCAGCGGATTGCCATTGCCCGTGCCATGCTGAAGGATGCCCCGATCGTGATTTTTGACGAGGCCACGGCGTACATCGATCCCGAAAACGAAGCTGTGATTCAAAAGGCAGTGGCAAAGCTGATACAGGGCAAGACCGTTGTGACGATAGCACACCGCCTGTCTACCATTACGGATGCCGATCACATTGTCGTGATAAAGGATGGACGGGTGGATTCCTGCGGAACACACAAGCAGCTATTAAAGGAAAGCCCATTGTATCATTCCATGTGGCAGGCACATATCGGAGCAAAGGATGGTGATACCGGATGCTGAATGCATTGAAAATAATATGGCAGTTTGCCGGGAAAGAACAGAGTAACATCAACAAATCTGTGGCGGTCGGTTTTCTCTATGCGATCTTTCATATGTTTCAGATCGCGGCGATTTACTATGTGATTCAGGCCCTGGTCGGTGGGGATCGCACGAATCATGCCGCATGGACTGCGCTTGTGCTTTTGGTTGTCAGCATGATCGGGCGGGCTGTCTGCAATTACTTTGGACAGCTGCAGCAGACACACGCGGGATATTTTATGGTGGCAAACAAGCGCATTGCGATTGGGGAAAAGCTGAAAAGCGTCCCCATGGGATATTTCAATGAAAACAGCCTGGGGGAAATTACCGGTGTCACAACGACGGTATTGGACGAGGTGGAAAACACGGCGCCGATGGTGCTGGTGGGGATGCTCGGCGGCTTTATCAATGCGATTGTGTTTATGGTGATGGTACTGCTGTTTGATTGGCGCATTGGAATCCTTGTTGTGGCAGGTACTGCGCTGTACCTTTGGATTACCTCCGCCATGGAGAAAAAAACCGAGGTTCTGGCGCCAAAACGGCAGGATTCCGCGGCGAAAATGGTCAGTGCAGTATTGGAACAGGTACAGGGGATGAGCGTGATAAAATCGTTCCATCTCACCGGAAAAGGGGATAAAAAGGTGCGGGAAGCGTTGGAAGAGAACCGCAGGTGCAATCTGGCGATGGAACAGCTCTTTACCCCGTATACGATTGCGCAGGGATTGACC
The DNA here is from genome assembly GCA_030539335.1 of Eubacteriales bacterium. Lineage (GTDB taxonomy): Bacteria > Bacillota > Clostridia > Oscillospirales > Butyricicoccaceae > Butyricicoccus_A. Next base: position 84,819 of record JAUNSG010000008.1, on the reverse strand, counting down.
CTCCATTTGTTCAGCGTGCTGATGATTCTGTCCGCCGTCTGGCTTTATCTGCATGGTACAATGACGCTGGCCAATGCCCTGATGGCAATGGTTGTATCTTTCCTGGTGTTCGCACAGATTGAGTCGGCGGGAAGCAGCATGGCCATCCTGCGCATGGTGGACAGTGCGATCAATCGTGCGAACCAGACCGATGACATTCCACAGATGGATGAGGGCGGAACGGTGCTTTCACCCCAAAAGCATGACATTGCATTTGAACAGGTCAAATTCTCCTATGGGAAGAAAGAAATTCTGCATGGGATTTCTTTCCGGATTCCGGATAAGACGACGACGGCAGTCATTGGGCCGTCCGGGTCGGGCAAGACAACCCTTTGCAACCTGATTGCGCGTTTTTGGGATGTGGACAGCGGCAGTGTGAAAATCGGCGGCAGGGATGTCCGGGAGTACACGCTGGAATCCCTGATGGATCAGATCAGTATGGTGTTCCAGAACGTCTATCTCTTTGCAGATACTGTTGAAAACAACATCAAGTTTGGAAGACCGGATGCCACCCATGAGGAGGTTGTGGAGGCCGCCAGAAAAGCCTGCTGTGATGATTTTATTGCGGCGCTGCCCGATGGATATCATACCGTCATTGGGGAGGGCGGTGCATCCCTGTCGGGTGGAGAGAAACAGCGGATCAGCATTGCGCGGGCGATGCTCAAGGACGCGCCGATTGTCATTTTTGATGAGGCTACGGCGAATGTCGATCCGGAGAACGAGGACCGGCTCCAAAAAGCGATTGAGGCGCTGACGAGGGACAAGACGATTGTCATGATTGCCCACAGGCTGAAAACCGTACGCCATGCCGATCAGATTCTTGTAGTGGATGACGGACAGATCATACAGCAGGGCAGACACGATGACCTGATCGGACAGCCGGGGATGTATGCGGATTTCGTTCTGGGACGAAAGGAAGCGATCGGCTGGAAGCTGAACGCGTAAAGCGAGAGCAAGAATTGGTCTGTTTGGGATGAAATAGACGGATTGGGACAGACAGCCCGCGGTGGAACTGGTATTCTGAAGAAAAGTAGGGAAAGGAGGATGCCGGATGGAGAATAATCTGAACAGCATGTACCGTGACGATTCGGGTTGGTGGGTGAAGGGCGATGGATGCAGCGTCTACCAGATGCGCAACGAATCCGGGGAAGGGACGATTGCGATGTATGAGGTGTTTCCCGGTGTCGCACTTTCCTACAATGATTTTCATATGAGCTATTATAACAGCACATTCCAAACGAAACAGGATGTGTTTTGCATCGACCACTGCCGGGAGGGACGGCTGGAATACCCGGCGGCAAACAACTCGTATTCCTATGTTGAGGCAGGGGACTTGAAGCTCGACCGGCGGCTGACGCATACCGGGCTTTTCGAGATGCCGCTTTCGCATTATCACGGTGCAACGGTATCCATGGATATGGCGATTGCCTGCAGTTCTCTTCCTGCGGAGATCAAGGACTTTCCAGTTGACCTGAGAAAATTGCAGAAAAAGTTTTGCAGCGATATCTATCCGATGGTCATTCCCGGTGCGCGCTCCATCGAGCATATTTTCGGGGAGCTGTATGCGGTGCCGGAAAAGATCAAGCGGCCATATTTTAAAATCAAAATTTTTGAGCTGCTGTTGTATCTGGAAGCACTGGAGCTGCCCGAGAATCCCGCAGAGAAACCATATTTCTATAAAACGCAGGTAGAGAAGATCAAAGCCATTCAGCAATTTCTTGTGCAGCATATGGACGAGAGCTATACACAGGAGGAGCTTTCCGCCCGTTTTGACATTCCGCTGACGCCGATGAAGCGATGCTTTAAATCGGTATTTGGATCGACGATTGGGAATTATTTGTTTCAGTACCGCATGAATCAGGCGGCGGTTTTGCTGAAAACCAAACGTGACATGAGTGTGGCGGAGATTGCCGGACGCGTGGGGTATGACAGTCCGAGTAAATTTGCAATGGCATTCCGCAAACTGATGGGGATGTCGCCGATGGAGTACCGGAGCCGTCCGCGTGGATAAAAAATCTTCGTCCAATCGGGACAAAACAGACGCGGCAGAGCGGATAAAAACAATGGAATCTTTTACGATATGGATGGTGTGAGCAACACCATCCATTTTTCTTTGGAAGGGAGTGATTCATTCCTATGAATCAAAAGCAAAAGGGACAGGGCTGGTTTTCCTGCCTGTTGGATTATGCCGCGGGCAGTAAGGGGAAACTGGCCGGCTCCGTGATTTTGTCCGTGATCAGCGTTGTTTCCGGAATTGTACCATATTATTGCCTGTATCAGGTGATTGACCACTTTATTCTGGGGGATACAGACACCAGCACAATTCTTTTCTGGTGTGGGCTTGCATTTGCCGCGTACCTGATTAAGGTGGTGTTTTTTGGACTTTCCACAGGGCTGTCCCACTACGTGGCCTATCACATTTTGGAGAAGCTGCGCATCCAGGTGGCAGACCGGTTTCTCCATGCACCGTTGGGAGAAGTGACTGCGCATTCCATCGGTGAAATCAAAAATATGATGGTGGACAAGATCGAGGACATCGAACCGCCTCTGGCCCATATGATCCCGGAAGGGACCGGACATATCATGCTGCCGGTGGTCAGCTTTCTCGCGCTGCTTGCCATCGATTGGCATGTTGCGCTGGCCTCCCTTGTCACAGTCCCATTTTCGATGATTTGCATGATGCTGACGTTTCAAATCAGTGGGAAAAACTTTGACAAGTACAACAATTCCAATGCGTACATGAACAGCGTCATCGTGGAATACATCGAAGGGATTGAGGTGATCAAAGCGTTTGGACGTGCCGGGCAGTCGTATGAAAAATATGCCAGTGCGATTGAAAATTATAAGACCTTTGTGGTCAAATGGATGTCCTCCACCTGGGTGACGATGAAGCTGGCCTTTGCCTTCTTCCCATCCACCCTCTTGGGAACCCTGCCGGTCAGTCTGCTTCTGGCCTTCCGGGGGGAGATCACCGCTTCGCAGGCGGCGCTGTGTGTGATGCTGTCCATGTCGATGATCACTTCTTTTGCGAAACTGGAGGTGTTTGGAAACAGCATCAAAGGGGTTCAGCTTACAATAGAGGAATTACAGCATTATCTGACCATGCCGGAGCTGTCCGAACCGTCCGAGCCGGCGGCAATGCAGGGGTACGATGTGGAGCTGGAGCAGGTCCGCTTTTCCTATACCGGAAAGCCGGAGGAGGAAGTGCTGCATGGAATTGACCTTAAATTGCCGCAGGGAAGCTATACCGCGCTCGTGGGGCCTTCCGGCGGAGGAAAATCGACTGTGGCAAAGCTGATCTCGCGGTTTTGGGATGTGACCGGCGGTGCCATCCGGATCGGCGGAGTGAATCTAAAGGATATGCCGCTGGCGCAGCTTTCGGACATTGTCAGCTTTGTCACACAGGAAAATTTCCTGTTCCGATGCTCTTTGAAGGAAAATATCCGGCTCGGCGATCCGCAGGCGAGCGACGAAGCGGTTTTTGCAGCGGCGAAGGCCGCACAGTGCGATGAATTCATCGCAAAGCTGCCGTTGGGATATGATACGCCGGCGGGAGAAGCCGGAAAACGCCTTTCGGGCGGAGAAAAACAGCGGATCGCCATTGCGCGCATGATCCTCAAGAATGCACCGGTGGTGATACTCGATGAGGCGACGGCCTTCACCGATCCCGAGAACGAGGAAAAAATTCAAAAGAGCATAGCAGCGCTGACCAAGGGGAAAACGCTGTTGGTCATTGCACACAGACTTTCCACGATCAAAAATGCCGATACCATTGTCGTACTGGAAAGCGGCAGGATTGTTGCGCAGGGAAGCCAGCAGCAGCTGCTGGCAGATTGCCCTCTGTACCGACAGATGTGGAACGCCCATATCGGAGCGAAGGCGTGGGCGGTATCAACAGCAGGAAGGAAGGCGACAGCAGATGTTTAAAACAGTAAAACGGATTATCGATTGGTGTGGAGAATTCAAGGGAAGACTGTATATTGGGTTTGTCTTTTCGTTCTTTTCCACATGGTTTATGGCGATGCCGGTGATGGCGGCAGCATATACCGTAGGTTTGCTGATTGAAAGCGCAAAAAACGGCACGGAATTTGACCGGAAGTGGATCTGGATGAGCGCCGTGTTCATTCTGGCCTTTGTATTGCTGCGGTTCCTGTTCGACTATCTGCGTGCAAGGCTTCAGGAAACCATCAGCTATGAACTGGTGGCACGGGACAGACTCGCGATCGGCGAGGCATTGAAGCGGGTGTCCCTCGGGTACTTCCAGCAGATTGACACCGGCAATATTCTGAACTCCATCACGACCGGGCTGCATTCTCTGGAAAACATGGGAATGCGGATGATCGACAGCTTTGTCGGGGGATATTTGAATTTCCTCTGTATTTTCCTGTGCCTGCTGTATTTTGACCCCTTGGTGGCACTCATCGCCCTCGCGGGAGCGTTCCTGTCCTTTTTCTTCCTGCTGCTCGTTTCCAGATACAGCACCCAAAACGCGCCGGTATCGGCAAAAGCTGGACGCGATCTGACCGCTGCCACACTGGAATACGCCCGTGGGCTTCCCGTCGTGAAATCCTTTGGACAGGGCGGTGCCTCCATGGCCGCGATGGAGCAGTCCTGCCGTGACTGCCGCGATATCTGCCTGAAAATCGAGTGGGGATTTATCCCTTCGAATTGCCTGCATTTGCTGGCGCTGAAAATTGCCTCGGTTGCGATGGCTGGGGCAGCGTGTTTCCTGGGTCTGTCCGGAGCGATGTCCTTTCCACTGATGCTGCTGTTTGTGTTCTTTTCCTTCAACATTTTCGGCGGATTGGAATCGATCAGCGACAGCGCGCATGTATTGGGTGTGATTGACACGGCGATGGATCAGTTGGATGCCCTCCGCGAGGGGAATTACATTGACAAGGATGGAAAAGAGATCGCGCTGGAACGGTTCGATATTGCTTTTCGCCATGTGGATTTCGGTTATGATGAGCGAACGGTACTAAAGGATGTCAGCTTCATTCTTCCGGAGAAGACCTCCACCGCCATTGTAGGACCATCCGGTTCTGGTAAGACGACGATTTGCAACTTGATTGCCCGCTTTTATGATGTCCAAAAGGGAAGTATTGTCGTGGGCGGTCACGATGTGCGTGAATTCACCTGTGACAGCCTGTTGCGTAATATCTCCATGGTCTTTCAGAATGTGTATTTGTTCCACGATACTATCCGGAATAATATCCGGTTTGGCAAGCCGGACGCGACGGATGAGGAGGTATATGCGGCGGCGAAAGCAGCACGGTGCCATGATTTTATTTTGGCGCTGCCGAATGGATACGATACGGTTGTCGGAGAAGGCGGAGGAACGCTTTCGGGGGGCGAACGGCAGCGGATCAGTATTGCTCGTGCCATGCTCAAGGATGCGCCCATCATTCTTTTGGACGAGGCGACGGCGAGTGTGGACCCGGAAAATGAACACTTGATTCAGGATGCCCTCTCAGAACTGACGCGCGGGAAAACCATCCTCACGATTGCCCATCGTCTGGCGACGATTGAGAACGCGGATCAGATTTTGGTGATCGACGAAGGGAGTATTGTGCAAAAAGGATCGCATGAGGAGCTGCTGCAGCAGGAAGGGCTTTACCGTGAATTTGTCCGGATTCGGGAGAAGGTGGAAGGATGGAATATCGAATAGGATTCTAAAAAATTGGAGTAAGACGGGGCTTTCTATGATAGAATAAGAATCATAGAAGGCCTTGCCTTATAGATTGGAGGGAATTCCATGTGCACTGCAGTAACGTATAAAACAAAGGATTTTTATTTTGGACGGACACTGGACTATGATTTTTCCTATGGTGAGGAGGTCACGATCACACCGCGGAATTATCCGATTCCATTTCGCCATATGGGGAGAAGAGAGAACCATTATGCGATGATCGGCATGGCACATATCGCGGCGGGATACCCGCTTTATTACGATGCGGTCAATGAAAAAGGGCTTGGCATGGCGGGGCTGAATTTTGTGGGAAATGCAGATTACAGGGAAGAAAATCCGGACAAAGACAATGTGGCACAGTTTGAATTCATTCCCTGGATTCTGTGCCAGTGCGCCTCGGTGGCTGAGGCGAAGGCTTTGTTGGAGAGCATGAACCTGGTCAATACGCCGTTTTGCAAAGAAATGCCGGTGGCGCAGCTTCATTGGATGATTGCCGACCGCGAGGAGGCAATCACCGTGGAATTTGTCCGGGAAGGGATGAAAATCTACCACAATCCGGTGGGCGTCTTGACAAACAATCCGCCGTTCAATGAACAGATGTTCCGGCTCAATGATTATATGGCGCTGTCGCCAAAGAACCCGGAGAACCGGTTCTCCGATCAGCTTTCCCTGCGCGCCTATGGCCGCGGAATGGGAGCGCTGGGGCTGCCGGGGGATCTCTCCTCTCAATCCCGCTTTGTCCGGGCATCTTTTGTGAAGATGAATTCGGTTTCGGGCGATTCGGAACCGGAAAGCGTCAGCCAGTTTTTTCATATTCTCGGAGCGGTTGACCAGCAGCGGGGCTGCTGTGAGGCGGAGGACGGAGCCTTTGAAATTACCATTTATACCTCCTGCTGCAATGCCGACAAGGGCATCTATTATTACACCACCTATGATAACCACCAGATTACGGCAGTAGATCTGCACAAGGAGAATCTGGACGGGACCAGGCTGGTACGGTACCCACTCATTTGCGGAGAGCAATTTTACAGGCAGAATGGGACGGAGATCGATCCTTAGGTTGTATATGACAAAGACAAGTAAGCGCGTTTGGTGATAGAAAAGAGAGATATTTGTATCTTTGCTGTTGACATGGATTGAATGGTGTGATATATTTATCTCAAAAAGAGACAAATATATCTGAATTGGAGGACCGAATATGAAAAGTGAGAGAACAAAGCGCACAATTTTCTTTGGCATACTATGCGCTTTGCTTATAGCAGCGTCTTCGTGGTATTCCATACTCTTTGACGATTCAAGATTTATTGCACCAATGGAGTTATCCGAATATACTTTTCGTGTACGGGATCTGCCGATGATTCTTTCCGGTATACTTCTTGTTTTGTATATTCTGTATCTTTTGGCGTCGCTGATACCGATGATCCTTGGGAATAGGTGTAGGAAAGCAACCAGACAATCTACGAGAACCATCCACCCAGGACTAGGCCTTTTGGGCTTCTTAGGCTTTATCGGTTTTTTGGGGTTTTGGACGTATCGTATGGATAAGACCTTTTTCCCCTTTTTATTTTTCATGTTTTTCGGGTATTTTGGTTTTTTTTACGAGGGAAAAATGTCAAATACTTTTATGGATGAGCGATATGAAAAGAATAAGATAAAAGCACACAGGATAGCGGATAAAACAGCGATAGCGATTATTTTTTTGGCGGTACTCTTTTTGGGACAGGGAAAACTCATGGGAAATTCGGATTATACATTGGCCGCTCTCATTATTGTAATCTCGCTTTCTATAGCGCTCAAGATATTCCTTAGCACATATCTGTTATATCATTATGACCATGACGAACCGTTGGACGAAAGCGGGGAATAAGAGTGCCGGATTTTGAATGTAGATTAAAAAGGTATAGGCAGTTGAAAGGCTTGACGCAAGAGCAACTGGCGATACAGGTAGGAGTCCGTCGGGAAACAATAATGCGCTTGGAAAAGGCGCAATACAACCCCTCTCTTAAATTGGCAATCTATATTTCGAGGGCAGTCGATGCGCCGATCGAAGAAATATTCCTTTTTAAATAGTTTACACGGGAATCTCTACAGGCAGGGCGAATAAGCCTCTTGGCGTGCGATTTCTATCGATACGCGGTCACTTCCTGCGAAAAATCCTCTTTGACTTTTGGGTGATTTTGCGGTAAAATAATAAAAAAATAAAGCGCGTCGATACGATACAAGCCTTGGGCTACAGGCTGCTACGACACAGTCGCAGTGCAGCACTTGTGTCGCATCGAAGGAAAAACACATGTGTTTCACATGTGTTTTTATTTTTATACAAGGAAAGGTGGCTATGACCATGATGAATACGCACACAAACGATTTTCTGGAAAAGGAAAGTCTGGGCACTCTGATGAGGAAGTACGCAATACCATGTGTCATTTCTCTTCTCGTTGCAGCGCTATATAATATTGTTGACCAGATTTTTATTGCGAATGCCAGTTATCTCGGCTCGTATGGCAATGCGGCAAATACGGTTGTTTTCCCGCTCACGGTGGTGGCGCTGTCCATCGCGATGATGTTGGGAGATGGATGTTGTACGTTTGTCAGCATCAGCTTGGGGGCAAAAGAAAAAGAAAACGCCCATCGGGGAATCGGCAGCACGATCCTCTGTGTTGTTGCCGCCGGCGTTTTGCTTATGGCGGTGTATCTCCTCTTTCAGGAACAGATTTTGACGATGTTTGGCGCCCGGGTAAACGACGCAACCTTCCGCCTGTCGAAGGAATATTTCCTTTGGATTACCATCGGAATCCCGTTTTATATGTTTGGCCAGGCGATGAATCCGGTTATCCGTTCGGACGGAAGCCCGGGGTATGCCATGGCAACCCTGCTCACCGGAGCGATCCTCAACATTATTTTTGACCCGATCTGTATCTATATCCTCAAATGGGGAATGATGGGAGCGGCAGTCGCTACGATCTTTGGACAGATTGTCTCTGCAATCATGTCCCTGGTTTATCTGTCCCGCATGAAGGCGGTCAGGATGTGCAAAGACAGCTTCCGGATGCGCTTTGCTCTGATGAAAAAGATTGTCCCGCTCGGCATTACCAGCTTTTTATCGCAGATATCCATTGTACTTTCCATGGCGGCCGTGCTCAACATGGTGACGAAGTATGGCGCATTGGATCCGGTTTTCGGACAGCCGGAATATGCACAGATACCGACCGCTGTGGTTGGCATCGTGATGAAGTTTTTCCAGATCATTATCTCGATCTCGGTGGGATTGGCAGCCGGATGCATCCCGATTGTCGGCTATAATATTGGCGCCAATCGGAAGGACCGTGTTCTTGGCCTGATGAAACGGCTTTTGCTTGCCGAGGCAGTGGTCGGCCTGTTCGCTTCCATTGTTTTTCTCGCCTTCCCGCATCCGCTCATCGGCATTTTTGGCGCAAAAAATGAAAGCGTTTATTATACCGAGTTTGCCGTAAAGACAATCCGTGTTTTCTTGTGCCTGCTGGTCCTCTCCTGTGTGAACAAAGGGACGTTTATTTTCCTACAGTCCCTGGGAAAGCCAAAGCAGTCCACGGCGTTGTCCATGATGCGAGAGATTGTTTTTGGTGTCGGATTGCCGCTCGTGCTCCCGATTTTCATGGGACTGGACGGCATCCTTTATTTCATGCCGATCGCAGACATTTTGACCGCAATTGCATCCGTGATCGTCATTGTTCACACAAAGAACATGCTGACGGAGAACGACAGAGCCGTGATGCAGCCCGTCACGACAGAGCTTCCGGTCTCGCAGGAAATGCGGCAGACGGATTGCATTGTTACCATTGGACGTTCCTGTGGCTCGGGAGGCCGTACCATTGGCCGGATGGTTGCAGAAAAGCTGCACATTCCGTATTACGATTCGGAATTGCTGGAAGAAGCGGCGAGAGCCAGTGGATTGAGCCAGAAGTATCTGGAGAGCATAGATGAGAAGCCGACACGATCCGCTGCGCTCTATCGCTCGGTTGGATTTGGCACAGCAGCGTATCCCGGCTTGGAGCAGGTGGCCAGAAAAGCGCAGCGGGAGATCATTGAAACGATTGCGGAAAGAGGCCCCTGTGTGATCGTTGGCAGACGAGCCGATCAGATTTTGAAAGAAAACCATGAGCTGATCCGGATTTTTATCACGGCATCCAAGGGATCGAGGATTGCCCATATTGTCGAAAGGGAATCCATGTCGGAGCGGGATGCACGCCGCAGAGTATCCAAGGTGGACCGGGAGAGAGCTTCGTATTACCATCAATATTCGGATCAGAAATGGGGATATGCGGAGACGTATGACAGCTGCTTCAACACCGATGTGTTGGGGAAAGAGAACGTCGCAGATGCGATTGTGGAGCTGGTTTTAGCCAAGGATAACTCTTGACACGAGCGCAGTCGTCGTGTATCATAACAACAGAATAGGTTTGTTGGTCTTGCGCGTGAAATCAGGAAGGTGTGATTGTCTTCTTGGTTTCACGCTTTTTCATGGGAACCTCGTATAGAAAGCGTATGACGGGTGGAACATTAGAAGATCAACGATAAATGGTAATCAAATGGAAGGAGGGCTGGTTAATGCCGGTCGAAGTGATACAGGGGATTTTGATCCCGTTTTTGGGAACGACATTGGGCGCGGCCTGTGTGCTGTTTGTGAAAAATAAATTGAGTGTTATGGTACAGCGGGCGCTGATGGGCTTTGCCGCCGGGGTTATGGTGGCGGCCTCGATCTGGAGCCTTTTGATCCCGGCCATGGAACAGGCATCCGGACTGGGGAGATGGACTTTTGCGCCGGCGGTGATTGGCTTTTGGCTGGGGATTCTGTTCCTGCTGGTATTGGACCGTGCGATTCCCCATCTGCATCAGGGAAGTGACGAGCCGGAAGGGCCGCGGACGGCATGGAAAAAGACGACCATGCTGGTGTTGGCGGTGGCCTTGCACAACATTCCAGAGGGAATGGCAGTCGGTGTGGTGTTTGCAGGATGGATGTCGGGAAATGAGGCCATTCCCATCGCCGGAGCGCTGACACTGGCGCTCGGAATTGCCATTCAGAATTTTCCGGAGGGCGCGATTATCTCCATGCCCCTGCGGGCGGAAGGGATGAAAAAGCGGGAGGCGTTTCTTTGGGGAGCGTTGTCCGGAGCGGTGGAACCGCTGGCTGCGATCCTTACGATTTGGGCAGCCGGTATTTTGATCCCGGCGCTGCCGTATTTTTTGAGCTTTGCGGCAGGCGCTATGATCTATGTGGTGGTGGAGGAGCTGATCCCCGAGATGTCGCAGGGTCGGCACTCCAATCTCGGAACGCTGTTTTTTGCTCTGGGCTTTACCGTCATGCTTGCACTGGATGTGGCACTTGGATAAAAGAACATCCGATCGAAGAAGGCAGAATAGGGTTTGTCGTTTCGGGGACTGGATGTTATAATAAGACGATAGAAACGAATGATGGAACCAAAACCGGCGTAAAGATAGACAGAAGAAACGATACGCTATGTACTTGCCGGAATTGTGGATTGGGTATAAGGAGTGGTTGGAAATGATCGAATTGCTGAAAGCCTTCCTGTTTGGAATTGTGGAGGGCATTACCGAATGGCTGCCGATCAGCAGCACGGGGCATATGATTTTGCTGAACGAACTGGTACAGCTCGATGTCAGCAGGGATTTCTACAGTATGTTTGAGGTTGTCATACAGTTGGGAGCGATCCTGGCGGTTGTGGTTCTGTTCTGGAGCGATATTTTTCCATTTGGCAGGACAGCATCGGACAATGTATTCTCCAACCGTGGGATGATGCAGTATGTAAAAAAAGATATTATCCTGCTTTGGTGTAAAATTCTGGTCGCGTGTCTCCCGGCGGGAATCATTGGGATCTTGTTTAATGAAACATTTGAGGAATTGTTCTACAATTACCAGACGGTAGCTCTGGCGCTGATTGTGTTTGGCGTTGCGTTTTTGGTTGTGGAGAACCGGCACAAAGGCTGTGCCGCAAAAATAAATTCTCTGGAAGGATTATCCTATCGGACGGTTTTTCTCATTGGGATATTTCAGTTGATCGCAGCGATTTTTCCCGGTACGTCCCGTTCGGGCGCTACCATTGTCGGCGCTTTGCTGCTCGGCGTGTCCAGAACCGTTGCGGCGGAATTCACGTTTTTTCTGGCGATTCCGGTCATGTTTGGAGCAAGCCTGCTGAAGATGCTTCAATTTGGACTTTCCTTCACGTCGTATGAGCTTGCCATATTGCTGATCGGCATGGTGACGGCCTTTGTTTCGTCCATGCTCATCATTAAATTCCTGATGGGTTATATCAAAAAACACGATTTCAAGGTATTTGGATATTACCGGATTGCGTTGGGAATTCTTGTCTGCCTCTACTTTGCCCTTGGGTGAGAGGCATTCTAATAATAGGAGAGGATCAAATGGGACGCAAGGAAAAAATCAGTGGAAATAAAATAGTTGGCGGCCTTTGGTATCAGTATCAGAGGTTGATACAATATCCGCACTACCGCGACGAAATGAAAAAAATAGAGGAGCGGAAAAAGGGTCAGATTCCATCGGAATTGGAACGCATACACGCTCTGAAAGACACGCAGAAAGGAAAGCGGTGCTTTGTTGTCGCAGACAGCACCGCTTTGACCGCTTCCGAACGCCGTTTGCTGGACGATGAGATTACGTTTGGAACCGCATCCAGCCTGCAGGAGAACTGGCAGCCGACCTATCTTACGACGCAAAATCCGCGGGAGTATCGGGAGCTGGAGCAGAGGCTTTGCTCGGATTACAGCGGTACGGTTTTTGTCGGAGACAATTTGGCTGGGCAGGCTGCGCTTCCGGAGCGGTTTATCCAGTTCCCCTATCTGGGTGTCTATAAGTACTACTGCAACCGGTATCGGGAATACCATACAAAATTCAGCGGGAATGCAGCCGAAGTGGTCTATGATGGTTATACTGTTGTCTATTCCATGCTTCAGATTGCGGTGACGATGGGATTTCGGGAAATCTATCTGGTCGGATGCCGCTGCTGCCATGCGCAGGACGAAAGAATTGCGGCGGCCTATCGGGTCGCAAAGCAGTTTGCGGATGCACATGGGATCTTGATCTGCAACAGCACAACGGGAGAAGAAGCGGATATTTTCCCTTATCGGAGTTTCCAGCAGATTTTTGCATGAGGAACCCGGCGGGCGAAATGCCAAAATATTGGCAAAACACAGAAATATTTTGGTGGATATGGGAAACCTGCAGAAAAAACACAGAATGGATTTGCAATATTCACTGCAATCATGTAAAATAGAAGCATCATGAAACGTGATTTCTGTTATTTGCTCGAATCACAAAATGCGGAGGAATAGTTGGTATGGAAACACCTAAGTATAAGCGAGTTCTCGTGAAAATCAGCGGAGAGGCGTTGGCTGGTGATAACAAGTTTGGACTGAATTTTGATGTAATCGGTCCGGTTTGTGATGTACTTAAAAAATGTGTGGATATCGGTACACAGGTAAGCGTTGTTGTCGGCGGCGGCAATTTCTGGCGCGGCGTCAAGGACGGCGGCGGAAAGATGGAACGCACCCGCGCAGATCATATGGGTATGCTGGCCACGACGATCAATTCGCTCGCACTGGCGGATGCGCTGGAGCAGCGCGGTGTCGATGTGCGCGTACAGACGGCAATCGAGATGCGTCAGATCGCAGAACCGTATATCCGCAATAAGGCAACCCGCCATCTGGAAAAGGGCCGCGTGGTTATTTTCGGCTGTGGCACGGGAAATCCGTATTTTTCGACGGATACGGCAGCTGCTCTGCGCGCTGCGGAGATCAATGCCGATATCATCCTGCTGGCAAAGAACATTGATGGTGTATACGATTCCGATCCGGCAAAGAATCCGGAGGCAAAGCGCTATGATGAGCTGACGTATATGGAGGTGATCCGTCAGCGCCTGGGTGTTATGGATACGACGGCAACCAGCCTGTCGATGGACAACAGCATCCCGGTTCTGGTATTTGCGCTGCGTGATCCGGAAAATATTTATCGTGCGGTCCTTGGCGAGGATGTCGGCACGCTGGTAACAACAAACGACTGATTTTTCTCAAAAGGAAGGAGAATTATTTATGGATAACGCAAAATATGAAGTGAAAATGCAGAAGACGCTGGATGTGTTGCAGGACACCCTCGGCGGCATTCGTGCAGGCCGCGCCAACGCAGGCGTGCTCAATAAGATCAAGGTTGACTATTACGGTGCGCCGACTCCGCTCAATCAGGTAGCGGCAATTGCCTCTCCGGATCCGCGCACACTGACCATTCAGCCGTGGGACGGTTCTCTGCTGAGTGCGATCAATAAGGCAATCCAGACATCCGATCTCGGAATCAATCCGCAGAATGACGGAAAGCTGATCCGTCTGGTCTTCCCGCCGCTCACGGAGGAGCGCAGAAAGGACCTCATCAAGCAGGTTTCCAAAGAAGGCGAGAACAGCAAGGTTGCTGTCCGCAATATTCGCCGCGATGCGATGGATAAGCTCAAGGCAGCGAAGAAAAAGTCCGAAGTCAGCGAGGATGAAATTGCGGATGCAGAGAAGGACATGCAGAAGATGACCGACAAATATGTCAAGAAGATTGATGAGATGACGGCAAAGAAGTCCAAGGAGCTGAAAGAGCTTTAAAGAGAAAAAAGAATGGGCGGCTGCAACAGTCGCCCATATCTTGCATTATTGAAACAAAGCGGAATGCTTTGTAGGGCAGCGGTTTCCAGTGTTATGGATGGAAAAGGCAATCGCTGCCGGAAAGGCAGGGGAACCAATCGTGGCATTGTTTGGGCTATTTGGCAAGGATGAAGAAAAGACAATACAGCAGGTGCCGCAGCACATTGCCGTTATTATGGACGGAAATGGGCGTTGGGCAAAGAAACGCGGTATGCCGCGCAAGGCAGGCCATGCGACCGGTGCAGAGACCTTTCGGCGGATCGCGACCTACAGCAAGGATATCGGTGTAAAGTATTTTACCGTGTATGCATTTTCTACAGAGAATTGGAAGCGTCCGCAGGATGAAGTGGATGCGCTGATGAATTTGTTCCGCAAATATCTGAAGGAAGCCATTGAGGATATGGCGAAGAACAATGTTGCTGTCCGTGTCATTGGCGATTTGCATGTTTTGCCGGAGGATATTCGGGAGCTGATCCGTGACTGTGATACCGTTGCAGCAAAGCTGGAGGATCCGGCGTATGCAACGCTGTGCATCAACTACGGCGGCCGGGATGAGATCAAGAACGCAGTGCGCGACATCGCCCGCAAGGTAAAGGCCGGTGAGCTGGAGCCGGAGGACATCACCGAGGATACGATCACTAACCATCTGTATACGGCTGACATGCCGGACCCGGACCTGATCATCCGTCCAAGCGGTGAAATCCGCATTTCCAATTTCCTGTTATGGCAGTCGGCCTATGCGGAATATTATTTTACGGATGTCCTGTGGCCGGATTTTAAACCGGAGGATCTGGACGAGGCGATTGCTTCCTTCCATCAGAGACAGAGACGTTTTGGAGGTGTGTGACAGAAATGAAAACACGTGTTATCTTCGGCGTCGCAGGAGCTGCGTTTGTCCTCCTCGCGCTGTATGTATTTCCGCCGATTGTTGCGACGGTGGCGATGGTGCTGCTTTCCATCTGTGCGGCGCAGGAATTCACTGCGGCTGTCGCCGGAAAGGGCAGCGGACCGATGCAGCTTCTGGCGATGATTTTGGCGGCGGTGATGGCTGTCGTATCGTCCTCGCTGCTGCCGAATACGGGATTCTGGATTCGTGTGACCGTTTTTGCTGCATTGGTTGTTTTGTTTGTTTTCCTGCTCCGAACACACAAAAAATACGGCTTTTCGGACATTGCCGCTGCCTTTGTCGGGGGGATCGTCCTGCCGTATCTGCTCATGTCACTGATTCGCATTTTGAATCTGGAGAGCGGAAGCGTATACATCCTGCTACCGTTGCTGGCGGCTTGGGGGTCGGATACCTGCGCTCTGTTCGCAGGCATGGCATTTGGCAAGCATAAGCTGGCGCCGGTCGTTTCTCCCAAGAAAACGGTGGAGGGCTCGGTCGGCGGCGTCATCGGCGCGGTTGTCCTGTCGATGATCTATGCGGTCGTCATCCATTTTGTCTGTGGTTACTCGCTGTCCACCATCCTGCTCCAGTATACGGTGCTCGGATTTTTTGGCTCGATTCTCGGTCAGATTGGCGACCTGTCGTTTTCGGTTGTCAAACGCGGCAGCGGAATCAAGGACTATGGGAAAATATTCCCGGGGCATGGCGGCGTTCTCGACCGTTTCGACAGCGTTATTTTTGTCGCTCCGGCGATTGAGCTTCTAATTTATGCATTTATGATGATGGGATAAATAGGATGAAGAAACTGGTAATTTTGGGCTCGACCGGTTCTATCGGCACACAGACCATCGACATTCTTGATTGTATCGAGGCAGAGGTCTGTGCCATTACGGTCAACACAAACATTGAAATGGCAGAAAAGCAGGCACGGCAGCTCCATCCGCAGTTGGTCGGTGTCTATGACGAGGAAAAGGCCGCAGAGCTTCGCATCAAGCTGGCCGATACGGATATTCGCGTCGTCTCCGGTATGGACGGACTGATTGCGGCGGCAACGCTTCCGCAGGCGGATATCGTTGTGACGGCGGTTGTCGGTATGGTCGGTTTGCTGCCGACGTTAGCGGCGATCGATGCGGGGAAGGACATTGCGCTGGCAAACAAGGAGACCCTAGTCTGTGCCGGACAGATTGTCATGCGCCGCGCGCGTGAGAAGGGCGTTGCGATTCTTCCGGTGGATTCCGAACACTCGGCAATTTTCCAGTGTTTGCAGGGAAGGGCGGACAATGCGATCCGTCGCATCTTGCTGACGGCATCGGGCGGTCCGTTCTTTGGGAAAACCAGGGAAGAAATGCGGAAGATGAAAAAGGAACAGGCGCTCAAGCATCCAAACTGGAGCATGGGAGCGAAAATCACTATTGATTCGGCGACGATGATGAACAAAGGACTGGAGCTGATCGAGGCCATGTGGCTGTATGATGTGGAGCCGGAGGCGATCGACATTGTCGTCCACCGGGAAAGCATCGTGCATTCGGCGGTGGAATATGACGACGGCTCGGTCATTGCGCAGTTGGGCAATCCGGATATGCGTCTGCCGATTCAGTATGCGCTGACCTATCCGAAGCGTGTTCCGTGTAAGGTGCCGGCGCTGGATCTGCCGACACTCAGCCGACTGACGTTCTTTGCACCGGATACCGACGCCTTTCCGGCGCTGAATCTGGCACGCCGGGCGGCCAAGGCGCGCGGCAATTTGGGAGCTGTGCTCAACGGAGCCAATGAGGCGGCCGTGGATCTGTTCCTGAAGGATAAAATTGCGTTCACTGAGATCGCAGAATTGGTTGGCAAAGCAGTAGAAGGGGTAAACTACATTTCAGAGATAACGGTAAACGATGTATTGGAGAGTGACCGCGTGGCACGCCGCATGGTACTCGATTGTGTGAAGTAGGTGTTTCTTTGACTGTTGTTACCATTGTTCTGGCCATTCTGGCCTTTGGTTTTTTGATCACTGCACACGAGCTGGGACATTTTGTCGCGGCTCGTGTGTCCGGCGTTCGGGTCAACGAATTCTGGATCGGTATGGGCCCGGCGATTTTTCATCATCCCATGGGGGAGACGGAGTTTAAACTCTGTATTTTTCCGTTTGGCGGCGCCTGCGTGATGGAAGGGGAGGACGAGGAGACAAGCGATCCCCACTGCTTTACCAAGGCGTCCCCGTGGCGCCGTATGTTGATTCTGGTGGCGGGCGCAGCGATGAATTTTGTCGTCGGTTTTCTGCTCGTGTTGCTTCTGTCGCTCCCGACGAAACAGGCGGTGATTCCGGTTCTGGCGTCGCTGGAGCCGGGCTTTGCATCGGAGAGTGCGGAGGGATTGCTGCCCGGTGACCGTATTCTCAGCATAGACGGCTATCGTGTCTATCAGACCAGTGACGTGACACTGACACTGAATCTGAGCACGGATGACACGTATGATGTTGTCGTGCTGCGCGACGGACAGAAGCTCCAGCAGGAGAATGTCCGTATCCCGCTGCAGCATTTTGAGGCGGATGAAGAGGGCGTGATGCGATACGGCCTGAACTTTACCGTCAAGGATCTGACCATAGGCGAGCGGCTGCAGCAGGCAGTCTATACGTCGTATAATTATGCGCGTGTCGTCTGGGTGAGCCTGCGTGAACTGGTTACCGGCCATGTTGGGGTCAAGGATTTGTCCGGCCCGGTCGGTGTCACCGATGTGCTGGTGCAGACCGCACGGAGCAGCCTGGTGTCATTCTTTATGATGGTAGCGTTTATCTCGATCAACCTCGGCGTGATGAATCTGCTCCCGCTTCCGGCGTTGGATGGCGGACGGCTGCTGTTCGTGCTGATCGAATTGATTTTGCGCCGGCCGGTCAGCCGGAAATATGAAGCATACATTCATGGAGCCGGCATGGCTCTGTTGATGGTGCTGATGGTATACATCACCTGGCAGGATATTCTTCGCTTGGTGGCAGGATAGGAGAACAGAAATGGGTACAAAACAGATCATGGTCGGCAATGTACCGATTGGCGGCGGTGCACCGATTGTTGTCCAGTCGATGACCAATACCGACCCGTGTAACGCGGAACAGACACTGGCGCAGATTCGGCGTCTGGCGGATGCCGGATGCCGCATCATCCGCTGTACCGTTCCGAATATGGAAGCGGCAAAAACGATGGAAACCATCTGTCAGGAGTCACCGATTCCGGTGGTTGCCGATATTCATTTTGACTATCGGCTTGCACTGGCGGCGGCGGAAGCAGGCGTGGGTGCAATCCGCATCAACCCGGGGAATATCGGTTCGGATGACCGCGTCAAAGCGGTTGCCGACCTGTGCCGCAGGAAGAACATTCCGATCCGCATCGGTGTCAATTCCGGTTCGATCGAGAAGGAGATTCTGGCGAAATACGGCTCGCCGACGCCGGAGGCGATGGTGGAGAGCGCACTGTATCATGTCTCTCTGCTCAACCGCTATGATTTTGACGACATTTGCATTTCGCTCAAATCGTCCAGCGTGCCGAATACCATGCGGGCATATCAGCTCATGCATGAGCGCACGGCATATCCGCTGCATCTCGGCGTGACCGAAGCAGGAACAGAATATATGGGAACCATTAAGTCGGCGGCTGGAATTGGCGGCCTGTTGGCGCTCGGCATCGGGGATACCATCCGCGTCTCCCTGACGGCCGATCCGGTCGAGGAAGTCCATGCAGGCTATGCGATTTTGAAGGCAGTTGGATTGAATGATTCCGGTGTGAACATCGTAAGCTGTCCGACCTGCGGGCGCACGAAGATCGATCTGATTGATATCGCGAACGAGGTCGAGAAGCGTGTGGCGGGTATTTCCAACAAGCTCAAGGTCGCCGTGATGGGTTGTGTGGTAAACGGTCCGGGCGAAGCGCGTGAGGCGGATATCGGCATTGCGGGCGGCAACGGAGAGGGCTTGATTTTCCGCCATGGCGAGATCCTGCGCAAGGTACCGCAGGACAAGCTGGTTGACGAATTGATGAAGGAAATTGACGCAATGATAAAGGAGTAATTCGGCTTGAATCTCTTACAGGAGCTGTTTAACCAATATCAAAATGAGTCGCATCGGGCATACCTCGAATCGGGAGAGGTATGCTCTCTTGCGGTCAGCCATGACCGCAAAGCGGTGCTGTGCAAGGTCCGATTTGACCAAATCGTCCCGCGCAAAGCACTCTATGAGATGGAACAGGGAATTGCTGAGGCGTATCAGGTATCGCGCGTCAGCCTTTTGCCGCGCTATCAGATGGATTGCCTGACCGAGGAATACATCGAAAATTTGAAAGAATATCTGGTGCTGCGTTCCCCTTCTGCCCAGGGCTATCTGGCGGACAGCCAGTGGAAGCAGACCGATAAGGGGCTTCAGGTCTCCCTGCTGGACACGGGGACAGAATATCTGTCGCTATCGTTTCGGCAGCTTCCGGAGCTGATCCGTTCGGAAACCGGCATTCCATGTGCGGTGGAATTAAAGGATACCTCGGAGGAGAAAGCGCGCCAGCTCGCCGAGAGCAGTGTCCGAGAACGCGAGGAGCGTCTGCGCCGTGTGGCGAAGAAGGCCGCTGAGCAGCGGGAGAAACAGCCGGCGAAGCCATCTGCTGCAAAGGGAGAGAATCGTCGTCCCGCGCGCAAAACCTTTTCGGTCAAGAAGGACGAATCGGTTCTGTATGGACGCCTGTTTGACGAGCCGGTTGTACCGATCAAGGATGCGATGCGTTCGGTGGACAGCGCGACGATTCGCGGCGAGGTATTCTGCATCGACCACAAGGAAATCAAGAGCAAGAACACCGGCAAGGAATGGGTCAAGATCGGCTTTGATGTCACCGATCTGACCAGCTCAATGCGCATCAGTAAATTTGTTGCGGCGGACAAAGCCGGTGAGCTGATCGACCTGATTAAAAACGGCATGTATCTGACCATTCAGGGAAAGATCAGCTATGACAATTATATGAAAGAGACGGTGATGGAGCCGACGGGCATTGTCCAGAGCGCAAAGAAAGTGCGCATGGATCACAGCGAGCAGAAGCGCGTCGAGCTGCACATGCATACCAATATGTCCACGATGGACGGCATCACGCCGATGAAGGAGCTGATGGCGCGTGCGAAGCTCTGGGGACACACCGCGATTGCGGTCACAGATCATGGATGTGCGCAGGCATTTCCGGATGCGATGCACGCGATTGAACGAAATAAGATCGACCTCAAGGTACTGTACGGCGTGGAGGCCTATTACGTCAACGACAGCGAGGTAGTCTCAGTCGTGCGCGGCAATTACGATGCCCCGCTCAATGAGACGTTCGTCTGCTTCGATACAGAGACGACCGGTCTGCGGCCAGACAGCGAGGAAATCACGGAGATTGCCGCGGTCAAGGTGCGCGATGGCGAGGTTGTCGGGGAGTTCCAAACCTACGTCAATCCGCATAAACCGATTCCGGCGAACATTACGGAGCTGACCGGCATTTCGGATGACACCGTGCGGGATGCCCCCGAGCTGGCGGAAGCGCTGCCGGCGTTTTTGGAATTTGCCGGAGATCTGCCGCTTGTGGCGCACAATGCGGGATTTGATATGGCCTTCCTCCGGAAGGGCTGCGATACGCTGGGCATCCAGCGGGAGTTTACCTCGATTGATACTGTGGAGATGTCGCGCATCCTGTTCCCGGACATGGCGAAGGTCAAGCTGAATATATTGGCGAAAGCGCTCAAGGTCGGTCCGTTTGAGCATCACCGCGCCAGCGAGGATGCAGCGGTGCTCGGGCGCATCTTTATCAAGCTGCTGGACAAGCTGAACGACGAGCACAACGCGAGACGAATTTCAGACATCAATCCGGTGCTCGCCGGACTCAAGGCGAAGACGGGGAGCCTGAAGCATCTTCGGCGCTATCATTTCATTATTCTGGCGAAAAATCAGACGGGACTCAAAAATCTGTATAAACTGATTTCGTATTCCCACTTGAAATATTACAACAAAAAGCCGATCATGCCGCGCAGTGAATTGATCCGCCACCGGGAAGGGCTGATTTTTGGCTCGGCCTGTGAGGCGGGAGAGCTGTTCTCGGCAATGGTTTCCGGAGCCGATCACGACGAACTGGTAAAAATCGCTTCGTTCTATGACTATTTGGAAATTCAGCCGATCGGCAACAATGCCTTCATGCTGGCAAAGGGCATTGCGAAGGATGAAGAGGATCTTCGCAACTTCAACCGGCGCATTCTCGCGCTGGCGGATGAGCTGGGCAAGCCCTGTGTGGCAACCGGCGATGTCCACTTCCTTGAGCCGGAGGACGAGGCGTTCCGGCGTATCCTGATGGCTGGTATGGGGTTCACCGATGCGGACAATCAGGCGCCGCTGTATCTCAAGACGACGGATGAGATGCTGGAGGAATTTTCCTATCTGGGGGAGGACCGGGCCTTTGAGGTTGTCGTCACCAACACCAACAAGATCGCCGATCTGTGTGATACGCTGCGGCCGGTGCCGCGCGAGAACTATCCGCCGAAAATTGAAGGCTCGGCCAAGGAGCTGGAGGACATGTGCTATGAGAAGGCGAAGCGCATGTATGGCGACCCATTGCCGGAAAAGGTCCTCAAGCGGCTGGAGCGTGAGCTTGGCTCAATCATCGGAAACGGTTACGATGTGATGTATATGATCGCACAGAAGCTGGTGGCAAAGTCGCTGGAGGATGGCTATCTGGTCGGTTCCCGCGGCTCGGTCGGCTCCTCTCTCGTCGCGTTTATGTCGGATATCACCGAGGTGAATTCCCTTGACCCGCACTATCTCTGCCCGAACTGTAAGTACATCGAATGGCACGACAAGGAGGGTATCAGCTGCGGTGTTGATATGGAGCCAAAGAAATGCCCGCACTGTGGTACTGAACTGCGGCGGGAGGGCTTTGCGATTCCGTTCGAGACCTTCCTCGGTTTCAACGGCGACAAGGTGCCGGATATCGACCTGAATTTCTCCGGTGAGTATCAGCCGAAGATTCACTGGTATACCGGAGAACTGTTTGGCCATGACCACGTATTCCGCGCCGGGACGATTGGTACGGTTGCCGAAAAGACGGCGTATGGCTATGTCAAAAAATACATGGATGAGCGCGAGATGGAGGTCGGACGTGCGGAGGAAAACCGTCTGACGGCGGGGTGCACCGGCATCAAGCGCACGACCGGACAGCATCCGGGCGGCATGGTTGTCGTCCCGCAGGAGGTCGAGATTTATGATTTCTGTCCGGTACAGCATCCGGCGGATGACCCGACCTCTGACATTATCACGACCCATTTCGAGTACCATTCGATCGATGAAAACCTGCTCAAGCTGGACGAGCTGGGACACGATGATCCGACGATCATCAAGCATCTGGAAGAAATGACCGGGGTGGATGCACAGCAAATCCCCCTGAATGATCCGGATGTCATGAGCCTGTTCACGTCCTGCAAGGCGCTCCACTACACCAGTGAGGAGCCGGACAAGATTTTGGGCGATCTGGGCTGCATTGCCGTACCGGAATTTGGTACGAAATTCGTGCGCGGCATGGTACGCGATACCAGGCCGAAGACCTTTGGTGAACTGGTCAGTATTTCCGGCCTGTCGCACGGCACGGATGTATGGCTGGGGAATGCACAGGTTCTGGTCGAGAGCGGCCTGACGCTGAACGACTGTATCTGCTGCCGTGACGATATCATGAACTATCTGATGACCAAGGGCGTCGAGCCAAAGCTCTCCTTCACCATCATGGAGGCGGTACGAAAGGGCAAGGGCCTCAAGCCGGAATGGGAAGAGGCGATGAAGGCGCAGTCGGTGCCGGATTGGTACATTGACTCCTGTAAGAAGATCAAATACATGTTCCCGAAGGCACATGCGGTTGCCTATGTCATGATGGCAATGCGCATCGCCTGGTTCAAGGTGCATCGTCCGCTGGCGTTTTACAGCGCGTATTTTTCCATCCGCGCCAAGGGCTTTGATGCCTCCTGCATGGTGCTGGGCGACCGTGTCTGCCTGGACAAGATCGATGAGCTCAAGCAAAAGGAACGCGACAAGACAATCTCTGCGGCGGAAAAGGACATGATGACGACATTGGAGGTCGTCCATGAATTTTATCACCGCGGGTTCACATTTGCGCCGATGAATGTGTACAAATCGGACGCCACAACGTTTCTGGTGGAAGGGGATCAGCTGATTCCACCGTTTACCAGCCTGCCGGGTGTCGGCGAACAGGCTGCACTGTCGCTGGTCGAGGAGCGCGAAAAGGGCGGCGAGTTCCTCTCGCAGGAGGATATCGTCATCCGTTGCCCGCGTGTGTCGCAGAGCGTGGTCGATTTGCTCGCGCAGATTGGCGCATTGGATGGCCTGGCGAAAAGCACACAGGTCAGCTTGTTCTGATTTTTTTCGTCATTTTGTTACAAAACACAGAGAGAAAAATCAGGATTTGATCGGAAATCCGCAAAAATTTTCTGAATTTTCAAAAAAATCGAAGAAATCATTGACTTTATTTTGCACAAATGCTATTATGTTAACGCGCTAAAGCGATGAAATATCAAAGCCTGTTCTGCCCTGGGCAGCAGGCGAAAACAGAACATTAAAATTCAAAGCGATAGATTAGAGGGAAACAATCATGAATCGATATGCCATCTCCACCCCGGAGGGAACACGTGACCGTCTGTTCGGCGCGACACGCCTGTTCCGCCAGAATGAGAGACGCATCCGCGCCCTGTTGGAAGAGCGTGGATTTGATGAGGTCATCACACCATCCGTAGAGTATTACGATGTCTTTACGCAGGCAAATTCACCGATCGGCCTGGAACGCATGTTCAAGATCACCGACCGCAATGGACGCCTGCTGGTCATGCGCCCGGATAACACGATCCCGATCGCCCGCATTGTGGCGACAAAGCTGGATCAGGACGCCCTTCCGCTGCGCCTGTATTATATGCAGAAGGTACATCGCGCCAGCTCGTTCCACCGTGGACACTCGACGGAGGTCATGCAGGCCGGCGTCGAGCTGATGGGTGCTTCGGGCATGATGGCGGATCTGGATATCCTGACGACCGCCTTTGAGGCATTGGATTCGGTGGACAGCGGCACCTTCCGCATCGAGCTGGGCCATGCCGGTATCTACCGTGCTCTGATCCGTTCGCTGGATATCGACCGCGAGGAGGCGGAGAACATTCGCCGCCTGATTGAGAATAAGACCTATGCGGCGCTGCGCGATGCCCTGGAACCGTTCCGCGATCAGGAAGCGTATCATGCGCTTTTGGCGATGCCGACGCTGTTTGGCGGCGCCGAGGTGCTGGAGGAGGCGAGAAAGCTGACCTCGAACGAAAAGGCGCGCAAGGCGATCGATTATCTCGAGCGTCTGATGAGTGCGATCGCGGCGGCGGGCTTCGCCGATAATGTCATGATCGACCTCGGTTTGGTACATGGCATGGATTACTATACCGGGATGATGTTCTGCGGCTACGTGGGCGGTTCCGGTTCGACCGTGCTGCAGGGTGGCCGTTACGATCACCTGTGCGCCAAGTTCGGCAAGGATATTCCGGCAACCGGCTTTGCGATTGATCTGGATGAGCTGTCCGGTTCGGTGGAGCTGAAAAGTGAGACCACGGTAACCGAACTGGTGTTTACGGATGCCGCCAGCCTGCGCAAGGCGCTGACCTACATCCATGACAGTGAAAAGTGTGCGGAGCTGGCTCCGTGTGATACACGGGAGGATGCAGAGGAAGTGGCGAAGAAAAAGGGCATTTCGACCCTTGTTTGCTTTGCGGAAGGCACAATGAAAAAAATGGAGGTACAGGCATGACTCCGGAAAATACAATTCGCATTGCCCTGACCAAGGGCAGACTGGAAAAGAAAACGCTGACCCTGCTGGAGAAATCCGGCTACGATGTCAGTGAACTGCGCACCGGCTCGCGCAAGCTGATCTTCACCTTGCCGGATTCCGGTGTGGAGTTGGTTCTGGCAAAGGCTGCCGACGTCATCACGTATGTCGAGCACGGTGTGTGCGACATGGGTGTTGTCGGAAAGGACACGATCATGGAGAAGGGCGGCTCGTTCTATGAGACGCTGGATCTCGGCTTCGGTGCCTGCCGGTTCTGCCTGTGCGGCAAAGTCGGCGACGATTTTTATGAAGGCTATCACACACGTACCATTGCATCCAAATATCCGGAGGTGACGAGAAAATTCTTCGCCGATAAGAATATGGATGTGGATATCATCAAGATTGAGGGCAGTGTAGAGCTGGCTCCGCTGCTTGGTCTGGCGGATGCTATCGTGGACATTGTAGAGACGGGAACCACATTGAAGGAGAACGGCCTGGAGGTTTTTGAGACCGTAGCGCCGATCAGCGCACGCGTGATCGTCAATCTTGCGAGCATGAAGATGAAGAAGCAGAAGATTCAGACGCTGACCAGCCAGCTCGAAGCTGGTTTATCGGCAGACTGAATGGGGAGAAAGGGACCGATTCATTATGATTACATTACCGGAAAAGCTGTCGAGCATGACGCCGTATGATCCGAGTGAGGATGTCTACCGCATCAAACTGGATGCCAACGAGAGCTTTTTTGAGCTTCCATTGGAATTGAAGGATGAAATTTCGACGGGCATTATGTCGGTGGATTTTAACCGCTATCCGGACCCGAGCGTCAGCGCTGTCCGCATGCTGGCGGGACGGGAATATGGTGTAGCGGCACAGAACATCATGGTTGGCAACGGTTCGGATGAACTGCTGTCGCTCATTGTGAACACCTTTGTCCCGCGCGGCGGAAAGGTCATGGTAGCTCTGCCAGACTTCTCCATGTACCAGTTTTACGCAGAGGTGGCGGAGCTGGAGGTCGTCAGTGCACAGAAGGACAAGGAATTTGAACTGGATTATGCGACACTGATCGAACGTGCCCAGGAAGAAAAGCCGGCTGTTCTGATCTTCTCCAATCCGTGCAATCCGTGCGGAAAGGGATATACCCATGCAGAGGTTTTGAAGATCTGCAACGCGCTGGAGGACACGCTGGTCGTTGTGGATGAAGCATATATGGACTTCTGGGATCAGAGTATCCTGGATGTCTCCTGTATGTTTGAAAATGTCCTGGTACTCAAGACACTGTCCAAGGCGTATGGCTGTGCGGCGCTGCGCATGGGCTTTGCCATCGGCGATAAGCTGCTGATTGATCAGCTCAACAAGACACGTTCGCCGTACAATGTCAATTCGCTCTCTCAGATGGCAGCGATCTGCATACTGGAGGATACCTCGTGGGCGAAGCAGCAGACGGCAGAGATCATTGAGCGCAAAAATGAGCTGGAGGAGGCTATGCGCGAGCTGGAAGAAACGTATGGTGTGTTCTATGTTCAGCCGACGCACACGAATTTTGTCGTTCTTCGCACAGAAAAATGCACCGAGCTGTTTGAGGCACTCAAGGAGCGCAGCATCTGTGTCCGCTGCTTTGCAAAGTATAACATGCTGCGCATCACCACTGGGGATGACATGGAAAACAGTGTGCTGATTGAGGAGCTGGAGAACATCCTCAAGGAGGGGGCATAAATGGGTTACATAGGTATTGTGGATTACGGCGCGGGCAATTTGATGAGTGTCTCCAAAGCACTGGACTTTCTGGGGCTGGAGAATAAGGTTGTCACCTCGACCGAGCTGATGGACAATGCGTCCGGGATCATCCTTCCGGGTGTCGGCGCGTTCCCGGATGCGATGCAGGCATTGGAGGAATCCGGGCTGACCGACTCCCTGGTCCGTGCGGCAAGGAGCAAGCCGTTTCTGGGTATCTGCCTTGGAATGCAGATGATGTTTGAAGAGAGCGATGAGGTTCGCGTCTGCAAGGGACTCGGCCTGCTGCCGGGCCGCGTGGAAAAGATCGCCACCGACCTCAAGCTGCCGCAGATTGGCTGGAACAGCCTGGATTATCACCGGGAAGACCCATTGATGGCGGGCGTTCCGGAGGGCTCGTACGTTTATTTTGTACATACCTTCAAAGCCTGTCCGGCACTTCGCCGTGATTTGATCGCAACCTGTGATTATCACGATGAAGTTCCGGCTCTGGTCGGACGAGGCCAGATGTATGGAAGTCAGTTCCACCCGGAAAAGAGCGGAGAGATCGGCATGACGATCCTGCGCAATTTTGCCAAGATGGTAGGAGGTAACGAATGAGAATTCTGCCTGCAATTGATTTAAAGGATCAGATGTGTGTGCGTCTGGTCAAGGGCGACTACACGACCGCGCATAAGGTTGCGGAGGACGCGGTGGAAACCGCGAAAAAGTTTTTGGCTGCTGGTGCGGAATTGATCCACATGGTCGACCTAGATGGTGCCAAGGACGGCACGCATCCGAACTATCCAGTCGTTCGCCGTGTCATTGAGGAAACCGGTGCGTCGGTAGAATTGGGCGGCGGAATCCGCACTATGGAGGACATCGCCCGCGTGCTCGAATTGGGCGTCAAGCGCGTGATCATCGGCTCTGCGGCGGTGAAGAATCCGCCGCTGGTCAAGGAAGCGTGCGAAAAGTATGGCGATAAAATCGCCGTTGGAATCGATGCTTTGTCCGGCACTGTCCGTACCGAGGGATGGCTGAAAGACAGCGGAATGGACTATATTGCGTTCGCAAAATTGATGGAATCCTACGGTGTAAAGACCATTATCTTTACAGATATCGACAAGGATGGCATGCTGTCCGGTCCGAATTTTGACCAGCTGCAGGCCTTGCGCGACGCGGTTTCCTGTGGTATCGTAGCATCTGGCGGCGTTTCGACGCTGGAGGATGTGGCCCGTCTGCGTGCGATGAAGATCGATGAGGCGATTGCCGGCAAGGCGGTTTATACCGGCCAGTTGGATGTTCGCCAGGCGATTGCCGTGGCAAAGGAGGAAGACTGATGCTGGCAAAGCGTATTATCCCATGTTTGGATGTCAACGATGGCCGCGTGGTCAAGGGCGTCAATTTTGTCAACCTCCGCGATGCCGGTGATCCGGTTGAGCTGGCAACGTTTTATTCCCAGCAGGGCGCAGATGAGATCGTCTTTCTGGATATCACGGCGACCTATGAAGACCGCCACACGATCGTCGATGTGGTTCGCCGTACGGCACAGCAGGTGTTCGTCCCACTGACGGTCGGCGGCGGCATTCGCACGAGCGAGGACTTCAAGGAGCTTCTTCGTGCCGGTGCAGACAAGATTTCCGTAAACTCCGCGGCGGTCAAAAACAAGAATATTATTTCTGAGGCGGCGGAGAAGTTTGGCAGCCAGTGCGTCGTTGTTGCGATTGATGCACGGCATTGCGATGACCTGGATCGGTGCCCCAGCGGCTTTGAGGTCTATGTCGCGGGCGGCCGGACGCCGACGGGATTGGATGCCGTCGCATGGGCGAAGGAAGCCTATGAACTGGGCGCCGGTGAGATTTTGCTGACCTCAATGGATCGGGACGGCACGAAGTCCGGCTTTGACAACAAGCTGACCAAGCTGGTTGCGGATGCGGTTGGGATTCCGGTCATCGCGTCGGGCGGATGCGGCACGCTGGAGCATTTTGCCGAGGTCTTTGAGGAGACAGGGGCGGATGCGGCTTTGGCAGCGTCGCTGTTCCATTATGGAGAATTGACCGTACCGCAGGTCAAGGAATTTGTTCATTCCCGCGGAATTCCGGTCCGGTTATAAGGAGAAATCATACGATGAATTTGGACAAATTTTTTGTAAAATCCGAGCTGATTCCGGTCATCTGTCAGGATGAGCGGAACAATGAGGTGCTGATGCTCGGCTATGCCAACAAGCAGGCCCTTCAGAACACAATGGATACCGGAACGGCCTGGTTCTTTTCCCGCAGCCGTCAGAAGCTTTGGAACAAAGGGGAGACTTCCGGAAACTTTATTTTTGTCAGCGAGATCCTGACCGATTGTGATGATGATACGCTGATTTACCGCGGCATTCCGAAGGGACCGACGTGCCATACAGGGAACCGCACCTGCTTTTTCCAGCCGCCGGTTTGGAAGAAATAAGACAAACAGAAGAAACGAGGAATAGAGCAATGTCAACAGCATTTGAGAGCATGGAATATGTCATTCAGCAGAGACGGGAGCAGCCGATGGAGAAATCCTACACCTGCTATCTGTTCGAGAAGGGCATGGATAAGATTTTGAAAAAGGTCGGGGAAGAGACCGCAGAGACGATCATCGCTGCAAAGAACGGCGATCATGAGAATCTCGTCGGTGAGATCAACGATCTGCTGTATCATCTGATGGTCATGATGAATGAGGCAGGCGTTACGCTGGCTGAGGTCGAGGAAGAGATGGACAAGCGCGCCGGTAAGATTGGCAACCTCAAGCAGTTCCATGTTTCCGACCACAATACGTGAGCCAATACAGTATCAAACAAGCGGCGCGACACCATGCGGTCACGCCGCCTTTCGTCTATCCGGAGAGCTTCCGTATTCTGGGGAAGAGCCTGTTCCCTTTCCCCAGGAAACTCAACACTTCGGGCGGTTTCTGTAGAAAAATGAATTGTTTTCTATTCAAGACGGAAAAACTGTGATACAATATCAATACGTGTTTATTGTTAAGAAGAGTGAGGAATCGTTTCATGCAGGAGAAAATTGCGATTATTACGGACTCGTGTGCGGATCTCCGGCCGGAGCTGCTGGAGGATAACCCGATTTTTGTCATTCCGTTTATATTAAATTTTTCAGATGGGATTTATTATGATGGCGTAACAATCCAGCCGGATGAGGTATATCGCCGTCTGCCGCAGGAAATGCCCAAGACATCGCTGCCGAGCGGCGAGGAGTTCACGGCGGTCATGGACAAGGTCCGCGATGCCGGCTACAACAAGGCGATTGCCATCTTGCTTTCCAGCGGCCTGAGCGGAAGCTTCCAAATGCTTCGTCTGATGGCGGAGGAACGAGAGGATCTGGAAGTGTTCGCGTGTGATTCCCTGACCGGCAGTCTGGGAGAAGCCGCCATTGTCCTGACGCTCTGCCGTCTGATTAAAGAGGGCCGCAGCTGGGAAGAGATCAAGGAGCTGACACCACGCATCCGTGACAATACCACGGTATTTTTCAGTGTGGACACGTTGGAATATCTGAAGAAGGGCGGCCGCATTGGCAAAATCACCGCGATGGCGGGTACGGCGCTGAACATCAAGCCGATTCTGGCCTTTGCGGAGAATGGACAGCTGCAAAGCGTTGCGAAGGTGCGCGGACGTGCGGCGGCAATCAAGAAGCTGGTTTCCATGGCGACGGCGTGCATCCAGCCGGGAAAGCGGTATAATATCATGTGGGCGCATGGCGGCTGTCCGGAGGAAGGACAGCAGGTTGCAGAACTTCTGCGCAGTGCGGCACCGGACTTTGTGGAAGAATTTTACGGTGAGATTGACTGCACACTCGGCAGCTATGTCGGACCGCATCTGCTGGGTGCAGCGGTGCAGGTTTTGGACGAGGATATGTGAGGACGACGAATGAAATTTCTGCATCTTGCCGATCTGCATATCGGCAAACGGGTTCACGGATTTTCTATGCTGGAGGATCAGGCGCATCTATTGAGGCAGATCTGCGCCATGGCGAAGGAAAATCAGGTGGATGCGGTATTGATTGCCGGAGATATTTATGATAAAACGATTCCTGTATGTGAAGCTGTCGGTTTATTCGACAGCTTTCTTACATCTCTGCACCAATCCGGCATTTTGGTGCTGGCGATTACCGGAAACCACGACTCGCCGGAACGGCTGGACTTTGGTGGAAGGCTGATGCAGGAGAGCGGCGTATGGATTGTCGGGACATTCCGCGATCCACTGCCGTGCATCACGCTTTCGGACGAGTATGGCCCGGTACATTTTCATTTTCTGCCGTTTCTCAAACCGGCGACGGCATCTGCCTTTTATGAATTGACGGAACGCACCAGCCAGTGCGCGGTGCAAACGGTATTGCACGCCCAGACGGTGGATTTCCGTGAGCGAAATGTGCTGCTGGCACATCAGTTTGTCACAGCGGGAGGAAGTATGCCGGAGCGTTCGGAGTCGGAGATTGTCCCGGTCGGTGGTTTGGATACCGTGGACGCCGCTCTGTTCGATGGCTTTGATTATGTCGCGTTGGGGCATATCCATCGTCCGCAGCGGATCGGGCGCGATACGGTA
Organism: Eubacteriales bacterium; assembly: GCA_030539335.1. GTDB lineage: Bacteria > Bacillota > Clostridia > Oscillospirales > Butyricicoccaceae > Butyricicoccus_A. The sequence continues at coordinate 53,395 of JAUNSG010000008.1, read as the reverse complement.
CGCTACGCCGGATCCCCGCTGAAATATTCTTTTTCCGAGGCCCCGTATCCGAAATCCGTGCCACTCGTCACGCTGAAAGAAAAGGGAGAGCTGGAGATCACCCTGCTCCCGCTCGTCCCGCTGCACGAGATGCGGGAACTGCGCGGAAAGTTTGCCGAAGTTTTGTCCGCTGAGGCCAGACAGAACGGCGACCCGCTGGATTATCTGCACATCACCCTGACGGATGACGATGAATTGGTCGATGTGTTCGCCAAGTTGCAGCACGCCTATCCGAACCTGATGCGTCTGGATTTCGACAACCGGAGGACACAGGCGGAAGGGGTGACCAAACAGGCCGAGTCTGTGCGGGAAAAGTCTGTTTTTGAACAGTTCTGTGACTTTTTCGAGCAGGTAAATGGCAAACCAATGAATGATCAACAGGGGGAACTGCTGCGGGCGGTGTGCGAAGGAGGCGGTTTGGATGAAACCGATTAAGCTGACCATGAGCGCCTTTGGCCCGTTCGCCGGGGAACAGACGCTGTCGATTTCCGATTTGGGGGACCACGGCTTGTTTTTAATTTCCGGCGACACGGGCGCAGGCAAGACGACGATTTTTGATGCCATTTGCTTCGCATTGTTCGGCAAGGTGAGCGGAAGTATGCGTGCGGAAGATTCCGTCCGTTCGGATTTTGCCGAGGCGGCCACTCCGACTTTCGTAGCCTTGACGTTTTCGCATCGCGGAACGGTGTATTCCCTGCGGAGAAATCCGCGTTATCTGCGTCCCAAGAAGCGCGGCGATGGCGAGGTAGAGGAAAAACCGGATGCCGCGCTTTGCCGGCTGGAGGACGGAGCGGTTTTGGCGTCCGGAGCAAAGGAAGTGACGGCAGCGGTTGAGGATATTCTCGGTGTCGATGTAACGCAGTTTAAACAGATTTCCATGATTGCGCAGGGCGAATTCCTGCGTCTGCTGACGGCGGACAGCAAATCACGTGCGGACATCATCCGCCGTGTATTTGAAACCGAACCGCTGCGGCAGATCGAGCGCGCACTCAAAGATCAGCTTCATGCGGAGGAAGCCACGCTGCGGGAACTGGAAACGAGGATGGGACAGCAGGCGGAGAGCCTGCGTCTGCCGGAGGACAGTGAATTGCGCGAACTGTGCGGAACGGTCTTTGCGCTTCCGGAGCTGCTGACGGGACTTTCTGCATTCGAGAAACAGCAGGAGGCGGAGCAGAAGCAGCTGCAAAAGGCAGAACTGGAGCTGGATCGTCAGGCAAAGAACTTGCACACGCTGGCAAAGCAGGCGGAGGAAAACAATGAGAAATTAAACCGCCTGCATCGGACGCGACAGGAGTATACTGCGCTGCTGGGAAAAAAGCAGGAGATGCAGGAACGAAAGAATCGCATTGCACAGGCGGAGCGGGCGGAGCGCATCGCAAGTGGCAAGCAGCAGGAGGAGAGCGCGGCGGCGGACTATGCGAAGATGCGGAAACTCTGGGAAGAGGCGAAAGCCGAGCGGGAAAGGCTGGAAGACCAGCTTCCGGAGTACCAGAGACTTGCGGCGCAGGCCAGGGAGAGCGACGCACAGGCAGCGGAGCAGATCGATCCGGAGCTTGCCGCCCTGCGATCGGCGCAGGGGCAATATCGTGAGTTGGAGACACTGCAAAAGGAATGCATCCAGCTGCGGCTGGAGTTCCAGAAGCAGCGCGAGCAGCTGCACGAAGCCGATCAGCAGCGTATTTCCTGTGAAGAGCGACAGGAAGAAACTCAGACAATTTTAAATCAAACGGCGGGGGCGCAGGCCGATGCCGCGCGTCTGCAAGTGGAACTGGAAAAGCAAGAGGATCGGCTGACGCAAATCGGGCAATTGAGAAACAGCCTGTCGGCATTGGACCAACAAAAAAGCCTGCTGCATCGGGCACAGGAGCAATTCCAGTCGGCTGAGCGCAGGTTTGTGGAGATGGATGCACAGTGTGGAGACGCAGAGCGCCGATGGAGCCGGGCACAGGCCGGGATTCTGGCGCAGTCTCTGCAGGAAGGCAGACCGTGCCCGGTCTGTGGTTCGACGCATCATCCCAAACCGGCTTCCCTGGAGCAAGAGGACATCACCGAAGAGCGATTGGAGCAGCTTCGGGGTGAGCGTGAGGAAAGCCGGACGAGCATGAACGACTGGGCCCTTCGGTGCCGGGAAAAGAAAACCATGCTGGAAAAGGATGCAGCCCAGATAGAGAATCTGTTTGATGCCCTGTTCGGCGTCGTGCTTTCGGAGGAAGAACTGCTGCTTCGCATGCAAACAGAGAAAGTACAGCGACAAAACGTAGAACAGAAGAGAGAGCAGGCACAGGCAGATTCCCAAAGGTATCAGCGGGCGCAGGAGACAATGACGGCGCTGCAGACGGAGCGACAGAGCATCCAGACAAAGCTGGATCAGCAGAAGCAGAAGACCGAGCAGGCGGAGAAACGCTATGAGCAGGCGGAGCTGGAATGCCGGATGCAGCAGAAATCGTTGCCTTATGCGACATGGACGGAGGCAAAACAGCGTCTGGAGGAATTGGAGCGGGAGCGAACCCGCATTCGCTCGGCATTGGAGCAGGCGGAGGAGGCTAACCGCGTCCTGCAGTCGCGGTATGAGAACCAGAAGACGACACAGGAGATTTATTTTCAGCGCACGGAGGAATCCCGGCTGGCCTGGCAGGCGGCACAAAAGCAATGGGAACATCGCCGGAGCAAGGCGGGATTTTTGTCCGAGCAGGAATGGGACGCCGCCCGGATGACGGAAGAAGCGCTCGAGGAGAGCAAAGCGCAGGCCGAGCGGTACCAGAGCGAATACACGCGGCTGGAGGTGCAATGCCGTGAGCAGGAGCGCGAGACAAAATCGCTGACGTATACCGATTTGGAACAGCTGCACAGGCAGTGTGAAGCGGTGGAGGAGAAGCGATCCGCCTGTCTGGACCAACTCGGTCAGATTCGCAGCACGCGCGAAGCCAACCGAAGCATCGCGGAACAGCTCCGGCAGAAAGAAAAGCTCCGACAGAAAAAGCTCGATGAGGTTGCCGCTTTGCGTGAGCTGTCCCGGACGGCAAACGGCGAGCTGGGCGGCGGGAAGGAGCGAATCTCGTTTGAGAAATATGTCCAAGCCGCCTATTTTGAGAAGGTACTGGACAAGGCGAATGCCCGGATGCGTGTCATGACAAGCGGACGGTACGAGCTGTGCCGACGGTTGCGGTCTAAGGATCGGCGCGCACAGGCGGGGTTGGACATCGATGTCCTCGATCACCACACCGGCCGTCTGCGCGATGTCAAAACGCTTTCGGGCGGAGAATCCTTCCTCGGTGCGCTGTCCCTGGCGCTCGGCCTGTCGGATGTCATTCAGAGCTATGCCGGCGGCGTTTCGGTCGAAACCGTCTTTATTGACGAGGGCTTTGGGTCCCTCGACAGCAATGCATTGGAGCAGGTACTGGGCGTGCTGACCGCGCTGAGCGGCGACCGGCGTCAGATTGGCATTATCTCGCATGTTGCCGAACTGCAGGAGCGGATTGACCGGCAGATTGTCGTACACCGCGGCAGAGCAGGGAGCAAAGCCACATTGATGACAGATGGAATATGAGAAAAAACCGTATGGCAGGCCATACGGTTTTTCTTATGAAAAGAAACAGGTATGAGACAACGCGAAAAAGCAAAGAATAGGCTTCGTAGACAAAATGTCCAGCACAAACGGGCGCTCTTTTTGCTGTAAATCAAAGAAATGGAAATCATCCGGTGTTTTTCGCCTCCACAAACCAACGGGTGCCCTCCAGAAACAGGTAGCTGACCGAACCGCGGATGCCGCAGGTATAGCGAATTCCGGCGCCGCCGGCGCGCAGGGAAGCGGCCGGACGGACATCAAAGACCTGATCGATCGGAAACCGTGTTCCGTTTTCCCAAATGACGTATTGTGGATGGATGCTGCCCTCTGGATCAAAGGTGGCATTGACCGTGACGTATACTTTTCTGGCCATAAAATGTCCTCCTCAGAAAATTAATGAAAGCCGATTGTTTGGATTTGATGCTTCGGATCAAAACCGGTCAATGCCGGATCAAGCAGGATGGAAGCGCGCAGGACACTGGCTTTCCCAAATCGTTTCCGCACCTGATCGACCGTGCGGTCAAGCTGTGACTGGCGCAGAAGGTCGGCTGGATCGGTAAACAGATCCAGCTGGAGGGGATCGGATGCAGCGGTGAGGCCGCTGAGCTGGATGCCGAGGGAGCGAAGCGGATGATTCCAGGAATATCCCTGGGTGAACAGCGCCAGTGCGGTCTGTAAGATCGTTCGCGTTTCGTTCGAAGGGCGTGACAGCGTGCATTGATGCTCCGTGCGGCTGAGCTTGACGGTGCGGGTGGAAATGGATATGGTGCGGCAAAAAAGCCCTTGTTCCCGCAGGCGTGTCCCCACACTTTCCGCCAGAACGGTAAACACCAGGCGGGCCTCCTCCGGGGTGGTGATGTCTCGGATGGTCGTAGTGCTGTTGCCGATGGATTTGATCGGCGCGCGTTCGTCCTGATGGGCGACCGGAGAGGTGTCCAGGCCGTTGGCATAGGACCACAAAAGTTCCCCGGTTTTACCGAATTTTCCGCGCAGAAATTCACAGGACATCTGTGCCAGCTGTCCTATGGTGTGAATGCCAAGCTGTCCCAGCTTCTTTTCTGTGGAGCGGCCGACATACAGCAGGGCGTTTACCGGAAGGGGACAGACGACCGCCTGGTAGTTTTCCGGTGTGACCATCGTGACTGCGTCCGGCTTCTTCAGATCCGAGCCGAGTTTGGCGAATACTTTGTTCCAGCTGACCCCGACCGAGACCGTGATGCCAAGCTCCTGCTTGACACGCTGCCGTATTTCGTGCGCTATGTGTTCCCCGCTGCCAAACAATTGGATGGAACCGGTCACATCGAGCCATGCCTCGTCAATACCAAAGCTTTCCACCTGATCGGTATAATCGGAAAAGATTTTTTTCACCCGACGGGAAAAATCCAAATAAAGTGGGAAGTTGGGGGGAATGATCAGCAGCTCCGGACATTTCTGTCGTGCGGACCAGAGTGGTTCCGCGGTGGAGATACCGCATTTCTTTGCAAGATCGTTTTTGGCGAGGATAATACCATGCCGCCGCTCTTCACTCCCGCCGACCGCCATCGGTACCTCCCGTGTTTCCGGCCGATGCAGCATCTCGACCGAAGCGTAAAAGCAGTTGCAGTCCACATGTAAAATGCACCGCTCCATATGCCGTCCCTCCTCTGATATAAAACGAACAAATGTTCTTGTCTATAAGTATAAACCTAGAACATCTGTTCGTCAATGGAAAAATAGGAAGAAACCACAATTTTTAATTTTACCGGAAATTTACACAAAATCGATAGAGGACTTTACATACCAAGCGTATCCTTAAAAACAGGACATGATAAAATAGATAGAATCAAAAGGAGAACGACAGTATGAACACAGAAATACTGACTACGCTGAGTGGCCTGCTGGGCGGGCTTGCCGTATTCATATACGGGATGAACCTGATGAGTGAGGGACTGCAAAAAGCGGCAGGGGAACGCATGAAACAGGTTCTCGGCGTACTGACACGAAATCGGCTGATCGGCGTGTTGGCCGGCGCGCTGGTCACTGCGGTGCTGCAAAGCTCCTCTGCGACGACCGTCATGGTCATCGGCTTTGTCAGTGCAGAGCTGATGAGCCTGCCACAGGCGATCTCGGTGATTCTCGGCGCCAACATCGGTACGACGATCACCGCACAGCTCATTGCTTTTAAGATTGACGATTATATTTGGCCGATTGTTTTTGTTGGGTTTGTGCTGTATTTCTTCTCTAAAAAAGAGGTTATCAAAAATGTCGGACAGACGGTGTTTGCCTTTGGACTGTTGTTTGTCGGAATCTCGACCATGAGCAGTGTGATGAAGCCGCTGGCTTCCAGCCCGATTTTTCTGGATATGATCGGGTATGTTGGAAATATCCCGATCCTCGGCGTACTGGTAGGTGCGCTGATGACGCTGGTGGTACAGAGTTCGTCCGCGACCATCGCCGTCCTGCAGAACTTTGCATCGCAGGCGGGACCGGACGGCGTGAGCAGTATTCTCGGCTTAGCCGGCGCAATTCCGATTTTGCTCGGTGACAACATCGGTACGACGATCACCGCGGTTCTCGCGACAATCGGCCAGCCGCGTGAAGCAAAGCGTACCGCCTTGGCACACTGCCTGTTTAATATTTCCGGTGCCTTTCTGTTCATATGGATTGTCCCGCTGTATGCCGGGTTTATTCAGTATATCTCGCCGAAGGGACCGGAGACGGAGATCATTTCGCGTCAGATCGCCAATGCCCATATGTTCTTTAATATCGGCATGACGTTGATCTGGCTTCCATTCCTGCCGGTATTGGTAAAGCTTGTCACGAAGCTGGTTCCACAGGGAGCTGTGGCTGTGCTTCCGATGACCGAGCCGCGTTACCTGGATGAAAATATCCGTCATCAGCCGTCCGCCGCGATCAACCTGACGGTGCATGAGCTAGTTCGCATTGGCGGCTACACGACGGACATGGCGGATGCCGCACGGGAAAGTTTTATCAATGGAAGCCGCGAACGGATGGCGGCGATGGAGGAACTAGAGGAAGCCGTCGATATTTTACAGGACAAAACGACAAGCTATTTGTCGTCCCTCTGTACGACCGGCTACTTGACGGAAAAACAGTCGGATACGGTTTCCCATCTGATCCGCGCCGTCAGTGATTTTGAGCGCATCGGAGACCAATTCGTCAGCATTGCAAACTTTGCCAAACTGAAAAGGGAGAAGGGCTATGCTTTTACGGAATGTGCGATGCAGGAACTGGATGAGACCTTTCAAAAGATTGACCGGCTGCTGCGTCAAACGGTCAAGGCGCTGGATACGAGGGACAAGGAGATCGCCGCTTTGATCATCCATCAGCAGGAAGATATTGAGGGACTGGAGCGCAGATTGAGCAAGAAGCATATGGAGCGCCTGCAGCTCGGTTCCTGCTCCCCGGAGAACACAGTGGCATATACCGATGTCCTGCATGATTTGGAGACGATTGGTGAATTCTGTTCGGATATTGCCGAAATTCTTCTGGATGAGGACATCATTAACGAACTGAAGAACAACGGCCAGACGATGCAGAAGATGTAGCCGTTTGGGAAAGGAGCTGTCATGCCGTGATGGTACGGAAGCAGGAATTAAATGAGTTTTATACCAGAGATACCAGCGGAAAACTGCATCTGAATGTCAAATCGGTGCTGTTCGGCGGCTATGACCCGGAGGAGACCGGGCGGGTTGTCGAAGAGATCAACACATACTACCGCGATATCATTGTGGGACTGATCGCACAGGTGACACAAAAGGAGGAGGAAATTTCCCGCCTGAAGGCGAAGTATCATGAATAACTTTCCAAAAAATAGAGGAAAGCCGATGGACGATCTGACAGATGGTTCATCGGCTTTTTGACAGGAAAATGTAAAGAGATTGAAAATATTTTCATATTCCCCCTGTTCCGGCGGGAACGGTGGTTGATTTTCTGGGGGGAGTGAATTAAAATATCCTTAACGACAAAATGTTGCTTTTTCCGGCGCGGAGCCTTGCTTGGGGAAGCGGAACATTCCCCGAAAGGCCGCGGCGAAAATATTCTGGATCAACTGAAGGGATGAAGTCTCCGGCTGGGTTTCATACCATCGCTGCAGGCAGTTTACGATACCGCCGATGATGAAATCCAGTGCGAAGTCAAGCGGCACCGTCGCTTCCAGATCACCGGTCTCAACGATGCGCGAGATTTGGCTGCGGAAATGTTCCCGGAAGTCGCTGGCAAATTTGGGATCGCCCCGTTCGGAAAGTAAGACACAGAGGAAACGGCGGTTCTCATCCAGTTGTGCAATGGATTCGCTCAGCCTGCGTTCGGCCTCTTCCTTGTTTTTGGGCTTTTGCATGTCTGCGTGATAGAGTGCCATCTGCGAATATAACTGCTCCTCGACGTAGTCGAGAACCTGTTGTGCATTTTTGAAATAAATATAAAAGGTGGCGCGGTTATAACCGGCACGGTCGGTAATCTCCTTGATGGTAATTTTGTTGATGTCCTTTTCGCAGTACAAATCCCAGAACGCATTGACGAGATTGTTCCGGGTCTTTTCGCGGGCTTCGGCATAGGTACCCATAGTGATCCCTTCTTTCTGCTGCTAATTATAACAACATGTTGTCGTATTTTCAAGTAATTCAGGTGAGAATCATGAGAAATTTCTTTGAGCGGCTGATGTATGGCCGGTATGGAATGGATAAGCTGAACAATCTTCTTCTGTGGGGATATTTGCTCACGATCCTGCTGTATTGGGCACTGCGCTGGCGCATTTTCTATTGGGGTTCGACACTTTTATTTGTACTGTTCTTCGTCCGGATGATGTCGCGCAACACGTGGCAGAGGCAGAAGGAGAACGAGCGGTTTCTTTCGATTCTGCATTCGATCCGCACGAGCTGGCATTTCCGCCTCCGCAGGATAAAGGAGTGGCGGCAGTATCGCTATCGCACCTGTCCGCACTGCCAGTCCACCCTGCGGCTGCCGCGCAAGCGTGGAACGCACACCGTCTGTTGTCCGCGCTGTCATCAGGATTTTTCTGTGACCATTCATTTTTAATTTCATCGGATTTAAGGGCGTACATGCTGTACGTCCTTTTGTTTTTTCCAAATTGGTGCTATACTCATAGATACAAAACGAACAGGGGGAGAAACGATGGAAAGTATTACACTGGCAGTATCCGTTGTGTTTGCCTTGATTGTCTATATGCTGGTCGGCGGGCTGATCCGCCGATGGGGCATTTTATCGCAGGAAAACTTTAAAGCGCTCAATGGTATGGTTTTTCGGATTTTTATTCCACTGACACTGTTTTTTAATGTCTATCAGGCAGATCTGAAGGAATCCATCCAGGGAGAGGTGTTTGGTTTTGTGTTTGCCGCCGTATTGGTGACATTCGCCGTGTGCTGGATTACCGTCAGCCGGATGGTGCGCGACGGTTCGGATGCGGCAACCATAATACAGGGCATGTATCGCAGCAATTACGTCTTGTTTGGCAACTATGTTGCCATGTCGCTGTGTGGAAAGAGTGGCATTGCTCTGGTTGCCGCCCTTGCCGCTCTGGTTGTGCCGATGTTTAATATTCTGGCGGTCATCTTGTTTGAATGCAAGCGGGGTGGCTCACTGCATCTGTCGGAGATTTTCATCAATATCTGCAAAAATCCGCTGGTGGAGGCCGGTGTACTGGGCTGTGTATTCCAGCTGCTGCACATCCGCATTCCGGAACTGCTCTTGGATCCGCTGATGACACTGGGAGAGATTGCGACACCGCTGGCACTGGTCACACTGGGCGGCCTGCTGTCCTTTGATAGCCTGCTGCGTCACCGGGTGTATCTGCTGGTGGTCAATGTGATACGCCTTGTGGTCATTCCTCTTGTGTGGCTGACCGCGGCGGTACTGCTTGGTATGCGTGGTGAGGTACTCGTCGCGGTTCTCGCTATCTTTGCCTCGCCGACCGCCGTTGCTTCGGCGCCGATGGCACAGGCGATGGGAGGAAATGGCGCGCTGGCGGGAGAGATTGTGGCGACAACGACTACGTTTTGTATTGGGAGCATCTTCCTGTTCGTCTTTGGCCTGTCCAGCTTGGGACTGCTTTGAGAAAAAAGGAGACGGGTATGCAGACAATTGATCAGGCACTCGATAAATTACAGCGCTCGGATTTTCGGGCAGGCTTCCACCTGTCGGAAAAGGACAGGACCTATGTGCGTGAGAAGGGGATGGACACCATCCGCCGCCATGCGGAAGATTTTGTGCGTCAGAGGCTCGCGCCGGCGGTGATTCCGAACGATGGAAGGCAGACTCCCATGAGAGGACATCCGGTCTTTCGGGCACAGCATGCCTGTGCCTGCTGCTGCCGCGGCTGTTTGAACAAGTGGTACCGGGTGCCGAAGGGAATCGCGCTGTCGCCGCAGAATCAGAAGCGTATTGTCGATCTGCTGATGGCGTGGATTGTGCGCGAAATGCAGCGGACGGTTTGACAATTTTGGGCCATCAAGGTACAATGGGAACATTCTTTTGGAAAGAGGACGCGAGGAATGAATGAAAAAGAAGTTGCGGAACTGCGCCGCCAGTTCCGTCCGGATCATCACAACATTACCAAGGTATATGGCTGTTATGTCAATGAAAATAAAACGGTGATTTCCACGTTCGAACAGTCCATGGCGCTGGCGACACAGGAGGAAGCCGAGTCGTATCTCAGTCTGCTGAAAAAATCGCTGTCCGGCACATTGGGACGCAATCTGCTTGACATCGCCTTCACCAACCAGCAGGTGATGAACGGCGCAGAGCATGCATTGCTCATGAAGCTGCGTGAGAGCCGGCTGGAGGATGCTGAGGCATTGGAAACCTTCTATCATAAGGTGATTGAGTCGGTCTATTTGGAATCCAATTATCTGATTTTACTTACGTTTCACACCTATGATGTGCCATACCGTGCAAAAGATGACATCGAACTGGAGGATGCCTCGGAGGAGATGTTCTCTTATCTTCTGTGCAGCATCTGTCCGGTAAAGAAATCCAAGCCGGGGCTGGGCTATGATTATCATCAGCAGGAGTTTCACACCTGCACCGGTGACTATCTGGTGGCTGCACCGGAAATCGGCTTTTTGTTCCCGGCCTTTGATGACCGTCGGACGAATCTGTATAATGCACTGTGCTATACCCGCAAGGTGGATGAGAGCCATGAGGAATTTATTGATGCGGTGTTCCACACGGAGATCCCGCAGCCGGCGGCCGAGCAGAAGAAAAGCTTTGAGGCAGTGCTTTCCCACTCTCTGGAAGAGGAATGCAGCATGGAGGTCGTCCAGGCCGTACACGATCAGCTCAGCAGCCTGATTGCCGAGCACAAAGAGAGCAAAATTCCGGAACCGCTGATGATTCACAAGACGGCGGTGGAGGAGGTGCTGGAGGACTGCGGCATTTCCGACAAGCACATAGAGTCGTTCCGTGAACAGTTTGATGCCGAGTTCGGAGAGGATCGTGCGGTCAGCCCGAAAAATATCATTGACGAAAAGAAATTTGAGGTAAAGATGCCGCAGGTTAAGATCCAGGTCAAGCCGGAGGCGCGGGATCTGGTCAAAACGGAAACGATCGACGGTGTGCGGTACATCATGATCCGCGCGGAGGAAAGTGTGGAGGTCAACGGCGTCAGCATCCAATTTGAGCAGGAGGACAAGCTCTCGGTGTAATCCGGTTGTCGCATCCATCAAATTGGCATTTTGTTGCAATCCCTGGCTTCTGTGTTATAATAGAACAGAAGAGAATTGGCTGCCGGGAGCAGCGAGGAGGGTATTCGATGAAACGTACGATAGAGAATGAGGTTCTGGCGGTTTCGGTGGCCGACTACGGCGCAGAGCTGGTCAGCATTTGGGATAAGGTCAAGAACCGTGAAGTGCTGTGGCAGGCGGACCCGGCATTCTGGGCGCGCCATGCACCGATTCTGTTTCCACAGGTGGGCAAGAGCTACGGAGGGTATTTTACATATCAGGGAAAACAGTACCCGACCAGCCAGCACGGCTTTGCACGCGACTGTGCGTTTGCTTTTGTGGAGCAGACAACGGATAGGATCGTACATCGTCTGACCGCTTCGGAGGAGACGCGGGAAAAATATCCGTTCTCGTTTGAGCTGACGGTAACCCATACGCTGCGGGAGCGCGATATTCTCGTTCAGTGGCATGTCGCCAATGCAGGGGATAACAAGATGTATTTTACCATCGGCGGCCATCCGGCGTTTCGCGTTCCGGTTCTGCCGGACACTGCGCAGACGGAGTACACGCTGCGGTTCCATAGAGATGACCTGCATTATTATTTGCTGGACACCGACAGCGGTACGGCCAATACGGATGTGTTATACAGTTTGCCGGTTTCGGATGGCGCCTGCGCGATTCCAGCGGATCTGTTTGCAAAGGATGCCTTGCTATTCGACCACCAGATTGATTGGGCGGGGATCGCCCTGCCGGACGGCACGCCGTATGTTTCGGTTTCCTGCCCGGGCTTCCCAAACTTCGGGATCTGGTCCAAGCCGGACGCTCCGTTCATCTGTTTGGAGCCGTGGGATGGACGCTGTGACAACACCGGATTTGCCGGAGAAATCAGCGAAAAACCCGGTATTCTCTCGCTGGCGCCGAACGGCAGCTATGAGAAGGAATACTGCATTACCATTCATTAAAGGAAACAAAAAAGGACTCTCTCACGCATCGGGTAAGAGGGTCCTTTTGTATCGGGGCTTATTCGTATTCGTCCAGAAAGCTATGCGTTTCCGGCCCATCATGCCAGCCGAGAACATCGCGGACATTGATATTTTTCACACTGTTGAAAATATTCGCCGGTACCTGCCGGTTTCCCGCCTCCAATTGGGCGATTAATTGCTTGATTTCATAGCGCTTGGAGCTTTCCGGATGGTTGTCCTGCCGCGCCTTTTCGGCGAACGAGCAGGAGCAGGCCAGACATTCCAGTTCACAGGCATCACGCCATGCGAGAATGCTGCGCTCCCGCACCAGATATAGGGGACGGATGACCTGGACGCCCTCGTAATTTTTTGCACGGATGCGCGGGAGCATGGTCTGGATTTGTCCGCCGTACAGCATGGACATCAGGGTCGTTTCGATCACATCGTCGTAATGATGGCCCAGGGCAATTTTGTTGCAGCCAAGCTCCTGGGCCTTTTGGTACAGGCTGCCGCGGCGCAGACGTGAGCAGAGAAAGCATGGATTGTCGGTTTCCTGATTCACAGTCTGGAATAGCCGCGTGGAATACTGGTGTGTGTGCAGTCCAAGCTGTTCGAGATTGTGGTCGATCTGTGCGCGGGCGGCCGGGAGATAGCCGGGATCCATAGACAGTCCTGTCAAGGTGAACGGAATGCCGCTGTATTTCTGAAATCGCTGCAGCAGGACACCCAAAAGAAGGGAGTCCTTCCCGCCGGAGATGCAGACCGCGATATGGTCGCCCGGCTCGACCAGACGATAATTTTTTACCGCCGTGCGGAATGGATTCCAGATGGTTTTGCTGAACCGGGTGGTAAGCAGCCTCTGGGCGGAAGGGGATTGGTTCATGCTGTATGCTCCTTTTGCTTGTTTCTGCTACAGTAGCAGAATTTGCCGGATGCGTCAAGAGGCGAGCTGTGTTAATGGGATGTTTCTAAATGTACAATTATCAACAGTTCCTGCTTGAAGTGTTCAAAGGAAAAATGGTATACTAACCGTAGCTGTGATATCAGCTTGGCGGAATAAATTTCTGTGCGACAAAATTCCACATGCAATACGATGGGAGACAAACCTATGACAAAAATCAGTGTAAAAAAACCATTTACGGTGTTGGTCGGCATCGTTCTTGTGATCGTACTCGGCGTAGTTGCGTTTACAAAGATGACAACCGATCTGCTTCCCAATATGGAACTGCCGTATATGATCGTTTATACCACCTATCCCGGCGCCAGTCCGGAGCGTGTGGAAAGTACGGTTTCCCAGCCGTTGGAGGCGGCATTGGGCACAACGACGGATTTGAAAGAAATCCAATCGGTGTCCAATGAAAACCTGAGCCTGGTTGTCATGGAATTCAGCCAGACGACCGATATGAATGCCATCAGCATTGAGGTCAGCAATACGCTGGATCAGGCCAAAAGCGGCCTGCCAGACAACTGTGCCGCACCAATTATGATGCAGATTTCGCCGGATATGATGCCGGTTATGGTTGCCACGGTGGATATGGACGGCATGGAGATTGAGGAGCTTTCGGAGTACCTCAACGACGAGCTGCTCACAGAATTTGAACGTCTGAACGGCGTCGCATCGGTCGGCACCACGGGTACGATTTCCGATCAGGTCCGTGTGACGCTCAACCAGGATAAAATTGACGAGGTCAATGCAAAGATCCTCCGCGCCGTCAACTCCGATCTTGCTGATGCGAAGGAGAAGATCGATGAGGGGCAGGAGGAGATCGACAACGCGACAGCCAAGCTGGACAAGGCGGAAAAGCAGCTGAACTCCGGAACGTCCACTGCGGCGACCAAGATGGGGGAAGCCAGCGCACAGGTTGACGCGGCAAATGCACAGCTCAGCGCGATGCTCAGCCAGGAAACGACGCTGAAAGCCAATCAGGCGGCGTTCACGCAGGAGCGCAAAGCGTGGGAGCCGTATGCAGAGATGCAGGAGAGTGTGGAGTCGCTGGCAAAGCTGATCGCGATGACCTATACAGCGCAGTCGGGAAACGGGCAGCAGAGTGCATCCGATCCGAATGTGGGTACCCAAATTCCGGACGGCATTGAGATCCCGGACATCCAGATCCCGGATGGGATTTCGGTTCCGGACAGCGATTCTTCCGATTCCAACGACAGCGTGGAGGAGTCTGCAATCGTCACACAGGATGTGGAAGACGAGACCGCAATCGGCACTACAGACGGGGAAGATGCGGGGGCTGAAACACAGACCCCATCGGTTCCGGTGGAAGAGGACACCACGACCATTCCATCCGGTGACAGTACGACGACGATAACGACGCCGAGTACTTCCACGGCCTCTACTGATATCAGTGCAGACGAAGCGTATTCCATTATCCAGCAGATGACGGATGAGGAATTTGAAGCCACAAAATCAGCGGTCATCGCGATGCTCGGCGGCAGCACGGACACGACGCAGCTGGCGGCAATGTCCCGTTCGGATTTCCTGACCCTGCTGACCACAACCGACAAAGCGACGACCCGTGTGACGGAAATCGATGCGGCACTGAACAACATTGAAACCGAGCTTGCGACGCTGACCGCGATGAAGCCAAAACTGGAGGAGTCCCTCAAGAAGGCGCAGGATGCCTATGCAAAGCTGGAGGCAGCACAGCTCACGACAGCGATCCAGATGGCATCTGGTTCCTCCCAGATTCAGGTGACACGGGCCACGCTGGAAAACGCGCAGAAGGAGATTGATGCGGCAACCGAGGAATTTGAAGATGCGCGCAAGGAAGCGTATGAAAATGCGGACATCAGCGGTCTGGTCACCGCGGACATGGTCAGCAATATTCTGGTGGCAGAAAACTTCGAGATGCCTGCCGGCTATATCAGCAGCGGTAAGGAGGAATACATTTTAAAAGTCGGCCAGCAGTATGGCTCCCTCAAGGAACTCAAGCGGACGCTCCTGTTCCATATGGATTTGGATGGGGTGGACGATATCCGTTTGAAGGATGTCGCGTCTGTCCGTTATGCCAGCAAGGAGGATAACGAGGATTCCTATGCACTGGTAAACGGAAATGAGGCGATCCTGCTGACATTCTCCAAGTCCTCCACGGCATCGACCTCTGAGGTATCCAAGCTCATCAATGAGAAAATTGCGGATTTGCAGGAGACCAATCCGGAACTGCACATCACACCGCTGATGGATCAGGGAGATTATATCGAACTGATTGTCGGAAGTGTCCTGCAGAATCTGGTGTTCGGCGGTATCCTGGCGGTGCTTGTCCTGCTGCTGTTCCTGCGTGATGTCCGGCCGACGATCGTCATTGCATTTAGCATCCCGATGAGCGTTCTGTTCGCCATCGTCCTGATGTATTTCAGCAGCATTACGCTGAACATTATTTCGCTGTCCGGCCTTGCGCTCGGTGTCGGCATGCTGGTAGACAACTCGATTGTTGTTATTGAGAATATTTACCGCTTGCGCAATCAGGGCGTCCCGGCGGCAAAGGCGGCCGTCCGCGGTGCGAGCGAGGTTGCCGGTGCGATTGTCGCGTCTACGTTGACGACGATTTGTGTATTCCTGCCGATCGTCTTTACCGAGGGTCTCACGCGGCAGCTGTTCACGGATATGGGATTGACGATTGCGTATTCCCTGATCGCTTCGCTGATCGTCGCCCTGACCGTTGTCCCGGCGATGAGCTCGTCGCTGCTCAAAAGCACAAGCGAAAAGTCCCATACCCTGTTTGACCGGGTTGTTGGAAAGTACCGCAAGGCTCTCTCGTGGTGCCTGCGCCATCGTCTGGTCACGCTCGGTGCAGTATTTGCCCTGTTTCTCTTTGCGGCCTTCATGACGACAAAGATGGGTATGGAATTCATGCCGGATATGTCCTCTTCCGGACAGATGAGTGCAACGATGACCATGCCGGATGACGCAACGGATGAGGAAACCGAGGCAATGGTCAGCAAGGTTTCGGATATTTTTCAGGACGTGGAAGGCGTCCGGACGGTGGGTGCCATCTCCGGAAGCAGCCTCTCTATGATGTCGAGCAACGATACGTCGGTCACCTTCTATATTTTGACCGAGGAAGAGGCCGACGGCAATGAACTGAAAAAGCAGATGGAAGAGAAAACGGCGGGGCTGCCCTGTGAGCTGCAGATTTCCGCCTCCACCATGGATATGTCTTCCGCGATGGCGACCGGCGTACAGATTGATATTTATGGCAACGATTTGGATAAACTACAGGAGATCTCTTCCGAGCTGGCCGAAAAGCTGGAGTCGGTGGAGGGCCTGACCGATATTTCCGACGGCAACGAAAATCCCGATATGGAAAAGCTTCTGACCATCGATAAGGATGCAGCGATGCGCAAGGGCCTGACCGTGGCGCAGGTATTCAGTTCCCTGTCCGATGATTTGAAAGAGGAAGTCGAGTCCACGACGCTGACTGTCGGGGAAGCGGATCTTCCGGTTGTTGTTGTAAACCCGAGCACGGTTTCGACTGCTAACCTGATGCGCCAGACCGTTGAGGCGACCGATGCACAGAGCGGCGAGAAAGAGGATGTTCGTCTGGACGATATCGCCGATCTGTCGGAATCCACAAGTCTGTCGTCCATCAATCGAAGCAATAACCAGCGCACCATTTCGGTTACCGCTCTGGTTGACGATGACCACAATATCACACTGGTCAGCCGCGAAATCCAGAAGATGATGGAGGATTATGAGGCGCCGGATGGTTATACGATTGAAATGACCGGTGAAAATGAGAGCATTATGGAAGCGATGATGGATCTCATCCTAATGTTGGTTTTGGCGATTATTTTCATCTATCTCATTATGGTCGCACAGTTCCAGAGTCTGCTCAGCCCGTTTATCGTCCTGTTCACACTGCCGCTGGCGTTTACCGGCGGCCTGCTGGCTCTGCTGATTACGGGCAGCACCTTGTCCGTCATTGCGATGCTCGGCTTTGTTATGCTGGCGGGTGTCGTTGTAAACAACGGTATCGTGTTTGTCGACTGTGTCAACCGCCTGCGTATGGACGGCATGGAGAAAAGGGCGGCGCTGGTAGAAGCCGGCAGTATGCGTATCCGTCCGATTCTGATGACGGCGATGACCACAATCCTTGCGATGTCAACCATGGCGCTCGGCATCGGTTCCGGCGCGGAGATGGGACAGGGAATGGCAATCGTTATTATTGGTGGATTGACGTATGCGACGGTCCTGACCTTGATTGTGGTTCCGATCATGTATGATCTGCTCTTCCGCCGCGCGGTTCGAAAGATCGATATCGGCGAGGAAGATCCCAAAGACGAAACCGCAGTGTAAAGAGAACAGACCAGGTCGGAGAGAATAAAAGGAGAGCAAACGATGAGAATTACAAAAAATATCACAATTGGACAGCTGTTGGAGATGGATCCGGAAATCGGCAATATTTTGACGGAAATCGGTATGCATTGTATCGGCTGCCCGTCGGCCCGCAACGAAACGCTGGAGCAGGCGGCAGAGGTCCATGGCATGGACGCCGATGACTTGATCGAAGACATCAAGGGCTTCCTTGGTGCCTAAAAAAGAAAGGAAAAGCGGGAGATCGGAGGAATCGGTCTCTCGCTTTTGCGTATGGAGTTGGAAACCAATCCTGTAAAGTCAAATTTTACATGGATTTTACACAATGCATTCTGCTGACGCGGTATAATAAAGATGACTTGATTGGGAAACTGGGGGTGTTGTATATGCAGCCCAAACAAATCTATCTCGTTGAGGACGACGAAAACATCCGTTCCATGGTGCAATACGCGCTGGAGGGGAACGGATATCAGGCGATGGGCTTCCTGGACGGACCATCGTTTTTCCAGCAGATGGAACAGGAGCTTCCGGATTTGATTTTGTTGGACATCATGCTGCCGGGCGAGGACGGCTTGTCGATTCTGCGCCGTTTACGGGAACGAAAGGATACATCGGCTCTTCCGATACTCATGCTGACGGCAAAGGCGGAGGAAATGGATAAGGTGCGCGGACTGGATCTCGGTGCGGATGATTATATGGTCAAGCCGTTTGGCATTCTGGAGCTTCTGAGCCGGATTCGGGCGCTGCTGCGGCGCACGGGCCGTTCGTTGGAGGACGATGAGAAAACGAAGCAGACATGCTATCAGTACAGCGGTATTTCTGTGGATAAGGAGCGGCACGAAGTCATGGCGCTTGGTGAGCCGGTACAATTGACAAAGAAGGAATTTGAGCTTCTGTGCGTCCTGATGGAGAACCGCGGACGGGTGTTGAGCCGGGAGCAATTGATGTCACTGGTTTGGGAGTTTGAATACAGTGGAGAGACACGCACGGTGGATATTCACATCAATACGCTGCGCAGGAAAATTGGCGACAACGGAACACGGATTCAGACGGTCCGCGGAGTGGGGTATAAATTTATATGAAGAAACGGATCTTTCGCACACTGACACTGTTTAGTGTCCTCAGTGTTACGGTTGTTGCGCTGATTATCACGGCATTTTCCGTCTATTCCAACATGTGGCAGATGGAACGAAATTTGCAGGAAACGGTACAGAGCATTGCGGACAGCTATACGCAGTGGGATGGGATGGAAGAATGTCGGATTTTTCTCGATACACTGTCCGACAATATCCGTGCGACACTGATTGATGCAGATGGTACCGTACTCTATGAGACGGATGCCGAGGCGAATGAGATGGAGAACCATCTGGACCGCCCGGAGATTCAGGCCGCCATACAGGATGGCAGGGGCGAGGCGAGCCGCAAATCCACCACGTTGAATGCGCGTACCTATTATTATGCAGTACGGCTGGACGATGGCAATGTCCTGCGCCTTGCGCGGGAATATTCCAATATGTACCGGATCGTTTTTAACAGCGTCATCATTATCCTGCTCTGGATCACGCTGTTGATTGCGGTTTCCGTCATTGCATCTCGCCGTCTGACGATCTGGCTGATTCGGCCGATCGTGCATCTCGCGGATCACATCGGCAATTTGGAGGATGCCGATGTATATGACGAGCTGGAGCCGTTTATCCGGCATATCCGCGAACAGAACGAAGCGATTGACGAACAGAAGAGTATCTTGCAGCGGGAGCGTGAGACGCTCAATATCGTGACCCGCAATATGAGGGAAGGCGTTTTGCTCATTTCCGACGATCGGAATATCATCTCGGTCAACCCGAGTGCGATTATCATGCTGTCGGGACAGCACGCGCGGGCGGAGGATTATATTGGACGAACCTTCCTGCTGCTCAACCGCACAAAAACCTGGTATGAGTGCGTGGATCGTGCCCTCAAGGGCGAAAATGCCGAGGATGAACTGCGCTATCAGGGGGCTGTGTACCGTCTGTTTGCCAGTCCGATTCTGCGCAATGGACGGATTGATGGTTCGGTTGTCATTGTCCTGGATGTCACGCAGAAACGTCTGGCCGAGCAGATGCGGCGGGAATTTTCTGCGAATGTCTCCCACGAGTTAAAGACCCCCCTGACCTCCATCTCCGGCTATGCGGAGATGATGGAGCTTGGCATGGTGCAGAAGCCGGAGGATCAGCAGGAATTTGCACGGCGCATACACAAAGAAGCGCTGCGGCTGATTGCCCTGATTAACGATATTATCCGTCTGTCCCGCATCGAAGAGGGGATGCCGAAAAAGTTCCAGCCGGTTTCCCTCCGGCAGCTCTGTGAGGAGACGAGGGAATCGCTGCTGCCGCTTGCAGAACGTGAGCAGATTGCGCTGCATATCACGGGAGACGACTGTCTGGTGATGGGAGATCCCGGCATGCTGACCGAGCTGCTGTATAATCTGAGCGAAAATGCCATCAAATACAACCGCCCGAACGGACATGTCTGGATTACGATGAAAAAGCAGGGCAGCGAGGCCATGCTTGCGGTGCGCGACGATGGCATCGGCATTCCGGAGGAGTCCTGGCAGCGTGTGTTTGAACGGTTTTACCGGGTCGATAAAAGCCGGTCCAAGCAGACTGGCGGTACTGGTTTGGGACTGTCCATTGTGAAGCATATCGTCGAATATCATGACGGACGGATTGCGCTGGAGAGCGAGCTGGGTTCCGGCACGACGATCCGTGTTTGGCTGCCGCTGCCAAAACATGCGCCGCAGTGACAGGGAAGAATGCCAACGGAGAAAAACGAGAATCCATAAAGATAGCCCACGATATCACCTTCCTGTGGAAAGCGGTATCGCGGGCTGTTTTTTAATTCTTTTGTTTGATCGGATCGCTTACTCCTCTGCCATGCCAAATTCGGCCAACTGGAGATCCGGATTCTTATCCAGTGCCCAGTTTAGATTCCACATGCTGGTGAACAGCAGCAGATAGCGGTCGCGGTAATCGCGGACAACCTTGCTGTCCGAGGTGATCTTGAGGCTGTCCAGATCGACTTCCTCGTTTTCGATCCAACGCAGATATTGATACGGCAGGTTTTCCATCACAATATCGACCTTGTATTCGTTTTTTAGACGGTATTCGAGTACCTCAAGCTGCAGGACGCCGACAACGCCGACAATGACCTCTTCCATGCCGCCGTATGGCTCCTGGAAGATCTGGATCGCACCTTCCTGTGCGATTTGTTCCATGCCCTTGATGAACTGCTTGCGTTTCATCGTGTCTTTCTGACGGACACGGCAGAATACTTCCGGTGCAAAGGTCGGAATACCGGAGAACTTGCAGTCAAAGCCCGGCGAGGTGATCGTATCGCCGATCGAGAAAATGCCCGGATCAAACACACCGATGATATCGCCGGCATACGCTTCGTCAATGATCGCACGGTCCTGCGCCATGATCTGCTGTGGCTGGGAAAGCTGAAGCTTTTTCTTCCCCTGGACGTGATAGCAGTCCATGCCCTTGGAGAACTTTCCGGAGCAGATGCGCATGAAGGCGATGCGGTCGCGGTGTGCCTTGTTCATGTTCGCCTGAATCTTAAAGACAAAGGCGGAGAAATGCTCGTCAAACGGGCTGATTTCCGCTCCGCCCGAGGTACGGGCGGTCGGCGGTGGGGTCATATCCAAAAAGTACTGGAGGAATGGCTCGACACCAAAATTGGTCAGAGCGGAACCAAAGAATACGGGAGACAGGGTACCGCCCTGTACACGCTCCAGATCAAAATCCTCCCCGGCGCCGCTCAGCAGCTCGATGTCGTCCTGCAGGGTGTCCCACAGATAGTCGCCGACCAGCGGCTTGAGTGCCGGATCATCGACTTCATAGATTGTGGATTTTGCCTCACGGGTACCGGAGACGGAAGCCGCTTCAAATGCCATGATGTGATTTTTCTGACGGTCATAGACGCCCTTGAATTCCTTGCCGCAGCCGATCGGCCAGTTGACCGCATAGGTGTCAATGCCCAGCTCTTTTTCCAATTCGTCCAACAGATCATAGGGATCACGGGATTCCAGATCCATCTTATTGATAAAGGTGAAGATCGGGATGCCGCGCATGGAACAGACCTTAAACAGCTTGCGGGTCTGTGCCTCGACGCCCTTGGAAGCGTCGATGACCATGATGGCCGAGTCGGCCGCCATCAGTGTGCGGTAGGTATCCTCCGAAAAGTCCTGGTGTCCCGGCGTGTCCAGAATGTTGATACAGTGGTCTGCGTACTCAAACTGCAGGACCGATGAGGTGACCGAGATACCGCGCTGCTTCTCGATTTCCATCCAGTCGGAAACCGCATGGCGGGTATTTTTTTTGCCCTTTACCGTACCGGCAAGCTGGATAGCTCCGCCGTACAGAAGGAATTTTTCGGTAATCGTTGTTTTACCGGCGTCCGGGTGCGAAATGATGGCAAAGGTACGCCGCCTTGAAATTTCATTGCGTAAATCAGACAAGAGAAGAACCTCCGATCAAAATATAGCTCAAGTCAATGTATTTCCTTAGGATAACATAATAGCCTAGATATTTTACCACAAAACCGGTTGTGTTACAACGGCTGAATCCGACAGATTTGAAGAGAAACTTGTCGGGACGATCGGGAACAATTGACAGAAAACCCGGCAGGGGATATACTTTGATTAGCGCTGGGAATGGTATGTTGATGGGGGATTGTTGTAAAATGGCATGAAATATATTTTTTTCAGCTGTAAAAGCTTTTTTGCAGGGATGTCAAAGCAATTTGATAGACAAACTGGGGAAAAGACTGCATACTGTTCGCTGAAGGGAGGACCGATTTGAATTGAAGATTGGAGAGAGGATACGTTGTCTTCGTGAGAAACAAGCACTCAGTCAGGATGCATTTGCAGATCGTCTGCATGTCACACGACAGACGGTTTCCAATTGGGAAAATGGAAAAAGCTGTCCAGATGCGGAGATGCTGCTCCGAATCAGCGAGGAATTTCAAATTTCTTTGGATGAGCTGCTGAAAGAGCAGAAACCGGTGCCCGAGGAGTGCAAGGTGGAAAAGAAACCATCTGTCCGACGGGGCGCGATCCGTCTGGTTCTTGTGCTGGTTGTGCTTGCGGCAATCGCAGCCGGATTGGCGTTTCATGTCGGGAATCAGAAAACGATGTCGGTTTTATTTTCGATGGAGCAGGATAAAACCTACGAGAGACCGGAGACAGAGAATTCCGTACTGGACGTTGCTGAAGGAAAGTTCCTTCTGCCAAAGGACGGCAAGGTTCGCATTCTGGCAGCGGGAGAAACGGACGATGGCATCCTGCACATTCGGATTGTGGATGAAGATGATGATGTCTGTTATCAACTGGATGGACAGACGCTGGAGGATTCTCAGGAGATCGTTCTCAACCAAGGTTCTTATCATATTCAAATCACCGCCGATGGCTATAGCGAACAGGTCGTCAGTCTACACTATGATGTCTCTGTAAGCAATAAATGATTTTTAGCTATCGACAAAAAAACAATGAGACGACAGAGATTGAGCGGGAGTACATTGAAATGGATCGCCGTGGCTGCTATGCTTGCGGACCATGTTGGAACGATCGTATTGGAGGACGGAATCGCACGAAATGCGCCGTATCAGCTGTTTAGTGACGCACAGTTTGCTGTGCTGCTCGGCGTTATCCGTGTGTGCCATATGATTGGACGGATTGCCTTCCCGCTGTTTTGCTTTTTCTTGGTAGAAGGCTTTCTGCATACCCATAGTGTAAAACGATATCTGCTGAATTTGGCCGTATTTGCTATTGTATCGGAGCCGATTTATGATCTGGCGTTTGCCGGAAGCCCGGTTTCGTTCCTTCAGCAAAACGTACTGTTTACGCTGCTGCTCGGATTGTTGATGCTGTTGTTGTTCCGCCAGTGTGGAAACCGATTGCTCTGCGTGTTTCCGATTGCAGGGCTGACTGGTCTCGTTTCCTTTGTACTGCGATTGGATGGCTGGTATTATGGCGTTGCATTGATTGCAGTTTTTTATTTGCTGCATGACAGCGAGTGGAAGCGGTGTTTGTGCGCCCTTGCGATAATGTTTTTGTGTGGAATGAATTATTCGTTGGAAGGGATCATAGATCCATATTTTTTTGCAGCGGCAGGTTCCCTTGCGTTGATTGCGCTGTATAATGGAAAGCGCGGCGGAAGGGGAAAGTATTTTTTCTATCTCTTTTACCCGGGGCATCTGCTGGCTCTGCACGCATTGGCAGCTTGCTGGATTATCCCATGGATGTGGAGTTTTTATTCTTAGGAGGACGATATGAATATTCAGATTTTTGGCAAAAGTAAATGTTTTGATACGAAAAAAGCCGAGCGTTATTTTAAGGAGCGCCGCGTAAAATACCAGTCCGTGGACCTGCTGCGCTATGGCATGAGCAAGGGAGAGTTCACCTCGGTTCGCCGTGCCGTCGGTCTGGAAGCGATGATCGATCCAAAGAGCAAAGATCCGGATGCTGCGATGCTACCCTATCTTGCAAGTGATGATGCGAAGGCGGAAAAGCTGATGGAAAATCCAAAGCTGATCCAGACACCGATTGTCCGCAATGGCAGGCAGGCCACCGTCGGCTATTGCCCGGAGATTTGGAAAACATGGGAATGATACCGGATTTTGTCACGGAGACCACCGATCTGTGGACGGTTTTGCAGCAGGAAACGCGCCCCATCGTGTTGTACGGTATGGGGGACGGCGCACAGAAGATACTGGATGCCTGCGCCGAGAAGAGGATTGCCATACAGGGGATTTTCGCCTCGGATGAATTTGTCCGCGGCCATTCGTTTGCCGGATATCTTGTGCGAAAGCGCAGTGAGCTGGAGGCGGAGCTGGGCGACTTCGTCTGCCTGATTTCGTTTGCCTCATCGCGCCCGGAGGTCATGGCGCTGTTCGACGATCTTGACCGCACGCACACGACCTATGCACCGGATGTCCCGGTAGCAGAGGGGAAACTGTTCGACTGGACCTTTCTGGAGCAAAATGGCTCCAAGCTGCAGCGGGTATATGACAAGCTTGCGGACGAACGTTCCCGCCAGGTCTTTGCCGCAACAGTCAATTTCAAGCTCAGTGGGAAGCTGCACTGGCTGCGCGATTACACACAGGAGCGGGAGACCGCGTGGACGGATTATCTATGTCCGTCCAAAGACGAGCACTATGTCGATCTTGGTGCGTACAATGGCGACACGATCCGTGAGCTGCTGGCACACACGGATGGGAAGTATGCCTCCATCACCGCGTTGGAGCCGGACCGCAAGACATTTAAAAAGCTGAAAAAATATGCGGAGAAGGAAGTTCCATCGGCGCGGTTGTTTCAAGCCGGTTCGTGGAGTGAGCCGGGGGAGCTGCTGTTTGCCAGCAAAGGCGGAAGGAACTCCACCCTTCTTCCGGTACGTCATGCGATCTCACACGACCAGCGGACGGCGGTTGTCGCGGTGGAATCGGTCGATCATGTCATGCAGGGACGGGACTGTACCTTGCTCAAGATGGATGTGGAGGGCGCGGAGCGCGAGACGCTGCTCGGAGCGCGGGGAACCATCCGGCGCTGCCGTCCGAGAATGGAACTGGCGGCTTATCACCGCAGTGAGGATCTGTTCGAACTGCCGCTGCTTCTCTGGGAGCTTTGTCCGGACGCCCAAATTGCCTTGCTTCACCATCCCTATGTTCCGGCGTGGGAGACAAATTTTTATATTACGTTCCCCGGAACATCTGGAAAAAGTAAGCCGGATGCGTTATACTAAACATAACCCGATCAAGGGATATCAAGAGAAAAGGAGAAATGTAAGATGAGTTGTTTTTACTGTGATCCGAATAACGAGGGACGCAAAGCGATCATGTTCCGTGTTGGCAAGATGAGAGAGGGCGTTCTGTATCTGTTCAAGGATCAGGCACATAAGGGCCGTTGCGTGGTAGCGGTGGACGAGCATCTGGCGGAGCTGTCCGATCTGACCGAGCAGCAGCGCCATGATTACATGGATGATGTTGCGGATGTTGCCGGCGCAGTTAAGAAGCTGTGGGGCTGCACCAAGATCAATCTGGGCGCGTATGGCGACAAGCTGCCGCACCTGCATTTCCATATTGTGCCGAAGTACGAGGGTGGCTTTGAGTACGGTGGCGGTTTTGAAATCACCAATCCGAACCCGGTCCATCTGTCGGATGAGGAATATGCAGAGATGATGGCACAGCTCAAGGCGGAGCTGAACATCACCAAGGACTAATGTAGCGTATCAAGCGTACAGCTTAGGGCGGCATACGGCATGGAAACTTTCTGTGTTGTATGCCGCCTTTGTCGATCGGATTCCGGAGGGATTTATGGAAATTGCAATTAGAAAATGGAAGCCGGGGGATGCCGGCGATCTTGCGGCGGTGTTGAATAATCCGAATGTATTAAACAACTTACGGGATGGTCTCCCATATCCATACACGGAGCGGGATGCGCTGGAATATATCAACATCATGCTGGCGGCCGATCCAAAGGACAATTTTGTATTCGCAATCACGGCGGACGACCGGGCGATCGGCTGTGTCAGCGCCTTCCGTCAGGAGAACATCCATTGTCGGACGGCGGAGCTGGGATACTATCTCGCCGAAGAGCACTGGGGAAGCGGAATCATGACCGAAGCCGTTCGGCTGCTTTGCGCGCATGTCTTTTCGTCCAGCGATATCCTGCGCATCTATGCCGAACCGTTTGCCGACAACATCGGCTCCTGCCGTGTACTGGAAAAGGCGGGATTCCAGTGTGAAGGAACGATGAAATGCAATGCATTCAAAAACGGAAGGGTTTTGGATATGAAGCTGTATGCCCGGACAAAAGAAAGCAGGTAATGTCGGGAAAGCGCTTCCATGACATGATAGACTGAGTACACAGCAGGAGGTGATCTGCATGGATTGGATGGATGCAATCAGCAAAGCAATCGAATACATCGAGGAGCATATCACAGAGGATCTGTCGGTGGATACCATCGCGAAAGAGGTCAACATTTCTCCGTTTTATTTTCAAACTGGGTTCCGCTTGCTCTGTGGCTTTACGGTCATGGAGTATGTCCGCAGCCGACGACTTGCGCTGGCGGGAAATGAGCTCACCACAGCCGGCACAAAGGTAATTGACATTGCTCTGAAGTATGGCTATGATTCCCCGGACAGCTTTGCCAAAGCGTTCACCCGATTTCATGGAATGACACCCTCCAAAGCGCGAAGGGAAGGCGTTTTGCTCAAATCCTTTGCGCCGCTGAAAATCAGAATGTCATTGGAAGGTGGTTACACAATGGATTACAAGATTGTGAAAAAGGACAGCTTTACCGTAGTTGGTGTTTCCAGACGCTTTTCTTATGAAAATGCGATGCAGGAAGTCCCGGTTTTCTGGAAGGAACACTATGCGGCGGGAAATGGGAACTATGTGTGCGGCATGTTCGGTGTGAACATAGACCCGACGATGGGCGGAGACGAGTTCGAATATATAATCGCGGACGTATATCATCCGGAATCTGAGGTTCCGGACGGATTTGTCACCATGGTCATCCCGGCGTTCACCTGGGCTGTGTTCCCATGCCGGGGAGCGATGCCCGAGGCGCTTCAGGATGTCAACAAGAAGATTTTCTCGGAATGGCTTCCGGCTCTGCGGGACTATGAATTCGCCGCGGGCTACTGCATTGAGATGTATGATCCGGTGGACAAATATCCGAAGGGAATACAGGATGAAAACTACTACACGGAAATCTGGATTCCGGTAAAACCAAAGGAATAACACAAAAAAGCGCTGTGGAGCAATTCCACAGCGCTTCTCTATGTGACAAAGGATGGGATCAAAGCTCATCCAAAAATTCCTGAATGCGTTCCAGTGCGGTGCGCAGATGCTTCATGGAATAGGAGTACGAAATACGGATATGACCCCGGCCGCTTTCTCCGAACGCACTGCCCGGAACGACGGCGACCTTTTTGGCCTTCAGCAGGCGATCACAGAATTCTTCGTCATCCTCGTAGTATTTGGTGATATTGGGGAAGATGTAAAAGGCCCCTTCCGGCTCGAAGCAGGGCATACCCATATCGGTCAGAACCGAGTAGACATAACGGCGGCGCATATCATACTGTTCCCGCATGTAGGCGATGTCATTTGCGCCGGTGCGCATCGCCTCAATGCCAGCAAACTGGCTGAGAGTCGGTGCGGACATGATACCGAACTGATGGATTTTGACCAGCGGCTTGAGCATCTCGCGCGGCGCCATGACCCAGCCAAGACGCCAGCCGGTCATAGCATACGACTTGGAGAAGCCGTTGATGACAATGGTGCGCTCCCGCATTCCCGGAAGCTCGGCGAAACAGACATGGCGCTTGCCGCCATAGGTCAGCTCACAATAAATTTCGTCGGAGATGACAATAATATTGGTATCACGCAGAACGGCTGCAATTTCTTCCAATTCCTCACGGGTCATGATGGCGCCCGTCGGATTGTTCGGGAACGGCATGATCAGAACCTTGGTCTTCGGCGTGATTGCTGCGCGAAGCACATCGGCTGTGAGCTTGAAGCCGTTTTCCATTGTGGTTTTGAGCGGGACAGGCGTGCCGCCTGCCATAATCGTCAACGGTGTGTAGCAGACAAAAGACGGCTCGGGAATCAGAACCTCATCGCCGTTGGAGACAAAAGATCGAAGCGCATTGTCGATGGCCTCCGAGCCTCCGACCGTGACAATGATCTCTTTGTGCTCGTCATAGTCCAGATTGTAGTTTTTCTTGGCATATACGCTGATTTCATGGCGTAAATCCGCAAGGCCCCAGTTGGAGGTATAGAAGGTTTTGCCCTTTTCCAGCGCGTTGATACCAGCACGGCGGATCTGCCATGGGGTCTGGAAGTCCGGTTCTCCGACACCAAGCGAAATCGCACCGTCAATTGTGCTGACAATGTCAAAAAACTTTCGAATGCCAGACGGTTTGATTGTGCTTGCCTTGTCCGAGATCAGAGAGGAATAATCAATCATTGCGGAAATCCTCTCTTCCATCTTCTGGATTGTAGTTTACCCCCACATCCTTGTACTTCTTAAGGACGAAGTGGGTCGAGGTGGAGATAATATTCTCCATCGGGGCGAGGTTTTCCGAGATAAAGCGGGAAATATCCAATAGGTTCCGGCCGGTGACAATCAGAGTCAGATCAAAGCTGCCGCTCATCAGATACAGGCTTTCCACCTGTGGATAGCTGCAGATGCGGCTGGCCAGCTCATCAAAGCCCATACCGGTCTGTGGGCTGCAGCGGACTTCCACCAGGGCAGTGACGCTGTCGCGCTCCGTCTTATCCCAGTCGATGACGGTCTTATAGCTGAGAATAATGTTTTCATTCTCGTATTCCTGAATTTTATTGCGTACCGCGGCCTCGCTCAGATCAAGAATTTCTGCAATTCTTGCGGGAGACAGACGGGCATCCTGTTCGAGTAACTGTAAAATACGATGCATAATGAAATCCTCCTTTACAACACATATATTTCAGAGTATACAACAAATCGGATCAAAAGGAAATAGAATCGGCGAGTTTTTCTGAAAAACAAGCAAACGGATTGAAAAACAGAGGGATTTAGAGTAAAATACGAAATGTATTATTTTTTGAAGCAGGAATGAGAAGGTGTCTGATATGATATTTGATCGCTTTACTCCTCAGATGTTGGATTTTCTGGCGGAGAATCATATTCGAAACAGTAAGGAATGGTATGAGGCACACAAGAAAGAGTATCGTGAATTGGTGGTGCAGCCGTACCATGAACTGGTGGAACGGATGGCGCCGACGATGACCGCCATTGACCCGCTGTTTGTGACACAGCCGTCGCGGTGTCTGTCCCGCGTGCGGCGGGATACGCGCTATACAAAGAACAAGGATTTGTACCGTGACCATGCCTGGATTGTGTTCCGCCATGCCAGAAAACGCCTGGGCAGCGCCCTGAGCTATTATTTCGGTGTGGATCAGGACGCGTGGAGCTACGGCGTCGGGTATTATGATATTCCCCGTGATGTTTTGGCGGAATGCCAGGACATGATTTTAAAGGAAGATCGGTATTTTCGCGACGCATTTGCCGCCGTACAGGGCAGTGATTTCCTGTTGGAAGGGGAGCGTTACAAGCGGCTCAAGTATCCGGATGCACCGGAGAAATATCAGGACTGGCTGAGCCGGAAGCAGCTCAGCATAAGTTTTACGTCCGAGGACTTTGACCTCTTGTTTGCAGGGGAGTTTTATGATAAAATGATAACAGATATTCAGAAGATGCAGCCCTTTTACGAATTCCTGCAAAAAGCGGAGGAACGTGCACGGGCCAAGCAGTCGACAGGGGGACTTGCGTGAAATACGTAGCAATTGATTTTGAAACGGCCAATTCCTCTCCGTTAAGTGCCTGTTCGATTGGCGTTGCTGTCTTTGAAGAAAATAAACCGGTGCGGGAGTATGTGCATCTGATCCGGCCGCCGAAGGAGCATGGGAAGTTCCATTGGTATAACATCCGCATCCACGGGATCAAGCCATCGATGGTGGCGCATGCACCGACCTTTGATGAACTCTGGCCGGATCTGCAGCAGGATATCGAAGGCAATCTGATTGTCTGCCACAATGCCATGTTTGACACGGCAGTGTTGTGCAAGCTGATGGAATACTATCAGATTCCGATTCCGCCGTTTACTTATGTTTGTACGGTAAAGATTTCGCAGAAGATCTGGCCGGAAATGGAGAATCATAAGCTGGATACGGTGTCAGAGGATTTGAACATCCGGCTTGACCATCACGAGGCGCTGTCTGATGCCCGCGCCTGCGGTCTGATTTTGGCCCATGCATTGGAAGAGGTTCACTGCGATACGGTGGAAGATTTGGCAGAACACATCGGAATGCGTATCGGAAAAGTGACGGCAGAAGAACGGGTTTCGTGTTCCACTGCGGAGGAAATCCGCAGAAAAATAGAGTCACAGAAGAAAAAAGAGAGCAGCCGAAAGCGCTATTATGCGTACCGTCGTGCGCAGAAAGCAAACCAGTCGGCGAAAGTAAAAGGAGGAAACGACCATGAATAACTGTCCCGCTTGTTCCCGCATTCTTGCGATGAAGGATGTCCTTCTGGACGGAGTGACCACGGCATCCGGAAAAACAAATGCCTGTCTTGCCGCAGCGTATGCTGCTGTTGTGGCCTGGCTGAGCAGCCTTGTCATTTCGGAGGCGGTGCTTGTCAAAACCTGCCTGATTTCACTCGGCGTCCTGATCGGCGCGACGTTCTCGGATTTCTTTAAGAAGCATCGCTGGCTGGTTGCCTTTGTTGCGCTGGCATCGCTCGCTCTGTTCGTCTATAAAGTGATCGCCGATATGGAAGAAGACGACACGTTTTAATTCTGGAATCTTCGAGAATGCAGAAAATTATCTTGCATTCTGTTCGATGGTATGATATTATATTCATGTTGTTGAATTGCCGGTGTGATGGAATTGGTAGACGTAGCGGACTCAAAATCCGCCGCTGGCGACAGCGTACCGGTTCGAGTCCGGTCACCGGCACCACAGAGATAGAGACTTATTCGAATTATCGGATAAGTCTTTATTTTTTTGCTCACAACCAAAAAAGTTCTACGCTTGCCCGAATAATATTTCTCGGAAAGCAAGCGCGGAACTTTTGTTTTGCAGAGGACTCTTATACGAGATAATTGTATATTGTGATGAACTGAAGCAAATTGCCAAGCATCACCAACAGATGGAAGATTTCATGCGACCCAAAGTATTTGTGCCGGTTGTTAAACAGCGTAAATTTCATGGCATATAACACACCGCCGACTGTATATACCAGTCCGCCGGCCAACAGGAACAGAAATCCTTGGAGCGGTATGGTATGCAGGATTTCCGGTATCGCAAAGACACACAGCCAGCCCATACCGATATAGATCGTGGAGGACACCCACTTTGGGCAGGTAACCCAGAAAAATTTAAAAATCATGCCAATGGCAGCCAAGCCCCAGATTCCAGCGAGTAGATAGATTCCACAGCCCGAACGGAGTGCGGTCAGACAGATCGGCGAGTAGGTTCCTGCGATCAGCACGAAGATCATCATGTGATCGATCTTCTTTAAGAGCTTATCGGTTGCCGGTTTGGATACCACGGTGTGATAGACCGTGCTGGCAGAATACAAAAGCAGCATGCTGATGACAAAAACGGCGGCCGATACCACGGAAAGGGCATCTGCTCCGGCGTGGATGAATTTGGCGATCAGGAACGGCGCCGCTACAATGGATGCGATTGCACCGACAAAATGTGTTGCCGCGCTGCCGGGGTCCTTGATTTTTAAAGAAAAAGGAATGGTGATTTCGGGCATTACGGATGGTACCGAATATTTTGCAATACTATTTTGCATACATATGACCTCCTTGTAATAGGTTTTTGAAAAACTTATTATCAAGTCTATAGTAATGTAATATCTATACTTTGTCAAGAGTTTTTTAAAAACTTATGATATACTTATTGAAATGTGAAGATAAGAATGTTAAAATTTCTATAGAATTCAAAAGAAATGGGTGGTATGTATGCAGCAACAGATCAAGCGGGAGATGCTCGAGGAGCTACAGGGCTTTGACCTTCCAAGCTATCATGAAATTCCGAATATTGGCCTTTTTTTGGAGCAGACCACAAAATACATCGCCGAATATTTGGCGCCTCTGGAAACCGTTACGCTGACGGGGTCGATGATTAGCAACTACGTCAAAAAAGGTCTGATTAAGAATCCGGTGAAAAAACAATATACCAGGGAACAGATCGCCTACCTGTTTTTTATTGCTGTGGCAAAGACGGTTTTATCTTTGGAGGACATTCAACAGTTAATTAAACTGCAGGAGAATACCTATGACTGTGAAAAAGCATATAATTATTTCCGACAGGAGCTGAAAGACATCCTCGCCTATGTATTCGGCATAAAAGAGGAGCTAACGGCGTATACCTCGAACAATATGGATGAGAAATCACTGCTTCGCAACACAATTATCGCGGTGGCGCACAAGGTTTATCTGGACAAATATTTTAAAATCCTCAGAAATTCCTGACAGTTAAGGCGGATCATTTTTTCAAAAATTAGGACATCCCTGCGATACCTGTGTATTACAAGGGTGTCCTAAATTTTTTACTTTCATCCATCGGATGGATGTAGAGAGTGATCGACAGGTATAATTTCCTCCCGGCGTACAAACGATAACATAAATTCTGTGAACCGGCGTACAAAGGGTGGTAATTTTATGAATTCAATTTGGACAGAGAGTGCAGATTTGCCGCATTTTCCGACACTGAAAGGTAACCAAAAAACGGATGTGCTTATCATTGGCGGAGGAATTGCAGGGATTTTATGTGCCCATTTTTTGCAGGAAAAGGGTGTGGATTATGCTTTGCTGGAGGGAAGAACCATCGGTTCGGGCATAACCAAGAATACCACAGCAAAAATTACCGCACAGCACGGCCTGATTTATCATAAGCTTTGGAAAAGTGGGGGAGCGGAACAGGCAGCTTTGTATTTCAAAGCAAATCAGGAAGCGGTGGAGACCTATGCCGCGCTTTGCAGGGAGATCGATTGTGATTTTGAACGGAAAACAGCCTATGTCTATTCGCTCGATAACCGCAGAAAACTGGAGAAAGAGGCAAAAGCGCTCTCCAAAATCGGTCTGCACCAACAGATTCTGGAGACGACGGAGCTTCCCTTTTCGGTTGCCGGAGCGATTGCTTTGGAAGGGCAGGCACAGTTTCACCCGTTAAAATTCCTTGCAGCAATCGCCCGCAATCTGAATATCTATGAGCATTCCTTTGTGAGAGAAAGGAAAAAGAATGCCGTGGTGACCGAAGCGGGCAGCATGGCGTTTCAAAAGGTGATCTATACAACCCATTTTCCGATCGATAATACGCATGGCATGTACTTTTTGAAATTGTATCAGCACCGTTCCTATACCATTGCCCTGAAAAATGCGGCGAAATTCAAGGGAATGTATGTCGATGAGGCAAAGTGCGGTATGTCCTTTCGGAATGCCGGCGATCTTCTGTTGATTGGCGGAGGCGACCATAGAACGGGGAAAAAAGGCGGGAACTGGAGAGAGCTTCGAGATTTTGCAGCCAAATACTATCCCACAGCAGAGGAAGTTGCCTTTTGGGCGACGCAGGACTGCATGAGTTTGGATAGCGTTCCCTATATCGGGCCATATTCCAAACACATGGATCACTGCTTTGTGGCAACTGGGTTTCACAAATGGGGCATGACATCGGCGATGACCGCCGCGCGAATTCTGACCGATCTGGTCCTGGAAAAGGAAAACCCGTATGAGACGGTATTTTCGCCATCGAGAAGTATGATAAAACCGCAGCTTGTGTGGAACGGCTGTGAATCGGCAAAAAATTTGCTCACCATCTCTTCAAAGCGTTGTCCCCACCTGGGCTGTGCCTTGAAATGGAACCCGCTGGAGCATTCCTGGGATTGCCCGTGTCATGGTTCCCGGTTTGATGAAGAGGGAAAGCTTCTCGATAATCCCGCCAACGGGGATCGAAAACAGGATGAGAAAGGAGGGAGTGTACAATGAGCAATCGTTTGAAACAGGAGAGCAGCCCGTATCTCTTACAGCATGCGGACAATCCGGTGGATTGGTTTCCATGGGGAGAGGAAGCGTTTGCGAAAGCGCAGCAGGAGGACAAGCCAATTTTTCTGAGTATCGGTTACAGTACCTGTCATTGGTGCCACGTAATGGCACACGAGAGCTTTGAAAATAAAGAGATCGCGGAATTGCTCAATCGGCATTTTGTATCTGTCAAAGTAGATCGGGAGGAACGTCCGGACATTGACAGTGTCTATATGTCCGTCTGCCAGGCGCTCACAGGAAGCGGCGGATGGCCCATGAGTATCTTTCTGACACCCGAACAAAAGCCGTTTTACGCGGGAACATATTTTCCGCTGAGTTCCCGGTATGGGAACGTTGGATTTCGTGATCTGCTTGCTGTGATTGCAGACCGGTGGGAAAAAGACAAATCCGGGTTGCTGGAATCCGCAGAGCACATTGTTTCCCATATCACATCGGAGAAAGCTGACTGCTATACGGAGATCGATCCGACCCTTCCGAACAAGGCGGCAGCGCTCTTTTCCCAGGCGTTTGACCGCAAGTACGGTGGATTTGGCCGGGCACCGAAATTTCCTGCCCCACATAATTTGATTTTTCTTACGCTATATTCTCGGCTTCATCAGGACAGCGAGGCTTTGGAGCAGGTAGAGCGGACGCTGGAGAACATGCGGAGAGGCGGGATTTTCGACCAGATCGGATATGGATTTTCCCGATATTCCACCGATTCACGGTTCCTTGTCCCGCACTTTGAAAAGATGCTTTATGATAATGCGCTGCTGATTCTTGCCTATGCAGCGGCCTATAAAGCATCGGGTAAACTTCTGTTTCTGGATACGGCGGAGAAGACGGCGGATTATGTGTTCCGGGAGATGACAGGGGATGCGGGAGAGTTTTATTGCGCACAGGATGCGGACAGCGAAGGGGAGGAAGGGAAATTTTATGTTTGGAGCAGGGAAGAAATTGAGAAACTCCTCGGAGAAAAAGCTGGAAAACGATTCTGTGAGCAGTATGGAATCACACAGCAGGGGAATTTTGAGGGGAGAAACATCCCCAATCTGCTGAATGGGAATGAAATCTCCGATGATTTTGAGCGGGAGAGAAGGATTCTGTATGATTACCGGAAATCCCGAGCAGATCTCACGTTGGATCGGAAAGTTCTTACCTCCTGGAATTCTCTCATGATTTGTGCACTGGCGATGATTTACCGTGTGACGGGAAAGCGCAGTTATCTCTTAGCAGCAGAAAAGAATCAGGAATTTCTTGAAACCCATCTTACCGAAGGAAATCATTTGTACGTGAGCTGCTATGATACGCTGCACTCGGTGAATGGATTTTTGGACGACTATGCGTATTATGCGGCAGCGTTGCTCAGTCTGTATGAGGTCTCTTCCAAGCAGGCTTATTTGGATCGTGCAGAACAGATATTGGAAGCGGTGGAACGACAGTTCGCGGATCGAGAACACGGCGGGTATTTTTTGTGTGGAACCCGGAACGGCAGCCTGATCATCCGTCCCAAGGAAAGCTATGACGGTGCACTGCCCAGTGGAAATTCGATGATGGCGTACTGCCTTGTTCGGATGTCGCAGCTGACCGATAGGGAGGATTACCAACAGCGGGCAGACCGGCAGCTGGCCTATTTGTCGGGGGAAACACAGGGATATCCAGCGGGGTATAGTTTGTTCCAGACAGCATTGCTTTTTTCGCTTCATCCGCCGGAGAAAATTACTGTCGTCTTGGCCGGAGAGAAGCCGGAGGACATTCTGTCTGCGCTGCCGCTGTATGCAGATATAAGAATTCTTGCAGAGCCGACAGAGGAATATCCGTTGTTAAACGGCAAAACGAGTTATTATGTGTGCAAAGAGTATACCTGTCTTCCGCCCACCAACGAACGGCCGAATTAAGAGGACATCGTTGATATTCATCGGAATAATAAAAACTGCGTTTGATAAAAATTTCAAACGCAGTTTTGCTATGGTCAACATATGGAATTGTATATTGTATGGCTTGGCATCCTTTGAGCAACAACCAGACAAAAAGAAAAGACACGATTTCTCATGTCTTTTTTATGGTCGAGGTGGCGGGACTTGAACCCACGGCCTCTGCGTCCCGAACGCAGCGCTCTACCAAACTGAGCCACACCTCGTTTTTGTTTTGTGCAATATCCTTATCGCAACGATGATTATTATAGCAGGAGGATGGCGTTCTGTCAATATTATTTTCCAGAAAATTTTAAGAATTTTTTTTGCTGTCGGATTTTCTGCAATGCCTCGGTTTGACAGGGGAACCGCTGTTTCGTATAATAAAAAATAACGATATTGGGGAGCGTGCAACGTGACAGAATATACAATGAGCCTCATAGAGAAAGACGACATACCAGATTGGTATTCATGGATGGCAGAGGTCAGACGGAAGATGCCGGATCCCTCTTTGTTTGTCTTGGATCCGCTGGCATATATTATGAGCCATTTGGAAAACGGCGGCTTTGGCATTCAGGTAAGGGATGAGCAGGGAGAGCGAGTGGGCTGTCTGCTCTGCTGTGTTCCGCAAAAGCCGGAAGAAAACCTGGGATGTCAGATATTTTCGGAACCAGAGGATCTCAACGGTGTGATTCATGTAGAATATGCGGCGGTGGAACCGCGGTATCGCGGACGGCGCTGGCAGGAGAAGATGATTGCGCAGGCAGAAGACCATCTGTGTGATACACGCTTTCGCCATATATTTGCGACGGCTTCGCCGGACAATCCATCCAGTGCACGTTCCTTCCTGCGGCAGGGATACCGCATCCTTGCGACAAAGGAACTGTACGGCGGCTATCTTCGCCATATTTTTTATAAACCACTGCCAGAGAGAACCGGGTGACGGACATGAAATATTGCTTTGCTCCGTTGGAAGGGGTCACCGGGTATATTTTCCGAAATACGTATGAGGAATTTTTCGGTGGGATAGATAAATATTTCACACCGTTTCTGGCGCCCAACCATGACGGCGGATTGCGAACCCGTGAGAAGAACGATGTACTCCCGGAGAACAATCCTGCAATCCATTTGGTGCCGCAGATCTTGACGAACCATGCGCCGTCTTTTCTACAAACGGCAGCTTGGCTGGCTGATTTGGGGTATGAGGAAGTCAATCTGAATCTCGGATGCCCCTCCGGAACCGTAACGGCAAAGAAAAAAGGGGCAGGACTGCTGGGGGAGTTGGAACGATTGGAACAATTCCTTGATGCGATCTTTGAAGCATGCCCCATAGGTATTTCGATCAAGACGCGCATCGGAATGCAGACACCAGAGGAATTCGGTGCAATTCTCGCGCTGTACAACCGCTATCCGCTGACCGAACTGGTCATCCATCCGCGTGTGCGGGAGGAATTCTATGGAGGAAAGCCGCATTGGGAGAGCTTTGCGCAGGCCATGCAGCAGACAACCATTCCACTTTGCTACAATGGGGACCTGTTTCGTGTGCGCGATATGCAGTCTTTTCACACGGAATTTCCGGACGCTGATACGGTTATGTTGGGGCGCGGATTGCTTTCCGATCCCGGTTTGCTCATGAAATGGGAGGGGAAGCCTGCGCCCGGAAAGCAGACACTTGCGGCGTTCCATGCGACGCTGTTGGAGCGAAATCGGGAGGTACTGTCGGGCGACCGCAATCTGCTGTTTCATATGAAGGAGCTTTGGGTTTATCTGGCGTGTCTGTTTACCAATCATGAGAAATATGCCAAGAAAATCCGTAAAGCGACGACGCTGCAGAAGTACCTTACGGGGGTGGATGCCCTGTTTGCCGAGCAGGAGCTGAGAACAGAATCGGTGTTTGGAAAGTAAAGACAACCAAAAAGGCTGGACATGCTGTCCAGCCTTTTACAATCTCTGCTTGTGGATTAAAGAAGCGGGATACCGGCTTCCTGATACAGTGCGCGGGTCTTTTTGTCCCAGACACTGCTCTGTACCTCGCCGATATGTGCCGAGCCGAGCAGAAGCATACAGAGCCGGCTCTGGCCGATACCGCCGCCGATGGTGTATGGCAGCTCGCCATTCAGCAGGGCCTTGTGGAACGGCAGCTCACGGCGGGCATCACAGTCGGCCAGTGTCAACTGACGATCCAGGCTTTCCGGGCTGACGCGAATGCCCATGCTGCTGACCTCAAAGGACTGCTGCAGGGTATCGCTCCAGAACAGGATATCGCCGTTGAGTGACCAGTCATCGTAGTCCGGAGCGCGGCCGTCATGCGGCTTGCCGCTCTTCAGCTTGCCGCCGATCTGCATGAGGAATACCGTTTTGTGATCCTTGAGGAACGCATTTTCACGCTCCTTCGGGGACAGATCCGGGTATTTGTCCTCCAGCTCCTGCGTGGTGATATAGGTGACCTCGCTGCACAGGAGAGGATGTGTGTTCAGTGCCGGATACATGGCGCGGATGGTCAGCTCAGTAGCGCAGATGGCGCGGACGATACCCTCGACAACCCCCTTAAGATAATCAATCGTGCGGTCTTCCTTGGTGATTACCTTTTCCCAGTCCCACTGGTCCACATAAATGCTGTGGAGGTTATCCAGCTCCTCGTCGCGGCGGATGGCGTTCATGTCGGTGTACAGGCCCTTGCCGACATAGAAATCGTAGTCCTTGAGGGCCTGGCGCTTCCACTTAGCGAGGGAATGTACGACCTGCGCCTCCGTGCCGGTTTCCAGAATATCAAAGCCGACCGGACGCTCCACACCGTTCAGATCGTCGTTCAGACCAGTCGAAGCCTCCAGAAACAGAGGAGCGGAAACACGGCTGATGTTGAGGACGCTGCTCAGTGTGTCTTCAAACAGACGCTTGATCATACCGATAGCGCGCTGGGTATCATACAGGTTCAAAACAGGTTTGTATCCCTGGGGGATGAAAGATTTGCTCATAATAATTTCACATTCCTATCTACAATAATAAAACTTACCCTCATATTATGCCGCATAATGGCAAAAATGTAAAGTACTTTTCGACGTTTAAATTAAAATTTTGCAGGAAAACGAAAAGTAACCTGCAAAAAATGTGGAGAGAAGAAGAATTTGGATGAATACAACAAAGAAGAGCCAAATTATCCATTGCTTTTTGTCGAATAAGTTGTTTTCATCTTGATTTTCGTAGTCTTTTGGAGTATAATATTTTCATCTCTTTGAATGCTGCATGGTTTTTAGAAAAAGAAAGAAGCCATGTGCAGAAGTGAAATTATAAGGAAAGGAAAAAGAGAGATGAAAGATTCCAAACAATCGTTCAAACCGTATATTCCGGCCGATAAAGTGGTTCCGGAGTTTACCGTGACGTCTGTCGTTCTGGGCATCATTCTTGCCGTCGTGTTTGGCGGTGCAAATGCCTATCTCGGATTGCGTGTCGGTATGACGGTTTCCGCTTCGATTCCTGCAGCGGTTATCTCCATGGGTATCATCCGTCTTATTTTGAAGAAGGACTCCATTCTTGAGAATAACATGGTACAGACCATTGGATCCGCGGGCGAATCGTTGGCCGCTGGTGCGATTTTCACCCTGCCAGCGCTGTTTATGTGGGCTGCGGAGGACAGCAGTATTTCGTCCCCTTCATTCCTGATGATCGCCTTTATTGCGATTTGCGGTGGTTTGCTGGGCGTTCTGTTCATGGTTCCGCTCCG
Organism: Eubacteriales bacterium; assembly: GCA_030539335.1. Classification (GTDB taxonomy): domain Bacteria; phylum Bacillota; class Clostridia; order Oscillospirales; family Butyricicoccaceae; genus Butyricicoccus_A. The sequence continues at coordinate 13,573 of JAUNSG010000008.1, read as the reverse complement.
CACAGCGCTGATCGTGGAGGAGCATGGTGTATTGCCGTTCCCGGAGGGCACGGCGTGTGCAGAAGTTCTCCTGGCAGGCGAAGAAGGCGGCGCCAAGTCCAAGCTGGTATTCTCCGGCCTTGGCATCGCAGCGGTCTACAAATTTATTGCAGACGGCATCTGCCTGTTCCCGAGTGAGGTCGACTGGTCGATTTCGGTATATCCCGGCTCCGGCATTGGTATGGACGTCCTTCCGGCTCTGGTTGGTGTCGGCTATATCTGCGGCGCACGCGTATCGTCTTACCTGCTCGGCGGTGCCGTTCTCGGCTGGTTCGTCATCATGCCGATGCTCGTTCTGGTTGGCGGCGATATGGTCATGTATCCGGCAACCGAGGCATTCAATACCTTGGACACCTGGACCCTGTGGGGCAGCTTTGTCCGTTACATCGGTGCCGGCGCCGTCGCGGCGGGCGGTATCCTCAGCCTCATTAAATCTCTGCCGCTGATTATTTCGACCTTTGCCAAGGCGATGAAGGGCTTTGGCCACGCCGGTGGCACAGCGCGCACCGAGCGTGATCTCCCGCTCAAGTGGGTTCTGGTTGGTATCGTTATCCTGGCAATCGCGCTGTGCGTGATCCCGTCCATCCCGATCGGCCCGTTTGCAGCCGTTATCGTCGTTATCTTCGGTTTCTTCTTCGCAACCGTATCCGCCCGCATGGTCGGCCTGGTCGGTTCGTCGAATAACCCGGTTTCCGGTATGGCGATCGCAACCCTGCTGATTTCCACAATCCTGCTGAAGGCGACCGGCAATATCGGCATCGCAGGCATGACGACGGCGATCAGCATTGGCACCATTATCTGCATTGTCGCTGCTATGGCCGGCGATACCTCGCAGGATCTGAAGACCGGTTATATTGTCGGCGCTACCCCGATTCGCCAGCAGGTTGGCGAGCTGATCGGTGCGATTGCATCCGGCCTTGCCATCGGCGGCGTCCTGTATCTGCTGAATGCTGCCTGGGGCTATGGTACCACACAGCTTCCGGCTCCGCAGGCAACCCTGATGAAGATGGTAGTCGAAGGCGTTATGGAAGGTAATCTGCCGTGGGGCCTGGTATTTACCGGCGTATTTATTGCAATTGCAGTTGAGATCATCGGCATTCCGGTTCTGCCGTTTGCCATCGGTCTGTATCTGCCGATCCATCTGTCCACCCCGATCATGGTCGGCGGTCTGATCCGTCTGTGGATTGAGAAGCGCAAGTTCAAGAGCGAAAAGAGACGCGAAGAAGTCATCAGCGATGGCGTTCTGTACTCCTCTGGTATGATTGCCGGTGAGGGCTTGGTTGGCATCCTGCTGGCAGTATTTGCGGTACTTGGCCTGACCGATAAGATCAACATGAACGGCGTTCTGGGCAATGTCGGCGGCGTGGTATTCTTTGTCATCCTCGTTGCGATCATGCTGTTCTTCATGTTCGGCGGAAAGAAAAAGGACAGCGCGAATTAATTTTGCATGAAATATATTCCTGCCTGACGAGGGAAGGAAACAAAAAACGTCAGGAAAGTCTGTTCCTGCGTTGAATCACAGTTCGGCTGTATGATATACTAATGATGTATTATACAGCCGAACTATTTTATATGGATCCGATGGGAGAGACGAAATGGCAAAGAAGAACAAGGTTTCTCAGAATTATATGGACAGCATCCCGCTGCGGCGCAGCGACCGGCCGTGGCGCGTCAAGGACGATGGTATGGTCGAGGTTGATATGGAGAACAAGGGCTTTTATCATACCATTGCGCAGAAATTTTTTGGAAAGCCGCGCATAAGCCATATCGCGCTGGACGAATATGGAAGTGTTGTCTGGCAGCATATCGACGGGACAAACACGGTCTATGATATTGTCCGCATCATGGAGGATTCCTTCCCAAAGGAGCGTGACCGGATGCTCGACCGTGTGGTCACGTATATGGCTGTGCTGCAGAACAACCACTTTATCAAAATGCAGGGGGCGAAGGGATGAGCATACCACTGGTTCTGTTTGGTATTTTCCTGTTTGCCGTAGCCACCGCAGTTTTGGTCGTCTGGGGAATGCGCAAGTCCTATTATCAGAAAGAGACTCTGACGAATATGCTGCTTTCCAAATCGGCGGATCGCGTGATGAAGTATCTGAAGACACATGAGACGATCACCGAACCGCAGATGCGCAAGCTGGTGGAGGGAATTCAGAGCGCGGAATTTCACAGCCGTCAGCGCGCTGTTGTACAGGCGGACCGTGCATTTACCGGAAAGCTGATTGAAGCAATGGTACACGACGGTCTGATTGAACAGGCGCAAAAGGGACGCAATATTTATCGGAAAAAGCAAAACAAAGGACAGTAAACTTGTTTGTTAAGAGAGGAGAACGATCTATGGCAGTATTAGCTGGACTGGAGCCGGCCTCGGTTTTCCAGTATTTTGAGGATATTTGTTCCATCCCGCATGGTTCTGGCAACACCAAGCCGATCAGCGACTATTGTGTTGCCTTTGCAAAGAAGCATGGCCTGCGCTATATTCAGGATGACAGCAACAATGTCATTCTGTTTAAGGACGGCACGGCTGGATACGAACAATCCGCACCGGTCATGCTCCAGGGCCATTTGGACATGGTGTGTGAGAAGACGGCGGACTGCACTATTGATTTCGAAAAAGATGGGCTAAAATTGCAGGTCGAAGACGGTGTAATCTCGGCAGATGGCACTACGCTGGGTGGCGACGACGGCATTGCCGTTGCCTATGCGCTGGCGATTTTGGCATCGGATGACATCCCGCATCCGCCGCTCGAGGTTGTCCTGACGGTTGACGAGGAAGTTGGCATGCTGGGTGCCGCTGCGTTGGACTGCTCGCCGCTCCAGGCACGCACGATGCTGAATATGGACTCGGAGGACGAGGGCTATCTGCTGGTCAGCTGTGCCGGCGGTGTCCGTTCGGTCTGCCGTCTGCCGATTGCGCGCGAAGCGTCCAGCGGCGTCAAGGTGGAGCTCAAGGTAAGCGGCCTGACCGGAGGACATTCCGGTGTTGAGATTGACAAGGAGCGTGCCAATGCAAACGTGCTGATCGGACGTGCGCTTTATGAACTGAATAAGATCGTTCCGTATGCACTGCTTGGTGTCAATGGCGGTCTGAAGGACAATGCGATCCCGCGTGAGTCGACCGCTGAGCTGCTGGTTTCCGCGGAGAAGGCCGCAGAGATCACGGCATTTGCAGAAATGTTTGACGGCGTTTTTGCCAACGAATACCGCATGCCGGATCCGGAGCTCAAGCTGGAAGCTATGATCGGCGGACCGGTCAGCGCACAGGCGATGACGGAGGAGTCGCGCAGACGCACGGTGTCTGCCCTGATGCAGCTGCCGCGCGGCATTCAGCGCATGAGTGTGGATATTCCGGGCTTGGTGCAGACATCGCTGAATCTGGGGATTCTGACAACGGAGGAAGAGTGCGTCGAGATGAGCTTTGCGGTTCGCAGCAGCCTGAGTACCGAGAAGGAGGAGCTGGTTTCCCGTCTGGAGGATCTGATGGCGCTGCTCGGCGGTACGGTGACGAACGATGGCGATTATCCGGCGTGGGAGTACAAACGGGATTCCAAACTGCGCGATCTGATGGTTTCAGTGTTTGAGGAGATGTACGGACGCAAGCCGGTAGTGCAGGCGCTGCATGCCGGTGTCGAGTGCGGCCTGTTCTCCGGCGCTTTGCCGGGACTGGACTGTGTATCCTTCGGACCGGATATGCAGGATATCCACACCACGAGTGAGAGCATGAGCATAGCATCCGTGCAGCGCACATGGAATTATACACTGGAAGTGCTGAAGCGCCTCAAATAAGAATACAATCCAAGCGGGAAGTGGTCAGACTTCCCGTTTGTTATACAGATCGATGAGGAAGGAATAGGGAGAAATACCATGTGTCCCAACCACAATGTACAGAAAAAAATAGCGGTCATCAACGATTATTCCGGCTTTGGACGCTGTTCCATCGCGGTGTCCATGCCGATTATCTCGATGATGAAGATTCAATGCTGTCCGGTTCCCACCTCGATTTTTTCCAATCATACCGGGTTTCCGGAGTATTTCTTCGACGATTACACGGATCGTATGCAGGCGTATATCGATAAATGGAAGAGGCTTGATCTGGAATTTGAGGGGATTACCAGCGGATTTCTCGGTTCAGAGCGGCAGATTGAAATTGTACGGCAGTTTATCCGGGATTTCCGCACGGAACGCACGACGGTAGTGGTTGATCCGGTTATGGGTGATTCCGGCAGGCGGTATTCCACTTACACCGATGGTATGTGCCAGGCGATGAAAGGTTTGCTGCACAATGCGGATATTCTGACACCCAATCTGACCGAGGCATGTATTCTGACCGATACGTCCTATCACGACGGTCCGTGGAAGGTCGGCGAGCTGGAATCCCTGGCGCAGAAGCTGAGTGATGCGGGACCGGATAAGGTGGTCATCACCGGGATCCGGCAAAAAGGGTTTATTGCCAATCTGGTGTATCAAAAGGGCAGCCGGACGAGGGTTCTGCGCACACGCCGTGTCGGCACCGAGCGCCCCGGTACGGGAGATGTCTTTTCGGCAATTCTTGCGGCGGATGCGGTCAACGGCGTTCCATTGGACCGTTCGGTCAAAAAAGCCTCCGATTTTGTGAAAAAGTGCATCCTTTGCTCGGAGGAACGGGGCATTCCGACAACTGATGGCGTCTGTTTTGAAGAGCTGCTGCATACGCTGCATCCGTGAAGAGAGGGGAGACGACCCGGCTTTGCGTCGCAGGTTTTTTCCCTGGAATGGTGGACATTTGACATAAAATGCGGTATGATAGGAAAGAAGAAGCTCGGACGGTAAAACAGAGATCGTACAGGCTTTCTTAATTTATGAAGTAGGAATAAGGACAAGGATAGTATGAATTACAATGCAGTTCAGAAGGACAATGGAAAAATCATGCTGGATCTGCGACCGCTGATTCTGGCATTAATCAGGCGCGCCTGGAAGATTGCACTGGTGACAATTGCCTGTGCACTCATTGCGTTTGCCGGTGCGAAGGCAAGCATCACACCGATGTACCGTTCTTCCTTCCAGGTATATGCAAGCATTGATGGAAAAACGGATGAAAAGACACTGCAGCCGATGGTAGAGCTTGCGACAAGCGATGCGGTGTTGCAGAATGCAGACAGCCGCATTGATTCCACGTATTCGATCGATCAGCTGAAGGGGATGGTTTCCGCTTCGTTGGATGAGGATGAAAACGGGCTGATGACGGTTTCCGTTACGATGGCGAATCCGGAGGACGCCGCAACAATTGCGCAGACGATCCGTGATAATATGCAGGTTCAGATCAGCTTTACAATTTCCAGTGGTGCAATGGAGCTGCTGGATGAGCCGACCGAGCCGACGAAGCCGTATTCGCCGGATTATAACCGCTATGGTCTGATTGGCGCTGCGATTGGTTTTCTTGTTACCGTGCTGTATATTTTGATTAAGGAACTGTTTGACCGCCGTGTCAACAAGATTTCGGAGCTGGAGAAGCAATTTGGCCTGCCGATTCTGGGCACAATTCCGAATCTCAAAGCGGAATAACCGGATTGATCCAAAAGAAAATTAAGGAAAGCGAGAAGATCGGAATGGGAATCTTTCATCAAAATAAAACGCAGAACATTCAGCAGAAGGGCGATCCCATCGAAGCGCTGAGAACCAACATCCTGTTTTCTCTCCCGGGAGGGACGGAAGCCAAGTGCATCGGCGTCACGAGCGCCAGCAGCGGGGATGGAAAGAGCACGGTTGTGTGCAGAATAGCGCAGTCCTTCGCGAAGATCGGTAAAAAGGTACTGGTTCTGGAGTGTGATCTCGGCCAGCCGTCGTTGGCTGCTGTACTTGGAATCACTGCAGAGCCGGGTTTGAGCAATATGCTGATTGGTGACAGCAAGGTCAAGGGTGCGATTCGTCGTGTGGAGCATGTCGGTATTGACATCATCCCAGCGGGAACTCCATCGCCGAACCCGTTGGAGCTGCTCAAGGCCGAACAGTTTACGGTATTGCTCAATGAACTCAAGAAGTATTACGATTATATTTTTGTCGAAATGCCTTCCGGGGAGACCATGAAGAAGGATGTGGTCTTGACCGAGAGCATGGATGGCATTCTGATGATCGTCCGCCACAATGCGACCATGTATCAGAAGGTGGATGAGACGATCCTTCATCTGCGTGCTAAAAAAGCCAAGCTGCTTGGTTTTGTTTATAACGATCCGGATAAGAAGTAAGTTCCATTCAGAGAAGAAACTCCAATCATTGCCTTGGGCTTTGGTTGGAGTTTTTTGCAAACAGTAGGAATTTTCCTTGCAATTTTCCGGGCAGGCGATATACTTAAATTAGATTTATTTTACCTCGGGGAGGTTTTTCTATGAGCATTACCTATGGATTCATCGGATGTGGAAATATGGCACAGGCCATGATCGGCGGCATTGTTTCGTCCGGCCTGGCGCAGGGCGCGGATGTCATGGCGAGCAATCCCTCTGCCTCCAAGCTGACAGCGATGCAGGAACAGTACGGGATTCAAACGACGCATGACAACAGCGCGGTTGCTGCCTTTGCCGATCTTTTGGTTTTGGCCGTCAAACCGCATTTCTACGAAACGGTCATTGAAGAAATCCGCGATGCCGTCTCAGAAGATACGATTGTTGTCATGATTGCAGCCGGACAGAAGCTCGCAGTAAATGCGGAACGGTTCCATAAGCCGGTCAAGCTGGTTCGTGTTATGCCCAATACCCCGGCTTTGGTGGGGGAGGCGATGAGTGCGGTCACGTTTTCCGATCAGCTGACGCAGACAGACCGCGATGCCGTCTTTTCCATGCTACGCAGCTTTGGAAGGGCGGAGGAAGTCGCCGAGGGACAGATGGATGTGGTGACCGCAGTAAGCGGCTCATCGCCGGCGTATGTCGATTTGTTTCTTGAGGCGATGGCTGACGGCGCCGTCCTGCACGGTATGCCGCGTGCACAGGCCTATACCTTTGCGGCACAGGCAGTGCTTGGCGCTGCAAAGATGGTGCTTGAGACGGGAGAACATCCCGGTGTGTTGAAGGACAATGTTTGCTCCCCAGGAGGTACGACGATTGCCGCCGTTGCTTCCTTAGAGCGCAGTGGACTTCGTGCAGCGGTTATGGATGCGATGGACGCCTGCTATCAAAAATCACAGGAGATGAGCAAATAAAGGAGGTCATACCATGAATAATTTCACCTACTATACCCCAACAAAGGTCGTTTTTGGTAAGGATACGGATAAACAGGTTGGACAGCTCGTAAAAGAGCAGAACTGCAAGAAGGTATTGATTCACTACGGCGGACAGAGTGCAAAGCGTTCCGGCCTGCTGGATCGGATCAAGCAGGCGTTGGAGACAGAAAAGATCGATTATGTAGAGCTGGGGGGCGTTGTCCCAAATCCGCGCTTATCGCTGGTTTATCAGGGCATTGCACTGTGTAAGAAAGAACAGGTGGACTTCATTTTAGCAGTCGGAGGCGGCAGCGTAATTGACTCCTCCAAGGCAATCGGTTACGGTGTGACCAACGAGGGTGATGTATGGGATTTCTATGACAAAAAACGGCAGGCGACCGCCTGCCTGCCGATTGGTGCGGTGCTGACCATCGCCGCTGCGGGCAGTGAGATGAGTGACTCTTCGGTGATCACGAAGGAAGAGGGCTGGATCAAGCGCGGCTACAGCAGCAATTATTCCCGCTGTAAATTTGCGGTGATGAATCCGGAATTGACCATGACACTGCCGGATTATCAGACCGCCAGTGGCTGTACGGATATCATGATGCACACGATGGAGCGTTACTTCAACCAGAGCGACAACATGGAGCTGACGGATGGGATCGCGGAAGCTCTTATGAAAACTGTGATGAAGAATGCAGTGATCCTGCGTGACGATCCGAAGAATTATGAGGCGCGTGCGGAGGTCATGTGGGCAGGAAGCCTGTCGCACAATGGCCTGACGGGCTGTGGCACCGACGGCGGCGACTGGGCAACACACCGCTTGGAGCATGAATTGGGCGGCCTCTTTGATGTAGCCCATGGCGCTGGTTTGGCGGCGGTCTGGGGCAGTTGGGCGCGCTATGTCTGGAAGGAGCGTCCGGAACGGTTTGTACAGTTCGCAGTCAATGTCATGGGTGTGACGCCGGATGGCACTGACGAGGAGATTGTTCGGAAGGGCATTGAAGCCGTAGAGGACTTCTATCGTTCCATCCATATGCCGACATCCATTGCCGAGCTGGGTATTGACGTCACAGAGGAACAGATTGCCGAGCTGGCGAGAAAGTGCAGCATTGCGGCAAAAGATAACCTCGGCAAAGTCAAGGTTCTGCATGAGGCGGACATGGCAGCGATTTACACCATGGCGAAATAAAGAAAGCATCGGCTTTACCCAGATGCTGTTTGTGAGGGAATATCATGCACTATGTTCATGCAAAAGGGATTTTATCCGCGCAAAACAGAATGAATTTATACCGCGGCTGTTCCCATGGCTGTATCTACTGCGACTCGCGGAGCCGATGCTATCACATGGAGCATGATTTTGAGGACATCGAAGTCAAGGAAAATGCGATTGAATTATTGGAAAGGACGCTGCGGCGGAAACGCTCCAAATGTATGCTAGGTACCGGAGCGATGACCGATCCGTATATTCCACTCGAAGAGCAGCTTGGATATGTTCGAAAGGCGCTGGCGTTGGCCGACCAATATGAGTTTGGGGTTACCCTGATTACTAAGTCCAATCGTGTGCTGCGGGATTTGGACCTTTTGCAGAGCATTCACGAGAAAACCAAATGTGTCGTGCAAATGACATTGACGACATTTGATGAGGCCCTGTGCAGAAAGCTTGAACCAAATGTGAGCACGACAAAGGAACGGTTTGAAGCATTAAAGCGGCTGCAGGAGGCAGGAATCCCAACGGTTGTATGGCTGTGTCCCATCCTTCCGTTTCTCAATGATACCGAGGAGAATATCCAGGGGATTCTCCATTACTGTATGGATGCCAAGGTCTATGGCGTGATCTGTTTTGGCATGGGAGTAACCCTTCGAGAGGGAAATCGGGAATATTTTTATCGCCAATTGGATCGCCTGTTTCCGGGGATGAAAGAACAGTATATTCGCGTTTATGGCAATCGATATGAATTGAATAGCCCCAGAAATCGCGAATTGATGGAATTGTTTCATCAGACCTGCGAGAAAAACCATATTATACATGATAATAGACAGATTTTTGCGTATTTGAGTACCTTTGAGCAAAAATCTCAGAATGGGCAATTGAGTTTGTTTGATTAAAATTTTTACAAGAATAAATATCCACCGGCTATGCCGGTGGATATTTATTATATCGGATTAATAATTCTCTTTTCTGATTTCGAAGAAGCTCTGTGGATGATTACATACAGGGCAAACATCCGGAGCCGATGTACCGACAACAATATGTCCGCAGTTTCTGCATTCCCAAATCTGTACGCCGCTCTTCTCAAATACCTGTCTGGTTTCTACGTTGTTCAGCAGGGCGCGGTATCTTTCTTCGTGCTGCTTCTCAATGGCTGCTACGCCGCGGAATTGCTCAGCCAGTTCGGTGAAGCCTTCTTCATCCGCTTCGCGTGCCATGCGGTCATACATATCGGTCCACTCTGCGTTTTCGCCCTCGGCAGCATGGAGAAGGTTTTCTGCCGTATCGCCGACTTCGCCCAGCGCCTTAAACCACAATTTTGCATGTTCCTTTTCGTTTTCCGCAGTCTTTAAGAACAGCTCCGCAATTTGCTCATAACCGGCCTTTTTTGCAACCGATGCGAAAAAGGTGTACTTATTTCTTGCCTGAGATTCTCCGGAGAAAGCCTCCCAGAGATTTTGCTCGGTTTTCGTTCCTGCATATGGATTCTTTGCCATTTCAACTACCTCCTTAAATTTTGAAGACGGCTGCTTGCATACAGGACATACCTCAGGGGCAGTGTCTCCCTCGTGGACATATCCACATATGGTGCATACAAACTTTTTCATTTTTTGTTCCCTCACTCTCATAATTTTTTTATTTGACAGAATTCATTTACTTTGAAATTCTGACAATTGCAATAATTTACGGACCATTCAGGCGGTTTCTTCCTGCTTTCTGCATTCCGGGCAAGTGTATCTCATACATAAGTCATAAGAATTCAGCGTTATCCCGACTTTATTTTCCAGCAGCTCCTTTAAGTCATTGACATAAATATCCTGGACTTCGTTGCAGCAGTCACAGAAAATATGTTCATGCCTGGTCACGGTTTTATCAAATCGGTCGGGTTCGCCTAGGATCGATAGCTTTCGCAACGTTCCTCGATGGACCAGTATGCCTAGATTGCGGTAAACCGTGGCGATCGAAATATCAATTCCTCTTTTTTTACACTGCATAAAAATCTCTTCCGCAGACAGATGCCTGTTTGAATCCAGCACAATTTTTAGAATTTCTGCTCTTTGTTTTGACATTGCTTTCCCTATCCTATGAAAGAATTCCTATTAAAACTAAGTTTAGAATAATTCTTAGAATTATTCTAAAATATATACTCAGAAAAGTCAATACCTTTATCCAATTTTTTTGAAAATCTATTTTTTCTGGCTAATACCATGTATTCGTTGTGAAAAGCAAAAAAGAACACGATTTTTCGTGTTCTTTGGTGTTGACAATAAAAAAGAAAGACACACACACGTGTCTTTCTATGGTCGAGGTGGCGGGACTTGAACCCACGGCCTCTGCGTCCCGAACGCAGCGCTCTACCAAACTGAGCCACACCTCGGAGTGATTTTGTCTATTCATTTCTTGGCGACAAGAAATATTATAACAGGCGAAATACATTGTGTCAACACAAATTTCTATCTTTTTTTCGGACTTCCGACTGACGGAGCGGGGGGCACATAGACTTTGATGTTTGAGATTTTCTGAATTGAAATATAGCACCCAGCACAGAGGGAATGTTGACAAACTTCCTACCAATATGGTATAGTAGGTACAGAAAAAATTGATTCTTATGGGGATATAGCTCAGATGGGAGTCCAAACCAATGGGTTACATACCCCCACGATGTAAATTGAATAAGTTCGATCAGCATACAAGAAATTCCAGAAATGGAAAATATGGGGATATAGCTCAGATGGGAGAGTACTTGAATGGCATTCAAGGGGTCAGGGGTTCGATCCCCCTTATCTCCACCACAAAGTAAGCTGAAAAAGAGAAAAACAACTTGTTTTGGAAACAATTCAAGTTGTTTTTCTTTTTGTATAATTACTTCAATTGTCCATTTCGAAATTCAAGCCGTGAATAAATTGATCCAAATTGAAATTGAATTCAACCTCCAGATGATAGCCGCGAAATACACGAACACGCTTTATCATAGAATTCACAACCATTTTTCTTGCCTCTATATTTGCAGAATCATATAATTCGGCCAGGGAAACGATATCGTCGTACTGCTTATTCAGTGCAGCCAGCTGTTCTTGTGAGTGCTGAATTTTCTCTCTCGCGTTTTTATAAGCTTGCCGCAATTCCTCGCATTTTGTTTCATTCTCGGCAATAAGATTCGAAAGCGTTGCCTCGGAAAAGGAACTTTTTCCTTGAATACATTTCACGATTTCAGATTTTAAAGCTGTCAAATCGGCAGATGCTTCGGTGTAGGCGGACTTTAATGAAGCGAGATGCATTTTCTGTTCACTCGTTTCTTTTTCAAAGCGAGAGGAAATCAATTCCTGTTTGGGAATACCTGTCATACGAGAGAAAACCTGTCGGATCAATTTATCAACAATACCGTCGAGAATATGCATGGTATATCCGGTCTGGCCATCACATTCGGTTTGCTTTCTGGTTTTCCCATAACAGATGTACCGAATACGCTTGCTTTTATCAAAACTGCCATCGGCACGCATTCGATTTCTTCCGACAGTTGTTAGACTCAATCGAGAACCACAGTGACCACAAAATACATTTCCGGCTAACAGCGACTTTCCTCTTGTGTTGAGAGGTACTGTACGCTGCGCTTCTGCTGCATTTGCACGCTGCGTTCGGATTTGCTGTGCAGCATCAAACAATTCCGGGGAGATAATTTGCAGCTCCGGAATAACTGGTGAGTGCGATTCTCCACAGCGCAGAACACCGGTATATGTAAGATTACAGATGATTCCGCGTATACTGGCATGATGCCACATTTTACCTGTCCGAGCGCGGTAACCCTGGTTATTGAGATAGGTGGCAATGCGTTGAGCGCCGTAACCTTCATGAACATATTTATCAAAAATAATGCGTACAACAGGAGCTTCCTTCTCATTGACAACTAGATCAAACACTTCACGGTTACGTTTGTTAGTACGGCCATTTTTGACTAATTGATATCCATAGGGTGCAGGACCACCCTTGAAACGTCCTTCCTCTACCATTTGGCGCATGCTTGTTTTGGTCCGAATGGATGTTTTCACGCTTTCTCCATCCGCTTGCCAAAATCGGATATAGTTCATCAGTTTATCGATGTGATTATCAAAGCGCATTTCGCCTTCTTGAGTACTCCACACCTGAATACCCTGGCTGACAAACCATTTGGCCACAAACGGGGTTTCATCCTCCAGACGTCCGAGGCGGTCAAACATGAACACGAGCAAGATATCAAACTGTTTTTGTTCTGCATGTTTCTTAATAATTTGGAGTTTATCACGATCAGCAGCGCGAACTTTATGTCCGGATACTCCTTCCTCTTGTTCTTCCTCAATGATTTTCCAGCCCATTCTCTCAGCGAAATCATGGCAAGCTTTGCGTTGCATGGGAATATCAGCTTCATGGTTCGCGTTATAATCAACCTGTTTGTTGGTTGATACACGATACAAACAACATACTCTATTTTTATCCATTGTAAAATCTCCTCACTTTCTTCGTGAAAATGAGTGAGAGATATTTTGTACAAGTTTAGATTGGTTTTCAAGGTACAGCTGAATGCTATAAAAATACAGCACTTTATATCTCTCATTTTCTCATAGTTTTTATGATTTGTCTATTCTTTCAATCACGTTTTCAAAGGAAGACGACAGCAGAATCTGTTTTACACGATGATAAGTCTCTTCAACAATGTCATCGGTGAAAATCAATGTAATTGCATATCCGTCAATTGAAATCTCTTCTGCCTCATGTCGCATATCTTTATTCACATTACTTAATAACACATCAGTTCCTCCTTGTGGAATAGTATTAACTGCCACAGCGATCAGAGATTTGATTCGCTCGGCTGTAAGTAATATGAGTTTTTTTCTGATTCTTTCTCAATTTCTCAAAACGGAACATCGTTCCGTTTTGAGGAAACTGACTTAATAATGGAGTATCTCTTTGGTGTTTTTCAAAGATTGAAAATCCCATATTGTAATTGAGAGAAGAATACGAAAATTAGGGAAGATTGAAAAATGGAACATTGTTCTGTTTTTGAGGGAACTAGCTGAATAATAAAGTGTCCCTTTCGTGATTTTCAAGAATTAAAAATTCTCATATTATGGTTGAATGAAAAACCATTCAAATTATTAAAACGCTGGAAAGGA
>JAUNSG010000017.1 GCA_030539335.1 Eubacteriales bacterium | reverse complement strand
ACGCTATCCGGAATCGTTAAATTTTGAAGGGAGGAGCAATCAGAGAAAGCGCCGAATCCAATTTTGGTAACGCTATCCGGAATTGTTAAATTCTGAAGGGAGGAGCAACCGAAGAAAGCACAGTCTCCAATTTTGATTATACCCTCTGGAATTGTAATTGATTGGAGCGAAGTGAATCCCAAAAAGAGTTTCGGTTCTATTTCGATACTACTGTCGGTCTTCAGGAGAACGATTTCAGATAGTGAAGTACAATTTGAAAAAAGAAAAATAGCTCGGTCAGGAACTGCATGAACTGGTAGGGAGGCCTTAGAAAGCGAGGTGCAATCAGCGAATGCGAAATTTTCTATGGTATCAACGCTGTTTGGAATAAAGATTTCAATGAGTGAAGTGCAATTCTGAAAAGCGTACTCTTCGATCATAGTAACACTGTCTGGGATAGTAACTCTGTACAAGGAGAAACAAAAGCTAAAGGTCGAATCTTTAATCCGAGATAGATTTGCTGGAAGAGTAACTTCCGTTAAAGATGTACAGCCATGGAATGCGTTTGCCCCGATATTCTGAATACTGTTTGGCAGAGTAATCTCTTTTAATGAAGAACAATTAAAAAAGGCGGAATCATGAATTATTTTCACATTCTCTGGAATGAGGATATCGTTTAAAGAGGTACACTTCCAGAAGGCATACGTTCCAATAAAAATAACATCGTTTGGAATGTTTACCTTGATGAGAGAAGAGCAATCGCTGAAACAAGCAGTTGGAATTACTGTGATATTTTCTGAAAGTGTAATATGTTTTAAGCTGGAGCAACCCTGAAAAGCCCATGAACCGATTGTGGTAACACTATCGGGGATATTAGCTTTTACAAGGGAAGAACAGTTTTGAAATGCACATGAACCAATTTCTGTGACAGTATCTGGAATAGAGACTCTTTGCAAGAATGTCAAGTCTTTTAACGCATAATCCCCGATTGAGGTGATACCTGGCTCAATAATTACGGTTGTAATGCGTGCACTAATGGAATCAAAGCTTCCGATGGAGTTTAATGCACCTGTTCCGTGAATATACAGACAGTTGTTTTCACGAAGAGAATATGAAATATTTTCTCCGCAGGTACCAGAGGCGATTTCATGATGAGAGCGATAAGAAAAAATGACAGTGATGCAAAAAGCAGCGATCAGAATTACAGACAGCAAGGTAATCATTTGTTTTCTTTTGATTGTTCGGTTGTGTGTTTTTTGTTTCCGCTTTTTACATCGGTATTCCCCGCGAGATAGTTTTTGTAAATCAGCAAGCAATGCATCCGCATTGCTATATCGTTCTTGAGGATTAAAAGCACAAGCTTTTAAAATAATTTCACTGAATTCTAAAGAAGCATCTAGTGGGGCTGGAAGCTCCTCGCCTCCCATACGACGGGAGAGGGCTTCTTCTTTATCCTTATAGTAAATAACCTGTTTTTGCGTGTTGACAAAAGGTTCGCGGTTGTGATTCATCAGACGGTAAAGTACAAGACCAAGGGAATAAATATCCGCACGGCTGTTGTATTTTTGTCCAGTATAGATTTCTGGTGCCATATAAGAAAAGGTACCTTTGATTGACATTGTCCCATATGTTTTAGAGATATTTTTTGCCATGCCAAAATCCGCCAGCTTATATTCACCAGAACGAGACACAAGGATATTGTCTGGTTTGATATCGCGATGTAAAATACCCTTTGCGTGACAAGTAGATAGCGCAGAACAGATGTCAAGACCGATTTGAATAACCTTCGCTTCGTTTAGTTCTGTGTGCAGACAATGTACATCAAAACTGATTAGATGTTCCATCAAGACGTACAGATTCCAACCAGGCGCATTCTCTCGGGGCTCGATGCAGCAATCTTGACAGAAAACAATATTTGGGCAGAATTTCAGCGAATTTAATATATCAATTTCGCGTTTGTACTCTTCAGCCAGCTCACGATAGTAATTGAGGATAGATTCTTCATTGTGGTATTCTCGCAATAAAATCTCAGTTTCTGTGTCATCAATTGGAATCTGGATGACTTTAATTGCACCAACACAAACCGGTTCATCGATCTTTTGCACACGATAGACTGTGCCAAATGAACCGGCGCCGATGCGATCAGTAATTTTCCAGTCCGACCATTGTTCTGGAAGTGCGGCGTATTCTGTTGTTTGACCGAGCATACCAAGCATAATTGTCTCTCCTTTATATTCTCTTTTTTCTCCATAATTGCAGTCCCTGAAATAAGCTCTGCGGTTCTTGAGCCGAAATTTCACACAGAATTGCGGTTGTATTGTCAATTGCGCCGCGTAAAAAAACCTCATCTCGGATACAAAGCAGAGAGGATTCGAGGGTTTCTCCCTGTGAAAGAATTTCTGCGATGTCAGGTTCCGATAACAGATCTGTTACGCCATCCGAACATAGAAGATACTTTGTTTGCTTACGAAATGGTTCGGATATGATCTCCGGTGCTGGACAAAATTCGCTCTCCGGTATACCAAGGAATTGTGTTAATGGTGGTCTTGAAAAGGCGGAATCGATCAGAACATGGTCAGAGGAAACCTGTTGGAGCGTTCCTTTGGAAAAGCGGAAAATACGACTGTCTCCCAGATTGGATAGGTAGATTCTGCCTCGCCAAACAGATAGCATCGCTGCCGTCGTGCCAATTGAAGAAAAATAATGCTCCCGTGCATAGTTGTAAACAGTTCGGTTAAGTGTACGGTATAATTCTCGAATATAGGAAATTTCATTTGTTTCGTATAGCCCCTGCTGAAAAAGTTCAGCCAGCTTTTGTGCAGCCAGATATGATGCTACTTCACCAGCCTGTTCACCGCCTAGACCGTCAAAGATTGCAAATATGGCCTCGCGCCGGGCATCAAGGCTGCAGTGAAACAGCATGGAATCCTCATGATAAACAGGGAGATATTGTCCATTAAAATAAAGATTGTCCTCATTTTTGGCACGAACCAGTCCACGACAGGAGAATCCGGCTGCATGAATCTGATAAGCCATACCATCACCTCAACTTCTTTTTTGAGATGAGTATAGCATAACCAAAAATTATTCCTGTAGTAATGAAGTTCTATATTGAAAAATGCTGCTGCTATCATAATAGCACGGCAAAAGAAAATAATCCAGATTATGAAAGGGAACTTGTGGATTACAGGTGGCGGATTCTCATCGGATAGAATAAGAGCATAGAAAACAAAAAGCTGATACCGGTGACGGAATCAGCTCATAGCAACTATAAATTTTTATTGTTGTTTTTTTCCCGCAAGGACTGTATCATCATATCGACGAGGCGGATGTCATCTTTGGATAAGCCAGAAACATCAAGGCGTTCCGTATTATCAATTCCAAGAAGATAATCCGTACTGACATGAAAGACAGAAGACAATTTAATCAGGACTTCGGGAGAAGGGATGCGTTCTTGTAATTCGTAAAAGGAGATGATAGACTTGCTTGTACCAATTTGTACGGCTAGTTGCTTTTGCGTTAGTCCTGCTTGTAGCCGCAATTCTTTTAGCTTCTTTCCGAAATCCACTATATTTGCACCTCGATCCTAATTAAGTGTTTATTTGATGAGTGTAACAATGTTTTGGACAATAATGGTGGTTTATATGATATAATAAAACAAAAATAGTGGATTTTTGAGAAAGTAGTGATATAATAGAGAGGGAAATATTCCTCTTCAAATTTGGTGAAAAATTTTCAAAAAAATCTAAACCTTTTTATAATTTGGTTCGTCTGGTAAATAGGAGGCAAGAAAAGCCTATATTTATGATACAGAAGATCAATGTATCGAGAAAATTATTTTTAAAGGAGTTAGAAAAATGTATTTAATTGATTTCTTTCAGAGAACAGCTCGCAAAGCCAATATTCCGGTGTTTGTTTATCTGTTATTGAATATTTTCATTATTGGTATTGTTACGTCGTCAGTTATTGATGTGCCGACATGGCAGGGAATGTTGCTTGGAATTGCATTATATATTGTGTCATTGGCAGTTGCACTTTCGCCGTTTGGAGAGATGATTTTGAGATTTCAGACTGGCTGCAAGAAGATTTGCCGTGAAGATCAGAGGGCATTTCTGGAACCGATTTTTCAGGAAGTATATACACAAGCAAAGCGGATGGATCCTTCAATTTCAGACAATATTCAATTGTACATTAACGATGAGACAGAGCCAAATGCGTTTGCTACTGGACGAAAAACAATATGTGTAACAAAGGGTTTGCTGAATATGCCAGTTGATCAGATCAAGGCAACACTGGCACATGAGTTTGGACATTTGTCACATAAGGATACCGATTTGGTTCTGGTTGTATCGGTTGGAAATTTAATCGTCAGCGCGATTATACTTGGTATTCGGCTGGCTATTGAAATCTTTCATTTTATCCTCGGTATTGTAATGATCTTTGTCGGAGGCTGGGAAGGTGTAGTCGGTCTTGCTGTGAATGCAATCTATCGGATGATTCTTACATTTGTTATTGCCGGACTGACGTGGCTTTGGACAAAGATTGGTATTCTGCTGGTCATGAAGTCAAGCCGTTCCAATGAATACGAGGCAGACGCTTTTGCGTTTCAGATGGGCTACGGAAAGGAACTAGGACAGTTGTTGGATTCAATTGAGGATTATCAAGGCACAAAAGGCCTGTTTGCAAATCTTGCGAGCAGTCATCCGGATACGAATGAAAGAATTGCTCGTTTGCAGAATATGGGAAACGGTTATCAGGCAGTTTATGACGTACCGGCACAATCGACTTATCAGCCTCAACAGATTCAGGCAGTAACACAGGAAGCGGCTCCAACGCAGCCAATTTGTCGCATGTCACAGACTGAAAAAACTCCACAGGAATCATTCCTTGGGAAGATGCAGCTGTACATCTACTGCACCCATTGTGGCGGCCAGATGGATGCAGACGCAAACTTCTGCACAAAATGCGGCGCACGGGTTTTACATTAATTCTCATATTGGGAAATAGTGGTTTGTTTGTTGAATTGTTTGATAATTTGCTATAAAATAGTATTTATTGTTATAAAACAAAAGATACAGATATTCTATATGGAGAAAAGAGTATGAACGACAAACAGTTTAACCCGGGATGGGTACAGGCGGCACGTAACAATAGTCAGGATGCGATTGCAGAGCTTTATAATTATGCTTTTCAGAATGTATATTTGACAATTAAGTCTTTGGTAAAGGGGGATGAAGATACCGTCCTGGATTTGACACAGGATACATTTATTAAGGCGTTTCATTCGCTGGATGGCCTAGCAGTTGACGAGAAATTTAATGCATGGGTCAAGGTTACCGCTCGCAATACAGCGCTGGATTGGCTCAGAAAAAAACAGCCAGTGTTGTTTTCCGCTCTTGCGACAGAAGATGAAGGCTTGGAACTACAGATTGAGGATGATCGCAGCTATCAGTTACCAGAAGTAGAGATGGATCAGCAGGAAACAGCCCGACTGATCCGAGAGATTCTGGATACGCTTTCGGATGGTCAACGCATGGCAGTCAGCATGTACTATTATGAGAATATGAGCATCAAGGAGATTGCCCGGATTACTGGCTGTAAGGAAGGCACAATCAAAGCTCTGCTCCATCAGGGGCGCAAAAAGATTGAGGCTAAGGTTCTTGAATTGGAAAAGACAGGAACAAAACTATACAGCATTGCACCACTGCCATTCTTTATGCTGTTGCTCCGCAAACAGGGCGAGCTTACAGTTCAGCCAAATTCACAGACACTTGCCAGTATCCTACAGCTTAGCACGGGTGCGGCGCAAAATACAGCAGGAGCTACTTTGACACCAACATCCACTGCTTCTGGCGCCGCAGCCACCTCAGCCATATCCAGCACCGCAGTAAAGAATGTGGCTGGAGCAGCTGTAGGACATACGATTCGCAGAAAGATTCTTGCAGGCATTCTTGCTGCCGCAATTATAGGTGGTGCGGCGGGCAGTGCTGTTTATTACCATAGTCATTCTAATCAACCAACGGATGTTCCGGGGATTGAAGATATCAGTCGAATAGAGTCAGCGGACACAGATAATACGACCGAAGAAACGGAAAAGCAGATATTTGCTACAGCAGAGGAAGCCTATCGGAACGTGGTAGAGCAGATGGAATTTCCACAGTTTGCACACAAAGAGGACTTCGATGGTGATGGCATAGATGAAATGTTTGTTCTCCATGATAATACAGAGTTTACGCTGTATGATTTTGATGAAAGTACAGGAGAGGCAACTTCTGTTGTGAAGGAAAGCGCCGAAAATGGTCTCATGTGTGGTCAGGATAATGATTTTGTACAGGACAAAACTTATGCGGAAGCTGTTGAATCCATTGAAAGCTTCGGTGCTAGTCCTGCCGATGTCGATTTCTCTATTAGAGTATATTATAATACAGCCCACTCTGCATTGCTTGTTTCAAAAGGAACTGAGGAATTTACAGATGTTGTAGTCATCTCGCTTGATGGAAGTTGGACAGCAATAGAGTATAAAGATTCCTTTGATGAGGATACAGAGGATATAACATATCTGCGAGATAACGAATCAATCGGTTGGGAGGCATTTCATGATGTCATAGATGATAAGGATTGGGATTATCAATTTGACGACCAGCTGAAAGCTATGACTAATATCAGCAACCTACAATCTGAGAATGACGCGACTGAAAGTACGACATATTATGATGATTTGCTTGAGGAGTATCGCAGTGCGATTGCCGGAGAGCTTAATTTAAATTTGTCTATATTGGTAGATAGTGCATTAACCTATGATTTTCATAACGGTATGATGGACGATCATGGATATTTTCGAGCAGATGATGGGGCAAAGTTCTATTATGCTTATTATGATATCAATCAGGATGGAATGTCGGAATTTCTGTTTGCTACCGGTGGGGAGCATACACTTGTTGATATTTGGACGACTTTGAATGATGTGCCACTGCATATCATAGGTGGGTTTGGCAGAAGCCCGATCCAAATAAGACAAAACGGCATGATTCTCAATTATACAGAAGGCGGGGCCTATGATCATGAATACAATTTTTATCGATTCGAAGGAACGGCGATTGATTTGACGAACCCAGCGGATCAGGCGATTTATGGCCCAGACGAAATACCAGAAGACGCTTCCGCTGTTCTTGCAGACAAGTATCCACTGGCAGAAGATATTGAGTGGCAGTTGATGGGATAAGAAAATATTAGAAAAATATAGGGAGGATAAGATGATGAACGTAAACTGGAAAAAGACCGTAGGGTTTGGCATACTTTTAGGAGCGATAATTTGCCTGCCGGGTTGCGGAAGAACTACAATTGATTTGAACAATTATGTGAGTGATACGCCAGAAGGTTATGACGGTATGGGAAAAATCTACAATTACATTGACAGCGATGCTATTGTAGAAGATAATATT
Source organism: Eubacteriales bacterium (assembly GCA_030539335.1). Lineage (GTDB taxonomy): Bacteria > Bacillota > Clostridia > Oscillospirales > Butyricicoccaceae > Butyricicoccus_A. Next base: position 42,162 of record JAUNSG010000017.1, on the reverse strand, counting down.
CAAGCATTTGGGGTCGCAGATGACGATGATGATTGGGGATTGGCTCCATATTTGGCTGTGGAAGAACTGAGCGGAGAATGGAGTCAGTCAGAAGGTCTGTCCAATGGTGATCAGATTACGTTTACATGGGATGAGGATGCGATTAAGGCAATTGAGGATAGCTATAAAGTAAAATTAAAGCATTCGGATATCACAATTACCGTAGATGGGCTGGAAGAAGTACAGAGTTATGATGCATTTGCCAAGCTGAAGGTAAGGTATGAAGGCATTGCACCGACGGGGACGATTGAATTGGATTCCAGTGGATGCGAAATCAGCAGTTTGAAATATACAGTAGAACCGGAAGCAGGATTGAAAAATGGCGATACTGTTACCGTAACGATTGATGTTCCAAGTGATTGTGCAGAAGAATACGGAATGATTCCAGCAGAAGCATCGAAAGAATACACTGTAGATGGCCTTCCGGCCTTTGTGATGACTGAGAAAGAGATTCCGGAAGAAACGATGAAGGCCATGAAAAAACAGGCAGAGGATATCAAAGAAGCAGATATTGCGGAAAACGATGATGTTACTTTGAATAAAATGACCTATATTGGAAGTTATTTTTTAACTATGAAGGATGATGAGGCAAGGGGAACGACTTTTAGCTTGGATTCTAATTGGAATGTCTATAATGAGCTTTATCTGGTGTATAAACTTAATGTTACGGATGACGCTGGAGATTTATCATATTACTGGTATTGCTCATTTCATAATATTGTATTTTTAGCTGATGGTACCTGTAGTGTGGATACGAGTGATTATGATAAGCCATCTGGAGGATGGTTTGGCAGTGAGGCAATTAAACACGGAAGCGAATATTATGCTGGCTTCGGTGATAAAGAGTCAATGTTTAATACCTGTGTAACAGCAAATGCAGACCGATATAATTATACGGATAATGTAAAGGAAGAATAAGGGGAACGAAGTGAGTGCAGTATGGCAATTTTGTCATACTGCATTTTTTCTATGTAACTTACGTATTACAGGATAAAAAGACAACACTGCTATAATAAAACTAAAAAAGAAAACCGACAAAAAATTTAAAAAATATATAAACCGAATATTCTTTGTATTCGTCAAATAAGTAAAGGGAAAATTCTCTTTAAAATATGAAGAAAGGGAGTAATCGTTTTGAGGCGAAAAAAATATTTTGCGATGAGGGCGACACACTGTATCCTTATACAATGTCAAAGTACAGTTCATTTTATGGTAAAGCCAATGTAATAGCTTGGAAATGTGCCATATGAATTTTTATCGGTTTTACCGTTGGATGATGGAATGGGAACTTCCGGATATGAGGAAAAGGCAGCAAATACTGCAACATATTCTGGAGCATCTATTTCCGTATGATTTCTAAAATGTCATCGGAAGAAAGTTATGGTTTTATTCGAAGGAAGGAGCACTTTATATGAAAAAGAAAAGAATATTGGCATTGTTGATTGCTATTATATTTCTGTGGCAGTCAAGATGAAAACTGCATCCTATGTTTCCAAGGGGAAGATCAAAGTAAGCTGGGAAAAGCGGTCTACGGCTTCTGGATATTTGATCAAGTATTGTACCTCCACAAAATTCCCCAATAATGGAAGAACTAATACCATTACCATAAAATCAGCTTCTACAACCTACAAAATAATCAGTAATCTTGCGAAGGCGACATATTATATAAGAGTTGTTCCATATAAGACTGCAAAAGGAAAATAAAGTAAACATTACAAAATATAAAACAACATATGACAAGGTAACGGCGATTTATAAATGGTATACACAGAATACAAAACGGTTTATCAATTGTGAATCCTGCAACTCCTATTTTGTGGATACTATTTATTACCTGTTTGGTGATTTCTATGCACGAAACCTATGTCTGACAACCGGAAAGTATCGCAATAACAATGGCAAGCTAGAAAATCATACATGGTCTGTCATTTATCTATCCGGAGTACCATATCAGTTTGATCCAAGAATGCAGAAGTATATTAAGCCATCCGGCATGAGTTACTTTGGATTTGGAATGAACTCTAATACATCCAAAAACATTATGTTTTCCAATCTTGGCTGGGAAGCTGGTATGCGTGAGATATATTTATAGTAAAGAGAGGAATATTGGAATGAATAAGAAACGTTTATTAGCATTATTTATGGCTAGCGCATTGATTCTGCAGTCCGGTATGGCATTCGCAGCGGATGTTGCTGTTGAAAACGCAGAAGATGACGTTGAGATTGTAGCTCAGACGGATGGGATTAGTCGAACAAAAGACGATATTGAAATTGAGGAACAGGATCCAGAGATAGTAGAACCTATTCCGGATAACTCTGATATGATTGCCACTGGGACAGATACCGGTGAGGAAAGTTTCACAGTGGATGCGGCAGAGGAAGAGATCGTTGCAAAGGAAAACGTACAGGTCATTACCATAGATGACAACGCATCAGTTGCAAATGGAACATGCGGGAAGAACCTGACATGGACTCTGGATGAAAATGGATTGCTGACAGTCAGCGGCACTGGCGAGATTCCAGATTATATTACAGTTGCAGAGTGGGGCACAGACAAAGTTCTTGAAGAAAATAAAGCACCATGGGACGATTATCTAAATCAGATTAAAGAAATTTTTATTGGAGAAGGAGTGACGAAAATTGGCTATGCGGCATTTGCAGACTGCCATAACCTGCAAAAGGTGACAATTGACTCAACAGTTACGTACATAAGGCATAGTGCATTTTCAAATGCCAGTTCTCTGGTGGAAGTTGTAGGCGGAAGTGGTATTAAAAAAATGGAATCGGATATTTTCTATGGCGCTCCGTTGACGTCCTTGACACTTTCAAAGAAGTTGACAGAGTTGGATTCAGGGGCATTGCTGGGCCTGGAGAAACTACAAAATATTTATCTTGAGCCGGGAAACACAACTTATCAATCCTGCAATGGCGTTTTATTTGCAGATAGTGGTAAGACGATCTATTCTTTTCCCGCAGGGCGTACAGGGACATATACCATTCCATCCGGCGTGACAACAATTGGAGAGAGTGCGTTTTCAAAGTCAGCTCTTTCGTCAATTGAAATTCCAAATTCTGTTACAAAAATTGAAGATAATGCGTTTGCTTACTGTAAGTTCCAATCAATTAGCATTCCAAATTCTGTAACAGAAATAGGACAACTGGCATTTTATTGGTGCAAAAACCTGACCTCGATGACATTCCCAGTGAAGATTAAGACGCTGCCATATGCAATCTGTGCAGGGGATAGTTCGCTGACAGCTGTTACCATTCCGGAAGGTGTAGAACAGATTGGAATTAATGCATTTTCTGACTGCACGAGTCTGGAAACGGTCACATTGCCTACCAGCGTAATAAGTGTTGGAGAATGCGCGTTTTCGAGTACGAAGAATGTTATCTGTAAGAATACCAGTCTGTATGCTGTGGGGAAAACATATGTTAATGGAGTACAAGTTAAGATAACAGCACAGGAGTCATACAAAAAAGCATTTGAAATCTTACAGATAGTGAATCAGGAACGTACCAAAGTAGGAGCTGATCCATTGACAATGGATGTTGATTTATTGGAAGCCGCTATGCAGAGAGCGGCAGAAACTACATTGAATTATTCTCATACGCGCCCTTCGGGAGAATCTTGTTTTACTACTTGTGATAAAATGTTTGGAGAGAACATTGCATTGGGAACCACGACAGCAAGTGCGGTAATGAATACATGGATGAATTCGGCGGGGCACAAAGCCAATATTTTGGATGATTCCTATAAAAGTATTGGAGTTGGATGTGTTTATTGGAACAATACGTATTATTGGGTACAGTGTTTTGGGCTCGATCAAGCAGCAACAGCAAATATATCTTCTTATGTAGATAAGACGACAACAAGAAAGGTTGTTGTGAAAAAAGACACGACATACTACAAAGCCAAGCTTTTGCTCCCGAAAAGTGAGCTTACTGTAGGTGAAAGTATTGCTGCAACTGTTACATGGAATGGAAAGCCACTATCGGATTCCGGTGCAGTCATTCAGAGTTCGAACACAAAGGTTTGCACTTTGTCTGGAGGAAAGATGAAAGCGGTTGGAGCTGGTACAACAAAGATTAGTATGTATTTCCCGGGCTATGAGGAGAAAGTAACTACAGAGACTGTTATTGTCAAGGGTAAGACATCAGCACATCAGCATACCTATAAAACAATAATTACAAAAGCCAAAACGACTGCAAATGGTAAGACCACGACAAAATGCAGCGTCTGTGGCAGTGTTAAGAGTACTGGGACAATCTATGCGCCCAAAACAGCAACGTTGTCTAAAGTCTCATATACCTACGATAAGAAAGTCAAAAAACCGACTGTAACCGTAAAGGATTCCGTAGGAAAGAAGATTGCAGCGAGCAATTATAGCGTTACATACGCGAAAGGGCGGAAGAATGTCGGATCGTACAAGGTAACCGTCAAGTTCAAGAGCACCAGCAAGAACTACACTGGTTCGTTGAGCACAACCTTCCAGATCAACCCGAAGGCGACAACGCTCAAGAGCGTGACGGCGGCAAAGAAGGGCTTTACGGCGAAGTGGAAGAAACTGACTACCCAGACAACGGGCTATCAGATCCAGTATGCGACCAACAGCAAATTCACCAGTGGCGCCAAGACCGTGACGGTCACGAAAAACAAGACGACCTCGAAGAAGATCACCAAGCTCAAAGCAAAGAAGAAATACTATGTGCGCATCCGTACTTATAAGACGGTGAGCGGAACGAAGTATGTCTCAGCATGGTCGAAAGCGAAGACAGTTACGACGAAAAAATAAGTAAATCAGTAAACAGCGACCATAGAAATTTGGTCGCTGTTTTCCTTCTATGTATTGCGGGTATATAAAAAGACACTGCTAGTCTTTGTACCAGCAGTATCTCTTTCTATTTTGAAAACATTTCTGCATACAAATCCGCAAATCAGGCGGGAACAGCAGGGATGAAACGGGACGGTTTGAAAACACAAAATAGTAGAATTTAAAACTTTTTGTATCGGTTGGGATGAGGAAACACGAGAAAATATCCACTAAAACGAACCTGCGCAAGTTGGTAAGGATGAGGTCGGCAGTTCAAATCTGCCTAGCAGCTCCAGTTAAACGCCTGATTCCATTGGAATCGGGCGTTTTTTAATCTTTAGAGCATTTAAATTTGAAGAAACTGTTGATTAAAAACATTTTTAAATAAAAAGAGGAGGTGACTATGATATAAATGAACTGAAAAATGTGGGCCGGCAAAGCGTTTTGTAATGAATCGTAATGGTTTTCATAGGGCACAGAAATTGAATTTTTCCTACTGAAACAGTTTGTTTCTAAAAATTCACAGACATTTCAACCTGATTTGAAAAGGATTCCACAGGTTTTGACGATTGGCATAAAGGATAGCGAAAAAATCAACATGCTGTATTCTGCGCATTCTCATTCGGACAGTATGGAGTTATCGGTGAATAAGAAAGTATGGATGATTCGTTCCCTGGAGAGATCCCAGGGTTTTCGTTTCTCGAACGATGAATATATGGACATCGATACGATTTCTGACCTGGCATCCGCGGTACTTCGCAGGAGGGGGTAATACACTTAGTCAGATACGAAAGGAATTCCCGATCCTGACGATGGGCAGAAACTTGTCTATTTGGATAATGCAACGACGACACAAAAGCCGTATGCCGTGCTGGGGGCGATGCAGATTGTGCCTGCATCAAATCCATATCGACAAGCTTTAATTGGAGTTATTATTATATTACAAATATAGAAAATTAAATCAGTATTGTTGAAAAATGTAGGATGTAAGTATTCAAGTAATGTGAAAAAATGCTTTTATGGAATTTCCAATATTTCTATGTTACAATTAAAATATATATGCAGCATAGGGGGCAGAACGATGAAACACTTGTGGAGAAAAATGGGATTGATTCAGCGGATCACCCTGATGATTACCTGCATCCTGATTGTTCCGACCGCTCTCGTCTGCACGGTTTACTATCAGAATTATCGGAATTCCCTGTTGTTGGAGGTAGAGGATACACTGCAAAGTCGTCTGGGAACCATGACCAGTACGATGGATGGAGTCCTCCGGGATGTGGAGACTATTTTTGACGGACTGGATTACAGTCAGGAACTGTTTTATTTTTTGCAGAAGAACGGCCCGTCGGACAATGAGCAGTGCACGAAATTTTTAAAGGGGATACAGGAGGAATGGATCGATATTCGCTATGCCTATCCCAACCAGTTTTCCCAGATGACACTGTATTCCTCTAATACGGAGTGGGGGGATGAGAGCAGTTGGAAATTCTATATTCGGTCGTTGGAAGATGCGGAGGGGCTTCCGACGGATGGAACGGAAACCATATGTTATACAAAGCCACAGCAGGTCGAAGAACAGCAGGATGGCTTTACAAAGGTGCGGGCGCCGAACTCGGTTCTTCCGGCGTGGCTGGTGATCCGGGATTTTCGGACGGATCAGCCCGTGGGTGCGGTGGAGCTGGACATTCCGCTGGAAAAACTCATTGGAGACCGCGTGCTGCGTGAGATAGATTCGAATACCTTGTTTTTCCTGTTGGATGAACAAGGGGAAATTCTGTATGAAACAGAGGCGATGACCGAAGATGCCTTCCGGCAAGTGTCATTTTCGCAAGAGAAGCAGGTACAGGAATGGACGTTGGATGGCACGGTCTATCTGGCGATCAGCAGCCGATGCTCGAAAACCAATCTCATTCGTGTGGCGATGGTTCCCAAACGAAGTGTGACGAAGGCGGCGCAATCCATGCTGATGCCGGTAGGACTGGTGGCCTTGGCAGGCATCGTGTGCATGATGCTGCTGATTTATTGGACAATCCGTCAGCTGCTCAATCGGCTGATGGAGCTGGACAGCGTGATCATGCAGGTCAAAACCGGTGATTTCAACGCGATGGTACGGAAAGACGACTACGACGATGAGATTTCCCATATCAAAAATCGGTTTAATTCGATGACAGCGCGACTCCAGGAGCTGATCCGCAAGACAGTAGAGCAGGAAAAAGCACAGAAAGATGCGGAACTCAAGGCGCTTCAGGCACAGATCAATCCACATTTTTTGTTTAATACGTTAGAGTCCATGCGGATGCAGTGTGCGATTGATTCTTATTATAAGATCGAGAACGGATTGGCTTCACTGGGCGATTTGCTGCACTATACGTTGCGGTGGGAACACAATGAAGTGCCCTTTGCGCAGGAGTGGAATTATTTAAAGAACTATATTGTGATTATGGCAATCCGGTTGGATGAGGATTTCAGCTATGAAATGACCTGTCCGCCGGAGGTGGAGAACGTTGTCGTTCCCAAGATGATTTTGCAGCCATTGGTGGAAAACAGCTTCCAGCATGGGTTCCGTGATGTGCCACCGCCATGGCATTTGGAGGTGTGTGCACGGGAAGAGGGAAACCGGCTGGTTGTCTCCATCCGTGATAATGGCGGTGGAATGACACCGGAACGACTGGAAGAGATTCAAAGCTGTCTGGAACAACAGGTTCAGCCGACACAGGGGAAGGAAACGTCGCATTCCATCGGACTGGCCAATGTAGTCCAGCGGATCGAACACATGTGTAAACCGGGAAGCGGAGTCAAGGTCGGCAACCGTTCTGACCAGCGGGGCGCAGAGATTACACTAACGATTATCCAATAAGGAGGAACGGAAGCGATGCTTCGGATTTTGGTGGCAGATGATGAACGGATCACGCGGAAAGGTCTTCTCCTCATGCTGCAGCGGGATATCAAAGAGGATGTGGAATGGCTTCAGGCGGCCAATGGCGTAGAAGCACTGAAGCTGGTGCAGCAGCGGCCGGTTGATTTGATTATTACCGATATCTGTATGCCGCTCTGCAGCGGACTGGAATTTGTTGAGCAGCTGCGTGAGAGCAAGAAAGACATGACCGTAATTATTATTTCCGGTTATGCAAATTTTGAATACGCCAAACAGGCGGTGAGACTGGGTGTCAAGGATTATATTATGAAACCGGTCAAAACCGAGGAATTTCTCAATCTGGTGGAGCAGTGTATTGCGGATATCCAGAAAAAGAAGCAGGATGCAAAGCAGGAAGCATTGCGTCAGCTCCGGATAGAGCAAATTACCGATCAGGTACAGATGGAGTCTCTGCGCCGTCTGCTGGAAGGGACAGAGGATGCCCTGTGCTGGAAGGCGTTAGAAGAGGCGGGGGTTTCCCGGTCGGAGTCCGGATTCTGCTGTGCCGTGCTGGAATACGAGATATCCACAGGCTGGAACCAGACCATGGATCTTGCCGTGAGGGAACAGGCCAAGGATTATCTGGCAAAGCGGAAGGTCGATGTGATAACGACCGTGATCCGTCCCGGGTGTATTGCGATGCTGTTTTACGGCATGGTAGCGCGGGATAAAGATACCCAGCAGTACATATTGAGCGGCGTTTCCCTGCGCATTGAGCGGTTATACCAGACACGCGCAGTCTGTGGTGTGGGTGAGATGGTATACGATGTGGAGCAGATTTCGATGTCGTTTGCCCAAAGTACAGAAAGTGCGGACTGCAAATTGTGTGGCGACCGCAAACAGATGGTATTTTTCCATACAAACGGCGGGGAGTCAACGGCGGAGCCATTGTTTTCCCCGACCCTGCTGGAGCATTGGGAGCCGGGATGTACGGATCAGATCCTGCACGCGTTCGAGTGCGGGATGGAACAGCAGCCAGTTGGGGATGGGATCGGTCGTTTGCGTACGGCTTATGAGATGGTATACCGGGAAGCCCGCCGGTGCAGTGAGGCGCTGCCGACGGAGGAACAGCCGCAATTCCGGAAATTTTATGATCTGTGGAGTTGGTTTGAGCTGAGAAGTGAAGTAGAGATCATGCTTCAGCAGATGAACTCTACCGTGGAGGAAGCATCCGGCGCGGGTGGAAAGATGACGAGGGAGATCATTCACTATACGATTGATCACATTACAGAGGATATTGATCTCAACTATCTGGCGGCACATTTTGGCAAGACACCCGGATACATTGGAAAGCTGTTCCGAAAAGGAAGCCAGATGGGATTTAATGAATTTGTGACAAATGAGCGCGTCAAACTGGCAAAACGTCTGTTGACAGATCAGAAATTATCGATTCAGCAGGTGGCCAGGCTGTGCGGCTATTATAATCCCAAGTACTTTTCGACCGCATTCAAAAAAGTGACGGGCATGAGTCCAAAAGCATATCGGGAAAAGGGGCGGTGAGAATGAGACATAGGATTGGCATACTGCTTCTGGTTCTGTGCCTGCTTGCGGGCTGCGGTGCCTCCGATCAAAACGGAAGCGGGACGATATCCCAGGGTTCCAGCGAACCGCGCGATGACAACTCGTTGTGCATCGGCATTACCCTGTATGGTTTGGAAAACGACTACATGGTTCGGTTTGCAACCGCGGTAGCAGATTATGCAGAGGAGCAGGGGATCGAGCTGGAGCTTTATGCCGGGAATTATGACGCCTCTACACAAATCCGACAGGTAGAACAGATGATTGAGGACCAATTGGATGGGATTATTTTGATCCCGCAGTCTTCGGCCGACTGTGTATCCTGTGTAGATAAAGCGGTGGAGGCCGGGATTCCAATTATTTCGGTCAATACACGGGTTGCCAATGATCGGCTGACCAGTTATATCGGCTCCAACGACACGGAGGCCGGAGAAATCCTCCTGCGGGAGACTGCCGAAGCGCTCGGGGGCAAAGGGACGGTCGCCGTTTTGGAGGGGCCAATCGGCCAGTCCGCGCAGGTGGAACGGCGAAATGGCATTCAGCAGGAATTGCAAAAGTATGAGGATATACAGGTGCTTTCCTGCAAGACGGCAAACTGGTCGGGGCTGGAAGCCCAGGTGGTTGTGCAGAAATGGCTGAATACATTTGAGGAGTTGGATGCGATTATTGCAGAAAACGACAGCATGGCGCTGGGAGCGGTCGATGTCGCAGAAAAGCAGGGAAAAGACGATCTGGTCATTGTCGGTGTGGATGGTTCGCAGGAAGCATTGGAAGCCGTACAGCAGGGGAAAATGCAGATGACGGTGTTTCAAAATGCCGAGGCACAGGCCGAAACCGCCCTGAATGTTATCCGTGATACCATTGCCGGGAAACCGGTGGAATCCGCCTATTGGATTCCGTTGGAGGTCGTCACAAAGGAGAATGTTACCGAGTATTTGGAAAAATAAAGGAGAGAAAAGCAGTCTGCTTGTGCAGGCTGCTTTTTTTATACGCTTTTTGTAGGATTTTTTTGGATAGTATTGAAAATGAAACCATCTTGCAGAATCTCAAACCTTTTGGACCGCCGCGCTTTGCTATACTGATTACAGAAAGAAACATAAGGACCAAGACAGTGAGATTACAAAAGAAAGGATGGAAGACAATGAATTTACAAGAACGAGTAAGGCGAACGCCAAGGTGTGATTGGCCGGTCGCCGACAAGGAGCAATCCGGCGTAGGAAACTTCATCGGACTGTACGGAGGAGAACATATTGCGGCGACAGAGTTCGTCATCGGAGCGACTCTGGTTCAATATGGATGCTCTGCATCGGATATTCTGATCGGATTGCTGATCGGAAACATCCTCGCGATGCTGACCTTCACATTCCTGTGTGCGACCATCGCGACGGACACAAGACTGACACTCTACACGTACTTACAGCGGATTCTGGGAGATAAGCTCCAGAAATTTTACAATGTGGTCTGGGGCGTTGGCTTTTCCATGCTGGGTGCAGCCGGTATCGGGATCTCGGCAACCGCGATCCGGCGCATCCTCAGCGTTCCAATCCAGCATCAATGGTATCCGACAAACATCAAGTTCATTTTGATTGTTTTGGTGCTGGGTGCAGTGATCACAGTGATTGCTGCCAACGGATTTGAGGCAGTTGCAAAGTTTGCGACGACCTGTGTTCCATGGATGATTACCCTGTTTTTCCTTGGTATCATTTGTGTAGTTCCACAGCTGCTTGCAATCACCGGATTTGGACCGATTCAGTCCATCGGAGATCTCTTCCGGCTGCTCAATGAACATGTTTGGGTTGCACAGCCCATCGCAGACGGACAGCAGCTGGGAATCATTCACGTCATCGGATTCGCATGGACCTGCAACGTTGCATGGCACTTTGCCCTAAACGACATGTCCATTCTCCGCTATGCAAAGAGCTATAAGGTCGGCCTGACCTCCGGAGTCGGTATGTTTGTCGGTCACTTCTTTGCCTGGATCAGCGCAGGCATCATGGGCGCTACGGCGTCCATCCTGCTGTCCACCGATCTGTCCGCACTGGATTCCGGAGAGGTTACCTTTGCAGTCCTGGGCTATTCCGGCCTCTTGGCTGTCATCATCGCAGGATGGACAACCGCAAACCCGACATTCTATCGTGTTACGCTCTCCCTCAACACGATATTTAAGAAATATTCGCACAAGCAGGTAACGTTTATTGCCGGCACCCTGATTACGATTGCAGCATGCTTCCCGATCATGCAGCGTGCAGCCGATATCCTGACTTATTTGGGGCTGGCCGTCGAGGGCGTGGGTGCGATCTGCATCGCAGAGCATTACATCTTCCCGAAAATCGGATACACCCGTTACTGGAATCTGTACCGCAAAAAGAACGTCAACATGGCGGCGCTGATTTCCTGGGCGATCAGTATTCTGTTCGTCGTTATTATGATTGTAACGCGTCCAATCCATCAAAACTTCTGGTTCATTCCGAACTACTTTGTCGCGATGTTCAGCTATATTATTCTGGCTGGATTGATGGGAGCGAGAGAAAAGTACCCGGAGGAAGAAAAGGAAGAGCTGGCATATGAAAAGGCTCTGCAGGAATATGCCAATGAACAGGCACAAAAGAATCCGAACGAACATGTCCCGATGGTGTCCAAGTGCCTGCGATTTGCGGCATATGTTGATTTGGCGGTACTGGTTATTACAGGGATTACCTGTTCGACAGGTCATATGGATCTGGAATTCTTTCAGTCCATTGCATTTGTGTTCTCCCTGATCTATTTCATCTGCTCGGGCGCAGCAATCTTTATTGCGCATCGAAGCAATGTAACAGGCAGCGAAGTGAGCGCAAAAGCCGTTCGTCAGTCGGCGTCCAACATTTAAATTGGAATTTATTTTTTCAATACAGAGAGACAGGTAAATGACACAGGAGGAAAAAACTATGTTAGAGAACATCACGAAGGATTGCATCGATTCCATGAACTTGAATCTGCAGGGCAAAACGGCGATCATCACGGGCGGTGCAGCTGGTATCGGAAGTGCCACAGCGGAATTCTTTTTGAAGCAGGGTGCAAATGTCGTTCTGGCCGATCTGAATTCCGAAGTCAATGAGATGGCAAAGAAGCTGGGCGGAGAAAAGGCAATCGGTGTGGCAGGCAATGTCTGTGACCGGGACTATCCGCAGACTGTCATTGCTGAGGCGGTTAAGGCATTCGGCCAGGTGGATATTCTGGTCAACTGCGCGGGCATTGTAGCCCTGGACTCGGCAGAGGTGATCAGCGAAAATGCCTGGAATCGCACCATCGATATCAACCTCTCCGCGTGCTTCTTCATGGCGCAGGCAGTGGGCAAGTACATGATTGCCCACAACATCGGCGGCAGCATCGTCAATATGGCATCGCAGGCGGGTGTGATTGCACTGGATAAGCATGTTGCATACTGCGCAGCAAAGGGCGGCATCATCGCCATGACCAAGGTAATGGCATTTGAGTGGGGCAAATATGGAATTCGCGTCAATGCAGTTGCTCCGACCGTCGTACTCACTGCCCTGGGCCACAAGGCTTGGGATGGCCCGGTAGGTGATGCGTTCAAGAAGGAAATCCCGGCAGAGCGTTTTGCAGAGCCGGAAGAGATCGCAGCAGCAATCGGCTTCCTTTGCAGCCCGGGTGCAGGTATGATTACTGGCCACAACCTTCTGGTTGACGGCGGATATACGATCAAGTAAACGGAGGAGATTATTATGATGCAGAGAATTTTAAATAATCCGGACAATATCGTCGATGAGATGCTGAAAGGCTTTGTGAAGGTACATAGTGATATGGTCAAGACCACCGAGCATCCGCGCGTTCTGGCAGCCAAGGCGGCTCCGGTCGCCGGCAAGGTCGGCGTGGTAACGGGCGGCGGCTCCGGACACAAGCCGGCATTCATCGGCTATGTGGGTGAGAATATGTGTGATGCTGCCGCTGTTGGTGAAATCTGTTCTTCTCCCACAGCAGCCGCATTCCGGGATGCGTTCCATGCAGCGGACGGTGGCGCCGGCGTTGCCTGCCTTTACGGTAACTATTCCGGCGACAATATGAACGTCAAGATGGCGGTCCGCATGGCAAAGAAAGATGGATTAACCGTCAAAACAGTTGTGGCAAACGACGATGTCGCATCGGCTCCAAAGGATCAAAGAGAGAAGCGCCGCGGCGTTGCAGGTGAGATCTTCATGTGGAAGTGCGGCGGCGCCAAGGCTGCCAAGGGCGGCAATCTGGACGAAGTCATTGCAGCGGCACAGAAGGCCATCGACAACACGCGAAGCGTCGGCATCGGTCTGACACCGTGCACGCTCCCGGCAGTGGGACACCCGAACTTTGAGATCAAAGAGGGTACGATGGAAGTCGGCATCGGCCATCATGGCGAGCCGGGAATTGCAGTTCAGCCTCTGGGTACGGCGGCGGAAATGGCACAGCAGATGGTGAATGTTGTTCTTCCGGATTATCCGTTTGTCGAGGGCGACGAGGTTGCGGTACTGGTTTCCGGTCTGGGCGCAACGCCGGTGATGGAATTGTACGTGCTCTATGATGAAATTGAGAAGCTGCTGACCGAAAAGGGCATCAAGGTACATCGCTCGTATGTAGGCAACTACTTCACCTCGCTGGATATGATGGGAGCAACCCTGACAATGATGAAGCTGGATGAGGAACTGAAGGAACTGGTGGACATGGATTGTTATACCATGGGCCTCAAGCAGAAATAAGGAGGAGATCAGAATGATCGTAAAGAACGAAAAGGGCAGAACCATCCTGCTGTCGATGGTCAATGCCATTCATGAAAACAAGCAGTACTTGGGAGACATCGACGGACTGATCGGTGACGGCGACCACGGCATGAATATGAACAAGGGCTTTGTCACCTATGGCGAGCGCCTTGGGGATGCAGAAACCAGCTTTGTGGATGGCCTGATCGACTTAGGGTCTATATTAGTCAATGAAATCGGTGGTTCCATGGGACCGATTTACGGCACGATCCTGATGGAGATGGCGGATAAGGCAGAGGATGCCGAGGATATCACACCGGAGCTGTTTATCGAGATGCTGGAAGCCGGTCTAGATGGCCTGTATGGGATCGTCGATGCGCGTCCTGGGGATAAGACGCTGGTGGATACCTTGAATACGGCAATCCAGGGACTGAAGAAGGCCGTTGCAGAAGGCAAGTCCTTTGCAGATGCGCTGGACTGCATGAAGGAAAGCGCAGAGGCAGGCAAGGAAAGCACAAAGGATATGGTGGCGAAGTATGGACGCGCCTCCCGTCTGGGTGAGCGTTCCCGCGGCGTACTGGATGCGGGTGCCACGTCCTGCTGTATCATCTTACAGTCAATGGCTGACGGTATGAAGGCTGTCATGGAATAAGCGAGGAGGATTCACGATGAAAAAGATAGCAATTGGATGCGATCCGAATGCAGAGGAGCAAAAGCAGGATCTGATTCAATATCTGACCAAGCTGGGATACGATCTGACCGACATGGGCAGTGAGGATCCGATCTATGCACACACCGCGATTAAGGTTGCGGAAGCGGTTGCGAATGGAAGCTACGATCAGGGACTGCTGCTCTGTGGCACGGGCCTTGGCATGAGCATTGCCGCAAACAAGGTGAAGGGCTGTTACGCAGCGCTGTGCACAGATATTTACTCGGCGGAGCGTGCACGCAAGAGCAACAATGCCAATGTTGCCTGCTTCGGTGCATTTACGCTGGGAATCCGTTCGATCGAGAAGCTGGCAGAGACCTTCCTTGCCTCGGAGTTCGAGCAGGGCTGCTCGTCCCAGCCGAAAGTGGACTGCTACCGTGACTACGACATATCCCGCGGATAATTGAAAAACTTTAAATAATATAATCTCTCTATTGATAAACTCCTTTAACTTAAAGTTGCCATCTGTTGCATCATAGTGCGACAGATGGCAGTTTTGTATAAAAAGAGTTTATCACATGGGAAGCTTATCATAGTAGGATTATGACTACAGTTTTCTTCAATACTTTTTTAATCACTTAAAATCTGCTGCATCAGTTTCTGTGTGGATTCGTCCATAACAGGTTCTGATGCAGCTGCTTTTTTTGTTTCCAGAGAAAAAACGGTTCCTTTACTTTTCTCGCGAGGTGCTTGCGGTCGGAATCAATAATGTGCATGATATCGGTTACTATGATACTCTACTTGTCCACTTTTTTAATATACATCCGATCAGAGCATGTACAAGAAGTAACGGGGAAAGAAAGCAGATGAATCAATCTTACCCAAGAAATTGAAAAAACTTAGACATTCATGAGATTCGGGCAGAATATGCTCGTACAGAGTAGAAATATTTTCGCAATTGGGGCTATATACAATTTAGAGAAAAGGAGGATACCAATGGAATATCATATTACGTTAGCAATGCTGAATGAATTTGTTTCGACGCTTCAAGAAGAGGAGAAGAGCCAGACGACAATAAACAAATATGTTCGGGATGTAAAAGCTTTTATAAACTACATAGGAGAGAATGAAGGGGTGACAAAATCACAGGTCATACGATATAAACAGTATTTGATTCAAAAATATGCAGCGGTTAGTGTCAATTCCATGTTGGCGGCACTGAACCGATTTTTCAAGATGAACGGCTGGTACAACTGCATCGTACGTTCAATTAAGATACAGAATGAAGCATTTCGTTCGCAGGAACGGGAACTGAGCAGGGAGGAATACGTCCGGCTGTTAAATACGGCGAAGCGGAAAGGAAAACAACGATTATATCTCCTGATGGAAACGATTTGTGCGACAGGAATTCGTGTAAGTGAACTCAAATTTATTACAACGGAAGCAGTTTGTGCAGGTTATGCGAGAGTAAGTCTAAAGGGGAAAATACGAACGATTCTCCTTCCCGCCAAGCTGTGCCGAAAATTAAAAAAATATTGTAAGATCTGTCGAATAAAAAGTGGATGTGTTTTCATTACACGACATGAAAGGCCGTTAGATAGAAGTAACATTTTGCGTGAAATGAAGGCGCTTTGTAAGGATGCTGGGGTGGAACGAACCAAAGTATTCCCTCACAATTTGCGGCATTTGTTTGCTGTGACGTATTATCAGATCGAAAAGGATTTAGGACATCTTGCCGACTTGTTAGGGCATTGTAATGTCAATACAACGAGAATTTATACGAAAATTAGTCTGAAGAAACAACAAAAATATGTGAATAGTTTGAGGCTGATATTATAAAAAATACCACATAATATCCATTATGCGGTACATATACCAGAGTGAAAGAGCAAAGAGATCAACCGTTTGAAAAAAATTCTGCGCAGAGTCCAATTTTAGGAACAATGAGTAGACCGGTGTGTTTCTTTCCTCTTCACCGGTCTATTTTTTTGTGTAAAATTTTGAGATATTTTGGAAATGTATTTTTATTCTTTGCCCAAACGGAGTTGCATCATTTTGTTAGCGTTGTATAATATTTTGTGTTGATACCCTTAACTCTGTAGAATATTTTAATACGTGTACCGCATAATGGATATTTTGATGTAAAGCAAAGACGGGACCTTCTATCAGGCGAAATTCGGCTTGCTGAGATGGGAGATATTGAAGAAAAACGGGAATTTGAAATTAAGGAACCCGGTTTGATTGCAGAAGCCTGCGGTGCCATCAGAAGAATGGTATAAATTCATTGGAAAACAGAAATGTAAGGAAAGTTTCGGCGATGCAAGTGGGTAAAAATAAGAAGGAGTATCCGGTTTCACTTCCAACGACACGCCAGTTGGAACAGGAGCTGCGATTGGAAAAATACAAAAAAAGTTCCGTGCATGTATTTCGAAGCACAATTTTTACTTTGGTTACGGTTGCAGCCGTTGCCGTCCTGATTGCCGTATTACTTCTGCCGGTGTTACAGATTTATGGTACGTCCATGAGTCCGACGCTGACGGAGGGGAATATCGTTCTTTCGGTAAAGGGTAGCAGTTTTGAAACCGGTGATGTCGTTGCGTTTTACTATAATAATAAAATTCTTGTCAAACGAGTGATTGCACAGTCAGGGCAATGGGTGGATATTTCCAAGGATGGTACGGTTTACGTCGATGATATTGCGATTGACGAGCCATATTTGACGGAAAAAGCCCTTGGGGAATGTGATTTGGAACTGCCTTATCAGGTACCGGAATCTAAAATATTTGTAATGGGAGATCATCGTAGTGCATCAGTAGACTCGCGAAGCAGCACGATTGGCTGCATTGCCGAAGAACAAATTGTAGGGAAAATTGTATTCCGGGTTTGGCCGCTTAATGAATTCGGATTTGTCGATTAATGAAAGGAATGCAAGAAAGGAGGCCGCATAAATGGAATCTCTGTTGAGGAAAGCTGCAAAATTTATGCAGAGCCGACGTAAAAACAAGCGGTGGAGAAACCTCGTTACCTGTCTGGCGGCGGTTGTTGTGTTCGGTACAACATATGCCTTGATTTTGCCGGCAATTACGATTGACGATGAAACGGCGGAACAAGAGGCGGGACTTGTTTTGATACAAGACGGTGATGCTGCACAAGAGGAAAAGCAGGAAACCTCGCTTACAGATAAGACGTATCCAGAGGATTCCGAGGATGTGATAGATCAAAATGACGTTGCGATCGGTGCAGCCGAAGAGGAGCAGGAAAGCGACGGTTTGAATGAATTCCCGGCGGATCTCCAGATGATCGATATTTTCGCGCTGGATGCGGAGACAAAGACACTTTCCTTTGAGGGAGCGGATTACAAGGTTACGGTTACGTATGACGAGAGTGCCGGAATACCGGAAGGGGCTTCGTTGCAGGCGGAGGAGATCGAGGCGGAAAGCGAAGAGTATGCATCGCTGCTGGCGACTGCGAGCCAGACGCTGGAAGAACAGGATACATATATTCACAAGGCCAGATTCTTTGATATTTCCATTCTGGACGGAGAAAACGAGATCGAGCCGGCGAGTGCGGTTGACGTGCAGATTTCGCTGGCGGCGGAGGAAAATATCGATACCGACGCGCTTATTGTCACCCATGAGGACGAGCTGATTTCCACCGTGGATACGACGGAGGAAGAGGATGGCACGGTCACCCTTGCGTTTGAAACCGAGTCGTTCTCGGATTATGGAGTCATTTCTTCGGGCGGGAGTCAGACAATCTCGGTAGGGGATACCGTGACGTTGCAGGGTACATCAAGTTATAGTACAGATAGTTGGTCCGTATCCGCAGAGGGGATTGTTTCCCTTTCCGAGTCGGACAATACCACCGCAATCGTAACTGGACTTTCTGCCGGAACCGTTAAGGTTACGCATACGTATTACAAAAATAAGAGTAAAACAGAAACAGAACAATTCACCATTACCGTCACGGAATCTGAGGATACGACAACTTTGACTGGTACGGCTTCCGGCTATACGGTAACCGTCAAGGGAAATACAAAGGTTCTGACCGATGATGTGACGCTCCATGTGGAGGACTATGCCGAAACGGCGTCGGATTATCAAGCTTACTACAATGCTCTGGTAGCCGATCTGGAAACGGCAGCGTCAAAGGATACGATTGACTTTGATTTCCTGCATATGTACCACATTTATCTCACTAAAACAGGTGTAGATGGGGAATACGTGCCGGAGGACAATGTGAATCTTCAGGTCACGATTACCTATGATACCGCTCCGGCAAATTGGGATAAGGTCAATTGGGTCGGACATTATAAGAAGTCCAACGGTACGGTTAACAGACAGGCTATCTCGGACGGAAGTAATTCTTCCTCTGGCGTGAAGCAGATTAAGGTATCTGGCAACAGCATCACCTTTCACATCCAGAGCTTCTCGGTGTTCCCTGTAGCGGCGCTTGCGGGTGACGAGGGGGATGATTCCGGCGGCGGTTCGAGTTCCAGCGGAACAATTACATCGGAGAGCGGCTCTCTATCATCGACAGAAACCGGAATGAATAGTTTTCAGATTAGTCAGGCGGGTTATTATCGGTCGACAAACGGCGCAAGAATGAAAAAAATCATTGAACCGACAGATATAGAGGATGTATTTAAGGTTACGGTTACAATTGAAAGAGAGCCAACGCTTGACGAATTAAAAAAAGTTTTGGAAGCTGCCGGAGGATTGGTTCTCCAATCAAATTCTAATGCAGCGGATCCGGGAACAGTTATTGATGAGTATGGGCAACAAGAGCATGATTCACAATTGTTGAACATCGATCACGGAACAGGATATCTTTTAATTACCTTTAAGACATCAAAAGGAGATGTAACCGTCAAGCTCTATGCAGAAGAAAAAGCGAATGGAGGACAGTATCACGGTGCGCTGATTCCGTTGCCAAATGGAAAATGGATTTCGGTAAACCACACTAAGATGAGCTTTAAAAACGCAACTGCAACGACTTTTTTTACAAGTAGTGTGGACTTAACGCAGAATGGCTTGGAAGATATATTATTCGACGCCGTTAGTCCGAGCTTTGACAGTGTAACAGACACTATTGATACCTCAAGATTTACGTATATTGGCGCGACAGAGGATACAAGTACACAAACGAATCCGACAACAGATTTAGGATCGGCGGAATATTCGAATGGTGTTATCACGTGGAATGGAGTGAGTGGTCTTGCCGCAAATGATTCACAAAACAATGTAGATAACAGCAAGACGATGACTTATTATGTGAAATTAAATACCACTGGAATTGATGCAATGAGTTATAGTGCTTCGGGTCCTGATACAAGTTCAGGTACAGCATATAAAGAGGGCGAAGCAGTTGCAAACATAAGTGTAAATACAACTGGTTTTGATGGTAATACTTCAACGACTCAAAAACAGTTCACCATCACTGAACCTTCTGTAAAGGGCTTGCTATACTATATTTCCCTGAAGAAACAGGATAAAGACGATAGTACAAAACTACTTTCTGGCGCAGAGTTCGCGGTATACGCAGGTAATGCTACAAGAGGGACACCGGTAGCGACGATCACTACGGACGGAAATGGTTATGGTGTGAGCACACCAGGACTGCCGTGGGGCGAGTATACTTTGGTCGAAACGAAAGCTCCGTCTGGGTATAAACTACCCAATAATCCGACAGTTAGCACCTATAAATTGGGATATGTAGAATCGCGGAAAACTGATACGGGCTATGTCGCGGAAGTCGTGGACAGTAATAAGCCGGGTAAGAATTTGACAGACGATCCGATATCAAATGAAAAAGCGTCGATAAAGGTCATCCTCAAAAAGGTTGCCACTGGCACAAATGGAACCCCGTTATCCGATGCGGTATTCACTCTGTACAAAGAGGACAGCGATAGTGCTGAGACAATAACAGTCGGCAATGACAGTAAAAACGTCACAACAGAGAGAACTGGATTGACCTCCGGAGATGACGGTATCTTCTATACGAATGCATCGATTGAGAACGGTACCTACTACTTGGTTGAGACGACAGCTCCCGACGGCTACAACAAGCTCGCGGATGCAGTTACCTTTACCGTCAGTGCAGATGGCGTACAAGCTACCGATAATTATATAAAGGTAGGAGAACCTGAAGTAGATGACGACGGCGTCACCACCTACACGATTTCGGTTACCAACTCCACCGGTTACAAACTGCCGGACACCGGCGGTTCGGGAACAATATGGTTTACATTTGGCGGACTTGCGATTCTCGCAGGCTGCTTAATGGCTGGATTCCGCATGAGGCGCAAGCGGGAAAGGAGGTCTTATTAAGCCTCCGTCGACACAAAACTACGATTGTGCCGAAACGGTAATCCAAAATAAAGAAATCATCTTAAGAAAGGAAAAACACGATGAAAACATTAAAAAGACTGAGCAGTGTTCTGCTCGCCGTGTTCATGGTCATGGCAATGGCGATTCCGGCGTTTGCAGTACAGTCTGGAACCCTGACGATCAATGGTACTACTAGTGGCAAAACCTATGATCTGTATAAGGTGCTGGACCTGACCCAGAGCGGAGAGGCATATTCCTACACCGTAAATTCGAATTTTACAGGCTTTAGCTATACTGTGGATGAAAATACTACGGTTACATCCGAGAATCTGGTTGCATATATTAAGGATGCTAGTGCGAGCGACCTTTCCGACGTGGCAAAAGAACTGGTAGCATACGCTGTGGAACATAAAATTGCTCCCACTGAATCTGTAACAGCTCAGAGCACAACAGCAACTGCTTCACTTGATTATGGCTACTATGTCATGAACCCGCGCGGCGGCAGCGGAGCGTTTACCGGTAATGCTACGATGTTCTCCCTGAACACGCTGTCTGGCAAGGATACCACAATCAATGTCAAGGCGGTGTATCCGACCGTAGAGAAGAAGGCAGATAGCGCTGCGGTAAACGAAGCATCCATTGGCGAAGACGTTACCTTTACGCTGACTTCGAAGGTTCCGGATCTGACCGGCTATAAGTGGTACAAGTTTGTAGCAGTCGATACGCTGTCGGACGGCCTGGACTATAAGGACGTAACCAGCATTAAGGTTGGCACCAAGACACTTACAGAGAATACGGATTACATCGTTGATAAGACGGGCGGCCAAACCATCCGCTTTATCCTGAAGGATTTGGTTGCTGCTAAATATACCGCGGGCGATGCTATCGTCATCACCTACACGGCAACGCTCAACGACAAGGCTGTGATTGGCACTGCAAACGAAAATGAGGCAAAGATTGAGTATTCCAATGATCCTTCCTATACGCAGGATAGTGAACATCCTTACGACCCAGATGATCCTGACTTTAAAACAAACGAGCCGCAGGGCGAATCCGGCGAATCCAAGACGGAAACCTATACCACGTCGCTTACCCTCAATAAGGTTGATGAGAGTGGCAACGCTCTGACGGGAGCTGCGTTCAAAATCACTGGCGATGGCGTAAAGAAGGTTCTTACTGTGACCGATACGTTTGAGAAAGATGCAGACGGCGAATATTGGAAGCTGACGGATGGTACTTATACTACGACTGCTCCGACCACGCAAGATATTGATGTGTCTAAGTATGCAGACACAGAGACGAGATACACGAAGAAGACAACTTCTACGCTGAAAGAAAACACGGAGTCGACAAATGTCGAAGCCTCTGTTGGCGAAGACGGTAAGCTGACCTTTGCTGGTCTGGGCGCAGGTACTTATACTATCACCGAGACTACAACACCGGATGGATACAATTCGATTGCCGACTTTACTGTAACGATCGCATTTGACCCAGACACGAAGGTATTCTCTGCAACGGCAGGCAACAGTACTACTGTTAGTGCGGTGAACAATACCCTGTCTATGGATGTCGTCAATAAGACCGGAACTCTCCTCCCGTCCACCGGCGGCATGGGCACCACGATCTTCTACGTAATCGGTGGTATCCTCGTCATCGGCGCAGGCGTGATTCTGGTCAGCAAGAAGCGCATGGGCGCTGTGAAGTAAATCAAACACAGTTGTGTTTTGATTGTTTCATAAAACTTTTCTGTTGTCGGGGAGGGAGTTCTCCCTCCCCGGTATACAGCAACAAGGAGAACCCTATATGAGAAAGCATTTGTCTACAATTGTATTAGTACTCGCTTTTTTGATAGGGCTGTCCCTGCTGTTGTATCCGACGGTCAGCGACTATTGGAACTCCTTTCATCAATCCCGTGCGGTCGCCACCTATGCGCAGACCGTTTCGGATTTGGATGATGCGCTGTATGAACAGATTTGGGAGAATGCCGTCGCTTATAACAAGAAACTGGCGAAAACCGGCGTGAAATGGGAGCTTTCCGCAAAAGAGGAGAAGAAATACAACAAACAGCTTGCCGTTGATGACACCGGCATGATGAGTTATTTGGAGATTCCGAAACTCAATTGTACCCTCCCGATTTATCACGGTACGGAAGAAAAGGTCTTGCAGGTTGCCATTGGACATCTGCCGGGCACCTCGCTTCCGGTCGGTGGAAAGAGCACACATTGTGTTCTTTCCGGACACCGCGGTCTGCCATCCGCCAAGCTGCTGACGGATTTGGATAAGATGGTGGTCGGCGATACGTTTACCATTCGGACATTGGATGAGGTGCTGACCTACGAGGTCGATCAGATTTTGATTGTCCTGCCGGACGAGTTGGACGCCTTGCAGATTGAAAAAGGAAAAGACCTGTGTACGCTCGTGACCTGTACGCCGTACGGCATCAATACCCATCGCTTGCTGGTGCGCGGTCACCGGATTGAATCGGATACGAGTTCCCGTGTCAAAGCGGATGCGTTACAAATCGAACCGACAATTGTCGCACCGATTGTTGCCGTTCCGATTTTGTTGATTTTGGTTATTTGGATTTTTGTTTCACCCAAAGGAAGGAAGAAAATGTGAGGTGCTGAGATGAAGCAATGGAAAAAAATCATCCCTCTCCTGCTGATCGTTGGAATGCTTTGCGCCACGAGTATGACAGCCTTTGCAGCGACGGAATCGCAAAAGGGTTCGATAAAAATAACCGTGGCAATGGACGATCAAACATTGTCTGGAGGGAAAATAAAACTTTATCAGGTCGCCTCAATCACAGAGGCGGGTGGGTATACCTATACCGATGGGTTTGCAGATTGCGATGTTCCACTCAGCAGGGTACAGGCGGATAATCTAACAGCAGAAAAGGCGGTTTTGTGGAGCGCCTATGCGGAGCAGCATCAGATCAGTGGTACGGAGCTGCCGGTTGACAAGAATGGAACCGCGAGTGATTCCGGATTGGAGCTTGGATTGTATCTGATTCAACAGGGAACCGCCGCAGAAGGTTATACCATGAGTGAGACCGTCGTGCCGCTTCCTCTGGAAGAGGCGGATGGCAGTTTGAATTATATCGTCGAAGCGGTGCCGAAGGTAGCAGAAACGACCCCGTCGGATGAGCCGGGTCAAAACGGCAGCGGCTCTGACTCTCCTTCCAAATCAGGTGGCTCCAAGAGCGGAGGAAAAAGTTCAAAGCTTCCACAGACCGGACAGCTTTGGTGGCCGGTGAGTTTGCTGGCGATCGGCGGAATTCTGTTATATTCATTTGGTTGGAACGAGAATCGAAAGTGTTCCATACGTCGTTAATCAATAAGTGGTGCAGCCTATTCGTCCAATGCGATTAAGGCGTCTGTTGCGAGTGCATTGGAAGCAGCAATGTAAGAATTCTATAATAATTAATTTAAGGTCTAAGTGGACGAATTTGTCCATTTAGACCTTATTTTAACGATTATTATAAAATTGAAAATATTGCATATACTCCGATAGGTTCGATATTGGGCTATGTCTTCAAGAGCCTTCCGTATCATATTATCGGAATTGCTGAGGTTATAAATTCTCCATCATCTCAGCAAAAAGTTTCGGCTTTACCAAAACCAAACCGCCATGTCCGAGATTTGGAATGACTTTGAACTCCGTCTGTGAAAAATTCTTTTTCATATATTTGATATCCCAATCTCTTTCCTTTTCTTCCCCAGCAGCATACCAATAATGAATTTTGGAAAGATGCGCAGGGATCGTATCGGGAACTTTATAATTATTACACGAATCAAATGTTCTCCAGATTGTCTTTCGGCTGCTGTGTCTGAGAACATCTGCAACATATTGCAGATCCTCTTTGGAATAATCATCCGTAGAAAATGCTTTCTCCAGGATTTTTATACCACCCAGTCTGGCCATCATCACCATTGCGTAATCCCGGAATGCAATCACTCTTGTTAAAACCCAAGGAAGCTGGTAAGGTGTAATTCCGCCATCCATCACACAGTGCTCAATTCGAATATCCTGCGTAATTGCGACCATCAAAGCAATCGATCCGCCCATGGAACAGCCATATACCGCATAAAGATGGGTGTATCCATTGTTCTTCAACCATTGCCCGATCTCCGAAGCAATTTCCTCAACACTGGTAAAATCGCTGTCCTCTTCGAAATCATATCCCGGAAGTGCCGGAACAATAAGATGATAGTTCTTCTCTAAAATAGGAATTATGTATTCGAAATAATCCCACTTTACGAGCGAGGGATGAATCAATAAAATAATGTTTTCATTCTCTTTCCCAAATTCATGTATGTTCATCGCAATCGACACCTCATGACGTTATCTGATATATGCATAAACCTGTTTGAAAGCTGCCACCTGCTCCAGAGAATGCAGGAAGCTATTATCAAGTTGGTTTTGCGATTTTCACAGTGAAAATTAACCGAAACTAACAAAATTATTATAATACATCAATATATCTCTGTCAATTGCTGTGTTATTGCTCATTTCAATACAACTCGGGGAACATGGAAATCGTGAATGTTCCATAAATGCGCTGCAATGACTATCTGAGATTGAATTATTCCTGAAGAGAATAAATGAACTTTAAAAAGAATTGCTTCCAAAAGTCTTTGTTATTATAATTAAGACAATAAAGGAAATTCTTTTATCGTAGAGTTAAGAAGGCTTCATGAAGCGAAGAGATTTGGCGTTTTCAATGAGAAAAGGAGGAGATAGAATGGTAATTGATGCTAACATGTATTGGTTCCCGGAGGATTTGTTTTCTGACGAAAAGGGACTGGAACAATTTCTGGCAGAGGTTCCGCACGCCCGTGCTACCAAGGGCTACCTTAAGCAGAACGACAACGGCGTAAAGCAGATCGTCATTGAGAAGCCGGAAGGTTATCCGAGTCTTAACTACGCGCAGGGCGATTATGTGTTAGAACAGATGCTGGATGATTTGGATAAAGCTGGCGCAGACAAAGCTCTCTTAAAACTGCCGGGCTGTCAGGAATGGATGAGCCTTGATACCTGTAAAAAATTTAATGATGGTATGAGCGAATTTTCCAGACGCAGCAATGGGAGGTTGATTCCTTTGGCTGTCGTTCCGCCGATTGCCTCTCAGGAAGTGTATGATGAAATCGACCGTTGCCGGAAGGTACTCGGCATCCGGAATGTTCAGATGACCACACATTATCAGACCGATTATCTGGATGCGGAGAGATTTGCACCGTTTTTTGAGAAGCTTAACGAGCAGGAAACCACCGTCTATGTACATCACAGCCCGATTCCTGTGGAATACAGCTGTCTGTATGAGTACAACAATCTGCGCCGTTCCTACGGACGTTGTACCGATCAGACGATTGCCGTCTGCCGAGAGGTATTCAGTGGTTTCTTTGACAAGTATCCTAATTTGAAAATGGTTCATTCCATGCTGGGCGGTGGATTTTTTGCAATCGCCACGATGATGTTCCCGCAGCAGGCAAAAACGCAGGAAAAGGTACAGCGTTTTGAGACACAGTCAAACCGTGTCAAAGAAAACTTTGTCAATCATATTTTCTTTGAAACCTCTCATGCGCAGCCGTGGGGTAAGGATGCACTGGAATGCGCGGTAAAAATTCTTGGTGCAGATCATATTATCTGGGGCACCTCGTATCCGGTTCGAAAGGAATGGCTGTTGGAGGGTCCAGCATGCATCCGAGGGCTGGACATCTGTGAGGAGGACAAGGAAGCGATCCTCTCCGGCAACGCCCGTCGCATTTACGGCTTGGATTGACAAGATCGGAGGAGTTTTATGAGAGCAGGTGCAGGAAAGGCGGAGATTCGCATCCCGGATGCGCTGTTTCCATTGGAAACATTCAGCGCGGTTCATGACCCTTTGCATATCCGGGTGCTGTTGCTGGAAGCGGGCGCGTCCTTTGCACTGGTTTCCGTTGAAATGACCTCTTTGCGGGATTACGCGGTGGAGGAGCTGCGTAATCTGGTTGCAGAGCAGACTGGTTTGGATGCGGGACATATCTGGATTTGTGTGACGCATACGTTTTCTGCACCGCACACCAGATCGGAAAGTGCATTAAAACGGGGCGGACCGGAGCTTCGGGCGAAAAATGCTGGTTTGTCTGCCGCGATCCACCAGGCCCTTCGGGAGGCATTGGAACAGGCGATGGCATCGTGCCAGCCGGTGAGACTGGGATTTGGCGCAGGAAACTGTGGTGTCAATGTCAGCCGCGATGTCGAGACGACGCAAGGTTGGTGGCTCGGACGCAACGAACAGGGCTATTCCGATCACAGCCTTCCGGTGATTCGGCTGGATCGAGTGGACAGTGGAAAACCATTGGCGATTCTGTTCAATTACGATGTCCAGTCTTCTGTAATGGACGGATCCAGAATTTCTGACGGAACCTCGCTGGTGACGGGAGATCTGGCTGGTATGGCATCCGGATACATTGAGAATGCCTATGGCCAAGATACCGTTGCACTCTTTCTTTTGGGAGCTGCTGGAGACCAGGCACCGCTGTTTCAGGCGAAACGCAGCGGTCTGAACCAATCTGGCGAACTGGAGACAGAGGATATCGGGCAACAAGGATTCCTGCTGCAGCAGGAGCTGGGAATTCTGCTGGGCAGTCAGGTTCTTCAGATTGCCGAATCACTCAAAACGGTCGAGACTGAGGTGACGTTGTCCGTACGGCAGGTTTCCTGTACTTGTCCGGGGCAAAAAATAATGGAACTGCGTCCGGATCATCCGATGAAGAGCTATCGGTTTGAGCGGCAGGAGGACCGAATCAGCACCGCGGAAATTGTAATGCTGGGTTCCGTTGCACTGGTCGGTGTCAAACCGGAGTTATCCAGTTATACGGCACATGTGCTGCGGGAGAGTGCGCCCTGTGAGCTGGTGATGCTGGGGACAATGGTCAACGGCGGAGAGAAATATATGCCGGAAGCCAGCGCATACGACCGGATTACATACGAAGCAATGAATTCCGCCTATGGCAAAGGTGCAGCGGAGCAGTTCATGCAAAGCATCTTGCGCTGCCTGGAGGAAGTTTGTGACGATTAAAAAAAGAGACTTGGAAGAAGGAGGGAGAGATATACGATGAAATTGGGACACGCACGCTATTGCCTTTCCCCGACCGGCGAGTTTTATCTGATTGGTTACCGAAGTGACAATCGGATGGAACCGTCCAGTGGGATCCACGATGATATCTTTTGCAACGCACTGCTGTTTGAGCAGGACGGGAAGGAGATATTCCTGTTCTCCGCTGATTATCTGGAGTTCGAGGAAGAGATGGCGGAAGATGTCAAGACCCTGATGCAGGACCGGTTCGGAGTGGAGAGAGATTGCGTCCTGCTCTGTGCTACCCACAACCACTCCTCTGTGGTCTCCTACCACAAGGGATGGTATACAGGAAAGTTTGACCAGAAATATTATGACTTCCTGCTGCAAACCATTCAGCAGAGCTATCTGGACTGTAAGGCCAATGCGCAGGAAATCACGGCAAAACTGGGGAAAAAGGTCATTCTCGGTTACTACGGAAACCGGAATCATCCAGGTCAGCCGGCAGACAATGAGGTCATCGTGGTAAAGTTCTTCGACAGGCACGGCAATGCCGTCGCAGGACTGGTCAACTGGGCTGTCCATTCTACGGTCATCAGTGCAGACAATACGTGGCTAACCAGTGAGCTTGCCGGAGAGGTCAGCAAAAAGCTGGAACCCGTATTTGGATTCTATCCGGCTATGGTGGTAGGAGCAGCTGGAGACTGCAGCAACCGCAACGAGCGGCAGGGAAATGATTTTAAGGAACTGGAGCGGGTTTCCACTGCACTGGCAAAGGAGATCTCCGCCATTCCGGTGGAGCAGGAACTGAGCCTGAATGGGATTCGTTATCAGACCGTCTATCACACCATCCACCACAACATGGAGTTTGTCCATGAAGAGCTTCGCGGGGAGATCGCTAAGTATCAGCAAAAGCTGGAAGTCGAAACCGACCCAAAACAAATCGAGTTCTTTGAGAAGAAAATCGGCAATTTTTCCAAAGATCTGGAGCAGGATCATTTCCATCTGGATGCCAAAGGTCTGGTATTCCACTTGGGCGATCTGCAGCTCTTTGTATTCCCCGGTGAGCTGAGTTCCCGCTTTGGCATAGAGTTAAAAGCCGCCTGCCCGGTTCAAGGGATTGTATGCGGTTACACCAATGGCTATTATGGCTATTTCATGCCGGTAGAGGAATATGGATTATCTTTTGAAACGGTCGGTTCTCCGGTGCCAAAAAGAGAACCGGAAAAGATGGTGGCAAAGATGATGGAAGCATCTATGAGATTAAAGAAGGAGGAAGTAGAAAATGAGTAGAAGCAGCGTATTGCTCGCTCCGGTTACCGGACGATGCGTTGACTTGAACACGGTGCCGGACGAAATGTTCTCCACACGTGCGATGGGCGACGGCGTCGCATTCGTCTATGACGGCGACACGATCGTTTCCCCGTGCAATGGTGAAGTTTCAGTCGTTGCAAACACCAAGCATGCAGTCGGACTGACAACGGATGACGGTCTGGAATTGCTGATCCACATTGGTGTGGATACCGTTTCCTTAAACGGCCAAGGATTTCAATCCCTGGTTAAGCTTGGCGACAAAGTCAAGGTGGGGACGCCTCTGTTAAAGGTTGACCGCAAGTTTTTGGACGGACAGGGTGTCAACCTGATCACCTCTATGGTAGTGACAAACGAGGACGAACTGGAAGAACAGAGGATCTGTGAAGTAGATCGCGATGTGGTGGCTGGAAAGACCTCTGTCATTGAATATGTTGGCAGCAAGCAGCCCGAACCCGAACCGGCAAAGAAGGGTGGAAAAAAGATGAAACATCAGCAGTTGTGTGATACTATTATCCAGAATATCGGCGGAAAGAGCAATGTCATCAGTGTAACCCATTGCGTAACCCGCCTGAGATTCAAGCTCCAGGATGAGAGCAAAGCA
Organism: Eubacteriales bacterium; assembly: GCA_030539335.1. Taxonomy (GTDB): domain Bacteria; phylum Bacillota; class Clostridia; order Oscillospirales; family Butyricicoccaceae; genus Butyricicoccus_A. The sequence continues at coordinate 12,197 of JAUNSG010000017.1, read as the reverse complement.
AACACCGAGACGCTGAAGAATACCAAGGGCGTTCTCCAGATTATCCAGAGCGGCGGCCAGTATCAGGTGGTCGTAGGTACCCAGGTAGACGAAATCTATAAGGATCTGTGCCAGATCGGCGGATTCTCTTCCGAAGAGTCGGCCTCGGCCGCACCGGTGAAGGAAGAAAAGAGCGGCAATCCGATTTCACAGTTCCTCATTACGATGACTGGAATTTTCAATCCGCTTCTGAGCTTGCTGATGGCCAGTGGTATGATCAAGGCGATTCTGGTGCTGCTGACCGTTTTAGGTGTATTGGACAAGGAAAGCGGCACATATACCATCCTCTATGGTATGGGCGACGCATTGTTCTACTTCTTCCCAATTGTAGTCGGCTGGTCCGCTGCGAAGAGGTTCGGCCTGAAAGAAATCTACGGTATCGTTATCGGCGGCGTCCTGACGTATCCTACGCTGGTAGCCCTATCCAGCGGCGACGCGCTATATACCGTCTTCACTGGCACCCCGTTTGAGAGCGAGGTCTATACATCCTTCCTGGGAATTCCGGTGATCCTGCCTTCCGCAGGCTATGCAAGCTCGGTTATCCCGGCGATCCTGATTGTATTCTTCGCATCCATTCTGTTTAAGTTCTTCCAGGCACATCTGCCTGCGATGTTGCGAAACTTCTTTACACCGTTCCTGACACTGCTGATCACCATGCCGGTTGGCTTCCTGGTCATCGGCCCGATCGCGATTTTCATCCAGGGCATCCTGACCTCCCTCATCAGCCTCGTCATTGGCATCAACACCGGCCTGGCAGGTCTGCTGATCGGTACCTTCTGGACAATTCTGGTACTTTTCGGATTACATATGCCTGTCATTATGATGTTCCAGTTGAACATTGTAACGCAGGGCTACGACAACATCAACCCTCTGATCTTTGCGGGAGCTTTGGCGAATATGGGCGCCTGCCTGGGCGTATATCTGCGCACCAGAGATGCCGATGAGCGTCGGAACCTCTTGATCCCTTCGTTCGTTTCCGCATTCTTTGGTATCAGTGAACCCGCCCTGTACGGTGTCCTGATTCCCCGCCGGAAGCTGTTGGCGACCACGCTGCTTTCCGCTGGCGTTGGCGGTATGATTGCCGGCTTTGGCGGTGCCACCCTGTGGAACATGTCTACTTCCGGCCCGCTCGGTCTGCCTGGCTTTATCAATCCGGCCGGCATCGACGGTGGCTTCATTAGCCTGTGCATTGGTGCAGTCGCAGCGTTTGTTCTGGCAACGATCGCTGGTTATGTTTTCGGAGGTTCGAAGGATGCAACGACCCTCCAGTTGGGCGATCGATAATACCTTCGTTACATAGGTTACTTTTTCATAAACAAGAAGACAGCCGTACATCCTGCGGGATGTGCGGCTGTTGGATTCGCTGGGATAGGGAAGGATTATTCTGTCGATTGCAGCGCGGCAATAAAATGCTTTGCGGCTGCGGACAGAGGTGCATCCTTTTTGTAATAGATCTGAATGTGCGTTGTGATCTTCGGTTCAATGTCGACAATGCATACATCATCCCGGTGGGAGCAATCAATCGGCTTGCGCATGAGCAATGCGGTGCCCATCCCCTTGGTGACCAGATCAAGAATTGTTTCCGCGCGGTGGCCGGAATACACAACGCGGGGGGTAAACCCGCATTTGTGGCACTCATCCATACAAAGATTGTACATCAGGGAATTGGGAGGGAGAAACAGGAAATGCTCGTCTTTCAGTTCTTCCAGGGAGACAGATTTTCGGGATGCCAGCGGATGATTGGGACGCATGATCGCGGCAAGGGTATCCTCGGCAAAAGGGATTTTTGCAAATTCCGAGCTGACTTCGTTGCGATCCCGAACAAATGCCAGTTCAAAGCGATTTTGACGCAGCATCCGCAATAGCTGATCGGATTCTCCTTCGTAAAGCTCGACGGCGAGTTTTTTGTTTTCGGTTTGGAATTGGATGATTTTGTCCGTAATTCCATAGGGAGTCACGCTGGGTACCGAACCGATGGAAAGAAACTCCGGTTTTTTTCCGGATTGGTTCATCAGCGAGACCGTATATTGATACTGCAGATTGACAATTTTTCTGGCATAGGGAAGCAGCGTTTCCCCATAGGGCGACAACTGGATCTTTCTGGTTGAGCGTTCAAACAGAGACAACCCCAGTTCTTTTTCCAATGCTTTGATATGCTTTGACAAAGAAGATTGTGAGATAAAAAGAGCATCGGCCGCTCTTAGATAATTCCCGATCTCTGCAAGCACCACAAATTCTTTCAGGTAACTAATATCCATGCTTTCCTCCTGAAAACCGTATTGCTTGTAGAAAATAGCTAAATGTTTGCGCTTTTTTCTCTCTGGTATTATGATTTTATTATAACATGGATTCCAAAATGATGCAAACGATTCAAAAATCGCTGCTCATTCCAAACAAAAAAGTCCAAAACGAAAGGAAGGATCGAAATGAGTGATTTTTTGCGCTTTGACGCCAGTAAATATGAAGTGAAAACCTGTGAGCTGCAAGGCCGCAGCATCATCTACCGTGCATTTGAAGGCTTGGAGTATTGTACCGCTCCTGTGGACCCGATTCAGAAGCTCAATCTGTTCGTCCCGGAAAATTATTATGCCGGGGAGTCGATCAACGGATATACGCTGCATACGGCGCCGATCTTTGTCCCCAATACGGTGGGTGGCTACCTGCCTGGCGCCGCAGACGAACCGGGATTGGGACGCCGGGGGACAATCAATGCGGTTTTTGAAGCGATTGCCCACGGCTATGTTGTAGCTTGCGTGGGTGTCCGAGGACGGACCTCCGGCACAAAGAGTGAGGAATTTTTTATCGGCGGCAAAGAAACGAGCGATGATATCGAGACGGGAAAAAGCGTAGGGAAAGCGCCGGCGTTGATTGTAGATCTGAAAGCGGCGATCCGGTATCTCCGTCACAACCGGGATGTCATTCCGGGAGATGTGGAGCGTATTATCACCAATGGAACCAGTGCAGGTGGTGCCCTGTCTGCTCTGGCGGGAGCTTCCGGCAACAGCCCGGATTATGCCCCCTATCTGGAGAGAATTGGTGCTGTCGATGAGCGTGACCATGTCTTTGCGGCAAGCTGCTACTGCCCGATTCACAATTTAGAGCACGCAGACGCCGCATATGAGTGGATGTTTGGCGGACGGAAGGAGTATCGTTGCGTTCGGTTCCGCAAATCCGGCGGAAAGATTGAAAAGCAGGTGCAGGAAGGCACGCTGACAGAAAAGCAGCTGCAGGTATCTCAAGATCTGAAAGACCAGTTCTCGGCATATATAAACAGTCTCGCCTTGACGGACGATGCGGGCAATCCGCTCCGGCTGGAACCCGATGGGAGCGGAAGCTTTCGGGAATATGTGAAGAAATTTCTCGTGCAGTCGGCACAGAACGAATGGGACACGCGGGATGCTGTTATACGTTTTCGGGATCTGGCCGTGGAAGGGAGCGAAATAGAAGGACAAGATTATCTTTCGATTTCCGATGGAAAGATTATTGCACTGGATTGGGATGGATTTGTCCGTGCAATTACTCGCATGAAGCCGGCACCGGCGTTTGATGCCTTAGACCTGAAAAGCCCGGAAAATGAAGAATTCGGCACAGAAACCATAAAAGCAAAACACTTTACTGCCTATGCATATTTGCATAGCGAAGTGCAGGGAGAGCTTGCCGACGAGAACATTGTCCGCATGTTGAATCCGCTTTCTTATGTGGGTACAGCGGACACGGCAAAGCACTGGCGCATCCGACATGGTTCGTTTGATCGGGATACCGCGCTGGCGATTCCTGTGATTTTGGCGACGCTCTTGCGACAGAACGGCTGTCAGGTGGATTTTGCATTGCCGTGGGGACTGCCTCACAGCGGCGACTATGATCTGAAGGAGCTGTTTGACTGGATCGATGGTATCTGCAAAGAGCAAAAATCCGGTATTTAAACATTGGAAACAGAAACTGCCAAGGGGCACAGACGAAAGTCTGTGCCCCTTTTCTGATCGTATCGATCCATCGGATATCATCCGTTGCGAAGTTCCTGTAGTTTGGAGAAAACATCAATCATTTCTGATTTGACGAGCTTTTTCTGCATTTGATACAGGCGACGATATTGTTTTTCAGCCTCTGGCTGCGGATGATAGATTTTCTTAATACGTAAATAGTCTTCCAGCTTTGCGTGGATGTCCGTTATGTCGCCAACGGCGTACGCGCCGAACAGGCAGTTTGTGATGACCGCACCGCCCTCATGGCACAAGGTTGCAACCTGACTGCCGAGCATATCCGACTTCATCTGATTCCAAAGATCATCGCGGCTTCCGCCCTCGGTGATGGTAATGCGGCTCAAATCCGCTCCGGCGTGGCGATAGATATCCGTAATTTCCATATAGTCGTAGCCAATGGCCTCCAGCACCGCGCGCCAGAGTACGTTTTGATTGGTATCAAGAGTCATGTTCAGGAAACAGCCGCTGGCATCGGCCTGATCTCCCATCCCACCGGTCAAATAGGGGAGAAACAGCACCCCGTTGGAGCCGACTGGTACTAGTGCTGCCTGACGGCTGAGCTCCTGATAGTACGAAGGATCCTCCTCCTTTTTACAGATGTTATCCTTGAACCAGCGAAGGGCCAGTCCGCCGGTGCGGATAAAGCCCCAATAGAAGTACGTATCCGGCAGAGTACCGCTGTTGAAAATCAAATTGCGGCCCGGCTGGCTGAGTTCCGGGATGATCCCGGAGGTGGAGACACAGAACATGGCACAGGTTCCGGCGACATCCACGGCGTGTCCGGCTTCCAGAATACCACTTCCGATCATGGATTGCATCGTGTCCCCGGCGCCGGCACAGATGGGAGTCCCTTCCGGAAGGCCGGTTTCGTGTGCAGCGTCTGCGGTCAGAGCACCGATGATGCTCCACGGCTTGACGATTTTGGGCAGATAGGAAGGATCTATGCCCAGCAATTCCAGCTGTTCGGAGGACCATTCCTTGTTATAGACATGATAGCCGAGACCCCAGCCGGACATCGCACCCCAATCGATGAACATATCGTCAGCACGCAGCCCTGCAAGATGAGCCAGTACATAGGGAGCGTTGTGGACGAATTTTACACCGCGGCTGCGAAATTCCGGGCTGTTCTTGAGAAACCATCGGGCGAACATGGCGGGAAACATGCAGTTGGCACCGGGGTTCCCTGTTTCCTTGCCCCAGATTTCCAAGCCCTTCGCATTGATCGCGTCGACATCCTCCGCTGTGCGGGAGTCGAGATAGTTGATATAGGGTGTGATTGCATTGCCCTCTACATCTACACCGGCGATGCCGCAGATGATGCCGTCGCCCATGATGGAACGCACGCCTTCCGGGGAAAGCCCCTGCGCCTTCATCTGCTCTACGCATTCGCGCAGGCACTCTTTGGTCAGCTGTAAATATTCGTCAACGTCCATTTGAACCCAGCCGGGGTGCGGGTAAAACAGGTGGGTAGGCTTGCTGCAAGAGGCGATACACTCCATATTTTCATTGCAGATGACCGCTTTTACACTTTGCGTGCCCGCATCAAATCCTGCATAATACTGCTCCATGTTCCATCTCCTTTGTATCCATAGATGATTCTGATGTTATATTTTGTTCTGTTTTGTAAGAATTGGTTTTGTAAAAGATAATGCCTTCGAAGGGAGTGGTTTCAGACGGGAAGGCCGAAACGGGAAGACAGGTACTGCTTGATATATGGGAGCGCAGCGCCACGGCTGATCGCGGATTTGGAAGAACGGCTTACATAGATAAACTCGGTATCACTGGGGAATGTCGTTCTGTCATAAATCAACTGGTGCAGCGTCTGGATATCCTGTTTTTGCAGATATTGCGTCAGAGTACCGCCGATAATAATGGGATAATCAATAAACATACGAAGATTGTTAATCGCGGACGCAAGGTAATATAAATATCCAAGCCAGCATGTCTGGCAGGAGGTATCATTCTCTCGCAATTTGGCAAAGAAATGATCCAGCGTTCCGGCCATATCCAATAACGGCTGTGTTGAGCAATAGGTTTCGACACAGCCTTTTCGTCCGCAATAACAGGTTCTTCCATTCGGAATGAGACACATGTGTTCGAAAACGCCGCTTTTCAGTGCGGTCCCCTGGAGGAAGTCCCGGTTCACAATGACAGCGCCGCTCACATGGCTGCGGATATTCATATAGATCGCATTGGTCAGCTGGGGATTGAGCCATAACTCATCCAGCGCCGCAGCCTCCGCATCGTGGAAGAACTTACAGGGATACGGCAAATACTTGGTAAATGAGTGGATCGTCAATCCGGTACAATTTAGTATTTTTCCATATGTTACATGATTTCCATCGGAGGAAATCAGCCCCTGTAATACAATACCGATCCCGAGGATTTTTTCCGGAGGGATGGAGTGATCCTGGATAAACGCGGAAATCGAATCGCATACCGTGTGATAGTATTCACTGGAATGCTCGAAGGGCGTTTCGTAACAGGCGCTGTCAATGGTCTCTCCGTAAAGATTCAGTGCGGTGATTTTATAGGAATCGATCAAAAGCTCTACTCCGAGAGAAATTTTGGAATTGGCAACGAATACGATAGCTTTTGCTTTTCTTCCGCCGGTGGACTCGAAGTAGCCGGCCTTGGAAATGATGCCCTCTTCTTCAAATTCCCGAAGGATCGGAATTACCGTAGGACGGCTGATATTAAGCGTTTCACAGATAAGCTGCTGATGGGTACATTTTTGCTTATAGATATATTGCAGGATACTTTCCTTGTTTTTTTGCCTGACATCGGCCGTTGTCATTGTACTCATAATTCACCTCGAACATAAGTCAATATGATTTACTGAAGTTATTTTATTATACCACAGCTTGAGGGCATTATCTACAAAAAAAGGAAAAATACTTTGTAGGATATCACGATTGACAGAAGCCGTGAGGAGTGGCATACTAGTGTCAAAGATATTTACAAAAGAAAACGACAAAGACGCTTGCAAGCTACGTGTTTTCGAAGATTTATTGCTCTTATGTGGAATAATTGCGATATTCTCTTGTAAAAAAGCTTTAACTTATGTAAATGATGATTACAGTTATGAAAGGAATGGTTATGAGTATGTTACCGAAGAAGATGAAAGCAATTGTAGCTTATGCACCTGGAGATTATCGCCTCGAGATGGTGGACACCCCAAGAGCCGGTGAGGGAGAGATGATTTTGAAGGTTGAGGCCTGCGGTATCTGTGCAGGTGACGTGAAAGCGTTTGGAGGCGCGGCCAGCTTCTGGGGCTTTGACGGACAGCCGAAGTATATCAAGGCTCCGATGATTCCGGGACATGAATTTGTTGGAACGGTTGTGGAAATGGGAAAGAACGTAAAGGGAGACTGGAAGCTGGGCGACCGCATCTGCCCGGAGCAGATCGTTCCCTGCGGAGACTGCCTGTTCTGCAAAACGGGAAGACACTGGATGTGCGAAAAGCATGATTTGTTTGGTTTTCAGAACAACGTCAACGGCGGAATGGCGGAGTATGTACGCCTGACGAAGGAAGCGCTTCCGTATATGGTTCCGGCCGATATGCCGATTGAAAAGGCTGCGCTGATTGAACCGTTTGCCTGCTCGTTCCATTGTGTACAGCGCGCGCAGGTTACCACGACCGATGTGGTTGTTCTTTCCGGCGCCGGCACGCTGGGTCTCGGCATGGTGGGAGCGATCCGCCAGGCAAATCCGAAGCGTCTGATCGTGCTGGATATGAGTGAGGAGCGTTTGGCCAAAGCAAAGGAATTTGGTGCGGATTTGGTGATGAATCCGGGGAAGGAAAATGTTGTCGAAAAGGTCAAGGCGTTGACCGGCGGTTATGGATGCGACATCTATATTGAAGCGACGGGGCATCCGTCCAGCGTTCAGCAGGGTCTTGATATGATCCGCAAGATGGGCCGTTTCGTAGAATTCTCGGTGTTTGGACAGCCTGTCACCGTAGACTGGAGCATTATTTCCGACCGAAAGGAGTTGGATCTGCTGGGAGCACATTTAAGTCCGTTCTGCTATGATACTGTAATCGAGTGGATCGGCAACGGAAAACTGCCGACCAACGGTGTGGTTTCCCATAAGTTCTCGCTGGATGACTGGAAGACGGGATTTGAATATGCAAAGACCGGTAAGGAAGGTGCAATGAAGGTTGTACTGATTCCCTAACCATCCGAAAAACTTTTTCCGGACCGAATAAGGAGGGATTTTCATGCCGGATAAATTAATTATGGACAGAGTAAAAGCGACGCCACGATGCGATTGGCCGGTCGCGGATCAGGAATTGTGCGGCGCAGGACATTATGTTGGACTGTATGGAGGAGAGCATATTGCAGCGACCGAATTCGTCATCGGCGCAACACTGGTGCAGTATGGATGCACTGCGACAGATATCTTAATCGGCTTGATTATCGGCAATATTCTGGCGGTTTTGTCCTTTACCTTTTTGTGCGCTGCACTTGCAGTGGATACGAGACTGACCCTGTATACATATCTGAGCCGCATTCTCGGAGGTAAGATGCAGAAGGCCTATAACGCTGTTTTAGGCATAGGGCTGGCGGCGTTGGCGGCCTCGGGCATCAGTATCTCAGGCACTGCGATCCGCAGGATCTTCCAGGTGCCAATCCAGACGGAATGGTATCCGACCAACCTCCGATTTGTTGTGATTGTTTTGATTCTTGGAGCTGTTGTCACATTTATTGCGGCGAACGGATTTGAAGCGGTCTCGCGATTTGCAGCTACCTGTGTTCCCTGGATGATCAGCCTGTTTTTCGTCAGCCTTCTGATTACACTGCCGCAGTTGATTCAGGCGGTTGGAAGTGCGGGAGTTCATTCGCCTGCCGATTTCCTGGATTTATTGAATCACTACGTCTGGACCGGGGATAACGGCGCCGGAGGGCAGCATCTTGGAATTATGCATGTCATTGGTTTTGCATGGATCTGCAATTTGGCATGGCATGTAGGATTGAACGATATGCCGATGCTGCGTTTTGCCAAAACGTATAAATACGGTGCGATTTCCGCCGTCGGCATGTTTGTAGGACACTTTTTTGCATGGATCGTCGCAGGCATCATGGGTGCCACGGCCTCCATTATCCTGAGCACTCCGTTGGCGATTCTTGATCCTGGCGAAGTTACCTTTACCCTGCTGGGCTATACCGGTTTGATTGCGGTAATTATCGCCGGATGGACGACCGCCAACCCTACGATTTACCGTATTACGCTCGCGTTTAACGTAATTTTCCACAAAATTGAGCGGAAAAAGCTCACTTACATCCTTGGCGGAATCATTACGATCGTTGCCTGCTTCCCGGGCTGCCAGGGAGCAGCCGATATCCTGACCTATCTGGGACTGGCGGTGGAAGGCATCGGTGCAGTTTGTGTCACAGAGCATTTCCTGTTCCCCAAGATTGGCCTGACCCGTTACTGGAATCTGTACCGCCGGAAGGATATGAACCTTGCCGCAACGGTTTCCTGGGTTTTGAGTATTGTGTTTGATGCGGTGATGATCGGCAGCGGTGTGATGCATCAGAATCTGGTATTTATTCCATCGTTCTTTGTGGCAGCGGTCAGCTATGTGATTCTCGCGGGGCTGATGGGAGCCAAGGAAACGTACGAAAGGGAAGAAAAAGAAGAAATGGAATACGAACAGGCGCTGCAGGAGTATGTCAACAGCATGCGGTCCGAAGAGCAGAAGCCGGAAAAACCAGTCCTTGCACGGACGCTGCGGGGAATCGGCTTCGTCGGTCTGGCGGTATTCGTTGTGTGCGGTATCCTTTGTGGCATGAACGTTTTCCCGTTGGCGAGCTACAAGATCCTGTCCCTGGTGTTATCGCTGCTGTATTTTATCTGCAACGGTACGGCGATGGTAATGATTTATCGGAACCAGCCCCTGGCGGAAGATGCGTCTTAATGTCAAGTAAGTTTCCTTTTGCATAATGAAGTAAGATTAGGAGGGTTTTATAATGCAGAGAATTTTAAATAATCCGGACAATATCGTCGATGAGATGCTGAAAGGCTTCGTGAAGGTACATAGTGATATGGTCAAGACCACTGAGCATCCGCGCGTTCTGGCAGCCAAGGCGGCGCCGGTCGCCGGCAAGGTCGGCGTGGTAACGGGCGGCGGCTCGGGACACAAGCCGGCATTCATCGGCTATGTGGGTGAGAATATGTGTGATGCCGCTGCTGTCGGTGAAATCTGTTCTTCCCCCACAGCAGCCGCATTCCGAGATGCGTTCCATGCAGCGGACGGTGGCGCCGGCGTTGCCTGCCTGTACGGTAACTATTCCGGCGACAACATGAACGTCAAAATGGCGGTCCGCATGGCAAAGAAAGATGGATTAACCGTTAAAACGGTTGTGGCAAACGACGATGTCGCATCGGCTCCGAAGGATCAGAGAGAAAAACGCCGCGGCGTTGCAGGTGAGATCTTCATGTGGAAGTGCGGCGGCGCCAAGGCTGCCAAGGGCGGCAATCTGGACGAAGTCATTGCAGCGGCACAGAAGGCCATCGACAACACGCGAAGCGTCGGCATCGGTCTGACACCGTGCACGCTCCCGGCAGTGGGACACCCGAACTTTGAGATCAAAGAGGGTACGATGGAAGTCGGCATCGGCCATCATGGCGAGCCGGGAATTGCAGTTCAGCCTCTGGGTACGGCGGCGGAAATGGCACAGCAGATGGTGAATGTTGTTCTTCCGGATTATCCGTTTGTCGAGGGCGACGAGGTTGCGGTACTGGTTTCCGGTCTGGGCGCAACGCCGGTGATGGAATTGTACGTGCTCTATGATGAAATTGAGAAGCTGCTGACCGAAAAGGGCATCAAGGTACATCGCTCGTATGTAGGCAACTACTTCACCTCGCTGGATATGATGGGAGCAACCCTGACAATGATGAAGCTGGATGAGGAACTGAAGGAACTGGTGGACATGGATTGTTATACCATGGGCCTCAAGCAGAAATAAGGAGGAGATCAGAATGATCGTAAAGAACGAAAAGGGCAGAACCATCCTGCTGTCGATGGTCAATGCCATTCATGAAAACAAGCAGTACTTGGGAGACATCGACGGACTGATCGGTGACGGCGACCACGGCATGAATATGAACAAGGGCTTTGTCACCTATGGCGAGCGCCTTGGGGATGCAGAAACCAGCTTTGTGGATGGCCTGATCGACTTAGGGTCTATATTAGTCAATGAAATCGGTGGTTCCATGGGACCGATTTACGGCACGATCCTGATGGAGATGGCGGATAAGGCAGAGGATGCCGAGGATATCACACCGGAGCTGTTTATCGAGATGCTGGAAGCCGGTCTAGATGGCCTGTATGGGATCGTCGATGCGCGTCCTGGGGATAAGACGCTGGTGGATACCTTGAATACGGCAATCCAGGGACTGAAGAAGGCCGTTGCAGAAGGCAAGTCCTTTGCAGATGCGCTGGACTGCATGAAGGAAAGCGCAGAGGCAGGCAAGGAAAGCACAAAGGATATGGTGGCGAAGTATGGACGCGCCTCCCGTCTGGGTGAGCGTTCCCGCGGCGTACTGGATGCGGGTGCCACGTCCTGCTGTATCATCTTACAGTCAATGGCTGACGGTATGAAGGCTGTCATGGAATAAGCGAGGAGGATTCACGATGAAAAAGATAGCAATTGGATGCGATCCGAATGCAGAGGAGCAAAAGCAGGATCTGATTCAATATCTGACCAAGCTGGGATACGATCTGACCGACATGGGCAGTGAGGATCCGATCTATGCACACACCGCGATTAAGGTTGCGGAAGCGGTTGCGAATGGAAGCTACGATCAGGGACTGCTGCTCTGTGGCACGGGCCTTGGCATGAGCATTGCCGCAAACAAGGTGAAGGGCTGTTACGCAGCGCTGTGCACAGATATTTACTCGGCGGAGCGTGCACGCAAGAGCAACAATGCCAATGTTGCCTGCTTCGGTGCATTTACGCTGGGAATCCGTTCGATCGAGAAGCTGGCAGAGACCTTCCTTGCCTCGGAGTTCGAGCAGGGCTGCTCGTCCCAGCCGAAGGTGGATTGCTACCGTGACTACGACATATCCCGCGGATAAGTTTTCATTCTGGTTGCTTTGACAAGTTTATATATATGAAATGGAGCCATCGCGATTGCGATGGCTCCATTTTTTGTGTGAAACCGTGTGAA
>JAUNSG010000029.1 GCA_030539335.1 Eubacteriales bacterium | reverse complement strand
CACGGGATTGACAAGGGGGATTGCTATTGATTCCCCTTGTCCCGCCGGAGGCAAAATAGATGGTTTTCCTGGTTTTTAAATTCCTCTTGACAAAGTCGGATCCCGTTCCGTATAATATGATATACTATCAGAGAAAGACGAAGAAGGGAAAAAAGACCCATAGCGTCCTGTTCAGAGAGCCGCCGGCTGGTGTGAGGCGGCAGAATCTATGTGGTGGATACCTGTTCCCGGAGTTGACAGCCTGAATCGATGAATTTGCGTAGTAGGGCTGTACGGTTGACCTCGTTACCGGTTTCGGCCTTGCTGGAGGCTGCAGAGGACGATTTGTGAAAGCAGTCGTCGAATCAGGGTGGTACCGCGTCATGACAACGTCCCTGACCCATTGGTGGGTCTGAGGGCGTTTTTCTTTATCCCCCGGCCCCAATTCAAAATAGTACTTGGAGGATACACACATGAAAGGCTATGAAAAGTATATCCCATTTGTCCCACAGAAGATTGAAAACCGCACCTGGCCGGACAAGCTGATTACCAAGGCGCCGACCTGGTGCTCGGTCGACCTGCGCGACGGCAACCAGGCGCTGATTGACCCGATGAATATGGAGGAAAAGCTCGAAATGTTCCACATGCTGGTCGATGAGATCGGCGTGAAGGAGATCGAGATCGGTTTCCCATCGGCCTCCGACACGGATTATGAGATCTGCCGGGAGCTGATCGAGGGCGGTCATATCCCGGACGATGTCACGATCCAGGTTCTGGTGCAGGCGCGTCCGCACCTGATCGAAAAGACCTTTGAGGCGATTCAGGGCGCCAAGCACGTCATTTTCCATTTCTATAACTCGACCTCGACCTTGCAGCGTGAGGTCGTCTTCCGCACGGATGTCGAGGGCGTCAAGAAAATCGCCACCGATGCGGCCGACCTGATTTACGAGATGGCACAGCCGGTCATCGCCTCCGGTATGGATCTGCGCTATGAGTACTCGCCGGAGTCCTTTATGGGTACCGAGATGGATGCCGCTGTCGAGATCTGTGCGGCGGTATTGGATCATCTGCATGCGGATGCCGATCATCCGGTTATTTTGAATCTGCCGACCACGGTGGAAAACTGCATGCCGAATCAATTCGCCGACGAGCTGGAATACTTTATCCGTACCCTGCCGGGACGCGAACGCGCGATCATCTCGCTGCATCCGCACAACGACCGCGGCTGTGGTGTTGCGACCACCGAGGCGGGCCTGCTCGCCGGCGCGGAGCGTGTTGAGGCGTGCCTGTTCGGCAACGGCGAGCGCACCGGCAACGTGGATATGATCACCGTGGCGATGAATATGTATGTCCAGGGCGTCGATCCGGAGCTGGACTTCAGCAATATGGAGCGCATTATCTCCCTGTATGAGCGCTGCACCAAGATGAAGGTGCCGGAGCGTCAGCCGTACGGCGGCGATCTGGTGTTCACCGCCTTCTCCGGCAGCCATCAGGACGCGATCAACAAGGGCTTCCAGTATATGCAGGAGACGGACACCGACAAGTGGATGGTTCCGTATCTGCCGATCAATCCGGAGGACCTGGGCCGTGCGTATGAGCCGGTCCGCATCAACTCGCAGTCGGGCAAGGGCGGCGCTGCGTTCATCATGAATCACAAGTTTGGCTTTGATATGCCGAAGGCCATGCACGCCGAGTTCGGCGAGGTCGTCCAGCGCGAGTCGGACAAGGAGGGCGTGGAGCTCAAGCCGGAGGTCCTGTACCAGCTGTTTGAAGAGACCTATCTCAAGGTGGACGGTCCATACCGCCTGATCAACAACAAGCTGAATGCCGATGTCGTGGACGGCGTCGCACATTCGCACTTCTTTGGCCGCCTGCAGCACAAGGATACGATCTTTGAGGTCGAGGGCGACGGCAACGGCCCGATTGATGCGTTCTTCAATGCGATCCACGGCGAGCGCATGGACCGCTATCAGTTCATCGATTACAAGGAACATGCCATCAGTGCCGGTTCGGATTCCAAGGCCGTGGCCTATATCCAGCTGCGCACGAAGGACGGGCACGATGTGTTTGGTGTCGGCATCGACCACAACATCTCGATGGCCTCCATCAAAGGAATCCTGTGCGCGATCAACCGCTGCAAGGCGTGGGATCATTTGCAGGAAGCGCTTGCAGAAAACAAGTAAGAATGATGAAAAACCGTGCTGGCAGCGATGCGGCACGGTTTTTTGAAAATGAGAAGGAGGGAACACACATGATCTACGATTTCACGACGCTGGTAGACCGACGGGAGCAGGGCTCGGCCAAATGGGAGGGCGTACCGCAGGACGGTACGGAACAGCCGATTGTCCCATTTTCCGTTGCAGATATGGAATTTAAGCATCCGCCGGAGCTGCTGGAAGGGCTCAAGCAGTACACGGACGAAATGATCTTCGGCTATACCAACCCGACCGGACGGTACTATACGAGCGTACAGGACTGGATGGAGCAGCGGCACGGGTTCCGCCCGCCGCGTGAGTGGTTTCTGGAATTTCCGGGCGTTGTCCCGGCGCTGGGGGAACTGGTGCGCGACCTGACCGAACCGGGCGAGGCGATCCTGATCCTGACGCCGGTGTATTACCCGTTCCGCACGACGGTCCGCCGCAGCGGACGCACCCTGGTTTCGTCCCAACTGGTGGACTGCGGGACGACGTATGACATCGATTTCGACGACGTGGCGGAAAAGCTGGCGCGGCCGGACGTCACAATGATGCTCCTGTGTTCCCCGCACAATCCGGTTGGCCGTGTCTGGACGCGGGAGGAGCTGGTGCATCTGTGCGAACTGTGCCGGGACAACGACGTATTCCTGGTCGCGGATGAGATCCATTTTGACCTCATCCTGCCGGGCTACCACCACACGTCGGTGGCGACACTGACCGAGTATCTGGATCAGGTGGCGGTCTGCACCGCACCGAGCAAGACGTTCAATCTGGCGGGATTGCAGACCTCGAATATTTTTCTTCCCAATGCCGAAAAGCGGGAGAAAATCAAAAAGATCCGCGGATTTGCGGAATTGAATGCGTATGGCTACCGGGCATGTGAGCTGGTTTATACGAAATGCGGCGATTGGCTGGCGCAGCTGCTCAAACAGATCGAGCACAACCGCGTGCTGGTCAAAACCTATGTGGAAGAGCACCTGCCGGAAATCCGCATCTACGAACTGCAGGGGACCTATCTGCTGTGGATGGATTTCCGGGCGCTGGGAATGCCGCCGAAGGAATTGGAACAGTTTATGCATCGGGCCGGCTGGTACTGCGACGAGGGCTATATTTTCGGCGCGGGCGGCGAAGGCTTTGAGCGGCTGAATCTGGCGTGTCCGGCATGGGTGCTGGAGCAGGCGCTGGAGCGGCTGCACACAGCGATCCGAAAGAGAGGGGCGGCAGAATGAAAATTATCGCACGGATTCACTCGGAATTTCCCGAAAAGTTTGGCATTCCGCGCCAGAGCGGTCTGGTGGACGACCTGCGGGCGGAGATTGTCTTTGAACCGGAGTACCGCAACCCGGATGCGCTGCGCGGTCTGGAGGAGTTTTCGCACATTTGGCTGATCTGGCAGTTTTCCGAAGCGGTGCGCGATACCTGGTCTCCGACCGTGCGTCCGCCGCGCCTCGGCGGCAATACGCGCATGGGCGTGTTTGCGACCCGGTCGCCGTTCCGGCCAAATCCGGTCGGGTTGTCCAGCGTGCGCATCGATCACATTGAGCGGCACACGCCGCGTGGGCCGGTCATCACCGTGTGTGGCGCCGATCTGATGGATGGCACACCGATCTATGACATCAAGCCGTATCTGCCGCAGGCGGACTGCCATCCGGATGCGGCGGGCGGATTTACAGCGACCCATCCGCGTGAGGTGCTGGAGGTACACATTGCGGACAAATGGCTGCACCGGATCGATCCGGCGCACCGGGCGGGCCTGATCGGGGTTCTGGCACAGGACCCGCGGCCATCCTATCAGAATGACCCGGACCGGGTATACGGCATGGATTTCGCGGGCTATCGCGTCCGGTTTGCCGTGGAAGGGAACCAGCTCACGGTATGCGGGGTTTCTTCCGGAGGTGGGAAAGGCTCCAAACGCTGAGCATGACAAGGATCAGGCACAGCAGCAGGAGCAGATATCCACACAGATAGCCCAAAGGGAAAGCACCCAGAAGGACGAGCGGAGAGCCGGGCGACGCATTGCAGACGAACAGATAATTGGTGTGGAATTTCCGATTGAACCACAGCAGGAACGGGACGAGGGCGCCGAGGAAGGCGATCGGCTGATAGACCGCCTTCCATGTGGGACGGATGCGTCCGGTTTGCAGTTGGACGAGGACCCACAGAACGGTTGCAGCATGGATGAAAAAGCCATGCAGGCAGAAATAATTCCATGGCGGGTAGAAGGTCCAGTCCGGGAAAAGCAGGGCGGAGAGCGCCCCGGGAAGGCAGAGTGTGTATAGGGTCTGTCCGATCCAGCCGATGGGGCAGCGGGCATAGATCACGCAGAGCCAGACGGCGAGCGAGCACAGGTGCAGTGGAAGGACGGATACTGTCAGATTGCCGGTGACAGCGAGAACAGACAGGCGGACCAGCTCCGAGAGCGCCATGATTCCGGTCAGGGTGTGGGAAAACGCCGTTTGGGTGGAGGAAGACCAGGCACGGGCATACCGCGTGCAGCAGCTGAGCAGCCCAAGGAGAAGCAGCAGCGCAAGATGGAACCGCCCGAACAGCCGGAAACCGACATCGGGCGGAAGCTCGGTCTGAAAGAGAAAGAAATCTGCCATTGCGCCACCTCCTCTGCTCAGTATTTCCCGAACAAAGAAAAAAATAGCCTGTCCGGAAGGACAGGCGAAAAAATCAGGAAGGATCGGCGGGGCCTTTGCGCATTGGCCAGGGACGCTCGCCCATTTTTTTGCGTGTACGGTAGTAGACGAGATAGGTGACAATCGTCGGGATGTTGATAAACAGAAACAGTGCGATGAGCACGACGAGGGCGGCCAGCGGCGTATCCACAGTGAGAAGCTGCGTAAAGGTTTTTTCAATGGAGGTCAGCATACTCATGACGGCGATAACAAAGAAAAAGATGGGAAGGACAAGGCCGAAATTTTTATTTTTGGATTTGGCCAGAAACCATTCCAGCACGCCGAAGAGAAGATTAATGACCGCAACAACCACGACCGTTGCCACTAAGATAAATATCGATTGCGAC
Source organism: Eubacteriales bacterium (assembly GCA_030539335.1). GTDB lineage: Bacteria > Bacillota > Clostridia > Oscillospirales > Butyricicoccaceae > Butyricicoccus_A. Next base: position 4,383 of record JAUNSG010000029.1, on the reverse strand, counting down.
ATAATAATACGCTCCTTTTTGCATAATCTCAGGATAGCATGAAACAGGCGGCCTCGTCAATTGGGCGGAGGGAAAAGAATAATTTGGAAAATCAGGAACGAACGGAATAAAAGAACGTAAAATTGTCAAGACTCTGTCAGCCAGTGGATACATATTTTTCCGAGAAAACCGGATACTAAGGACATTGACAAGGAAAATTACAGAAAATCATGCGAAAGGAAGGATAGATAGAATGAAGGCGACAGGAATTGTCCGGCGGATCGATGATCTTGGCCGCGTTGTCATTCCGAAGGAAATACGCCGCACCATGCGTATTCGGGAGGGCGATCCGCTGGAAATTTATACAGACCGAAATGGTGAAGTCATTTTCAAAAAGTATTCCCCGATGGGAGAGCTTGGCACCTTTGTCCGGCAATTGTGCGATTCCCTCAGCCGGACGGCCGGGAGCACCTGCGTGATCTGCGACCGGGATTCGGTCATTGCGGCGTCCGGCAGTGCAAAAAAGGAGATTATGGAGCGTTCCGTCAGCCCGGAAATGGAACAGATTATGCAGCAGCGGCGCATGGTACAGCCACAGAATGACACCGTATTCATCACCGGAGATGAGAGATATCCGGTTTCCATCGCAGCGCCAATCATTGCGGAAGGAGATGTTTCCGGTTGTGTGGCATTTTTGGATGAGGAGCACCTCCATCCAGCCGGCGAGGTGGAAAGCAAGCTGCTGCAATCCGCTGCGCTGTTCCTCGGACAGCAGATGACCATGTAAACGGTCTGTATTCGACAGCCATGGAAGGATTCTGCTCCGGGCGAAGCACTTTCGCCCGACATACATAAAAAATTTTAAAATAACAGTTGACAGGGAGGTCAGTCTATGCTATTATAATTAGGCACTCGGATGAGAGCGTACAAATTTGATATCGCGGAGTGGAGCAGTTCGGTAGCTCGTCGGGCTCATAACCCGAAGGTCGTAGGTTCAAATCCTGCCTCCGCAACCATTTTAAACCGTCATTTCGTAAGATTTGACGGTTTTTTCGTGCTGTTCACACTGTTTTTGCAAGATGTTTCGAGAAAAGTATAACATGTCACCATCCGAGTATCGAAAATCATTACACGATAAATTAAATTGAACAAATAAAAGGAGTATAACCGGACGGTTATACTCCTTTGCTTTATCAAACTGAAAAACTTTATTTTTTGCCGAAAAAGGATCCAAACAGACGTGGGGAATCCGGCTGTATGTTAGGAGTGGAATGACGGGTCAGACATGTCTGAATATTTTTTCCCATTCCGTTGCAGAAATATTTTTTGGATTCTGTGTCATAGACACAGATCTGTAGAGCGCTCCAACCGTACTGACCTTTGCTGTACTGACGATAGTCAGCGGCTTTTTTGATTTTTTTCTGCATTGATTTACTTACATGAGAAGTGCAGAGAATCAGTCCGATGAGAGTATAGGTGTGAACCGGATTATCGGATGCGACCAGTGTATTCTGAAGATTGCTGCAGATGGATAAGTATTTTGTCCAGGAATCTTCCTCCAACGCTTCGCAGATGTCGAAAAAGTAGTTTTCCATGCAGAGATTCTTCTTTGCGAGGAAAGTCTTCATTCCAAATACGCGGCTGCTGTCATCACTTTCAAAGTGGACAGTAAGGGGGAAATTTTTGCCGCAATAGGTACGGGCGTGCTCTAAGACATAGGGCTCCGGATATTTTTCTTCTGCCATACGGAGAAAATCGGCAGCTTTTGATTGAAAAACAGTCATAATTTTATCTTTGCTGACGGTTCAGCATTATTCTTGACCGAACAGGTGGTCGAGTGCCAGCTGAATCAGTCCGTTTAAGTAATCTTCGTGGAAGTTCGGACGTACAAAAAATTTCGGTATATGTTGTGGAGCGATATGCTGCAGACAAGCATTTCTGACATCCTCCGGATCAATATCATCGAAACGCCCTCCGGTCACCCCGACTGCTTCCGGGTTCAGGATCGGAATAATGCAGTTAACGATATGAGCGATCGTCTCAACTCGGTGCTCATATAGATCGCTTTCCGGATTGCTTACGCCGGGGAGGAATGAAACCTCACCAGAAAATCCGGAAAAGCCGCGGATGATATGACCGTCAGCGATAAATCCGGCACCATACCCGATGCCTGCACTGCGGAGAATGGATTCTGCTTTGTTTTCTGAAGTAGCAGGAGAATAGATCATTGCGACGGTAGAAGAAGTGGTCGGAAATTCCGAACGGTAGAATCCATAGGAGCAGGCATTCATATCATTTTCTACTAGAATGTACATTTCCGGAAATTCCCGCTGCAAGTTTCGCTGCAGCGGAAGTCCCATTAACTCCGTAAAATTGCACAGGCTGACGATACCATTGCAGATGTATCCCGGAATGCCGACAGAAATCGTACGGATCTTAGAATTAGATGCAATAAGATCAGAAATTGCATTACAAATATCTGTATATTCCATGGAAGAATAGTTATCACGAACGTTGCGTTCAATAATCGTACCGTTCAAATCACTGACAACGGTTTCCATTGAAATAATATTGTGATCAATTTCTACATACAAAGCGGCAATATATGCAAAATGCGCATTGTACGAATAGAGCTTTGCTGGACGGCCAAGACTGGCATGCTCCACGGCAACTTCAACGACTTCCTTGTTAGCCAGAAGATCTTCCAGGATCTTTCCGCATGTCACAACGCTGATTTCGGTTTCATGAGCAACCTGTGCTTTGGTCGCGGAACCCAGGGAACGTAACGTTGCCTTGATCAGCTTTTCGTTCTTCAGGCGGACCTTGGAAATATTATTATATGCTTCAGCCAAATGTTATCAACTCCGGTGTCAAATTATTACCAGATTCCAGTATATAGGTCAGACATGGAAAAGTCAATAATTTATTTAAGAAAATTTATAAAGTCAAAAAAGATGGATTAAGAAAATGAAAAAACGTAACATTGGTATTGAAAGCCGTAAAAGAATGTGAGATAATAAATAAAATTAATTAATTAAATTTATAAATATTGCTTGTAAGGAGCGTGCAATGATGAAGACAGTAATGTGTTACGGCGACTCCAACACATGGGGACAGCGCAGCGACGCGGAAGAAAGATATGATTATGATGTCCGCTGGACGGGACGACTGCAGAAGCTTTTGGGCGATGATTATCGTATCATTGAACAAGGAATCAATGGAAGAACAACGGCATATGATCTTCCACTGGAGGACTACCGGAACGGCTGGAAAGCGCTTCCGATGGTTTTATCCTGTGTGGATCCGATCGACCTGGTCGTAATCATGCTCGGAACCAATGACAGACGTACGCAGTTATGTGTATCACCGCAGGAGTCAGCGATCGCGCTGGAGCGTTATATTCATATGATCCGCACCCCTCCGATGTGGTTCGGACATCAGGTACCGAAGATCCTTCTGGTTGCACCTCCGGAGATCGATTCCGGCGTTACGGATACAGAATTCGGCTTTTATTATGATCAAAAGTCGGTGGATGACAGCAAGAAATTAAAAGACGCTTACTCTGCGCTTGCAAAGAAATATGATTGTGATTTTCTTGATGTGGCACCGTTTACCAAGACAGGAGTGGACTGTGTTCATCTTGATGCGGAGAGTCATGCGGCAATGGCCGAGAAAATGGCAGAGAAGATCAGAAGCATTTTCTGATCAAGAGCGAAAAACAAAATAACAAGAACAAGCAGGCTGGTATATGTTGCACGAGCCTGCTTTTCTATTTGCAAATAATGTTCATTTTTGTTTGTTTGAAGTGAAGGGAACGGGAAAGCATCGTGTCGGATATGAAAGAATAAAAGCGAATTGACCAAGAATTCAAAACGGTTTTTGTGTGATTATAACAAAAAATAATTTAATTAAAAATACAAGAAAAATAAAAAATAAATAAAAGTAATGAAATTCAAAGAAAAGGAGACAATCAAGATTTACGGTTGTCTCCTTTTGTGGTAAACTAATATCCAGAAGCGGGAACCGTAGGAAAGCAGAAGGATGGAAAGGCAGCGGATAAAGTGCGAAAAGAAGAAATGAAGGACCAGCGGGAGACCAAAGGAGAGGAAACAGAGCAGAGGACGGTAATGCCAAAAGAAGATAGCCTGGATGGCTTAAGCCGGAAGGTGCGGATGGAGCGGGAACGGAAAAAGCTAAAGGAGATGAACTGGAAGCAGCGGATCGGCTATGTCTGGGACTACTATAAAATCGTCTTTGTGATTCTGATCGGGATCGTGTTTTTGGGCTCTGTGATCAGCACGATCATACATAATATGAGAATTGATACGGTGATGCAGACGGTATTTCTCAACTGCGATTATCTGGCCGGAGATTCTCAGACCTTGTGGCAGGGCTTTGAGGATT
>JAUNSG010000007.1 GCA_030539335.1 Eubacteriales bacterium | reverse complement strand
CGGATATCCGCGCGGATGAACGGATTGCCAAGCATGCCGACTGGGCGGAGGAGCTCCAGAGCAAGTATACCTTCACTGCGGACAACGCCATGGACATCCTCCAAAAAGAAGTCGGCGTGGTTTTCGCCAAGGTACTGGAACACGCCGGTGTCTATCCGCGCACGGAGGCAGGAAAACAAGCGTTCCTGCGGTTTCTCCATTCGGTTTAAATTGCATCCTGGCTGTCAGTAGCCATTTTGAAAAACACCATCATTGTACTGGAACAAGTCACCCTGATCGACAGCCGGGATGCTTTTTAAATGGGGGATCACAGCGAAGTTTAGCAGAAAAACAATAAATTTTACTAAAATTATATAAGGTGTTCAAAAACTCGGCCTGTTGTTTTCAGATTAGTCTACAAATAAACTGATAAATAGAACAAATGACACTTTTTGTAAGTGTGGATGATTTGTATAATGTTATCAGAAAATATGAGTAAAGATAAAAAATAAAGACGCAGATTGTTTTTATATTTGAAAATCTGCGCAGGGTATAAAACAGTTGATTTGTAAGAAAATATTGGATTTTTCTGGCCATGGATTCAGCAATTCCCAGTGGATTGTTTGAATAAAATATACCTCCCATTTCCTTTCTTTTTGGTGGAGCAGGCGCGTTGAACTGCCTGCTCCATGAAAGGGAACGCGAAGAGATCAATTATTTTGTGCGATGAGCACTGAGATAATACAGAACAAAAAATCCAAATGAAAAGGAGGAAGAAACATGATTGTACCAAGGCACTATGAAGATTTGCACATGCTGCATGAAAACACCATGCCGAATCGATCCTATTTCATTCCGGCGTCACGGCAGATGGATGATCTCGTCGAACAGAGGACAAATTCTGACCGTATGCAGTTGCTGAATGGGGATTGGAAATTCCGCTATTACAGCAGCATCTATGATCTTCACGATGAATTCTTTGGGATGGATTACGATGCAAAGGATTATGATACGATCCCGGTTCCAAGCTGCTGGCAGAATCACGGCTATGATTATCACCAGTACACCAACATTCGCTATCCGTTCCCGACCGATCCACCGTATGTTCCGCAGGAAAACCCGTGTGGGGCGTATATCCACTCGTTTTCCTACCGAAAGGAGGAAGAAGCACCGAGGGCATATCTGAATTTTGAGGGTGTTGCGTCCTGCTTTTATCTCTGGCTGAACGGAGAATATGTAGGATACAGTCAGGTATCGCACGGTACGAGTGAGTTTGACATTACCGAAAAACTCATGGAGGGAGAAAACAAACTGGCGGTTCTTGTACTGAAATGGTGCGACGGCAGTTACCTGGAGGATCAGGACATGTTCCGCATGAACGGCATTTTCCGTGATGTATATCTGCTAAAACGCCCGGAACAGGCAATCTTTGATTACTTCATGGGTACGGAAATCAAGGAAAACACGGCCGATATTGTGATCCGCCTGAACTATCTCGAAGAGACGGTTCCCGTTAAGGTTACGATTTACGACGCAGAGGGAGCTGAAGTGGGGAGCGGGATCCCGGAGGATACAGACGATCCAGCCTATCCGCAGGCGCTGCGGATTCCACTTCATGCTCCGAAGATGTGGACGGCAGAGACTCCGTATTTGTATCAGGTCGTCATTCAGACACCACATGAAGTCATTACCGACCGCATTGGTGTTCGTGAGATTCATGTCAAGGAAAATCAGGTTTATATCAACGGGCAGGTAATCAAGTTCCGTGGTGTGAACCGACATGATTCCGATCCGGTCACAGGCTATACCATTTCTATGGATCAGCTGAAAAAAGATCTGGTTTTGATAAAACAGCACAATTTTAACGCCATTCGAACCAGCCATTATCCGAATGCGCCGTATTTCTATCAGCTTTGCGATCAATATGGTTTCTTTGTAATCGATGAAGCAGATAACGAAAGTCATGGGGCTTCGGAGCTGTACTGCAGTGACAACGGCAATTGGGATATCCATGTGGAGCATTGGAATGAGCCGTTCTCGGACAATCCGGAATTTACCGAAGCTACGGTGGACCGAACGCAGCGTTGTGTTATGCGGGATAAAAACCGTACCTGCGTTGTGATCTGGTCGATGGGAAACGAGAGCGCATATGGCTGTACCTTTGAGGAAGCCCTGAAATGGACAAAGGAGTTTGATCCGAGCCGTCTGACGCATTATGAGAGCGCTCAATACCGCAGCAAGAAGAAAAAGTACGATTATTCCAACATTGATCTGTACAGCACCATGTATCCATCGTTTGAGGATATTCAAAAATATTTGGCGAACAAGCCGGATAAGCCGTATCTGATGTGTGAATATTGCCATTCGATGGGCAACGGGCCTGGCGACCTAGAGGATTATTTCCAGCTCATTCAGGCAAATGACGGGATGTGCGGCGGCTTTGTCTGGGAGTTCTGCGACCATGCGATCTATAAGGGTGTGGCAGAAAACGGCAAGGCTGTGTATTGGTACGGCGGTGACCACGGAGAATACCCGCATGACGGGAATTTCTGCACCGATGGCCTGGTTTATCCGGATCGCACGCCGCATACAGGCATCTTAGAGTATAAGAATGTATACCGTCCGGCACGGGTTGCAGGATTCGATCAGGAAAGCGGTAGGATCACCCTGCATAATTATATGGATTATGTTGCACTGAATGATTATGTGACCATCCGCTATGAGGTGGAGTGTGATGGACGGATTGTTGATTCGGGTGATCTTGAAATTCCGGAGCGGATTGCCCCACATCAGGAAGGTACTGTCGTTGTCAAGCCGGCTGTGCCGAAAGAAGGCAGATGCTATCTGAAACTGTTCTATTCCTTGAAGAATGCAACGGAACTCCTTCCGGAAGGCTATGTCCTCGGATTTGATGAGATTTTGCTGGAAAATGCAGATGGCAGAAATCAGACGGCAGCAAACCTGTGGGAGGATAAAGTCGCAGAGGCTGGGATCTCACCGGTTGTTATCGAGGAGGAACGTCGGATTATTATTTCGAGGGATACGTTCACCTATGTTTATGATAAGTTCAAAGGACTGTTTACCTCTATGGAGTTTGCGGGAAAGCAGCTGCTCACCCGTCCGATGGAAATAAACATTTGGCGGGCGCCGACGGATAACGACCGGAAGATCAAACTGGAATGGATGGATGCGCAGTATGATCGCAGCACAACCCGGGCATATGGCGCGAAATGTCATATAGATGGAAGTCATGTCATCATTACCGATTCGATGTCTCTTCTGGCACCATCGGTTCAGAAGTTTGCTGGGATGCGCACCATTTGGAAGATTTCCAATCAGGGGGAAATTACAGTGCATATGGATGTGGAACGGAATCCGGAATTCCCAGAGCTCCCGCGTTTCGGCTTCCGTCTGTTCCTGGATGAGAACATGAAGAATGTGGAGTATTACGGTGTCGGTCCATTCGAAAGCTATGTCGACAAGCACAATGCAAGCAGCCATGGTCTGTACCAGGCGAAGGTGGAAGAGATGCATGAGGACTATATCCGGCCGCAGGAGAACGGCAGCCATTACGATTGTGATTATGTCATGCTTTCGGGCTCGGATGTGAGCTTTGCAGCGGTTGGTGATAAGACGATTGCATTCAATGCTTCGGTGTACACCCAGGAGGAGCTGACGGAAAAAGACCACAATTATAAGCTTACACCTTGTGGCAGCACCGTTTTGTGTCTGGATTATGCGCAAAATGGGATTGGTTCAGAGAGCTGCGGACCACATCTCATGGAGCAGTATCGACTGGATGAAGCGCAATTCCAGTTCACAATGAAAATGATTCCGTTGGAAAACGTATGAGAGAGGAGAGTTCACAATGGAAGAAAAGAAATATTTGAAATGGTATAACAAAGTTGGGTATGGCTCAGGTGACATTGCCGGCAACGTAGTTTATGCTTTGCTGTCTGCCTTTGTCATGATCTTCCTGACCGATACGGTTGGCATGAATGCCGGTATCGTAGGCACGCTGATTGCGGTTTCCAAGCTGTTCGATGGTGTCAGTGACATTTTCTTTGGCTCGATGATCGATAAGACACACAGCAAGATGGGCAAAGCGCGTCCCTGGATGTTCTATGGTTATTTCGGCTGTGCAGTCTGCTTGGTTGCGATCTTCGTGATTCCGGCTGACATCAGCGCGTTTGCGCAGTATGCATGGTTCTTTATTGCCTACACGCTGCTGAATGCGGGCTTCTACACCGCGAATAATATCGCATATTCCGCGCTGACAGCTCTGATTACCAAGAACAATCACGAACGTGTACAGATGGGTTCCATCCGTTTCATGTTTGCCTTCGGAACCAGCATGCTGATCCAGTCCATTACGGTTGGTATGGTTGCTTACTTTGGCGGTGGAGCAGGTGCATGGAGAACGGTAGCGATCATCTATGCGATTGTCGGCGTGCTTTCCAATACCCTTTCGGTTCTGTCGGTCAAGGAGCTTTCTCCGGAAGAGCTGGCGGACAGGGAAGAAAAGACGGCCGAAGAAGCGGAAGAGAAATACAGACTGGTGGATGCATTTAAACTGTTGATCCATAACAAGTACTATCTGATGATTTGTGCATCTTATATCCTGATGCAGATTTATTCCGCCACACTGAACATGGGCATTTACTATATGACCTATGTACTGAAGAACGCGAACCTTCTCGGTGTATTCTCCTGGGCGATCAACATCCCGATGATTATTGGCCTGCTGTTCACCCCGGCGCTGGTAGCGAGGTTCAAGGGGATGTACAAGCTGAACTTCTATGGCTATACCCTTGGAACGATTGGACGTCTGGGCGTCGTCGTGGCTGGCTACATGGGAAGTGTACCGCTGATGCTCGCGTGCACTGCGATTGCTGCCATTGGTATGAGCCCGCTGCAGGGGGACATGAATGCTTTGATTGCGACTTGTTCCGAGTATACGTATTTGACTACCGGAAAGCGGGTCGATGGAACCATGTATTCCTGCACCTCCCTCGGTACAAAGCTGGGTGGCGGCATTGGTACCGCACTTGCTGGATGGCTGCTGGCGTTCAGTGGATATGTAGGCGGCGCGGCTGTACAGTCGGCCTCCTGTATGAATATGCTGCACGTGATGTATCTGTGGATTCCGATGGGGATTAACCTGATCATCACACTGATTCTCACTCGGCTGAATGTGGAAAAGGCGAATGAAGAATTACGGGCACAGAAAGAAACAGGCGAACTGGAATAAATAGCGAAAAGGCTGCCGTTCGAAAGGCCGGAGTAGAGTTGGGGGAAACTTTACTCCGGCCTTTTTCATGGAATCCAATGGCAGCATACAGCTAACGGGACTTTGAATACCGATAGCTTTTGGGCGAGCTGCCGGTGACGGTCTTAAATACACGGCAGAAATACTGGGGATCGTCATAACCGACAGAAAACGCAATGTCACTGATTTTTTTGTCGGTTTCCAGTAAAAGCTGTTCTGCAGCTTTTATGCGGTAATTGCGAAGATAGTTAACAAAACTGATCCCGACTTCCTTTGTAAACAAAGCGCTGAGATATTGTGGGGTAACTCCGGTCTGTTTTGCCAGCCGACTGAGACTGAGGGCAGAGGAGTAGGAGGTATGAATGCACTTTATGGTATAGCTGATAATTTTAGAATAGGGAAGCCGTGGCTCGGTGAGATCGTCGGAACTGCTTTCCTGCTGTGATTGTTCTTCAAAGGTTTTTAGAAGCTGGGAAATCTGTTTGGTTGAGGTAGGCTTGACCAGATAGTCAATCACTCCGAGACGAATTGCCTGCTGTGCATAGGAAAACTCAGAAAAGCCGCTGAGGATCACATAATGACATTGAATGCCGCAGTCCACAAGGGTCTGGATCATTTCCAGGCCGTTTTGGCTTCCTAATTTGATATCACAAAATGCAAGATCTGGCTTTTGCTCTTTGATGAGAATCAGGCCGTCGTGTATATTGGATGCTGTACCGACGACGACATATTCTGAACTCAACTGTTCGATCAGATGCTGAAGACCGGTAAGGATTGGATATTCATCTTCCACGATAGCGATACGAATCATGTGAACTCCTCCTGGTTTTCGTTGGGAAATAGCATGGGAAGTAGAAGGCGGGTTGTCGTCCCATATAAGTCGCTGCGAAGCATCATGGAGGCGGCATCCCCATAATAGGCATGCAGACGCCGATAGGCACTCAGAATTCCGATGTGACTTTCGGCCGGCGCCCCATCCTCCTCCTTCAGACAAGTTTGAATCTGCTCCAATATATCCGCGGGGATGCCATGTCCGTTATCGGAAATCGTAATTTCAAGTTGATTGGATAGCAACATGGGGGTTATCGTAATGATGATGGAATTGGATGGCTCGGGCTTGTCAAATGCATGAAGGATACTGTTTTCCAGGATAGGCTGTAAGAGAAGCTTGTAGATCATACAGTCATCCAGCAGGGTATCGTTTACATTAATTGTGTATTGAAATAGCGTGGCGAATCGTTTCTGCTGTAGGTACATGTAATCGTTCAGCCACTGGATTTCCTCGGAAAGGAAGACCGGCTGGTCAACATTGCGGATACTGTACTGTAACAAATGCGCAATCGAACATATCATGTCACTGATTTCAAATTCTCCTTTTTCAATCGCGGCCCAACTGATTGTGTTAAGCGTATTGGACAGGAAATGCGGATTAATCTGCGCCTCCAGCGTTTTGATTTCCGCAATCCGCTGGCGGTTGAGTGACTCCACGACGACGCGTTCCTTTAATTCGAGCTGGTGGACAAGATCGCGGACACGACGGGTCATTGCATTGAACTCGACGACAATTTCCTGCAATACAGGACTGGTTTTCATATGGATTTGGTAATCCTGCTCGGCGCCGCTGAAGTTTACCATACTCTGTGCAATGCTGTGTATACGAAGGTTTTGCATGGCAACGACAATAGCAATCAGAATAAAAACCAGGATGCACAGAACCGCTAACATGAAATACAGATTTCGATGAAAAGCCGTGAGCGAGCTGAATTCCAAGGTATCTGGAAGATAGGAATAATGCTGCCAGGAAGAACGCTTGATTTCCTGTGTAGAGAGCGTATATAAATCTTCGGAAAGATTATAGTGTGTGGTGTAGCTGCTCAGCGGCATTCCGATGTAGCTGCTGTCGTCACAAAAGACGATGTGATCTTTCGCATCGACAATGAGGTTGTGCATAGAATGCTCCAGATCATCGGTTTGCAGGCTGCTGGGCAGGTCATTGAAAAATTGACAGTTGATCGCGATGATCAAAGCGCCAACGGGGATGTGCTTGCTGTTATAACTGATTGGAAGGCCAATATAGAAAACATTATCCGATAGGGAAAAACTTTGCGGCTGTTCTGCTGTAAAAAATTGAATGCTGTTGGATTGTACGATTTCATCGGCAATAGAACTGCGGAACTTCATATCCTCCCAGAATGAAGCCTGTTCGATGCTGGAGTTTTTTAGGGAAAGCATCATTCCGCTGTCCGGATTGATGTATACAAAATCAGAAATATCGGTGTTGAGTGTGCGCAGGGAGGAAACATGTGAACGGAATAGGGTTGAAATATAATCCTGATTCTCATTGTGGTCAAATTTCCGGATGATTGATTTCAGTTCGTTGTCCGCAGAGATCGCATAGATCTGATGGAGTAAATCGTTGACCTCTGTCGTCGTTGTTGTTGTGTAATTTTTCGCCTGCAGCGAATAGGTTTCACGGATTTTTTCGGAAAACTGTTTCGAAGAAAGGTTGAGAAAAATAGATACAATCAACACCAGCGGGAGGATGCCTGCAAAAAAATAAATGAAAATCATCTTATCAAACAGCAGACGAAAATGCTTCATAAAATTTCACCCCTTATACCGATAGAAAGCATATTGGATACGTGAGAACATGATTTTATTGTACAAAGAATAAGAAAAAAGTCAATATAAGGTGTGTGTATTTGGATAATTTACCATAAAATAATCTATAAATATTAAAATATTCAAATTTTTTTCGGAAAAAGCTCGTGTTACAATTAATTCACAACAGAGAGCGGGATTCATCACGATTCCCGAAATAGTAACAAAACATGCGAAGAGAAAGTAGGAGTGATTATGAAACTGAAAAAACGTTTACTGGCAATGACGCTGGCTGCAACGCTGGCTGTAGGGCTGAGCGCATGTGGCGGCTCGGGCTCGACCGCAGACCCCGGGAGTGCGGGCGGAGGCAATTCATCCGGTGGAAAAAAGACGATCACCCTGTGGCATACGCTGGCGGATTCCGAACAGGATACCTTCAGTAAATATGTCGATGAATTCAATGCACAGAGCGATGACGTTCAGGTAGAGATGGTCTATATGCCACAGGATGAATTTTTGACGCAGGTAGCAGTTGGGAATTTGTCCAGTGAATTGGGAGATATTCTCCGTGTAGATAATCCGGACACAATCGGCTTTGCTTCCTCTGGCGTGTTGGCGGATATCACGGATTATTATAACAATTGGGACGAGGCGAGCTACCTTGAAGGACCGCTGGAGTCCGCTACATACGACGGGAAGATTTACGGTGTGCCGAGTGAGTCCAATAACATTGCTTTGTATTACAACAAGGCAATGCTGGAAGAGGCTGGCGTAGAAGTTCCGACGACGTGGAGCGAGTTGAGCGAAGCAGCAAAGGCTCTGACAACCGATGCGGTAGACGGCTTTGCAATGAGCGCCATTGCCAATGAGGAGGCAACATTCCAGTTTGTTCCGTTTATCGGTTCGGAAGGGAAGACCATCAATGAGATCGGTTCGGAAGCTGGAATTGATGCGTTAACCTTTATCAACAGCATGGTTCAGGATGGTTCCATGAGTGTTGACTGCATCAACTGGAGCCAGGCCGACATTGCAAAGCAGTTTGCAGCTGGAAATTGTGCGATGATGATCAATGGTCCGTGGAATGTTGCAGTGGTCAAAGAGGATAATCCGGATCTGGATTTTGGTGTTGCCTTGATTCCAAAGAGTGAGAACGGCGACTACGCGACTTGCCTTGGCGGCGAGAACCTGTGCATCACGGCAAACGCTGACACAGACGCCGCATGGGAGTTTATCTCGTGGTTCTGCAGCAAGGAAGTAAATGAACGCTATACCTACGATCAGGGTAAGTTCTCCCCGCGTTCGGACGCGGATAATGAGGCCATTTATGCAGATGATGAAATCATGCTGACATTTGCAGAAAATATGCAGTATGCGATTGCACGTCACGATCTTTCCTGGACGGAAATGTCGAAGCAGATTCAGACCATGCTCCAGGAGACCTATACCGGAGCCAAGACCCCGGAACAGGCAGCCAAGGACTGCCAGACAAAAATTGATACAATCCTGGCTGAAGCAGAAGAATAAGCCGTTGCTACAGGAGCTGCCTGACAGCCATCAGGCAGCTCATTTTCAAAAAAGAGAGGAGTGAAATCGGATGAAATCTGCGGGAAGAAAAATAAAAAAGCAGCGCCGTCCGAAAAAAAGAAGACGCTTTTCTGAAGGTTATTTCTACACCGTTCCGGCAGTCCTATATATGCTGGCGTTGATTGGCTTCCCGGCGATCTATAACTGGAAGATCAGCTTTGAGAATATGACAATCAAAACCTATAACGCTGGAACAACAAAATTTGTCGGATTAAAAAACTATATTGATCTGTTTCACGATAGTGCGTTTTGGAACGCGTTTTGGAATACCTTCGAGTACACGATTATATGCCTTGTCATTCAGTTTTCGATTGGACTGCTGCTGGCGATCTTATTCAGCAAAAAATTCCCGATGGCCGGCAAGCTGCGCGGTTTGCTTGTTGTCAGCTGGCTCATTCCGGCGACTGTCACAGCGTTGATGTTCAAATTTATGCTGAGCTCTGATGGCATCGTCAATTTCTTGTTGATCAAAGCGGGAATTGTGGATTCGGGCATTGGATGGCTCATTGATCCGAAATATGCAATGAAGGGATTGATTCTGGCCAATAGCTGGGTAGGCATTCCGTTCAATATGCTGCTGCTGTCTACCGGGTTGTCGAATATTCCGGAAGACATCTATGAAAGTGCTCAAATTGATGGAGCAAACCCCATTCAGAGATTCTTCTTTATCACGATACCGCTGATTAAATCCTCTATCCTCGCTGTATTGGTACTCGGCTTTGTATATACCTTCAAGGTATTCGATCTGGTCTATACCATGACGAACGGCGGACCGGTCAATTCGACCGAGGTACTTTCTACCTATGCATATTACAATTCCTTTAAGCTCTATGAATTTGGCAAAGGTGCCGCGGTAGCAAATGTATTGTTTGTCATTCTGTTCCTGGTCGGCCTAATCTATCTCCGACTGATCGGAAAGGAGGAATAGCGATGAAGCTGTTATCCAAACGCAGCAGCAGGACAAAACTGATTCTGCTTATTGTGGCAATTTTGGTCAGCATACCGATGATTTTCCCTCTGTACTGGATTATCGTTAATTCCCTGAAATCCGATGCGGAAATCTTTTCAAGGGTACCCACATTCTTGCCGTCAGCCCCAGCCTGGGAAAACTATAGTAAGCAGTTTGCATCACCCAATATGATAAGTGCAATCCGGAGCAGCTTTGTCGTTTCGATCTGTTCCATGATAATTTCGCTCCTTCTTTCGGTTCCGGCGGCCTACGGACTGGCACGATTCCGGATGAAATGGAAGAAGCCGTTTATCATGACATTTTTGGTCACGCAGATGCTTCCGACCTCTCTGATGCTGACCCCATTGTTCTTGATCTTTAATAAACTGCATCTCTTGAATAACTACCTGTCAGCGATCCTTTCTACCGCAACAATCTCGATTCCATTTATCGTCCTGATTTTGAGGCCAATATTTGCATCGATTCCGCGGGAACTGGAAGAGGCAGCTGCTATTGACGGATGCAGTGGATTCACAGCATTTATTCGCATTATTTTACCGATCGCGAAAAATGGTACGGTTACTTCCATGTGCTTTGCATTTGTTTATGCGTGGAATGATTTGATTTACTCGATTACATTTAATACAAAGGACAATCTGCGGCCACTGACGACAATGGTATATAATTTCTTGAATTTGTATGGTACACATTGGAATATGATTATGGCCTATGGCGTTATTATGGTCCTGCCGGTACTGATTATGTTTATATTTCTGCAAAGATATATTGTTGAGGGCCTGGTCGCCGGTTCTGTAAAAGGATAACACGGAGGGATAACATGGTTTACTTTGAAGAGAAAAAGAACCGATTAATGGTTACATACGATAGTGAGACGTTATGGCTGGAAGCTTGGGGGGAAGATGCCATCCGTGTGCGCAGCACAAAGAAGCCAGAGATGCCGCAGGAAAACTGGGCACTGCTGGCACAGGAACCGAAGCCGGCGGATATCCATCTCAAGGGGGATAGTGCCCAACTGGTGAATGGGAAAATCCGCGCGGAGGTCGACACCTACGGAAGAATTACATTTTACAATGCGGACGGAAAGATTCTGTTAAAGGAATACTGGCGTCACCGTGTGGACAATGAACCGGGAAATCCGGCGCAGGATCACGGCGGGACGCACGAACTGCCAGGGGTTGGTTGTGTTTCCCAGATCGCAGGACGTGAATTCCGGGCGATTTTGGGCGGAGATTATCAGATCAAAGTCCGCTTCGAATCGGAACCCAAAGAGAAGCTCTTTGGTATGGGACAATATCAGCAGTCCTATCTGGATTTAAAAAATACAGTAGTTGAGCTGGCACAGCGCAATTCGCAGGCATCCGTTCCATTTGTATTGTCAGATCTCGGGTACGGCTTCCTGTGGAACAATCCAGCGGTCGGACAGGTCGAATTCTGCAAGAACGTTACGTGTTGGTATGCATCCTGTTCGGATATCATCGATTACTGGATTTGTGCCGGAGATACGCCGAAGGAGATTGAACAGAAATATGCCTCAGTTACCGGCACAGTTCCCATGATGCCGGAGTGGGCTATGGGTTTCTGGCAGAGTAAGCTGCGCTATCAGACACAGGATGAATTGCTGCAAGTCGCGCGGGAGTACAAAAGACGTGGACTTCCGATCGATGTTATCGTGGCGGATTATTTCCATTGGTTCCTTCAGGGAGATTGGAGCTTTGACCCGACTTATTGGCCAGATCCCAAAGCGATGGTGGACGAACTGAAAGAACTTGGCATGGAGCTGATGGTTTCGATTTGGCCGACGATCGATTACCGTGCGGATTGCTTTAAGGAGATGAAAGCCAAGGGAATGCTGCTCCGCAGCGACCGGGGCTTCCGGATTTCATTAAACTTTGAAGGGAATCAGGTTTGTGCGGACTTCCTCAATCCGGAAACCCGCAGTTACCTGTGGAAAAAGGCGAAGAAGAATTACTATGATTTGGGGATCCGGCTGTTCTGGCTGGATGAAGCGGAGCCGGAGTTCACCGAATACAGCTTTGATACCACCCGGAATTATAAGGGTCCTCACATGAAAAACGGCAACTTTTATCCGCTGGAATATACCAGGACCTTTTATGACGGCCTGAAAGAGTCAGGAGAAACCAACATTATCAATCTGGTACGTTGCGCATGGGCGGGAAGCCAGAGGTATGGCGCGCTGGTCTGGTCCGGCGATATTTATTCCAGCTTTGAAAGCATGCGTGCCCAAGTCTCTGCGGGATTAAATATGGGCATTGCGGGTATTCCATGGTGGACAACGGACATCGGGGGATTCTTTGGTGGGGACCCGCGTGAGGAAAGCTTCCGTGAGCTGTTTGCAAGATGGTTTGCCTATGGAACCTTCTGCCCGGTCATGCGTCTGCATGGCAACCGCATTCCGCAGCAGCCACAGTTCGGAACGACGGGAGGGGCAACCTGCCTGTCCGGTGCAGACAATGAAGTGTGGAGCTTTGGAGAGCAGGTCTATGAAATTTGTAAGCGCTATCTGACGATCCGTGAGAAGATGAAACCTTATATTCGGTCCCTGATGCAGGAAGCGCATGAACTGGGCTCGCCTGTCATCCGGACACTGTTTTATGAATTCCCGGAAGACAAAAAGTGCTGGGAAATCGAGGACACCTATCTGTTTGGTGCGGATATGCTTGTTGCGCCAATAACCGAAGCCGGTGCGGATATGCGAGAGCTTTATTTGCCTGCTGGCGCAGTATGGACGGACGCCTGGAGCGGAAAGAAATACGAGGGTGGACAGGTAATCCATGTACCGGCACCGTTAGATATCATTCCAGTTTTCTTCCGTGATGGATTCTATCTGGATTTTCAGGCATAAGATCACGAAAAAGTTTACTTTCCACATCATTGCAGGACGAAAGGATGGAGACAATGGCGCAGAAAAAGACTTTCATTCAGGTAATTCGAGAGGATTTTGCCGTATTAGTAAAGCTGAGTGTTTTGACATGTATTGTGTCTCTTCCTGTCATAACCGCAGGTACTGCCGTGCTTGCAGCATATTCCATTGTGTGGAAGCTTATGTGGGACGAGCCGGTTGAGCTTGGAAAAGAATTTCGTATGGCATTTTTTCATCGGATTCGAGCCGGAATTTTGCTTACATTCGTGTCAATTGGTCTTTTCTCGCTCTGGATAGTCGTATTGCAATACTATCTCATACGACTGGAGGAGCATCCGATTTACGGTGTTATGCTTAGTGGCGCTGTGGTATTCGGCGTATTGGCGGCCAGTATTTTCGTTTATCTGGTGTCGGTACTGGCGGGATCGAAATGCGGGCTTAAAGAGGCGGTATGGAATGCGATTTTGTTGACCATAGCAAAACCGGGACGCGCACTGTTGTCGGTCTGTTTTCTTGGCATAGTTTGTGTTTTGATAGTATGGGTTCCATTGCATGCCATGCCATTTTATCTGCTCTTCGGTGCCGCTGGGACAGCACTGATTGTGCTCAATCTGACCAGCGGACCGATTCATCTCTATCTGTTCGACGAATGAGCAATCAAGGAAATTCTGCAAAATTTGTTTTTTGATAATAAAAATAATTGTAAGGGCGATCTTATAAGATGTCCTTTGCAAAATAAATCTCCTCATTGTTTTGAGACCGACGGTTCTATGAACCGTCGGTCTCTTGGCCGCTGCATTAGAAATAAGAAAAATGCCGGATAAACCGCATAGCAGCTGTTTATCCGGCATCTCATGAAAGGGGGTATCATCCCGGTGAAAACGATATTTTGTTATCTGTTTTCCTTTGCTATAGGGAAAAAGGGGATTATGCTGCGGTCTTCATCTTCTTAACAACGCGGCTGAGAATGACAGAAATAACGATGCAGAGTGCAGCTGCAACGATGGCATAAGCCCAGGTCATGTTCCAACCGGTGCGGCCGTAGGTGTCCATCCAGCTGCCGACCAGAGTGTACATGAACAGGTCCGGCATGTAGCCGATGCAAGATACGATACCGGATACACGGCCACTCATGTTAACCGGGATGCCAGCATCGTCGTGTACGGCAAAGTACTGGCTGCGTACTGCATAGATGAAGAACAGACCGACGAAGAAGTTTGCAACGACTGCCACACACAGGGAAGCCTGCGACGGCATGACGATGTAGAGGGCAAAGGAAGCCATGAGGCCGACACAGCCGCCGATAATGACCTTGATACGGGAGTGCAGACGGTCAGCGAGGAAGCCGCCGACGATACCGCCAAGACCCTGTAACAGGTAGCGTACGCCGCCCAGGGTCGCTGCGCCTGCCACAGACAGACCATAGAACATGGTAGCGTAGGTGTTTACGTAACCGATCAGGCCATAGACGCTGTATGCGGTGAATACGATGCCAACGAGCAGCCAAACGCGCGGGATCAACAGAGCCTTAAACATACCCGTGACGACGCTGCCGAGGGATTCTGCATTTTCATTGGTCGTGGTATCCTCAATGAAGATGAAGTTCAGAATACCGATAATAATAACAACGATCGAGCAAACCTTGATTGCTGCGGATGCGCCGGCAACTTCATCGGCGAATGCGGAGAATGCAGCCGTCATACCGAATACCAGAAGTGCATTCAAGATACCGCGCAGACCTTCCTGCAGTCCGAACAGACGTCCTTGCTCATCCGGAGTGCCCAGCATACGGGTTGCCTTGATGCAGGCGGACCAGTAGGTAATGATCGTGGAGATGCCCATCAGGACGAAGATAACACGGCTGATGGTATATCCGGGGAATGTGGAGAACCAGAGACCTAAAATACCGGTTGCAATAAAGGAAAAGGTCAATAGCTTTCTGGCAGAGAATTTATCGGCAACAACACCGCCGACGAAGTAAGAAAGTGTGGCCATGGTTGCATAACCAGAAGAGAGAAGACCCATCTGTGCATTGGTCAGGCCCATTGCATTTTGAATTGGAACATAAAATGTTTCGCGGATGTACGGGAGCTGGAAGATGATACCGGCACCAGCAGCGAGAAGTAGGAGAGTACCATACTTCTTGATAAATGCTTTATTCATGATTTACCTCCTTGGATACGTTATTTGTGTGGGAGAAGCCATGCTGCAGTCAAAGCTTCGACAATAAGAGTGACAAAAGCAAAAAAACAGAGAAGTATCGCATTGCTGCGTTACTTCTCTGATAACTCTTGTAACTGCTATTTGTTGTGAGTATAAAGCATTTGTGGAAAAAAGTCAATCTGAAAATTGCAAGAAGAATAAATTTGTGAAAATGTCCTGAATTTTACGTGAAGAAATTAGAGGTAATCACGAGAACAGCCTCCTTGCGCCGTGAAAAATTTTTTTGATATATAATGTATAATTCCTTGGCAAAAAAGAAAGATGGTTGTTTTGTACAAATTCGGTTGAAATAAAATGTTGAAATTGACAGATTGACAAAATCAAAAGGGGCGATTATACTAGAGACAATTACTTAAAGAGTTTCAGAGAAAGTAATTTGGCATATTTCTATGCTCGGATTACTTTCTTTTTTTGTACTCTTTTTTACGATTTGCAGCAAAACGTACGCAAAAAAACCAATACAATTATGATTCAGGCATGAAACGAAAGGAGAACAACGTTATGGCAATGATCAGCAGAGAAAAGATAGTAGAGGGTCTGGTAGAGATACTTGGAACCGAAAACGTAATCACAGACGAGCAGGTACTGAAGGACAGCAGCATTGACCGCTACCGCAAGTATGAGCAGTGTATGGGCGTATACACGCAGCCGATCCCGGCCGCAGTCATCTATGTACATTCGACGGAGGAAGTCGCTGAGGTGCTGTCGTTCTGCAACGACAATCAGATCAACGTCGTACCGCGTACCGGACATTCCGCAATTGAGGGCGGACTGGAGACCTCGCTTCAGGATTCGGTTGTCATCGATGGCTCCCAGATGAACAAGGTTCTGAAGGTAGACCGTTACAACATGCAGGTAACCTGTCAGTGCGGCGTTCCGCTGCAGGAGCTGGATGATATGCTCCGTGAGCAGGGCCTGACGACCGGACATTCGCCGCAGTCCAAGCCGCTGGCACAGATGGGTGGACTGGTAGCAACCCGCTCGATCGGTCAGTTCTCGACTCTGTATGGCGGCATTGAGGACATGGTAGTTGGTCTGGAAGCCGTCTTCCCGAACGGCAAAATCTGCCGCATCAAGAATGTACCGCGCCGCGCCGCTGGCCCGGACATCCGCAACATCATCATCGGCAACGAGGGTGCGCTCTGCTTTATCACCGAGGTTACGGTAAAGCTGTTCAAGTGGCAGCCGGAGAACAACCACTACATCGGTTATGCGCTGGATGATATGAAGCTTGGCTTTGACTGCCTGCGTGAGGTCATGGCAGAGGGCTACAAGCCGTCGTTTGCAAGACTGTACGATCCGGCAGACGCTGCAGGTCATTTCTCTCACTTCCTGGAAGAGGGAAAGTGCATCCTGATCTGGATGTGTGAAGGCCCGGCAGGCATCACGAAGGCAATGGAAGCTGGCATCAAGGAACTGATGAGCAAGCATCCGGAGCTGGAAGAGGTAGACCCGACCCTGATCGAAAAGTGGTATGAAGGCCTGAACTGGGGACCGGAGCAGATCGCCCAGGAGCGCGAGGAAATCATTGCAACCAAGAACATCGGTATCACCACAGAGGTATCCGGTTCCTGGGATAACATCTATGAGATCTACAAGACGGCTTGTGACCGCATCATGGAAGAAGTGCCGGATATGACGCTGATGGGCGGACATTCCTCGCACAGCTACATCAACGGCACGAACATGTACTTCGTTTACTACTACAATGTCGTAGACTGCGAACCGGAAGAGGAAATCAACAAGTATCACAACCCGATCAACCGGATTATCTGTGAGCAGGTCATCAAGTACGGTGGATCGATTGTACATCACCACGGCCTCGGCAAGGCACGTGCACATTATGTATACGATGAGTACGGTTCTTCCTTCTACATGCTCGATACGCTCAAGAAGGCGTTTGACCCGAACGGCATCATGAACATGGGCACCCTGATCCCGCTCAGAAAGTAAATTTTAGATTGGTATGTTCGAAAACCCCTCTGCGGAGGGGTTTTCCATTGCCAGTGCGATACGTTGATCAAAATGTCCGAATAACATTGATTGTAGGGAACAAATAGTGTACAATGTGGATGGGAATTTTGGATGACACAATTGGGAGGAAAATGCAATGGCATCGCTGACAAAATCCATTTTTCTGGAAGCAACGGAACTGTGTCCGGTCATTCCGGAGATTAAGAACAAGGAATGGCTGAATTATTTGGAGGAATCCGAGAGCGAATTGGTTTACATCCTGTTTGGCGACATCTGTACCATCGCGGATATTGTTGACCATGTGAAGAAGCTCGGGAAAAGAGCAATTGTCCACGTTGATTTGATCGTGGGTCTGTCACCCAAGGAGATCAGTGTCGATTTCATAAAGAAATACACGCAGGCAGATGGTATTATCAGCATGAAATCCCCCTTGATTAAGCGGGCGCGGGAACTGGGATTGTTTACGGTGCAGCGGTTTTATATGATGGACGGGTTCACCTATGCCAATATCGAACGTCATGTCAAGAGCAGCAATCCGGATGTCGTGGAATTTATGCCGGCTGGATTGTCGAAAGTTATGCGCTATTTGGCGGAGACCATTCACAAACCGATCGTGGCAAGCGGCTTGTCGCAGGACAAAGAGGACATTATGGGGGCGCTGTCCGCGGGGGCTGTTGCGGTGGCCACATCCAATCGAGAGCTTTGGAATTGCTGACTGTTTATGGGAAGGCAGAGAGTATGCTTCAATCGAGAGGCATACTCTTTTTTTTCGGGCTGCTCAATGCTTGAAACGGCTCATCCTGCGCAGGGAAAGCGTATTCTCGTGGAAATGTTACAAAAAAGAGGGGCGAGAATCAATAAAATAGACAATTGACGGAAAAGGAAATACCTGTTATACTAACAATAGTTACAAAGAGTATGAGAGAAAGTAACTTAGGCATTTTTCGTGTGCCCGAGTTGCTTTCTTTTTTTGTACTTGTTTTAAGAATAAGGACAGAAATACATGACTGGAGGTCGTAAACAATGGCAATGATCAGCAGAGAAAAGATAGTAGAGGGTCTGGTAGAGATACTTGGGACCGAAAACGTAATCACAGACGAGCAGGTACTGAAGGACAGCAGCATTGACCGCTACCGCAAGTATGAGCAGTGTATGGGCGTATACACGCAGCCGATCCCGGCCGCAGTCATCTATGTACATTCGACGGAGGAAGTCGCTGAGGTGCTGTCGTTCTGCAACGACAATCAGATCAACGTCGTACCGCGTACCGGACATTCCGCAATTGAGGGCGGACTGGAGACCTCGCTTCAGGATTCGGTTGTCATCGATGGCTCCCAGATGAACAAGGTTCTGAAGGTAGACCGTTACAACATGCAGGTAACCTGTCAGTGCGGCGTTCCGCTGCAGGAGCTGGATGATATGCTCCGTGAGCAGGGCCTGACGACCGGACATTCGCCGCAGTCCAAGCCGCTGGCACAGATGGGTGGACTGGTAGCAACCCGCTCGATCGGTCAGTTCTCGACTCTGTATGGCGGCATTGAGGACATGGTAGTTGGTCTGGAAGCCGTCTTCCCGAACGGCAAAATCTGCCGCATCAAGAATGTACCGCGCCGCGCCGCTGGCCCGGACATCCGCAACATCATCATCGGCAACGAGGGTGCGCTCTGCTTTATCACCGAGGTTACGGTAAAGCTGTTCAAGTGGCAGCCGGAGAACAACCACTACATCGGTTATGCGCTGGATGATATGAAGCTTGGCTTTGACTGCCTGCGTGAGGTCATGGCAGAGGGCTACAAGCCGTCGTTTGCAAGACTGTACGATCCGGCAGACGCTGCAGGTCATTTCTCTCACTTCCTGGAAGAGGGAAAGTGCATCCTGATCTGGATGTGTGAAGGCCCGGCAGGCATCACGAAGGCAATGGAAGCTGGCATCAAGGAACTGATGAGCAAGCATCCGGAGCTGGAAGAGGTAGACCCGACCCTGATCGAAAAGTGGTATGAAGGCCTGAACTGGGGACCGGAGCAGATCGCCCAGGAGCGCGAGGAAATCATTGCAACCAAGAACATCGGTATCACCACAGAGGTATCCGGTTCCTGGGATAACATCTATGAGATCTACAAGACGGCTTGTGACCGCATCATGGAAGAAGTGCCGGATATGACGCTGATGGGCGGACATTCCTCGCACAGCTACATCAACGGCACGAACATGTACTTCGTTTACTACTACAATGTCGTAGACTGCGAACCGGAAGAGGAAATCAACAAGTATCACAACCCGATCAACCGGATTATCTGTGAGCAGGTCATCAAGTACGGCGGATCGATTGTACACCACCACGGTCTCGGCAAGGCACGTGCACATTACGTATATGATGAGTACGGTTCTTCCTTCTACATGCTCGACACGCTCAAGAAGGCATTTGACCCGAACGGCATCATGAACATGGGCACTCTGATCCCGCTCAGAAAGTAATGAAGATATTGGTATCCTGCGCCGTCCTGCCAGATTTGGAAGCATTGGCTTCGGAGGATTGGCATGCAGATGAACAGAAACAGATCAATACCGCGTTTGCCCCGCTCGATTGGAATGCCTGTGACGAGAGTGCGCTGGAATTGTCCCTGCGCCTCTCTGCACAGGATGGAAAGGAACCGGTTGAGCGCTGTGCGATGACAATCGGGCCCAAAAATCGGGAACGTTTTTTGAAGACGTTGGCAGCGCTGCGGTTCGATCGTCTGATTCGGATTGATGACGATGGAGCCGACCTCCGCTTTGCTCCGCAGGCAGTCGCGCAGATCATTGCGGAAACGGCGCGGGAGGAACAGGCGGATGTCATCCTCACCGGACGTCAGAATCCGATCGGAGAAAACGCAATGACGCCGCTGCTGGTTGCCGAGCTGTTGCACATCCCCTGTCTGACACAGGTCATGCAGATGGAGTGGCTGGATGAGAAGGAAATCCGGGTTGTCTGCCGTGTGGATGGCGGACTGCGGACGTATTGTGTCAAGACGCCATGTGTCTTGAGTGTTGGCGATGTCCCCGGGACCTATTTGCGGGTTCCGACGCTGAAGGACAAAATGAAGTATGGAAAGCTTCCAATAGCACAAAAGACCATTCATGATTTCCCGCAGGCTGTGCACTGCCTGGAGGAAGCCGCGTGCCAACTCGAAGATCTGCGTCCCGTGATACAGGAACGGGAGGGGAAGCGCATCCCCGGTGAGACGATGGAAGAAATGGTGCACAATTTGATGGAAACGGTTTTGAAAGGACGGCTGATTCAGGAGTGAATACAAAGGTTATACTCAATGCCTGTACGCCGGATTACCGCGAACAATGTGAGATGCTTGCAGGATTACTGCAAGCATCCACAGGGCTGTCATCGGCTACGGCATGGATTCTCTGCCCACCGGAATACAAAGAAAAATCAGTTGTTGCATTGGCACCGACAGAGCATGTTGTTTTGCTCGAATGGAATGAGGCGTCGATGGAAGAAACCCTTTCGGCGCTGGAGCCGTGGATGAAGGGCAGCGAGGTACTCCTGTTTCCCGGAAACTATTGGGGATTGGAATTGGCCGGAAGACTCGCATGCCGTCTGAACGGCAGCGCACAAAATGCGGTAAAGCGGCTGACAGCGGCGGAAGATCATGTCTGTATTACCAAGTCGGTCTATGGCGGACATATGGAAGGGACGTTCCGTATGAAGCGGGCGCCATACTGTATGACGGCCGATCGCGGATTGGAAGGGGACTGCGTGGTCTCCGCCAGAGTGGATGCATACCATACCTGCGAAATCCAGGCGCAATCCGTGGTTCGGATAGTCGGGTTTGAGGAAGAGCCGCCGGCGGCAGGACTGCGCAATGCAGAACGGATACTGGCCGTTGGACGCGCGGTAAAGAAGCCGGAAGAGATGGAAAAGGTACAGCAGGCTGCCGATGCCATTGGTGCGGAGGTTGGATGCAGCCGTCCGGTTGTGATGACGGCATTGGCCCCTATGGACCGGCTGATTGGCGTCTCCGGTGCGATGACAAAGCCGGATCTTTGCATTGCCGCCGGAGTGTCCGGCGCTCCTGCCTTCTATGCTGGCGTGGAAAAAAGTAAGCTGCTGATTTCGGTCAATCAAAGCCCTGATGCTCCAATCCATAAAAAATCAGATTATGTCATTCTCGGCGATATGAGGGAATTTGTGGAAGAAATTCGGGCCTATATAGACAAAACGCAGAGGACATGATAAAATAACACAACAAGAGGGAGAAAATATCGGATGAATTTGTTGAAAATGAGCAGTGATTGGAAGGACTATCTGCACGATGAGTCAAAGCTGGAAGGCGCTGCTGAGAGCATTTCTTTTCCGAAAACCGAACAGGAGATTGCAGAGGTCATCGCGGCGATGAACGAGACGCAAACGCCGATTACCATACAGGGCGGTAAAACAGGCATTGTCGGCGCAGCCGTTCCTGCGGGGGGGCATATTATGAACCTTTCCGAATACTGTGGTGTGGAACGGTTTGAAGCGACTGAGGAGGGCGGTCTGCTGACCGTCCGTGCCGGTACGCGCCTGGACAATCTAAATCAGGAGATCGCGCGGCTGACCGTAGACCGACCGCTTTTCTTTCCGTCGCAGCCGACGGAGACGACGGCGACCATCGGAGGTGTGGCTGCGACGGCTGCTTCCGGCATTCAGGCCTTTGGTTATGGGAATGCGTCACAGTATGTTTCGGCAGTCCGGGTGATGGACAAAAACGGAACGATTACGGAGCAGACCGGCGAGGCCCTGCAGGACTATTTGGGCAGTGAGGGAATGCTGGGAGTGATTCTTTCGGTCACGATTCGTCTGCTGCCGGTGCCGACCGAGCAGTGGGGAATTGCGTTTTTCTTTCCAGAGCACGAGTGCGCCTGGAAATTTGCTGATTTTATTCAGGGGACGGATGTGGCCTCTGAGACAGCCACGATTACCGTGGCGGAATACATTGGACAGGCAGCACTTGCGATGCTGGAGAAGCGGAAAAGCCAGATGAGCAAGCTGGACGACATACCGCCCGTTCCGGAAGGGACAGAGGCGATGATTTATCTCGAGATTGCCGGGGAAGAAGACGGCGTTGAGGAGATTGCAGGCGTACTGATGGAAGCGGCCGCCGAGTTGGGCAGTGATCCGGATCAGGCGTGGGCGTTATCGGGAGAATCCGAAATGGAAGGACTGCGCGTTTTCCGCCATGTGATCCCGGAAACGGCAAATCTCCTGGTGGAAGAGAATCACCGGAACGACGCGCAGATTACAAAGCTATCGACGGATTATGGCTTTTCTAAAGCGAGCTTTTCACAGATGATGTGCTGGTATGAGGAGCAGATGCAGGACTGGACAACCGAACGCATTGTGTTTGGTCATATCGGCGGAAGCCATGTCCATTGGAATTTTTTTCCAAAGACTGCGGAGGAATACCAGGATTGCCTCACGAAGCTGAAATGGTTGGCAATAAATATCCGTTTGCAGGGCGGCTGTGCGGCGCAGGAGAATGGATTCGGAAAGCTGAAGCGGAAATGGATTCCGGTGGAAAATTTCCGTATGGGAGCGATGCGGCGGTTAAAGCAGCAATACGATCCACAGTGTTTCTGGAATCCGCAGAACTATTATTGAGAAGGAAAGGACACAGCTATGAGAATAGCCGTTTGTATGAAGCAGGTGCCGGCCCGGGTGCAGGGAGACATGGACCCGGAGACAGGTGTTATCCGGCGGGATCGGCTGCAAACAACGGTCAATCGCTATGACCTCAGCGCGTTGGAGGCGGCGTTGCGCATCAAAGATGCGAATGCGGACTGCCGGATCGACGTCTTTACCATGGGGCCGGAACGTGCAAAGGAATTGCTGCGGACCGCATTTGCCATGGGTGCCGACAACGGATATTTGATTTGTGACCGTGCATTTGGCGGCGCCGATGTCTTGGCGACGTCGTATACCCTGCATCAGGCGATTCAGGCTGCAGGTACGTATGAGTTGATTTTGTGCGGCCGTCAGACGACCGATGGAGATACGGCACAGGTGAGCGGTGCATTGGCCCAGTGGATGGAGGTGCCGCATCTCAATTGGGTGAACCAAATCCTTGAACTTGGGGAGAGTGATGGCACCGTTTGCGTGGAGACGGAGGAGGAGAAGCTGACGCTTCGGCTGCCGATGCCGTGTGTTCTGTCCGTGGAACAGGATCTGTATCAGCCGAGAATGCCAATTCTGCGCTTAAAAATGGCGGCAAAAAAGAAGCCGATTACCCAACTGTCTCTGGAATCGTTTGATGATACCGATCCGGAGCATTATGGTTTGCGCGGCTCGGCGACGCGGGTACGGAAAATCTATCCGCCGGAACCGATTGCCCACCAGCCTGTTTTGCAGGAGAGTGCAGAGGCGGCAGCGCGGCATATCTTGTCACATTGGAGGGAACTGCGATGAAAAACAACGATTGTTTTGTTGTGCTGTCGTGCAGAAATGGAAACCTCCATCCGTCTGCGTGGGAATTGACTGGTGCGGCACGGCGATTGACCAAAACGACGGGGGGACGCGTCTGTGGAATTCTGTTGTTTGAGGATACGTATGATACTTCGATGTTTTCGGGACTGCCCCTTGACATTTTATATCTTTGCCAGACGGCGGCGTTGTATGATCCGCAGAGCTGTGGCGATGCGATTGCGCAGTGTGTGAGGGAATACGATCCGGCCGTCCTGCTGCTTCCGGGAACCACCTTTGGCAGGGCAATTGCGCCGCGTGTTGCGGTGGCCTGTCGAACCGGCCTGACCGCCGATTGCACCGAATTGGAGTGGGGCGAAGATGGTTTCCTGTTGCAGATCCGCCCGGCATTTGGCGGTGACATTATGGCGCGCATTGTGACCGACCACACCCGGCCACAGATGGCGACAGTACGTCCGGGGATTCTTCCGGCGTGCGAACCGTGTGAGGGAGCGATGGCAGAGGTTGTTGTGCGAGCGCAGAACAGCCGGAGTGCCCTCTCCTGCATGGACATACAGCCGAAGGCGACAGAGAAATTCAAGTTATCGGAACAGAAGATCATTGTCGCCGCCGGACGCGGCGTTCGCAGCGCCGAAGATCTGCAAAGCTTACAGGAGCTGGCGGATCGTCTGGGTGGAACCCTTGCGTGTTCGCGCGCGCTGGTGGAAGCCGGATTCCTGACGCATCGGCATCAGATCGGTTTGTCGGGCGCGTCCATCCGGGCGGATTTGCTGCTTACCTTTGGCATCTCCGGTTCCGTACAGTTTATGGCGGGAGCACGTCAGGCAAAAAAGATTATCGCAGTGAACAGCAATCCGGAGGCGCGGATTTTCCAATTCGCTCATGTGCCGATTGTCGGCGACTTGTATGAGATCGTCCCGGAATTGCTCGGACAATTGGATATGGAAGGAGATTCACTGCATGGAACTGCGTTATAAGCTGACAACGGAAGAACTGCAGGAATCCTTTTTGGCGCTGAATTGGAAGCGGGAAGGGCGCAGCAAGCAAATCATCGTTATGGTTCTTGCTGTCTTTTCCGTGTTCTTTCTCATTTGCTATATGCGTAAACCGGAACAAGTCTACTTTGTCTTGATGACAGGGCTGGGTGTTCTTTTGATGTTGTATTTGCTGTACGGCGTTCCGATTCTGCGGAAGCGCCGGGCGAAAAAGCTGTCGCGTGGGGAATATCGCATGACCATTCACGACAATATCATTCACACTTATGAGCCGGAGCAGGATACCGAGATCAATCATAAAGCGGTCGTTTTGTACTCAGATAATATGGTTACAATTCGGGCACAGAACAAGATGGTGTTTAGTATACCGCAGAGGGCTTTATCGGAAAAAGAGAGGAGGAAACTGATACAGCTTATGCAGGAGAATCAATGCAGGACAATCCATATTGTAACAGAGAATAGGAAGGAGTAGAGTATGGAAGGGAAAACTGTAAACGTATCGCTGAGAAAATCGGTCTTTTTCCCGCCGTGGTTAATCCTGGTGGGGATGGTCGTTATCAGTCTTTGGAATGGAGAGGCGTTTTTAAATGGTCTCAATGCCATAACGAGCTGGATTTTGAATAACTTTGCGTGGGCGTTTAATCTGACGACACTGTTGTGCGTCGCGATGGTTATCGTGGTATATATTTCGCCGCTCGGTAAGGTGAGAATCGGAGGCAGCAAAGCGCGTCCGGTTATGAATTATATCAATCTGGTATGGATTACTTTGTGTACAACGATTGCAGCGGGCATTTTATTCTGGGCGTGTGCAGAGCCGCTGTATCACTACTATACCCCGGCGGCAAGTGCAGGTGTTGACCCACAGACCCCAGGTGCTGCGATTTTCGCCATGAAGACAATGTTTTTGGAGTGGACATGGTCGCCATATGCAATTTATACAGTGGCAACACTGATTTTTGCATTTGCATTTTATAATATGAAAAGACCGTATTCGATCAGCTCTGCGCTCATTCCGGTCTTTGGAGAAGGGGTCACCCGGTTTGGCAAGCTGATTGACGTCATTGGCCTGTTTGCCCTGACAACCGGTGTCGCAGCCTCGCTCGGAACCGGTACGCTGACGATTGCCGGCGGCTTGGAAAGCGTATTTGGCATCAAGAGCGCACCGGCAGCGTGGGCAGTGATCATTTCGATTATCGTTGTCTGCTTTGTTTTGTCCAGTATTTCCGGACTGATGAAGGGCATCCGTATTTTGTCGGAGGTCAATTCGAAAGTTTATATGGCGCTGTTGGTCTTTGTCTTGATCTTTGGACCGACCGCATTTATGCTGAATTTTTCCGTCGAATCCTGGGGATCGTATCTCTCTGATTTCTTCCACATGAGTGCACTGACCGGCGATATCTTTGGTGATGGCTGGGCAAAGGGCTGGCCGATTTTCTATTGGTGCAATTGGCTCTCGTGGACACCGATCACAGCGATTTTCCTCGGACGAATTCTGCGCGGCTATACCATCCGGGATGCGATCCGGTGCAATTTTATCATTCCGTCTATCTTCAGCACGATCTGGATGGGACTGTTCTCGACGGCGGCGCTGTATTATGAAATGAACGGTATGGGTTTGTACGAAGCGATGAGCGTGAGTGGCACCGAGGCGGCCGTGTATCGCGTGTTTGAGCAGATGCCGTTGTCGATGATTGTCATTCCGTTCTATCTGTTTATCGTCTTTATTTCCTTCGTTACCGCATCGGACTCGAATACGACGGCGATGGCTGGACTTTGCACCAGCGGAATTCAGGACGCGGAGCAGGAAGCACCGGCATGGTTGAAAGCCGTATGGGGCGTTACGATTGCCGGAGTTACGTGGATTTTGATCTCCTTTGCCGGCATCGATGGCATTAAGGCGGCATCGAATCTGGGCGGATTCCCGAACATGTTCCTTGTTATCCTGTATTGTATCGCGTTGATTAAGGTGTGCAGGAACCCAAAGAAGTTCGATGTACATAAGGAAGATTACGATGAACGGGGCAGACCGATTGAAAGCGAACGGCTGCCGGTTATGAGTGAAGAATCATAAAAATTGTTCTCTATGACTGCTCGTGCATTTTATGCACGGGCAGTTTATACGGAGGGGAAATATGCAAGCGGAAGTTAAATGTTATGGGTGTATTTTGAAGAAAGCGGAAGGGCTGCTGGAGCAGAGCACCCTTTCCGAGCAGAACAAACTGCTTCGGATCAAAGAGATCCTCACCTTGTTGGGAACGGCGCCGGAGGAGCAATCCGCACCGGTTTTGATGGCAAGGGCCATCGACATTGTGAAGCAGGACACAGGGGAGCAGGATTACTATCGTTCAGCAAAACAGAAATACAACAAAATTTTGTTGGAAAAAGAGGCGGAGCTGGAGAAGACGATTGCGGCATCCTCAGACCCGCTGCACAGTGCACTTCAAATCGCCCTGATTGGGAATTACATTGATTTTGGTGCGATGGACACGGTGGACCCGAACAAGCTGGAGCAGCTTCTGGCAGACTGGGATACGGTCTTTCTGGCTCCCGAGGAATACCGCCGCTTCCGGGAAGAATTGCAGACCGCAGAGCGGCTTGTGTATTGCTGTGACAATGCCGGAGAAATCGTGCTGGATAAGCTTCTGATCAAGGAAATTAAGCGGGAGTACCCTGGGATTCATATCACCGTCCTTGTGAGAGGCGCGCCGATATTAAACGATGCGCTTTGGGAGGATGCCAATGCGGTTGGCTTGGCGGAGTATGCTGAGATTCTCGATAATGGCAGCCATATTCCGGGGACACAGATCGGAGAACTCGGCACAGCGGCGGAACAGTCGCTCCGCGAGGCCGATCTCTGCATTGCCAAAGGGCAGGGGAATTTTGAAACGCTGCATGGTTCCGGGAAAAATATTTATTATCTGTTCCTGTGCAAATGTGACCTGTTTACAAAGCGTTTTGGCGTGAAGCAATTTACCGGATTTTTCTGCAACGAACGGAGATTGTGAAAAATAGACAAAAATTTTTCGAATATATTGGAAGCTAATGTGATTGACAAACAGTTTTAATGAGATTATACTATGTACAGTTACTAAGAGCGACAGAGAAAGTAACTTCCATACAAAACTTTGTATGGAAGTTGCTTTTTTCTTTTCTCCAAAAGTAATGATGGCGAAGATGGAATCGCTCAACATTGTGCGCAGGTGTGGAAGGTTTCACAAAAGCTATATCAATACAAAGACCAACCAACAAAATTCAAATGGAGGTATTTCTTATGAGCTACAATATCAACGATTTTTCGATGGACTTTTTCTCTCTGAAGGGTAAGAACGCAATTGTAACGGGCGGCAACAGCGGTCTGGGTCAGGCTTTCGCTCTGGCACTGGCAAAGGCTGGCGCAAACATCTTCGCATTTGCCTTTGTTGACGACGACGGGACCACCAAGAAACTGATTGAGGACTGCGGCGTAAAGTATTATTTCATGCAGGGCGATCTGACCGAAGACGGCATGTGTGATAAGATTGCTGAAAAGTGCGTTGAGGTATATGGCAAGATCGACATTCTGGTTAACTGCGCCGGTATCTGCAAGATTGCAGATGTACTCGACTTTGGCAGAGCAGAGTGGGATCCGATGATCGCCATTAACCTGACCGGCGCTTTCGACCTGAGCCATGCTGTTGCGAAGTACATGATCCCGCAGAAGAGCGGCAAGATCATCAACATCTGCTCGCTGTTCTCCTTCCTCGGCGGTCTCGGCTCCCCGGCATATGCAGCAATGAAGGCTGGCCTGATGGGTCTGACGAAGGCGTATGCAGATGAGCTCGGCAAGTACGGAATCTGTGTCAATGGTATCGCACCGGGCTACTTCCAGACGGCGATGACTTCCGGTACCGGCAGCGCAAACGATGAGAAGTTTATCAAGATCAAGGATCACATTCCGGCAGACCGTTGGGGCGAGCGTCAGGATCTGATGGGTACCACGGTTTATCTGGCAAGCCAGGCTTCCAACTATGTCAATGGTACCGTCGTTGTTGTTGATGGCGGCTATCTGGTACGCTAATTGTCGATCACAAGATAACAAGAAGAGAGGAAACCGGAATGGATAAGAAATATATTCTGGCGGTTGATGGTGGTTCCCAGAGCTCCAAGATTTTGATTTTTGACCTGGAGGGTAACATTGTCTGTGAAGATAAGCAGCCGTTAAAGCCGTATCACCTGCCGGAACCGGGTATCGTTGAGCATCCGGATGACGACTTGTGGGACTCCATCTGTGTGGCAAGCAAGAAGACCATGGCAAAGTTTGAGGGAGATCCCAAGGATATCATTGCAGTGGGACTGTGCACCATCCGTTTCTGCCGTGCACTCCTGAAAAAGGATGGCTCTCTGTATTCGCCGGTTATGAGCTGGATGGATCAGCGTGTCTCTGTAAAGCATGAGCAGGTAAGCGATGAAATCGCCTATGTCACGACGTCTTCGGGCTATATTACCCATCGTTTTACCGGGGAGTTTAACGATACAGCAGCAAACTATGCAGGCATGTGGCCGATGGACAGCGACAAGTGGGATTGGCTTCCCGACGATCAGATTGCAGAATACAATCTGACACGCGATATGCTGTTCAATCTGAAGATGCCGGGCGATATCCTTGGATACGTTACCAAGGAAGCGGCTGAGGCGACAGGAATCCCGGAAGGTCTTCCGGTTGTTGCAACGGCAAATGACAAGGCAGTCGAAGCACTGGGCGCCGGCTGTGTCGGAGAAAATACGGCTGTCATTTCGCTCGGTACGTACATTGCCGGCATGGTCCAGGGCAGCATGAATTACAAAGATGCACAGAAGTTCTGGACGAACTATGCATCGGAACCGAAGAAATACCTCTATGAGAGCAACGGTGTTCGCCGCGGCATGTGGATGGTAAGCTGGTTTAAGAATGTTCTGGGTGAGAGCTACGAAGAACTGGCGAAATCCAAGGGATATTCCTGTGCGGAAGAGATGATGAATGCGGAAGCAGAACAGGTTCCAGCCGGCAGCGATGGTCTGATGACCGTGTTGGACTGGTTGGCTCCGGCGGATCAGCCGTTCAAGAAGGGCATCATGATCGGATTTGATGGACGCCATGGCCGTGCCCATATGTATCGTTCGATCCTCGAGGCGATCGCACTGACCATCCGCAACAATGTTGCGGACATGTGCCAGGAAATGAGCATCACGCTGGAGAATCTGATTATTTCCGGCGGCGGCTCGAACAGCGATCTGTTCATGCAGATCTTTGCCGATGTCTTTGGCCTTCCGACCCGACGCAACGTCGTCAATGGTGCAGCGGCAGTTGGTTCTGCTATCTGTGCAGCGGTTGCAGTTGGTGCATATCCGGATTTCCAGACGGCAGCGGAGCATATGGTTAAGTTCTCGGATACTTTTGTACCAAATAAAGAGAATACACAGATGTATTTGGAGATGAATGAGGTTTATTATGACATGAGCCGCAGAACCGATCCGATTCTGCGCGAGACCTACAAGATTTTCCACTAATTTCATAGCGTAAGTAAGAGCAGCAGAGAATAACACAGATTGGGAATTCTCTGCTGCTTTCCGCATTCGGAGGTGTACACGATGAGACCATATATTTTAATAACCAATGACGACGGAGTGTACTCTCCGGGTTTACACGCCATGGTTGAAGCAGCAAAGAATTATGGAGAGTTGTTGATCGCTGCACCAGTCGATCAGCAAACCAGCATGGGCAGAGCATTTCCACGCAGTCCGGATCAGGGAATTATTGATCCGGTTATGATTCCGATTGCCGGACAAGATACGCTGTGCTATGCAGTGCATGGAAGCCCGGGATATGCGGTTGCACATGCCGTACTGGAACTGGCGGAACGGAAACCGGATCTGTGCCTGAGCGGTATCAACTACGGAGAGAATTTGGGAACAACCGTGACCTGCAGCGGAACGCTGGGCGCAGCGTTTGAGGCCAACACGCATGGAATCCCGGCAATCGCCGTGTCCTTAGAAGCTCCACTGAGTATTCAGCACTATCGAAATTATTCCGCTTACCGGTGGGATACGGCGCAGGAGATCACGGAGATGGTTCTCCGGCAGGTATTGGAGGCAGGCTTCCCCAGCCAGACTGGAATTTTAAATATTAATGTCCCGCTTGCTGCAACAAGCGGAAAGGACTATCGGATTACGACGCTGAGCAGACAGAATTATTTTAACTATTTGAGGCCGAACCGGGAGGAGTTTACCACATCGTTTGAATTGAAATGTGAGAGAAGCGTAGATCTTTCCACACTGGAACAGGACAGCGATATCTATGCGACCTACATAGACAATCTCATTTCGATCACACCGATGAATTTGGATATGACCGCAAAAGAGGCGCTCGATTGGCATATTTAGAGGAACCGCGAAAAGAATAGCACACCAAGAAAATCACAGAAGAGATGCTGTGACAATCCATGGCGAAGATGACTCCAGCCCATCAGGATTTCCCTGATGGGCTGGGGTTTTATGCTGCTTTGTTTGAGTGATAGATCCTTGTTAACACAGCGATCACATACTCCGGATACGCGATAGCGGTGGATGAAAGTACTTTTCCGGACACGGAATGAATACCGCTTCGCACCGCAGGAACCGTTGTGTGATAGTGCTGTGCTATCGCTGGGAAAATCCATTTGTTCGGGAGGAGAAGCCGATTTGGCTGACGGACGGAAAGATATACTGCATAGGACAGAAAAAAGAAACCGGCGCAATCGGCCCGCAGTCCGAACTGATACAGCATCTGGTAGATTTCCGTCAATTGCGAATTGGGGTGATCGAATCGGATGGCCACGGTAATTCTCCTTCACGCTGCGCGTAGCTAAGCAAGATCGAAAGGAATTCCGTATTGGTCGGCTTGGCATCCAGAGGATAGCCGGCGACCTTTTGCAGCAGGCTTGGATTGACGTCCCATGCCCGTTCGGCAAGCGTGCGGATGTTGCGCTCAATGGAGGTCTGGCTGGAGTTGCTGAAATAAGCAACCTTGTGGTACAAATCCATCGTGTCGCACAACAGATCTTCGTCCTGACGAAGCAAGATCAACGCGAGGATGAGCTGCCGATATCCGCGATAGCCAGGAGTGATTCCCAAGCAGTGTAATAATAAGATGATTTTTTCCATGTAAATCCCTCACAGTCTTAATATTTGTAAGAATTGTACCACAGGATAGATAGAATTTGAGAGTTTGCGATAATCATAGACGAAATTCTGCTAAATTCCACTTAATTCGACAAATGGAAAGGGATTCCGTTTCTCTGAGACGGCAAATTTTCGGACAGAAAAGATCCCCGCCGAAGCGGGGAGGAAGGCGAAAGGGAACCGGATTGCATTACGATTCAGAATGTGCGACAGATTTTTGCTGCAATTTCCCAATAATACAGAGCAATGCGGCAGAAAACATGCCGAGCGCCGCAGAATGCGCCAGCCAGGGTGGAAAGCACAGATAGAATACGAGGATCAAGACACATTCCACGAATACGATCTGTTTTCCCAAACGATGTTTTTTGGAAATCTGACTCTCGGACATTAATCGATTGGGATGGATCACCGGAGCCACCCAAAATGTCGTGATGACACTGATGATTGCCGCCAAAGCCAGCAGAACGGTATAGGTGTCAAGATAAGGAATGATGGCGATACAGAGGACGCCATAGATGGTTCCGCCGAGAAAGCAGCGGGCGAATGTTTTCGCATGGCTTCCACCGATGTGAAGGCGCAGCGCATTATAGAACAGAATCCAACTGACCGCTTCGAGCGGCTTGCCGAGGATGGCGCCCAGAATCAGCAGCGCACCGTTTGCCATGACATTTCCGAACAAGCATTGCAGTGTGTAAACAAATATTTCGTATTTATCGCGGCTATCCGGATCATTGGTTATGATCCATGTGGCGATTTTCTCTGAGAGTTTTTCCATCTTTTTGTCAACCTCCTTTTCTCTGTGCCATAATCTTTGCGACCGCTTTGGAATATTTTGAAGAGATACCGATCTCCCGGCCATCTTTCAGGATTAATTTATTTCCCTGACGGCTTTTGATGTGATGACTATTGATGATGTACGATCGATGACAGCGAATAAAATATGATGGGCACAGTTCTTGAATTCGTTTTAAAGAATCCTTGATGCGAATTTGCCGATCCATTGTGAAAAAATCGATGTAGTGCTGCATGCTTTCAAAGGAAAGAATATCGTCAAAGGGGATCCGTTCGGTGATTCCATGATAGGTGTATTGAAAGTAATCCTTTTTATTCTTTTCCAGTACATAGCCCATACACTCCTTGATATCCCTGGGATACAATGGCTTTAAGTAGTAGCGATAGGCATTGACCGTGTATCCATCAATCGCCCGGTTTTCCAGATTTGTAGTGAAAACAATTGTATTTTGGAATCCGAGCGCCCGCAACTTTTTCGCCACAGCGATACCATCGGCTTTGTCCAATATGATATCAATAAATATAATATCGATCTGGAGCAGGGTATTTTTGCTTGTCTCGCGGAGGAAATCCGAACCGTTGGAATATGTTGAGATATTCAGTTCAATTTTCTCTTCTGCCCACTGCAGGAGCAGAGATTTCAAGTATTCCGCATATACTGCTTCATCTTCAATAATTATTGTGTTTATAACCATAGTTACTCCTTTTTTGCTTTAGGATTGGGAAGAAGAATTGTTATAGTAACAATCTTATCTTCCGCATCATTATTTTGTTCAAAAGAACCGCCTGCCTGAGAAACAATATTTTTAACGATTTTCAAGCCCAATCCATGGGATTGTGTATCGCTTTTGGATGTCTTGTTGTGTGGGATTGGCTTTCCATCGTATAGATTTTTCATAATGATGCAAATATCTTCCCCTGCATGAAACAGGAATAAATCAATAAAGCGGGAAGATTCCACTTTTTGATTGGCCTCAATGGCGTTGTCAAAGAGATTGTCAAACAGGGAACAAATATTCTGTGAAGAGCAAGGAAATTCCTCGACTTTTTCAGCGGTGATTCGCACCGCAATGCCATTATTTTCTGCAATCGCCTTCTTATTGGATATGATTGCATTGAGAATATCGTTATTGGTGTAATTGGATACATTCAAGGATTGATAACTGCTGTGTAACTCGCCCAAATATTCCAAAGCTTTTGTGTTCTTTCCGGATTTCAGAAGGATTTCAAGTACATTGGTATGCTTCAAAAAGTCGTGGCGGTAGAAATCCAACTTTTCCAATTCCTGATGGACATTTTCATAGTATTCGTCCTTCATGTACTGATATTGGGATTGCAGCTCCATGCTGTGTTTTTGCTGTAAAAGCTTTGCCCAGTTCATAACGAGAAAAATTGCGCTGATGAACATCAGTAAGAATACAAGGCCGATAAACACGATATAGATGTTGATGTGAATTCCGGCAGACGATATGTCAAAGAACGCGGAGGCCAGGCTGATCAACGTGTTGATTGCAAAGATTCCAAGACAAAAGAGCACGGTGACATATGCGATCATTTTGACCGGATAATTGGAAAGGCGATTCATTCTGTCGTAGATTTTAAACAGCATGAGATACAAAGCCGATGCTATCACAATATAAATGAGTGACATCAGGAAGCGCTCGAAAGTCGGCTCCCAGGCGCGTGAGGGATCGAATAGATTAAGTGCCAAAGAAACTGCAAGCGTAAGAAAATCAGAGGTGATGATTACAATGGTTGGTAGTATTCCTGTGAATATCTTTTTTGAAGTGCTGCTGTGAAAACACAGTATAGAATAAAATAATGAACCACATAACGAAAGAAAAGTCATCGCTGTGCCACTGATCATACTAATATTGTTTAACAGAGAAATATAAAGGAATAGAAGAATAGCGCCAATTATCGGACGAACAATTTCAGTCTTGCTTTCAAAAAAACGACGAAAAAGGCAGAATACTAGAAATGATTCTATAGCATTAACTAACAGTTCAAATAAAGTCCATATCGAGCAAAGTTGCATAGTACACCATCCACTTGTCTTGGCACAAATAGGGCAAAGGTATTTCTATAATCATCATAACATAGAGAATGAAACACCGCAAATGCCCCATATCCATTTCGTGTACGGATTTTTGCTATTCGTGCACAAATGGTGGAATTATGTAAAAATTGATATAAAATAGGAGACGGGAAACGAAAATTCCCGATTTGAAATCCAGCGGTATATGGATTGGTTTCATTTTCGCAAGCGTGGAATTGCCTGGACTGTTTGAACGAAAAAACTAATGCATAGTTTACTTCTACTGGAAATCTGAATCGGGACGTAAGATGAAAGATTTGTCACGACATACATAGGAGGACTGCAATGAATACGAAGAAGAATTCTGAAGTAAAAAAGAATTGTGCGAAGGTTTCGGCAAAGTATTTGGATGATTTGTCGAATATCTTCTCTGGTGTTCTTTGCATGGGCAACTGGTATGAGCCGAAGATGCCAAAGGAACTGAAGAAGTAAAAACTGCTTCCTTATTGCAAAGTTACATTTTAAAAGTGGGAATACTGTATTTTCGTCATACACAATGGAAAGTACAGAAAAAAGGGAATCCATCCAGGCGGATTCCCTTTTCTATTTCTTACGAAACGGCAGAAGATGTTTTATTTTTTGTGATAAATGCGGCTTTCTTCCTCATATTTTGGTTCACAGGTCAGAGAAATTCCCAAACGCTGGAACACCTCCTCATCGACCGAAGAAAGGATGACGGTAGAATGTGCATCACAGCCGTTTAATTTTTCCAACTGCTTTAACGCCTTTGCCGCTAGCTCGCTGTCTGCGGCGGAGGTGGACAATGCAATCAGGATTTCATCGCTGTGCAGTCTGGGGTTGCGGCTGCCCATGTACTTGGTTTTCAGGATTTGAATTGGCGCGATGGAGGCAGCGGATACCAAATCTAGCTCCTGATCGATTTTCGCCAATGCCTTGATGGCATTCAGCAGCGCCGAAGAAGCGGCACCCAGAAGATCGCCAGTGCGACCGGTGACCACACGGCCATCCGGCAGTTCAATGGCAACCGCAGGACGGCCGCCGGTTTCGCGCTGTCGCTCAATTGCGGCGCCGACTACCTTGCGGTAGTCGATATGGATGCCTGCCTGATTCATGAGAAGCTCAAGCTTGTAACGATCCTCTTTGGAGACACCGTTGATTTTTTGGCTGCACAGGCATTTATAGTATCGTCGGATGATTTCCGCACGGGAAGCAACACAGCAGGCATCGTCATCCACAATACAGTTGCCAGCCATGTTAACGCCCATGTCGGTGGGGGACTTGTACATGCTCTCTCCGGCGATCAATTCCATCATTGATTTCACAACAGGAAAGATTTCAATATCGCGGTTGTAGTTGACAGCCTTTTTATCATAGGCATCCAGATGGAACGGATCGATCATGTTGACATCGTTCAGATCGGCTGTCGCTGCCTCATAGGCCAGATTGACCGGATGCTTGAGTGGGAGATTCCAGATAGGGAAGGTCTCGAATTTTGCATAGCCCGCCTTCACGCCGCGTTTGTACTCGTGGTAGAGCTGAGACAGGCAGGTTGCCATTTTACCGCTGCCCGGACCCGGAGCCGTGACAACGACCAGTGGACGCTCGGTTTCAATATAGTCGTTTTTTCCATAGCCCTCGTCGCTGACGATCCGTGCAACGTCGCTGGGATACCCGGAAATCTTGTAATGGCGATACGAGCGGATGCCAATATCATTCAGCTTTTTCCGGAAAAGCTCTGCCTGTGGCTGAGAAGCATACTTGGTCAAACAGACACTGCCGACAAACAGTCCGGCCTCATGGAACGCATCGATTAGCCGAAGGACATCCAAATCATAGGTAATGCCATGGTCACCTCGGATTTTGCTGTTCTCAATATCCTCAGCACTGATTACAATGATGATTTCCGCCTGATCTTTTAGCTGCAGCAGCATTTGCAGTTTAGAGTCCGGCTCAAATCCGGGCAGCACGCGGGACGCGTGATAATCGTCAAATAATTTGCCTCCGAATTCCAGATATAGCTTGTTGTCAAATTTTGCAATCCGCTTGCGGATGTGCTCGGATTGCATATTTAGATATTTTTGATTGTCAAAGCCCAGTTTCATTTTTTCAATATCCTTTCTCGCCCGAAATGGATTGATTCGGTCATGCTCTGTCATCCATCGAAACGTGGTGTTATACCAAAATACGATTGCCTATTAGAATTGTAATCGGAATGAAAAAAGATGTCAATAGGGGTTGTAAATGGTCGAAAGAAAACAATATCCGATGGGGTATCACCAACAGAGTAAAACCGGCTGTCTCCGAGGAAACAGCCGGTTCTCTTTTGAAAAAACGGTTATCAGCCGAGCAAGCTTACAATAAGTGCGACCAAATTATATTTGGCAAAGACCGAAACCGAGACGAGCGAAACGGTAGACATAATCTTGATGAAAATATCCATGCACGGGCCGACGGTATCCTTGAGCGGATCACCGACCGTATCGCCGACGACAGCGGCATCGTGAGCGGGGGAACCCTTTCCACAGCCAGCAATGCTGCCGGATTCAATATACTTCTTGCCATTGTCCCAGGCGCCGCCGGCGTTGCCGGTAAAGATAGCGATCATGATACCACTGATGGTCGAACCGATCAGCAGTCCGCCGACGAACCGAGGTCCGAAGACAAAGCCGCAGAATACCGGAACAATAACAGCCAGCAGAGAAGGTACTCTCATTTCCCCGATGGCACCCTTGGAAGAAATTTCGATACAAGTCTTATAATCCGGCTTTTCTGTGCCGTCCAGAATACCTGGAATTTCGCGGAACTGACGGCGGACCTCGTCTACCATCTTCCGTGCCGCCTTGGCAACAGCTTCAATCAGCATACCGGAGAACAGGAACGGAAGCGCTGCACCGGCGATCGCACCGGCCAGAATCATGGCATCCATGATATTCAGCACCAATTCCGTGCCAACTTCATTGTACGAATAGAGGTAGGAAATCATCAGAGCGAGTGCCGCCAATGCACCGGAACCAATCGCAAAGCCCTTGCCGATTGCAGCCGTCGTGTTGCCGACCGAATCCAGGGTATCTGTGATCTCACGGACTTCCGGATCGAGGCCACTCATTTCCGCAATACCACCGGCGTTATCGGAAATCGGGCCGTAGGTATCTACCGAGACGGTGACAGTGACAAAGGAGAGCATGCCCATGGCAGCCATCGCAACACCGTACATGCCGCACACCTGATAGGCAATGATAATGCTCAGCGCAAGCACAACACAGGGAGCCATGCAGGACTTCATACCTAGAGCAAGACCCTGCGTGATGGTGAGAGCAGAACCCTCCAGCGAAGCGTGTGCCAGACGGATCGTAGGATTATAATCTGCGCTGGTATAATACTCCGCGATAAATCCGATGACGACACCGGCGACAACACCGATCGCCGCTGCGATCCATGGTGAGGCAAAGCCCAGTGAGAAGCCCATGATGGAAAGCTGATCCACGCCGCGGAACAATCCAAAGGCAACGAGGAAACCAAATACGATCGTAATGCCAGCAGCAACATATGTTGCCGAATTCAGATCCTTATGCGGATCGGAAGACATATGGCTGCGGAACAGCAGAGAAGCAATTCCGATGCAGCAGGCGATCATGCCGATCGAAACGAACAGCATGGGGAACAAAATCATACGCCGCAGCAAATCATCGGAAAGGTTCTGTCCATTTGCGAGTGCAGACAGGAACAGATGGTATGCCAAAATCATACCGGAAGAAATGGAGCCGATGAAGCTCTCCAACAGATCGGAGCCCAGTCCTGCTACGTCACCGACGTTGTCACCGACGTTATCGGCAATCGTTGCCGGGTTGCGCGGATCGTCCTCCGGAATATGTGCTTCGGTTTTTCCGACCAGATCTGCGCCCATATCCGCCGCCTTGGTATAAATGCCGCCGCCGACACGGTTAAACATTGCAACCATGGAGCAGCCCAGAGCATAGCCGGACAAGGTCATGGGGAAGGGAAGGAAGGAAACGCCGATCCAGTTGATCTGTGAATCCAGCTGTGAAATCTGATCCATGCCGAGGCCAAAGACCAGATAGACGATTACCAGACCGAGCAGAGCAAATCCACCGACACAAAGACCCATGACGCTTCCGCCGCGGAACGCAACCTTTACGGTTTCACCGATGTTTCGGCTTTCCTGCGCCCGATTGGAAACGCGGACGTTGGCATAGGTAGCGATCTTCATACCGATCAGACCCGCGCATCCGGACATGATCGATCCCAGAAGCAGAGCTACAGCTGCCTGCCAGGATGTGACAATGGCGAGAATCACGGCCACGACCAGTACAACGCTGTACAATATTCGGTATTCATACCGAATAAATGCGGTTGCACCGACGCGAATTGCTGCCGCAATCTCCTGCATGGTTTCGCTGCCTTCCTTCATGTGACGCACCGTCAAATAGTTGAATGCGGCAAATGAGAGTGCCAACAGCACAGCAAAGATTACAAGAATCATCAGTACATTCATAATATGTACACTCCTTTCCGGCCGATAATTAAATTGGTAACAGGGACGCTTCGAGCCGGTAGCGATATTGCCCTATACGTTCTATATTGTATCACCTATAGACGATGATTTCAACAAAAAATATTACTTTTATTGTTGA
This sequence comes from Eubacteriales bacterium, assembly GCA_030539335.1. GTDB lineage: Bacteria > Bacillota > Clostridia > Oscillospirales > Butyricicoccaceae > Butyricicoccus_A. Next base: position 106,339 of record JAUNSG010000007.1, on the reverse strand, counting down.
TTTATTATGTAATTTATCGAATTCGGTGTATCGAAAGATACACAGATTGCCGTTGAAAGAAGAACAAAGCCCCGATATGGTATCGGGGCTTTAAATTTTCCATATATTGTTTTCCTTTTTTATTAACGGTTATCGACTTTTTCCGGATACAGGTCGTGGTTCATCATGCGATTCCATGCGACCTGTTCCCATTTGGTGTCCGGTCTGCCATAATTGCAGTAGGGATCGATGGAGATTCCACCGCGGGGGGTAAATTTCCCCCACACTTCGATGTATTTGGGATTCATCAGCCGGATGAGATCCTTCATGATGATATTGACGCAATCCTCGTGGAAATCACCGTGATTGCGGAAGCTGAACAGATACAGCTTGAGCGATTTGCTCTCCACCATGCGTTCTCCCGGGATATAGGAAATGGTGATGGTAGCAAAGTCCGGTTGTCCGGTAATCGGGCACAGACTCGTAAATTCCGGGCAGTTGAACTTGACGAAATAATCATTGTCCGGATGCTTGTTCGGGAAGGTCTCCAGAACTTCCGGTGCATAATCATCGCGATACTTTGTGTGCTGATTGCCAAGCAGCGTAATCCCGCTGGTTTCTTCGTTGGTTCGTCCGGTCATTTCGATTCCCCTTTCTGTGCCGGGTCCGTCACGCCATTGGCTGCAAAGGCTGCGGCGCGGTCACGGCAGGTACCACAAGTGCCGCAGGGCATCTCCCTGCCCTCGTAGCAGCTCCAGGTCAATTCGTAGGGGACGCCAAGTTCCAAGCCGATTTTTACCACATCTGCCTTGGTCAGCTTGACGAAAGGCGCTTCGATATGAAGCTGATCACCGCTGCCAAGGGAAATGGCCTGGTTCATTGCATTGTTGAATGCATCGCTGCAATCCGGATAGGCATTTCCAGCGGCGTCGTCACTGTGCGCGCCGTAGTAAATGACACTGCAATTCTTGGAAAGAGCAATGCTCGCCGCAGAGGATAGGAACAAACCGTTGCGGAAGGGGACATAGGTCGAAACCGGCTTGCCATCGGTCTTTTTCAACTGCTCGGCGTAGGATTCCTTTGGGATTTCCTGTTCCGAACCGGTGAGCAGGGAACAGGTCGTGTCGTATTGGAAGATGAGGGACAGATCCAGCTCGATGAGTTCCACACCGTAATGGGCGGCAACCGCGCGGGCAGCCTGTACCTCCTTGTCGTGCTTCTGTCCATAGGTAATTGCCAGTGCGACGACATTTTCTCTGCCGTATTTGGAAATGGCGAGTCCGAGACAGGTGGTGCTGTCCACACCGCCGCTGGATAACACAAGTGCTTTCATAACGATCTCCTTTTATTTGAGCTGCATCTGTAAGGCCGGATCGGTGCGGAAGCGGCCGCGCAGGGTTGTCGTTGTTGTTTTGGCATTGGCCTGACGGATGCCGCGTGCGGTCATGCAGCTGTGGGAGCCTTGAATCAGGACAGCGACATCCTCCGACGCAGTTACCATTTGCAGGATCTCTGCAATGTCTGTCCCAATGCGCTCCTGAAGCTGCAAACGTTTCGAGACCATGTCAGCAATGCGGGCGATTTTACTCAATCCGATTACTTTGCCGTTCGGGATATAGGCAACAGTTGCCGTCATGTCATACATCAGTGCGATGTGATGCTCACAGTAGCTGAACAATTGGATGTCACGGACGATGACCATATCGCGCGAATCCGTGACAAAATCCATTTCTTCTGCAAAGGTTTTGTCAAACATCTCTGCGATTTCCCGATTTGTATACTGCATTCCTTCAAACACTTCCTGATACATGCGCGCAACACGGTCAGGGGTGTCCTTGAGGCCCTCGCGGTCCGGATCGTCGCCAAGTGCAACCAGAATCCCGCGGATGTGCTCTTTAATTGCCTGTGTATCAATAGCCATATGCTTGCTTCCTCTTTTCGTTTGTCCGATCACACGCCGCGCGCGTTCGGATCCCAGATGAATTTATGCAGCTGCAGCTGCATGGTGGCACCATTCCACCGGTGTTCCTTCATAAAATCGACAATTTCCGTCGGTTCGATGGCACCGAATACCGGGCTTAAATAGACATGACAGCGATCGAGAAGGTGGTGCTTCCGTGTGATTGCCCATGCCTGTTCCAAATCGTCCCGGGTGCCTGCGACGAATTTCACCGTATCGCATGACCGCAGGAGTGAAAAATTTCCCTCCAGCATACGATCCTGCATGCCACTGCATGAAAGCTTACAGTCCATGGTGAAGGTGACCTGTGGAATCGTGCGGTAAGGGGAAAGATCCATACTGCCATTGGTCTCGATTTCGATGTGAAGCTGTGGATGTTCCGCAAACAGCGACAGCAGCTCATACATATGAGACTGAAGCAGTGGTTCACCGCCGGTCAGTGTGACGTTGTGCATGCCCGTATCCAGAACCGCCCGCACAATCTGCTCCGCCGTCATATCCTGATGGGGGGCGTTTGGTTCGTTGGCCCACATGGTGTCACAGAACGAACAGCGCAGATTGCAGCCGGTGAAGCGGACAAAAACCGCAAGCTGACCGGCCAAGACCCCCTCGCCGTTGATGCTGGTGAAGATTTCCGCAACCGGATAGGTAGGCATCATGCGTTCTCCTCTCCACAATACTGCGCGCAGTTGACCGGAGTTTCGTAGACCGAACAGCAATAAACCGGATAGCCGCAGGCAGTCAGCTTGTCATAAAAATACTTTGCAAAATTCTCCGCCGTGGGACGGAAATCAACTTCGGTGAGAGAAAAGTCCTCCCCACGAAGCGCCTCGCACAACGCAGGGGGCAGGGTGCCCCGTTCGATGATAAACGTATGATCCAATGCATCGACTACTTCCCGCAGGTCATGCTTGACCGAGGAGAAGTCCACAAGCATACCATTCTGCTGGCGGTCGGTCTGGAGCTGGCTGCCCTGGATTTCCAGCACAACGCGCCAGTGATGACCGTGAATGTTGTGACATTTCCCCTGATAATCGGCGAGGAAATGCGCGGCGTCAAAGGAATGTTCCGTTTGCAGTCGGTACATAACAATATCTCCTTCAAGAATAAAAAAACAGGCATCCGCATGGGATGCCTGCAAAAAATCTTACAAACAGCCCTGGTTTTGTTTATAGACAGGATGGTGCAAACGAACTGTCTGATTTACATATGTATAGAGTATACGCGCAGGTGGGAGAAAAGTCAAGGGGAAAACGAACCGACCCCGCACAGTGCTGCACGGGATCGGTTTGCTATGGGGAATTTTGGAATAGTGGTTGGATTCTTGCGTATAAAATGCAGACAATCGTTTACTTAAACGGATTCTCGGTCGGATACGGCAGGGAAGCCGGCTGATTGTAGGCAATGTCCTGAATGCCGAGGTACTTGAGTACTTCAAACAAAGCCTTGCCATAATGTCCGAAGGCAACCGCACCGTGATGCGGGTAACGCTTCTGAATCAGGACATGGCGGTAGAAGCGTCCCATTTCCGGAATGGCGAAAATACCGATGCCGCCGAACGAACGGGTCGGGACGTCCAGAATCTCGCCCTCTGCGATGTAGCTGCGCAGGTTTCCATCGCTGTCACACTGCAGGCGATAAAAGGTGATGTCCGATGCCGCGATGTCGCCCTCCAGGGTGCCGCGGGTGAAATCCGGATCACTGCCTTCCGGCTCAAGCAGACGATGCTGAATCAGCTGATACTTGACCGCACGGCTCGCACACATCTTGCATTCCGGCGTGTTGCCGCAGTGGAAGCCCATGAAGGTATCTGTGATGTCGTAATCATACTTGCCCTTGATGTCTTCGTCGTAGATGTACTTCGGTACGGAGTTGTTGATATCCAGCAGCGTGACGGTGTCGCCGGAAACACACATGCCGATGTACTCGGACAAAGCGCCGTAGATGTCCACTTCACAGGAAACCGGAATGCCGCGGGAAACCAGACGGCTGTTGACATAACACGGCTCAAAACCGAACTGGGACGGGAAAGCCGGCCAGCACTTGTCGGCAAATGCGACATATTTTTTCGAACCCTTATGGTTCTCCGCCCAGTCAAGCAGCGTCAGCTCAAACTGTGCCATGCGGACACTCAGATCCGGATAGTAGCTTCCTTCGCCCATCTCCTTCGCCATGTCTGCGCAGACCTCGGGGATGCGCGGATCGTTTTCGTGCTCCTGATAGGAGACGAGCAGGTCAAGCTCGGAGTTCTCTTCGATCTCCACGCCCAATTCATACAGTCCCTGAATCGGTGCGTTGCAGGCGAAGAAGTCCTGCGGACGCGGGCCAAAGGTGATGATCTTCAGGTTGGAAACACCGATGATTGCACGGGCGATCGGGACGAATTCATTCATCATGTCGGCGATTTCTGCTGCGGTGCCGACCGGGTATTCCGGGATATAGCCCTTGAGGTGGCGCAGACCGAGATTGTACGAGCAGTTCAGCATACCGCAGTACGCATCGCCGCGGCCGTTGATCATATCGCCGTCGCCTTCGGCAGCGGATACATACATAACCGGTCCGTCAAAATGCTTGGCAAGCAGTGTTTCCGGGGTCTCCGGACCAAAGTTGCCGAGGAAGACAACCAGTGCGTTGACCTCTGCCTTGTTGATGTCCTCGATGGCCTTGAGCATATCCAGCTCATTTTCAATGCCAATCGGACATTCATAGAGTGCACCGTATTTTTCGCTGTATTCTTTTACAATTGCCTTGCGGCGGCCTTCGGAAAGGCTCATCGGGAAGCAGTCACGGCTGACCGCTACAATACCCAGCTTGACTTCAGGAATGTTTACCATAAAGAATTCCTCCTAGTTTGGGGCGGGAGTGGAAGGCACAAAACCGCAAAACGATCCGTCGTTCCAATTCTCCCTTGTTTTACAAACGGTATCTCACATCATACCGTTTTCTCTATTGTTACTCTCACACTATGTTAACTCACACAGAAATAAAATGTTGTTTGCTCAGATCAGATCGGCAATGTCCGGGTTTTCGCCGTCCAGCCCGACGAAAGCGCCATCCGCTGCCTCGGTGGTATCCGGATGGGCAATCAGCCACTTGTTGCGCGCCCACAGGAGGGCATCCTCCGGCGTGCAGTTGGTCATTGCCGGCTTGTCGGTATTGGTGCCCTTCGGCAGAACGACAGCCACACGGAAGCCCTGTCCGGCGACGCTGTTGCACGGTGCGTAATGCAAAGTGGTTGCATACAGCTCGACCGCTGCACCGCCCGGAGCGCGGAATGCCTCAATCTTCGCGGTGTCCAGATGACCGTCTACTAAATCGCTCTCCCCGGCAACGAGGAAGATCATATCATGTGCCGGAATGTTGATTTCACTGTCGCGGTGATATTCCACGCAGTTGAGCTTGGTATTGCTTCCGTTGCAATAGCCGATCTGGATTGGCATACCGCCATAGACATTGTCGCGCAGGATCGGATACAGGTCGGTTGCCTCGAGCACAGACGAGGAGGGAACATAGATCACCGCATCTTCCGGCTGTTCCGTGTTGGCCTCCAACGCTGTGATCAAAGCTGTAGTATCCAGTCCTTCGATGACCTTGCCATAGCGCGCAAATGCCGGATCAAAAACGGATTGAATCTTCATACCATTTTTCCTCCTTTAGAGTTCCGCCAGTGCTGCATACTGTGCCTTTAAGCTCGGATACAGTGCACGGTAGATATCGTAGACGCGGGCATAAGCTGCCTTGTTTTCCTCAATGGGCGGCTGCGGATCATTGATCTGGATGACGGTTTCACAGCCCTGCTCGACGGAGGAATAGGCACCACAGCCGACACCGGCGAGGATCGCGACGCCGAGCGCCGGACCTTCCTTGCTGGCGCAGGTCGAAACCGGACAAGCCAGCACATCAGCCAGCATCTGTCTCCACAGCTTGCTGGTACCACCGCCGCCGCATGCGAGCATTCGGGTCGGATGGACGCCCATTTCCGAGAGAACCTCAGCACAGTCGCGCAGACTGAAGGTAACGCCCTCCATAACGGCACGGAGCAGATCCTGACGGGTATGAATTGCCGACAGGCCAATGAATGCACCACGGCAGTTCGGATCAAGATGCGGCGTGCGTTCGCCCATCAGATAGGGGAGATAGATCAGCTTGTTGGAGCCGATCGGAACCGCTTCGGCCTGTTTGTCCATAATGTAGTACGGATCGACATCCTGCTCAGCAGCGAGGTCAATTTCCTGCTGACAGAAGGTGTCACGATACCATTTGAGCGACAGACCAGCCGCCTGCGTCACACCCATGACGTGCCAAGCTCCCGGAACCGCACAGCAGAACGTGTGGACGCGGCCCTTTGGGTCGATGGAAATGTCGCTGGTGTGTGCAAAGACGACACCAGAGGTGCCAATCGTCGTAAATGCACTGCCATCCGTTACCACGCCGGTACCGACGGCAGCGGCTGCATTGTCTCCGGCGCCGCCGACAACGATCGTGCCAGCCGTCAGTCCGGTGGCCTCCGCCGCCTGCGGCGTGACCTTGCCGGTGATCTCCGGGCTTTCGTAAACTGTAGCCAGAAGCGACTTGTCAATGCCGAGCTTTTCGAGTACTTCCTCGCTCCAGCAGCGGTTGGGGACATCCAGAAGCCCCATGCCGGATGCATCCGATACCTCCGTGGCAAATTCTCCGGTCAGACGATAGCGGATAAAATCCTTTGGAAGCAGAATATGACGGCATTTTTCATAAATTTCCGGTTCATGGTTGCGGACCCAAAGGATCTTGGTCGAGGTCCAGCCGGTCAGCGCCGGATTGGCGGTCAGCTCGATCAGACGGGACTTGCCGACCTTTTCGTGAATTTCGTCGCATTCCTTTCCGGTTCGCTGATCGCACCAGATGATGCTGCGGCGGAGAACCTTGCCGTCGGCATCCAGCATGACCAGACCATGCATCTGTCCGGAAAGCCCGATGCCACCGATTTCGGCTGGATTCGCTCCGGCCTTGGCAATGGCACCCTGAATGCTCTCACACACGGCGGCCCACCATTCTTCGGGATCCTGCTCGGCCCAGCCGTTTTTGGGCTGATACAGCGGATACTCGACGGTGCAGCTGCCAAGCACATTTCCGGACAGATCGAATAAGACCGTTTTGGTTCCGGATGTACCAATGTCAACACCTAATAGATAGTTCAAAGAGAAATCCTCCTTTCATGAAATTGACTTTTGATAACGACTTTTTTAAAACTTATGTATTTATAATACTTCATTTATTTTAAAAGTCAATAGCTAGAGAGAAAAATAAATTATTTTTGTGATTTTGGGTAAAAATGAGGGGTATAATTTGTAACAAAACACAAAAAGAACTGAGAGCGGTGTGAACCGCTCCCAGTGAAAAAATTCAGAAATAACGATGCGTTAAATTTGACGGATAAAATCGTGGATAAAAGCCAGTGCAGCGCCAGTTGCATTGGAGTAGGCGCCCAACCGGCTGAGTGTCAGATAGCGATGCGGGGAATCAAAGGAATCCAGCTCGCGCAGGCGGGCATTCAGCGCACCGAGATAGCTGCCGAGATACTGCGACACCATACCGCCCAGCACGATATCACAATCGAGCATCATGCGGATGTTGTTCAGCCCGAGCGCCAGATGATCGAGATAGGACTCCCACGCATTGACGTAGCGTGTTGTACCCTCCTTTAAATGAATGAAGAAGCTGTCCAGCGAACAGTCAAAGTCGTGCGAGAGGCGGGTTGCGGAGCAATACGCCTCAAAGCAGCCCTTTTGTCCACAGAGACAGGTGCGGCCTTCCGGTACGATACGCATATGCCCAAATTCTCCGGCGCGGCCATTGCTGCCGAAATACGGCTGGCTGCCATTCATGATGCATCCGCCGACGCCTTCGCCGATCGAAACATATGCCCGAAGCGCCTGATCCGAACTGTCCCAGGTCTCAGCACGTCCACCGGAGGTCGCGTCGTTTTCCACACGAACCGGATAACGGATGTGCTTGGTCAGGGTTTCTACCATCATCTTCCGAATATTCAGCGATGGAGCCAACTCAATGAGGCTGGTTTTTGCCGCTAAAATACCAGGGAACGCGATCCCCACCCCGAGCAGCTTGTTCCGGTCCAGACGATTGCTCTGAATCAGTCGCTCTACCTCCGTACTGAGCAGGGTAAAGTAGGAATCATCGTTGGAAAACCGGCAGGGAACAACGGCATCGGTCAGACGGTTGCCGCGCAGGTCAACGACGACCAGACGAAGCGTGTCCCGTGTAATTTCAATGCCGATGGCGATGCGTGCATCGTCAATGATTTCAATTGTCTTGGGTTTTCGGCCTCCCGTCGAATCCAGAGAATGTCCCCAGCGGATCAGACCGGACTCCATCAAATCACGGAAATTCTGTGTGATGGTCGGAAGACTCAGAGAAAGATTCTTAGAGATCGCCTGTTTGGTAACCGGTTCTGAGGTATGATACAGATGCTGGTAAATTCGGTTTCGGTTTTGACGGCGCAGTTCTGCGGTGGATAGTGTTTGCGGCATGGGAGGCCTTCCTTTCTAAAGGGAATGGGAAAATGCGAAGACTGGAAGATCAGCGGACGGAAAATTCGTAAACAGTAATTTCGTGGAACGGCTGTTCCGGTGTAATGATGGGCTGCGGGAAGTTTGAATGACACAGGGCATTCGGATAGTACTGTGTCTCCAGACAAAACGCACTGCGGCGGGCATAGCTGGCTCCGCCCTTGCCATTTGGACAGCCATCCAGTGCGTTTCCGGAATAGAACTGCAGGCCGGGGGAAGTGGTCAGAACCGTCATGTGGATGCCGGTTTCGTCACATTGCGCTTCGGCTGCCGGACGCAGCGTCCCGTGTTCGCCGTCCACAATCCAGTTGTGGTCATAGCCGCCGGCAAATTGAAGCTGTTCAAAGGGATCGTCAATGTGGTCGCCGATGACGGTAGCTTCGCGAAGATCCATCGGTGTGTGATCTACCGGTGCAATCGTGCCATTTGGCAGGCACTCGCCGTTAGCCGGAGTATAGTTTGAAGCGTGCAGTTGGATGCGTTGTCCCACTATGCTGCCGGACGCGTGTCCGGCGAGATTGAAATAGCTATGATTGGTCAGATTACAAACGGTTTTTTGATCGGTCACCGCCGTGTATTCGATGCGCAGACCGTTGGCGTCAGTCAGAGAATAGCGCACCTGTATCTGAAGTGTACCCGGAAATCCCTCTTCGCCGTCCGGTGAGGTGAGGGAGAGGAGCAGAGCAGAATCGGTAACGGTGGCATCCCAGACGCGCCGGTCGTAACCGATTTTTCCGCCGTGGAGCTGGTTGCGCCCATCGTTGGCATACAGTGGATAGGATTTCCCATCCAACGTAAATTCTGCCGCTTCGATGCGGTTGGCATGGCGGCCGATGAGGGCGCCGATGAATTTATCCTGCGCTTCGTAGGTGGCAATGTCATCAAAGCCGAGAACGACATCCGTCACCTCTCCCTGCGCATTGGGGACACATAGGGAACGGACCGCCCCACCATAGGTCAGGATTTCAGCAGAAATCGTTCCGTTATCTAACGTGTAGCAATCGACCGCCTGACCGGACGCTGTAACGCCCCAGGATGTTTTGGAGCAAAGAAACATAAGACCACCTCGCAATTCTTTTCTATGACCCGATTGTATCACACTTCCTGAAAAAAAGAAAGATACTTTCTAAAAGTTTTGTGGAGAGAATATTTCCCTTTTTCTGTACATTTTGCGCGAAACCAGTTATACTAAGATATAACGCATACAAAACGAGACGAAACGAACAGGAGGAAAACGTTATTATGGTACAGCAGACCTATATTATGTTAAAGCCGGATGCGCTGCAGCGCGGACTGGCAGGAGAAATCCTTTCCCGCATCGAGAAGAAGGGCTATCATCTCGTTCGCTGTGATCTGCGCATGCTGGACGAGGCGATTCTGCGGGAGCATTACGCGCACATTGCAGACAAGCCGTTTTTTCCGGACATGCTGGAGTATATGATGTCCGGCCCGGTTCTGGCTATGGTTGTCGAGGGAGAAAATGCGATCAAGGGGATGCGCATCCTGATGGGAGCAACCAAATTTGAGGACGCGGCAGCTGGAACCATTCGAGGAGATTATGGTTCCAGCACGACCAAAAATCTGATTCATGGCTCGGATTCGGAGGAGACCGCGGCCATCGAGATCAAGCGCTTCTTCCCGGATTATGAGTGATTGCAGGCTGACACTGTTTTCTTTGCCGGAATGGACCGGCCCGGCGATAGAGAAGACGACGGAATGTGTTGTCGATGCCACCGGCATGGTATTTGAAACAGTCCATATGATCTTCAACCGCCGGCCGGAGCTGTTTGCTGCGCTGTCTGAGGGAGCGGTTTTGGTACCGCTTTTTGCGTTGGAAATTGCACAGAGGCAAAACGGAGGCACGGAAGAGCGATTGCTCTCCTTTCTGTTTTCCAATCTGGAATACTCCTTTTCCCAGCAGGCGTTTACAGACTATCTGTCGGAAGGGAGCGAACTGCCACAATATACTGGAGCGGTTGGCCCCGATGGGAGCTTCTGGCGTGCCGTCGCGCAGGGGGCAGAGCCGGAGGAATACAGCCGTCTGATGCTTGCATTGCATCAGATGCTGTCCGCAATGGACGCATCATCGGAGGACGCGCTTGCGGCGCTGTGCCGGACCGTCAATCAGGAACGGATGCATGCGTATTGCTGGGAGGCGGATTCGGCCGAAACAGTCTGCAAGGCGCTGACCGAATGCTATACCCAGGCAATGGCAGGCAGCGGGGATGCCATCCCGACAGAGGAGCGTGACTTTATGCTCCATGCTTTGGTTCTGTATTCCATCTGGGAGCTGAGTGATGCCGATTCCTTTGCGGCAGCGGTAGATGCGGTTCCCATGTCATTGATGATTCCGATTGCGGACTTTTGCGCGATGATGGAGCATAGCGAGAGCCGGGAGTCTTTGGACGAGCTGTTTGCCTGCACAGATGTCACCGCTGGCAGCTTTTGGAAAACATTGTACGCTGCGGCGAAGCAGAGCGGAGACGAATTGCTGGTTGCAGAAACGGCGGCCTATCTGGAAGCGCTTCTGTGTTTGGTATGCACTTCCTCGGAAGGGCTGCAGCGGCATCGTGTGCGGCTGTTTGCCTTAGTGTCATAAAAAATGGACGTTCTGTCGGCAATGGTACTGACAGAGCGTCCTTTTCTCATCTGTTTTCGCTTTCGATGTGCAGCGTGGAGAGAATCTGATGCAGGCTATCCGCCGAGAGCTGTCCCGGCGCCGATGCCTTCCCGGCGGCGCCAAAGGTCACTGCGGAACCGAAGACCTCCCCGGAAATACGGCTGACCGCTCCAAGAGGACCCATCGACATCGTAATCAGCGGCTGACTGCACAGACGGTGTGCCTCTTCGGTGGCGGCAAGCAGTGTCAATACGTCCTGTGCGGTCTGAGGCATGACGGCAATTTTCAGGATATCACCGCCGAGAGCCTGCGCTTTTTGCAGACGGGAGACGATATCTGCCTGTGCCGGCGTTTCCGTAAAGTTGTGATTGGAGACAACGACCGCAATGCCCTGTTCGTGTGCACAGGAAATGATTTCCCGGACAACCGCATCCCCGCGGAACAGCTCTACATCCAAGGCGTCGACCAGTCCGCTGCGTGCAGCGAAGCAATTGAGCCGGATGTAATCCGCGGAGGAAATGGAGCGCTCGCCGCCTTCTTCCTTGGTGCGGAATGTCATGAGGATCGGTGTATCCGGCAGGACAGCGCGCAGCGCCTGTGCCGTTTTTTCAACCTGTGCAAAATCCATCACATCCGCAAACCAGTCAACGCGCCATTCTGCGAGGTCACAGGGGTAATCCGAGAAGGAGCGTGCCTGCTGACAGATTTCCTCTGTGGTTTTTCCGACAATCGGCAGACAAATTTTTGGCATTCCAGTGCCAATTTTACAATTTTTTATGGTAATAAAATTCATAGTATCCTCCTATTATGATAGAAAAGCGACAAGCGCAAACCCGACCGCACCGCTGAGCAGTCCAAGGGCCATGCCCGCAAGGACATCCTTTGGAAAATGTACTCCGCCGAGCACCCGGATGATGCAGATAGCGACGCCAACGGCGCCGAGCACAATCCCGGCACAAAGGTTCTGTATGCCGATGGTAACCGCGATGACAAAGACCGAAAATACATGCCGGCTGGGAAAGGAATGTCCCTTGGTCTGCTTCACGATCAGCGGCTGTATGTCCAGCGCTTCGTAGGGACGGGGCGCATTCGTCCGGTCACGGTACAGCGACAGAAGGACAAAGCTGATCCCGGGGACCAGAATGGCAGCCGGAAGCAGGGGACGGTTTTGTAATAACAGAAAAATAAGGTAAACCCCATAGGCCGCGTAGACGAATGCCGTTGTGGCACGGTTGGCAGCGGTCAGGATCGATATGCTTTTCGGGTGGCGACGCAGAGGTGCAGTCCATTTCTGATATTGCTGTGTCGTCAAGGGAATACCACCTCCGTTTTCCTTGCTTTTCTTATTATATAAGGTACGCAAAGAAAAGACAAGCCGCAGGCGGAAAACTATTTTTCTCGACAATTTGCAAATAATTTGTGAATTTTTTGCGAAATATAGACAAAAACAGAAAAATGTCGCTTGCAAGTTGATAGGCATCTGCTATATAGTTATGGTAGATTAAAACTATGGTGCGCAGGATTTGTCTTATTGGTCATGCACACCGACGAAAGAGGGAAAATTTATGGGAATGACACATGCTGCAGCACGTCTGGCATTTGGAACCGCCATTGACTTCATGCTGAAGAGCGTACGTAAGGATCCGGAGAAGGGGATCAACCGCATTCTCGATCTGACGGGGAAATTTGCCGGGGATGTTTTCAGCAAGGAACAGCTCGAGGCAGCCAAGGAATATCTTTCGAATCCGGAAAATAAATGGACACAGTATATTTATCGTATTATTGAAGAGATCGACCCGCATGTCCTGAAGATGTCTGCCCTGAATATGGGCTTTGAAGCATTTTTGAACGGTACCAAGACGATCCGTAAGAATCGTGAGATTTACAAGTGCAATATTCCGTGGCTGATTTTGTTTGATCCGACCTCGGCCTGCAACCTGCATTGTACCGGCTGCTGGGCAGCGGAGTACGGCAACCGTTTGAATCTGACGTTTGAGGAAATGGATGATTTGATTTCTCAGTGTAAGAAGCTGGGGGTTTACTTCTACATGCTGACCGGCGGTGAGCCGCTTGTCCGCAAGAAGGACATCATCCGCCTGTGTGAAAAGCACAACGATTGTGAGTTCAATGTTTACACCAATTCGACACTGATCGATGAGGATTTCTGCAAGGAATGTGTCCGTGTGGGCAATATCTCGTTCTCTCTGTCGATTGAGGGATCGCCGGAGACCAACGATGGCCGCCGCGGCATTGGACACTACGATGCAGTAATGAACGCCATGCGTCTGATGAAGCAGTACGGTATTATCTTTGGTACGTCCATCTGCTATACCCGCGCCAACATTGAAGCGGTTACCAGTGATGAATTCCTGGATATGCTGATTGAGAAGGGTGTGCGCTACTCGTTCTATTTCCACTATATGCCGGTTGGCAACAACGCTTCGCCGGAGCTGCTGCCGACGATGGAGCAGCGCAAGTACATGATTCAGCGCGTTCGTGAGGTCCGTGGTGTTACCGGCGGCAAGCCGATTTTCCTGATGGATTTCCAGAACGACGGAGAATATGTCGGCGGCTGCATTGCAGGCGGAAGAAACTATTTCCATGTCAATTCCAACGGTGACGCGGAGCCGTGTGTATTCATCCATTATTCCAACATGAATATCCGTGAGCACAGCGTCTTGGAGATTCTGCAAAGCCCGTTGTTCATGGCATATCATGAAGGACAACCGTTTAACAACAACCATTTGCGTCCGTGCCCGATGCTGGAGAATCCGGAGCTGCTGCAGGAAATGGTTCGAAAGACGGGGGCACATTCGACCGATCTGGAATCGCCGGAGTCGGCAGAGCATCTGTGTGGCAAGTGTGCGGAATATGCAGCGTGCTGGCAGAAGGAAGCGGATGAAATCTGGGCAGGCCAGACACATAAGAAGCCGAAGTATACCAACTACAAGAAGTAACGCAAATGTCTCAGAAGAAAGACAATATGAAAGCCCTGATTGTGCGCAGCTTCAAACAGCTGATGCGGGAGCAACCGTTTGAAAAATTGACCATCCAACGGATTGCAGACAGGGCAGGGATTATGCGTTCCACGTTCTATCACCATTTCAAGGACAAGTATGACCTTTTGGATTGGGTCATCCAGCAGGAGCTGGTTTTTCCGGCGGAAAAGGGCCTGAAGAACCGGCAGATGACCGAAGCACTGCGTGCGATGCTGGACAATGTTTTGCTCGACCTGCCGTTTTATAAACGCGCGATCCGCGTTGTTGGGAAAAATGGTTTTTCGCAGAGTGTGTATGAGCACATCAGTGATCTGCTCTATCAGCAGCTGACCGAGCAGAATTTCGAGTACGTGGAAGAGATCCCGCTGTTAAATGCACGAATTTTGTCAAACTTCTATGCACACAGCTTTCTTTTTGTTATACTGGAGCTGTTGGAAAATGGATTTACATGTTCCAGTGAAGAGATTTTGGAAGCGTATACGTATGTGGCAAGCCATTCCATGGCCCATTTTTGGGGTGAAGCGGATAAGCCGGATGGAATGAGCTCTCAGAAAAAATAAGGAAAGAGTCCGAATCTCATCATGGGATTTGGACTTTTTCTTGTAAAAAGGATTTGGGTGGAGGATGATTATGAAGCAGAGCAGACGCACAGGCCATCTGGCGGCGCTGTTTACCATAGTAATTTGGAGTACAACCTATATCGCAACAAAGGTGCTTTTGCGGTCGTTTTCCCCGGTGGAAATTTTATTCATCCGGTTTGTCATCGGCTATGCCGCGCTGCTGGTAGCGTGCCCGCAGCGGTTGGGAAAGACCACAGGGAAGCAGGAGCTGCTGTTTGCCGGCGCGGGATTGTGCGGCGTCAGTGCATATTATCTGCTGGAAAATGTTGCACTCACCTATACGATGGCATCCAATGTTGGTGTTGTACTCTCTGCCGCACCGTTCTTTACCGCGATCGTGATACATTTGTTTGTGCGGGAGGACGAACGGTTTCATTGGAATTTCCTGTTCGGCTTCCTCATCGCCCTGGCGGGTATCTCGCTTATCAGCTTTAATGGTACCCAGCTACAACTCAATCCATTGGGGGATTTTCTTGCGGTTTTGGCAGCGCTGGGCTGGGCGTTTTACTCTCTGTTTTTGCGCCGGATTGGGGAATATGGATTCCCGACCATTCTGGTTACACGCCGGATTTTCCGGTATGGACTGCTGTTCCTGCTTCCGGCACTTCCATTTTTTGAAGTCCGGTTGGACGTGTCCCGTTTTGCTGCGCCGGAAAACTTCCTCAATTTGATCTTCCTTGGGTTTGGCGCGTCGGCGATCTGCTTTGTGACCTGGAATTATGCCGTCAAGGTTATCGGTCCGGTAAAGAGCAACCTCTATATTTATCTGTCCCCTGTGATTACAGTGCTTGCCTCTTCCATCCTGCTTCAGGAGCCGGTTACCCCTCTGGCCGTTCTGGGCACGGTGCTGTGTCTGTCGGGTTTGGTTATTTCCGAATACCAGCCGCGGCGTACCGGAGCGATCGTGAGCAGGAACCGGAAGCCGGAGGAGTTGTAGGCCTTTTTCTTAAAAAATTGTAGAGAATCTGTAAAAAATCGCAGTTTACTTGAATTTTTTTCATTTAAAGGATATAATAGATTGAATCATTCTATGATATCTGTAGCGTTTCAGAAGAATGGAGCAAATTATGACAAATTCTTTTTTGATGCAGGAGCTTCTCAGCCTGCTGATCAGTGTGCCGGGGCTGCTGCTCTGTCTGAGTCTGCATGAGGCGGCACATGGCTATGTGGCCTATTGGCTGGGCGACCCGACGGCGAAGAACGCCGGACGGCTGACGCTGGACCCGCTGCATCATCTGGACCCCTTGGGTACCATCTGCCTGCTGTTTTTCCATGTCGGATGGGCAAGGCCGGTTCCCATCAACACCAGTTATTTTAAAAAGCCGCGGCGTGATACCGCGCTGGTTTCCCTGGCGGGACCGGCTTCGAATTTTTTGCTGGCAGCCGTTCTGCTGTTCCTGCGGCAGTTTTTGATCTACAGTACTGTCATGCCGGTATATGTCCTGGGGATGATGGTGCATTATGGTGCGCTGATGAGCATCGGTCTCGGCGTATTTAACCTGATTCCGGTTCCGCCGTTGGACGGCTCGAAGATTTTGTTTTCCTTCCTGCCGTGGCAGTCGGCATTAAAATTTGCAAAATACGAACAATATATCCAGTTTATACTGTTGCTTCTGCTGTTTGTCGGTGTGTTGGATGTGCCGATGAGCTTTTGCATCAACCATATTTATACATGGATTGCCGGACTGGTTACGGTGATATAAATGGCCGAATCCGTACAGTTTCATTTGGAGACCTTTGAAGGGCCTCTGGATTTGCTTCTGCAACTGATTCATAAGAATAAAGTCAGCATTTATGATATTCCGATTGCGGAAATTCTGGATCAGTACATGGCGATTCTGCATGAGATGCAGACAATGGATATGGATGTCGCAGGGGATTTTATTGCCATGGCGGCACAGCTCATGCTGATTAAGTCCCGTATGCTTCTTCCGAAGGAAGAGGAGGAGAACGAAGAGGACCCGCGCGCACAGCTGGTAGAACAGCTCTTGGAATACCAGCGGATTCGCGAGGTGCAGCCGTATTTCCGCCGCCACAGCGAAGAAGGGCGGGATGTGCTGACCCGTCCGCAGGAACCACTGGAGCGGAAGCAGAAATTCGAGGGGAAGCTGCCGCTGGACAAGCTGTTGCGTGCCTCGCAGCGCATGTTTGACCGTGTGGAGCGTGGGCTTCCGCCGTCGGCAGAGTCCTTTCAGGGCATTGTCGGCCGCGAACGTGTCCCGGTACACACAAAAATTACATCTATTTTAATCCGTTTCCGGCGCAAAGCGAGCATCCGCTTCCGTGGTCTGTTCGACCATGCGAAATCGCGTTCGGAAATTGTAGCGACCTTTCTGGCGGTATTGGAGCTATCCAAGACGCGCCGTTTGTTGATTGAAGGCGAGGGCGAGGACATTGCGCTTCGCCTGCGTACCGAAAAACCGGAGGAGGAGACAGCAGATGATGGAGCAGCTCTATGAACTGGAAGGGATTCTGTTTGCTTCCGGAGAACCGGTCCATGAAGAAAAGCTGATGCAGGTGCTCGGGGTAGACGAAGAAAAGCTGCACCGTATGATTACCGTTTTATCCGACGAATATGATGCCGGACAACGCGGCATGATGCTGGTCCGGCTGGGAAAGCGATACCAGATGGTATCCCGCCCGATGTATGCGGAGAGCATTCGCCGTGTGCTGGAGGTGCGGCGCCCGCCGACCCTGTCCGCCGCGGCGCTGGAGGTACTGTCGATTGTTGCCTACCGGCAGCCGGTTACCCGGGCGTATATCGAACAATTGCGCGGTGTGGACAGTTCGAACACCGTCCTGACTCTGTTGGACAAAGGCCTGATCGAGGCGTGCGGACGGCTGGATGTTCCGGGACGTCCGATGATCTATCAGACGACCCCGGCGTTTCTCCGGACATTTTCCATCTCATCGTTGGATGAGCTGCCGGAACTGCCGGAGCTGAAGGAACTGGAGCGTCGTCAGATTGGCGAGGATGCCGAGGGAGCGGAACAGCTATGCTTATGACGCTGCTGCACATCGTCCTGATTTTGCTGCTGGTTGTGCTTGGTCTGGCGGTGGCGATCGGATTGCTGATTGCATTTGTACCGTTTCGCATTGCGATTCGAAGACGGCTGGAAGGTCCGCCCCTCCGCATCCGCCTGAGTGTCGGGCCGCTGCACATTACCAGACGGTTTGGCAAAAAGAAGGCTGCGGCTTCGGAAGAGGCAAAGTCGGGAAAGAAAAAAAGACGCCGACGCAAGAAGAAAAAGGCCGGACAGGATGAAACGGGGAAGGGAATGCGTTCCCGGTTTGATTTCAGCCAATTGAAATGGGAGGATACGCTGGATCTGGCTCTTCAGCTCATGGACGATCTGATGGGAACGATCACGTTTGAAAAACTGCATGTCACAGTGATCCTGCACACCGGGGATGCAGCGACAACCGGAAATCTGCTGGGGGCACTTTGTGCAGCGACAGGGATGCTGTATCCGGAGCTGGAACGGCGATTTGTGCTGAACGATCCCAAAATCACGCTGGATGCAGATTTTGATGCAGAAAAGACCGTTTGGAGTGTCGATATTTCGATGATGACGCGTGCGGCACGTTATCCATGGATTCTATGGAAACGCCGCAAACGGTTATGGAGCTTATGGAAAACAATACGCCGACACGAAGTCGGGAAGATTTGAAGGTAAAGGAGCGTAACGAACGATGGCGGAAAAGGGTATTCACAGCTTAATGGAGGGAACGATGGAACGAATTCGTTCCATGGTCGATGTCAACACGATTGTCGGTGATCCGATTACGACGCCGGATGGGACCACATTGATCCCGGTTTCCAAGGTGACCTTTGGCTTTGGCGCGGGCGGATCGGACTTCCAGTCGCGCAATGCGAAGGACAACACCCCGCTTTGCTTTGGCGGCGGCGGTGGCAGCGGTGTGAGCATTGTCCCGGTTGGTTTTCTGGTTGTCCATGAGGGGAATGCGCATATGCTTCCGGTCAATATGCCGGCGGAGACCAGCGCAGACCGCCTGATTGAGATGATTCCGGGCGCCTTCAATACGGTGCAGAATTTTGTCAGCAAGCGCCGTGGGGCAAAAGAAGACGGATCTGCTGTGGAAGACGCGGCAGAGGAATCGGTAACGGAAGAATGAGTTGGGAAAGCACCCTGCCAAATGGATGAGCAGGGTGCTTTTTGATGAGAGCATAACACGATGTATTATACCTATATGCTGCGCTGCACCGACGGTTCGATCTATACCGGGATCGCCGCCGATGTGTCGCGACGGATGAAGGAGCACTTTACCAAGGATAAGAGATGCGCGAAATACACCCGGTGGCACACAGCCCAAAAGCTGGAGGCGATCTGGCAGTCGGAGGATCGTGCGGCGGCCTCCCGCCTGGAATACCGCATCAAGCGCCTTTCGCGGGAGCAGAAGGAGCAGTTGATTGCAGAAAATGCAATGGAACAGCTGCTGGGGAATGTGCTTTTCGTGGGGGAATACCGACGGGTCACGCTTTCGATTGTCGGAGCAGAAGAATTGTAAACACCGTCGAAATATGATAAGATAAATCCAGTGATTCGACAGGATGGGGGCAGAGGCATGATAGCAGTCATTGCGGCATATGCGCATGATCGCGTGATTGGCCGCGCGGGAAAGATTCCGTGGGATATTCCGGGCGAGCAGTCGCGGTTTCGTGAATTGACCACCGGTAATGTCGTCATTATGGGACGGCGTACGTATGAGGAAATCGGCCGGCCACTGCCGAATCGGGATACTATTTTGGTCTCGATGACACTCTCTGTGGAACAGGAGCACTGCACAACCGTGCCGACCTTGGCGAAGGCGCTGGAGCTTGCGGGAGGACGGGACGTCTATATCGCGGGTGGAGAACAGCTCTACCGGGAAGCGTTGCCGCTGGCGGATATCCTGTACCTGACCACGGTGGAAGCCGATGTGGAAGGGGACCGTTTTTTCCCGGAGGTGGATGACGGACAGTACGATATTGTGCAGGAGGAGCGGATAGACGGCGACATTCCATACGCCTACTGGACGTATCGGCGACGGCCGATGACTCCAACACAGGCACAGGAGTATGTGCGGGAGATTGCCGTCGCACGCGGGATTGTCTTGGGACTCGGGCCGATCCGTGCGCTGCTCGCACGGCTGGGCAATCCGCAGAACCGGACGAAGTTTCTCCACATCGCCGGGACGAACGGAAAGGGCTCGACGGGAGCGATGCTGTGCCGTGTCCTCACCAAAGCAGGCTATCGAACCGGGCAGTTCAGTTCCCCGGCGGTCTTTGACCCGATGGATCCATGGAGGATTGGAACGCAGACGATTTCGCCGGAGCAGTATGCCCGTCTGATGACACGGATCCGCGTACAGCGCGATGCGATGCAGCGCGAGGGACAGCCGGTTCCGACGGCGTTCGAGCTGGAAACTGCATTGGCATTTTTGTATTTTGCCGAGGAGCGGTGTGATTTTGCCGTTTTGGAATGCGGTATGGGCGGTCTGGAGGATGCGACGAACGTGATTCCGACAGCCGAGGTGTGTCTGTTGACCTCCATCGGTTTGGAGCACACGAAATTTCTGGGCGATACGTGCGCCGAGATTGCCCGCGCAAAGGGTGGAATCATCAAGCCAGGAGTGCCGGTCGTCCTGCAGGGACAGGACGATGAGGTCTGCCGTACCATTGCCGCGATCTGTGAGAAAACCGAAAGCCCATTGGTCTGCACACAGCCGGATAAAATTGAGATAAAAACGTGTGATGTATCTGGCACGGAATTTTCCTACAAGGGGACAACGTACCATCTGTCGCTGCCCGGAAGCTATCAGGCGCTCAATGCGGTTCAGGTCATTGAGACGATCCAGATTCTGCGGCAGCGGGGATATGTCATTCCGGAACCGGCGCTGCGGGATGGGTTGGCACAGACCGCCTGGCCCGGACGGTTTGAGACTATCTGGAGAAAGCCGCGGATCATTTTGGATGGCGCTCACAACCCGGACGCGGCGAAGCGGCTGCGGCAGGCGCTGGAAAGCGACTGTTCGGGCAGGCGCATCCGCATGATTATGGGTGTATTGGCGGACAAGAATTTTGATGAAGTGGCATCGCTTGTAGCCCCGCTCGCGGAGAAAATATATACAGTGACACCGGACAACCCGCGTGCACTGGATGCGGAAGCGCTGGCAGAGACGGTGCGGAGATATTGCCCAAAGGTGCGGGCGGTCACGTTGGAGCAGGCGATCCGCTGCACCTTACAGGAGGCAGCCGCGGATGACGTCGTGCTGGCCTTTGGCTCGCTGTCCTATTTGGGACGACTGCGGGAGCTGCTGCAGAACATGGGAAAATAACGAGGAGTAAGCGGGATGGAACGTCTGACTGCAATCATACAACACAAACGCTTTCGGGAGATTCTGTTCCGGCTGGAGGAATGCGAACGCGAACGCGAATATTGCTGCCATGGCATCGAGCACTTGCTGGCGGTAGCGCGCACGGCATATGCACTCAGTCTGGAGCGCGGGGCGTGCGTGGATAAGGATCTGCTGTATGCGGCCGCGTTGCTGCATGATATCGGACGTCTTGCACAGTATAATGATGGGACACCGCATGAACAGGCCGGTGTGCCGCTGGCGCGTGAGATTTTGCAAGATACCGCCTTTTCGGAGGAAGAACGGGACTGTATTTTAGAGTCTGTGCGCTGTCACCGTGCGCGCCGCTTTGGCGGAAGCAGTGTGCCGGATTTGATTTTTGAAGCGGATAAACGATCCCGGCCCTGTTTCCTGTGTAAGAAAACTGACAGCTGTAAGTGGCCGGATGAGCGGAAGAATTACATAGTAACGATATAATTTCGGGGGAGATTTTTCGATGATAATTGGAAATAAGACGTTTGATACAGAGCATCATACGTATATCATGGGTATTTTGAATGTGACACCGGATTCCTTTTCGGACGGTGGAAAATGGAATACCCGCGACGCAGCACTGCGCCATACCGAGGAAATGATCGCCGACGGCATGGATCTCGTCGATATTGGCGGAGAATCCACCCGTCCGGGGTATACCAAGCTGAGTGACCAGGAGGAGATGGACCGTGTCGTCCCGATGATCGAGGCGGTAAAGGCGGAATTTGACATTCCGATTTCGGTCGATACCTATAAGAGCGATGTGGCAAAGGCGGCACTGGCTGCCGGAGCCGATCTGGTCAACGATATCTGGGGCTTGAAGTACGATGAAAAAATGGCGGAGGTCATCGCGCGCAGCGGGGCGGCCTGCTGCCTGATGCACAACCGCGCGGAAGCCGTCTATGAGGACTACCTGCCGGATGTACTGGACGATCTCCGTGCGTGTGTCCGGCTGGCAAAGCAGGCCGGAATTGCCGATGAAAAGATCATTCTCGATCCCGGCATCGGCTTTGGCAAGACACTGGAACACAATTTACAGCTGACCAACCATTTAGAGATGCTGCATACACTTGGCTATCCGGTTCTTCTGGGCACCTCGAGAAAATCCATGATTGGATTGACCCTGGACCTGCCAAAAGAGGAGCGCGAAGAGGGGACGCTGGCGACAACCGTACTGGGTGTTATGAAGGGCTGTGCCTTTGTTCGCGTACATGACGTAAAGAAGAACCGCCGCGCGGTGGACATGACAGAGGCGATTTTGCATTCGTAAAGGGTGATGACATTGGATCAGATTACCATACAGAATTTACAGGTATATGCGCATCACGGCGTGTTTCCGGAAGAAAACACGCTCGGACAGAAATTTCTGGTCACAGCAAAGCTGGGGCTGGATACGCGCAAGGCGGGTCTGTCCGATGACCTGACGCGCTCCGTACATTATGGCGAGGTCAGTGCGGAAATCACATCTTTCCTGCAGCAGCACACCTATCAATTGATTGAGGCGGCGGCGGAACAGCTGGCAGAGCATTTGCTGCTGACCTACGAATTGCTGGAGACGGTGACGCTGGAAATCCAAAAGCCATGGGCACCGGTTGGCCTGCCGTTGGATACCGTATCCGTCTGTATTACCCGTGGGTGGCATACGGCGTATCTTGCACTGGGCTCCAATTTGGGAGACAAACAGGCCTATCTGGATGGTGCAGTGGCGTTTTTGGGTGAACGGCCGGATGTGCGGATCGAACGGGTCTCCTCTTATCTGGAAACCGAGCCGTATGGCGTCACCGATCAGGATACCTTTTTAAATGGCTGTATGCGGATACAGACCTTGCTGGCGCCCTATGAGCTGCTGGATGTCCTGCATCAGGCGGAACAGAAGGCCGGACGCAGGCGTCTGCGGCATTGGGGACCGCGTACCCTTGACCTGGACATCTTATTTTATGATGATCTGGTTTTGTCGGAGGATGATCTGGTGATTCCGCATCCGGAAATTCCAAAGCGCACCTTTGTCCTGGAGCCAATGGTACAGATTGCACCTTATCTGGTGCATCCGCTGCGCCATCGGACGATCAAGGAGCTGTTGGAAGACCTGCGGAGGATGGATGCACGCTGAAATTCTTTTTTGGCGTGCGTTACTTCTGTCTGAGAATGCATAGAAAAGACGCAAGAAAGATGCGAAAATCTGCATAAAAACAATTGACAGGGGGTAACACCACGCGGTACTATAAATAATGTTGAATTTTATCGAAATATCGGACTTATCTTTGATCCCAAGGGGATCGGAATCATAGAAAGGACGAATCAAACTATGGGTTGGAACAGGAAAAAGGCTGGGCTCAGCGGCGCAATCAGTGTCTGGCGCATTTTGTTTTGGAGTACACTGGTCGGCATGCTGGCCATGCTGTATGCCATTCTTTTTATGCCGGCACAGTATACCTCGCAGGCATCGATTTACGTTTCGGATGCGGCTGCCGCAGAGACGATTACACCGACGGGAAGCGCAGTGCTTTCCGAAAACTATGCACAGTCTTATCTGGCTGTCATCGAGAGTGAGCAGACATACAAGAAAGTCAAGAAGGCGCTGTCCAGTGGTATGACGACAGAGATGCTTCACGGCATGATTTCCGCCGAGCAGGTAGGCTCTACCGCGATCTTTACGATTTCGGCCAATTATAAAGAGGCAAATTCGGCGCAGATGATGGCAGATGCGATGGCGGATGCGGCGGTCAGTACCTTGGAATCGGTCGGCGTTTCTGCCGCCCAGTTGGATGATGCGTCGGCACCGGTCGTTCCAGCAGCACCCAATCTCCTTGCAATCACTTTGCTTTCCATGGCGATTGCTGCGGTTCTGCGCCTGCTGATCATGGTGATCGCAGCGCTGTCCAATCGCTCGCTGCGCGGAAGAGAAGATTGGGAAGCGAGCTTTGATATCCCAGTTCTGGCAGAGATTCCGGAACGTGATGTGCGATAAAGGAGGGGAAAGGGTAGTATGGCGAAGAAAAAGACGGCCTCAAAGCAGGAGGCAAAGGAAACGGCACGCCGAATGCTGTCCCGCCACATGCCGCAGAAGGTATGGGATGCCTATGGCGAAGCGGCCGGAGCACTTTCCTATATCCGGGCGGGCGAAGCCTGTCAGACGCTGATGTTTACCAGCGCCCTTCCCCATGAAGCCAAAACCATTACGGTTGTCAATATGGCAATTGCATTGGCGGCGGATGGCAAGCGTGTTTTGATGATTGACAGCGATCTTCGCAGCCCGCGTGTCCATCGGCTGTTTGGTATCGATCAGGGGCATGGCGTTTCGGAAATCCTCGCGCGGATTCAGAGTGAGATTATCATCAAGCGCACCTCGTATGAAAACCTGTTTGCCCTGACTGCGGGCAATGCGGCGCCGAATGTCGAGGAGCTTTTGACAAGCGGACAGCTCAAGAAGATTATTCAACTGCTCTCGCGTGAATTTGACGTGATTTTGCTGGATGCGCCATCGGTTCACACCGCTTCGGATGCCGCCATCATTGGCCAGCAGGTCGATGGCTGTGTTCTCGTCGTGCGCCGTGGTTATACCAAGAAGGAGCCGGTCGAGCAGGCGATTGCGATCCTGCAGGATGCCGGCGTCAAGATTGTCGGAACAATCATTGCAAGCAACGATTCGGACAGCGGCGGGGGAAAGAAGCTTTCCCAGAACAAAAAGAAGGGAGAAAAGAAATGAACAAGAAAGCTCCCGGAATATTCACCAAATTGTGTACGGTACTGTTTGCCGTTGTGATTGTCATTGGATTGGTCTGGTTCTATCTCTATGGTGCCGGATCTCAGATCTCTAGCCTGGAGGGCAGCGGTGAAACATCAAGCGGCTTCACGGACACCGAACAGGAGACAACCGTACAAAGGAGCACCGGTCCGAATGTCTATACCAAGCTCTCATCGGGAGAAGCGGTTCGGATTGCGATCATTGGCGATACCTTTGGCGCCAGTGAAGGCGCGAGTGAAGGCAAGGAATGGGACACGCAGCTGAGCGAGCTGCTGCAGAATGCATACTCCTCGGAGGTCACGATAGACAATCTTTCGGTTAGCGTCACAACAGCCTATCAGGGTTACTGCACGGTGATGCAGAAGGAATGGACGGAGTATGACCTCGTGATTGTCTGCTTTGGCTCGATGGATCAGAACGGAGAGCTGGAGGACTTCCAGAGGGATTATGAAGCGATTGTCCGGAACCTCAGAAATAAGAACAGCAATTTGGTTATCATGCCGATGATCTCAACTTATGTGAGTAACAGTGAGTTCTCGGAGACCATCCGCAGTGTTGCGGCGCAGTATGGCCTGAGCTGTCTCAACATGAAAAATGCATTTGTGGATTCCGGCATGGATGAAGCCGCATTGACCACAAATGATATCTATCCGAATGACAAGGGGTATGAGATCTATGCACAGTCCATTGCGGGGACGATCCAGCAGAATATTCAGGACAAGGTAGGTGTACCGGAAGGCTCGGTCAAGATCCTCTATCAGGGCGTCCGAAAGATGCGCAAATTCCAGCAGCTTGCGCCGAGCGATCTGAATACGGTTTCCAGTACCGAATACACGTATACCGGTGCGGCAAAACTTCTCGGCATTGCCTATATGCCGACCTCGACCGGTTCGGATACCATTACCGTTGCGGTAAACGGAGAGACCGTCAGTACAATTGATTGTGTGACGAGTTACGATACAGATGAGGTACATTATGCCATTGGCGCCGTCGGCGTGGAGGACGGCGATACGGTAACGATCAGCGTGAATGGCTATGGCGGAGCGGAATTTGAGGGAATTGTGATTTCCGGATAACGCCGGGCAAAAAAGAAAAAGAGAGCACTTGTCGTTGCGGCAAGTGCTCTTTTCATCCGGTAGGAATACCGGGTTGATTGTTTGTAACAAATGGATTGCAATGCTTGCGGATTAATGATACAATAGATGCAAAATGTGAAGGACAGAAAAGAGGAAATTTTCATGGAAAAAAAGAGAAAACGCGGCAGTTTTTCCGGTCAGCTTGGATTTATCCTGGCTGCGGCCGGAAGTGCGGTGGGATTGGGAAACATCTGGCGGTTTCCGTATCTGGCAGCAAAAGATGGCGGAGGGCTGTTTCTTCTGTGCTATCTGGTTCTCGCGCTTACGTTTGGCTTTGCCCTGCTGACCACAGAGATCGCAATCGGACGGAAGACCCGACAAAGCCCGCTCACAGCCTACAAAAAGCTGGATTCCCGCTGGGGATTCATCGGTATTTTTGCTTGTCTGGTTCCGGTTATTATCCTGCCGTATTACTGTGCGATCGGCGGATGGGTCTTTAAGTATCTGTCGATTTACCTGATCGGCCAGGGCGGTGCAGCGGCGGACAGCAGTTATTTTACGGGCTTTATCACCAGCAATGGATGGCCGGTTTTCTGGATGTTTCTGTTTTTCCTGGCGACGGCCTATGTGGTATTTAGCGGTGTGGAAAAGGGAATTGAAAAATACAGCAAAATCCTGATGCCGATTCTGGTTGTTCTGGTAGTGGGCATTTCGATATTCTCCCTGACGCTCAATCATACGGATGCGGATGGCGTGACCCGTACCGGCCTGCAGGGCTTGAAGGTCTATTTGATTCCGGATTTTACCGGCATTACACTCAAAAACCTGCTGGTTGTCATTATGGATGCGATGGGACAGCTGTTTTTCTCCATCAGCGTTGCGATGGGCATCATGGTCGCCTACGGCTCATATGCGAAGAAGGAGACTAATTTGATGGCCTCCATCAATCAGATTGAGATTTTTGATACGGCAATCGCCCTGCTTGCGGGTTTGATGATTATTCCAGCAGTCTTTACCTTTATGGGAGTGGAAGGCATGTCCGCCGGACCGGGTCTGATGTTTGTCTCCCTGCCGAAGATCTTTGAGGCAATGGGACCGATCGGCAATGCAGTGGGGTTGATTTTCTTCCTGATTGTATCGTTTGCCGCCGTCACCTCATCGGTCTCGATCATGGAAGCCATCGTGTCCTCGATCATGGATTTCTTTGGCTGGACCCGGAAGAAGAGTTCCTGCGTCGTGGCGGTTTATGCGCTGATTGTCAGCACCATTGTTTGCCTCGGCTACAATACCTTGTATTTTGAGCTGACACTCCCCAATGGAACGGTCGGCCAGATTCTCGATCTGATGGACTATATCAGCAATAACTGGCTGATGCCGCTTGTCGCGCTGCTGACCTGTATTCTCATCGGTTGGGTGGTCAAGCCACAGACCATTGTTGACGAAGTGACACAGGGCAAGTACAAGTTCCATCGGAAGGGACTGTATATTCTCATGGTAAAGTTTGTCGTACCGATTCTGCTGGTCATCCTGCTGCTGCAGTCGGTTGGACTTTTTCAGTAAGTTAAGAACAGCAAAGCACTTGCCGGGACCGGCAGGTGCTTTGTGTTTTGAAATTAAGAGAAAATGTGGTACAATAAGAAGCAGTCTGACACAAAGGAGAATTGGGATGATGGATTCCATTTTGCATACACTGGCCAAAGAACTCGGGCAGCCTGTGCGCTGCGTAGAAAATGTCGTGCAGCTGATTGACGAGGGGAAT
Source organism: Eubacteriales bacterium (assembly GCA_030539335.1). Classification (GTDB taxonomy): domain Bacteria; phylum Bacillota; class Clostridia; order Oscillospirales; family Butyricicoccaceae; genus Butyricicoccus_A. The sequence goes on along the minus strand of JAUNSG010000007.1, from coordinate 78,625 downwards.
ACCATTCCGTTTATTGCGCGATACCGCAAAGAAATGCATGGAGGTATGGACGATACGACACTGCGTGCGCTGGTGGATCGTTTGAACTACCTGCGCGGGTTGGAAGCGCGCAAGCAGGAGGTCAAAAACGCAATTGGGGAGCGCCTGACACCGGAATTGGCACAGGCGATTGACCAGGCGGAAACGCTCGCGGTGGTGGAGGATCTGTACCGGCCATATAAGCAAAAGCGCCGGACACGCGCCTCGATGGCCAAGGAAAAGGGCCTGGAGCCGCTGGCGATGAAGATTTTACTACAGGTGCCGTCGGCAGAACCTTCGCATCTGGCAAGCGCATTTGTGGATGCAGAGAAGGGCGTGGAGACCGTGGAAGAGGCGCTGAACGGCGCTTCGGACATTTTGGCGGAGATGATTTCCGACAATGCGGATATTCGCAGCGATTTGCGCGAACAGCTTCAGAAGACAGCGCAGCTGACTGTCACTGCGGCAAAGGAGGAGGACTCGGTCTATCATCAGTACTATGAATTTTCTCATCCCGTTCGTCGTTTGCAGGGTCACCAGGTATTGGCGATCAATCGTGGAGAAAAGGAAGGCTTTTTGAAGGTTTCAATCGAACCGGATACGGAGCGCGCCTTATCCGCGATTCGCCGCCGGATGGTTCGGGGAAAGACAAGCTGTGGAGCCTTCGTTATGACGGCGGCAGAGGACAGTTGGAATCGGCTGCTGTTCCCATCCATGGAGCGTGAAATCCGTTCGATGCTGACAGACTCCGCCGCAGAGGGCGCCATCCACAATTTTGCATTGAACCTGCGCCCACTGCTCATGCAGCCGCCGGTGCGCGGGAAGGTAATCATGGGATTGGATCCCGGTTATGCGCATGGCTGTAAGGTTGCGGTCATTGATGAGATCGGCAAGGTGCTGGATACAATGGTCGTATACCCAACATTCAGTGACCGGAAGCGCAGAGAGTGCATTGCGGAGCTGAAGCGCAGCATTAAGAAACACCGTGTACAGCATCTGGCGATTGGAAACGGAACCGCAAGCCGTGAAACCGAAGCGATGGCAATCGAGCTGATTCGGGAGTGCAGTGCAGAGGGGAGACAGGTAACCTACATGGTTGTCAATGAGTCCGGGGCATCGGTCTATTCCGCCTCCCCGTTGGCCGCAGAAGAATTCCCACAATATGATGTCAATTTGCGCTCGGCAGTCTCCATCGCCCGCCGCTTGCAGGATCCCCTGGCAGAGCTGGTGAAAATCGATCCGAAGGCGATCGGTGTGGGACAGTATCAGCATGATATGCCGCAGAAGCGGCTGGATGAATCGCTCGGCGGTGTCGTGGAGGACTGTGTCAACCAGGTTGGCGTGGATGTCAATACCGCTTCGCCGTCGCTCCTTCGGCATGTCGCAGGGCTTACGGCGGTGACAGCGAAAAATATTGCGGCCTATCGCGAGGAAAACGGGGCATTTACGACCAGAAAGCAATTGCTCAAGGTACAAAAGCTCGGCCCCAAGGCATTCCAGCAGTGTGCAGGCTTCCTGCGTGTGCCGGAGAGTAAAAATGTACTGGATCACACGGGCGTGCATCCGGAATCCTATGACGCGGCGAACAAGCTGCTGGAGCTTTGCGGATTCACGCTGTCGGACGTGGCAGAGGGGAACATTGTGACGCTGCCGCTGAAACTGAAAGCACGCGATCCAGATCGGGTTGCGGAGCAGTGCGGTGTGGGACGGGCGACCCTGGATGACATTGTAAAGGAATTGCTCAAGCCCGGACGCGATCCGCGCGATGAACTGCCGCAGCCAATTCTGCGTTCGGATGACATCATGGAGCTAAAGGATCTCAAGCCCGGAATGGAGCTGACTGGTACGGTCCGCAATGTCATTGATTTTGGAGCGTTCGTGGATATCGGCGTACATCAGGATGGATTGGTGCATATTTCAGAAATTTCTGACCGGTTTCTCCGCCATCCGTCGGAGGTTCTCCGTGTCGGAGATGTTGTAAAGGTTGTTGTTCTCAGCGTTGATGAAAAGAAGAAGCGAATAGGGCTTTCCATAAAACAGGCGCGCGGGAGCGAAAAACGAAAAGAAAGATAAAAAAGAGGGACGGCAGAGCGCGTTTCCAACCGCCGGATTTGACATCCGGCGATGGGAGATCCGTACATTGCCGTCTCTCATTTTGTATACCGGCTATTGCTGCTCCGGGTTCATTGCGGCGGACAGTTTTTGTATCGCGCGCTTTTCCAGACGGGAGATATAGGAACGGGAGATTCCCCTTTGGGCGGCGACCTCGCGCTGGGTCAGGGGAAGCTTTCCAGAGAGACCATAGCGAAGGATCAGGATATCCCGCTCCCGGCTGTCGAGTGCAGTGTGCAGACAGTGAAACAGCATCGCATAACGGTCGCTGTTTTCCACCCGCTCCAGAGAATCATCCTCGCTGCTGAGCACATCGATGAGGGAGAGATTGGCGTTGTCACTGCCCTGATCGATTGGCTCATCCAGAGAAACCTCACGGGTCAGCTTTTTTATCGAGCGAAAATACATGAGGATTTCGTTTTCAATACAACGGGAGGCATAGGTGGCGAGTTTTACTTTTTTGGATGGATCAAAGGTGGAGATTCCCTTGATGAGACCAATGGTGCCGATGGAGATCAGGTCATCGGGATCTTCCCCGGCGGAGTAATATTTTTTGACAATATGTGCAACCAGACGGAGGTTGTGCTCCACCAGTTTGTTGCGTGCTGTCAGGTCACCATTTTTTGTTTTTTCCAGCAGCTCGGCTTCCTGTGCGGCGGAGAGCGGGTGGGGAAAGGAGCCTGTGGCTGAAGTGACGCGGAGAATGCAAAAGGCTGCGCCGAAAAAAAGAGCAGCCGCAGCAGAGAACATCATAACAAAACCTCCTGTCAGGTGGGGGGACAATCCGAAATTTTCTCCTATCGTAAAGCTATTTCGGACGCGAAAGGAAAATACCAAAGAATATATGGAAAATCCCCCTGGCCTTTTTGGGAAAGGCAGGGGGATGAATCGATTTTAGGAAAAACGCAAGGCATGGATCGGGTCCATTTTTGCGGCTTTGTTGGCGGGATAACTGCCAAACAGCACGCCGATACCCAGCGAGAACGCGATGGAAAGCAAGGCGACACCGGGGGACATCGGATAGGAGAGATTGCCGATGATATTGATCGCCTGCAATATCGCCCAGGAAATGCCGATCCCGATCAGGCAACCGATCAGGCTCACCATCAGAGCCTCCATGAGAAATTGCAGCATGATCACACGGCGTCCGGCGCCGATTGCTTTGCGGATGCCGATTTCCCGCGTCCGCTCTGCTACGGAGACCAGCATAATATTCATGATGCCGATACCGCCGACAAGCAGGGAAATCCCGGCGATGCCGCCCAAAAGCAGGGCGAGTGTATTGGTGACGCTATCCATTGCCTCGGCAATGGACGATTGATTGAACAGCGTATAGGCATCTTCATCGTCGTCAAAGCGGTCGAGCAGAAATGCCTCCATAGCGGCCTCTGCTGCATCCATGTTGTCGTCTTCCGCAGAGACACAGAATGTCGTTATTTTTCTGCTGGTGCTGTCCGACAGGCGGATGAGTGAGGTATAAGGGATGTAGGCCTGAAAGGATTCACTGTCCTCTGAGGATGAGGTAAGGGAAGAAGAATCCTCTGTTAACACGCCAATAATCTGAAATTCCCGCCCGTCCAGTTGGATGGATTCCCCGACGACATTGATCCGGCCCATGACCTCCGTTGCCAGATCTGCGCTGATGACCGCAACATTGGTATGATTGTCATTGTCCGGACGCATCAGAAACCGTCCTGTGGTCAGCTCCAGACCACGGATGGAGGCATACGCCGCGGTCGTTCCAATGATAGACGTCGTTTCTTCGGCATAGGAGCTGGAAGCCGTCGCAGAGACTTCCGATGTCGGTGCGGCACAATCAATGGCATCCAGTTCCGTGAGCTCGGAGAGATCTTCCAGATACAGTGGGGCATTATGATCGTCGGAAATCGTCACGGTCAGAAAATTGCTTCCCAGTGAACTGATCGAATCGGTGATACTGCCTGTGGCTCCGTTGGCCAGGGAGACCAGTACGACCAGAGAAACCACGCCGATGATGATGCCGAGCATCGTCAAAAAAGAGCGGAGCTTGTTGGAACAGATGGACTTGATGGCCATTTTAAAGGATAGAAAAATCATAGCACCGCCTCATCCACATGTCCGTCGTGGATGCGGATGCTGCGTTCGGCCTGCACCGCAACCGATTCGTCGTGCGTGATTAGCACGATGGTATTTCCCTTTTGATGCAGCTCATGAAACAGACTCATAATCTGCACACCGGTTTTGGAATCCAGATTTCCTGTCGGCTCATCCGCAAGGAACAGACTGGGTCTGGCGGCGATGGCGCGGGCGATTGCCACGCGCTGCTGCTGGCCACCGGAGAGCTGATTGGGAAGATGTGTTCTTCGTGCATAGAGCTGGACGCGTTCCAGGGCTTCTTTTACCCGTGCACGGCGCTCCTTTCCTCCGACCCTCTGATAAATCAGCGGAAGTTCGACATTTTCTTCTGCGGTGAGATTGCTGATCAGATGAAAGCTCTGGAAGATAAAACCGATTTTTTTGCTGCGGATACGGGTGAGCTGCCTCTCAGAGTAGGAACCGATGGGTTGGCCGTCGAGCAGATATTCGCCCTCGTCTGCGGTGTCCAGACAGCCTATGATGTTCATCAGGGTCGACTTTCCACTTCCCGATGGACCGATGATGCTGACGAATTCTCCTTCATGGATGTGGAGGTTGGCATGGTCGAGAGCGTATACTTTTTCCTCCCCCATAGAATAGATTTTTGAAACATTTTGAAAACGAATCATCTTGCTGCTCCTTTCTATGGTTACATTCCGCCGCCCGGGCCGCCGGATGGCATATCACCGCCGCCACCATTGCCGCCGCCATTACCGCCGCCGTTGTCGCTTGGCATTCCGTCGCCGGATGGCATTTCGCCACCACCGCCAAAGAAGTCGGAGCTGCTGTCGGTGTCCTCGCTGTCGGTGCGGGTATAATATACGGTATCTCCCTCTGAAAGGCCGCTGGTGATTTCTACCGTTGTTCCATTCGAAAGTCCGGTTTCGACCACCGTCTCTCCAGATAGATTGCCATCGGCATCCTGTTCGGTATAGACAAAGATGTCGTCTCCGCGCTCCTGTAGTGCGGTCATCGGGATAGTTACGACATTTTTTGCGCTTTCGACCTCGATGGTGGCGGAAGCCGTCATGCCGAGGCGCATATCATCCTCCATCGGCAGCGTGATTTCTACCGTATATTTCGCACTACTGCTGCTGGAAGAAGCCGTGTTAGACACGTTCGTGATCGTCCCTTCGAATTCTTCCCCCTCAATGGCATCCAGTGTGATCACAGCCGTTTGCCCTTCTGCCACGGATAAGATATCCAGTTCATCCACACTGATGGATACAAGGACATCCTCCTGCGTCTGAATGGTGAATGCAGTGGCTTCGCTCTGGCTATATGATGCAGAGGTTGTTCCGCTGCCGGTGGTATCGCTACTGGAAGAGGAAGTTCCCGTCGTCCCGCCGCTGGAAGAGGAAGCCGCAGAAGAAGTCTGGCCGGATGCCTGGCTGCTGGAACCGGAACTGCCTGTACTGTCTGTGGCAGAGGCATTGGAATTTCCTGTGGTTCCAGAGGAAGTGGAATTTTCCGTGCTGCTGGAGGCGGTGCCGGTGTCATTGTCCGAAGCAGAGGCTTCCGCTGTCTTTGAAAATTGTGCTGTGATGGTCATCGTCTCGCCGGAATCGGAGACAACGACCTTCCAATCGGTGGTGCTGGATTGCTGGGAAGGACTTTCGGACGAAGAGAACACATAACCACTTTTCGCGGTCAGAACGACAGTTGCTGTATAAGCGGTTGCAGCCTGTGCAGTACTGTCGTCCGGGCTCCAGGAAATCGTCCCGGTGTACGATGTGGTATCCGAAACAGCTGTTTGCAGGGACTCTCCCAATACCGGCTGCTCAATATAAAAATTGGAAAAAGCAATGGTGGTCAGAGTCTCTGCCGCGACGGCATCCGATGTCTCTTCGACGGAGGCGCTGTCCTCCGAGGTTTCTTCTTCCGCATCGACCTGTTCTGCAAGTTGGGCCATGACAGCCGATGTATCTGTATCCGTTGCAGAATTGGTGTTGGACAGCAAAACAAGGGAAGCGCTGCTGGTGCTGGAGGCCGCCATTTCGCTTGCACTGCTCTCCGACGCATTGGAGCTGCCTGTGTTTTGGCTCACTTCGCTGTCGGCAGAGACGTTTACGCTTGCAATAATGCCGGCAGCAGTGGCTGTAATGACCGGGTTTTCGTACAACTCCTCCAGTTCCTCTTGTTCGCTTTCCAATTCTGCCAGTTGATTTTCCAGGTTTTCGATTTCCAAATCGGAAAGATCATCGTCATCATCCAACTGGTCTTCTATGGACGAAATGCTTGCTTCGATTTCAACCAGTGCGCTGGTGATGGATGTCTTATCCAGCTTCGCCAGCTTTTGTCCTTTGGTTACGGCATCGCCACTTTCCACCAGGACGGTCTTAATGGTAATACCGGTAGGTATTGTGACATCTACGGTCTCAGCAGCCTCCAGTGTACCGCTTCCATCTACGGTATTGGTAATGGTGTCAAGCGCCGCCTGTGCGCTCTGCACGCTTGCAGCCGGACTGGAGGCCCGTTCGTTGGCCTGCTTCCGCACATACAATATGCGTGCGATAACAAGGATAAGGATGATTGCAATCAGTGCTGCCCAAAAGCGTTTTTTTCGCCAGGGAAATTTCCGCATTGCTGCCGGTATACGTTTGAGATGTGCCATTGGTTGTTCCTCCTAGTGTGATACACAGACAGTATAATAATTCTTTGTGATTTTCTGGTACCGAACAGATGGCTAACCTGTGTTTTTCCTGAGGAAATTTTATGTCCTGTAGGAGGAACCAACGAAGGGGGAAAATTAATAATTGGCACACGATATGAAATCTGTTACAATACATAGAGAGGGAGGGAGAACCAATGACGGTAACAGAAATTGCTAAGCGTGCAGGGGTATCCAAAGCCTGTGTATCGCGCTATTTTAATCATGGCTATGTCAGTGAGGAAAAGAAGGAGAAAATCCGCAAGGTAGTGGCGGAAACCGGTTATGTTCCAAACCGTTCTTCGCAGGCGATCGTACAGGCGAAGAAAAAGACGATCGGTGTCATCCTTCCGAAAATCCATTCCGAGAGCATTTCACGCATTGTCGCGGGCATTTCACAGGTTCTCAATCGGGAAGGCTATCGGATGCTGTTGGCCAATACGGAAAACAGCATTGAAAAGGAAATTTTATATTTGCGCTCGTTTTTACAGGATGATCTGGAGGGGATCATTTTTATCGCGACGATTTTCACCAAGGCGCATGACGAGCTGCTGAGCCAGTTGGAGGTACCGATTGTCATTCTGGGACAGCGGGCGGAGGCATATTCCTGTGTCTTCCATGACGACTATGGCGCTGCCATGGACATGACCACTCGAATGCTGGACAGCGGCTGCCGCAAAGTGGGGGGGATCTTTGTCACGCAGGAGGATAAAGCAGCCGGTGCAGAGCGGCGGCGCGGATTTGACGATGCGCTCCGGAAGCATGGCCTGGAGCCGGAACCGGACCGGTTGGTCCTTTCCGAATTTACGTTGGAGACCGGATACGATGCGGCACAGCGGTTGATGGAACAGGCGCCGGATACGGATGGGATCTTTTGTGCGACGGATACCATTGCCATCGGCGCGATGCAGTATCTGAAGGGAATCGGAAAATGCATTCCGAAGGATGTGGCGATCACCGGGATTGGGCATTCGCGTATGACAGAGATCATCGAACCGCATTTGACGACGGCACATCTGTTCTATAAATCGACAGGGGTTGAAGGGGCCGATATGCTGATTAAGATGATCCAGACGGGAATTGACATGAAGAAAAAGCTGAAAATGGGATTTGATGTGGTCGATCAGGAAACCGTACGACCGGTGGAAAAAGAAGGATAACAGACATGAAAACAAAAAATCTGACCGTGAAACAGGAATACACACTGTTTTTGGTCAGATTTTTCTTTGATTGTTGTTGTGGGTTTAGTCTACGAAGTCCAGTTGATCTGCAAAGCGTTCCTTGAAGATTTCATAGACACCATTCAGAATGTCCTCGTCGTCCACTGCGACATAGTTTTCGATGTCACCATCGGTTTCCACCGCGAGGATCACAGCTTCACAGTCGACATCCTCGACAGGGAGAAGGACAACATATTCTGCATTGTCAAATACGATGGAATCGACAAATTCATATTCCTGTTCGTTGCCGTCATCATCCATCAGCGTCATCAAACTATCCATCTCTTGGATGTTATCCATTTTCGATTCCTCCTTTATTTGTATAAGATGCCGTGTGTGCCCCATTCAGCAAAAGCGGAGAAGGTTACATAGAGTTCATCCTTCTGAATCCCACAGATGTTGCGCAACAGTTCATAGATCGACTGGGTAAATAATCTTTTTGAATCAAAATCCGAATCACCAAAGGTACGGACATCAACATAGGCACCCTTGGACAGCGGACGACCACCGAAGTAGAGGGCATGTCCATCGGAAACATCAACCATCAACTGCTTTTCCGTCTTTCCGGGAAGCAGGGAAATGTTTTTTCCAAGAGAAATCTTGATGGCATCTTTTTGCTCCTGCAGAAGTTTTTCTGCTACGTTAACCGAAATAAATGGCATAGGATTCATCCTTTCTTTTTTCATAGTGGCAGAGCTCTGTTATTCCTATTATAGCGTCCCATTTGGCTTTGTGCAAGTAGCCAAAGAAAAAAGGTCTCTTTTTTAAGTGTTTGTAAACTTTTGTCCAAACGATGCTCATCTCGTCGAGAATATGGTAAAATAAGATAACCAAAAAGCAAGGGGGTGAGCGTGTGGACATCCGTTGTACGCAGAGCGTATATCACAGTGCGGATGGCAGGTCACTGATTTCCTGCTATGCCTTTTGCCCGGTTGGCATCCGTCCGCGCGGTATTGTCCAGATCGCACACGGGATGTGCGAATATTTTTCGCGTTATACGCAGTTTGCAAAATATCTCTGTTCCCAGGGCTTTCTTGTTTGCGGCAATGACCATCTTGGCCATGGGTCCTCGGTTCCGCCCGGCGGAGCTTTGGGCTTTTTTGGACAGAAGAACGGCTGGAGCGTCCTGGTGGACGATCTGGCAACTCTGACGGATAAGACAAAAGCGCGCTGGCCGGATTTGCCCTATTTCCTGTTTGGGCATTCCATGGGCGCAATGACGGCCCGGCTATACCTGACGCGTTATGTCGATAAGCTGGATGGCTGTATTTTCAGCGGCACGCCGTCGAACAATCCGATGGCAGGTGCCGGGATCCACATTGCCAATTCGGTCATTCATTCCCAGGGACCGATGTACCGCAGTTTTGTTCTGAACAATCTGGCGACCGGACGATACAATTCCCGTATCAAAAATCCGAAGTCTCCCTTTGACTGGCTTACCCGTGACCGCACCATTGTCTCCCTCTATCAATCGGATGAGAAGTGCAACTTTATCTTTACGGCAGCGGGATTCCGTGATCTATGTCGTCTTGCGCAGCGATGTGCGGCACCGCAGTGTGTGACCAGTGTTCCCGGAAGGATTCCTCTTTTGTTTGTTTCGGGGGATGCAGACCCGGTAGGAAACTATGGGGTAGGGGTCAGGCGGATTGCTTCGGCCTATAAGTCGGCTGGATTTACCGATATCCATACAATTCTGTATCCGGACTGTCGGCATGAGGTACTCAATGAATTGAACCATGTGGAAGTCTATCATGATATTTCCGACTGGCTGGAGCAGCATCTCCCGCAGGAAGCAGACGGAAATCCAAACGAATAGTACAATACCTGCCCAACGCGGCAGGTATTTTTAATGTACGGATATCCGGGCAAAAAACAAACGCCGTATCTTTGCCGGATACGGCGTTATACTGCGATTACAGCAGGAATCATACAAATGCTCGGAAAATCTATCATAATATTAAGACAGGGTTCTGTCATTTTTGATATTACTCCGGATATCCGGGTACAAAAAAACCACGCTTCAGCGTGGATCATTCCGATTATGAAAGGTCACTTGGTCGAGACATAATCATGATCGTCACCGAAGATAAGATCGTCAACATCAGGCTTTTCTTCCTGCGGCTTATAATCGCGAATCTGTAAAATCGATAACATACTATCACTCCTTCCAAAAAGTTTTTTGTTTGTTTTGTACATTATACTCCGGTTTTTCCGGAATGTAAAGTGTGAGAAATGTAAAAAATTTAAAAAGTTTTTGTAAGAATCTACAAAAATACGGGGAAATTTTCGGAATGCACCGGGAATAAGATGGTCAAATCAAATCATTTCTCACGCTTTCTTGTGAAAAAAGGGCGAAAAGAACCCCCGCACGGCCGATGTCACCAGATTAGTAACCTGCACAGCTCCTGCAGGTGGGTTTCCTGTCGCTGTGGTCTGCGCTTCCAACTTCCGCCGAAGCGGGAGGCCTGCACTCGCACAGAGAACAATCGGAGTCCCGTAAACTAATTGTGGGTTAAAAAAGGGTGACTGTCGTACCGGGCAGGGAGCTCGAAACGAAGTATCAAATGCGAATCAGGATTTCCTGACTCTACTATATGCGGAAACGAGAGAATTATTCCTCCTCATCAAATTCGTATAAATCCTCTGCGCGTTCCATAAAGATATGAAAGATGCGTTCCGATTCTTCCAGATCATCGACCGAAGCAAGGCACTGCAGCCCATCTTCCTCCACGACCTTCAGAATAACTACCTCGGCCTGCTCCTCAAGATCCAGCTCGGCAGGGATAAAGGCCATATAAATTTCGCCGTTGTCTTCCAACGTATCGATGTGCTCGAACTCCTGCTCGACACCGTTTTCATCGGTCAGAATGACAATATTTGTCTTTTCAAATTCAGCACTCATTTTGGAATAACCTCCATGGGGTGTTTTCTGTTGAATCCATCATACCGTATTTTTTCTAAATTTTCAACCCGCCATTCAGAAAAAACTTAGAAAATAAAAAATGCAAAAAAAGAGTTGACAAAACATTGCGGGACGAGTATACTAAACAGGTAAAAGAAAGAAGGGTTGCCGTCCCTCACCTCGCGCAAACGTGCAGAGAGGTTAAGAGTCGCCTGCATCGACAGGCTTGTTTGGACGGTCAGTTAGCCCGTCCATTTTTATTTGTGTTACCGTTTGGAGGTGCTTAACAATTAGCAGTTTAGAACATCAGATCAATGAGGAAATCCGAGACAAAGAAGTCAGACTGATTGACGGCGACGGCAATCAGGTTGGTGTCGTATCGATTGCGAAGGCCCTGGAAGCAGCGGCTGCAAAGAATCTTGACTTGGTAAAGATCGCTCCGCAGGCTCAGCCGCCGGTTTGCCGTGTTATGGATTACGGTAAATTCCGCTTTGAACAGTCGAAGCGTGAAAAGGAAGCAAGAAAAAAGCAGCATATCGTTGAAATCAAGGAAATTCGACTCAGCCCGGGTATTGACAGCAACGACTTTAACGTCAAGGCCAATCATGCCAAGAGATTCCTTAAGGGCGGCGATAAGGTTAAAGTTTCGGTTCGTTTCCGCGGACGTGAGGTCACGCATTCTTCCATTGGTCTGGATCTGCTGCATCGCTTCGCTGACGAGTGTGCTGAGTTCGGCAGCGTGGAGAAGAACCCCAAATTGGAGGGACGCCAGATGCTTATGTTCCTGGCTCCGAAAAAGGATTCCCAGCAGAAGGGATCCAAAAATAAGGGGCGCAAGGGGAAGCCGAAGCAGGCTCCCGAAGCCCAGTAATTTTGCCCGATTAGCTGCATCCCTTTGCGGTGCGGCGATATAAGAGAGGAGAACATTCAAATGCCTAAGATTAAAACACACAGCGGCGCATCCAAGCGCTTCAAGATGACCAAGAATGGCAAGATCAAGCGTGCTCATGTTGGCCGCCGTCATATCCTGAACAAGAAGTCTACCAAGCGTCTCAGACATCTGAGAAAGGAAGGCTATGCTGATTCTTCCAACGTTGCACAGGTAAAGCGTCTGATCCCGTACGCATAAGTTCAGCACACAGGATAATAAACATACCATTTCGATAATTTGGAGGCTACAATAACATGGCAAGAGTTAAGGGCGCAATGATGACGCGCAAGAGAAGAAAGAAGATTCTGAAGCTGGCAAAGGGCTACTTTGGTGCAAAGTCCAAGCTGTACCGTACCGCGAACGAAGCGGTTATGAAGTCCCTGCGTTATGCCTATATCGGACGTAAGCAGAAGAAGAGAGACTTCCGCAGACTTTGGATCACCCGTATTTCCGCTGCTTGCAAGCAGAACGGCGTGAACTATAGCCGCTTCATGAACGGCCTGAAGAAGTCCGGCATTGAGATCAACCGCAAGATGCTGGCTGATCTGGCGGTAAATGACAGCGCAGCATTTTCTGCTCTGGTAGAGACGGCAAAGGCTGCCCTCTAATTTCAAACGAATCGGAAATCCGGAATCCAGTTGGATTCCGGATTTTTTTGTGTTCCGGTTTTCCGAACGGAGGGGAAATACAACCGTGGACCTCGTTTTTTGTACCATAATATGATATACTATGAAAAAACAACACAGGAAAAAGGAGGACACACATGCTTCCGAAGGAGTTGCTGGTCAATCGGGAATTGAGCTGGCTGGAATTTAACAAACGTGTTTTATATGAAGCGCTTCGAGCGGACGTTCCGCTGTTTGAACGGTTGAAATTTGCGGCAATTTATTCTTCCAATCTGGATGAATTTTTCATGGTTCGGGTGGGTTCCCTGACCGACCAGAGTCTGACCGAGCCGAAGCGGCTGGACGATATGACGGGCTGGACCGCCGCGCAGCAGCTGCACCATATTTTGAAAACGCTGCATTCCTATCGTCCGCTGACGGAGGAAATGTTTCTTACACTGAAGCTGGAACTGAAGGCCAATGGCATTGACTTCGTCAATTTCCAAAAGATAAAGAAGCGGGAGGAACGCTTTGCCGAAAAGTATTTTTCCGGTGAAATCGCGCCATTCCTGTCGCCGCAGATGGTAGATCACCATCATCCGTTCCCGTTCCTGCAAAACAAGGAAAAGTATGTCGTGACGGCGATGTCGTCGAAGAATGGGACGGATCGCATTGGTATCGTCCCGATCGGGCACCTGCCGGATTATTTCGCCGTCATGGTTGACGGAAGGATGAAACTGTTTTTCACCTGCGATATTGTGGAGCACTATGCAGGAAAGCTGTTTTCCAAGCAGAAGATCGTGCAGGCGGTCACAATTCGTGTTACGCGCAACGCCGATTTGTCCACTCAGGATGTTCTGGTTGCCGGTGGGACGAACTTCCGCGATGTCATGAAGGATCTGCTGAAAAAGCGCCGCCGTCTGTTTGCCGTGCGGCTGCAGATGTCGAAAGAGCCGCTGCCGAGGCTGAAGGAGCACCTGTGCGAGCACCTTCAAATCAAGGAGTCGAGCGTTTTCGTACAGAAGATTCCGTTGGATTTTGGGTTTGGATTTTCCCTGCCCGGTGCGATCCGGGACCGGGACGTCACCATGTTCTATCCGGAGCAGCGGCCATATGTACCGGCGTGGTATGGTGCGGGACAGACGATCCGGGAGCTGGCGGAGAAGGAGATCCTTCTGGCGTATCCTTTCCACAGCTATCGGCCGTTTTTGGAAATGCTATACGAGGCGGCGGATGATCCCAATGTCATTTCGATCAAAATTTCCTTGTACCGTCTGGCCGGTCACAGCAAGGTGGTATCCGCATTGTGCCGTGCTGCGGATAAAGGCAAAGAAGTTGTGGCGATCATGGAGCTGCGTGCCCGCTTTGATGAACAGAGCAATATTGATTACTCGGCAGTTCTGGAGGAAGCCGGCTGCCGTGTGATTTATGGACTGCGTCATTATAAGGTACATGGCAAGCTGTGCTTGATTACACGGAAAAACGAGCGCGGTGAGGTCGGTTATACCACACAGATCGGCACCGGAAACTACAATGAGAAAACGTCGGAGCAGTATACCGACCTCTGTTTTATCACCAACGATTCTGCGGTAGGCCGGGATGCATCGGACGTGTTCAACAGCCTCAGTATGGGAGAGACAGTTGAACAGACCCGCGCTCTGTGGGCTGCGCCCCATTGCTTCCGCACAAAGGTCATGGAGTTGATCGAACGGGAGATTGACATACAGAAGAAGGGCGGCCGCGGCTACATTGCGATGAAGGTCAACGCGATGAATGACATCGGCATTATGGAAAAACTGGTCAAAGCGTCGCAGGCAGGGGTAGAAATCCATCTGTATATCCGCGGTATCTGCTGTCTGCGCCCTGGAGTGAAAGGGTACACGGAACGGATTACCATACGGGCTTTGCTTGGACGGTATCTGGAGCACTCCCGGCTCTATGTTTTTGGAGAGGGGGAACGCCAGGAGATCTATCTGGGCTCCGGGGATCTGCTCAACCGCAATACGCAGCGCCGGGTTGAGATTTTTGCACAGCCAAAGTCCCCGGCAATCCGTCAGCAGCTCCTTCATATTTTGGAGACCTTGGAGGCGGATAACCAGCAGTCGTGGCGGATGAAACACGATGGCTCCTATGAGCGTGTGATCTGCAGTGACCCAAAAACCTGTGTCAACAGCCAAAAGGCCTTGTGTGCGTACTTTGCGCGCCCGGATGGAGCGTGAGGCAAAGGAGCCGTGTCGGCTTTTGTCGGATTTTCTTCGGACATCCATATACTTTTTTTTCACCATATGCTATAATAAGAATGTCGATTTCGGCCGTGGGGATTAAGTATAAGGTGGGACGAGAGAATGAGCCAGTATATTTTGCGGTTTTCCGTGACCGCTTTTATTGTTTGGGTGCTGCAATTGCTGCCAACTGTTGTTCGGATGGCGAATCCGCCGCAGAAGGACATCTGGAAATACAACTATGCGAAGAACAAATGGGTTAATATTGCAAGGCGGGTATTTCAGATCGTCACAGCGGTGATCCTGCTGTTTGCTGTGCATCGTGAGAAAGGCGATATGCTCCAGATGAACAGCTGGCTGATTGTGGCGATCGTGTTTTTGCTTCTTTATTACATGGCATGGATGCAGTATTTTCAGGGGAAGGCAAGCCCTGTTTCCCTGATTTTCGGAATCGCTCTGATGAAGCCGCTGTATTTGATTGCGGCGGCACAGTGCTTGAATAATTCTCTGGTAGTTCTTCCCTGTATCCTTTTTGGTGTTTTGCATGTGGGCATCACGGCAGTATGCTTTTGCCCGCGTCGGGAATGATGGAGAATGAGAGATAAACTGGAAAAAAGCAGTCTGTTCGCAGACTGCTTTTTTGTCTGAAAAACAGAGATTTTTTTGAGAAATTGGAAGAATATCTTGCAGAAAAATGTCGAATATGATATCATAAATCTTGTATGTGCATCGCACAAGTATATGCGGTGGAGGTCAAAGGATTTGGATCGCAAATTTTGGGAAACCATTATGCGCAATGGCTGCATTTGGGTATTATCGGCCAGCGTTCTTTGCGGCTGTGCGTCGCAGGGTATTACCGTAGAACAAAATACAGGGAGTGCAGCGATTGGCAGTGCGGTGGAAGCGTCGCAGGAGGATGAACAGACGCAGAATGAACCGTTTGTAGCAGCAGAGTCAATGGAACTGACCTGTGAATCAACAACGAATAAGGTATCGATCGGACATCAGGTGACTGTTACGCCGCAGGTTTCGCCGGCGAACGCAACCGATCCGCAGTTTACCTTTACTTCATCCGATCCATCCGTGGCAACGGTGGATGCGAATGGCATTGTAACTGGTGTCAGTCTGGGTGAGGTGGATATCACAGTGACGACCGGAGACGGCTCAGAGCTGGTGGAGCAGCTTCATCTGACCGTTCGTTTGTCGTGGCCAAGTGATGTCCAGGTCAGTTGTCTGGCGGAAGAAGATGCAGCGGCACAGCTGACATGGACGCCGGTCGAGGGGGCCAGAGGTTACCTGGTCTATCGACAGACCGAGGAGGGCGGCTGGGACCGCCTGAGTGAAGATGTCTGTACCTCGACAACGTATATTGACAGGCACACGCAGACCGACCGGAAAAATGTATATGCCATTGTTTCTCTGGCGGATTCCGACGAGTACAACAGTAAGAAGATTTCGTGTGCAGAGCTGACACTTCCGACGACGCCCTATGGAACGAAAATTTCCAGCATCACCGACAAAGGCATTGAGTTTTACTGGAAGAAGCCGTCGGATACCGAAGGGTATGAGGTGTTCCGCTCCTATGAGGAGGACGGCGAATATACTCTGCTGGAGGATCTTCCGGAGCGGGCGATTTATACCTATGTGGATCAGGATTTTAATCACAAGAAAAAGAGTGTGTATTATAAGATCCGCAGCTATCGGCTGACGGAAAACGGAGAAAAAATTTATAGTAAATACAGTGACCCGGTGGAGGCCTCGTACAGTGAGAAGCTGGTTCTGCGTCCGAAAAAGATTTATATGCGTTCCGGGACAACGCGGACAATGGATGCCTATATCGGATGGGGAGAGGCAGACTCGCTGGTCTGGTCATCTTCCGACGATTCGGTTGCATCCATTTCCATCAGCGGTACGATTTATGCTGCCGCAGCCGGAACCTGTGAAATTTCCTGCTACAGCAAGCTGACCGATGAGACCAAGACCTGTACGGTTACGGTGGACCGTCAGCCGCTGGAGGCCCTGAGTGCGATTGTTTCGGATTATGCCCAGGATGAGAACGGCGTGTGGAGCAATGCAAAGGCCAAGCAGGACAATGACGCCGTGATCATGATGGTCGGTGACATGATGTGTACCGGCGCACAGCAGGCCAAGCAGGGGTACGATACCGGAAATTACAATTTTAATGAGAGCTTTGATGGAGTCAAATCCATTATTGAGAGCGCCGATCTGGCGATCGGAAACTTGGAGACCGTACTCTCCTCTGCCTGGCCCTACATGCACGAGGAAGGTTATATCGAGAACATGGCGAACTGCAATGCGCCGAGCCGCTATCTGGATGCGGTGCGGTATGCCGGATTTGACGGTGTCGTGATGTCCAACAATCACAACTGTGATGCCGGCAAGGAAGGTGTCTTTGATACCATCGAACAGGTGGAGCGTTACAAGCTGGCGCGGACGGGCGTCTTCAAGGACAGCGAAGATCCGCGGTATATGCTGATGGATGTCGATGGCATTAAAGTGGGCTATCTGTCTTATTTGTCTAAGGAAACCGGCTTTAACGGAAAAGACGAGGATTGGGCTTCGGAGGATGTGGATACCGTCCTGAATTACTATGACGAAGAAAAGGCAAAGCAGGACATTGCACAGCTTCGTCAGGCCGGCGCGGAATATGTTGTCGTTTATATGCATTGGGGCGTCAAGAATATGAGCGATATCCGCGAATCACAGAAGGAAGATGCCCAGGAGCTGGCGAATCTCGGTGTGGATTACATTGTCGGTTCGCATTGTCATCTGCTGCAGCAGTATACCGAGCTGACGGCGGAGGATGGACGTAAGGTGCCCTGCTTCTATTCCCTCGGAGATTTCCAGGCCAGCGTGAATCAGATTGATGGCAACCGCGATTCGGTTATTCTGCGCATCCGACTGCAGCGTGATGAACAGGGGAATGTCGTCCTTGCGGAAAACTCCTATATTTCGTGTTTTACCAAGACAAAGTACAACGGGAAGTACTATTACACAATTCCGCTTGATCCAGCGCTCAATGGCGGCGAAGAGCTGAGCGACTATGATGAAATTCATGACCGCATCGTTGCGGCGGTGGGAACGGAGATTTCGGAGTATTCCGGATCATAAGCGCAAAACGGGAAGCCGAAGGGTTTCCCGTTTTTTGTGTGGGACGGATTGTCTGAGTAAGATTTTCCGGAAACCCGATCGGATGCGCTTGTAAAATTTTGTTCCGGATGGTATGGTTAAAGAAAATGATAGGGCTTTTGAGGGGTACCAAAAGCCTGCATGAAAAACAACAGGGAGAAGATACAGATGCAGGATCAATTTGTGCGGACAGAGGCTGTTTTGGGAACACAGGCGATGCAGCGGTTTTCCAGGGCGAGAGTGGCTGTGTTTGGCCTCGGTGGTGTGGGCAGTTACACCGTGGAGGCTCTCGCGCGCAGCGGCATCGGGGCGCTGGACTTGTTTGATGACGATACGGTGGCTGTCTCCAATTTGAATCGTCAATTGATTGCCCTCCATTCAACGCTGGGAAAGAAAAAGACCGAGGTCATGCGGGAACGGGTTTTGGATATCAACCCGGCGGCGAAGGTTACCGTACATAATTTGTTTTATTTGCCGGAGAATGCGGATAGCATTGATCTATCGGTATATGATTATATTGTGGATGCTGTCGATACCGTCTCTGCCAAGCTGGAGCTGGTGCGCCGGGCGAAGCGGGCAGGGGTGCCTATCCTCTGTTCGATGGGGGCGGGAAACAAGGTTGATCCGACGAAGTTTGAGGTCGCCGATATTTCCAGGACGTCGGTCGATCCGCTGGCACGTGTCATGCGGCGGGAACTCAAGAAGGAAGGGATCCGTGGTGTGAAGGTCGTCTATTCCACAGAACAGCCGGTTGCGTCGAAAACAGAAGTTCCAAATGACTGTGTGGCTCAGCGTCCAGGTGCGGCAAAGAAGGGTTCCCCCGGCAGTTTGGCCTTTGTTCCGTCGGTTGCGGGACTGATTTTGGCGGGTGAGGTGCTGCGTGATCTGGCAAAGGAGGCGGAAGCGGATTGAAGATAGGAATTTCAACGGCATCGTTTTATCCGATGCTGCTTGAGGAAGGAATTGCACTTGCGGCGGAGCTGGGATACCGTCGTGTGGAACTGTTTGTGAATGCAGACAGTGAATATGAACCGGAATTTTGCCGGGAACGCCGCCGGCAGTTGGATGATTTGGGGATTCAGGTTGTTTCCCTGCATCCGTATACCTCTGCGATGGAAGGTCATCTGCTGTTTTCGGACTACCCGCGCCGGACACGGGATGGATTGGAACAATATCGCCGGTACTTTGAGGCTGCTGCGATGCTTGGTGCAACGTATTTTACGTTTCATGGCGAGCTGCTGCGGGCGCGCGGGCTGCCGCGAAGCAGCCCGGAAGCGGCTCGATTTGGCACGTATGCCGAACTGTGCCGTATCGCACGGGAATCTGGTATTCAGTTCACGCAGGAAAACGTATCCTGGTGCAAATCGGCGGATCCAGCGTTCCTGCGCGGATTGTATGACAATGTCCCGGAGCTGGCGTTTACACTGGATACCAAACAGGCAATTCGTGCCGGCTATACGTGGAAGGATTATGTCGAGGCGATTGGCGACCGCATCGTCAATCTTCATGTGAGTGATTACAATGGACAGACCGATTGTCTGCTGCCCGGACAGGGGAGCTGTGATTTCCCGGCTCTGTTTGAGGCGGTGCAATCACGGGGCTATACCGGTCATGCGATTGTGGAAGTCTATCAAACCGATTACACAAGGCCGCAGGAACTGGAAGAGGCGCGAATCTATTTGGAATCCGTCTGAACCGGTTTTCAAATAGCATTTTTTGTGTTATACTAGAAATAGAAAGTATAAAAATGTATTTTTCAGCAAAAGAGGGAAAATGACATGAAATGTCCAGTCTGCCGTCATACAGAAAGCAGAGTCATTGATTCCAGACCGACACCGGATGGAACCAGCATTCGCCGCCGGCGGGAATGCGTCAGCTGTGGCCGACGGTTTACCACGTATGAAACAATTGAGTATGCACCGCTGATGGTCATCAAGAAGGACGGCTCCCGTCAGCCATTTGACCGGGAAAAGCTGCTGTGCGGTCTGATGAATGCCTGTAAAAAGCGTCCGGTCACCCGCGCGCAGATGGAGGGGGTCATTCGGGCCATTGAACTGTCGCTGGCCTCCAAGATGGAGCAGGAGGTTCCGTCTTCCGTCATCGGGGAAATGGTACTGAATCAGCTCAAGGACGTGGATGAGGTTGCGTATATTCGCTTTGCCTCGGTGTATCAGGAGTTTTCGGACATTCAATCTTTCCTGAATGCGATGACCCTGCTGCAAAAATAGAAGACATTGCACTGCCGGATCGAAACGATCCGGTAGTTTTTGCATAACCGCATTCCTTTTGCATACCATGACAGAGGGGTGGATTGGATGCAAAAGGAATTGTGCCGGATTGCCGCGGTATTTGCGATTTGTTTTGGAATTTCTGCGGTGGTGCAGACAGTGCGGGGAACCGCACTGGGGCAGGGCTTGCCTGCGATTTCAGTCGGGCCAGCGGTGGAGGCAGCCGGATGGAGTGTGCAGCAGCGGGAATTTTCGGAGGTCACGGAGGTGTTTTCCGGACTGCTGACCACAGGAGAGGAAGATGCAGTTTCGGTTTCTTCTTCGTCAGAATTGGAACGATCCGATGCGGAGGAATGAGTGGCTGCACATTCATCCGTCTTTTTTTGTATTCTGGACCGTCACCTGTCTGTTGGATGCGGACGGTTATCTGTGGCAGTTTGTATTGGCGGCAGGGATTCATGAGATGGGTCATGCTGCCGCTGTTTTTCTGGCGGGAGGGCGGATCGATCAGTTGGTCCTATACGCTGCGGGTGCGTGTATGCAGGTGCATCATCCGCGAGGGTATTGGTGCGACATTGCCATTGCCGCCGCCGGACCACTTGCCGGTTTTGCGGCGGCGATTGTTTCTGCCGGATGGGGAAATCTTTCCTTTGCCGGAGTCAATTTGCTCCTTTCCCTGTTCAACTGCCTTCCGGTCCTTCCACTGGACGGCGGATGTATTGTGGCCTACCTGCTCTGTTTGTCTCCGGCCGGACTGCGCGGCTATGATTTTCTGTGCTGGGTTTCTCTGGCGGAATCCGCCGGATTGATTGCACTGGGATTTTACGTCTGGTGCCGGACAGGAACCAATCTTGCACTGTTGGTGATTGGGATTATTCTGTTTGTGGGAAACTGCGGCCGCCAGCGGATGCACGAGAAAGCCACTTGAGTCGAACAAAATTTCGTGGTATACTAAGTCTAGTTTGATTAATCTTGAGAAAAGAGAGGCGGAACATGATTATTTTGGGAATTGATCCGGGCTATGCCACGGTTGGTTATGGAGTGGTCCGGTATGAAAAATCCCGTTTTACCCATATCCGGCACGGTGCGATCACGACGCCCGCCGGGGTACCGCTCTATTTGCGTCTCAAGGAAATTCACGAGGATATGCTGACCCTGCTGGACAGTTTCCATCCCGATGCAGTCGCGGTGGAAGAGCTGTTTTTCAATACGAACATTACGACCGGAATACAGGTCGGTCATGCGCGCGGTGTGATTCTGCTTGCATGTGCCGAGCGGGGGATCGCGCCGGAGGAATACACACCGGCACAGGTCAAGCAGGCAGTGGTCGGTTATGGAAAAGCGGAGAAAAAACAGGTCATGGAGATGACCCGTTCGATTTTGAAGCTGCCGCGCATGCCGCGGCCGGATGACGCGGCGGATGCATTGGCGTTGGCAATTTGTCATGCCCATACCGCGTCCTCACATTTTCGTTAATCCGCACAGGAGGAAATTTTGTGTTTTACTATGTTGAAGGAACCGTTGCCGTTATGCAGCCGGGACTTGCGGTCATCGACTGCGCCGGGGTAGGGTATGCCTGTAATACCTCCCAGACGACCTGTGCAGCGCTGACGGTTGGGAAAAAAGCCAGGTTGTACACCTATCTCAATGTCGGCGAGAGCATTTTTGATTTATATGGCTTCGCCGATCAGGAAGAGCTGAACTGTTTTAAGCTGCTGCTGAGTGTTTCCGGGGTTGGCCCGAAGGCGGCGCTGGCGATTTTGAGCACAGCGCCCACAAGCCAGGTGGCACTTTCCATCATAACCGGAGATGCGAAGCTGCTCACGCGGGCACCCGGGGTCGGGAAAAAGATTGCGCAGCGCATTTGTCTGGAATTAAAGGACAAGCTGGCAAAGGAGCAGGACAAGGGGGCGTTTGCGAGCATCCCGGCGGTGGTACCGGTCATGGCGGACAGTACAGCAGCGGTCAGCGAGGCAGTTTCCGCCCTCATGGTGCTCGGTTATTCGCAGAGCGAGGCGATGAACGCGATGGATGGCCTCGCGATCGACAATGCGACAGCCGAAGAGATCATTCGCGCCTGCCTGAAAAAGCTGGCGGCACAGTAAACCGGAAGGAGCATCGGTATGAGCATCGAATTTGACGACGACTTTTCCGACCGCATCGTATCGACCACCCAAATGCCGGAGGATGAAAATGAGTTTTCTCTCCGGCCGAAAAGCATGGGGGAATACGTCGGGCAGAGCAAGGCGAAGGAAAACCTGTCGATTTATATTGAAGCGGCCAAGTTGCGCGGGGAACCGTTGGATCATGTCCTGCTGTACGGCCCGCCGGGACTGGGCAAGACGACGCTGGCCAATATTATTGCCAATGAAATGGGGGTCAACATCCGTGTGACCAGTGGACCGGCGATTGAAAAGGCCGGCGATCTGGCGGCGCTGCTGACCAATCTGAATGAAAATGACATTCTGTTTATCGATGAAATTCATCGTTTAAACCGCAGTGTTGAGGAAATCCTCTATCCGGCGATGGAGGATTATGCGTTGGATATTATCATCGGGAAAGGACCGGCGGCGCGGTCGATCCGGTTGGATTTGCCGAAATTTACGCTGATTGGCGCCACAACCCGCGCCGGGCAAATGACCTCACCGCTCCGTGACCGATTCGGTGTGCTGCTTCGGTTGGAACTCTATTCACCGGAGGAGCTGCAGCAGATCGTCAGCCGTTCGGCGGGGATTCTCCAGGTTCCGGCGGTGCCGGAGGGAACGTATGAGATCGCACGGCGCTCCCGGGGAACGCCGCGCATTGCGAACCGTCTGCTGCGCCGTGTGCGCGATTTTGCACAGGTGCGTTTTGACGGCGTCATCACCCGTGAGGCAGCGGATGCGGCGCTCAAAGCGCAGGAGATCGACGAGTTAGGACTGGATGCGATTGACCATCGTCTGCTGCGAAGTATTATCCAGAACTTTGATGGTGGCCCGGTGGGGCTGGATACCTTAGCGGCGACCATTGGAGAAGAGGCCGTTACGATTGAGGATGTCTATGAGCCATATCTGATGCAGATTGGCTTCCTAAACCGTACCCCGCGCGGGCGCTGTGTGACAGCGCTGGCGTATGACCATATGGATATCCGGTCGCAGATGTCGATGGAAGATTTGGTGAAATAAAAAGCAGGGTGTGATGACACACCTTGCTTTTTTCTCAGGGAAATACAAGTTATAAATCCAGCTTTATGTAAAGTGTTTTGACGTCCTCTTTGTGAGGATAAGCGGGTATGAACTCAGGTTTGTCCTTTGATGCTTCCAAGTGAAGACCGCCGCAGAATAATCTGCGGCGGTAACGTTGTATTTTCAGTTGCTGCGACGTCCGAACAGGCGGAGCAGATACAGGAACAGATTGATAAAGTCCAGATAGAGCTGCAGCGCGCTGATGATCGAAGCCTTTTCCAGCATAGCCGGATTCCTCTGGAAGTAGAAATAATTCTGGCGGATCTTCTGTGTGTCATAAGCGGTAAACGCAACGAAGATGACAACACCGAGGATACAGATTCCGGTTGTGAGGCTGGACAGATTGATAAACATGGACAGCAGTGTCAGAACCAGCAGTGTGATCAATCCACCGATCAGGACGGGACGGATGCGGGTCAGATCAGCCTTGGTAAAGAATGCATACAGAGCCATAATGCCAAAGTACAGCGCGGTCATGCCGAAGACGAAGACGAGTGTCCCGAGGGAGTAGACGACAAACAGAGAACTGAACGTGAGTCCATTGAGAACAGCGTAGCCGAAGAACAGTCCGCGTGCGGCGCCGATACTCAGGGTGTGGATACGGGCGGAGAGCCAGATGACCACCGCGAGTTCCGCCAGCGCCAGAACGAACGGTGTATAACCGGTGGCAGTGTAGTAAATTGCGCCGGTCATCAGAGTGGCCATAGACACAAAGAATGTTGTCAGAAGGCCAAGAAACATCCAACCAAAGGTTTTTGCGGCGTAGCCGGAGAGGGTTGTCCTTGCCCCGGAATATGCGCCATAGGGTTGATAGTCGTTTGTATTCATAAATCGTTACCTCCAGAAAGGGTACATTGTGAAATTCGATAACTATAGTATACCTGTTTTTTGCAAAAAAGAAAGAGACAGTTTGTAAAAAAGCTATGTACAAATAAAAATTTCAGCGGTAAAATAATAGAATCGGAAAGCATACATCCGGATTCATTCGATCGATCACACAGATAAAAGGAGTAGTATCATGAAAGAGCAGTCTCATATGCGGATTCGACAGATGGTCGACCGCTATGATTCCATGCGGACCATTATGCTGGTGGAAGGAATTTTGGTTGGAATTGCAGCCGGCCTGGTTTCTGTTTTGTATCGTTTTGCCTTGGGGAAGGCGGACGAATGGAGAAATGCTGTTTTGCATTTCTGTCAGGGAAACGGTCTGCGGATGGCCGGCTGGTTTGTCCTGTTGGTGCTGATGGCGTATCTGGTTGCCCGTCTGAACCGTTGGGAACCGATGATTTCCGGCTCCGGCATCCCACAGGTGGAGGCAGAGATCGTAGGATACATCCGTCCCAATTGGTGGAAGGTCATTTCGGCGAAGGTCGTCGGTGGGTTTCTGTGCATTGTCGGCGGATTGTCCCTTGGCCGCGAAGGCCCCTCGATCCAATTGGGCGGCATGGCCGGCAAGGGGGTGTCCAAGCTTCTGAAGCGCTTTCGTCTGGAGGAACATTTTTTGATTACCTGCGGTGCATCGGCCGGCTTGGCGGCGGCATTTAATGCGCCGATGGCGGGAGTCATGTTCGCTTTGGAGGAGGTTCATAAGAACTTTTCCGCGATGATTATGCTGTCCTGTATGTCAGCGGCTCTGATCGCGGATTATATTGCCAACGGCATTTTTGGTATGGAACCGGTGTTCTCGTTTCCCGTAGAGGGCATGATCCCACTGCACTATTATCCGGTGATCCTTGTGCTGGGTTTGTTGTGCGGTTTACTCGGGGTACTGTATAATAAAGTATTGCTGGCTTCCCAGACCGCGTATAAGAAACTGAACTTCCTTCCGGATTGGGGGAAGCTGACGATTCCATTTCTTTGCGCTGGTGTCCTCGGCTTTACCATGCCGGTGGTATTGGGCGGCGGACATGAGATGATCGTAGAGTTATATGACGGACAATTGGTACTGGGAGGTATTCTTGCCCTGCTGATTGTCAAGTTTTTGTATTCCATGGTCAGCTTTGGCTCCGGAGCACCGGGTGGTATTTTCTTTCCGCTGCTCGTGCTGGGTGCTTATATCGGCAGTGCATACGGCGTGATTCTGGTCAGTCATGGCATGTTGCAGGATGAATTTCTGTTTAATGTGATTATTATTTCGATGGCAGCGCTGTTCTCGTCGATTGTCCGCGCGCCGGTAACCGGTGTGGTGTTGATTTCGGAAATGACCGGCTCGTTCAGCCATCTGCTCTCCCTGGCGACCGCTTCGCTGGTTGCCTATATTGTTGCGGATCTGCTGGGCAGCAAACCGGTCTATGAGAGTCTGACAGAACGCTTATTGCTCAATAAAAACGTCAAGGTGGAGAAGGGAAGAAGCGGAAAGAATACCATATTGACCTGTGTGGTTGAGGCCGGAAGCGAAGCCGATGGATGTCGAATCCGCAATCTCTGTCTTCCCTCGCGCTGGTGCCTGGTGATCTCGGTAACCCGTGGGGAAGAAGACCTGATTCCGCGCGGCGACTTGCGCTTGCGTGCGGGTGACACGCTTGTGACGCTTGTCAAGGAGCAGGACATGCTGGCGATGGAATCGGTGATGCGGCATAAGGTGGAATTGGATGAGGAGCATTTGGAGGGACAGCGGTCATGACACATGTGACACATACCTTTGGTCCGTGGTTTGACGAACAGTCCCGCGTGCTGGTGCTGGGAACCATGCCGTCACCGAAATCGCGGGAGGATGGCTTCTATTACGCCCACCGCCAGAATCGCTTTTGGAAGGTGCTTCCGGCGCTGTATGGATTGCCTTCGCTGGTCGGTGATATTGAGGCGCAGAAGCGGTTCCTGACCGAGCATCATATTGCACTGTGGGATGTGTTGGAGAGTTGTGACATTCAGGGCGCATCGGATGCGTCCATCCGCAATCCTGTGCCGAATGATATGAATTTCATTTTGACCCGTGCGCCGATTCAGGGGATTTTCACTACCGGCACAAAGGCGGGGGCGCTGTATCGTCGGTATTGTCTTCCCGCCTGTGGACGGGAGGCTGTGACACTGCCGTCTACCTCACCGGCGAATTGTGCGGTGTCACTGGAGCAGCTATGTGAGCGCTATGCCGTGATTCGGCAGATGGCGGAAAAAGAAAAAATCGAGAAGGGAAAATAGATATGAATTTATTGCGAACTGGCCTGTGGCTGTTGTATTTGATCCTTTATTTGATTGTAGTGTGTCCAACGGCATTGTACTGCAAACACTTGCGCAAAAGCGGAAGGGAAGAGCAGGCGGCAGAAATCATTGAACGGGTCGTGCACCGGTGGGCGATTCGGATCATCAAAATCGCAGGCGGCAAGGTGATTCTCCGGGGAGAGGAAAATATTCCGGAGGAACCGGCGGTTTATATTGCCAACCATCAGAGCGATTTTGATATTCCAATTATGCTCGGATATGTTGGAAAGCCCCGCTCTCTGATGGCAAAAATAGAGCTGGCCAAGGTGCCGGGGGTTCATCTGTGGATGACACTGCTCGATTGCATCTTCCTTGACCGCAGTGACGTCAAGCAGAGTGTCCGTGCTCTGATGGACGGAGCCAAGATGGTCAAGAGTGGCAAGTCGATTACCATCTTCCCGGAAGGGACACGGAGCAAGGGCGGTCCGGCAGGAGAATTTAAGGGCGGCGCCTTTAAGATCGCAACCAAAGCAAGGGCGCCCATTGTCCCGGTTACGATCGACGGCTCGTATCGTCTGTTTGAACAGCGGATGCGTATTCATCCGGGGACAGTATATGTCACGATTCATCCGCCCATCCCAACGGTTGGGATGACACGGGAGGAGCAGAATGCCCTGCCGGATAAGGTGCGGGACATTGTGCTGACTACACTGCAAGAGGACGTGGGATAAGAAAAAGCCACAGGGAAAACCCTGTGGCTTATATTTTTTACTTGCTCAATGCCGCGTGTTTTTGTGTCCGTGTGACCCGTGCCGCGGTGCGGTCGGTGCAGGTTTCATACACAATCAGGCTGCCGGAGAGCAGCAGCGGAATGTAGCAGAACCACACGCTGTGTACGCCGAAGAAGTGATGCATGACGATGGAAAAGGCGACACCGAGGTGGAAACAAAGAAGTGTTCCGGCGAAAAATTTCGCTTTGTGCAGCATTTTTTTGTCGTGCGTAATGGTATACTCCGTCAGCGCAATGGCAACCTGGCGGACGTTGTTCGTCGAGAAAATCGAAGAGGAAACGTAACCATACGCCCCGGGGAAAGAGTTCCACTGTACAGCCATCGCAAAGAAGATCGGGAAGAGTCCGACGACAACATTCATCTCTTCCGGGAAGAAGCCGAGAATAAAGATCGCGACGATCGTAACGCAGAGGGAAAGAATGTGCAGATTTCCGTGCCACTTTTTGGAGACATACACCGTGAGTGCAATGCCCGCCATATATAAAAGAACGGCAATGACACGCAGGCCGACATCCACCAGATCACGGCCGAGCAGGCTGTGAACCAGGTAGATCAGATTGGCAGTCTGTGCATTTCCAAGAAAATCACCACGGCATAGGATGGCATAAATTCCAAGATAGCCACCGGTTACCGCTGCGGCATGGTGGATCCAGCATTGGAGCTGTTCTCTGTTTTTCATTGGAATCCTCTCCTTTGAGTTCGCTTTCTTTCCTTTGTATTATAGTCCTCCGCAGACCGGGTTGTCACTGTTCAAAACTCCATATCTATCGGCAAAATAAATAAAAAATCTGTATAAATTTTGATAAAAGGAGGAAAAAATACGGGGAAACGCAGTGTTTATCGCCCAATCCCCTACGCGAAGGGCGTAAAAATCCCTCTGCCTCAGAAAGGAAGCAGAGGGGAAAGCGTATTTACATGGTAAATTCCCGAAGGATGCTTTGGGCCGACGCATAAATTTCCTGCGGATCGCAGCCGATGTCAAACTGGCCATGCTCGTAGAGAATGCGGCCGTTGACCATCGTCAGGACAACATTTTGCTTGCTGCCGCTGTAGACGATGTTTTTGGCGATGTTGCTGAGCGGCTGCATGTTTGGCTGGTTGAGATCCAGTACAATCAGGTCCGCCAGCTTGCCTTTTGCAATTGTGCCGCAGCGATCCAGACGCATGGCCTTGGCGCCGCCAATGGTCGCCATTTTCAGAACATCGTAGGCGCTGACGGCGGAGGCATCGTTCTCCCGGACCTTGGCCAGACCGGTGACAAGGAACATCTCGCGGAACATATCCAGACAATTGTTGCTGGCCGGACCGTCGGTTCCGATGGCAAGATTGATGCCGCGGGACAGGATCTCGGAAATTGGCGCAATGCCGCTGGCAAGCTTTAAATTCGATGCCGGATTGGTAATGATCGAGATGTTCTTTTCCCGGCAGATGGACAGATCCTCGTCGGACATATGCACGCAGTGATATCCGCCGCCGCCACAGTCAAACATACCGAGGGAATCCAGATAGACAGTCGGCGTCATGCCGGTCCGGTCGATGCACTGCTGTACCTCGTGGACGGTCTCCGAATTGTGGGTATAGACCGGTGCCTGATATTTCTTTGCCAGAGCTGCAATCCCCTCTAACCGGTCGCGGGAAGTGGTATATTCTGCATGGAAGCCCAGCTCAAAGGAGATCAATTCGTGATAGCCGTTGTATGTCTGATACCATTTGTCCACCAGCTCCACCGACTGGCTGAAATCATTGACGGCACCGGTGAGCACCGTGCGATAGCCGCAATCCACAGAGGCCTGCACGATGGAATCCGGTGTCAGATACATGTCAAAGTTTGCGGTGATGCCGCTGGTCAGGTACTCCAGAATGGCCAGCTTGGACAGTACATAGATGTGTTCCGGCTTCAGCTTGGCCTCCATAGGAAAGATCTGCGTGGTCAGCCAATCCTGCAGTGGCAAATCATCGGCGAAAGAGCGCAGGAAGGTCATACCGGAATGCGTGTGTGCATTGGTAAAGCCCGGCAGGAGCAGATTGCCATTCAGATTGATTTCACGATCCCAATGGATGTCGGAGGGCTTGCTGTCGCCGACATACGTGATGGTGTTGCCTTCGATCCAGACTTCGCCCCAGATAGGGGAGAGATCGCCGGTCATCGTAAGGATACGGGCGTTATAAAAACGGGTATTCATCGGTTTTCCTCCTTCTTTTTCGCAAAAATGGCGCGAAGGCTTTCGGTATACGGTGCACGGCAGATGCCGTATTCGGTTACGATCCCGGAGATCAGACTGTGGTCGGTGACATCAAACGCCGGATTATAGCACTTGACCTCCGGAAGAGCCATCGGTTCCTGATAGAATTTTTCCCGGATTTCGTCCGGGTCGCGCAGCTCGATCGGGATATCCGTACCGGTGGGACAGGAGAGATCGATGGTCGAGGTCGGGCCGAGGACATAAAACGGAATCCCATAATGCTTGGCCAAAATCGCAACGCCGCTGGTGCCGATTTTGTTTGCCGTATCTCCATTGGCCGCCACGCGGTCACAGCCGACAAAGCAGGCGTTGATCCAACCGTTTTTCATGACGATACTCGCCATGTTGTCGCAGATCAATGTGACATCGATCCCGGCCTTCGCCAGCTCATAGGAGGTCAGGCGTGCGCCCTGAAGCAACGGGCGGGTCTCATCGGAATAGACATGGAAGTTCATACCGCGTTCCCTGCCGAGAAATAACGGCCCGAGACCGGTGCCATAGCGTGAGGTGGCGAGCGGACCCGCGTTGCAGTGCGTCAGAATGCCGTCGCCGTCCCGGATGAGCGACAGACCGTATTCGGAGATACGGCGGCACATGTCGATATCCTCCTGATGGATGGAAAGGCACTCTTCTCGCAGCCGTTCCAGTGCCTGCGGGATGTCCTCTGCCTTTCGTGCCGTCTGCATCATACGGTCCAGTGCCCAGCTCAGATTGACTGCCGTTGGGCGCGAACGGTTGAGGTAGTCCGCCTGCTTTTCAAGCTGCGACAGGAACTCGTCCCTGTGCCGGGCCGAAATTTGCTGTGCCAGAACATAGCAGGCATACCCGGCAAAGATACCGATGGCCGGTGCACCGCGCACTTTCAGCGTGTGGATCGCGTCAAACAGCTCCTCTGCGGTGGATAGGGTCAGATACACTGTGCGGTTCGGAAGCTGTGTCTGGTCGAGAATGATGACGGCGGTGCCATCGTCACACAGCCGGACGTTGTCAATAGTTGTAATTGGTCGGATCGTTTCCATGATGTATCCTTCTTTGATCAGAATGAGTGATAATATACCTATTATAACACGAAGTGATAAAAAAGAAAGGCCTCCACGAGGGAAGCCTTTCGAAATTAAAGTCCGAAACAGGGATTGTTACATCTTCTTGACGGCATCAAAGGTGTCAATGACTTCCTTGGACGGAGCCGGAGTCACCAGGCTGACAACCACGTTGACAACCAGAGCGACAAGGAACGCCGGGAGAAGCTCATAGATGGCAAATACGCCGCCGAGCGTCGCGATGCCATACTTCCAGATGAAGATCATAGCGCCGCCGGCAACCATGCCGCACAGAGCGCCGTACATATTGGAGCGCTTCCAGAACAGGGCCAGCAAAACAACTGGACCGAAAGCGGCGCCGAAGCCTGCCCAGGCAAACGAAACGATCTGGAATACCGAGCTGTTCGGATCGCGTGCGAGGAAGACACCAATGATGGCAATGACGATCAGCGTTGCGCGGGCGACCAGAAGATTCTTCTTTTCGTCCAGCTCAACATGGAGAATGTCGTGGAAAATATTTTCGGATACGCCGGAAGCGGCGGTCAGAAGCTGGGAATCCGAGGTGGACATGGTAGCGGCCAGAATACCGGCGAGAATGATACCGGCCAGGATCGCGGCCAGAACACCGTGCTGGCTGATCAGACCGGCAATGCGGACGATGATCGTCTCGGAATCCGAACCGTTCAGGACATCGAGGATACCAGCCTTCGAAATTGCGTTTCCGATGATGCCGATGAAGATGGCAATTGCCATAGCGATGACGACCCAAATGGTAGCGATGCGGCGGGACAGCTTGAGCTTGTTTTCGTCCTCAATTGCCATAAAGCGGAGAAGGATGTGCGGCATGCCAAAGTAGCCCAGACCCCAGGCAAGCATAGAAAATGTAGTCAGAAGGCCGTATGCCTGTGCCGTTCCGGTCTCCACCGAATAGGTCTGGCTGAGAGAAAGATAACCCGGAAGGGATTTTGCGTTCTCCATGACATTGTCCAGACCACCAGCGGCATGAACACCATAGAAGACGATGGAAATCAGCGCAATCGACATGACAATACTCTGAATGAGGTCGGTTGTGCTGGCCGCCATAAAGCCGCCCATAGCGCAGTACAGAATGATAACGATTGCGCACAAAATCATCGCAACGGTATAATCCACACCGAAAATAGAGTTAAACAGCTTGCCGCAGGCAGCGAAGCCGGATGCCGTGTACGGGATAAAGAAAATGATGATGATGACGGCAGCGATACCGGCCAAGATGTTCTTGTTGTCGCCATATCGGTTGGAAAAGAACGAAGGCAGTGTGATGGAATGGGTTGCATGCGTATACAGACGAATCTTGCGCGCTACAAACAGCCAGTTCAGATAAGTACCGAGTGCAAGACCAATTACTGTCCATCCGGCGTCACAGACGCCGGAGAGATAGGCAAGGCCCGGTACACCCATCAGCAGCCAGGAACTCATATCGGATGCCTCTGCACTCATCGCAACGACGAACGGGCCGAGCTTGCGGCCGCCGAGATAGAAATCATCGGTCGTCTTGTTGCGGCGGGAGAAGTGGAATCCGACATACAGCATTCCGATCAGATAAACAATTATCGTCAGAAGAATACAGATTTGGGATGACATTTCAAAAATCTCCTTTACATTTTATTCACAATGAACAAATGTTATTGTACACCTATTTGGGTTGGACGAGAATATGAACTAAATACTAGAATAAAGTTCATACTATAATTTCCCCAACTTGCACAGAAAAAGAGAATTGAAACATAAAATTTTTGAAATGGAATAAAGAAAACAAAAAATAGTTAGGAATTTTGCTGGACGGTAAATGAACGGAAAAGAGGTGGGAGAAGGGTACTCGAATACTGGTACAGCGAGTAGTTCCCGCCGCAGATACACCAATCGTATAGGATGCCGCGTTCACAGAGGGCATAGGCTTTGACGATTTCGTTGACAGAGAAGTCGCTGCGAATCTCGCCGCAGTTCTGCCCTTCGATAATCAGGCGGCGCAGAAGGCGGTAATAGCTGCGGCTCTGGTCAAGCAGATGGCGTTCCCCGACGGTAATCAATTGGGAGGAGAACAGGCGGGCGAGCAGTTCGATCGGGACACTGTTTTCAATCATTTTAAACAGCTCCCGGTTGAGGAACATCAGCTTGTCGAAACAGTTCATGGCGGGGTCCAGCGTTTCCTTCAGCTCGTCATATTTGTTGTCGAACAGGACGGAAAGTGTGGAAAGCAAGGCATCTTTGCTCTCAAAATAATGATAAAAGGATCCCTTCGATGTCTCCGAACGCTCGACGATTTCATCGATGGTTGTATCGTCATATCCCTGTTCGTAAAACAGCTCCCAGGCGGCGTTGACAATACGTCCTTTCGTATTGCGGGAATCTTTGCGGCTCATAGTGTCACCTCGTGTCAAATCAAGTCTATCCTATTATAATACGGATTTCGAAAAAACAACAGGATAAAATCGGACAGAATGACACATGGTCTGATCGTGCAAGAAGACGCTTGTATTTTCCCGTCTGTTTTATTATAATGAAGTGGGTTTGACAGCAAATCCAGGATATCGACAGAAAGAAGGAATCAATTTATGATGATTCAGGAGATCGCTCCGCATACACTGGACAATGCCTATCATTCATATGTACCGCAGGATGAGGATTTGGTTCTGGCGTTTGATAAAGACGGACTGCTGGTCAGCCGGCAGACCGGAAGGCCATACACCTATGCAGAGGTAAAGGATCAGCCCTTTACCAAGGAGGACAGCTTTGTCTATGTATTTGCGGTGGATGGCAGGCACTGCTTCCTTGCTCCGCGAGTTCCGGAGGAGTTCATCGCACAGTCGCAGAGCATCAACGTCCGCTCGTATGGCAAAACCCAACCGGAGCTGCAGCTCGCCTGTTCGACCGCGATGCACTTGCGCACCTGGTACAACACCCACCGCTTCTGTGGCGTCTGCGGCAAGCCGATGCATCCGGACACCAAGGAGCGCGCAATGAAGTGTGAGGCCTGTGGGCATCTGGCGTTCCCGGTCATCTGTCCGGCTATCATCGTGGCCATTACAGATGGGGACCGCATCCTGCTGACCCGTTCGGCCGTGCGCCGCAATGCGATTTTTTCGCTGGTTGCAGGCTTTACTGAGATCGGTGAGACGTTGGAGCAAACGGCGGCACGTGAGGCGATGGAAGAGGTCGGCCTGAAGATCAAGA
This sequence comes from Eubacteriales bacterium, assembly GCA_030539335.1. GTDB lineage: Bacteria > Bacillota > Clostridia > Oscillospirales > Butyricicoccaceae > Butyricicoccus_A. The sequence goes on along the minus strand of JAUNSG010000007.1, from coordinate 44,823 downwards.
ATATTCGTCCGTATGTGGATCAGCCTTGGGGCTTTTCCTCCTCCCTGATGGTTGGCTTTTTTGCCGATCTCGATGGGGATGACACCGTACATATTCAGGAGGAAGAGTTGAAGGAAGCCAAGTGGTTTACACGTGATACCATGCCGGTCAATGATTCGCCCATCGACATCACCCATCATATGATGGAAATGTTCCGGCAGGGGAAGGTATGACCATGCAGGCAACCAAGCGTTTATTTGATGAGGATGCCTACCGTACGGAGTTTACTGCGACGGTATTGGCCTGTGAGCCGCAGAAAAAGGGCTTTTCGGTCATTCTGGATCAAACCTGTTTTTTCCCGGAAGAGGGCGGACAGACAGCGGACATCGGAATGCTGTTCGTCGGGGAAGAGCGCATTGCGGTACGTGATGCACAGGTAGATAAAGAAAACGTCATCCGCCACATGGTCCGGACCGCGATTCCGGAAGGCACAACGGTACAGGGTAAGATTGACTGGGACAAACGTTTTTCGGATATGCAGCAGCATTCGGGAGAGCATATTCTTTCCGGCCTGATTCATTCGACCTTTGGTTACAATAATGTGGGCTTCCATTTAAGTGCGAATGAGGTCACACTCGATCTGGATGGCTGGATGACACCCGAGCAGGTCGAGGACATTGAGCGCCGGGCCAATGAGGTTGTGTACCGAAATATCGAAGTGATTGCCGAATATCCGGCGCCAGAGGTTTTGGCGACGCTGGAGTACCGCAGCAAGATCGAGATTGACGGCCCAGTGCGCATTGTCACCTTCCCGGGTGTAGATGTCTGTGCGTGCTGTGCCCCACAGGTTGCCCGGACGGGCGAGATCGGCCAAATTAAAATTATCCGCGCGGCAAAATACAAATCCGGCATTCGTTTGCATATTCTCTGTGGTGCACGCGGACTGGCGGATGCACAGAGGAAGCAGAAACAGGTAGAAGCGATTGGCGCGGCGCTGTCCGTGAAGCAGGAAAAGACGGCAGCGGCTGTGGCAAAGTTGCAGGAGGAAATGACAAAGCTCAAACTGGAGCTGGCGGCATGCCAGAAGCAGCTTGCCGTGGGAAAGGCAGAGCGGATTCCAGAGGGAACGGCCAATGTCTGCCTGTTCGAAACGGATATGGATAAGACGGCACAGCGTGAGCTGGTCAATCAGTTGACGGCGCGCTGTACCGGCCTGTGCGGCGTATTTGTCGGTTCGGATGGGAGCGGCTACCGCTATATAGTCGGCTCAGCCGGCCCGGATGCCAGGGAGCTGAATCAGAAGCTGAAGGAGAGCTGTGCTGCACGCGGCGGCGGCTCCAGCGATATGGTACAGGGGTCTTTGCAGGCGACCGAAGAGCAGCTTCGGGAAATTTTTGCGAAGCTGTGAGCAGAATGGTAAAACGGAAAAGCGAAGTCGTTGCTGGCTTCGCTTTTCTTTTGTCTTCGAGGAAAAGGTTACAAAGGTGTGTATCACTTGGTAATTATAAATCAAAGTAAAAAATGGATGAAAAAGGTATATTAGGAATAAAAAGCAGGCAGAAGAGGAATAAAAACAAGAAAAAGATCCGAAAAGACGGAAATAATGGACATTTGATGGTTGACAACGGCGCGCTTTCTGCGTATTATAATTACAGAACGGTTACAAAACAGTTTCAAAATAGAGACGAAAATGTAACAGCAACGGAGAGGAAGGAGCTGTCAGAAAAAATGACGCATAGCAAACGATTCAAGCTTGCAGTTACAGCGGCCTTATTGGTTGTTGTATTTGCAACCAGCGCTATGGCTGCCAAAGTAACTGCAACAGCGAATGTGAATGTACGGCAGAAGGCATCGACATCCAGTAAGGTGTTGACGGTTATGAAGAAGGGGACTTCCCGCACGGTACTTGCCACCTCGAAAAACGGCAAGTGGTATAAGGTCAAGATGAACGGGAAGACCGGATATGTCAATAAGAACTACATGACAAAGGGAAGCGCGGAAACATCCAGCGCAAGCTTCTATACCAATGTATGTACCAAGGCAAATTCCCTTCTCGGCAAACGGTATGTCTGGGGAGCGACTGGCCCGAATAGCTTTGATTGTTCCGGTTATACGCAATATATTTATAAATACTGTGGCAAATCGATTCCACGGACATCATCTGCACAGTATGCATCCTGTAAAAAGGTGTCCAAATCCAAGCTGAAAAAAGGATATTTGGTCTTCTTTTCCAGTAGAGCAGGGGGCAGTTCTGTAGGGCATGTTGCAATCTACATCGGCAACAACAAGATTGCACATGCGGCAAATTCTTCGGTCGGTGTTATTACTTCAAATCTGAACAGTGCGTATTACTCCTCGCACTATGTCGGAGCCGGATACTATTAACGTTTTGATTGTTTCTTTGCGTATAACGGGAAAACGAAGCCGGAATCGGCTTCGTTTTCTTTATGCAATGGAACGGATAAAAGAGAAAATAGGACGAAAAATGGGAATAATACACAGTTGACGGTTGACAAAGCGAGCGTTCTCTTGTATTATAATTACAAAATGGTAACAAAAAGATTTCAAAATGATTTCAAATTGACCGCGGAGAAATTCGGGGGAAACTGTGCGGAAAGGAGTTTTCAGAAATGTTATCCAGCAAACGATTCAAACTTGTTGTTGTAACGATGCTGCTTGTTGGCGTATTTGCAACCAGCGCCATGGCCACCCGTATCACGGCAACGGCAAATGTGAATGTTCGAAAAAAGGCTACGACATCAAGCACAAAGCTGACGGTTATGACGAAGGGGACGATCCGAACCGTACGGGCGACTTCTGGTAACTGGTATAAGGTCACGGTAAATGGCAAGACAGGATATGTCAATAAAAGCTATGCGACCACAACACCAACCAAGATCACGGCGACATCAAATGTGAATGTACGACAGAAGGCTACGACGTCAAGCACAAAGCTGACGGTTATGACAAAGGGATCCGTCCGCACCGCACTATACACCTCAACCAATGGCAAGTGGTATAAGGTCAAGGTAAACGGCAAGACGGGATATGTCCATAAGAATTATGTGACGACTGGAAATGTCGCAACGTCCACGACAAACTTTTACAGTAATGTATGTGCGATGGCAATTTCATTGCTCGGTAAGTCATATGTATATGGAGCAACCGGCCCGAATAGCTTTGACTGCTCCGGTTATACACAGTACATCTATAAGAACTGCGGGAAGACGATCCCAAGAACATCGTCGTCGCAGTATGCATCCTGTACAAAGGTGTCCAAATCTAATCTAAAAGCAGGATATTTGGTCTTTTTCTCCAGCACAGCAGGAGGAAGCTCCGTGGGACATGTCGCGATTTATATCGGGGACAATAAGATTGCTCATGCGGCGAATTCTTCGTCCGGTGTTATCACTTCGAATTTGAATAGCACATACTATGCTTCGCACTATGTCGGGGCCGGATATTATTAAAAACGGATAAAATTTTTGAATATGTGAATTTCAACAAAAGGAATAATTCTGCGGTAATATTGAGAAAAAACACGATGTTTTGTGGAGAAATGTTTGCGAAAATTGGTGTTTGACACAGAAGGAGAAGGAGGAAAAAGGTTTTTTGATGAAATTTCCTTGACAAATGTTACAGAAGCGTGTATCATATAATTACAAATTGATTACAAATTAGATGCAAGGAAATTACACAGCCGTTTGGCTGAGAAAAAGGAAATGGGAGGAAACACCTGACATGCATTTCTTACGAAGCAAAAAGTGGAGAGTATTGATTATGGCCGTGGCCATGACAGTCATCTTTGCGACATCTGCATTCGCAGCAAATAAAGTAACTGCAAAGGTTAATGTGAACCTCCGCAAGTCCGCAAGCACATCGAGTAAAGTTGTCACCGTCATGAAGAAGGGCACTTCCCGTACGATTCTCAAGACGTCGAAAAACGGCAAGTGGTATCGCGTTAAGGTAAACGGGAAAAAGGGCTATGTACGCAAGACATACGTTACCTTGGCCAAGCAGAAGAGTTCTTCGAGCTCTGATTCTCTTCAGCAGAATGCAGGCAGCCTGACCGACGATAACACAGCGGCAAGCAGCTCGGACAGCACATTCCGTACGAATGTTTGTTCCATGGCGAAGAAGCTGTTGGGTTCCCGTTATGTATACGGTGCAACTGGCCCGAATAGCTTTGACTGCTCTGGTTTCTGCCAGTACATCTATGGTAAGAATGGAAAAACAATTCCGCGTACTTCTTCAAGTCAGTATGCAGCATGTACAAAGGTTGCAAAGTCAAAGCTTCAGGCGGGTGATTTGGTCTTCTTCTCCAGCACGGCAGGAGGAAAATCGGTTGGACATGTTGGCATCTACATTGGCGATGGCAATATGATTCATGCAGCGAATTCCAGTGTCGGAGTGATTACTTCCAGCTTAAACAGTACATATTACACCACACATTATGTAGGTGGCGGACATTTCTAAGAAACTCAAATAGGAGAGCGCGCTGTAATTTGCAGCGCGCTTATTTCTTATTTTGGTAGATTGAACGGGAGAGAATGGAGGAAATTTGTATGCAGGCAGCAGTATTTGAAGGCAATGGTGTTTTGAACGTCAAAGAAATGCCAAAGCCGGTAATCCGGAAACCGAACCAGGTTTTGCTTCGTGTCAAGGCGGCAAGCATTTGCGGCAGTGATTTACAGGCGCTTCATGTGCCGCCTGGACAGGTCATTCCAGTCGGTACAATTATGGGGCATGAGTTTTGTGGGGAAGTGGAGGCGATCGGCACTGAGGTAACGAACGTCAAGTTGGGAGACTATGTCGCGGTTGATACCAGTGAGGTTTGTGGCACATGTGAGCCATGTCGTGCGGGATTTTCCAATCTGTGCGAGCAGCGCATTTGCTATGGACAAAATGGTGACGGTGGATTTGCTGAATACGTAGTCATGCCGGCGCATCTTTTGTATCCGATTCCGCGGAGCATCCCGCCGTATCTGGCTGCACAGGCGGAACCTTTGGCCTGTGTGCTCAACGGTATGAGGAAGATAAATCCGACACCGGCTGACCGTGTTGTAGTATACGGTGCGGGGCCAATTGGTCTGACGTTTATTCGGTTGTTGGAGCTGTATGGCGTTCAACAGATTGCGGTATGCCAGCGGTCAGAAGGACGCCGTCAGCTCGCCTTAGAGTGCGGAGCGACGATAGGGATTGATCCGACGAAACAAGATGTCAAAGAGACACTGCTTCAGGCGTGGGGAACCACAGCAGATATCGTAATTGATACCGCAGGGACCGCGAGTGTACCGGAAGACGCTGTGGACATATTAAAGTTCCATGGAAAGCTCTTGCTGTTTGGCGGAAATCAGAATGTCATTTCGTCCCTGCATCCAGCAGCCATTGTTTGGAAGGAAATACAGGTACTGGGATCTTTCTGTGCACACAATACATTTCCCATGGCGATTGAGATACTGCAAAATCCAGACCTTGGACTGGAACGGTTTTTGAGCGCACGAATGAAGCTTTCTGAAATCAGGGAAGCGATGGAATTGCTGGAAACCCGTCAGGCGAGCCGTATTGTGCTGTATCCGGATCGAGAGATTGCGGATTGAGTCGAAGAAAAATTTTTATTCCAAACGGAAAAAACTTTACAAAATGCAAAGCACTTGCTATAATAAGTAGTGCAAACGCGCCCGTAGCTCAGCTGGATAGAGCGTCAGACTCCGACTCTGAAGGCCGTGCGTTCGAATCGCATCGGGCGTACCAGGAAATCCCACCGATTTTTATAAAATCGGTGGGTTTTTTCTGCTTTTTGATATTTTTAGACCGTGTTAATGACTAGAGTTTCTGTTATAGATCCAGAAAAGATTTTGTGAAATAATCTGGTAAAGTATCGGAGTTCCAAGTATAATATAAGTAGTTGTCAAAAGGAACGTTTTGCCGGAGGTGGATTGGAATGAGAAAATGGATATGTAGCTTGATGTGTGCGGTTCTATTCATGAGTATTACAGCTTGCGGATCAACTGGTGATATCGGAAGCGCAGCGGATGCGGCGGAAACACAAACGGTTGAGACAAAGGATTATAAGGCTGGCGTCATAGATGCCTCAGAGTTGATTGTTCATGATGGCGTTGTATTTTGGGGCAGTGACCGGCAGCTTTGCAGTGCGCAGTTGGATGAGAATCAGGAGCTTGATCAGTTCCAATCCAAAGGGAGTTTGTCGACTAAGGTTTATAGCTTGGCAATAGACGGAGATCAGATGTATATAGCAACCGGTGAGGGCGTTGTGAGTCGGCCACTCGAGGATAGTGCGCATGAAACATCAATAATTGACGAACACAAGCTGAGTGGTCGAGCCTTTCAAATATATGACGGAAATATCTATTTTACATATGGAACTTATCTGATTCGGGTACCGACCGCGGGAGGCGAGGAGAAAAAGCTGGAAACGGACATCGAGGCATTCCAGGTTACGACAGAGGGCATTTTTTGCCTTAATTCCGATGGTGATTTTCTTCGCGTATCGTTGGATGGAACGGAGAGAAAGACATTGTGTGAGTTGGACAGTGAAGGAGAAATCTTCATCCAAAATGATACAGCCTATATTACGACAGGTGATGACGATGACAGTATCTTTGTGTATGAACTGGAAAAGGATTCGCTGGGAGAGATTTCTTTTGACCATACGCTTTCACCATATCACCCGGTGTGGGTTACCGACGAATACATTTATTATGAGTCGGAGGATTATGTAATTTATCAGTATGCACTGGACTCCGGGACTGAGACTCCGATTCAGGACGATCCGCGGTACAATCTCCCGGATTATTATAGCGGACAGATGGAAAATGATGTGCTGTATTATGTATATTCTACCAATCTGTATTGGATCTATCTGGACAGTGGAGAAGCAATGCAGATTGACCGCGGAGAAGCCTTAAGCGATCGCACGTTGGACAGCGAGGATTCATCCGTGTCCAATGCTTCCGCAGATGATTTGGAAGAGGCAGAAGCGGCGACATCGACAGGGGACGAATACAATATCGCGGAGGATATTGGTGTTTATAACAGTGAGGGACAAGCGCGTCTGGAATCCAAATACTTTACTCTGTATCTTCCGGCGGATGGAGACTGGATGTATCAGACTGTGGACAATACCTCCATCAATATTTATTATGAACCGTCGTATGAGTCGGGAAATGGTGGATTGCTTGTGTCAATTTCGGCGTATGACTGGAGCAATAACAGGTATGAGAGTTTTCCGCATTATACGATAGCGGGTCTCAGCGAAGAGAAGAAATATGTTGCAGCTTTTCCGACCGACGTTCAGTATGGCGCGGATGAGGAGGAAGGATATCGGAAGATGTTCGAGTATGTTCAGCGCATCGACAATAAGGAAGAGATGGCTGACAACAATCCGTTTTCCTGTAAATGAGGGATACATCGCTTCCAGGTTTACCGGAATGGCCATGATGTGTTATAATCAAACGGACTGCAAAGATATTACCACAGAAGGTTGGATTGATGATGAAGCTTAGATTGCAGGAAAAGATCGTATGCAGCATTCTTTTGGTATCCATGGTTGTATCTGTGATACTTTCTGTGGTGTTTTATACGAATTCGGTGAATGTAATTGAGGAAAACTATGTGTCCTCTGTTACCGATAAACTGACAGTATGTGCAGGTATGTTCGATGATATCATGAAGGAGGCGTATTACACCGCAGTCAATGTATCCTCGGACGAAAGAGTACAGAGGCTGATAGAAAGCTATGATGAAGACAGCGAAAGCGCACTGTTGGACGTATTAGACAGCTATCGGGGGAGTGAGATCAACTCCATATATTGTTATTTGGCGGAGAAAGAATTGCTTTTGAAAGCGACCAAATCAGAGCTGGTTGCCCAATCGTGCAGTGAAGAGGATTTGGCATGGCTGGAACAGGTCACAGCGGAACAGGAAAACCCTCTGTGCCCGAAATACGGTACGGATGAGACGGAATTACTGAAGAAACAGAGTTTTCTTTATACCAAGCCGATTTTTAATGCAGACAGTGATGAAGCGGCTGCCTATATTGTCGTGAATGTCGACGAGCGGGATATTTTCTTTGACTGTCTACAGGGTTACGGTGACTTTAGTGATAGCAGCAGCTATATTACGACACCGGACGGGAGGATTGCATCCGGTACGAACTTGAAGCAATTGGGACAAACGGCTCCGGAGCCGGATGAGCATGTCCTGATTACGTCGGTAACGGCATCGCTGAGCGAGTATCAATTGACCAGCATCGCGGACCGCAGTGTCATAACGGGAGATATTGCCTCTACGAGAAATAAAATTTTCTTTTTGGCATTGATATTCAACTTGTTGGCCATTGTTCCGATTTTGATTCTTGTTCGGCGTATGATGCGTCCGATCAAAAATCTGACCGAGACCATGGCACAGGTCGGGCAGGGGGATCTATCGGTCCGCGCCGAGGTGTATTCGGACGACGAAATCAGCAGATTATCACAGGGCTTCAATAATATGATCCAGCAGGTCGAGGATTTGATCGATGAATTGGTTACCGAAAAGCTGCTCAAAAAAGAGGCGGAAATTGAAGCCCTGCGATATCAGATCACGCCGCATTTCATGTATAATACATTAAATTCGATTAAATACGCAGCGATTCTGCAAAATTCCTCTGAGATTGCCGATCAGTTGGAGGCGTTTATTGAGCTGCTGCAGATGAGTGCCAGTGACCGTGGTGCATTTATCACGGTCCAGCAGGAAATCCGCATGGTACAGAACTATGTCAAGCTGCAGATGTTCCGGTATGCCAACAGCTTTACGGTAAGCTTTGATGTACTCCCGGAGGTGGAGGACTGTTATATTCCGGGGCTGCTGATTCAGCCGCTGGTGGAAAATGCAATTCTGCATGGAATCGACCTAAAACGGTCGGATGGACATATCACCGTGCGTGTTTTCCGGGATGATCGGTGGTTGGCGATCAAGGTGGAGGACAACGGACGCGGTATCACAGCGCAGGATTTGGCGTTGTTGATGAGCGGGGAACGCCGCAGCAAGTTCAGTGGAATTGGTGTCCGCAATGTGCGGGAACGCCTGAATTTGTATTATGGAGAAAAGGGAAAGCTGGAATTTTATTCTGGCGAAAGCAAGGGAGCCAGTGCAGTGATCACACTGCCGATTTCCCATGACGCAGAGGAGTATACGATTTGAAACGGAATGCAGGCAAGTGGATCGGTGTGTTTCTCCTGCTCAGCCTTTTGGTGACGGGGTGTGGCGGGAAGACAGAGGAGATAACAGAAAAACAGACGATTTGTGTCGTTTTAAAGGCGATGGATTCGGTACATTGGATGTCGGTAGAAGACGGCTTGAAGCAGGCGGCCAATGATTATGGTGTATCGGTCAATATTCTGTGGCCGGCGAATGAGAATGATGTGGACACACAAAACACCATTTTGGAAGATGTCATCGCGTCGAAGCCGGATGCCATTGCGGTCTCGCCCTGTGATTCGGAACAGGTTGATATTCTGGATCAGGCACAGCAGGCGGACATCCCATGCTTTTATATTGATACAAAGGCAAAACAATTTGATTTTCCGTATATCGGCGCGGACAACTACAACATAGGAAAAGTGGCTGCCATGGCGTTTGAAGAGTATCTGGATGGCGGGAAGGTAGCTGTCATTATGGGGAATCCCAAACAGAGCACCCATGCAGAACGCTTGCAGGGCTTTACGGATTATATAGAGCAGCATACGGATATCGAGATCTGTGAAACCGAAGTGTCAGAGACCAGCAGCTATTTGGAAAGTATGAAATGTATGGAGGCCATTTGCCAGCAAAATCCGGATGCCCAGGGGATCTTTTGTACCAGTGCGCTGATGGTTTTGGGCGCTATGCAGCAGTTGGAGGACACCGGTACGGAAGATATCGCGTTGATCGGCGTAGACATGCAGAGCGATGCCATGTCCAGTGTAGAGGAAGGAAAAATCCTGGCGTTGGTGGGCCAGAATGGTTATGAGATCGGTTACCAGACCATCCGGACGATCGTACAGTCGCTGGATGGCGGGGAAATCGAACAAAACACCTATGTGGACACTCCGCTGATCACGCAGGAGAATGTGGCGGAATATTTGGAAAAATATTTAACGGAGAGAGGAGAAGGGAATGATTAAAGTCCTTCTGGTGGATGATGATTTTCTTGTCAGAACTTTTTTGTCTCGCATCACCGATTGGGAAAAGCATGGTTATACCCTGGTGGGGACAGCGCAGGACGGGGAAGAGGCTCTGCTGATGGTTCGGGAATACCAACCGGATATCATCATTACGGATATCAGTATGCCGGTCATGAATGGCATTGAATTGATTCGACGGCTAAAGCAGGAGGGCAATACCGCGGATATTGTGGCGCTCAGCTGCCATGACGATTTTGAATATGTCAAGGAAGCGATGAAGCTGGGGATTCATGAGTATGTATTGAAAAACCTGCTGACGGAGGACAGCTTATTAACGCTGCTGGATGGGATGAAGCAGTCGATTGTCTCTACCAACAAGGGCGGACTGCAGTTTAATGCTCCGGATGAGGAGCGGGAGTATTATCTCCGGCTGCTCCGCGGAGGGGAACCCAAGCCGGAGGACCGTTTTTTCACCCATGCGGCGATGGCGGTCAGTATCCTGAATTACGACATACATACGGCGATGCTGCCGATGGAGCAGCAGAAAAAGTTCCACTCTTCCTTTGCGCAGATTTGCCGGGAAGCCTGTCAGAATGTGCCGACCGTGCGATGCGTTCATGTGCAGCAGGGACTGTATGCTGTCCTTCTGGATTTTGCCGGCGTTCCCAGCATTTATGAGCGGAGGGAGAAAATACAGCAGTATGCTTCTGCCGCGGTGCGGTATGCGCAGCGGTATCTTGCCGTGCCAGTCTGCATTGGAACTAGCCGTGTGGACAGCTTCCAGTCGAGCGCACAGCAGTGCTGGCAGGAGGCAAGGGATGCACTGAATGAACGGTTTTATGTCTCGCAGGCGGTCTTTTATGGCTGGCAGATGGAGGCGTGTGGAAAAGAGATACCACCGCTTGCCGCGGCGTTCTGTGAGGAAATTGCAGACTACATTGCCTGCCGGGATGGCGGGACGATCCGCAGGCAGTGGGAGACGGTCCTGGAGGAATTCCGTTCCCGGCACACTCAGCAATGGCTGGTGCAGGAATGGCTGCGGCAGACCGATCGCCGTGCTGGGATACCGCAGCGGTTCATACCGGACAACCTGGCGGAATTCCGCGGATTGGAATCTGCCTATGTAACGTTTCGGGAGGAAATGCTGCCGGAGCCCGATACCTACAGCAGTGCAGTCAGCCAGACCATACGGTATTTGCAGGAGCATCACCGGCAGGATGTGTCCTTACAGACGGTGGCCGATCAGGTTCATCTCAATCCGGCGTACCTGAGTCATATTTTCAGCAAGGAAACCGGGATTACCTTTTCGGAATATCTGCTTTCCTGCCGGATCAATACAGCGAAGGAGCTGCTGTCCCATACCTCGGATAAAATCCGGGATGTCGCGGAACGAAGCGGCTTTCGCGATTACCGGAATTTTTGTAAGACCTTCAAACGGGTCACCGGCGTCACACCGCAGAATTACCGAAAGCAGTCTCATTAAATGGTTTATTCGGAGCAGAGGAAACTCTGCTCCGTTTTTTCTGTTGAGGAAGAATGCCTAAAGATCTGACACATTCCAAAGATTTTTCACACAAAGCTTTGCCAGGCAGGAGGGAGAGCAAAAGAAAAAGCGCGAATCCTGCTTTGTTGTGAAATATTCGTATCGAAAAAAGGGGATAACTCCAAAATAACGCACACAAATCCAAAGGAAAAAGCCTGGTTTTGCAAGTATTTTCCGGATACAATAGCACCAGCAAACGGGAAAAAAGGAATCCCGAGGGCTAGGAAATTTTATTTGGAAGAAAAGGAGAGTCATCATGAAAGTAGGTATTATTGGTGCTGGCCGTATTGGCAAGGTACACGCAAAGAACATTTCCATGTTCGTTCCGGAGATGGAAATTAAGACGATTGCGGATCCGTTCGCAAATGACGCAACCCGTGAATTTGCCGCAGAGTGCCGCATCCCGAATGTCAGCACAGACCCGGCAGATATTCTGAATGATCCGGAAATTGAAGCAGTTCTGATCTGTTCTTCAACGGATACGCATTCCAAGTTTATTATTGAGGCTGCAAAGGCGAAGAAGAATATCTTCTGCGAGAAGCCGATCGATTATGATCTGAACAAGGTACATGAGGCAATTAATGCAGCAAAGGATGCTGGAGTAAAGCTCCAGATCGGTTTCTGCCGCCGTTTTGACCACAACCATCGTGCGGTTTATGACATGGTTCAGGAAGGCAAGATTGGCAAGGTAAATCTGGTCAAGGTTTCCTCCCGCGATCCGGAGCCGCCCCCGGTATCCTATGTTAAGGTTTCCGGCGGTATCTTCTATGACATGATGATTCATGACTTTGATATGGTCCGCTTCCTTGCTGGCTCGGAGGTTACCGAAGTCAACGCATACGGTTCCGTTCTGGTAGATCCGGGCATCGGAGAGGCCGGCGACGTTGATACGGCGATTGTCACCCTGAAGTTTGAGAACGGCGCACTGGGCGTTATCGACAACTCCCGCAAGGCCGTATACGGCTATGACCAGAGAGTTGAGGTCTTTGGCTCGGAGGGCTGTGCGCAGGATGAGAATGATATTCCGTCCACGGCAGTTCTGTCCACCGCAGAGGGAACCACCTATGGTACGGCGTATAAGGTAATGTGGGACCGTTATACCGGCGCGTTTGTTGCAGAGATGAAGGCATTCGCAGATGCTGTTATTAACGATAAGGAGACCCCGGTTACCGGAGAGGATGGACTGTATCCGGTTCTGATGGCTGCTGCTGCAACCAAGTCTCTGAAGGAAGGCCGTCCGGTTAAGATTTCGGAGGTAGAGTAAATGGCATTGAGAAAATGCGCTTGCATCGATACCTTATATACGGAACTTCCATGGGAAGAGCGCTTTCAGGCTGCCAAGGATGACGGATTTGAAGCCGTAGAATTCTGGGACTGGCGCATCCGTGATCTGGATGCAACCCGTGAGGCGGCAGAAAAAGCAGGCATTGCAATTTCTGGCTTTAATGGCGATGCGGACTACTCTCTCGTTGATCCGGATCACAAGCAGCCGTATCTGGATTATCTGAAGCAGTCGATCGCGGCAGCGAAGAAGATCGGTGCGGCAAGTGTGACGATTCATTCCAATGCCTTGGGTGATGGCGGTATTGTTGTCAATCATTATGACCATCTGTCGGATACCGTCAAGCTGTGCTCCATGTATGATATGCTTCTGGAGTGCGCCAAGCTGGCTGAGAAAGAAGAAATCAACCTGAATCTGGAAGCGCTGAATATTACGACCGATCATGTCGGCAACTTCCTTGCAACCACACAGATGGGTGCAGAAATCTGCCGTTTGATCAATTCCCCGCGCCTCAAGCTGCTGTATGATGTCTATCATATGCAGATCAACGAAGGCTGTATCTGTGACACCATTACGAACTATGGCGATCAGTTTGGTCATATCCATGTAGCAGATGCACCGGGACGCCATGAGCCGGGTACGGGTGAGATTAATTACACCAAGGTCATTCGTCATCTGGAAGCGTGTGGCTATACCGGAAGGGTTGGCTATGAGCTGTTCCCGGAAACGGATACAAAGACGGCGGTCAAAGCAATTATGGAGCATTGCTAAATAATTTGCTGGAAATGGATAGGCAATGCTGGGTTGGAGAGAGCAAAGAAAATTGGAGAAATTAAGCATTGCCTTTCCTTTCTTTTACAAATAATTGAAAGGGTAAATAGATATGGCATTAACATTGATTACGTTTATCGGCTTTACCATTTTGGTAGCGGTCATCTCCTATGTGAAGACAAAGGGCGATGACCAGACAACCGCCGATGGTTATTTTCTGGCAGGACGCGGCCTTCCGGGCTTCGTTATTGCCGGTTCGCTTCTGCTGACCAACCTGTCAGCCGAACAGCTAGTCGGTACCAATGGCCAGACCTGGGCGGTCGGCATGAGCCCGATGGCATTTGAGGTCCTTGCCGCAACCGCACTGATTGTTCTGGCTCTGTGGGCAGCCCCGCGCTACTTAAAGAGCGGTATCACAACCATTCCGGAACTGATCGGTCTGCGCTTTGACCGTTCCACCAAGCTGTGGTTCTGTATCGCATACATCATTCTGTATCTGGTTGTCCAGATTCCGGTTATTTTGTATTCCGGCTCTCTGGTCTTTGAGAATATTTTTGGCTTGTCCGGTCTGTTGGGCGTTACCAAGTTCCAGTCGATTGTTATTCTCTGTATTGCAATCAGCGTCGTCGGTTCGATCTATGCGATCTTCGGCGGCCTGAAGGCAGTTGCCGTTTCGGATACCGTAAATGGCGTTGGTCTTCTGATCGGCGGCCTGATGATCCCGTTCTTTGCACTGAACGTTCTGGGCCATGCGGCTGGCAGCGACAGCGGCCTTGCCATTGTCGATGGCTGGAAGTATCTCGTTGCCAATTATCCGGAACAGATGAACTCCATTGGCCGAATCAACGCAGAGGCACCGGAAGTTCCGTGGCCGACCGTATTCACCGGCCTGGTATTCCTCGGGCTCCAGTCCTGGTGTACACACCAGTCCTTCATTCAGCGCGTACTCGCTGCAGAAAACCTGAAGGAAGCACAGAAGGGCGCTCTGTACTGCGCATTCCTGAAGATTATGGGCTTTATGTTCCTTGCTCTTCCGGGCGTTATTGCGTATGCACTGTTTGAGCTTCAGGGCAATCAGGTTACGATGATGGACGATGCTTATCCGCATCTGGTTACGCAGGTTATTCCGGCACCGCTGATGGGCTTCTTTGCAGCAGTTATGTTCGGTGCGATCCTGTCCTCGTTCAACTCGGTATTGAACTCGGTTAACACCATGTTTACCATGGATATTTATCATGAATTTATCAACCCGCAGGCTCCGGAAGATAAGCTTGTAAAGGTCGGTAAGAATGTTGGTATCATCTTCGCCGTTGCTACCACCATCGTCGGCCCGCTGGTTTACTTCTTCCCGGCTGGTCTGAAGACCTTCCTTGACTCTTTCGTCATGCTGATCGGTCTTCCGGTTCTGTCCGCTGTATTCGGTGGCTTCTTCTTCAAGTATCTGCCGAAGTATGCAGCTAAGGTCATCATGGTATTCCATATCGTTGTCTATGGTCTGTTTATGATTATCGCTCCGCAGTATCCGGGCGGCGGCACAATGCATTACCTGTATGCCGTTGCTGTTCTGTGGCCGATCGAATTGATCATGATGGCAATCATGAACAGCAATAATAAGAAAAAGAATCCGAGCCTCAAGGCTTGGGAGCAGGAAGACGTCAAGGCGGTTGACCTGACTCCGTGGAAGTACAGCAAGGTTGTTGCAGTCGTTGTACTGTGCTGTGTTATCGCGGTATACATTTTCTTCTCCCCGGTAGGCATCGGCGCATAAATCTGATATATTCTATATTTCTTTCTTTCTTTTCACAGAAGCCTGTGTCGTATGATGCAGGCTTCTGTTTTTTCTAAGAAGGATGGCACGATGGGTATTCGTATTCAAAGGAAGCCTGTTCGGTTTCAAAAGCGAAAAGCGTGCGTTCTCTTTTTCGGAATTGATAGAAAGCCCTGCAGGATGCACTTTCGTGTATCGTCCGCACCATATCTCCTTCTGTCGGAGCCTTGAGCGGATGATCTGACGCTTCCAAAAGACATGCTTCCATCTCCAGATCGCCCTGTGCAACACGGATTTTTTGGTTTTGAAGTTCAACAATTTTGGCCCCTAGATAGGTAGCCATCCGGTATTCTCTGCCTTCCCATAGTATAGCTCCTATGATACCGGTAAAGTGAATTCCTGCAATGGGGATGTCCGCCGCCGACAGCATCAGGGAGCCCTCGGGAAAACTGCATTGTGTCCATAGATATTTTTTGGGGAACGATCGGCCGCGGTCTCCTTCCCAGTATCCACGTCCGTTGGAAAAGGAATATTCCTGCCCATTGATCGATACCGTTCCACAGACAGAATGCTGCATACTCCATACACTGTGACGGCATTCCATGAACGGAACGAGGGAAAATGGTCCCATAATATCGTACTTTAATGGGGTAAGAGGCCCAAAATCCAATCTCCCTTGGGCCTCCAGCTCCGGCGTGTGTATTGCCAAGGAGATGCCGTCTTCGCCAAAACGATTCCCGGCAAGAATGAGATTCTTTTTCTCCCTGTGGAATGCATCCGCCGAAAAAGGGATGGCCCAGGTGCCGGTATCGGTGATAATTTGGATAGAGCAGGTCTGGTTTCGGCCTGTCCGATGGATGGCGGGGATAACCGCCAGAGTTTGTGAATCGGATTGGCATTTCAGATACCATCCATAAAAGGAACCATGCATATTTTCTGACCTCCATGCAGCGGATATACCTTATTTTTAGCTGGATGGAGTGCTTTCATGCGTATCGCGGCGGACTTGTTTTTGTGGGTGGATCATCGCAGGGGAAAAGAGGGATTTCCGTGCGAAAATGAGGGATAAAAAGGGCAAAAAAAGAAAAATCTATTTACAGATGTACAGAAAGTTGGTATAATCGAAATAACGAGTAAAGTAAACAGCCGCGTAAATTTACCGAAAGGGGATTTATGAGGAAAGTCCGGGCTGCGCAGGGCAGGATAACGGATAACGTCCGCCGGAGGCGACTCCAGGAAAAGTGCAACAGAGATATACCGCCATGTCTGACATGGTAAGGGTGGAAAGGCGAGGTAAGAGCTCACCAGTCGCTCAGGTAACTGAGGGACTCTGTAAACTCTATCCGCAGCAACACCGTGGAGGAACACAGAGGGCTTGCCCGGCTCGTTCCGAGGAGGTGGCTTGAGGCATACGGTAACGTGTGTCCCAGATAGATGGCTGTTCATAAAGACAGAACCCGGCTTACTCTTTGCTCGTGCGAACCGATCAGCAGGCAGATATCGTATTTGCTTCGGAAGACCGCCGAATGGCGGTTTTCTTGCTGTCGGGTTATGACTTGAAAAGGCAGAGTCCGTTTGAAATTGTTTTCTGCCATTCGGAGGCTTGAATATGAGTGCATATGAAACATTTTTGAATGAGGTAAGCGGAAAAGATGTATCGGTTATCGGCATGGGGGTGAGCAATACACCACTTATCACCCTGTTGTTGGAGGCAGGCGCCCATGTCACGGTACATGACCGCAAGACGGAGGAAGAGCTGGGGGAGATGTTTGGCGGGCTTTCCGCTCTCGGCGTTACCTTCCATGTTGGCAATGAATATTTGCAGAATCTTGGGGGAGACATTATTTTCCGCACGCCGGGGATGCACTTAAATCATCCAGCTCTGGTCAAGGCGAGAAATCAGGGAAGCGTGATTACCAGTGAGATGGAGGTTTTTCTGAATGTCTGCCCATGCCCGGTCCTGGCGATTACCGGTTCGGACGGCAAGACGACCACGACGACCCTGACCTGTGAGATTCTCCGTGAGGCGGGCTATACCTGTCATTTGGGCGGCAATATCGGCCATCCGCTGCTTGCGGATGTACCGCTTATGAAGCCGGAGGATTATGCAGTCGTTGAGCTTTCCTCCTTCCAGCTGATGGGCATGACGTGCAGCCCGGCGGCCGCACTGGTCACAAACGTCACGCCGAACCATCTGGATATCCACAAGGATATGGCGGAATATACGCAGGCCAAGACCCAGATCTTTCAGCATCAGAAGCCGGGAAGCAAGCTGGTGCTCAATGCCGATGACGCGGTATCGCAGTCGTTTGTCCCGCAGGACGGCGTGGAGTTGATGAAGTTTTCCATGCTTGGCCCGGTTGACGACGGTGTATTCCTGCAGGATGGCATTGTCTGGTATTCCGAGAACGGACAGCATCGTCCGATTATGCGCACAAGTGAGATTAAAATCCCCGGCGCACACAATGTGGCAAACTATATGGCGGCAATCTGTATGACACATGGCCTAGTGTCGTTTGAGAATGTAGTTGAAGTCGCACATACCTTTGGGGGCGTAGAGCATCGGATTGAGCTTGTCCGCACGAAGGACGGCGTCCGTTTCTACAACGATTCGATTGCCTCCAGCCCGACGAGAACCATTGCCGGTTTGCGTTCGTTTGATCAGAAGCTGATTTTAATTGCCGGCGGCTACGACAAGCATATTCCATATGATGTGTTGGGACCGGAAATCTGTGCGCATGTCAAGCAGCTCCATCTGGTCGGTGCGACGGCGGATGCGATTGAGGCTTCGGTTTACACCGCAGAGAATTACAATGCGGATGAGCTGGAAATTATCCGCTACAGCGATTTTGAGGCGGCAATCCGCGGCGCGGCTTCGCATGCAGAATCCGGCGACATTGTTATCATGTCTCCGGCCAGCGCTTCGTTTGATCTGTTCAAGAATTTTATGGAGCGCGGCAACCGCTTTAAAGATATTGTCAATTCGTTGTAAAGAGAAAAGGGTTGCAAACCGCCGGACGATTCTGGCGGTTTGTTTTCTATCAGACAAAGGAGATTGGTATGGTACTGCTGAATGCGGAAAATATTGCAAAAAACTGGGGCGAATACCAAATGTTTGATCACGTCCAGTTTGCGTTGGAGGAGCACGACAAGGTGGGCTTCATTGGGGTCAATGGCACGGGGAAATCCACCTTCCTGCGCATTCTGGCGGGACAGGAAGAGCCGGATGAGGGTACGGTAACGTATGCCAACGGTACACGGATTGGATATCTGCCGCAGGCGCCGGATTTTTCCGAGGACATCACGGTACTGGAACAGGTATTCCGCGGCGCGGATGAGGCGTTCTCTCAGGAGCGGGCCTATGAGGCGAAAACCATGCTGACCCAGCTGGATATTTTTGAATTTGAGAAATCTGTTCGGCTGCTGTCCGGCGGACAGAAAAAGCGTGTAGCCATTGTGTCTGCGCTCATCAATCCGAGTGAGATTTTGATTCTGGACGAGCCGACCAACCATATCGACAACGAAACGGCGGCATGGCTGGAAAAAAAGCTGCGTTCTTACCGTGGAGCGGTCGTCATGATTACACACGACCGGTATTTCCTCGACCGCGTGGCAAACCGGATCTGTGAATTGGATCACAGCAATCTCTATTTTTACGAGGAAAACTATTCCGGTTATTTGCGGCGCAAGGCGGAACGCGAATTGAGTGCGGCCGCAGCGGAACGCAAACGGCAATCCCTGTTGCGGCGTGAGCTGGCATGGATCCAGCGGGGCGCACGGGCGCGCGGAACCAAGAGCCGTGACCGGATTGAACGATTTGAAGCATTGCAGGCGCAGACCGGACCAATAGCGGCACCCGAGCTGGAGCTTTCTTCGATTGCAACCCGCCTGGGAAAGAAAACGATTGATGTCATCGGACTGTGCAAAGGCTGGGATGGCATCCCGTATATCCGGGATTTCGATATGACGATTGCGCGGGATGACCGGATTGGCATAGTCGGACGCAACGGGACCGGCAAGTCCACCTTCCTGCGGCTGCTGACACAATTGATCGAGCCGGATCGCGGGACAATCGAATACGGGGAAACCGTGAAGATCGGGTATTTTTCGCAGGACTGCAGCCATATGGACGACAACCAGAAGGTCATCGAATTTATCCGTGATATCGCGGAAACGGTGGACACACCGGACGGGAAAGTTTCGGCGTCACAGATGCTGGAGAAGTTTTTGTTCAATGGTGAGATGCAGTGGACACGCATCGGTGATCTGTCCGGCGGAGAGAAGCGGCGGCTGTATCTGCTGAGTGTGATCATCGATGCGCCGAACATTCTGCTGTTGGATGAGCCGACCAATGATCTGGATATAGAAACCTTGAATATTTTGGAAAACTATTTGATGGTGTTTGAGGGGGCTGTGGTTGCAGTTTCCCACGACCGTTATTTCCTTGACAAGATTGCAAACCGCATCTTTGAATTCCGCAAGGACGGGAAGGTCCGTCAATACCTGGGAAACTATGCGGATTATGAAGAAAAGCGGGAGGAGGATGCGGCGCCGTCCGCTGCTCCGGAGGAAAAACAGGAGCGCAAAAAGTCTGTTTCGCCCAAGAAAAAACTCAGCTATAAGGAACAGTACGAATACGATCATATCGAAGAGGAGATTGAACAGCTCGAACAAAAGGCTGCTGCATTGGAGGCTGCGTTTTCCACGGCAGCAACGGATTTTGTACGTCTTCAGGAGCTGACCGAACAAAAGCAGAAGGTCGAAGACGAATTGGAAGCAAAGACCGAGCGCTGGCTGGAGCTGCAAGAGCTTGTGGAGTCGTTTTCGTGACCGATGAGGGAGCGAGAGTAGCGTTCAGAGCGAACAATTGGGATAGAAATAAAAAAGCCGCTCTCCGCACAGGCAGCATAGATGCCGATGCGGAAAGCGGTTATTTTTACGATGGTGGGGATCAGCGCATGTTAATATACCTTCCAATAGGCGGCGAAATACGGCGGCAGTTCCGTACCACCACCAAAGTCGTGTGTCTGTCCGGTGATGAGATCCATGGCACGGCCGGCCTGTGCGTCAAAGTGTGCCATATACGGTTCCGAATCCGCATTGATGGCGACCATAACGCGTTCTCCCTCAAACTCGCGCTCGAAGATGACCTGCTTGTTGGTCAGCATACGGCTGGTGAAGCTACCGTAGCACAGCGCCTTGGACTCCTTTTTTGCCTTGGCGAGCTTGGCAATGTATTCCGTCAGCTCGTTGGAAACCGGCTCGTCAAAGCTTGGACGCAGGGCGTCGTCGCCATCCTGTTTGAGGCCTTCTGCGCCCCATTCACTGCCGTAATAAATGCACGGAATGCCCGGCATACCGACCATCAGCGCATAGATCAGTGGGATATGGTGCTTGTCGTTCAGAAGGGAGGCGATACGCGTGACATCGTGGTTGTCAACGAAGGACAAAAGATGCTTGCCCTTGTACATCGTCCAATATTCCGGGCCGAATTGACGGAGCAGCGAATGCGTGATCTCAAACAGATTCAAGGAATTAAAGGAGGAGTGCAGGCCCTTATAGCAGTCATAGTTGGTGCAGGAATGCAGCATGCCGTCCGCAAGGAACGGATTGCAGTCGCTGCTCATCACCTCGCCGACGAGGAAGAATTCCGGCTTGAGCGTATCACAGAACGAACGCAGACGATGGATAAAACCTTTATCCAGGGAATATGCGACATCCAGACGCAGACCGTCAATATCGAATTCCTCGACCCAGCCGCGAATGCTGTCGAACAGATATTGTACGACTTCGTCGTTGTGCAGATTCAGCTTGACCAACTCGTAATGGCCTTCCCATCCCTCATACCAAAAGCCATCGTTGTAGTTGGAGTTTCCATCAAAATTGATGTGGAACCAGTCCTTATAGGGGGAATCCCATTTTTTCTCCTGAACATCCTGAAATGCCCAGAAGCCACGGCCGACGTGATTGAAGACACCGTCGAGCACAATGCGGATTCCCTTGCTGTGCAGGGTACTGCACACCTCTGCAAAATCTTCATTGGTGCCGAGGCGGCAGTCGATTTTGCGGAAGTCACGGGTGTCGTAACCATGATTATCCGATTCAAATACAGGGGAGAAATAGATGGCATTGCAGCCGGTCTCCACAATATGATCGGCCCAATCCGCTACCTTCTGGATGCGGTTGACTGTGACACCATCGTTCTGACGCGGTGCATCGCAGAAGCCGATTGGATAGATCTGATAAAATACACTTTCGTATGCCCACATAATGGGGGTCCTCCTTTTCGCTTGGGTATGATAATATTGTATCATAAAATGAAAGAATATACAAATTCCATAGAAATGGAAAACAGAAAGCGTTCCATAACCGGACGCTTTCTGCTTCGAACCAATTATTTCTTTTTGGTGCGGGTAAAACTGAACACCAGTGCGAGGAGTGCAAGAGCGACGCACATCCACACGATGAGAGAAGTTTTCCCCGCGGGGGAGAACATATCGTAATAGCCTTTGAGATAGATGATGATAATCAGGGCGGGAACTCCATACTTTACATAGGGTCGGACAAAGCGCGGATAGCGCATACCGGTGCCGGAGTCGACCTCACGGAGGAAATTGTCCCAGCCCCATCCGTTTTTCTTGGTACAGAACAGTACAAACAGCATACTGCCCAGGGGAAGGATGTTATAGGATACGAGAAAGTCTTCGAGATCCATGATGCTCGAGCCAGAGCCGAGCGGCTGAATGCTGGAAAGAAGATTGAAGCCCAGCACGGCGGGAAGGGAGAGCAGGATAACAGCGACAATATTGATTTTCACGGCCTTTTTGCGTTCCCAGTGGAATACCTCCATCGTCATGGACAGAATATTTTCAAATACCGCAATAACCGTGGACAAGGCGGCAAAAGACATAAACACAAAAAATGCAGAACCCCAGAGGCGTCCGCCTGCCATGTGATTAAACACGTTGGGCAGGGTGATAAACAGAAGTGACGGGCCGGAATCCGGCTGGACACCGTAAGCAAAGCAGGCCGGAATGATAATAATACCAGCCATCAGAGCAACGAAGGTATCCAGGAGAAGGATGTTCAGCGCTTCACCGGTCAGACGGTGCTCTCTGGTGAGATAGCTTCCGAAAATCTCCATAGCACCGATACCGACGCTAAGAGTAAAGAACGCGTGCGACATTGCCGCAAATAAAACATTGCCGAAGCCGATTTCTGCAAATTTGCTGACATCCGGCACAAGATAAAAGCGCAGCCCTTCCTGCATGTTCGGCAGCATCAGTGAGTGTACCGCCAAAACAATCATCAGGATAATCAAACACAGCATCATCGCTTTGGTGATGCGTTCGACACCATTTTGCAGACCGAGCGAACAGATACCGAAGGAAATCAGTACGGAGAGAACCATAAAGACGGTCATCGTGCCCGGGGAGAGCAGCATCTGACTGAATATCTCTCCGATCTGTTCCGGCGTTTTGCCGGCCAGTTGTCCGGACAAACTGCGAAGGGCATAATGAATCATCCATCCGGCAACCATGGTATAGAACATCATGAGCAGATAGTTGCCGACAATACCAAACCAGCGGAAACGGTGCCAGATTGTGCCCTGTGGTTCCAGATCATAAAATGCTTTGGCGACGCTATGCTTACTTCCGCGTCCGACTGCGAACTCGCTGATCAGAATCGGCCAGCCCAGGGCAGCCAGACATACCAGATACAGCAGAATGAAGGCGGCACCGCCGTTCTGGCCGCAGATATAAGGGAACTTCCATACGTTTCCCAAGCCGACGGCACAGCCGGCTGATACCAGGATAAAACCAAGCCGTGTACCAAAATTCTCTCTTTTTTCCATGTTTTAACCTCCTCTGTGTCAAAAATAGTATATCATAACAGACGAAGAATAGGAAGGCGGGAACATAAGATTTTTTCTCAAATCCGTCAAAATAATAGGAAATTGGCGTGACGGAAACGGGAGTTGGTTTTGAAAGAAAAAATTCATAATTTTTTCAAAATTTACTTGCAATCCGGACCATAACCTGATAAAATAATTAATCGAAAACGGCCAATCCTCTGCTCACCGTGTTACGCAGGGCGTATCCGCCGCATTCGCCGGAAGATCGCAGATCTTTGAAAACGGCGAAGCGGAGTGTGTTTTAAAAGAAGCAAGATTGTCTAGATTGAGAGGAGTATTATACGATGGACTTAGTAAAGGTTCTCGCAGACCAGCAGATCAAGAGCGATCTGCCGGAGCTCAAGATCGGCGATACCGTCAAGGTACACGCAAAGATCAAGGAAGGTAACCGCGAAAGAATTCAGATTTTCGAGGGTACCATTATCGCTATGAAGCATAGCGGCATCAACAAGACCGTAACCGTTCGACGTATTTCTTACGGTGTCGGCGTTGAGAAGACCTTCCCGGTACATTCCCCGAACATTGCAAAGTTTGAGGTTGTTCGTCATGGTAAGGTACGTCGTGCTAAGCTGTACTATCTGCGTGATAGAGTCGGTAAGGCAGCAAAGGTTCAGGAGAAGCTCTAATCGGAGTTCGATACAGAACCAGAAGGGGAGAACGTCGGTTCTCTCCTTTTTCTTTTTTCAGAGGAGAGGATGCTATGACAATCTGGGTAGATGCCGATGGGTGTCCGGTCATTCGGGAGACAGAGCAGGTTGCGCAGCGATATGCTGTTCCGGTGGTATTGCTCTGCGACACCAATCATATATTGCATTCCGAGACGAGTGAAATTATTGTGATTGGAGCCGGAATGGATGCGGTGGATTTTGCGTTGGTCAACCGATGTCAAAAGGGAGATATTGTTGTCACGCAGGATTATGGCGTTGCCGCGATGGCGCTGGCACGCGGCAGTGCGGTGATTCACCAGAACGGGGAATGGTACACAGAGGAGAACATCGATGGAATGCTCTTCCAGCGTCACAATTCGCGCAAAGCGCGCCACGCCTCCGGGAAAAACCATCTGCGTGGGCCGCGCAAGCGGACGAAGGAGGACGATCGCATCTATTCGGAATCTTTGGAGCGTCTTGTGGAACAACAGAGCAAATAACAGAAGGACAGGAGAAATCCTGTCCTTCTTCGCATTTTTTCGAGAAAAATCAAACGCGGCGGCCGACGTCGTTGATCTGTGCCGCGGTAGCCAAGCCGGAAGTAAATGCAGTTGCACTGCCGGCGGCAATGCCCTTGCGGAAGGCATCGACGTAGCTGTTGCGTTCCATATATCCGGCAATAAACCCGGCCACCATCGAATCGCCGGCACCGATGGTATCCACAACATCACCAGCCGGAGCGGGAGCGGCCAGCACATGGTCTTCTTCCGTAACAAGCAGTGCGCCCTGTGCACCCATCGAAACGAGGACGTTGCGTGCCCCTTCCTCCTGGAGATGACGGGCACAGCAGACGATATCGTCAAACTCACACAGTGGACGGGCAAACAATTCACTGAGTTCCTGCAGGTTCGGTTTGATCAGATAGGGGCGGTAAGCCAACGTGCGGCGCAGCAGGAAGCTGGTTGCGTCCACAACTACACGGATCTTGGTCGTATCGACCTTCTCCAGAATCTGCTCATAGATGTCCTGCGGGAGGGATGTCGGAATACTGCCGGCAAGAACCAGCGTATCGCCAGCCTTGAGCTTCGCAATGCGGATCATGAGCTGCTTGAATTCCTCTTCCTGAATGATCGGACCCTTGCCGTTGATCTCGGTTTCAATCCCGCTTGTCATTTTGACGTTGATGCGGGAAAAGCCGGACGGCAGATGGATGAAGTCGGTATTACAGCCGAGTTCATTCATACCATTTTGAATGTACTCCCCAGTAAAACCCGCAATAAAGCCCAGAGCAATGTTCGGCACACCCATACGGGTCAGTACGACCGAAACGTTGATACCTTTGCCGCCGACCTGGATGCTTTCTGCGGTGGTACGGTTGAGCTGACCAGTCTGAAACTGATCTACTTGAATGCTGTAATCCAGCGATGGATTAAAAGTAACAGTATAAATCACAGTTTTTTCACCTCAATGATTGTTGTTTCATTTGCATAAATGGAATACGTATGTGGCCCGACCGTCGTGAGAATCACTGCGTCCGTCAGGGGCGCAAAGGTCAATGTGGCAGTCGTGTCAAATTTCGCGGAATCCGCAAGAATATAACTGCTGCGACAGCGGTGCATAGCCTCTGTCTTGACAGCCGCCTCATTGATCTCCGGTGTTGTATACCCGGCTTTGAGGCTGATTCCGTTGACTCCGAAAAACCCCTTGGTAAAATTAAAATGACGGAGCATGTCGATGGCAACGTTGCCGACCACAGCTTCGGTAATCGGTTTGACCTCTCCGCCCAACTGGACAACGCGGCAGCCGATCCGCGTCAGTGCACGGGCATGTCCCAGTCCATTGGTGACAAAGGTCACATCGGTAGCCGTCAGATAGTTGGCGATCAGCCCGGTTGTCGATCCGGCATCCAAAAAGACAACATCGCCGTTTTCAATCATTCCGGCAGCATGGGCAGCAATCGCCCGCTTTTCCTCCAGGTTGAGGTCATGCTTGGTCTGCATGTCGTTGTCGTGGCTGAGATAGCTGGAGAGCGCCGTTGCACCACCGTGTACCTTGAGCAGCCGCCCCTGACGGTGCAGGGTGGTCAGATCACGGCGGATGGTCGATTCCGAAGCGCCGAGATGATGGGTCAGCTCCGTGACGGTTACAGCCTGTTTTTCATTCAGAAGGCTCAGAATGGCTTGAAATCGTTCTTCGGTGAGTATAAGCAGTCCCTCCTATCTCGATCATTTGGTTTCTATTATTAGTATACGCGTATTTTTCAAGATGGTCAATCAAAATACGTCGCCCCATACGCCAAAATCAGTCAATAATTTTTGTGCAATTAGCTCAAAGAATGAGATAATTTTCAAAAAAACGTAGGTAAAACAGTCGGTCATTACAGATTGTAAGCAGAAAGCAACAGAAAAAGAACAGCCGGTTGACTGTTCTTGAAAGATTTAAGAAATGAAGTAGGGGCGAAGCAAGGGATGAATCGCACAGCGGGCCACGGCATCCGGAAAATCTGCAGTGATGCGCCGGGCACAGCGAAGGCAAAACCGTCTCCGTTCCTCGGGGTCCTTTTGCAGGAGCTGTTTATAGCCCCAAAGGTGGGTAAAGTACGTTTGTCCGGAAAACAACGCGGGGAGTGCGGCCAAGCTGTCGATGGTGTATCCATTTTGTACGGCACACATGGCAAGCAGTCGCTGTTCTGCGAATACCATATAATACAGCGGATGGCGTCCGCGTGAGGCCTCCACAAAATCCAGTGACTGCTGTACATATTCCTGACGCAGTGTCTCGGAACCAAAGTAGCAAAAAGCCGTATTGCAAGCCGGTTGCGTGAAATCCCAGCCATCCGGAAAATGGTAGCCTTCTGCACAGAGAAAGTGCCGCGGGTCAGGATAGATATCCGGATTTAATTCCTCCCGGTGAATCACTGCGAGGTCAGAGGAAGAAAGGGGCGCGGAAAGATCCTCCCAGAGGATAAAGTCGGTATCCAGCATCACACAGGGAGCATGCATCGCACGGAGGGCATAGAGCTTCCCGGCCGCCCAGAACGTAGAGGGGTCAACCGAATAGGGAATGTGATCCAATATGACCTCCATCCCGTCATCCCACAAAAAATCCAGACCATATGCACAAAAATAACGTTCTCCCATACGGTCGGTAACCAGCCGAATGGAACCATTCCTGCGGCGCCACTGAAGAGCCGACAGGATGGTACCGAACAAATCGTAATCGGTTAAAGACAGGGGTTGTCCCGGATGGGCCATGGAAAACGGGCGCGACCAAAACGTATGGAACGCGCGCATCAAATCAAATCCAAACCGTATCCGCCCAGCAAATGCATGTCCGAGCCATACGTAGTATAGGAGCCGGACCCCATCCAATAGGAACCGGACGAAGTGAGGTAAGATCCGGAAGAGAATAAGTAGGAACCAGAAGTCAGCACATAAGATCCCGAGGTCAGATAGGATCCCGAACCGGTCAGAACCATCTGCTCCCCGACAACCGTCTCCTGTGGCAGAAGAACGGTTTTCTGTTCCTGTGTGACGTACTGTGTCGTTCCCGGACGATACTGGACAGCAGGGGCAGCCGTTGTCTTTGGCTGCAGTGCTGCGCGATCATCCTCGAAGGCTTTTGCAGCAATAGCGCGGAAATCCTGTTGTTGTGCAAACGGATCGTATGGCTGCGGTTTTGTCGGTTGAATAACCGGTGCCGGTGCCGACATGGCCTCCTGTGCCTTCATATGGCGTTCGTAACTGGCAGCATCCATAGCGCAGCCGTTGAGCATGCGTGTTCCCGGATATACCTTGCAAATTGGTTGGATGGCTTTCTTTTTTTCCGCCATGGGGCAGCACTCCTTGCTGAAATATACTGTTTTCAGTATAATGGATTTTTTCTGAAATAAC
This sequence comes from Eubacteriales bacterium, assembly GCA_030539335.1. Lineage (GTDB taxonomy): Bacteria > Bacillota > Clostridia > Oscillospirales > Butyricicoccaceae > Butyricicoccus_A. The sequence goes on along the minus strand of JAUNSG010000007.1, from coordinate 16,859 downwards.
AAGAAAAACATGAAAGAAAAATGCCGATCCCGTTTCCTTTGTGGAAATGAGATCGGCAGGGGTGGATATCACTTTAGCGCGAGGTTGGACGGGATGTGCGCTTTCCGTTCCGTTTGAGACGGTTTTGAGCGGGATTCTTCCGACGGTTGGAAGTGGCGGTACGCGCTTTCTTTTCTGCTGCAGGACGGGAAGCGGGCTTTTTCTCGGTGCTGCGCGCGGCAGAGCGGGCAGTTTTCCCTGTCTTTGCCGCCGGACGGGATGCAGAACGCTTCTCGTTGGTCTTCGGCTTCTTCTTTGCAGGAGCCTTGCCCTCTGCGGAAACTGCCGCTGTCTGTGGCTCAGATGGTTCATAGACGCGGACGTCGGTCTTGTGGCCGCCGATCGTCGTACCGTTCACCTTTTTAATGACAAGATTTTTAAATTTGCTCGGAACCTCGACAAGGCTGTATTCCCCATAGCAATAGATTTTCTGGATCATTTTTCCGGGAATCCGGGTGGTGTCGGCAATCGCGGCAATAATATGATTGGGCGCAACACGCTGGTAGCGGCCGACACTGAAGCGCAGACGGACATATCCGCTTGGGACCGGCGGAAGGGGAGATCCCTGCTGTTTTCCGTTGGATTTGGGCAGATACAGCTCGGGGACATCGTCCATTTCCCGGTGAATCAGCAGCTCGAGCAGAGCGCTTGCCAGATGCTCGGCGCTGCAGCCCTCCTGCATCAGACGGGCGATTAACTCGTTATTTTCCACCGAGTCTTTCTTTCCTAGCTGGGCACGGATTTCTTCCAACAGTGCATCGCGTTTTTTCTGTGCGATTTCCTGCATGTTTGGCAGGGGAAGGCGTTCGATCTTCGCGCCGGTAAATCGGGAAATATCGCGGAGCTGTCCGACCTGCCGACGTCCGGCCGCCAGGGTGTATGAGACACCGTCCTTGCCGGCGCGACCAGTTCGGCCGATGCGATGGATATAGAATTCATAGTCCTGTGGGATGTCATAGTTATAAACCGCGTCGACATCATCGACATCAATGCCGCGTGCGGCGACATCTGTCGCGATCAGGAGCGGCGTGCGTCCGGATTTGAAGGCATTCATAACAGCGGTGCGCGCTTCCTGTTTGAGGTCGCCGTGCAGACAGGAACAGTGGAAACCGTGCTCCGACAGATAGCAGCCCAGTTCTTCGACCATTTTTTTTGTGTTGCAGAAGATGAGAGCAAGCTTTGGCTCATGCGTATGCAGGAGCAGCCCAAGGGCATCGCTCTTTTTGCCGAGCGGGACATCATAATAATACTGCCGCACGGTGTCAATTGTGCGCACATCGCCCGACGAAGTTTCCACCATCACCGGGTCCGTCTGGAACTGCTGAGTGATATCCAGGATAGCCTGCGGCATGGTGGCGGAAAACAACAGCGTCTGATGCCCGCCTGGAACAAAAGCAAGAATGCTTTCAATATCCTCGCGGAAACCCATATCGAGCATCTCATCGGCTTCGTCCAGCACGACCATAGAGACATCGTCCAGCCGGAGCGTATGACGGTGAATGTGATCCATCACACGACCAGGAGTACCGATGACAATTTCGGCACCGTGACGAAGCCGCGGAATCTGGTTCTGAATGGGCTGTCCGCCGTAGACACAGACAGCACGAATGCCCTCGGTGTAGCGGGTCAGTCGACGGATTTCGTCACAAACCTGCATGGCAAGCTCCCGTGTGGGACACAGGACCAGTACCTGTGTCTTTTTGCGGTTCGGATTTCGCAGACAGGCTTCCACGGCGGGAATGCCAAAGGCCATGGTTTTGCCGGTGCCTGTGTGGGAACGGCCGATGATGTCTTGACCACGCAGGATAACGGGAATCGCCTGTGCCTGGATTTCTGTCGGCGCGGTGAAACCGGCTTCATGCAGTGCGCGCAGAACGCCGTCGGAAAGGGATAACTGGTCAAAGCGGACCGGGGTTGTATTTTCTGACAAAGAAATATCCTCCTGATTATGATAGAAAAAAGCCAGCTCTTTTTGCTGGTACGATCATTCATGAAAAAAGACGGGATCGAGATCGCCCGTCTATAGTAGTATAACTATTTTCTCGTGTATCGTCAATCAAAATCCAGAGAAAAAACAAAAAAATAACACTTTGGATAGTTTCGGAATGGGGCGGAGGGAATTCTTTGGAAAGTCCGTGCGTGAAAACGGTCGGAAAACGAAGACGCCGGAAAGCAGAGGGGATGAATTCCCTGCCTTCCGGTGTTTCGGATAAAATATTTGGTTGATTACTGTAAAGAAAGGTTACTTTACAGCAGCCAGAATAGCGTCAATACGATCGGTTTTCTCCCAGGAAACGTCCAGATCAGTGCGTCCCATATGACCGTAAGCGGCGAGCTGACGGTAGATCGGCTTGCGCAGATCCAGATCACGGATGATTGCGCTTGGACGAAGGTCGAATACCTTGGAAACGGCATCGGCCAGAACGTCGTCGGCTACCGTACCGGTGCCGAAGGTGTCAACACGGATGGAAACCGGCTGTGCTACGCCGATGGCATAGGCGAGCTGGATCTGGCACTTGGAGGCCAGCTTGGCCGCAACGATATTCTTGGCAACGTAGCGTGCGGCATAGGCAGCGGAACGGTCTACCTTGGTCGGGTCCTTACCGGAGAATGCACCGCCGCCGTGCGGAGCGGAACCCCCGTAAGTATCAACGATGATCTTGCGTCCGGTCAATCCGGAATCGCCCTGCGGGCCACCGACGACGAAGCGGCCGGTCGGATTGACAAAAATGCGGGTGTTCTCATCGAACAGGCTGTCCGGAAGAGTTGGAGTGATGACATTGGCGATCATATCCTTGCGGATCTGTTCCAGAGTAACCGCCGGATCATGCTGCGTGGAAAGCACAACGGTGTCAATGTGAATCGGCTTGTCATTGGAATCGTATTCTACGGTTACCTGTGTCTTGCCGTCCGGACGAAGGTAAGGGTACATCCCGTTCTTGCGTACCTCAGTCAGTTTCTTTGCCATCTTTTGTGCCAGAGAAATCGGGAGCGGCATGAGTTCCGGGGTTTCATCGCAGGCATAACCGAACATCATGCCCTGATCGCCGGCACCGACGTCCAGATCGCTCTGTCCGCCATTGCGGGTTTCCAGGGCGCAGTTGACGCCCATCGCGATATCCGGGGACTGCTTGTCCAGAGTGGTCATTACCGCACAGGTATCGCAGTCAAAGCCGTATTTTGCACGGTCATAGCCGATGTCACGGACAACACCGCGGGCGATATCCGGAATATCAATGACGGCGCTGGTCGTGATTTCTCCCATGATAGAGATAACACCGGTCGTAACCGTCGTCTCGCACGCAACACGTGCTGTGGGGTCCTGAGAAAGGATTTTATCAAGGATGGCATCCGAAATCTGGTCGCAGATTTTATCCGGATGGCCTTCCGTAACGGATTCTGAAGTGAATAAGTATTTTGCCATTGCTTGTTCCTCCTTTTAGCGATACAAGAGCAGGGGGACAGACACGTAGGAAATAAAAAACGCCTGTCCGATGGACAGAGCGTGATCTGGTTTCCTCATCTCTCGATCTGTACACCGTCGGAATTGGCACCTTGCATTTGCAGGTTGCCGGGTTTCATAGGGCCGCTCCCTCCACCTCTCTTGATAAGGGTATTAAATTTATGCATTCATCATAATACTTTTTCAAGTTACTGTCAACAAAAATGTCGAACTTTTGAAAAGGTTTCAATATTGTACAAAAATCCATTGATTTAAGATGCATTTTATGGTATATTTTAAAAATAAAGCAGCAAATTCTGTTGGAAATGTGATGATATACAACAACATGAGGAGGAACAGGAATTATGGATATTTCTTCGATCTTTACCCATCCGGAATCGCAGATTGCATGTCGCTCCCTGCGGGAAACCATGACGTATGGGGAGCTTTACAGCCGAAGTGAGAATCTGGCGAAGGAACTCGTTCACCGGGGAACCAAACGCGTGTTGGTCTATGGGCACAAGGAATGTATGATGCTGGTTGCGTTTCTCGCCTGCCTGCGTGCGGGAGCAACCTATATTCCATGCAGTACCGGACTGCCGCACGACCGTCTGGTTGATATCGCAGAGGCATCGCACGCGGATTTGGTTCTATGTGCTATAGGGCGCGGTTTCTCCGGCTCCAACAAAATCCCGAAAGAGAACATTAAGAAGCTGTCACAGAATCCGCCGGAAACCAAGGTTCTTCTTCCGGAGGAGATTGACGGAAGCTCACTGGCGTATGTAATTTTTACATCCGGCGCGTCCGGTATCCCACGTGGTATTGAGGCGACTCGTGATAACCTGAACAACTTTATCCACTGGGTAGATACGGCCTTCACGCTGTCCGAAACACCAGGCCGTGTGCTGAATATGTCGATGCTTTCGATTGACCACTCGATGGTTGATATTTATTATGCTCTGACGCACGGTCATACATTGATTATGACCGAGCAGGAGCTGAAGGAAGATCATACGACGCTGTTCCGCCATTTCCAGACGGTAAATCCGCATGTTATTGTTACGACCCCGTCGGTTGCCGAGTTCTGTCTGGAACGAAAGAACTTTAACAAGGCACTGATGCCGGCTCTGGAAGTCATCTATTTGATGGGCGAGGCGCTGCATCGCACGACGCCGCATTCTTTGTACGAGCGTTTTCCGGATGTCACTATCATCAATGCATATGGCCCGACCGAGGCGACCTGTAATGTCTGCTCCTGCGTAATTACGAAGGAGATGTGCGAGGCTCCGATCCCGATTGGTGATATGAATCAGGGAGCAACACAGATCGCGGTGATGGATCAGAACGAGGACATCATCCTGGAAGATGGCGCGGAGGGCGAAATCGTTCTGATTGGCCCGAGCGTTACGGCCGGATATACGGATGGTTCGACTGGAGGATTTTGTGAGATTGACGGCAAACGTGCGTACCGGACCGGAGACATCGGCGTTGTCCGGGAAGGAAAGCTGTACTGGATTGCCCGTAAGGACTCCCAGGTAAAGGTTGGCGGCTATCGTCTGGAATCCAGTGATGTTGAAATCAATATCTGCCGCATTGACGGCGTCATTGCCTGCGGCGTAATTGTACAATACGGCCATCTGGTTGCCTATGTCACGCTGGATAAGGAGAAGCAGATGACACCGGGACAGATTCGCATGGCGGCCCGTCAGTTCCTGCCGCAGTATATGATCCCGGGGATTGTCCGGATTTTGGACTCCATGCCGATGAATGACAAGGGAAAACTGGATCGTGTTCGTCTGGCGCAGCTCTGATTGCACCGGTTTATACGAAAAGAAGTCGTGTAGTTTCCGTCCCAATAGGGGATGGGAACTACACTCTTTGTGGGGAGAAAGTCAGGAGGTGACGGCTTGAAGAAAATTGTAATTGTCGGTGCGGGGATCTCCGGCATGACGGCGGGGATTTATGCGAAAAAGTGTGGATTTGATGTCGAGATTTATGAAAAGAATGCCATTCCAGGCGGAGAGTGTACCGGATGGGACCGGAAAGGGTATCACATTGACAACTGCATCCACTGGATGGTGGGCTGTACGGGAAAGACGGCGTTAAACCGCATTTGGCGGACGATTGGCGCGATTGACGATTCGGTTGGCCTCGTACCGCTCAAAAGCATGTATCGTTCCGAACTGGCGGGAGAGCAGATCACGTTATGGAAGGACATCGAACGCACCCGGAAGGAACTTCTCAAGCTGTCTCCGGAGGATACCGATGAGATCAACGACCTGATGGATCATTGCAGTTTGGCGAAGAAGGTTACCATTCCGGCGGACAAGCCCTCCGAACTGATGAAGCCTCTGGATTTGACCAAGCTGGCGTTTTCTTCCCGTCCGGCCATCAAGCTGTTTCAGCACTATGCGAAGATGGATACCGGCGATCTGATGGCGAAATTCAAACACCCGTTGATTCGTTGTATGCTGTCGGATTTCTGCACAAAGGAATCCATGGCGTATTCGTTCCCGATGGCATATGGCAATTTTGCAGCGGGCGATGGGGGACTGCCGCGGGGCGGTTCCCGTGCGATGGCGCTGCGCGTCGCGCAGACCTTTACCGATCTGGGCGGCAAATTGTATTGCAGCCGTCCAGCCAGACGGATTGTGATCGAGGAAGGACGCGCGCAGGGCATAGAGCTGGAGGACGGCAGGATGATTCCGGCGGACTATATTATTCCGGCTTGTGACCTGAACTTTACCTACGAACATCTTCTGGATGGAAACTACAGCGATCCGGTCATTCGGGAATTTCATGAAAACCGGGAGGCCTATCCGATTTATGGCATGTTCCAGGCTGCCTTTGCCGTGGAAATGGAGGCGAATGCCGTGGATACTGAAACGATGATGGAAACACCGTATCTGGAGGATTATCCGTGGATGGGCGATCGTATGACGGTCAAAACTTATGCGTATGAGCCATCGTTTGCGCCGGAAGGTAAGCAGATTATTCAGGTGCTTCTGCCGATGCAGGAGGCTGGTTATGAATTTTGGAAGACATTATATCAGAAGCCGGAGGTATATCGCGAGACAAAGATTGCGATTGCCGTTCGTTTGATGGGAAAGATCGAGCGTCGGTTTCCGATGTATGAAAAGCGTCTGCGCCTCCTGGATTGCTGGACATCGGTCACGTATGAACGATACTGCAACGCCTATAAAGGATACAATCAGGCATTTGTGCCGACGAAGGGAAGCGGCAACAGCAGTCCTTCACCGTATCTTTCCGGTGTCGGCAATGTTGTTCTGGCAGGGCAGTGGCTCAGCCCGCCAGGCGGACTGCCAGGCGCGGCGATCGAGGGGAAATTTGCGGTTCAGCGTATTTTAAAGAAGGAAAACCGGAAAATAAATCAATAAAAGAAGACGATATGTGTCTGCGAGGGATTGTGCAGCGCATATCGTCTTTTTAAGAAGAAAAATTTTACAGAATCATAGGCAAATGGTGTTAAAAACCTGCTCAGGTTTTGACGGATATTTGAGAAAACTGCAAAATAAAACGAAATTTGGTAGAAAAACCGAAGTTTCATAGTTGACGAAATCCGAGTTTCTGATTAAGATAGATTAGGACAAAAATCATGTGCGGATGCGCACGAAGATAGTTAAGAGGAATTAACTGTATGAATGTGTATTTAGGAATTGATATCGGATCGACCACTGTCAAACTGGTTGCAGTTGGCAAGAACAAAGCGACAGATCGTTCAGAAATACTGTACAAGAAATACGAGCGCCATTTCTCAAAAGTACGTGAGAAAGCCTGCGAGATGCTGATGGATGCCAAGAAGATTATTGGCGATGCTGTCCTCCGCGTGGCAATTACCGGTTCGGCAGGTCTCGGTGTCGCGAAGGCAAGCGGCATAGATTTTGTGCAGGAAGTATTTGCAACGAGAAAATGTGTTGGCCGTTTTGTACCGGCTGCGGATGTTGTAATCGAGCTGGGCGGCGAGGACGCCAAAATTGTCTTTCTGACCGGCCAGCTGGAGGAACGTATGAACGGTACCTGCGCCGGAGGCACGGGTGCGTTTATCGATCAGATGGCTGTTTTACTGGATGTCACGTCTGCGGATCTGGATCGACTGGCACAGCACTCGGAGCGCTTGTACACCATCGCTTCCCGTTGTGGCGTCTTTGCCAAGAGTGATATTCAGCCGCTGCTGAATGAAGGTGCGCGCAAAGAGGATGTTGCGGCATCGATTTTCCAGGCGGTTGTCAACCAGACCCTGACCGGATTGGCTCAGGGCCGTGAGATTGAGGGCGATGTCCTGTTTTTGGGCGGCCCGCTGTTCTTCTTCAAAGGTTTGCAGAAGCGATTCCAGGAGACGCTGGGACTGAGCGATGAACATGCGCATTTCCCGGATCTCGCACCGTATGCCATTGCGGCTGGCGCCGCGTGTTATGCGGAGGAAAATACAACGACCACATATCGTTATGAGGAGCTTTTGGATACGCTGCAGAAGGCTGCCGGCGTCAAAGTTGCAGCGGCGACGCTCGATCCGCTGTTCCGCAATGAGCAGGAATATCAGGAATTTCGCCGTCGTCATAATTCTACCGATATTATGCGCGAAAACGTCACTGTTTATTCGGGGGATGCCTATCTTGGCATTGACTGCGGGTCGACAACCACAAAGCTGGTGTTAATCGGCGCCGATAAACAGCTGTTGTTCAACTATTATAGCCCGAACAAAGGCAACCCGGTGGATGTTGTACGTGAACAGCTCATGGAGCTGTATAGACTGTGCGGTGACCGCGTAAAAATCCGTGCGGCGGCGGTTACCGGCTACGGGGAATCGCTGATTTACAATGCGTTTGGCGTGGATTTTGGCCTGGTTGAGACCATGGCACACTTTAAAGCGGCAAAACATTTTGAGCCGGATGTCGATTTTATTATTGATATCGGCGGCCAGGATATTAAGTGTTTTAAGATTGCAAACGATTGTATTGATAATATTTCGCTGAATGAGGCATGTTCGTCCGGCTGTGGTTCGTTTATTGAGACGTTTGCCCGTTCGATGGGATACAGTGTACAGGAATTCTGCCGTCTGGGACTGTTTGCGGAGCATCCAATTGATCTGGGCTCCCGTTGTACGGTATTTATGAACTCGTCGGTCAAGCAGGCGCAGAAGGATGGCGCTGGAATTGATGCTATTTCGTCTGGATTGTCGGTCAGTGTAGTTAAGAACGCGCTGTATAAGGTTATCCGAGCCCATTCTCCGGATGATCTGGGCAAGCACATCGTAGTACAGGGAGGTACCTTCCTGAACGATGCCATTCTGCGTTCGTTTGAAATGGAGGTTGGCCGGAATGTAACCCGTCCGGCGATTTCCGGCTTGATGGGTGCATACGGTGCGGCTCTGCATGCGATGGCAAATTGTCCGGAGAAGACCAAGCTGGTCGGTCTGGAAGAGCTGGAAACATTTACTCATGAGACCAATTCGGTTCGCTGTGGTATGTGTACCAACCACTGTTCGTTGACGGTTTCCAAGTTCCCGGGCGGACGCCGCTTTATCTCCGGCAACCGCTGTGAACGTCCGTTGGGTGGCGGTGATAAGCTGAAGCTGCCGAACTTATACGACTTTAAGCTGAATAAGCTGCTTTCTTATCAGGATCGAAGCCGTCCGGGCAAGGCCAGAATTGGCATTCCGTTCGGGTTAAATATGTTTGAGCTGCTGCCTTTCTGGCACACCCTGCTCACAGACCTTGAATTTGAAGTTGTTCTGTCGGATGTTTCTACCCGTTCGCTGTATGCATTGGGACAGAATTCGATCCCGTCGGATACGGTTTGCTATCCGGCAAAGCTGATGCATGGACACATTGAGAATCTGCTGCAAAAGGGCGTTGACGCAATTTTCTATCCGTGTATGACCTACAATTTGGATGAGCATCGCGCCTCCAACTGTTATAATTGTCCGGTGGTTGCGTACTATCCGGAACTGCTCTATGCAAATATGCCGCATCTGCGCAACGTTGATTTTATGATGCCGTACTTTGAGCCGGATCGCAAGAAGGACTTTATTCGTCTCGCCGGAGACTATTTCTCGAAGAAGTATGAGCATATCAATAAGCGCATGGTGAAGAAGGCCATTCTTCATGCCTTTGAAGAATTGGAGCGATATTATTCCGAAGTTGCTGAGGCAGGACGCCAGGCGATTGCATACGCCGATGAAAATGGCCTGGAAATTGCTGTCGTTGCCGGTCGTCCGTATCATGTTGACCCGGAGATCAACCATGGCATCGATCGCCTCATCCAGTCGTATGGTATGGTGATCGTGTCAGAGGACTCGGTTGCCTCCCTGAGCGAGGTGCCGGAGTTAAATGTATTTAACCAATGGACCTACCACTCCCGCATGTATGCTGCTGCCAACTATGTCGCACATAAGGACAATGCACAGCTGATACAGTTGGTATCCTTCGGATGCGGTATTGATGCCATTACCACCGATGAGATGCGTTCGATTACCGAGGAAAGCGGCAAGATTTATACGCAGCTTAAGATTGATGAAATTAATAACCTTGGCGCGGCCAAGATTCGAATCCGCAGCATGATTGCTGCCGTAGAGGAGAGACGAAACCATGTCAGAAAGTCGTGAGCTCCCACGTGTTTCTTTCACGGAGGAGATGAGAAAAGAGTATACCATTCTGGTGCCCAACATGCTTCCGATCCAGATTAAGCTGATCCTTGCCATAATGGATAATTTTGGCTATCATATGGAGGTTTTGGAGACAGAAGGACCACAGATTGCGGAGACTGGACTAAAAAATGTTCACAATGATACTTGTTATCCAGCGTTGCTCGTTATCGGCCAGCTGATTGATGCGCTGGAGTCCGGCAAATATGATACGCATAAAGTTGCCCTGATGTTGCCGCAGACTGGCGGCGGCTGCCGTGCATCAAACTATATCTATCTGCTGCGAAAAGCGTTGATTAAGCTGGGCTACGACTATGTTCCGGTGGTTTCGCTGAACTTTTCCGGCTTGGAAAAGAACGAAAATCCAGGCTTTAAGATCACGGTTCCGATGATTATTCAAATCGGATATGGTGCGTTGCTGGGTGATTTGATTATGCAGCTTTATAACCAGTGCCGCCCGTATGTGGTTCACGAAGGCGATGCGGAGCGTGCGTCTGACGAGCTGATAAAAAAGATTTCTTCGGATTTTGCCAAAGAGAAGATCCTTCGATATCATAAGGTTCGCACGCTTATGGCACTTATTGTCAAGCGTTTTGCTCAGATTGAGCTGAAGGACTTTGGATCCAAACCAAAGGTTGGCATTGTTGGTGAGATTTATGTCAAATTCTCGCCGCTTGGCAATAATAATCTGGAAAAATTCCTGCTCAGTGAGGGGACGGAGCCAGTGCTGCCGGGATTGATTGATTTCTGTATGTACTGGATTCTGAACCATATTTATGACAATAAACTTTATGGACGCTCGGCAAAAATTGCATCGGTTATGCGTGGATTTTATTTTTTTCTGCGTTCGAAGCAGAAGGATATGATCACAATTATTCGTCGTGATGGACATTTCCGGGCACCGATGCCGTTTGAAGAGGTTCGTAAACTGGCAATGGAGGTCATCAGCCCAGGTGTTAAGATGGGAGAAGGTTGGCTGCTGCCAGGTGAGATGGTTGAGTTAATCAACGAAGGGGTAAAAAATATAGTTCTGACACAGCCATTTGGCTGTCTGCCGAATCACATTGCCGGAAAGGGCATGGTTCGTAAGATTCGTGAAATATATCCCGAAGCGAATATCGTCAGTGTCGATTACGATCCGGGAGCATCACGCATCAATCAGGAGAACCGAATTAAATTGATGTTATCAGCAGCGGAATAAGACAGCAGAAAAGAACTCGATTGAAATTCGGAGAATGCTCACGAAATAATCGGGTTCTTTTTCTTGCGCAACTGGATTTTATACATGTAGTTGTGTTGGTTACAGCATGAGTTGATCTTTAAGAACTTATTTTGTTTGTTTATCGATGTATAAAGCAAAAGAAGAGCGGATTTGAGCAACACAGCATTTTATTGTCAATTTCTGTTGCAAGATAAGGATTTTATGGTATAATATTGAGAGATAACTCCTTTTGTCGATTTTATACAACAAGGATGTGCGAATTTGTATAAAATTCAAACTATTGGAGTATTAAGAAGAGAAGAAATAGTTGGTGAAGGTATGTATCGTAGAAAAAAGCAAATTATCGAATTGGCAGTTTGTCTGCTCGATCTGGTTGCTGTATTGTGTAGTTTGTTGATTGCTGGCTTGATTCGATATGAGAGTTTTGAAAGGCTAGCCCGCAGAGAAAACTTGGTGAGCCTATTTAGCGTAGTTATTATTCTACATATTGCCGTTTTCTATGTATTGAAATCGTACGATGATTTTTATCGGAGAAATTATAAAGCAGAGTTCATATTTTCGGTTAAGTTTAACTTTATTCTGGTGATCTTGTCGGTTTTCCTTGGATTCAGTATGAAAAATGAAGTGTTTACTTCCCGTTTGGTTATGGGATACTTCTTTGTATTGAATACTATTTTTATGTGGATTGTTAATCAGACCGTTAAGTATGTCAATCGAAAGCTTCGAAAAGAAAATAATCTTTTAATTGTCACAACATCAGATCGGATTAACGAAATATTGGATCGATTTGGAAATTCTAAAGAAGTGCATTGGAATATCCCGGGAATCTTATTGCTTGGAGAAACGGATCGGCAGAATAGCATTCGAGGCATTCCAGTTATCCCGGATGTACCGGATGCCTGTCTGGAATATGCAACCCTCCATGTTGTTGATGAAGTATTCATCCATGTTGATGAAATTCAAACGCGTGAGAACTATTTAAAAACACTGATTTTAGAGTTTGAAAAGATGGGCGTGGTTGTTAATCTCAGCCTTGATCTATTTGAACTGGATAAGCGCGGAGATAAGCAAGTCTATAAACTGGAGGAGTATTCGGTTATTGCGTTCTCCAGCCGACTATTTGATTATCGCATGGTAGTTTTGAAGCGTTTGATTGATATCGCTGGTGCGATTGTAGGGTTAATACTTACCATAATGATTGGTATTATTCTAGCTCCCTTTTTGCTGATTGAATCACCGGGGCCATTGGTTTTCTGTCAGAACCGAGTGGGTGTAAATGGACGCATTTTTAAATTCTATAAGTTCCGGTCCATGTATGCTGATGCGGAAGAGCGAAAAAAAGAGCTGATGGCACAAAACGAAATGTCGGGCTTAATGTTTAAGATGGAGAACGATCCGCGTATTACCAAGATAGGAGCCTTTATTCGTAAGACCAGCATTGATGAATTGCCGCAGTTCTGGAACGTATTAAAGGGAGATATGAGCTTAGTCGGTACTCGTCCGCCGACGGTGGATGAGTATCAGCAATATAGTTATTATCAGAAGCGACGCATCAGTTTCCGTCCAGGCATAACGGGCTTGTGGCAGGTCAGCGGTCGCAGTGATATTACTGATTTTGATGAGATTGTAAAGCTGGATCTGGAGTACATTGATAACTGGTCGATTTTGGAGGATTTTAAAATTATCTTTAAAACAATTGCAGTTGTATTCCGAGGGAGCGGCGCGAGATAGTAGGAGAGAGAATGATGAATGAGAATTACACAAAGATATATGACGATGAAGTGGAAATTGATATAAAGGATTTATTTTTCTATTTGATCCGTCATTGGAGATCGTTGCTCATTATGATTGTTCTGGGGGCGCTTCTTGGCGGTGGTATTTATGTTGTAAAAAAGACCGCTTTCGAAAAAAGTGCTGCTGCGTCTACAGAGCAGAGTAATTGGGTAGAAACCTATGAGGTTTCTACTGAGATGAAATCGAAGATGGATCTTGCTTGGCAGAATCGACAGGCCTATAACAAGCAGCTTTCGTATAACGAGAACTCGTTGATTATGCAGATGGATGCAGAGCATGTGTACAATGGAAAACTCAAATATTATGTTGCGGCAGGGGCAAGTACTCGACTGATTGGAGAGCAGTTTAATAGTCTTCTAAATGATCCGGATTTAACTGAGGAACTGAAAAACGCAGCTGATGCAGAATGTGATGCGCAATATATTCGGGAGTTAATTGGATGTGATGTCAATTCGGATAATGATTCTTCTGTGAATATTTCAAGTGCAGAGGATGGTACCACACCCTCAACTAAAAATGTTGTCGTCACTTATACTGTGAATTATTTTGATGAGGATGCATGTCAGAAAATGCTTGATGTAATTCAACAAAAGGCAGATGTACTGAATGATACACTGCAAAAAGAATATGGAGCATTTACCTGCAATCAATTGGGAAGTTCTGTTGTTTTAACAGTTAGTTCGTCTTACTTATCACAGCAAAAGACCAATATTGATTATTTACAGACATATGCAAATAATTTTAATTCTTTAGAGAGTGGTTTTATTGATAAGGATCTGGAGTATTATCAGATTACTTATTTGAATAAAGAAGTAACGGCTATCCAGATGGCAACTTTTTCGGGAAGTAAGCTGAAATGGTTAATCATCGGTGTTCTTGTATTATGTTGTTTGTGGGGGATTGTTCTAATTGCAAGTTATGTATTGGATAAGCATATTAAAACCATTGATGAAGTTAAAATACGATACCAACTTCCAATCCTAGGGATTCTGCATGTTAAGAAAGCGAGAAAAGGGATTGATGGTTTTATTGAAAACGTATACCAATCTGGAAATATTCGATTTGAAACAATAGATTATATTGCAGAAACAATTTCTCTAATTGGTGTAAAGCAGGTTATGCTTTGTTGTGAGGATTTGAACACAGAAGCGGCTAGAGAGATTGGAAAACTGGAGACAATATGTTCTTCCATTACAATAGCCCGATATGTGGATCGTGATACTGCTGCGCTGGAGAAAGCGAAATCAATGGATGGTATTATTTTTGTAGTAGAAAAAGAAAAAACAATGTATACTGATATTGAGAGATCGCTAGAAGTTTGTTCCTTGCAAGGAATTGATGTCATTGGCGTGATTGCTTTAAATTGACCCAAACGCAAAAGGAAGGGATTAATATTTATTTGATGTTTCTGTGTTTAGATGAGAGGATCATTTGAATGTAAAAGTTAAGGAGAAAAGAAACGTGAACAAAAGACGAGATGATATTGTTATAGCGGTGCAGGTGCAGGCTATGTTGGTCTGAGTATAGCTACATTGCTTTCTCAACATCATACGGTTTATATAACTGATATTATTCAAGAAAAGATTGACCTTATCAATGCAGGAGCAGATAAAGAGCTCAAAGAGTATTTGGAGACTAAGGACTTGAAGCTTATTGCAACAACAGATACACACTTTGCATATGTCAAAGTTGATTTTGTTATTATAGCTACTCCAACTAGCGACACAACATTTTGATACTTCAGCGGTTGAGGCTGTTATACAACAGGTGATACAGTATAATCCAGAGGCTATTATGATTATCAAATCAACAGTCTCGGTTGATTATACAGAGTATATTCGTGCTAGAACTGGAAATCGCAATATTATGTTCAGTCCAGAATTTCTCCGAGAAAGTAAAGCGTTATATGATAATTTGTTTCCGAGTAGAATTATCGTGGGGTGGATCAACAGGATTCAGGACTTGTTGAATCAGCTCAGACTTTTGTTGAGTTGCTGCAAGAGGAGGCTCAGAAAAATGTCGATACATTGATTATGGGCTTTACGGAAAGCTGAGGCTGTTAAGTTGTTTGCAAACACTTATTTGGCTTTGCGTGTCAGCTGTTTTAATGAGCTGGATACTTATGCGGAAATGAAGGGAGTAAATACACGCCAGATTATTGAAGTGTTTGTTTGGATACTCGTATTGGCAGCCATTATAATAATCCATCTTTTGGCTACGGCGGCTATTGTCTGCCAAAGGATACAAAAAAACTTCTGGCAAATTATCAGGATGTGCCGGAAAATCTAATTCAGGCAATTGTTGAAAGCAATCGTACGCGAAAAGATTTCATTGCGGATCGCGTGCTTAAGTTAGCGGGTTATTGTGATTACTATAACCGCGGCGACTATAGTGCCTCTGAGGAGAAAATGTGTACGATAGGAGTATACCGTTTAACTATGAAGAGCAATTCGGATAGTTTTCGCCAAAGTTCCATTCAGGGAGTTATGAAACGTATTAAAGCTAAAGGAGCTTCTGTGATTGTATATGAACCAACTTTAGAAAATGGAAGTACTTTTTTTGGAAGTGAAATTGTAAATTGTCTCGAAGTATTAAAAAAAAGATGTGATGCGATTATTGCAAATCGTTATGATTCTTGCTTAGATGATGAGAGAGAAAGTTTACACAAGAGATTTTTTTGGCAGGGATTGATTAGGGGATGAAGTCGATTTTATGAAAGAAAAAAATATAAAATTGTGCTTCGCAGCATCTTCCGGGGGACATTATGAGCAATTGCTCATGCTTAAGCCATTGATGGATAAATATGAGTCCATTATTATAACAGAAGAAACTTTATATGAAACAAAGATTAACGATAAAAAGATGTATTATTTGAAACAAGTCAACCGAAAAGAGAAAAGTTTTATTCCTCGCATGATTGTAAATACATTTCGCTCACTTCAGATTTTTATGAAAGAAAGGCCCGATGTGGTTATCTGCACTGGGGTTTTATCGATGATTCCGATTTGCTTGATTTCAAAAGTTGCTAGGAAAAAACTGATATTTATTGAGTCATTCGCTAAAGTTACATCTGGAACGCAGACGGGGAAATTGCTATATCATTTTGCAGATCAATTCTACGTACAGTGGGAACAGATGCTGGAAATTTATCCGGATGCTATTTATTTGGGTAGTATATATTGAGAAGGAAGATAGATGATTTTTATAACTTTGGGATCGCAAAAATTTCAATTTAATCGTCTGCTAAAAGCAGTTGATGATTTAATTGAAAATCATGTGATTGAAGATCAGGTATTTGCACAATCTGGATATAGCGACTATAATCCTCGGCATTATAACTATAAGCCGTTCTTAGACAGGGAAGAGTTTGCTAGGATGGAAGATAAATCTGATATCATAATTACACATGGAGGCACAGGCGCAATTATTGGAGCCATTAAAAAAGGAAAAAAGGTTATCGCTGTTCCGAGAATGTCAAAGTATGGAGAGCATGTTGATAATCATCAATTCCAGATTATTTCGCAATTCAAAAAGCAGAATTTAATTTGTGGATTAGATGACTGTAGTGAATTAGTCGGGGCAGTGCAGTTTGTAAAACAGCATCAATTTGACGTATTTGTTTCTCATACACATTGTTATTTAGAAAATATAGAAAAATTTATTCAAGCATCCCAAATGGATCTTCCAGTAGAAGGAAA
>JAUNSG010000028.1 GCA_030539335.1 Eubacteriales bacterium | reverse complement strand
CGGAGCACCTGCTTTCCGAAAGCATCGGCAACTTCCCCCATTTCTCTCGGAATCGCTGCATAATCTGCGGTCAGTTCGGCATGATCTCCACCCGTATCGATGATGCACAGCGAATGCTCACTTGCTTTCATGTCATATGGAATACACTGAACAATGGGATCCTGCTCCTTTTCAAAATCAATGCCAATGATTCCACCGACCGAGGAAGCCATCTGATCCATCAAACCACATGGTTTTCCGAAATAGATATTCTCTGCATACTGACCAATTTTTGCAATATCAATTGCTGACAGACCATCTTTACAGAAGAATAAATTCACAATGACGCCAATCATTATTTCATAAGCGGCAGAAGAGGAAAGCCCAGAACCACGCAAAACATTGCTGGTCATATAGGCATCAAATCCCTTCACCTGGAACCCCAGCTTATACGCTCCAGCGGCAACCCCACGGATGAGAGCAGCCGTCCGATTGGTTTCCTCCGGATGCGGAGTCAGATCGGTCAGATCAACCTCATCCATCGGATAGCCCTCGGACTGGATACGGATGACCATGCTGTCATTGGGGGAGGCACAGGATACGATGTCCAAATTGACACTCGCGGCAAGCACCTTGCCCTGCTGATGATCCGTGTGGTTTCCACCCAGTTCCGTGCGTCCCGGTGCACTGAACAGTGCAATGTCACCGGTGTGTCCAAAGGTCGAGCGGAACCCATCCATCACATGTAGATATCTGCCTCGATACTCGCGCAGTTCTTCACCTCCGACGTTGCACCCGTAAACCGCGGCGATATCCTTGTCCGCTTTCCCGGTTCGCAGCGCCAGCTCTGCCTGTTCAAATGGAATCATTTTCATTCACCTCGTATTTTCTTTCTTACTATCGTTGTAATGTGGTATACTATAACTATTCAGACCGTTTTCAGGAGGAAGCTGCTCATGGAAAATTCCGTCGTTCTCACCTTGGAAGGAAAAGAATCTTATTTTAAAGAGCTTCGTCTCAATTTCTGCGGACACTCGGTATGTGAGCCGTCTCATCATATCGGTCCGGCCGCCCACCCATGTTATGTCCTCCACTATATTCTGGATGGAAAAGGAACGTATCAGGTCGATGGACGCACCTATCACCTCCACAAGGGCGAAGGGTTTCTTATGCAGCCCAACGTTATGTCCTCCTATGAAGCGGATTCCGTCAGACCATGGACCTATATCTGGATCGGATTTGAAGGAACCAAAGCGAAAGCGATTTTGGAGCAAATGGGCTTTTCTAATCACAATCTGACCTATGTTTCCTCGGTCGGAAGTCATCTCGAAAAAATCGTTACAGAGATGCTCTATGATGAATCCAACGGTCTGGAACAAGAACTGTTTCTTCAATCACAACTCTTCCGCTTCCTATCCCATTTATCGCGTGAGTGTTCCACGGATTCCGTGGCATTTCAGAGAAATAACCAACATTACTATGTCCGCGCTGCGGAAGAATTCATCCGAGAACATTATGCAGAAGAAATCAAAGTACAAGATATCGCAGATCATGTCCAGATCAGTCGGAGCTATTTGACAAATCTCTTCCAGGCCATCTTGAAAACATCTCCCGGAGATTATTTGACACATTTTCGTCTGACACGCGCCCATGAGCAGCTACAGATAACCGATGATCCCATTGGAACCATTGCCAACGCCTGTGGGTATCGTGATCCACTCGTCTTTTCGAAAGCATTCAAGCAGATGACCGGATTGACTCCTACCCAATTCCGCAAGAAAGCCCGCATGGAGTATCGTATCAGTATTGACCATGCACGCGATGCAAAGCGGCGCAAATATTGAATACAAATCAACTGTTTTTCCATACCGCAAAAAAACAATTCCACTCGAATGAATTTCTCAATCTTTTCTATTTTTCTCGGATATATCCTTTTCTATCAACATTTTTTCTGTTTTTCTATCTAAAATTATATCCATCTATCACAGAACAAGAAAGTGTCGCCTGTTGTATTTACCAGTTTATTTGTAGACTAATTTCAAATCATTTTCTCTCGTTTTTGAACACCATTTATAGTTTTAGTAAAATTTATCGATTTTATATTATATTTTAGCAAAACAAAAAGCCCGACCTTCCCATCCAGGGAAAGTCGGGCTTATACCGTCTCCTCTATTTTTCTTCCCACCGAGAGGTGCTCTCTCTTTTGATCAGCTCCGGCGGAATAACTACTTTTTGCGGATATTTTCGTTCCAACGGATGACTTGGCGTCGAGGTTCGCTCGATCACCATCCGCACAGCGGTGCTTGCAATATAATCCAGATGCGGACTGATGCTTGTCAAGGCTGGCTCTACCACGGAGGAAACCACCGTATCATTGAAACTAATAATGCTCATATCATCTGGCACAGAGAATTCGGCGTCCCTCAATGCGTGCAGCGCTGCAATCGCGCACTCTTCGTTGACTGCAATCATAGCGGTTGGCAGATCCTCCCGTTCTCTTGTACGCAAATGAAGCTCCAGTGCGCTCTCAGCCATTTTCCGATCCCGCAGCGGTGCTTCCAGAACGTATTCCGAACGATAAAGCCCCAACTCTCTCATATAATGCTCGAAAAACCGTCTTCTGGGTTCGTAGGTGATATGCTGTGTGTCATCTCTCAGGCGTTTTGGCCCGAGGAAACCAATCCGTTCATGCCCCAGTTCTTTCAGGTAGTCTACCGCCTGCTGAATCCCCAAATCAAAGTTTATCACAACCGAATCATAATGCAGCTCATCCGGTGAGGAGTCCAAAAAGACAATATTCCGGCTGATCCTTTGCATCGACTGAATCTGGCCCTTTGAAAAGTAACCAATGGCAATAATTCCATCAATCCCGGCCGCAGACAACAGATGTACCTCATCCTTATCTACCCGCAGCGAAACCGTTTGAATCTTCTTCTCCATGCAGGAATGGTCAATGAAATTTTTCAAATATAAAAAATATGGATCGTATACCTGCTCGGCCGGTGTCATCATCTCTGCAATGCCGATTACCATGGTATCCTTGATAATTCTTTGCGTCCGTCGGCCAGAGCCGCCGACATAACCCAATTTTTGC
Source organism: Eubacteriales bacterium (assembly GCA_030539335.1). Lineage (GTDB taxonomy): Bacteria > Bacillota > Clostridia > Oscillospirales > Butyricicoccaceae > Butyricicoccus_A. The sequence goes on along the minus strand of JAUNSG010000028.1, from coordinate 6,935 downwards.
GCTGTATCAAAGATAATCTGTCTTGTCTCCTCGCCGGCTGACATGGTTGGATCATTATTCAACACACGTGAAATAGTTGCAACAGAGAAACCGGTATGCTCTGCCAGCATTTTCAGGGTAACCGCCATCGCGATTTCCTCCTTTGCCAAAAAACATCTTACGTTTGACTGCTTCGTATTAATGCAATAAGCATAGCACAGGAATTCCAATCAAGCAAGCCTTCGTTTCGTTTGTTGCGACAGTCCCCATAGATTAGAAAAACGGCGAGATTCCATGATAAGAATCTCGCCGTCTATTTTTTTGGGTCCAAATTCGTTTCGAAACAATATTACAGCTGATGAACTTGGTTGCACTGGATACCGTGTCACCGCCGTCGATGACCGGTCAAAGCCCTTTGCTGCACGAGAATCGCAATTCGGATCTTTTTTATTCTCCTTCCTACAACTTTTTCAGCAGGGAGAATCTATGGTGTGCCTCTTTACATGTTCTCCTGAACGAATACCTTGAGTTCTTCCGCCGCCGCAGCTTCCTGCTCACCGCTTACCTTGAACTGGATCACATCCCCGAAGCGAACACCCAGACCCAAAACCGCCAGCAGGTTCTCTGCGTTGACTGTCTTCTTATCCTTGATAAGCTGAACGGTCTGCGGCATCTGCCTCACCTTTTCTACCAGCCGCGAAACAAGTTTCGCATGCAGTCCCTCCGGGCTCATAACCTCATGGTCAAACATGATCATTTTTATTTCCCTCCATCGTCACATGATGTGGTCTCTTTTTTTAACGTTTCCGTTTTCCACTGTTTTCTTCTCTTCAAACAAAGCGGGAACAGAGATTAGCCCTGCGATCTGCTCTTCATCAGAGAACGGCGCATCTCCAACTGAACACGCATGGTATCTGCCACAGCGTCCAGCTTGTAGAACAGTGTCGCAACAGCGAGCAGTGCGCACAGAACCAGCGGAATCCAGATGAATGTGATCTCAATGCTTGCCAACGCCTGCGGGGTCTGTACGGCATTCGGAACATATCCGCTCTTCGTCAGGAACAGGCCGATTACCCAGCTCGCCAGTCCCATGCTTGCCTTAACGGAGAAGCCCTGGAATGCTGCGATCATACCGGAAATGCTGCGGTTCTTCTTGAATTCCGAATAGTCGATGACATCCGGCTGAATGGCGAATACCGTACCAAAGATTCCGTAAATTCCCAGACCAGTGATACACAGGCCAGCTAACAGACAGAAGGAAGAGGACTTTCCAACGTAGATCAGCAGATCGCCGATGACATAGATTGCAATCGAGAGGAACATTACATTACGCTTGCTCAGTCGGCGCATCAGTGCCGGGAGGCAAAGGAGCATCGGCAGACCGGAAAGAATACCCAGGAGTCCAACCAGCGTGATCCACTCCGTCTTTTGCAGGTTATAGGTGAAATAATACAGAACGGTCGTGGAGCGGACAACATACAGTGCAAAATACAGTGCATTGAAAATCATCAGCAGCGCCGCCTGATCCGTCATACCCTTGAGGTTCTCACGCAGGGAGGTCTTCTCCGAAGAAACGGTAGTCGGTACTACTTCCTTGGTGCTGGCAAAGGTAACGAAGAAAATCAGCATGGCAAGAATGCCATACAGGGTCATCGTGGTCAGATAACCGTGCGCCACATTCCCCTTGCCAAAGAAATTTACCAGCGGTGTGGTAATGCTCATGACAATCGCCGTACCGAGCATGGCACAGATCATGCGGGTGGATACCAGGCAGTTCCGTTCGTTCGGATCCGCAGTCAGACGCGGAACAATGGTGTTCAATGGGATGTTTACAACCGTGTATGCCGTGCACAGCAGGCAATAGGTCACATAAGCCCAAATCAGTTTTCCAGTCGGTCCAAAATCCGGAATGTAAAATGTCAGGAATGTAAACACGGCGAATGGAATTGCACCGATGACAAAATACGGACGTCCCTGTCCCCAGCGCGTGTGTGTTTTATCGACCAACAGTCCCATGCCGGTATCGGTCATTGCGTCGACTACCTTTGTAACCAGCATCAATGTGCCTGCTGCTGCCGCGGTAATACCGAATACGTCGGTATAGAATATCATCAAATAAGAGGCCATTGTACTGAATACCAGATTACAGCCCAAATCGCCGATGCCGTAACCAATTCTCTTTGCCCATTTATTTTTCATAACGTCTCACTTTCTCCGTCATTTGGACAATGCGCTCAGCACTTTCATATCGTCCTTCAGATGTGTGTATATCGACTTGTATGCCGCAAAATACTGATCATACTGTGCATGCCGTCCCGGATCTGGCTGGATCGGATCGTCCAGTACCTGCCAGGTCTTTACTTCGTCGTAGGTAAGCAGTCCCACTCCGATGCCGGCAAGCATGACGTCTCCCATATTCGCCTCGACGTCGTTCTTCGGGCAAACAACCGGATAGCCGGTAACATCAGCGAAAATCTGTCTCCACAGCTTGGATTTTGTGACGCCTCCGGCAAGTAAGATGGACTTTCCGAGATCATCGCCCGTTGCATTCATCGCATCACGCAGAGAATACGCAACTGCCTCAAGGAATGCACGGTACAAATGTGCCTTGGTATGCGCCAGCGACAAGCCGACGACGGTTCCCTTTGCATCGGAATCCCAAACCGGGCTGCGCTCGCCCATAAAATACGGAAGTACAATCAAACCTTCGCTTCCAACCGGAACCTTCTCTGCCTGTTCGTTCAGCACGTCATAGGCATTCGGGCCGCCTTCCTGCTCTGCTTTGTTTTCCAGCTCGCACAACTGGTTGCGGAACCATTTGACAATCGCGCCGGCTGTCGCGCCGCCCGCAAAGTAATAGGACATGTGCTTGGCATCATAGAGATACGGCCAGACGATCAGTCCATTTCCCTTGACCGGCTTGTCGGAAACCAACGCTGCACACATCGAGGTTCCAATTGCTGCGGCATATGTTCCGGAATCGAACACTCCAAGCCCAATATTAGCAGCACCGCAGTCAATGCCGCCTGCGACAACAGGCATTCCTGCACACAGTCCAAGTTCCTTTGCCGCCTCTTCGGTCAGTCCACCGACAATATCGGTTGACTCAACGATGCGCTGTGGCATCCGATCCATCGGAATTCCCATCGTGTCCATCATTTCCTGCGACCAGGTGCGCGTATTCATATCGAAGATACCGCCGATATTTCCGGCAGAAGAATAGTCGATTGCGACCTCTCCGGTCAATCTGTAGATCACATAATCGTTCGGCGGCAGGAACAGCTTGGTCTTCTCCCAGTTTTCCGGCTCGTTGTTCTTAATCCACAGGATCTTTGTATAGCCGTAATACGGATCTGCACCATTGTGCGTGATCTCCAACAGCTTTTCCTCACCGATGGTTTCCTTCACCCATCTGGTCTCTCGCTCCGCTCTGCGGTCCATCCAAATCAGGCAGGGGCGAACCGGATTCATATCCGCATCCAGCGGGATACCAGAGCCGCCATACAGACCGCTGATGGCAATGCCCTTGATCTGCTCCTTATCAATTCCAGAATGGACAACCACATTGCGAATGGAAGATTTGGCCGCCGTCAGCCAGACATCCGGCCACTGCTCCGCCCACAAAGGGCGCGGAGTCAGTACGTCGTATTCCACCAGATTGGAAGCAATTAAGTTTCCTTTGGTGTCCATAAGTATCGTTTTGGTACCGGAAGTACCAATGTCTGTTCCGAGTAAGTATTCCATGCTGTACTCCTTTCTTTAGAAGCAGGTGAAGGCGCCGTCTACTACGAAGTCAGAACCGGTCGTAAAGCTGCTGGTGTCGCCCGCCAGATATACGCAGATGGACTGCAGCTCTTCCGGCTTGCCCAGACGTCCCATCGGTGCCATCGCGTTCCACTTCTCAATCAGCGGCTTGAGCGATTCGGAAGACAGCGTCAGATCTGTGCCAATGTATCCCGGGCTGATGCAGTTCACGCGTACGCCACGCTTCGCCCACTCGATCGCCAGCGACTTGGTCAGCTGAATGACGCCTGCCTTGGATGCATTGTAGGAGCACTGCGGCTGCGGTACATTGACAATGTGTGCCGACATGGAAGCGGTATTGATGATCGAGCCATAACCCTGCTTGAGCATCACTTTACCTGCTGCCTGTGCCGTCAGGAAAACACCAGTCAGATTGATATCAATGACCTTTTTCCACTGTGCAAAGCTCATTTCCTCCGCCGGGATGTTCATGCAGATGCCTGCATTGCAGAATGCAGCGTCCAGCTTCCCATACTTGGCAAGCACTGCATCAACCATTGCATCAACCTGCTCCGGATTCGTGACATCCGCCTGGATCGCAATGCAATCTGCACCGGTGGTTTCACTCAGCCAAGCTGCTGTTTCCTTTGCCGTCTCAATGTCCATGTCCACAATTGCAACATTTGCGCCAGCCTCACAGAATGCGGTTGCTACGCTCTTACCGATGCCACGTGCACCTCCTGTTACAAAAATGCTTTTACCGTCCAGTCTCATGCTTTCAATGATGCCCATAGTGTTTGTCTCCTTTTCATAATTTTTGAAAATCATTTTGTAAAATGATTTTATATATTGTGTTTATATAATACATCTTCGTTACAAAAAATGCAATATTCAAAATAGATAAAATAAAATGGAATGATTTAGTAACCTTCACAACGGATTTTTTGAAAATTGTGAAATTGTCCCAAAATCAGTTGCACAATTATAGCAAATATACTATAATCGTTTTATAAAATGGATTGATGGAACAGGAGAAAGAGGCGGGAGGCATCGTATGGAAAAATTTTCGCTGACAGATATTCGCAAAAAGAATTGCGCCGATATATATCATCTAATTTATCAAAAAAAACGCATCTCCAAGCAGCAGATCGCCAATGCACTGGAAATGAGTCTTCCCACCGTCACACAGCATCTCACTACGCTGAGTAAGGATGGACTCATTGAAAAAAATGGACTGATCTCTTCCAATATTGGCCGAAAAGCGGCGGCATATAGTATAAAGCCGACAGCGAAAATTGCTGTCGGCGTGGAAATCTTAACAAAGAAGGTCACCATTGTCATTCTCGACCTGTATGGACAGATAATCCATCGGGTGACACAGCCGCTTGCGTTTGCACAGGACGAGGCCTATTTTGCAACGCTCGCCGAGATGATTCATACACAGCTAGCCGATTCCCATCTTATCCCGGAGCAGGTGCTCAGCGTCGGTTTTGGTATGCAGGGCCTGGTTTCCGAAAATGGCCGCGAGATGCTGCATGGTAATATTCTGGACAATACCGGTCTGAAGGCCGATTCCTTTGAAGCATATCTGAATTATCCCTGCCGCTTTATCCACGACTCGGAATGCGCAGCGGCGCTTGAATTGTGGTACAATCCCGATCTAACGGATGCCCTCTACTTGTCACTTGGCTCTCACCTCGGCGGTGCGGTCATTTCAGATGGACAGATCAAGACCGGACGCACCGGACGGACGGGGACCTTCGAACACATGACGCTGGTTCATGGCGGCAAAACCTGCTACTGCGGCAAGCGGGGCTGTGTGGAATGTTACTGTTCGGCAAGCGCCCTGTTGGAGGAAGGCGAAACGCTGGATTACTTTTTTGATGCCGTGCGGCAAAACAGCAGCGCACACACAGCGCGCTGGAAGGAATATCTGAACTGGCTTTCCATCGCGCTCAACAACCTGCATATGGTGCTGGATAGCTGGATAATTTTAGGCGGGCATATTGCCCCCTTCCTCACGGATGAGGATCTGGAGGAGCTTTTTTCCCTGATTCAGAAACGGACCGCGTTTCCGGAAAACGAAAATTTCCTTCGCTTAGGCGTCCAAGAGAAGGATGTGGTTGCCATCGGTGCGGCAATTCCGGCAATTCAGGATTATTTGGGTTCGATCTAACGACAGCAATGAATACGGTTTACATTTACACAGAAAAAGCCAGAGGAATAAATTCCTCTGGCTTTTATTTTTTGATTGTATCGTTTCTATCCTCGTCTTACCCCTTGTTAGGCTTTATTCTCCGCTCAAAAACGATACATCGACGTTGCTTCCATAGGCAAGCACCGAAGACGGACTGCTCGGGCTGATTTCGCCACCCTCCATCGTTGTCACTGTGCCGCCTGCCTCTTGTACGATCAGCATTCCAGCAGCATAATCCCACGGCTGAAGCCTCAATTCAAAAAACAGCTCCGCACGGCCCGTCGCGATCAGGCAAAGATCATACGCTGCACTGCCAAAGCGACGGATGTCCATCGAATGGTCAAAACACAGGCGCAGAATACGGAACGTGCGGTCACTCAATCCCTCATAATACAATGCAGAACCGAACAGCGTCAGACCCTGGTGCAGTGGCCGCTCCGAGACATGGATGCATTTGCCATTACGGAATGCCCCTTTGCCGCGCCGTGCATAGAACATTTCATCGGTATATGGATTATAGACAATTCCCATCTCAACGGCACCATCCTGTGTCATGGCAACCGAAATGACATTCATGCCCAATCCTCGGATGAAATTCGTTGTACCGTCAATCGGGTCGACAATGAACGCTGTCCCCTGTGCTATGGACTCATGAACGTCCTCTTCCTCTCCAACAAAGTGTGCACCTGGCACAATATTCAGCAGCTGCTTTTGTAATTCATTCTGTACCTTTTTGTCGTACAGTGTGACCAGATTGTTATACTGCCCATCCTTGACCTGCACCGCTTTCTCCGGCTCGGCACCGAGCAGAATCTGCCCACATTCCCGCACTGCCTGCATGATTTCTTCCAATATCATGAGATTTCAATCCTTTCTGCAAGTTTTTTGCCGAAATCATTGTAGCATACCGTCGGTAGAAAAGCAATGAAGCTGGCAATGCCATTGTTCCACTCATGACGAAAAAAGGGCTGCCGCGTGAACGGCAACCCTCTTTCCGGTTACATATTGCTATGTA
>JAUNSG010000016.1 GCA_030539335.1 Eubacteriales bacterium | reverse complement strand
GAAAGGGCGTTTGCTGTGGAACGCCCTTCCCCGTCGGAGACCAGAAAACGAGCGAGTCTTATGGGGCTGACGGCAAACCATCCATTTTGCCTCCGGCGGGACAAGTTGCGTCGTGCCGGCGGCACGTGAGCGAAGCGAAAGCAAGCCCCCGGCAAAACGAGATGAGGTTTCCAAGACCTTCCTCGGGCCTCCCGGGGCGGACAAATCCAAAACCGCATAATTTGCCCGCCCTTGATAACCGGAGGGCAGACCGTACGACGGATCTTTTTGTACCGGTTCGCTCGGAGCAAAACATGCGCGCATTCCACCCCCGTGTTTAGTGACAGCAAACAAAAAAGCACACTTTAACAAACGTTCCAAATGGACAAAAAGGAGTAAAATCCCAAAAGCAGGGAATTAAATTATGATTTTTGTAAAAACAGACGAAAAAAGCAAAAAGAATCGCGGAAAATGGTTGCGCTTTTTGCAGAAGAGTGTATAATAGAAAATGTTTTATAAACCGAACCAAAAAGTTTAGTAATTCTAAAGGAGGCGGTCTGCGCCGGGAATGTCCGGCCGTATGGATATCGGTCCAAAAATCAAACAGCTTCGCACACAAAACGGCCTGACACTCGAAGAGCTGGCCTCACGGTGTGAGCTGACCAAGGGATTTTTATCCCAGCTTGAGCGCGATCTCACCAGTCCGTCCATCGCAACTCTGACGGACATTCTGGAAGCGCTCGGTTCCTCGCTCTCGGAATTCTTCCAGGAGGACCGCGAGGAACAGATCGTGTTCCGTCAGGAGGATTTCTTCGTGGACGAGCGCGACGACTGCACAATCCGCTGGATTGTGCCGAATACACAGAAGAACGAAATGGAGCCGATTTTACTCGAGCTGCCGAGCGGCGGACAGTCCTTTCCGTCCGGGCCGCACGCAGGCGAGGAGTTCGGCTATGTTGTCAAGGGCAGCGTGACGCTGGTCATCGGCGAACGGGAAACCACCGTGCGTTCGGGAGAGACGTTCTATCTCGACGGACGGAAGGAGCATTTCCTGCGCAACGACCGCAAAACGACCGCGCATGTCCTGTGGGTATCCACCCCGCCGCTGTTCTGATCTTTCCTCCCGGCAGAGGAATCCGGCGGCATCCATTCGCTGTGCTCTGTGATTCTTTTTGCAAATATGGAGGGAATTATGAAAAAACTGATTGAGCTGAAGAACATCGTCAAGGACTTTGACGGACAGCAGGTGCTCAAGGGCATTTCGCTGGATATCTATGAAAATGAATTTGTCACACTGCTCGGCCCATCCGGCTGCGGCAAAACGACCATCCTGCGCATCATCGGCGGATTCCTGGATGCCGACGGCGGCGAGGTGCGGTTCGACGGGAAGGAAATCAACCATGTACCGCCGTATCAGCGCGAAATCAACACGGTATTCCAGAAATATGCCCTGTTCCCGCATCTGAATGTCTATGACAACATCGCGTTCGGCCTCAAGCTGCGCAAGGAGCCGAAGGATGTCATTGAACAGAAGGTCATCCGTATGCTCCGTCTGGTCGGTCTGGATGGCTTTGCCAAGCGCCGGGTATCCCAGATGTCCGGCGGCCAGCAGCAGCGCGTCGCCATCGCCCGTGCCCTGGTCAACGAGCCGAAGGTACTGCTGCTCGACGAGCCGCTCGGTGCGCTCGACCTCAAGCTGCGCAAGGAAATGCAGCGCGAGCTGAAAAAGATCCAGCAGGAGGTCGGCATTACCTTCCTGTTCGTCACGCACGATCAGGAAGAAGCGCTGACCATGTCGGACAAAATTGTTGTCATGAAGGAGGGCACGATCCAGCAGATCGGCTCCCCGACGGATATTTACAACGAACCCATCAACCGCTATGTCGCAAACTTCATCGGCGAGAGCAACATCATCGACGGCACGATGCGGGCGGATTACCGCGTGGAATTTGAGGACCGCCAGTTTGAATGCGTGGATGCGGGCTTTGAGAAGGATGAGGCCGTCGAGGTCGTCATCCGTCCGGAGGATCTGGACATCGTTCCGGTCGCGCAGGGCAAGCTGCGTGGCCGCGTCAAGTCCGCCCTGTTCAAGGGCGTACATTATGAAACGATGGTGGAGACCCGTGCCGGCACGTCCATCACGGTACAGATGACGGTGCGCGACGGCAAGCCGGCGGCGAACACCGGATCGGGGGAATGCATCAGCGCCAATGACTTTTATCTGGATATCGAAGATGTGGAGCAGCTCACCGACGCGCGCATCATCGCCCGCGCCGATGCCCAGGCGTGGAACCCGCAGACGGATGAATTCCTGTCCATCGCGAAGCTGTCCTACTCGATCAAGCCGGAAAACGGCACCTATCCGGTGACGTTTGAGACGCATTCCGGTACCTCCATCACGGTCAATATGATCGTTGCGGACGCCAACCGCGTCCAGAACCGCGAAAACGGCGAGGAAATCTACGCGATGAACTTCTTCAAATCCGCAGATGAAATCCACGAATCCATGGCGATTGACCACGACCTGATCACATGGGGAGATGCCTCGGCCTGGGTGCTCAATGCACAGGAGGAGCCGGATATCCGTGTGCGCATCTCGGATGTCGTCTATACCTTTGACCCGGACAACATCCAGCCGGGAACCTACGATGTGACGTTCTCCACCAAGGGCTACGAGTACAAGGTTTCGACCACCGACCGCACCGAGCCGGGCGATGTCGTTGGCCTGACCTTCGTCCCAGAGGATCTGCATATCATGCGGAAGGGGTGAGGGAATGAACCGATTTCGTGCGATGGCGTATCCTTACGTCCTTTTTATCTCGATTCTCGTCGTGATCCCGATGCTGCTGATTATCGCCTATGCCTTCACGGTGGAGGGTACCGCGTTCTTCCAGCATCAGTTCACGCTGGATAATTTCGCCCGCTTTTTCAGCGACGCCGTCTTTTTGCAGGTTCTGGTGCGTTCGCTGCGCGTGGCGGTCTTCACCACCATTGTCTGTCTGATCCTCGGCTATCCCGCCGCCTACTGCATCGCCAAGAGCGAAAGGCGGCAGGGAATCCTGATCCTGATTATCACGCTGCCGACCTGGATCAATATGCTGGTCCGCACCTATGCCTGGGTGGGCATTTTGCAGGACAACGGCCTTTTGAATGCCGTGCTCGGCACGCTCGGTCTGGGACAGCTCCATCTGATGTACACCGACTTTGCCGTTGTGCTCGGCATGGTCTATAACTTTATCCCGTTTATGATTTTGGAAATCAGCGCGGCGCTGTCCAAGATGGATCCGTCCTATCTGGAGGCGGCGGAGGATCTCGGTGCGAACCGCCGTCAGTCCTTCCTTCATGTGACCCTGCCGCTCAGCCTGCCCGGCATCATCTCCGGCATCACGCTGGTATTCCTGCCCGCGGTCTCCGCATTCTTCATCCCGAAGCTGCTCGGCGGCGGCTCGTATGTCCTCGTCGGCAACATCATCGAAACGGAATTTTTGACCGCCGGAAACTGGAGCTTTGGCAGTGCTCTGTCGCTCATCATGGCGATCATCATTATGCTCTCCATCTATCTGACACGCCGCATTGACCGGAATCGAGGTGAGGTATCATGAAACAAAAACAGCGCCGCATCACACCGGGACGGGTTCTCGTCGCGCTGCTGATCCTCTTTTTGTACGCACCGATCCTGTATACCGTGGTGTTCTCGTTCAACGACTCCCGTTCGCTGACCCGCTTCACCGGCTTCTCGCTCCAGTGGTATGAGAAGATGTTTACCTCCAAAACCACCATGAGCGCCATCGTTATGACCTTCCTCGTGGCCATCCTCGCCACCGCGATTTCCACCGCGATCGGCACCGTGACGATCATCGGCCTGTCGCGCTGCCGCAAGCTGCTGCGCGGCACGGTGAACATGATTAACGACATCGTGATTATGAACCCGGATATCGTCACCGGCATCGGCCTGCTCATGTTCTTCGCGACGATGACCGTCCGCAAGGGTTTTCTGACGCTGCTTCTGGCGCATATCATGTTCTGTACCCCCTACGTCATGCTGACCGTCGCCCCGCGGTTGCGGTCCCTCGACCCGAATCTGGCCGATGCCGCCCTGGATCTCGGCTGCAATCCGCTGCAGGCGATCACCAAAGTCATCGTCCCACAGCTCATGCCGGGCATCACGGCGGGCGCACTGATCGCGTTCACGATGTCCTTTGACGACTTTGTCATCTCCTATTTTGTCACAGGCAACGGTGTGCAGAACATTTCCATTCTGGTGTATACCATGTCCAAGCGTGTCAATCCATCGATCAACGCGATCTCGACCCTGGTCATTGTCATCATCACCATCGCCCTGATTCTCATCAATATCCTCCCGCCGCTGTGGCAGAGGATCAACCGAAAGAAGGAGGAACCGGTATGAAACGACTGTGTTCGGCAATCCTATTGGGAACCATCGCCGTGCTTCCGCTCACCGGCTGCGGCGGCCCGGGCACCGAATTTGACGGCACCAATACCACCTCTGTGGGGGATGGAACAACGCTCAAGGTGTACAACTGGGGCGAATATACCGGCGAAAACCTGCTGCAGAATTTCGAAGAGGAATACCATTGCACGGTGATCGAAGAAACCTTTGATTCCAACGAGATGATGTATACCAAGCTGGAGGCCGGCGACCAGTACGATGTGCTGGTACCGTCCGACTACATGATTCAGCGCCTGCTGAACGAGGATATGCTCCAGCCGCTGGATTACGGCATCATCGGAAACATCGACCTGCTGCAGGAGGACTGCTCCGGCCTTCCCTATGACCCGGAGAATGAGTATTCCATCCCGTATTTCTGGGGCTCCGTCGGCATTGTCTATGTCAAGGACAAGGTCGACCGGACTGCACTGGAGCAGAAGGGCTGGGAGATCCTGCGCGACCCGCAGTACAAGGACCGCATTTATATGTACGATTCCGAGCGCGATTCCTTTATGATCGCCCTCAAGTCGCTGGGCTATTCGATGAACACCGACAACAAGGCGGAACTGTACGAGGCGTATGACTGGCTGGTGGAGCAGCGCGAGCTGGTCTCCCCCATCTATGTCACAGACGAGGTCATTGACAACATGCTCAACGAAAACAAGGATCTCGGTGTGATGTACAGCGGCGATGCGGCATATGTTTTAGCAGAAAACGACAATCTGGGCTATTACGAACCGCAGCAGGGCACCAACATCTGGAGTGATGCGATGGTCATCCCGAAGAACGCCGCAAATCCGGACCTTGCCAACGAATTTATCAATTATGTCCTGACCTATGAGGCCTCGCAGGACAACACGGAGACGGTCGGCTATACCTCGAGCAACGCGGAGGTGTTCCGCGACGAATCGTCGGAAGGCGGTATGTTCTATCAGAACGAGGCATATATCCCGCGCTCCGGCTACGACAAAGATGAGGTCTTTGAGGACAACACAACCATCCGCCAGCTTTTGTCCGATCTGTGGATCAAGGTCAAGGCGGGCTAACCGATCGGAAAGGAGGCATCCGCATGGCAGTTCGATTGAATGACGACCCGGAGGTTGTCGCACGCATCCGCAAGGGATTGGAGGCGCGCGGCGGCTATTGCCCGTGCCGCGTGCTCAAAACCGAGGAATATAAATGCATCTGTCAGGAATTCCGCGAACAGATCGCAGATCCGGAGTTTGAGGGCTATTGCCATTGTATGCTGTACTATAAGGATAACACGTAATGTACCGAAGGGCCTGTCCCACATCGCCGTGAGACAGGCCCTTTCGATATCGTATTCCCTCCGGAATGATCGATGGAAAAAACAGGAGAAGACCCAATGAAGATAAAATGCCTCCTTTTCATGGTATGCCTTTCCATGGTATTCGCGCTCCCGGGCTGTATCCGTTCGCCCCAGCCGGAAGAACCCGCCGTGGAACCATCCGGCTCCGCCGCGGCAGAGGAAACCGAACCGGAGCTGGAACCAGCCCCGGAACACAGTACGCTGGAGCAGCAGGCTTTGGAAATCGCCGCGCAATATCAAATCCGGTATCGCGATGCGGAAAAAGAAAAAGAAGAATTTTTCCCGTATGATACGGTACTTTCCCAGTCGGACATCGATGCGATCGAGGAGCAATTGATCGGAGAGGGATACCCGGTGATCAACAGCGATGAAACCGTTCCGAGCTATCTTGCGAACGCCGAGGCTTTCTACGCCTTTTGGGAGGCGGCCGCACGGCAGGAAGAAGCACAAGTACAGTTTCTTTCCCTCTCCGCTTCGGGTGCGCTGCATGTGCAGCAGCTCGAATTCCGCTCCGGGACAAGAACACATACCTCTGTCCTTGTGGACTGGGATGCGGACGGACAGCCCTATCTTTCCTCCACCGAGCAGCGCGACATCCTGGATTGGGAACTGACCGAGGCCGGAAATTTCTATTTCCAGATCGTCCCCTCCGACGGGCATTACGACGACTACTCCTTTGTCCGGCTGACTCCGGTGGACGAGGCCCTGTATGACCTGACCGAGAAATACATCATCCCCATCGGCTATCAAAGCAATAACCTGTTTCTCTGCGATTGGGACCGCACGGATTACGGCGCACTGTGCTTCAACGATCTGTTCGAGTTCTTCTATCGGGTACAATATGGGGAGTATTATACCGGACACAGCGGAAATATTCCGTCCTCCCTGTTTGAATCGGTCATCAAGCCCTATTTTTCGATTTCGCTGGAGGAATTCCGGGAACGCAGCCTGTATGCGGAGGATTTGGACTGCTATCCCTGGCACGAAATCGGTTCCGACAATCTCACCTATTATGCTTCCCTTGCGCCGGAGGTAACGGAAAAACAGGAGAACGACGACGGGACCTTTACTCTGGTTGTGGATGTACGCTGCAACGACTACAAAGAAGACCGGCTGTTCACGCACGAGGTGACCATCCAGCCGCTGGAAGACGGCGGTTATCAATACGTCGGAAACCGGATTTCCTACCAAAGCGAGTATGGGCTTCCAAACTATGTCCCACGTCTGCCGCAAGGAGACGGGAGTTCGGACGATAATACATAGCGAATCCGGGGAACGGTACCGTACTGTCCGTTCTCCGGCTATGAAGGGCGGGCAAATCATGCGGTTTTGGATTTGTCCGCCCCGGGAGGCTCGAGGAAGGTCTTGGAAACCTTCGGTGTCCAAGTGGCACGGGATTGACAAGGGACTTTGCCATGGAAGTCCTTTGTCCCGCCGGAGGCAGAGCGGATGGTTTTCCGTCTGTTTGCCATGCGAACGAATGGTACAATCTATTATTTTACTACTATTATCATAGACGCCTTACAAAAACGAAACCGCTCGTTTTCTGGTCTCCGACGGGGAAGGGCGTTCCACAGCAAACGCCCTTTCCAAACCCATGCAGCGCAGAAACCCTACGGGTTTCCACGACCTTCCCCTCAAGGTCGCACACGCACAAAATTCCATCAGATAGCCTTCTATAGTCGGACAAAAACGTATTCCCAAGTTTTTGTCCGGCTGGTACGCACGATCTCGCCGGTCTCACGGCCTTCCTTTCCCTTCGGGATGGAGGCCGCAAAAATTGCCGGGCGCGTCGGCCACGACACGCCAAGTGAACCGGTACAAAGAAATCTGTCGATCATTGCTTATGATCAAAGAAAAAAGGCTCCCGATGGGAGCCTTTTTCACTATACCAAACAATACACCGGTTAGAGCGCCGCGATCTTATCGCACGCCTTGGACAGATCCGGCAGTTCCGCATCCTCCAGCGTACCGGCGTCGCAGGCGGCCGCCAGCTTCGGATCGATCGGCAGTTTTGCCAGAACCTCGAGGCCATGCCCCTTGGCGATCTCGTCCACATGGCTCTCGCCGAAGACCGCGATCTTCTTTCCGCAGTCCGGACATGCGAGATAGCTGTAGTTCTCAATGACGCCGAGGATCGGGATATTCATCATCTCCGCCATCTTGACCGCCTTGGTGACGACCATGGAGACCAGCTCCTGCGGCGAGGTCATGATGACAATGCCATCCACCGGAAGGGACTGGAATACCGTCAGCGGGACATCTCCCGTTCCAGGCGGCATGTCGACGAACATGAAGTCAACATCCTTCCATATGATCTCCTGCCAGAACTGCTGGACAGAACCGGCAATGATCGGGCCTCTCCAAACGACCGGATCGGTGACGTCATCCAAAAGCAGATTGACGGAACAGACATCAATGCCGGTCTTGGTCGGCATCGGATACACACCGTCCTCGGTGCCAACCAGCTTACCACGCAGGCCGAACGCCTTCGGGATGGACGGTCCGGTAATATCCGCGTCTAAAATCGCACAGTGGTTGCCGCGCTTCTGCATCTCAACCGCCAGCATCGAGGTGACCAGGCTCTTGCCTACGCCGCCCTTGCCGCTGATGACACCGATTACCTTGCGGATGGAGGATTTTTCATGCGGTTTTTTCAGCATGGATTCCGGCTCGCCGCAGCTTCCGGAGCAGCTGTCACAATCATGATTGCAGCCCATGAATTTGTTATCTCCTTTCGTATTTCGCCGCCGCGCCTCCGCGGGGCGGAAATCGTAATCAAAAAAATCTTATTTTTTTATTATACTCACGCAGGAAGGGTTTGGCAAGATGCGGCAGAAAAAAGGGCAGAAAAAAGCAAGTGCGGGGGGAGGCACTTGCTTTTCACTTGCACGAGATGCAATTCATGAGGTGTATAAAATACAGCCAGGGGGAATGACTGTATTTTTTGCAGAATAAGGAGAAAATCTGACAAAGAAACCAGATTTTCTATGATTCTATTATAATCGCATTTTTCGAACTTGTCAAGCATTCTCGTCAGCTGAGGAATTGGAATCCAGTAAACTTTCTGCGTCTACCGGCTCCCCATCCTTTGTGAGCTCCAGATGCAGATGCACACCCTGCTCGGCCTCCGCCGGCATGGGATCGCCCAGCTTGGCAATTTGCTGTCCGCAGGTTACACTGTCCCCCTCCTGTACCATCACATCCGCAATGCCGGCATAACAGCTGCGCAGGTTATCCGCATGGTTCAGCACAATATAGCTGCCACGCAGGGCATCTTCTCCGATTTCGACGACCGTCCCGTCGGTGAATGCAGTCACGGCATCGCCACTCTCCCCGGCATAATCCGTGGCCGCATGGGTGCGCCAGTCCTTCATCGTCTCATCGTAGCTGAGCGCATCTACGGAATACGGACGGGAAATTTGGGCCGAGTTGGTCGGTGCGGCAAATTCTGCCGGCGCACGATCCGATGCCTCCTCCTCGTCGTCGTCCTCTTCGTCCTCGTCTTCGCTCTCGGTATCCTCCTCGTCCTCCTCGGCGAGTTCCTCGTCCGCCTCATCATCGGATTCCATCGCCTCTTCGGCATCCTCTGCGTCGGCATCCATTGCCGGAATATCCTCGACCGGATCGGAGGCAGATACACTCTCCCCCTCATATTCATAACGGCTCAGACTGTCCGTATCCGTACTCATTGGCTGAGCGAATAGCAGATACCCGATCACGCCGATCACGGCGATCCCCAGCAGTAGGCTGAGCAGCATTGTATCCTGTGAGGATCGTCCTTCCCTTGGTTTTTTCATCTCAGCACCTCCTGTCCGTAGTATGGACAGGGAACAGGAGGTTTATCCACGGATTATTCCGTAATTTTGGAAATCTCCGTATCGGTATAGTAATGAGTCAGGATTTCTTCACAGGTCTTTCCCTCTTCCGCCATGCCCTTTGCCCCGTACTGGCTCATCCCCACCGCATGGCCATAGCCGGTCGTCTCAAAGGTGATGGAGGTCTCTGTCGTGGAGACCGTAAAATTGGTCGAACGCAGGCCGAGCAGGCTGCGCAGTGTCGTCCCCTTGGCATGGACGCCGCCAACCGTACAGCGCAGGACATTTCCCGCATCTGCGCGCTCAAAGTCGGTAAACCAGGTCTTCGGCATGCCGGTCAGATTGATGTCCTCATATTTTTGCAGCATGAGCTGGCGGAATTCCTCCGCACCAAACGTGACGGAAGAGGTATAATCCGGACAGGCATCGTCCCCTGTGCTCTCCACACTGACGAGGTACGGGATATCCGCCCCCCAGACATCCACCGCCGATTCGGTCTCCTCACTGCATGCCGCATGGAACACCGCCGTGATCGGCTCGCCCTGATAGGTGACGATCTCACCGCGGGTCTCCTGTACGGCCTGTTCGATTTTGGCGCGCCATTCGTCCGCTTCGCTGCCCCATTGTTCCTCCGCCTGCGTATCCAGATCCAGATACGCGGCACAGTGCGTATAATCGTCACAGACATCCGCATCCGGATGGGTATCATCCCCATCGGAAATTCTTTTTGACTGTGCAAAGGTACGTGCAGCGATCGCCTGTGCCTTGAGCGCTTCCTCGGGGAAGGAAGCCGGCATTTCGGCCGCCGTCACCCCGGCGACATACTCCTCCAGGTTCATTTCCTGCACCGAGCCGTTGATGGAAACTGCAATACAGACGTCCTCTTCCGGCATCTCTTCCTCGGTTTTGGCTACATCCGATGAATTTTCTGAGGAATTTCCTTCTTTTGATGCAATTTGTTCAAAATTATCTTGCGAAGCGTCAGATTTTTCTACATGGGAAATCGTATGTTCTTTTACCGTATCCTCCGCATTTTCCACAAGAAGTTCATACCCCAACGGCAGCAAATAAACCAGTGAAATAAGTAAAAAAGCCGATAAAATGATTTTTTTCAATTGTATTCCTCCGTTCTCCCGTATTTTCGTGCGATTGACATATTTGCAAGTTTGCTGTAATATATATTCATATCCGATATAATTTCCTGCACCCAACTTGCAGAATAAATAGATTTCTTTCCATTAATGAGGTGAAAAATTTGGTTGACCTGATGAAGGACGTGAGCTCTACGCTCATTGGCAGTTTATGCAACAGCTTTGATGAGAATAACCTGATTCAGAGCAAAATGTTTAACAAGTATTCGGTGAAGCGCGGTTTGCGAAATGCCGACGGCACCGGTGTCGTAGCGGGAATCACCTGTGTCTCCAACGTACACGGTTATATGGTAAACGAGGGCGAAAAGGAACCCATCGAAGGCCGTCTGACCTACCGCGGTCACAACCTGTATGATCTTTTGAGTGGTTTCGATGCGGAGGACCGTTTTGGTTTTGCGGAAACCTCGTATCTTCTGCTGTCCGGCAGTCTGCCGAACCAGGCACAGCTGGATCTGTTTACCCAGAGCCTTTCCGAGGCATCCACCCTTCCGGATGGCTTTACTGAGGACGTCATCATGCGCGCCCCGAGCCGCGACCTGATGAACAAGCTCGCGATGGCAACCCTGGCTCTGTATGCGTATGACTCCAACCCGGATGAAAACACGCTGGAAAACCTGATGCGTCAGGGCATGGAGCTGATCGCCAAGTTCCCGATCATCATCTCGCAGGCTTATCAGGCAAAGCGCCGTTATTATGACAATGCGTCGATGTTCCTGCATTTCCCGGACCCGAACTATTCCCCGGCCGAGAACATCCTCAGCCTGATCCGTCCGGACGGTATGTTCACAAGAGAAGAAGCCATGCTGCTCGACCGTTGTCTGATTATCCATGCAGAGCACGGCGGCGGCAACAACTCGGCCTTTACTGCCCGTGTCGTCTCGTCCTCCGCGACGGATACCTATTCCGCCATCGCTGCGGCGATCGGTTCGCTGAAGGGTCCGCGTCACGGCGGTGCAAACCTCCGCGTATGCAAGCAGTTTGAGGAGATGAAGGAGAATATCTCCAACTGGGAAGACGCCGATGAGGTTCTGGATTATCTATGTAAAATCATGCGCAAGGAAGCCGGCGACGGCTCCGGCCTGATCTACGGCATGGGTCATGCGGTTTACACGCTGTCCGACCCGCGTGCCGTTGCGCTGAAAAATACCGCCCGTCCGCTGGCTGCCGCCAAGGGCTTCGAGCGGGAATTCAACCTGATCGAGCTGACCGAACAGCTTGCCCCGGAGGCATTTTACCGTGTCCGCGGCGAACACAAGATCATGTGTGCGAATGTCGACATGTATTCCGGTCTGGTATACCAGATGCTTGGCATCCCACAGGAGATGTTCACACCGCTGTTCGCCTGCGCCCGCATTGTCGGCTGGATGGCACATCGCATTGAGGAAACCGTCACCGGCGGCAAGATCATCCGTCCGGCTTACAAGCCGATCATCCAGCGCAACATCTACACCCCGATTGAGGAGCGCTGATCCCAAGCAAACAAGCACAAAACGACCGATATCCGGAGAAATCCGGGTACCGGCCGTTTCTTTTTTGCGTGGTTGTGGAAGGGTTCAGCGGTTAAATCTGTGCGCTCAGCGCATCGATCTGCGCCTGAAGGGATTCGATTGCCTGCTGGATCGTGGTTGCGGTCAGGCGGCCCGTCGGGGCAAAGCCCAGATCCGCCGCGGCCTGGGTCGCGGTCAGCGCCGATACCAGTGCATTGTGGGAATCCAGCAGCTCCTGTGGGCTGGAATCGAAATAGGCTTTCAGTTCATCCGCCTGCATCTCCGGCTCGTCCGCCAGATCGGCGATGCGATGGGTGAAATCGCTGCGCGCTGTCGCTGCAATTGCATTGACTGCCATACGGTTCCTCTCCTTTCGTGTGGATTGTTGTAAGCTGTTCATTCTTTAGAGTAGCAGATACGGAGCGGTTGTCCACTGCAAGTTATCCCAAGGCTGTGGAAAACAAATTCTTAATTTCATGGAATTGATTCCTAAAAAAATTGTCGCCCGGAACGATCAGAGCGACAATCAAAAAAGGGTGAACCGTTCCGGTTCACCCTGAATAATACTTATGCCTCTGCCTTTCCCTGCGGTTGGCTTCCCGCCGGACGTCTGCGGCGGCGTCTGCGCGGACGGCATGCCGACGAGCCTTCCTTTTTGTTCGTGGCCTCAGTCTTTGGAGCCGAAGCCTCCGGCGCCTCCGTCACATTCTTCGGCCGGTTGTCCCGGCTGGCACGGCGCGGACGGCTGCCGCGACGCGAACGGCCGCGGCCATTGCGTTTGCCCTCATGCGGCTTCTCCTGCATCGGATACGGGTTGTCCTCCCGGACTGGGACTTCCTTGCCAATCGTGCGTTCAATCGTGCGCAGATACGGTACCTCATCCGCCTGACAGAAAGTCAGTGCCACGCCGCCATGGCCGGCTCGGCCGGTGCGGCCAATGCGGTGAACGTAGTTTTCCGGTTCATTCGGCACGTCGTAATTGATGACGTGTGACAGTTCGCTGATGTCCAGGCCGCGGGCGGCAATATCGGTGGCGACCAGTACACGGATTTTGCGCTCCTTAAAGCTGTTCAGTGCGGCCTGCCGGTCGAGCTGGGATTTGTCACCATGGATGGACCGCGCGCCGACCCGCTCACGGTTCAGCTCATGCGCGACCTTATCGGCGCCCGATTTCGTGCGGGTAAAAATCAACGCACTGGTCAGCATCGGATCACGCAGCACCCAGAGCAGCAGCTTGCGCTTGTTTTCGCGGTCGACAAAGAAAACCGACTGGTCAATGGCCTCGACCGTCGTCGAATTCGGTGTGACCTCCACGCGGTCATAGTCCTCATGGAGCAGCTCCTCGACCAGCGACTTGACCTCCTTCGGCATGGTTGCCGAGAACAGAAGCGTCTGCTTTTCCCGATCGCCCATGCGCTGGATGATACGGCGCACATCGTCGATAAAGCCCATGTCCAACATGCGGTCAGCCTCGTCCAAAATGAACAGCTCGACGTCAGCCAGATCGATAAAGCCCTGCCCGCACAGGTCGTTCAGGCGGCCGGGGGTCGCAACCAGCACATCCACGCCCTCGCCGAGCGCCTCAATCTGCGTATACTGCGACACGCCGCCGTAGACCAGCGCACAACGGATATCGGTGTAGCGCGCGTATTCCAGAAAGCTGTCGTAAATCTGAATCGCCAGCTCACGGGTCGGTGTCAGGATCAGGGAGCGGATCGGCGGGAAGCCGGGCAGACGCTCTTCCTTTTTCAAATGCTGTAAAATCGGGATGGCGAACGCACAGGTTTTGCCTGTACCGGTCTGCGCCAGACCGAGAATATCTTTTCCGGAAAGCGCCGCCGGGATCGCCTTCTCCTGAATCGGGGTCGGGATGGTATATCCGGCATCGTCCAGCGCCCGGAGCAGGTCGTTGTCAATGCCCAAATCACGAAATTCCATAGGTGGCAGAATACTCCTTATCGAATGTTTTTTCTTATCCTGTATAGTATAACACACTTCGACAGGGTGCACCAATATGCAAACTGCCAGTTTTCGCTTTTCTCAGCGATTGTTTTCCTGAATTTCTGTGTTTTTGTCCGTTACAGGCAGTATTTTCCTCTTGTTTCTTGTTTTTTGCCCATTTGGCGCGTTGGATTCGCTTGATTTCTTCCCGCAAGTGGTGTACCATAAGTCCAGATAAAATTTGTCCGTTGAAGAGGTGTTTTATTATGACGAAGATTGATATTATTTCCGGCTTTCTCGGCGCCGGTAAGACGACGCTGATCCGCAAGCTGCTGGAAGGCCCGCTGAAGGGCAAAAAGGTCGTCCTGATCGAGAACGAATTCGGCGAAATCGGTATCGACGGCGGCTTCCTCAAGGATGCCGGTATCGAAATCACCGAGATGAATTCCGGCTGTATCTGCTGTACCCTGGTCGGCGACTTTGCCAAAGCGCTGGATGACGTCCTGTCCCAGTTCGCCCCGGAGGTCATCATTATCGAGCCGTCCGGTGTCGGCAAGCTCTCGGATGTCGCTGCTGCCGTCCGCCCGGTCCTCAAGGAGGGTGAGGTCGAGATGGGCTGCATGACCACCGTCGCCGATGCTTCCAAGTGCCGCATGTATATCAAGAACTTTGGTGAGTTCTACAACAACCAGCTCGAGAGCGCCGGCACCATCGTACTGAGCCGCACCCAGAAGCTGAACCAGAAGCGCCTGGATGAGGCGCTGTCTCTGGTCAGGGAACATGCCGGCGAGGGCGTCAACATCATCACCACCCCGTGGGATGAACTGTCCGGGGAGCAGATCTATGAGGTCATGCACATGGACGGCCATCAGGCGCTGTTGGATGCCGCTGCGCTGCATGAGCACGAGGAGCACCACCATCATCATTACGATGAGAACGGCGTCTGCTCCTGCGGCCATCACCACGGGGAAGAAGAGCATGAGCACCACCATGACCACGAGTGCTGCCATCATGAGCATCATCACCACGAACATGACCACGAATGCTGCCATCACGAGCATGAACACGAGCACCACCACGAGCATGAGCACCATCACCATGAGCATCATTACGACGAAAACGGCGTCTGCTCCTGCGGCCATCATCATGAGCACGGCCATCACCATGCCGATGATGTCTTCACCACATGGGGACAGGAGACCGCGCACCGTTACACGGAGGCCGACCTGCGCGAGCGTCTGGAGCAGCTCAGCGATACCGAGCTGTATGGCACGGTCCTGCGTGCCAAGGGCATTGTCCCGGCAGCAGACGGCGAGTGGCTCCACTTTGACCTGGTACCGGAGGAAATCGAGCTGCGCCGCGGTTCGGCAGACTTTACCGGCCGCCTCTGCGTAATTGGCGCCGATCTGCATGAGGATGCGCTGGCAGCTCTGTTTGCCTAAAAGGAGGACCGCACAATGCCAATGGAAATCCCTGTTTATCTGTTTACCGGCTTTTTGGAGAGCGGAAAAACCTCCTTTGTCCAGTCGATTTTAAATGATCCGTCGTTTTTTGACGGAGAACGCTCCCTGCTCATCCTGTGTGAGGAGGGCGAAAAGGAATACAAGCCGATGCTGCTGGAGGATACCAACACACAGCTCGTGGTTGTAGAAGAGAAAGAGGACTTCAACCGGGAGTTCCTCGCTCTGTGCGAGCACAAATATCATCCGGAACGTGTCCTGATCGAGTGGAACGGCATGTGGAAGCTGTCCGAGCTTCCGCCGGATGTCTTCCCGAAAAACTGGCTGGTATATCAGACCGTCACCACCGTCGATGCCCGCACCTTTGACAGCTATTTTGTCAACATGGGTACCTTCATGTATGAGATGCTCAGCAACACGGATATGATCGTATTCAACCGGTCGGGAGACAAGACGGCGGAGCAGATCCGCAACCGGAAGGTCCGTATGATCAACCGCCGTGCGGACATCTTCCTGGACTTCCCGGATGGGCACAGTGAGGCCTATCAGGAGGATCTGAATGTCACACTGGATATGAATGCCCCGATCGTCGATATCTCGGACGCAGACTTCGGCCGCTGGTATTTCGACGCGATGGAAAATACGGACAAGTATGACCGCCATACCGTCCGTTTCCTGTGCCAGGTATACCGCCCGAAGGGGATGCAGAAGCACTGCTTTGCAGTCGGACGGTTTATGATGCTGTGCTGTCCGGAGGACATCTCGTTCTCCGCGATGATCGCCCGGCATGAGTGCGCGGAGACACTGGTCGACCGCGACTGGTACACAATTACCGCCGAGCTGCGCAACGAATTCTTCCAGGAATACGAGGGAAAAGGTCCGGTACTCTATGTCAAGTCGCTGGAGCCGGCGGAAAAGCCGGAGGACGACCTGATCTATATCAAGTAAATCAAGGCAAAATCAAAGGCCCGTCGGGATCTCCCGACGGGCTTACTTTGTGTAATCGGTTATTTTTTTGTTGTTACCGTCTTCGCCTTCGACCACGAAGAATAATACTTCTTTCCGCTCACGGTTTTATAGGTGCGGATGCGGACGTAATACTTTTTCTTTGCCTTGAGCTTGGTGATCTTCTTGGATACCGTCTTGTTCTTGGACACCGTCACTGTCTTTGCGCCGCTGGTGAACTTGCTGTTGGTCGCGTATTGGATCTGATATCCCGTCGTCTGCGTCGCCTGCTTGGTCCACTTCGCCGTGAAGCCCTTCTTCGCTGCGGCCACGCTTTTGAGCGTCGTGCCCTTCGGGTTGATCTGGAAGGTCGTGCTCAGCGAATCGGTATAATTCTTGCTGGTGCTCTTGAACTTGACAGTTACCTTATAGCTGCCGACGTTCTTGCGGCCGGATGCGTAAGTTACGGAATAATTGCTCGCCGCAATTGTCTTGCCCGCCGCGTCTTTGACGGTCACGGTCGGCTTCTTGGTCTTTTTGTCGTAGATATACGAGGTCTTGGAAAGCTTGACGGTCTTGGGTGCGGAGATCGTTGTCGTGCTCTTGACATTCTCACAGACACTGCATCTTTCCACGATCTTACCATTTGTCCCCGGCTTTGCCTTGGTAATGACCGTTTTATAGGTGTGTTTTTTGGTTGCAGGAATGGTCTGTTCCTTGATCTTTTCACCGCAATCCACACACACATAGAGCCGCATACCGGCTAACCGGCAGGTTGGCTCCCGAATGACCGTGCCGCCATCCGAGGTGTGTCCTTTGGCCGCAATGGTTTCCGTCTTGGTGTCGGTACCGGAGGCTCCCTCAAGCGATGCCGTTGCGGTATAGACGGTTTTGCCGTCCGTTGTACAGGTTGCCGCTGTGGTTTCGGCGGTAATGGTACAGACCACTGTCTGCGTCTTTTCACAGTTCCCGCAAAGGAAGTCTGCCTTGCAGGAATCCGTCCCGGTCCATGTAAACGTAGGCTTTCCATAAGCATGCCCGGTCGCTGTCCCTGATATTGTCTTTGTATCGGTCGTCCCACAGCCATAGTCACAGGATGCCGTCTCCGTCCCATCCTTGGTACAAGTTGCATCGTTGTTGAAACGATAGTCAGTAAAGGAATGTGGGAGCTTGGAAATCGTGATGTCCGCTTCAGTGGTTGGCTTAGTTCCCTCTTCATTTGAGAAGCAGGCATCGCATGCAGTGCATTTCCAATACTCTGCATTCCCTTCGGTTTGACAAGTTGCGGCACTCGCCGGTACATGCACAATGGTATGGCCGGCGGAAATAGTCGCGGTGCGTGTTGCTCCACAGTTATCGCACGTATAAGTTCGCACGCCGCGCGCCGTGCAGGTCGGCTCGATGGTCACTACGCCTGCATCAAGGGTATGGGTACCGGTAATTTTTTTGGTATCCGTGTAGGTTATACCATCAATTTCCACTGATGCAGTATAGACAGCGGCGCGGTCGGACTCACTTTTACAAACGGGAGTGATCGCCGTTCGGGTTACGGTACAGGAATGTGACGTGACTGTCTCCTCGGCATCCGTCACAGTTGCTATGCAGGTGTAGTCTGTTCTTTCCGCATTTGGGCTCCATGTAAAACGCACGGAGATGGAATCCTCAGAAGCATAAGCTACATCCGCCATCGGATAGCACTGTTCAAATTCTTTTGAAGTGTACTCGGCAAGGCGAGTGTGAGAATCATTCAAAAACAGTGGATCGTTTGCTCCCAACAGGAAATATTTCCGGTGGGAATCGGTATCCGCATCCCATGTCGCATCCAGATTGTAATACTGCTCTCCAATTTTGGCGATATTCCAACCGTGTGTTTCACTTGCGATAATGCGGCAGCTTATACCTTCCTGACGCAGCATGCGATAAAGCAGGGAGGCATAACCCTGACAGACCGCCGTTCCGTCGATCAGTGCGGCATAGGCTGTGTGACTGAGCAGATACCCCTCGTTATTGGTGCGATCATAATCTACGTTTTGACAGATATATTGATAGATAGTGCGGATCTTTGTATAGTCCGATGTGGATTCCGTAAACGCAAACTCATTCAGCAAGGAGTCAACCGCATTACTCAGCTCGTTTTCCTGTTCTGCAGTTGTGTAGTAAGTGAAAGTAAAGCATACCGTATAGTACCGATTTCCATTGGCATCGGTTTTATCCACACCGCCGACCGTTGTCTTGGTGACCGTCCAGCTAATACCAGCATAGTTCCATGAGATGTAATCCCCTTCGATCGGGCTGTCGGTCTCTTCTTTCGCTTGGGCGATCCACTGTCTGGCAAGGGAAGAGCTGTATTCCGGAAGCAGAACATAGACCGAGAGATCCTGCACATGATCCCGCATAGCATCCCGAATCTGCGAGACGATTTCTGTCTGGTCAGCGGTATATTGGTCAGAAGCGGCATTGACAACACGTGTCGATGAACGACGCGAACCGTCCGATGGGATCTCTGCCGGAGGCAAGAGGTCGCTCTCGTCAATGATATCTGCATACAGCGGGTTGACCTGCGTCTCAGTCGTAACCAAAACTTCCTGCTCTGCAGAAATTTCCTCTGCACTCGAATCCTCAACGACGATCTCCTGTACCTCGGATTCGGAAGCATCGGAATCTTCCGGCGAAAAAATTGATTCGGTTTCCTCCGTTTCGCTGTCCTCGACAACAATCACGTCCGTTTCGACGGCATTGCTGTCCTCCTCCGCGAGCGCGGGCAGGGTTCCGGTTGTCAAAAGCACGGCACTCAGCAGCGCCGCCAAAAGTCGTTTTTTCATGTGGATTCTCCTCGGTTGCCGGGGTAATTCGGATTATTCTTAAAAATATCATATCACGAATGCACCGGATTCAGCAAGGTTCTTCTTCCTCAAAGTCGCTCCTCCGGACAAATTTTCCCAAACAGGAAAAAAGCCGTTGCAACGGCGCTGCTGCAACGACTTTTTTTGCTTTTTTCCATTATCGAACCACGATTTGATCCAATACCTTGCCGATCGGCCCGTCGATCGTGAGATCTGCACGGGTGGAGCGGTTGGTCTGTCCCTTGTTGATGACAACGACATACTTCCCGCGGAAATAGTTGATCAGTCCGGCCGCCGGGTAAACCGCCAGCGACGTTCCGCCGATGATCATCATGTCCGCTTCGGAAAGGGCACGGACGCTGCGGTCCAGGGTACCCCCATCGAGCGATTCCTCATACAGGACGACATCCGGCTTGATCAGTCCGCCGCAGGTGCAGTGCGGCACGCCGCCGCAGGCCTTGACGAACTGGGCATCGTACGCCTTTCCGCATTTCCGGCAGTAGTTGCGATGCACCGAGCCGTGCAGTTCATAGACCGTCTTGCTGCCGGCCGCCTGATGCAGGCCATCGATGTTTTGTGTGATGACTGCGCTCAGCTTTCCGGCCTTTTCCAGCTCCGCGAGCTTTTTGTGCGCCGGATTGGGCAGCTTGTCCAATGCGAGCATCTTATCCTGATAGAACTGAAAGAATGCCTTCGTCTGGTCAAAGAAGAACGAATGGCTCAGAATCACTTCCGGCGGATAATCGTATTTCTGGTTATACAGCCCGTCGACACTGCGGAAATCCGGGATGCCGCTCTCGGTCGAGACACCGGCGCCACCGAAAAAGACAATTCGGTTGGATTCGTCGATCATTTCTTGCAGCCGGGCAATTTGTTCCTGTAAGCTCATTGTCCTTCCCTCCTTAATATAAGATGACAGTCTGTTTATCGGACGTAGGATACGGTTCCTTCCTTGCGCGCATGCACAACCGGCTCCTTTGCCGCATAGCCCAATGAGGCAGCCGTCCAGACGACATGATCCTCCGGCAGGCCGTAGCTGGTGAGCAGTGCGCGTACCTTCGGGTCATCGCAGACGTCGCGGACCTGATTGATCCAGCAGCTTGCCACACCCAAGTCGGTGGCGGCCAGCAGGGCATTTTCCAGTGCCGCAGCGGCATCCAGCGCTGCATTGCGGTTGTCACGCTTGCCGGATATGATGAGGAACGCGGTCGGAGCATAGAAATTATAGCCAGACGGACGGCCATCGGCCTCGCGAACCGCCGCAGCCAGTTCTTGAATCTTCTCGACGTTGGACATCATGATAAAATGCCAGGACTGCTCATTGTTCCCGCTCGGCGCCCAAACCGCCGCCTTGACGATTTCCTCCAGCTTCTCCTGCTCTACCGGCTGGTCGGTATAGACGCGCGTGGAATGACGCGCCAAAATGGTATCCATAACAGCACTCATGGGTCAAATTCCTCCTTGACAATGAATTTTTCTATCTGTAGTATACTCCGTTTTTATAGCGTTTGGCAAGACTCCGGATCGTGAGAAAGAAGCAAAAAAATATTTGACAAATACAACTTGCAATGCTATACTAAAACGGAGTTAGAAACAGTTAATCTCCAGCTTGAAAGGTGGACGAGCAAAATGACCTTAGCAGAAGCTCAGGAAGGGAAAGAGTACATCATTCGGGAAATCTCAACGGACGACGAAGATTTGAATGCATTCTTATTTTCCCTGGGTTGCTATAGCGGAGAACCAATTACCGTCGTTTCCCGCTTGAAAAACAGCTGTGTCGTCTCCATTAAGGATGGCAGATACAACATCGACAACCAGCTGGCATCGGCAATCTTGATCTGATTCAGATCAGGATTGCTGTTGACTGCTGTTTTTTTCGGTTGTCGGTTTGTTTGAACTAACTTATTTTACGCGTTCGATGTGAAAAAACATCGAATTGCAAGAAAGGAGGACAAAACCCGCTGTTTTTTGGAGCGTTGATTTGTTTATACTAACTTACAGAGATGTGTTCTACTTACAAAAAGCACAAATAAAATGAAAAATAAGGAGGAATCAACATGAGAATTGCTTTTGCAGGCAATCCGAACAGTGGTAAGACCACCATGTACAATGCACTTACCGGCAGAAATGAACGCGTCGGTAACTGGGCTGGTGTTACCGTGGAAAAGAAAGAAAGTCCCATCAAGAAGAATTATTATGACGGCAGCGAAGAGCTGGTCGCCGTCGATCTTCCTGGTGCATACTCGATGTCTCCGTTCACCTCGGAGGAGAGCATCACCAGCGGCTACGTAAAGCATGAGAATCCCGATGCGATCATCAACATCGTGGATGCAACCAATCTGAGCCGCAGCCTGTTCTTCACCACACAGCTGCTGGAGCTGGGTGTTCCGGTTGTTGTCGCACTGAACAAGAGCGATATCAACGAGAAGAAGGGCACCGCCATTGATGTTGACAAGCTGTCCGCAAAGCTGGGCTGCCCGGTCATCAAGACGGTTTCGACCTCTGCAAGCGGTCTGGCTGATGTCGTCAAGGCTGCCGCTGCACTGAATGGCAAGAGCCAGAAGGCTCCGTACGTACAGGCGGACATCGACCTGACCGATAAGCATCAGGTAGAGGATGCAGACCGCAAGCGTTTTGATTTTGTCAATAAGATCGTACCGGAAGTAGAAACCCGTAAGATCCTGACCAAGGAAAAGAACTCCCAGGATAAGATCGACGCGGTTCTGACCAATCCGATCGCCGGTCTGGTTATCTTTGCCGGTGTCATGTTCCTGGTATTCCAGATCTCGCAGGCATGGGTTGGCCCGTGGATTGCAGACGCTCTGGTTGCTGCCATTGAAGGCTTCCAGGAAATCGCTGCCGGATGGATGGAAAATGCTTCCCCGTTCCTGCAGGCACTGGTTGTTGACGGTATCATCGGCGGCGTTGGCGCCGTTATCGGCTTCCTGCCGCTCGTCATGGTTATGTACTTCCTGATCGCCCTGCTGGAGGATTGCGGCTACATGGCCCGTGCCACGGTCGTCCTCGACCCGATCTTTAAGAAGGTCGGCCTCTCCGGCAAGTCGGTTATCCCGTTCATCCTCGGCACCGGCTGCGGCATCCCGGGCATCATGGCTTGCCGTACCATCCGCAACGAGCGTGAGCGCAGAGCAACTGCTATGCTGACCACGTTTATGCCGTGCGGCGCAAAGCTGCCGGTTATCGCCCTGTTCTCCGGTGCATTCTTCGCCGAAGCTTCCTGGGTTGGCACGATGATGTACTTTGTCGGCATCGCGCTGATTCTTCTCTGCGCCCTGCTGGTCAATAAGATCGTCGGCTACAAGGTAAGAAAGTCCTTCTTTATCATTGAGCTGCCGGAGTATAAGATTCCGAGCCTGAAGCGCGGCGTTATGTCGATGCTGAGCCGCGGCTGGGCATACATCGTCAAGGCTGGCACCATCATCCTGGTCTGCAACACCGTTGTTCAGATCATGCAGAGCTTCAACTGGAGCTTCCAGGTTGTCGAAGAGGGTCTGGAGAACACCTCCATCCTGGCTTCCCTTGCAAACCCGTTCGCTTACCTGCTCATCCCGATCGTTGGCTACCATGCTTGGCAGCTGGCAGCAGCATCGATCACCGGCTTTATCGCAAAGGAAAACGTCGTTGCTACGCTGGCCGTTTGCTATGGCGTAACCAACTTCATCGATACCGAAGAGCTGGAGCTGGTATCCGGCGCTGGTGAAGTCGCTACGATCTTCGCACTCACGAAGGTTGCTGCTCTGGCTTACCTGATGTTCAACCTCTTCACCCCGCCGTGCTTCGCAGCAATCGGTGCTATGAACTCCGAGATGAAGAGCGGCAAGTGGCTGGCTGGCGCAATCTGCCTGCAGCTTGGCGTTGGCTACACCGTTGGCTTCGCGGTATATCAGATCGGTACTCTGGTCACCACCGGTGCTCTGGGCGCTGGCTTCATCCCGGGCCTGATCGCGATTATCATCATGATCGCTATCGTTGTTTACCTGATCAAGAGAACCAACTCGCATCTGGCTGAAGAATACGCTCTGAGTGGTGCACATTAATTTAAGTCTGCCTAGTAAGGAGTGTTTGGTATGACAGATCTCATTGTTGTCGTAATCCTTATCATAATCATCGGTTCCGCGCTGCGATACATCATCAAAGCAAAGAAAAGCGGAGCAAAGTGCATTGGGTGCTCGGCAGGCGGCGGAAGCTGCTGCTGCGGAGATACCAAGAAGGAGACGACTTCTACCTGTGACTGTGCAGACGGGGCAAGCACCTGCTGCTGTGGTCACACGGAGACAAAAGAATAATCGACCGCGATGGTAACTGTCACGGCCTAAGAAAAGCAATAAAAGGGACTGCCTCTTCCGAGGCAGTCCCTTTGTTATGTATTTATTTACTGTTTGGGGAACACGCGGTGCCGCACCCAGAAATAACAGCAGAAATGCGCCAGTGCCGTAAGGAACCATGAAATCGGATAGGAAACATACAGACAGAAGCGGGTGTGATCGATCTGGAAGATGGTGAAGATCCAGAGAATACGGAACGCACACGCGCCGATCAGGGAAACGATGGTCGGAAGGGCGGAATAGCCCAGGCCGCGGATGGTGCCGGCCATGACATCCATCAGGCCGCACAGGAAATAGGACGCGGCAATGATGGACAGACGGAACAGGCCGTACTCGACGACCTTCGGATTGGAAGTATAGAAATACAGCAGATGGTTACCGAGGAAATAGGCGCCGAGGCCGAGCGTCAGGCCGATGGCGGCGACCATCGCGAGGCAGCGGATCACGATCTGATCGATGCGCTTGTACTGCTGTGCGCCGAGGTTCTGGCTTGTGAAGCTGAGTGCGGTCTGTGTCACGGAGTTCATCGAGACATAGACAAAGCCCTCGATGTTGGAGGCCGCCGTATTTCCCGCCATGACCAGCGAACCGAAGGAATTGATCGAGGACTGGATCAGGACGTTGGAGATGTTGAACACCACGCTCTGGAAGCCCGCAGCGACGCCGATGCGCATCATCTGCACCAGACGGTTTTTGTAAATCCGCAGCTTGTGCAAATCGAGATGACACATATCCTCGGTCTGGCACAGGCAGCGGACGACAAAGACCGCAGAAAGATACTGTGCGGAGATCGTCGCCAGCGCGACACCCGCGACATCCAGATGCAGCAGGATGACAAAGCACAGATTGAGCGCCACATTGACGACGCCGGTAATCATCAGGAAATACAGTGGACGGCGCGTATCGCCGATGGCGCGCAAAATTGCGGCGCCAAAATTATACACCATAAAGCCCGGCATACCACAGAAATAGATGGACATATACAGCACGGATTTCTGAATGACATCCTCCGGTGTCCCCATCCAGGTGAGGACCGGCCGGGCACACAGCAGACCGAGAAACACCATGGCAATGCCGCCCAAAAGCGCCACAAGGATGGCCGTATGTACGGTTTCCTGCACGGCCTCCTCGTCCTTTGCGCCATAATAGCGCGCGGCGAGGACATTGGTGCCGATGGAAACGCCAAGGAACAGATTGACCAACAGCAGAATGAGCGAGGTGGTGGAGCCAACCGCCGCGAGCGACTGGCTTCCGGAAAAGCGTCCGACCACAATGACATCCGCTGCATTGAACAATAACTGCAAAACACTCGAAAGAATGAGTGGGATGGCAAACAGACACAATTTGGGAAGGATGGCGCCCTCACACATATTGATTCCATAAGATTTTTTCACAACATTCGCCTCGATTGTATGGAGAAGGAAGCGCAGATAACATCGGCGCTTCCTTACGGAAATGATCTATTATTAAGATAATCCTTTTTTCCGGAAAAAGCAATGCTCAACGCTTTTTTTCGATGGATTCCTCCACCGTGCGGCGGAAGTTCAGTGCGCGTTCCCGCGCCACACGCAGCGGCTCGGCAAAGACGCGGGATGCCGCCGTCGGATGGGCGCGCAGCAGCGCACGGGTGAAATACTGCCGGTTCAGGCTGCGTATGCGGTTCTGCATATTGCCATGTAGCATATCCGCCCTTGCCTGCAGCGCTTCGAGCTGGTCACGTGCCTCCGCACGGGCAAGCTCCAGCTGGACACGCGTCTCGTCGAGCTGTGTGCGCAGATGCTCGAGATCTTCCAGAACACGGCGCAGATTGAAGGCCGACCGGAAGGCCATAATGAAATCCGCCGCAAACACGATGGAAACCGGGATGACAACCACCCATGCGATGAGGGTCGGGATGTGCCCAATCAGGCGCTCAATCGGCGGATGGATCAGATGGATCAGCAACACGGACAGCACCCCCCACGCAATTGATGAGGACAGACAGATATAGCCATGCAGATTGTATTTTTTCCGGGAATAATCCCAATAGGTCATTTTAAACAGCCGCTCCATCGACCAGCCGACGATATATTCCAAAATGGTGGGGAAAATGACGCCGAGCACAAAGACCAGCGGATAATTGCCCCGATACGGCAGGCAGAACAGCAGAATGCAAAGCGCGCCGGAGCCATAGATCGGCAGGAGCGGAAGGCGGACAAACCCCCGGTTGACAAACCGGTGCTGGCACAGGGAAACATAGGCCGATTCAAAACACCAGCCGAAAAAACAATAAATATAAAAGAGCATCAGCCATTGCAGGGCAGTATAGCTCTGGAATCCAATTGTCATAAAATGGACATCCTTTCCGAGAAATTATTTTCTGTTATTATAGTATATGCCGACGAAAAAAACAACATTGTGTTAAATCGGGAGAATCTTCCCCATCGGAGGAAAAACTCCCGGTTTGCCTCCGGCGGGACAAAGGACTTCCGTGGCAAAGTCCCTTGTCAATCCCGTGCCACTTGGACACCGAAGGTTTCCAAGGCCTTCCTTAGCCTCCCGGGGCGGACAAATCCAAAACCGCATAATTTGTCCGCCCTTCATAACCGGAGAACAGACCGTACGACGGATCGTTTTGTATCGATTCGCTTGGTGGTGTTCCTTCTTCGTCGGAGACGAGAAAACAAGAAAATTTCTTCTTGCAATGTATCTATCATCCCAGCAGAAACGATAATCGGTACTATCATACGTTCCCTGGACTTTCGACCGATTGTGCGCTATAATAATCGATAGAAATTTCTATCGGGTTAGGATGAGGTGTACCATGATCGATTTGCAGGCGCCGATCGCGGTCTTTGATTCCGGTATGGGCGGAATCAGTGTACTGCGCGAGCTGGTGCGATGTATGCCGCAGGAAAACTTCCTGTTTTTCGGCGATTCGCTGCACGCACCCTATGGTGTGCGGCCGCTGGACGAGGTCCGTGCCCTGACCATGCAGGCCGCCGAGCATTTTCTAAAATGCGGCGTCAAGGCGATCGTCATCGCCTGCAATACCGCCACCAGCGCCGCGATTACCGACCTGCGGCAGCGCTTCCCGGAATTGCCGGTGATCGGCCTGGAACCGGCACTCAAACCCGCTGTGCTGGCATGTCCAAATGGCCGTGTCCTCGTCATGGCGACGCCGTTGACCCTGCGGGAACACAAGTTTGCCGCTTTGCTGGAGCACTATCAATCCCAGGCGGAAATCCTTTCCCTCCCCGCCCCCCGTCTCGTCGAATTCGTCGAACAGGACGGCCTGCACTCTCCGGCGCTTACCGCCTATCTCTCTGCGCTGCTGGCGCCATTCCGGGAGAATCCGGTGGATGGTGTTGTCCTGGGCTGTACCCATTTTCCCTTTGCCCAAGAGCAAATCGCGCAGGCGCTCGGCTATCCCGTAAAGTTTTTCGACGGCGGCGCCGGTGCCGCACGCGAAACGCGCCGACTGCTCCTCCGTGCCGGTACATTGATCGAACGCGCTGAACCCGGACAGGTCGTATTCACCAACAGCGAACCGACCCCGGAACGGCTGGCGCTCTGTCAAAGGCTGTTTCATCTCTAAAAAAACAACGATCCCACATGATCTTCCGGTCATGTGGGATCTCTTATTGTCTCATTCCTCCAGATGGGTCAGTCCCTGGCTCATGATTGTATACACATGGTCATCCGCCAGAGAGTAGACGATGCTCTTGCCTTCCCGGCGAAAGCGCACCAAACGGCTCTGTTTGAGCACACGGAGCTGATGGGAAATCGAGCTCTGTGTCATACTCAGCGCCTTGGCAATCTCACCCACACTCATATCCGCATTGAGCAGGGCATATAGAATTTTAATCCGGGTGGAATCGCCGAATACCTTAAACAATTCGGCGAGATCGTACAGCTCTTCTTCCG
Source organism: Eubacteriales bacterium (assembly GCA_030539335.1). Classification (GTDB taxonomy): domain Bacteria; phylum Bacillota; class Clostridia; order Oscillospirales; family Butyricicoccaceae; genus Butyricicoccus_A. The sequence continues at coordinate 25,479 of JAUNSG010000016.1, read as the reverse complement.
TCGGCGTCTCATCGCCCAGAATAAATGGGCTGGACTCCGTATGTTCGTGTGTGTGTTCCCGTTCCATTCGTTCTTCACTCATCGTCATCCACCGGGCGGACATCGACATCGATGGCCCGCCGCTTCTCCTTCTGTACTCCATTTTGTCTTCCTGCACGGCTCACCTGCATCACAAGGAACAGGTCCGAAAGTGCATTATACACCAACGCGGCGCCGATCACACGGAACGCCATCTCCGCCGTGCCATACGGATGCAGCAGAATCAACGCGCCGAGCGCTACCGTAACAATACCCAACACCAGCATAACACCCCAGCGTCCCGCCTCGATACGGCGCAGGCCGAGTGCATGATATACATTGCTTATGCCATCCAGAAACAGAATCATGCCAAATACCACCGGAATGATCGACGAAACCATCTGGGGATTGGTGATGACAACAATCCCCACCGCCGCGACAATCACGCCAAAGCCGAGTGTCAGTACACTCTTGTCCGGCATCCGGAATTCCCCCAACAGCGTGATAACGCCAAACGCAATCAGCACGGCGCCGATAATATAACAGGCGAACTGAAGAAACAATCCCGGCCAGCCGACCAAGGCAATGCCGAGCAGAAAAAATAATATAATTGCAGAAATCATGTGGCGCCGCAGACGGCGGAAGGTTTCAAACATAACAGACTCCTTTCGAATGGTACCCCTCACCTGTATCCTACCAGAGAAAACCGTATCCGTCAAGGCGAAACCGCTGTGCCGCCGCCCCGTCCCCTTGTATTTCCTGGCATAATATGTTACACTGAAAAAACAGAGAAAACTTTCTATTTCCAAGAAAAACAGGCTACAAAAGGGGTAAAAATTCCATGAAAAAACGGATCTATATGCTGCTTCTGGCAGGAATTCTGACCCTGCCGGCCGTCCCTGCCGCCATGGCAGCCGAACCAGCACAAATACAGGAACAATCGCTGATCCTGATCGATGAGACCGATCCCGATGCAGATCCGATCATCGTCGAAGATCCGCTCCCCTCCGAACGCATACAGGCCATCACCGTAGATGACGCGGATGAGAACGCGCCGATCTTCCTCTGGACGAGCGATTTTTCCGCCTGCACGGCGACCTTCCCCGACAGCGAAACACCAATTGCCTGTGAGGTATCCTCTGCGGTAACCAAAGAGGCAACCTGCACCGAGGAAGGCACCCTCACCTATACCGCTAAGGTCGTCGGTACGGAGTATACGGACTGCAAAACAGTCGCCATTCCCAAGACGGCGCATACTCCCATTGCGGACAAGGCTGTCGCCGCGACCTGCGAAAAATCCGGCCTGACGGAGGGTTCGCACTGTTCGGTCTGCGGAGCGATACTCACCGCACAAAAAGTCATCCCGGCCACCGGACATCGCTGGGACAGCGGTGTGGTGAATCCAAAACCGACCTGCACAAGGGAGGGAATGAAAACCTACACCTGTAGGAACTGCCAGAAGACGAAGAAAGAAACCATCGCCAAAACCGCGCACCAGTGGGGAAAACGATGGGTCAGCAAAAAGGCAACCCCGACGACAAACGGCGTCTTTTCCCACACCTGTACGGTCTGCAAACAGACCAAACCGTTCAAACGGTTCCCGCATCCGGATGCGTCGGTCACCAGTGCCCTCACCTATACCGGTTCTGTGCGGCACCCGTCGGTCCGTGTTGTGAACACCAAGGGCAGCCGTTTGAATTCCAAGTATTATTCGGTCAAATACTACACCAAGAACAGCAAAGCCCCCGGCTTCTATTCCTATAAGGTAACCTTCCAAGGGGATATGTATTCCGGCTCCATGACCGGAACCTATAAGATCCGTCCGCGCTCCACCGTGATGAACTATGTGACCGCACAAAAGGGCGGCTTCCAGGCACAGTGGACAAAGCGTTCCTCACAGATCAGCGGTTACGAAATCCAGTATTCGCTCCGCCGCGCCGCTTCCCAGGCGACCACGAAAAAGGTCTCCTCGAAAAAGACCAATACGCTGACGGTCCGCGGATTGAAAAAGGGAAGAACCTATTATGTCCGTGTGCGGACCTACAAGACCGTCGGAAAGAAAGCGGTCTATTCGATCTGGTCGGAGTGGACTTCTGTCACCACCAAATCCTAAACGACATGGATAAAAAATGCTCGCTGCAACCGTTGCAGCGAGCATTTTCTCATTCCTTCTTAAACAGCCGTCCCGACAGCGGCGCCACGCGGATCAATCCGTTTACCGTTTTGTCGTGAATCTGTCCGGTGCCGGAGAACTGGGAATCATCGGTATTGATCAGTTCCTTCCACGTCCCATAGAACGCCGGAAGCGTCGCCTGTACCGGACGCAGGCCGAAATTCATGACACAGGCGATGGTCTCCCCATTCTGCGCCCGGCGCGCGATGGCAAACACCGTGTCCTCACAGCCCGGTGTCTCCAGCCATCGGAACGCACGCGGGTCGTATTCGGTATCATACAGGGCTCTTTCGGTCAGCGCAAGGTGATTCAGCTCGCGCAGGAAGCGGTTGAAGGCATCGTGTACCGGATAGGTCAGCAGGTTCCAGCCCAGCTCCTTTTTCTCATCCCACTCACGGAACTCCGCCAGTTCATTGCCCATAAAGTTGAGCTTCTTGCCCGGATGCGCATACATATACAGATACAACAGCCGAACCTGGCTGAACTTCTGCTCGTAATTGCCCCACATTTTATCGACAATCGTCGCTTTTCCGTGGACAACCTCGTCGTGTGACAGCGGCAGAACAAAGATATCATTATAGAAATATGCCATTGAGAACTGGATCAAATGCCGCGAATGGCGCCGGTCCTCCGGATGCAGCTTCATATATTCCAAGGTATCGTTCATCCAGCCGAGATCCCACTTGTAATCAAAGCCCAGTCCGCCATACTGTACCGGCGCGGTGACCTTGAGATAATTCGAGGAATCCTCCGCCATGAGCATGACCTGAGGGAACTCCGCATGGAGATAGAAATTCACATTTTTTAAAAACCAGATGCCCGGATCGTTCAGATTATCAAAGGCATGTCTGCTGTTTCGGTAAATGAGCTGGGACACCGCGTCATAACGCAGGCCGTCGATGTGATAGACACGCAGCCAGAAATCCAGCGACGAGCGCATAAACGACAGCGTATGCGGCTTGGTATAGTCAAACAAGACGGTTCCCCACTCGGTATAGCGGTCCGCCTCATTGGCGCTCTCATACACAAAGCCGCCGTCCAGCTGATGCAGTCCAAAGAAATCCGTCACGAAATGCAGCGGGACGACATCCAAAATGACGCCAATTCCCGCCTGATGACAGCGGTCAATAAACGAACGCAGCTCATCCGGCGAGCCATACCGGCTGGTAGCCGAGAAATAACCGGTCGCCTGATAGCCCCAAGAGCCGTCAAACGGGTGCTCCGTCAGCGGCATCAGCTCAATGTGCGTATAACCGGCCTCCTGCACATACGGAATCAGCGTATCCGCCAACTCGGAATAGGTCAGCATACGGCCAAATTCCTGTTCCTCCACCGTAGGGGCGTCCTCCCGCCCTTCCTGAATCCGGCGCCAGGAACCGGCGTGAACCTCATAGATATTCACAGGCTGTGTATAATTCTTGGACCGCTTCGCCATCCAGTCCTCGTCGTCCCAATGATAGGTCTCCATATTCCAGACCACGGACGCCGAACCAGGCCGCAGCTCCGAATAAAAGGCAAACGGGTCCGCACGGTCGTGTACCGCACCATCGGCCGTCGTCACACGGTATTTATACAGGGAACCAAAGGGAATGTTGTCACAAAAGATGGACCAGACGCCGTTGTCATCGCGCTGCATCTCCCATCCGTTCCAGTCGTTAAACGTGCCGACCAGATGGATGGACGCAGCGTACGGGGCATAGATCGAAAAGTGAATGCCCTGCTTCCCATACATCTCGACGGGATGTGCGCCAAAGGCACGGTAAGCCGTACCACTCTGTCCTTTCAAGAATTCCCGAATTTCCTGTGCATAGTTTTCCATCGCAAGCATCCTTTCCTGAGAGGATCAAGGGACAACCGCCCGTCTCTCATATAGTAAAAATAGTATACCATTTTTCCGAAAAGAAAAGCAACAATTTTGGCGATATTAAACAGATTTAATCAAATTGTGGAGTTATCTTCCCGAGAAAAGTTCACAGAAAATGCATAATATAACTGATGACAGAAATTATACCGTATGCTATAATAATACTGTATCGAAAAAAGATAGCGTATGTTAACCAAAGAGGTTTATGCCAATGAAAGGAACGAAAAAAATAATCAGTCTCCTGCTGGCTGCCGCCATTGTCAGCGGAAGCTGGGGAATGCTGGGCGGAAGCTATGCGCTGGCGGATGAGGGTTCCGGCAGTACCACGGAGGAAACCACAACGGAATCTCCTCCAGAAACGACCACTCCTCCGCCCTCGACTCCAACGACAACAACGCCGCCTGCTTCATCCAATTCGGACAACAATACCAACAGTACCGACAACAACGCGGATACCGAAAACACAGGAGAAGAAGGCAAAACTCCCGGCGAAACCGGAACAGGTTCCGAAAATGGGGACGAACCAGCCGATCCCTCTACGGGGAATACTCCGGAGGACCAGGATCCAGACACCGACAATCCGGAGGACAATACCACCAACGAGCCGGAAGAAACCCAGACCATCGAGCTGGAGAAAACTTCCCTCACACTGACGGCAGGCGATACCTATACCATGACGGCAACGGTTTCCCCAGCCGGCACGGCTTACACCTGGAAGACCAGCGACAAAACAGTGGCAGACGTCGACCAGAACGGTGTTATCACCGGTATCAAGGCCGGAACAGCGACCATTACAGCCCAAATAAACGACAGCATCCGTGCTTCCTGTGTGGTCACCGTCACTGCCCCGGAAGAGACCAAAACCATTACGCTGGAAAAAACCTCCCTCATGCTCTATGTAGACGGTACTTATACCATGGCGGCGACGGTTTCCCCAGCCGGTACGGCTTATACCTGGAAGACCAGCGACAAAGCGGTTGCAACCGTCGATAAAAACGGTGTCATCACCGGTGTCAAAGCCGGTAAGGCAACCATCACGGCGAAAATTGACGACAACGTCAGCGCCTCCTGCGCGGTCACCGTTGTTGAACGGGCGGACGGTTCGGGCAAGACCGACAAGATTTCGAACGGCACAAGCAAAACGAAATTCTCCAGCAGCTGGTATTCCAGCCTGTTTGGACCGAATGGCCTGTTCAGCAGCCTGACCTCCAAATACACACTGCCGGATCACATTCCGGATTATGTTGTTCTGACGTTTGACGGTTCGCTGAACAAGAACACGGACACCATTCTGGATGCCCTGTACTTATACGACAGCTTTGGTACCTTCTTCATCCAATCGAAGGATATCTATCGCAAGGATGACCGCGTACGTCGCATCGTCGGAGAAGGACATACGATCGGCATTACACTCACATCGGCCGATCTGACCAACGCCGGTACTGCTCTGGCCGCACTGGAGAGCGCCAACAACAAGCTCTCGACCGTGTGTGGTGTTCCAACCCGTCTGGTTTCCATTGAGGGCGGCAGCAAGGACAATCTTTCCAAGGAAATTTACAAAGTTCTTCGGAAGAATGGCTATCGCATCTGGGATTGGGATTATCAGGTCGATGAAACCGAGACCTCCTCAAAGGCTTCGGAAGCACTGGAAAAAGAGCTGGATACAACCGGACGCATCGTCATCCGCATGAACACAAGAAAGCGTACGATTTCCACTCTGGAAGAAGTTCTTGGCTTCATGAACTATTCCAGCATGTCGACACAGTCTCTGGTGGACAGCGATAACCCGGTTTGTCAGATGAAAAATTCTTAAAATCGTTGATTTTCAAACCGCGCATTGCAAATTGCAATGCGCGGTTTTTTATCATTTCTTCCGCGGAGCGTTTCACTTGGCGTGTCGTGGCCGACGCGCCCGGTAATTTTTGCGGCGTCTATCCCGAAGGGAAAGGAAGGCTTTGAGACCGGAGAGATCGCGTGTACCAGCCGGACAAAAACTTGGGAATACGTTTTTGTTCGGCTATAGAAGGCTATCTGATGGAATTTCGTGCGTGTGCGACCTTGAGGGTTGCGCCGTGCCGGTGGCACGTGAGCGAAGCGAAAGCAAGCCCCCGGCCAAATAGGATTATGTGCTGTAAGATGTCCGACTTTGATCCTTTCTTCTTGGGAAACCCGCAGGGTTTCTGCGCTGCATGGGTTTGGAAAGGGCGTTTGCTGTGGAACGCCCTTCCCCGTCGGAGACGAGAAAACGAGCGAGTCTTATGGGGCTGACGGCAAACCATCCATTTTGCCTCCGGCGGGACAAGGGACTTCCGTGGCAAAGTCCCTTATCAATCCCATGCCACTTGGACACCGAAGGTTTCCAAGACCTTCCTCGGGCCTCCCGGGGCGGACAAATCCAAAACCGCATGATTTGCCCGCCCTTCATAGCCGGAGAACGGACAGTACGATGGATCGCTGTAATCCGGTTTGTCTGGTATCCATCGTCAAAAACAAACACTCCCCGCTTGCCGCCGGGGCAAAAGGCTGGTATACTGAATTTATTGAAAACGGTTCCCTATAGAAAGGAAGGATTCTCCTATGAAAACCGGATTGGTACTCGAAGGCGGCGGTATGCGCGGCCTGTACACCATCGGCATCCTCGATGCTCTGATGGAATATAACATTCCTTTTGATTACGTCATCGGTGTTTCTGCCGGCGCCTGCAACGGTGTCTCTTACGTTTCGGAACAGCAGGGACGTGGTTACCGCATCGATTGTGATTACTTAAAGGATAAAAGATATGTAAGTATACAAAATTTTATCAAAACCGGCTCGATGTTCGGTATGGATTTCATCTTCCGTGAAATTCCGGAAAAGCTCGACCCATTTGATTTTGAGACCTTTCTCAACTCTCCGACGGAATTTGTGACCGGCGTCACGGAGCTTGAGACCGGAAAACCGGCCTATTTCGGCAAGCTGGACAATTCCTATGACATGTGTACGGTGCTTTCCGCCTCATCCTCCATCCCGATGTTTTCCCCACCGGTTGAATTTGAAGGCAGGCTCTATCTGGATGGCGGCACCTCAGACCCGATCCCATTCCAAAAAGCGCTGAAGGACGGTTGTGACCGTCTGGTCATCGTGCGCACCCGCGATCGTTCCTATCGCAAATCGCCGGAAGGCGGCGCGCTGTTTTATCGTCGCGCCCTGCGCAAATATCCGGGAATGATCCGCTGTATTGATGAGCGCCACACTGTATATAACAAGCAGATCGAATGCATCGAACGCATGGAGAGGGCTGGACAGGCCTTTGTCTATGCCCCGGAAAATCCAGTCAAAATCAGCCGTTTTGAAAACGATATTCACAAGCTGGACTTCCTGTACCGCGACGGCTGGAAGGATGTCGAGCACACCCTGCCGCAGCTAAAGGAATTTTTAGAGCTATGATTGTAATCGCTTGTGTCGACGACAACATGGGGATGGCATTCAACCACCGGCGCCAGAGCCGGGATGCCATCCTGTGCCGCGATGTCCTTTCGCTGGCACCGGATACGCCCTTGTGGATGCATCCCTATTCCGCATCCTTGTTCCCCGATGCACCGAAAACAAGCATCGCCGATGCGGACTATCTCACGAAGGCCGGAGCGGATGACCTTTGCTTTGTCGAGCGCGAAGACGTTTCCCCCTATGCCGCTGCAATCCACACCGTTATCCTCTACCGCTGGAACCGGCATTATCCCGCCGATACCTATTTTGCGCTGGATTGGAAAAATTATCGCAAAATCGAAACGGTCTCACTGGAGGGAAAATCCCATCCGGAAATCACACGCGAAATTTGGAAACATCGATGAAGGCAAATGGATTGAACAGCTATTTTGATCTGTTCGTATAACTTTTTCGGTTACATCCCAAGAAAGGTTACATAGTCCTCGACAGACATAAGAGGCATATTCAAAGCCTCCAATGTATCCGTGGATACCTTCCCCATCTCCACCAGTTCTCTTCCGGATCGCTCCACACTTTTTAGCCATGGAGCAACAACATCGAATATACCAGGCTTGCCGCTTTTCAACAGTTTCCCACAATTTCGATAAATTTCAAGTGATGGGTTGCAGCTGGCGACTGCCGCATGAAGTACCTCAAAATTGTTTTCTCCCGGAAATCCGCAATTAGACATGACTACAAATTTTTGTGTCTTTCTCTGCGCATCCTCAAGATCGAAATTTCCATCCTTCTCTGTAATTTGAGGACTTTTCAGCGGCGCCAAACGGTCTACAAAGTTCTTTAGCAACGCAGTCATATTCCAAGTGTATACGGGTGTGGCGAAACAGACAATATCAGATTTGTTGTACCATGTCAAAAGGGACTTCATATCATCTGACAATACACAGTTTCCAGGTGTCTGGAACCAACAGGAAAAACAGCCCTGACATTGAAGGATGTTGTAATCCGTTAAAAAGAAATTTTTCGTTTCTGCTCCTGCCTGTGCAGCCCCTTGCAAAAAAGCACTTGCGATCACATTTGTTGCACTGTTTGCACCAGCCGGACTTCCGTTAAATACCGTTACTCTCATAATTATTTTCTCCTTTTTCATTTGTTTTTCTGACACATGGTTTTTCCGTTGTTTAACAGAATACCATCTTCCATCGCAGCAAACAACCTACGCTGCGTAGAATAGCAGCGATCCTCTTTCCATGTGTTTTTTTAACAATATCTGACAAAAACTCCCCTGATTCCTTCTGAACCAGGGGAGTTTTTCTAAATTGGAGGTCTTATTGTTCTGTTTTCTTCATGGAAACCGGCAATACGGTCAATCTTCCGTCCTGTTCGTCCACAACCAGTTTGGTTCCGGCGGACAGGTCTCCGGCGATGATCGTGCGTCCGAGCAGCGTCTCGACGTTGCGCTGTAAGAACCGCTTGAGCGGACGGGCGCCGTACTGAGGATCGTAGCCGTTGTCGATGACATACTGCTTGGCAGCCGGTGTCAGCTCCGCACAGAGCTGCTTGTCCGCCAGACGCTTGTTGAGCGAAACCAGCAGCAGATCGATGATCCCCGTGATATTCTCGCGTGTCAGCGGCTTATAGAACACGATCTCATCCAGACGATTGAGGAATTCCGGACGGAACGAACGGCGCAGCAGCCCTTCGACTGTCTCGCGTGCTTCTGCGGTGATTTCCCCGTCGCTGCCGATGCCGTCCAGCAAAGCGGACGAGCCAAGATTCGAGGTCAGGATAATGATGGTATTCTTGAAGTCCACCGTGCGTCCCTGCGAGTCCGTGATACGACCGTCATCCAATACCTGTAACAGGACATTGAACACATCCGGATGAGCCTTTTCGATCTCATCGAACAGGATGACGGAATACGGACGGCGGCGGACGGCCTCGGTCAGCTGACCGCCTTCCTCATAGCCGACGTATCCGGGAGGCGCTCCGATCAGACGGGAGACCGAGTATTTCTCCATATACTCCGACATATCGATGCGCACCAGGTTCTTTTCGTCGTCAAACAGCGTCTCGGCGAGGGTCTTTGCCAGCTCAGTCTTGCCGACACCGGTCGGGCCGAGGAACAGGAACGAACCAATCGGACGATTGGGGTCCTGAATGCCCGCACGCGAACGGAGAATCGCTTCGGAAACACGGGTAACCGCTTCGTCCTGCCCGATGACACGCTTGTGCAGCGTCTCATCCAGGTGCAGCAGCTTTTCGCGTTCCCCTTCCATCAGACGGGCAACCGGAATGCCGGTCCAGCGCTCAATAATGCGCGCAATTTCGGTATCCGTTACCTTGTCGCGCAGCAGTGTGTTCTCACTGTCCGCTGCCTCGGCCTTGGCTTCCTCTTCCTCGAGCTGCTTTTTCAGCTCCGGCAGGCGGCCATATTTCAGCTCTGCGGCCTTGTTGAGGTTATATTCCTGCTCCGCACGCTCGATATCGGCATTCATCTGCTCGATCTCCGCACGTAGCTTCTGTACCTTGTCGATTGCGTTCTTCTCGTTGTCCCAGCGTGCCTTCATGGAGTTGAACTGCTCACGCATCTCGGCCAGCTCCTTCTGGATCTCCGCCAGATGCTCGCGCGACAGCTCGTCGTCCTCCTTCTTAAGGGCCGCCTCTTCGATCTCATGCTGGATAATCCGGCGCGAGATGACATCCAGCTCGGTCGGCATGGAATCGATCTCTGTACGGATCATCGCACACGCCTCATCCACCAGATCAATCGCCTTGTCCGGCAGGAATCGGTCGGAAATATACCGATTGGACAATGTCGCCGCCGCAATCAGCGCGGTATCCTGAATCTTTACGCCGTGGAATACCTCATAGCGCTCCTTCAGTCCGCGGAGGATCGCAATCGTATCCTCTACCGTCGGCTCGGCAACCAACACCGGCTGGAACCGGCGTTCCAACGCCGCGTCCTTTTCAATATACTGACGGTACTCATTCAGCGTCGTCGCACCGATGCAGTGCAGCTCACCGCGCGCCAGCATCGGTTTGAGCAGATTGCCGGCATCCATCGCACCGTCGGTCTTTCCGGCGCCGACAATGGTGTGCAGCTCGTCGATAAACAGAATAATCTGTCCTTCGCTCTTTTTCACCTCGTTCAGAACCGCCTTGAGGCGCTCCTCAAACTCGCCGCGATATTTCGCACCTGCGACCAGCGAGCCCATATCCAGTGAGAAAATCGTCTTGTCCTTCAGCGTGTTCGGCACATCGCCGCGCACAATGCGCTGGGCCAATCCTTCGGCAATCGCAGTCTTGCCGACGCCCGGTTCTCCGATCAGGCACGGGTTGTTTTTGCTCTTGCGCGACAGGATGCGGATGACATTGCGGATCTCATCGTCGCGGCCGATGACCGGATCCATCTTCTGCTCCCGCGCACGCTGTACCAGATCGGTACCGTACTTTTTGAGCGCATCATAGGTCTCCTCCGGCGTGTCTGTTGTCACGCGCTGCGTACCGCGTACTGTGGAAAGCGCCTGCAAAAAGCGGTTTTTGTCCATACCAAACGAACGGAACAGCTCGCGAACCGAGCCGCCTGCGGTATCCAGCAGCGAAAGGAACAGATGCTCGACCGAGACAAAATCGTCCTTCATCCGTTCCGCCGTCTGCTCGGCTTCGTTGAGCGTCTTCTGCATGTCCGCCGTCACGTACAGGCGGCTGGCATCCCGGCTGCCGGAAACACGTGGCAGTTTCTCCACCAGTGCTCTCGCCTGCGCGCTCATGGCATTCGCATCGATCTGCATCTTGGTCATGAGCTGGGCGATCAGCCCGTTTTCCTGCGACAGCAATGCCGTCAGCAGATGCTCCTGTCCCATCTCTGCATTCTGATATTCATTGTACAGGGACTGTGCATCCTGAATCGCCTCGAGCGATTTCTGTGTATATTTCTGCATATTCATTTCAGTAACCTCCCTTGGTCTGGACGGAGTCTATGCTCCATCTGGATTTCCTTTCATTTGCAATTATAATGCTCTTGAAACGGAAATACAATACAGGAATTGTTACGAATATGTTAATTTTAGCACTCTATATTCTTGAGTGCTAAAACTATTTTTTGCTCTGCTCCCCGAAGGGGCTTTTGCGGAGGCCGAGGCAATAAGCCATATCCTTTTCTTCCCAGAGCAAACAGACATCCCCCGGCGGGACAAGTAATTTCAGTGGTGTCCATCCCGAAGGGAAAGGAAGGCTTTGAGACCGGAGAGATCGCGCGTACCAGCCGGACAAAAACTTGGGAATACGTTTTTGTTCGGCTATAGAAGGCTATCTGATGGAATTTTGTGCGTGTGCGACCTTGAGGGGAAGGTCGTGGAAACCCGTAGGGTTTCTGCGCTGCATGGGTTTGGAAAGGGCGTTTGCTGTGGAACGCCCTTCCCCGTCGGAGACGAGGAAACTAACGGTTTCGTTTTTGTAATGCGTCTATGATTCCAGTAAAAAGAAAAACCGGTACCATTCGTTCGCATGGCAAACAGACACAAAATCATCCGGTCTGCCTCCGGCGGGACAAGTTGCGTCGTGCCAGCGGCACGTGAGCGAAGCGAAAGCAAGCCCCCGGCCAAACGAGATGAGGTTTCCAAGACCTTCCCTAGCCTCCCGGGGCGGACAAATCCAAAACCGCATAATTTGTCCGCCCTTCGTAGCTGGAGAACGGACTGTGAAATAGATCGTTTTGTACTGGTCCACACAACGCACAAAAGGGACAAACCCTTCCGGTTCGTCCCTCTGTAAAAAAAATCTTTTTTATTTCTTTTTGCCTTTCATCGGTGGATCCGGATAGCACTGCTCGGCAATACGGCGCGCAAAATCCGTCAGCATCTGCGCCATATCCGCCAGCAGCAGCAGACGGGTATACAATCCGGCGTAATCATCCGAAGCAACCCCTTCCATCAATTGTTCGATTGCCTGACAGGCATCCTCACGCAGCTGCTGGTTCCCCTGCAAATATTCCTGATATTTCTCATTCAGAAGATCCGACTGCCCGTTATCCAACGCACAGAGCACACGTTTGATCTGCTCGATCGACAGCGTATTCTTCAGGGAATACACCGCAAACATCTCCATGATGTGTTCTTTGCTGTATTTTTTCCCCTTGACCGGACTGATCAATCCCGCCTTGCTGTAGTTGTGAATCATGGTACGTGTGAGCGGCGGCTGTCCATCCGGCTGTGTACCCACAAAATTCTCAATCAGCATAATGATCTGATCGATGTACAGATCCAGATCGGGAATCTGATCTGGATCAAGCGCTCCCCGGTCCATACTCTCTCTCAACAGCCGGTTAATTGTAATATCCATATCGTTTCCATCCTCTCTCCCCATCCATCGGAAGCAAAACGCACGATGATCTCTCACCGTGCGTTAAAAATACTTTTATCGAACCTCATCCAATGTTTTCGCCACACGGTGCTGAATTGGCTTCCACTCCACCTTGCCAAACAATGCGGCAACGGAAATCGGGATGTACGTCATCATAAACAACGGATAGGTAATGGTATACCATACACGCTTATACAGCGGGCACTTGATTTTCTTCCACTCGGATACCATCGTCAATGCGCCCATACAGAACAGCGCCATGTAATAGGTCGTCACCCAGGAAGTCAGCGAATGGAGCATTTCGGTCATCAAATGCGGCATAAAGACCGGACCAAAGATCGAATAGGAAAGCATCGCCAGATCGGTCAGCAGAAGGGCAATCGTGACCATAATCATTGGAATGACTGTCATCGTCAGATCAAAACACGTGAAGCGATTCTGCTTTTTCTCCGGATGGACCACTCCACGGCTGAGTGTTTTTCCGTACTTGAGTACGATCTGATAAAAGCCACGGCTCCAACGCATGCGCTGGTTCCACGACTGCTGGAAGGTCGTCGGCTGTTCGTCATATAGCATGGCAGTGCCGCAATAGCCGATGCGCTCTCCACGAATGACACTGTCCACGGTAAACTCAATGTCCTCGGTCAGCAGGTGATAATTCCAGCCGGCGCGCTCACGGATGACCTCACTGGCGACCAGGAAGCCGGTGCCGGAGACCGCACAGCTCGTTTTGAGCATCATACGCGCGTTGTTGAGGAACTTTGCCTCCCGCAGGAATGCAATGGCATAGCCAGCGGCAATCCAGTTCTCATCAAAATTCTTGGAATTGCGGTAGCTGGTCATGATGCGGTAGCCCTTGCTGAAGGTCTTATTCATCTCAGCAAAATAATTTTCCTCCAGCAGATTGTCCGCATCGATGATGATGTATGCATCAAAATACGAATCGCCGAACTGCTCCGCAATGCGGCGGAATGCATAATTGAGGGCATAGCCCTTGCCGACCTGATTCGGATTGAAGCGTTCCAGCACCGTGGCGCCATGTGCACGGGCAACGGCTGCGGTGTTGTCGGTGCAATTGTCGGCAATGACAATGGCATGACGCATATCTTCCGGATACTTCTGATTATTTATCGTATCGAGGAGCTGTCCAATGACATTCTCCTCATTGCGCGCACTGATAATCGCGGCGAAGCGATGCGGTACAACCGGTTTTTCCGGTTCCCTGCTTGTCTTCTTGCGCAGCTTTTGCCGTACATCATGCAGCACAACCAAAATCATATATCCCATTTGATAGGAATATAAAACAGCGACTGCAAACAAAAGCAGATGATGTGTATTAATCCAAAAATGCATAGGTACCCCTCCTACCCTTTCATTTTCTTGTGGCAAATCCATTCCAATACAAAACCTCTGTCAAAAAAACAATTGGTTTTTCAATCATTAAGATAGCACCAATAAGGCGTAGTTTCAAGGTGTTTTTGTATCACATTTTTATTTTCTACCCTTCGAACAAAATCCCCCCCGAATCCGATTAGTTTTCCGCCATTTTTGCAGGTACATTTCACAATTTCATCACATTTTTGATATCTTTTCAACAAATTCTGAACCAAGTACGAAACCCGCATCCCGGTATACCAGCCCGCTGTTATTTTTAAAAATACCAAAAAATTGTTACAAAAGATACCTGCTATTTCTTACGAATTTTTTAAGGGCAATCTTGTTTTATACCATATATCTTTTCTCACCTTGTCTCCTTGTTTTCCTTCATCCAGATCTTCGCCCAAAGGAACACCACGATTCCTGTTGCAACGAGGAATTCTGCCAGAATGACCGATGGATTCCAAATTTCAAAGTAAAAATGCCCGATAAAATATACGGTCAAAAAGAGAAGATATACCGCGACGGAATACAGCAGGCAGCGAATTAACCGGCTCTGCCTTTTCTCCCGGTTCAGCAGTCTCTGCTGCTGCTTCTCCAAAATCTCGGTCTTTACCGAAAGTTCATCGATTTCCGACGGCTTTAACAGATAATCGGTGGTCACATCAAAAATCTGACTCATGGCAATGAGCTTTTCCAAGTCCGGGGTCGCCTGGCCCGATTCCCATTTGGAAACCGACTGCCGGGAGACATTTAATTTCTCGGCCAACTGTTCCTGTGTGAGGTCATTGCTTTTCCGCAATGCAAACATTTTCTCTGCAAAATTCATTTTTTTGCCCTCCTTCTTGTCTCTGGGATGGATTGAACGTACCAAATCGATTTGATAGAAACATCCTACCAGAGAACGTGAGGGAATTCCATACCGGATCGGATACATTTCCGCAACCGCAGATTGCAATCGGCGGTCAAAATAAAGAATTCAGAAAATTCTCTTCACAGAGGACAAAAAGGAGGGCTTCTATTAAGCCCTCTTGTCCCACCGGAGGAAAAATAGATGGCTTTCCGCCTGTCTGCCGTGTGAACGAATCGTACAGGCTATTATCATAGACGCGTTACAAAAACAAAACCGCTCGTTTTCTGGTCTCCGACGGGGAAGGGCGTTCCACAGCAAACGCCCTTTCCAAACCCATGCAGCGCAGAAACCCTACGGGTTTCCACGACCTTCCCCTCAAGGTCGCACACGCACAAAATTCCATCAGATAGCCTTCTATAGCCGAACAAAAACGTATTCCCAAGTTTTTGTCCGGCTGGTACACGCGATCTCTCCGGTCTCAAAGCCTTCCTGTCCCTTCGGGATGGAGGCCGCAAAAATTACCGGGCGCGTCGGCCACGACACGCCAAGCGAACCGGTACAAAGAGATCCCTTTTACCGTCTGCTCTCCGACTATAAAGGGCGGGCAAATCATGCGGTTTTGGATTTGTCCGCCCCGAGAGGCTCAGGAAGGTCTCGGGAACCTTGGGTTCCCGAGTGGCACGGGATTGACAAGGGACTTTGCCAAGGAAGTCCCTTGTCCCGCCGGAGGCAAAATAGATGGTTCTCCGTCTGTTTGCCATGCGAACGAATGGTACAATTTATTATTTTACTATTACCATAGACGCATTATAAAAACAAATTCGTTCGTTTTCCTATCTCACAAAACAGAGAAAAAAGGACGGCCGCAGTCCAGTACCACAGCCGTCCTTCTCTTTTTTATTCTGCCGAACCGCCGGCCGAGCCGTCCGCTACGGAGCCGGAGCCTTCGGTTGCTACCAGCGGGTCACGAACGAAGCCCAGATACGTGTTTACATTGTAAACCGTGATCTTGTCATATTCGTCGGTATACTCCACTTCCATCTCATCGATGTAATCCTGGAGCTTTTCTTCTACCATCGCATCGCCGATTGCCGTCTTGATCGTGGAATCATCGCCTTCGCCCTGGTTGTTCATATACGCATTGGTGTCCTCCAGTGCGTCCTCATCCAGCGGCAGACGCTCGATGATGAACCAGCCATAGCCTTCGTGATACGTCGTGTGTTTGGCGTGCTCGCCGACTTCCAGACCCTTTACGGTCTCTTCATATTCTTCGACCATGTCGCCGTCGGTGAAGTAGTAACCGTCGTCGCCCTGTGCCGTGTCCGCATTGTTCTGCTCAAACAGCGTGTCGAAATCCTCGCCGTTGTTCAGCTTCTTCTGTACCGATACGGCCTTTGCCTTGGCTTCCTTGAAGTCATCGCCCTCGAGCAGATTGCCGTCCTCGTCGGTATCCGAAATCAAAATGGACTTGGCATGCAGATAGGTATCGTTGAATTCCTTCGTGATGTCGCCCTGTTCAAAGTAGTAATCGACAATGTTGCTCTCCAGAGCCATAATCTCGCTGTCCTTGTCAAACAGCTCCTCGGTATAGCCCATGCTGTGCAGGTAAGTAGCCCACGGATCGTCCTGTCCCTTTACGGTGTAGGCAATCCAACGCTTAAAGCTGCTGCTCTGTGCGCCGACATATTCCATATTGGACTTCTTGGTCTCCTCCAGCTCCTTCTTATCCTCCGAGCTGAGGGTGACACCCAGTTCGTCCGCCATCTTCTCGATGGCACGCAGGGTGGTTACCTGATTGGCACAGGATTCCTTCATGCTGTCGAACATGTCCCCATCCGTGAAGAAGGAAGCATCCATGCCAAAGTAGTTCTCATAATAAGACAAATTATAAACCAGATACGCTGCCAGCTCACTTGCCGGAACTTCTTCCCCATCTACCGTCATGACGGTAGGACTATCGATCTGCTCATTTCCGCTGCATCCAACCAGCGTGGTCAGACACATCACGCCTGCGAGCAGCATTGCTAAAAAACGCTTCATCGTATTACCTCTCATTCTGTTTTTATCCTTTGATTTATCGGCATACGGCTATGAAAAACAGGAATACAGCCGGAATCTTCCTTTTGATAGACAAATGAAAAAAAAGAGATCCCGGAAAACCGCCGTAAAAATCCGATCGAACTGCATCTAATTATATCACTGAACGGCCCTATGCTCAATGGGAAAATCACAAAACTTTGTGTAATTATTGTGAATTTTGCGTAGTTTCTGCATAATAACCCACCAATTGACGGGCTAATGTCAAAGCGTCCTCTCCGCGGCGCAGACGGAGGGAAACATAGGGGCTGCTGCCGGCATTCAGCATCAGCCGTCCCTTCATCGCCGGATTGCCGCAGAGCGCCGCCAGACGGCGGAAATCCGCGTTTTCCCACGACAGGTTCAGATGGGTATCTGTCTGCTTGATCTCCACAATCCCCTGTTCGGAAGCCTGTGTCCGCAGCAGGGCGATATCACACAGCGCGGCAGCCGAAGCCGGCGGCTCTCCCCATCGGTCGATCATCTCATCCAGAATATCCGTGCGGTCGTCCTCGGTCTGGATCATCGCAATGCGGCGATACAGATCCACACGCTGGCCGTCGTCGTCAATGTAGCTCTCCGGAAGGTTGGCGGAACGCTGGAATGCAGCGGAGCATTCCACACGCTTTTTCGGTGTCTCGCCCTTTTCCTCCAGCACGGCCTCTTCCAGCAGCTTGAGGTACAGATCATAACCGACGCTCATCATGTGGCCGGACTGCTCCGGGCCGAGCACATTGCCCGCACCGCGGATCTCCAGATCGCGCATGGCGATCTTAAAGCCGGAACCAAACTCCGCAAATTCCCGCACCGCATCCAGCCGCTTCTGGGAAATATCACTCAGCGTCTTTCCGCGCTGGAAGGTAAAATACGCAAACGCATGGCGCGCCGAACGTCCGACCCGCCCGCGCAGTTGATGCAATTGGGACAGCCCCATGTGGTCGGCGTCCTCGATAATCAGGGTGTTGACGTTCGGGATATCAATGCCTGTCTCGATGATCGTCGTACACACCAGAATATCAATCTCGCCGTCGCTGACGCGGGTCATGACCTTGGCCAGTTCGCGCTGGCTCATCCGGCCGTGTGCCACAGCCACCTCTGCCTCCGGCAGCAGCGCATGAATGCGCGATGCCGTCCGCTCAATCGATTCCACATGGTTGTGCAGATAATAGGTCTGTCCGCCGCGGTACAATTCGCGCCGCAGAGCATCCAGCACCACGCCCTCGTCATATTCCATCACATAGGTCTGTACCGGATGGCGGTCCTGCGGCGGCTCCTCGAGAACGGACATATCCCGGATGCCGGACAGCGCCATATTTAAGGTGCGCGGAATCGGGGTCGCAGACAGCGTCAGGACATCCACCTGTTTGGACATCTCCTTGAGCTTTTCCTTGTGCGTCACGCCAAAGCGCTGCTCTTCATCTACGATCAGCAGACCCAATTGTTTAAATTCCAGACTTTTGTTGAACAGCTTATGGGTGCCAATGAGCAGGTCAATCTCGCCACGGCGCACGCGCTCGGCAATCGATTTTTCCTCCTTGGGCGACTTAAACCGGCTGAGCATCTCGATTTTGACCGGCCAGCCGGAAAACCGCTGAAGGCAGGTCAGATAGTGCTGCCGTGCCAATACCGTCGTCGGCACCAAAATCGCCGCCTGCCGTCCGCCTAAGATGCACTTCATCGCCGCACGCATCGCGACCTCGGTCTTGCCAAAGCCGACATCGCCGCACAGCAGACGATCCATCGGACGTTCCGACTGCATATCCTGCTTGATCTCCGCCGCACACCGCAGCTGATCCTCGGTCTCCTCAAATGCAAACGCCATCTCGAATTCACGCTGGAATTCGTCGTCCTTCGGGAACGCAAAGCCCTTTTCGCGCTCGCGCGCCGCATAGAGCTGGATGAGCCCGGCTGCGAGGTCCTTCGCCGCCGCCTTCGCCTTGCTGCGCGCCCGCTGCCATTCGCCGCCGCTCAGCTTATTCAGCCGGACACGGGAATCCTCCCCGCCTCCGCCGATGTATTTCGAAACCAGATCCAGACTGGTCGCCGGGACATACAGATAATCCGTCCCCGCAAACGCAATCTTGACAAAATCCGCCTCATTGCCGTCCACCTTGACCCGTTCCATGCCGACGAAGCGGCCAATGCCGTGGTGTTCATGGACGACCAGATCCCCCGGCGTCAGATCGGTATAGCTCTTGACATGGTCGCGGTTGGATTTTTTCCGCTTGGTCTTTTTGCGCCGGGACGCCATGAGCTGTCCCTCGGTCAGGACGGTCAGCTTGAGCGACGGGAATTCAAAGCCGGCAGACAGGCTGCCTTCCTGGATCGAAACACTTCCCGGCTCCGGCAGATGCTCCGTGACCCTTGCCGTCACGTCCTGTCCATCCAGCAGGTCACGCATCGTCTCACAGCGCATTTTGCTTCCACACAACACAAGGATGCGATAATCCATCCCCTGATACGACCGGATATCCGCCGCTGCGATCTCCACATTGCCGCCATAGGCCGCAAGCTGCTTCGCTGTAATATCCGCCAGCGTCCGCGGAGGACATTCCGCCACCGAGGTCAGGAAGGATTCCAGATACACCATTGGATACCGTCCCAGCTGCTCCATCGTCTGATTCCAATCGCGCGCAAAGCTGCCGATCTTTCCGTACAGCTGGCCGCGCTCGATCAACGCCATCGTGTCTTCCCGCAGGCGGATGCCGTAGACGCGCGCCGCCTCCCGCAGGCTCCGGAAATCCTCCAGAAAGACCAGGGCGTCCTTTGGGATATAGTCGCACGCTGT
The DNA here is from genome assembly GCA_030539335.1 of Eubacteriales bacterium. Taxonomy (GTDB): domain Bacteria; phylum Bacillota; class Clostridia; order Oscillospirales; family Butyricicoccaceae; genus Butyricicoccus_A. The sequence goes on along the minus strand of JAUNSG010000016.1, from coordinate 5,543 downwards.
CTCACCGCCCGGATAGATCATCGGGAGATACCGGTCGATCGACGGGAAGCTCCCGCCGTTTTCCAGCCGCTCGATGTCGCGCCGCAGGGTCTCATTCAGATCGGGATGCTTTTTGCCGCGGGAGGCGAGAAGCTTTTTCATCCCCTGTTTCAGCCCTTCGATGCCATCCGGCGCCATGTCCGGCAATACCTCCCGGTTGGGTAGGCAGAGCAGCTTCTCGACCGACCGGCCGCGGCGCTGTGAACCGATGTCAAAGTACGCCATCGTATCCACTTCGTCGCCGAAAAATTCGATGCGGACCGGGTTTTCCTCCCCCGGGGCGAACACATCCAGAATGCCGCCGCGCACCGAGAACTGTCCGGCGCCTTCGACCTGCGCACAGCGGCGGTAGCCCGCCTGTACCAGGCGTTTTGTCAGTTCATCGATCTCATACGTCCCGTTGAAATCAATCGTGAACGACGCACGATCCAGCACCTCCGGCGGAAGACATCCCGCCAGCAGTGCCGGAACCGACAGCACAACCGGCCGCTTCCCGCCCCGCAGCGCGTGCAGCACGGCAATGCGGCGGTGCTCATATTCCCGTGAGGAGGATTCCACCTCGTGGAACACAAAATCACGATAGGGAAGAACCTCGACCACACGGCCGGAAAAGCTCTCCAAATCGCGCGCCATCCGGCTGCAGGCGCTGTCGTCTGCACAGATGACCACCGGCTGCCGGTGCAGCTCCTCCGCCAGGGCCGCAATCAGGTGCGCCCGGTGGATCGGTGACAGGCCGGTCACTTCGGTCGGTGTCATTCGATTGTTGATGCTGTCGCGGATCGTTTGATATTCCTTCAGATCACGGATTAACCCTGCTATGTGCTCCATTTGTTTCTCCTATTCGTATATAAAATAAAAGATTTTACTTATTGTAATCAAAAGTAATCACACGCCGAAATGCCGCATTCCTTGCAGAATGCGGCAAATTCTTTGATTTTCTGTCAAATCCGGGGACTCAATGGCTTCCGCAGTTTGCGCAGTCCATATCACAAGTTCCCATCATAGCAGCCGGGTCCATACCCTTGCGCTTATAATAATCGGCGATGGCGGAATGAATGGCCTCCTCTGCCAGCACCGAACAGTGCATCTTGACCGGCGGCAGACCATCGAGCGCCTCGGCAACTGCCTTGTTGGTGAGCTGCAATGCCTCCTGAATGGTCTTTCCCTTGACCATCTCGGTCGCCATCGAGCTGGTTGCAACCGCAGCGCCGCATCCGAAGGTCTTGAACTTGATGTCCGTGATGACCTCATCCTCGTTGATCTTCAGATACATCTTCATGATATCGCCGCACTTGGCGTTTCCAACCTCGCCAATCGCGTCCGCGTCCTCAATCGCGCCGACATTGCGCGGATTGGCGAAATGATCCATTACCTTTTCGCTGTATTCCATGTTATGCTCCTTACCGAATGTGCATCCACACATTCTTTTCTCAATTTTCTTGTTACTTGTTAAATAACTGCAAAGACGGCTCTCCGTTCATCTTCTCTTCCCAGACCGGAGACATCGCACGCAGGCGATTGACAACTGCGTTGATCTTTTCAATCAGATAATCGACTTCTTCCATGGTGTTCTGTTCGCCCAGTGTGACGCGCAGAGAACCATGTGCGATCTCATGCGGCAGGCCGATAGCCATCAGTACATGGGACGGATCGAGCGAACCGGTCGAGCAGGCCGAGCCGGTGGATGCGGCGATGCCGTTCATATCCAGCAGCAGAATCAGGCTCTCGCCCTCGATGCACTCGATGACAAAGCTCGCAGTTCCCGGCAGACGACTGACCGGATCGCCGGTCAGCTTCGTGTACGGAATCTTGGTCACGCCCTCAATCAGGTGATCGGTGAGCGACTTGACATACGGGAGGTATTCCTTCATGTTCTCCTTGGCATAGCGCAGTGCCTCGCCAAATCCGACGATGCCGGCGACGTTCTCCGTGCCGCTGCGCAGGCCGCGTTCCTGTCCGCCGCCGTGAATCAGCGGCTCGAGCACAATGCCCTTGCGGCAATACAGTGCGCCGACTCCCTTCGGGCCGCGAACCTTATGACTTGCCATGGACAGCAGGTCGATGCCCATTTCCTTGACATCGATCTCCATATGGCCGATGGCCTGTACCGCATCCGTATGGAACAAGGTGCCCTTGTTGTGGCAGATATCCGCAATCGCCTTGAGATCCTGAATGGTGCCAATCTCATTGTTTGCCGCCATGATCGTAACCAAAGCGGTGTCCTCCGTGATTGCATTCTCAAGCTGCTCCAGATCGATATGTCCCTCGTTGTCTACATCCAGATAGGTAACTGTGTAGCCAAAACGCTCCAGAAACTGGCAGGTATACAACACCGCATGATGTTCGATCTTACTGGTAATGACATGCTTCTTGTTCTTCGGCAGCTTGCGGGAGAGCAGCAGGCCCTTGATCGCCAGATTGTCCGCCTCGGAACCGCCGGAAGTAAAGATAATTTCAGATGGGTCCGCGTTGATCATCTCCGCGGTATAAATACGTGCCTGATCCACGGCCTTTTTCTCTTCCCGTCCGCGCGCATACAGGCTGGATGGGTTGCCATATCCGGTGGTCAGATACGGAATCATTGCGTTATACACATTTTTGGAAATCGGCGTGGTCGCCGCGTTATCCGAATAAACGACTCGTTCCATCGGTATTTCCTCCATTTCTCAAAATCACAGTAGTTTTCTATGTTTTTAAATATACACCTTTTTAGTATAGATTTCAACCCTTACTTTCTTATCGAGGGAATTTTTTCTTCCGCGCTCTTTATTGTACTATTCTACCCCACGAATTGCAAACAAATTACAATATTTTTTTGCTGTTTTATGAAATTTCTCACGACAAATCGTGCCGTTTTGCAGGAGAAGCCTCCCCTTCGTCCAAAGCGGACAAATCCAGACCGCATGGTTTGCCCTATCCGGCCATTCATGCTATACTGAATATGAGGTGAAATACTATGAGTAAGGAACATGAAAAACACGAAGCCGGTCTTCGTCAGGTGATTCAGGACCGCCGTCTGCAGCAGCCCGGCTCCGTCAATGACCGGATGGCGCCGGAATTCGTCTCCTGCAGCGAGAATGGAAGAGAATGCACCGTCCGCTATTTCCTCAAGCCGGAAATGCGCAACCCGATGGGATGGCTGCACGGCGGTATGACCTCGGCCATGCTGGACATGGGGATGGGACTGCTCACCTACTACCATGTGCAAATGACCTGCCCGACCAGCTCCATGACGATCAACTTTCTCCGTCCCAACCGGATCGGCGGTTATCTCGTCGTCCAGTCCCGCGTTTCCCATCTGGGCAAAAAAATTGTCCATCTGACCTCCCAGGCATGGATGGAGGATGAACCGGAGCATCTGACCGCCACCGCCACCGGAAGCTATGTGGTCCTCGGAAAACGAAAAAAGGAAAAGTTGGAAAATTCCGTCTCGGTCAATCTATAAACTGCCTCTCATCCCAAAAATCATTTTGAAAATACAAAATTATCATGAAGTTAAGAAAATTTCATCGAATTTTCACACAATCAACATAATCGTCTGTTATGATTAGATCGTAGTCAAGAGATTGGACTACATAAAAGATTTATTCTTTTATCTCTCTTTTTACCCCCTTTATGTTTTGTACGGGAAAAGCAGGTGACCCCAACACCTGCTTTTTTCCAACCATTTATTATTACTATTTGTATAATTATTTTTCTATTATACTATTTTGATGCAATTCCATCCAAAAAGCCAATCCGGTTCCATTCATCCGAAACCGAATTGGCTTTCTTTTTTATTCCTGTCGTTCGAGTGCCTTTTGATACAACTGGTTTTTCCGCACGCCGGTCTGCTTCGCTGCCTGCTTGACCGCATCGCGCAGTGTCATACCGCCTTCGTGCAGCTCCTGTGCCATTTCCAGCGCACGTGCCATCTGCTGCTCCGGCGATTCCTGTCCGGCGCCTTCCTCCGCCCCTTCGATGACCAGCACATATTCCCCGCGCGGATCGTTCTGCTGATAATAGGCCGCCGCCTCCGGCAGCGTCATACGCAGGCATTCCTCATGCAGCTTGGTGATCTCACGGGACATCGAAACCCGTCGGTCGCCCAACACCTCCGCCAGATCACGCAGTGTCGCTCTCAGCCGGTGCGGCGCCTCATAGACGATGCAGGTGCGCGTTTCGTTTTGGAGTACCTCCAAACGCCGCTTTCTCTGCTTGTTATCGGTGGGAAGGAAGCCTTCGAAGCACCATTTTCCACTCGGAAGTCCGCTCTGTGCCAGTGCACAGACAGCTGCACAGGCGCCCGGAATCGGGATCACGGTGATACCGGACTCATGACACAGCGCCGCCAAATCCTCTCCCGGATCGCTGATCGCCGGCATCCCGGCATCGGTCACCAACGCACAGGTCTCTCCCTGTAAGATGCGGCGGACAACTTCCGGCCCACGCTGCTTGCGATTGTGCTCATGATAGCTGACCATCGGCTTGGAGATTTCCAGATAATGCAGCAATTTTCCACTCACGCGCGTATCCTCTGCCGCGACAAAGTCACATTCCTGCAGGATGCGCACCGCGCGATAGGTCAGATCCTCCAGATTGCCAATCGGTGTCCCGACCAAATACAATACACCTTGTCCCATTGTTTAATCCCAGTCCTTTGTATGATAAATCCGGTTGTATTCCACACTTTTTTCGCCGTTTTCCTTACAAATTAACAGCGGCGGCAACACCTGTACCCCCGGCGCCGAACCACGCCGAACCTCAAGCAATACCGCCGATGGCACGGAAGCCGCGGTCTGATGGACAAACCGGATGCGTTTCGGCTCCATATCACAGCTCCGGAACAGGGCAATGCAGTCGCACAGCCGCTCCGGACGATGGACAAACGCTGCCCGACCGCCATATTTCACGAGATACGCGGCCGCACGGATAAACTCCTCCATCGTGCCATCCGTCTCCTGCCGCGCCCGGTTTCGATTGCGCCCGGCCGCATGATAGCCACTGTCCGTGGAAAAATACGGCGGATTGCAGATTAGATAATCAAACGCGCCGACGGGAAACTGTTTTTTGCACTCCCTCACATCGCCGCAGACGATATTTATGCGGTCGGAAAGCCCATTCAAAATCACATTTTCCTGTGCCAGCGCGGCCACCTCCGGCTGGATTTCCAGACCGGTGACATGGATTTTTTCCTGTTTTGCACACAGCAGAACGCCAAGAGCCCCATTGCCACAACCCAAATCGCAGACCCGCGCCCGCGGGGACGGCTGTGCAAAATCCGAGAGCAATATGCTGTCCTGCCCCAGCTTGAAAAACCGGTCATCCTGTATCAACGAATAGCCATTCCACAGCTTGTCTTCACGGCGCATTCTGTTCTCCTTGATTACTATTAGTATAATTATATTTTTGATTTATTAAATATTATCAAAAGATAGAGATAGGATTATACGATATCCGTCGATTTCTTGTCTCCGACGGGGAAGGGCGTTCCACAGCAAACGCCCCATAGGGAAGAGCAGGAT
>JAUNSG010000006.1 GCA_030539335.1 Eubacteriales bacterium | reverse complement strand
GTATCACTCAGAGGGTAACCAGAGTATCCCCTTAGAGGGTAACCGGAGTATCACCAAACCAATACAGTATAAAGACACTTTTAAAGACAATAAGCCTGCGGCTCAAAACTCGTATTGGGATGACATGTTTGCAGATTAAAAAAGGAGAGAATGGAGATGGGATTTTATGAGTTTCAGGAATCGGATGCGCGGCTGTTTGCGCAGCGCACCGGTGTCAGCACAAGAGAGCGCGGAGATCAGCTTCAGTTCAAAGAGTGTCCGTACTGCCACGGTGGAAAGAGCCGCGACAAGTGGACGTTTGCGATCTCATTGACGGACGGCGGATTCAACTGTCAGCGTGCAAGCTGCGGCGTGCGTGGCGGAATGCTCAAGTTATCGGAGGATTTCGACTTTTCTCTCGGGCGCGACAACGATGCCTATTACAAGCGGGATAAGAAATTCCGCGATCTGAGCAAGTACCCGAGACCACAGACCAAAGATCCGGCGGTACGGTATATGTTGACCAGAGGTATTAGCGAGGAAATAACCAGACGATACAACCTGACTTGTCAAAAGGACAATGACGGCATTCTGGTATTCCCATTTATCGACCCGGATGGGAAGATGCAGTTTGTCAAGTATCGTAATACACAGCATGTCGAGGGAAAGGGATCAAAAGAATGGTGCGAGGCGAATTGCCGACCAATTCTGTTCGGGATGAATCACTGCAATCTGGCAGATGGCCGACTGATACTGACAGAAGGACAAATTGATTCTTTGACGCTGAATGAATGCGGATACAACAACGCAGTAAGCGTACCGACCGGGAAGAACGGCTTCACATGGTATCCGTACTGTTATGACTGGCTCAAGCAATTCGACACACTGATTGTCTTTGGGGACTGCGAGCACGGAGAAATTACATTGCTTAAAGAGATGGCGGAACGGTTTGACGGCATAGTTAAACATGTCCGACCGGAGGATTATCGAGAGTGCAAGGATGCAAATGAGCTATTTCGGACATACGGAGCGGACGCGGTTCGTCTGGCTGTGGAATCCGCGGTGCGTGTGGAGAATCCGAAGATTGTCGACTTGTTTGAAATCAGGCGGCAGAATCTTGATGGCATGGAGAAGTTCAGCACCGGCATTGCAGAGTTGGACAAGGTGCTGGGTGGATTCTATCTCGGTCAGTTTGTCGTGATTACCGGCGAACGCGGTCAGGGTAAGTCGACGCTTGCCTCTCAGCTCGTGACGCGCGGGATGACCGTCGGATATCCGGCATTGATTTACTCAGGCGAGTTGAATGACTGGATGGTTCAGGATTGGATACTTCGGCAGTTGGCAGGGAGAAAAAATATCATCGGGAACCGATCAGAGAATGGATTCACCACATACAGCGTTTCTAATAGTGTATTTCAGAAGATCTCAGGCAAATACAGCGGCATGATTTACAACTATGACAACGGTCTAATTGATAACGGAAATGAGCTGGACGCACAGGAGCCACTACTGGAGACGATTGAAACGGCGATCAAACAGTACGGCTGCCGGGTGATCCTGATCGACAACCTGATGACCGCGATTGAAGATGATTTGACCAGTGATGTGTACCGGTTGCAGAGCAATTTTGCAAAAAAGCTCGCAGTGATGGCAAAGCGGTTTAATGTGTTGATTCTGCTGGTTGCGCATCCACGTAAACAGCAGCGCGGTTCAAATTTTGGGAATGATGATGTTGCCGGATCAGCGAATATCACAAACCTGGTGGATGTCGTGGTGAAATACAGCAGAGCAGCAGAACATGAGGAGCATGATTCAGTGTTGAATGTTTACAAAAATAGATTAACCGGTAAGTTTACGCCGAAGGAAGGAATTCCTCTGTATTTTGAGGAATCTTCCAAGCGGATTTCAGATACTGCAGGTGAATTTGATTGGCAGACTGGCTGGGAATCCATGTCGGACGAACCCGAGTCAGAGCAGTATTTGCCGTTCTGAGAGGATAGATCGAATATGACATACAAAGAGATTGAAAAAGCGGTGTCACAAAGGGATATTTTAGCGGCGCGAGAGGGAACGGAGCTTTTACATTTCCTTGCCCTCACCGGATTGCTAAAGCTATACTCCGAAGGTATTGTCGGACGAAATCAGGCGTCTGAAATCAAAGGGCTGCTGCGGGAAGATTATGAAACAGCTTGTCAGCCGGTACCGGAGAGAATTACCCGTGAAGAGTCGCTGGAGATTTCGGGCATACAGGATAAAATCCATCATGCTGTCTTATGCCGGGGAAATCCATGGGCGATCATGCTACAGGCATGCAAAGCGATCTCAGTCCTGATGCGGGATAACGGTGCTTTCTGGAGTAATGTCAAAGAGGACGCATATTTGATCTGCGGCAATGTGCTGGAGGATGCACAGGCATACGAGGCGGAACGCGAGGAGCTGCTTGCGGACATCGGCAAGCTAATAAAGGCGGCAAGTCTTGATTCGGATACCCGGCATAAGCATATTCTATCCCGTGCAGTAGACGAACACAGAGCACGGCTTGCATATATCGACGGACTGCATGGGAGTGGAGAACAACAGCATATTTGAAGGGGAAGAAAAACATGACTGATTTATTGAAGGAGCTACAGCTCATACACGAACGCTGGGAAGCTGTTGTGCTAAACCGTGCGATCGATGTCTACGGCGTGAACAATCAGATCGACCAGGCGGAACAGGAACTCATCGAGCTGCTGGACGCGCTGAAGCACCGCCGTCGGCCGGATCGCATCACGAATGTTTATGAGGAACTCGCCGATGTCGGTATTATGCTGGATCAGCTCAAACTGATTTTTCACTGTGAAGAAATTGTATCGAACATCCGGGCGCAGAAGCTGGCGCGGCTGGAACAGCGAATGAAGGGAGGGCTGAGGCATGAACCGAGCACAGAGACGCAGTAAGCTGCGTCGGCGGGAGCACAACACGGCGCTGACAATGGCAAAGGCGAAATGGGTCCATGATGCGGCCCATGAGCTGGAACGGGAGCGCCAACGGCAGAGGGATATGTGGATTGCCTGCGTGGCGTGTAATGCGGCGTTTGGCATCGGTTCAAAACGAATTTACGCCTATCTCAATGAGCTGGTGAAAGCGTCAGAAGAATGGGCTGAGATGGCGCAGGGCGCCGATGAAGAGTATGCGGATGAAAAACTTCGTCAGAAACTGGAGCGGATTTGCGGCGTAAAAATCCCGTACTTATTTGAGGATGAGATGCAGAAGGCAAAGGAGGCCGATTGTGACACAAAAAGAACTTGACACACTGGAACACAACCGCCGTCAGCTGCGTCGCCTGCAATCTCAGCTCGACGGGCTGTGTGATCCGGTCGGCGCGGCTCCAATGACCGGGATGCCGTCCGGCGGGGGCGGCGGCAATACGGTGGAAACGTTGGTCATCCAGCAGGAAAGCATTCGGGAGGAGATCAATACGCTCCGGCAGGAGAGCCGCCGGATTTGTTTTGCGATCGAGCCGCCGCGGACACGGCGGGTGTTTTTGCTGTTTTACGCAGAGGGAAAATCATGGCGGAGAGTTGCGGATGAGATGGGATATTCTGAGGGGAGTACCCCAAGAAGGCTGAGAAATGAATATTTAAAACGTCAAAATCTTAGATAGGGTATACCCTATGCAATACCCTATCTGCATGGTAAAATTGGGTACAGTGGAACAAATACAAAAACGTCCATAAAATCCTCCTTTTCTTTTTTGCTTTGACCGCCGGGAAAGACCGGCAATCTGTATCATGTACAGCCATTCCGGCACGGTACTGGCGGTGCAAGCCCGCGATGGTACTCCACTACATAGGTAGTGATTCTCTTTCTTTCATCGCGAGAGCCGCTCCATTTTTTGCTGGGCGGCTTTCGCTATGCAAAAAGATCCGCCAGAGGAAACCCCTGGCGGATGTAGTTACTGGTTGTCTTGGATATACTGCTGGATGAATTTCTTAATCTCGGTTGTCGGCCTGGTTTGATTTTTCTCGCAAGCCGCTTTGAACGCTTCCAAAACGTCCGGCTTTAAATCGAGCGGGAAGCGGACATAGTTTTTGCGCAGATTCTTGATTTGGGATTGATATTTACTTTCGGACATTTTTGCCTGCCTTTCTCACAAGGTCAATGAATTTGATAATGGCGATGGTATTGAGTGCAACCGCAAAATACGATGCGGTGGATCGGCTTGCGCGAGAACAGAAATCGAAAATATCCCAGACCGTAAACGCGAAAAGACCGATGCCGATGAGCAAGAGTGTTGTTTTCTTTGACATAATATTTTTCGGATGATATAATAGCGGGGAAGGAAGGGGCTTTCGCCCCGTTCCCCAGGTCGCTGTTTTACTTGTCCTTGGTGTCGGAGAGTATATCGGCGACCTTTTCCATTATCAGCAGGATCACTCCGGCGATAACTGCCTTGAGTATGTCTATTAGATCATCCATCTCGTTCACCTCCTTTCTATATTTCTAGTATAACATACGTACGTATAAATGTCAAGGAAAAATTAAAAAAGTTTGAAAAATTAACCGTTCGCGCAATTGTGAACGGTTTTATTGTGCCCGGAGGTGATTGACGTGTTACGATCATGCCCGTACTGCGGGCGGATTCATGATACCCGGGAGGTATGTGGACAGAAGCTGGCGCACCAGCGTCAGCGATATCGGTGCAGTAATCCTGAGGCACGGACAGAGGAGCAGAGGTTTCGATCATCGCAGGCGTGGAGACGCAAGAGCGAAGAGATTCGGGAGCGTGATCGTTATGTGTGCCAGGCGTGTATTCGCAATCTGAATGGAACACGACGACGGCTGGAGTATGAGAACATCAGCGTGCATCATGCGGTGCCGTTACATGTGGACTACAGCAGGAGACTGGACAACGACAACTTGATCACACTTTGTTCAGTGCATCATGAGCTTGCAGAGCGTGGAGAATTGTCGCTTGAGGTAGTTCAAGGGGTGATCGCGGAGCAGGAGGAAAAAATATCCCCCCTAGCAATGCTTTAGCGCGCTAAAGCATCCCCGCGACCGAATCCCCCACTCCGAATACAATATTTTCCCAAAACCATCGCGCCCGCGCGCGAATGGCAGAAAAACACGCGCGAAACGGAGGTGAGACTGCATGGGAAGACCGTCAAAACCCGCTGTACTGCTGCAGCAGGAAGGAAAAAGTCACAGAACCAAGTCCGAATTGGCATCGAGAAAGCATGCGGAAGAATCTATGCTTTCTGGGAAGCGGATCAAAGCAGACGAGGCGATAAAGAGTGATCCGATCGCCTATGATCAATTCCGCAAGGTCAAGAAATTGATGGCGGCAATTGAAAAGGACGACGAATTGTACGGCGCGACTCTCCGGAGATACTGCATTTTGGCATCGGAATGCGAACGCCTCCAGCGGAGGATGAATGAGCTTGACAGTCGGCTCGAGGCAGCTGAGGACAGCAAAGACGCTGCTAGCTTGTCCAGAGCCTTGACCGATCTTGACCGTCAGCTGCAGAACAAGCGGAAGATGATGTTTGACATCGAAAAAGAAAACTGCATGACTGTGCAATCTGCGCTGAGAAGTATTCCGAAGAAAACGGAGACGAAGAAATCTGCGCTACTGGAGGCACTGGAGCCCGATGATTGAAACCAGCAGGGCGTATCAGTATGCGCAGTGGTGCGTTGCAGAGACTGACGGAATGGTTCCAAAGTACGTAAAAAAACAGGCGGAGAGTTGGATCAGGATCGCAGACGGCGAGGATAGTGACGCGTATGTGTGCGAGAAATCATACAAGCGGATTGCCAGGCTGATGAAAATTATGGTGCATCCGGACCTGCACTGTCCGATGACGGACGGCCTGGAGGATTACGCATGGTTTCTGATCACTGCGGTGTTGTGCACGAAGATGCACGAGACTGGCGCACGATATTACACGACGGCAGTGCTGGAGATCGCACGAAAGAACTTCAAGACGTTCGTGTCTGCGGTCATCTTTATTCTGCTGATGCTGACCGAGCCGGCGTTCAGCCGTTTTTTCTCGGTTGCACCGGATTTGGCGCTGTCTTCTGAGCTGAAGAATGCTGTCCGGAAGATAATCAAATCCTCACCGGCCTTGATCGATGAGGTGGACCCAGCATTCAAGCTGCTCCGGTCTCAGATCCGGTGCCTGCTCAACGACAACGAATACACGCCGCTGGCCTACAGCCGGGACGGAATGGACGGACGTATGGCAACGGCGTTTCTGGCGGATGAGGCGGGAGCCTTGGATTCCTATCCGGTTGAAGCCATGCGTTCCTCACAGATCACGCTGCGAAACAAACTCGGAATCGTCATATCGACCCAGTACCCCAATGACAACAACGTTATGACGGACGAGATCGACATGAGCAAAAAAGTTTTGGACGGATTGTTAGAGGACAGGCGGCGGTTTGCGCTGCTGTACGAGCCGGATGACGAGCTGCGGCAGGGGGAGCTGTGGAAAACCGAGGATCGCGTGATCTATCAGAGCAATCCGGTTGCGATTGCACACACGTATATTGCGGACGAGCTGCGTAAGCGGCGCGCGATTGCCGCGCTGTACCCAAACAAGCGCGAAAATTTTCTGTGTAAGCATTGTAATATCCTGTACAAATCGCTCGGCGTCGAGGGATTCCTCGACATTCAGAGGGTGAAGCTGTGCCGACGCGAGAAGTCGGATGAATGGTGGCGTGGCCGCCGCGTCTGGCTCGGCGTGGATCTGTCGCAGACCGAGGACAACACGGCGATTGCGATGGTCGCCGAGGAAAATGGAATCCTCTATGCACGGGTGATCGGTTTCGTCCCGGCGGGGCGGGTGGAGTACAAGACGCAGAAGGAGCAGGTGGATTACAACCGGCTGATTGCAGCGGGCGAATGCATCGCCTGCGGGGACGAGGTGATCGACTATTCCGTGGTGGAGGACTATGTCCTGACGCTGGAGGAGCGGCTGGGCGTCGAGATCGTACAGATCGGGTATGACCGGTACAACGCGATTTCTTCGGTACAGAAATGGGAGGCGGCGGGCTACGAGTGCGTGGAGATCCGGCAGCATTCCAGCGTACTGCATATGCCGACCAAGCTGCTCAAAGAAAGCGTTTTGGGAAAGACGTTTTTCTATGACGAATCTCGTATGCTGGAAATCAATTTTCAGAATGCCCGATGCACAGAGGACACCAATTTGAACAAATATGTCAACAAGAAAAAGTCTGCCGGGAAGGTGGACATGGTTGTGAGCCTGATTGATGCGCTTTACCTGCTGCAGCAGGACATGCTGTACGGGAGCAGCGGCTTCGTCGTTCAGGTCGGGTGAGGAAAGGAGGTGCGGAGGGCATGAGACTGTTTCGATTTTTTCAGCGTGCGGAGCAGACGGAGAGCGGGACGGATGTTGCTGCAGATCTGCTCAAGGCGCTGATTACAAAAAAGACAATCACAAAAGAAGAAGCGATGAACGTCCCGGCGTTCGCGGCATGCGTGGATTTGATTGCAAACACAGTCAGCATGATCCCGTTTTATCTGTATCGCAGAGGAGACGATGAGGTACAGCGTGTTGACGATGACCGGGTAACGATGCTCAACGACGACACGGGGGACACACTTACAGGCGTGCAGTTTAAACGGGCGATTGTTACCGACTATCTGACCGGGAAGGGCGGATATGCGTACATCAACAAGCCGGGAACAAAGCACCGGTCGCTGCATTATGTGCGCGAAGAGGAGATCAGTTTTCGTCACAACGTTGACCCCGTTTTTAAGAGCTATTCGATACTTGTTCAGGGTCGTTTGTACCAGGATTTTGAATTTTTAAAGGTGCTGAGAAACAGCAGGAACGGATGGAGTGGCGTTTCCATCGTAGAGGAAAACAGGGAGTTGCTCTCGGCGGCGTACTACACGCAGCAGCTGCAAAAGGTGCTTGCACAGACCGGAGGAAATAAGAAAGGATTTGTCCGATCTCCGAGACATTTGACAGAGGAGTCGATGGATGCGCTAAAAACGGCATGGAGCAATTTATACCAGAGCAAGTCCGAAAATGTCGTCATCTTGAACGACGGACTTGAATTTAAGGAATCCTCGTCAACGAGTGCGGAATTACAGCTGAACGAATCCGTACAAACGATGACAGACAGTATCTGCAAAGTGCTTGGTATTCCAGCCGGCATGCTATCAGAGCATCCAACTGCGGAGGATCAAGCGCGGTTTATCCAATATTGCATTATCCCGATTTTGACAGAGATCGAATGCAGTCTGAACCGGGATTTGCTGAAGGAGAACGAGAAAAAGACGCTGTTTTTCGCAGCGGACACCTCGGATCTGACCAAGGGAAATATCAAGGAGCGATACGATGCATACGCAATCGGAATCAAATCCGGTTTCCTACAGATCGACGAAGTCCGGTTTATGGAGCACAAAAAACCGCTTGGATTGGATTATGTCAAGCTCGGACTGCAGGATGTTTTGTACGATCCGCAAACCAAGCTGTTTTATAACCCGAATATGAACCAAAGCGGATCTTTTGACTCGTCTGGGACAGTGATTGCGCCGGATCAGACGACCATTGATAACAAAAATCCACCATCAGACGAGGATACAGGGGGAGGTGAACCTGACGATGAAAATCGAGATACGGAAGGACAGGGTGACGATTGACGGATACGTCAATGCGGTTGCCAGGGATTCCAGACCAATCCACGAGGCCGGACGACAGTTTGTCGAACAGATTATGCCGGGCGTGTTTCGCCGCGCGATCGAGGAAAACCCGGTGCAGCTGCTGCTGAATCACGATCGGAGCCGGAAGCTCGGCAGTACGGAGTCCAATCTGGTATTGACGGAAGACAGCATTGGCCTGCGCGCACACGCGGAGATTGCCGATGCAGAGGTCATCCGGAAAGCACGTGAGCACAAGTTGAAGGGATGGTCCTTTGGATTTATCCCGACGGCGGAAACGATGGAGGAACGGGCGGAGAACATCCCGAGACGGCACATCGAGGGAATGCAGCTGCTGGAAGTATCCATCATCGACGACCGCGCGATTCCAGCGTATGAGGGGACGCTGATTGAGGCGCGGACAACCGGAGCAGCGACGCACTACGCGGAGACGACTGCGGACGAGATTGAGTACACAGATCACGGCGCGGCAGACATTATGGAGCACCGCGCAAGAATCGAAGCACTGAAATACTACAAGGAGGAACCGTGATATGAATAACAGAATTAAGAAGCTGATGGAGCAGCGCGCAGAGCTGGTAGAAAAGCTCGGAGAGATGACGGATGCCATCGAGGTGGAAAACCGTGCCTTTACCGAGGAGGAAAACACGGCTTTTACCGAAATGGAAAATAAGATCAAGGCAATTGATGCGACGGTCACAAATCTGAAGCGGGCGCAGGAGCTGAACAACACGGAAACGGATGATGGTCGTCAGCAGGAGACGCGCACCAAGGAGGAGACGGAGGAGGTGGAAACCAGAGCGTTTGCGGCGTACATCCGCGGCGAGGTATCCGAACGTGCAGATAACTTGACCAAGAGCGCGAACGGCGCTGTTATCCCGACCAGCATTGTCAACAAGATTATCGACAAGGTCAAGGACAGCTGCCCGATCTATGAGATGGCTACCGTTTACAACGTGGGCGGCACAATCCATATCCCGTATGTAGACACCAGCTCGGACGAGATTACCGTTGCTTATGCGACCGAATTTACTGAGTTGACCGGACACGCAAACAAGTTTGCAAGTATCCAGCTGACCGGCTATCTGGCGGGTGCGCTCTCCCTGATCTCAAAGTCCCTGTTGAACAACTCGGATTTTGATCTGACCAATTTTGTCGTGAACAAGATGGGAGAGAAGCTGGCGGAGTTTATCGAGGGAGAGCTGATCAACGGATCTACCGGCAAGGCGGACGGCATGGCGAATGGCATCACCCAGAAGATTACCGCAGCATCTGCGACTGCGGTTACTGCGGACGAACTGATCGACCTGCAGGAGTCTATCCCGGATATCTATCAGGTCGGCGCGTGTTGGATCATGAACAAGACGACCAGAACCGCGATCCGCAAGCTCAAGGACAGTGACGGCGACTATCTGCTGAACCGTGATCTGTCTACGCAGTGGGGCTATACATTGCTCGGAAAGCCGGTCTATGTCACCGATCGGGTGTCTGCTATGGCTGCGGGAAAGAATGCGATCTTCTACGGAGATTTTTCCGGCCTTGCGGTCAAGATGAGCGAATCTGCATCCATCGAGGTGCTGCGTGAGGCGTATGCGACACAGCATGCGGTCGGTGTAGTCGGATGGATCGAGCTGGATGCGAAGGTTGAGAATGCACAAAAGCTTGCGATGCTGACGATGAAGTCCGGCACCTGATTATGAAGATTTCCGAGATCACGCTGGGTGATATCTGCCAGCAGGCGCGGATCGAGCCGGACATGCTGGATGCGGCGGAGGAAAAGCTGCTGACTGTGATGCAGGACGCAGCGGTGGACTATGTGCGTTCCTATACCGGATTGACGGAGGAGGAGATGGACGAGCACGAGGATTTGACCATTGCAGTTCTCGTGCTCGCCGCCGACCTGTATGACAACCGGGAGATGACGGTGGACAAGAGCAATGTCAACCGCGTTGTGGAGACGATCCTCGGAATGCACTGCCGGAATCTGCTCTAGGAGGTGGCGGCATGGACATAGCGAGCCAGCTCAAATACCGCGCAGAGCTATATGAGCCGGAAACGTTTGAAAACGACATGGGCGAGAACGACCGCAGAATGGCACGTGCGGAGCGATTTTGGTGCGGTGTAGTTCCGCATACCGGGAAGGTGGACAGCTCGATCAAGGGCATCGAGATCGAGGAGGTCACACATAAGATCACGATCCGCATGGGAGCCTCCAAGCGCCTGCGGCGGCCGGGCGGACGGCAGCACACACGGCTGCTGATCGACGGCGTTTGGTACGATGTGATGTACTGCCTGCCGCAGTATTCCACCCGTGACCGGATTTTGGTATATGCGAAGGTGAGGGCGGAATGAGCGAATTCCGATTCGAGTACAAGGATCTGCTGAAGTACGGCATGGATCTGACCGAAATGAACAAACGCACGTCGGATCGTATGAAAAAAGCATTCCTCCGGAAGGAGGGGAGCAAGCTGCTGCGGCGGACGAAAAATGCCATTCGCAGCAGTGGAATCGATATCAGTACGCATGAGAAAAAAACGTATTACATGAAAAAAATCGGCAGCTACAAACCATATGGCGATTCCCCGAAACGGGGTAAGCCGTATGTGTACCATGATGCAATGGCGATCCGCGTCTATTCCTCCAGCCCACACGCCCATCTGCTGGAGTATGGACACAAAATGGTAGGCCACAAGGGCGGAAACCTCAAGGTGAGCAAACGAACACGGGCATTTCAGCCGTTTGTCCAAGGCAAGGAACTGATGGAGCAGGTTTATTATTCCGATTGTATCAAATGGTTTGAGGAGAACTACAGGGAGCTATGGTAACGATCAGACAAATCACAGCGGCGGTAAATCAGCGCTGTAAAATGGCGATGGCCCTGGCGGGCTATCAGAACCCGCAGTGCAGCAGTCTGAACAGGGAGGAGCCGCCGCGTCCTGGATGTATCACGAATATCAGCAGCGGGGCGACGGTACAGGCCGGGGGAATGGCCGTGCGGACGATCAACGTGCTGATTATGTTTTTTCCAGAGGACGAGGAATCTCCCTATGATGAACTGAAAAACATGGACGACTGCCTGACCAGAGCGTTCCTCAATCCGATTTTTGTGGATGGATACCGCGTGCTGCCGAATGATGAGGGGATCACGGTGAGGGTAGACGTTGACCACGACATTTTGGACGTGGTGGTATCCTACGAGTTTGATCTGGCAGAGGAGGAAATTTTACTGGAACTTGTGGATGAGGAAAACATAATGGAAACATTACAGGATGCATATTGCGAGGGGGAGTAATATGACAAAAACCAAAATCGGCATGCCGAAAATCAAAATTTCATTTCAGCAGGCCGCAAACGAGACGGTAGAGCGTTCTGACCGCGGCTCGGTATACCTGGTTATCCGGGACGAGACGGACGGCGCAGAGGGAGTACATACCTACAAGCGCGCCAGCGCGTTGCTGGCGGATCAGGGGAAATATACCGGAGAGAATTATCGGTATATCAGCGACGCGCTGCTGGCGGGACCGTCGGAGGTCGTGGTTATCGCGATTGGCGAGGAGGATACGGTCGGCGCTGCACTGGAGGCCATCGACAAAATGGGTACCACAGGCCGCGTGACGGTTGCAGACGGTACTGCAGAGGATTATGCTGCGCTGATTGCATTCGCCAAGACGGCGCAGGAGGAGGACATCGGCTGGCACGTGCTGACCTATGGAGAGGGCGGCGCGGACTGCAAACACGTTGAGAATCTGTCCTCGAAAATCGTCGGCAATGTCGTTTGGTCGGATGAGGAGCGCGGGACGACCGGCGGTGTGGAGCTGCTGCCGCGTCTGGCGGGCATTCTGTCGGCCTGCAATGTCGTCCGGTCGGCGACCTATTACGTGCTGGATGATCTGATCGATATCATTGCGGCGACCCCGGCGGAGGGGGAGACGGCGGCAGATATTGAGGACGAGATCGACAGCGGAAATCTCTGTCTGTTCAACGATCATGGCACGATCCGCATTGCACGCGGCGTCAATACGCTGCAGACACTGAACGACACCGACAACACGGATGACATGCGGTTTATCGATGTTGTCGAGACCATCGATCTGCTGCGCGACGACATCCGCAGCCTGTTCCTGAATCAGTACGTCGGCCAGGTGAAAAACAGCGCGGACAATCAGGCTCTGTTTGTCGGCGAATTGATTACGTTGATGCAGGACTATGCGTCGGCGGAGATCCTGGACAGCGATTATGACAATACGGCGGCGGTGGATGCGGACGCGATGCGCGCCTACTGGGAGGCTGCCGGGACGGATACCAGCGAGATGTCCGACGATGACATCAAGAAAAAGATCGTTGGACGAGAGGTTTATGTGCGCATGACGTTCAAGCCGCTGCGTGCGATGGAAGGCGTGACGGTCGTCGGCACGCTGGAATAAAGGGGGATAAACAGCATGAGTACAGCAACAGATGCAAGAAAAACAATGCGCGGCTCTGATGGATTCGTCTGGGTTGACAATATTCCAGTCGCAATGCTGCAGAGTGTTGAACTCAAGGTAACGGCAAACTACGAGGAGATCACGGCGTGCGGCGATCCGAGTACCTACCAGCAGTTGAACGGCACGTCCGGTTCCGGTTCGATCAAGGTGAAAAAGATCAATTCGAATTTGAATTTTTCCATTGCCGAGGAATTCCGAACCGGTGTGATCGGCGATCACAGTATCACGACCAAAATCAATTCGCCGACCGGGGGCACGGAACGCATCCGCGTAACCGGTGTGACGTTCGACGAGGTAACGCTGGCGGCGTTCGAGGCCGAATCTATTATGGAGGACGAGTACCCGATCAAGTTTGCGTCGTGGACGTATCTGGATCGCATTGCATAAGAGGAGGGCTATCTATGGCAACGACAACAAAATCAACGCTCGCCGATCTGGTGCGCAAAAAAGCGCAGATGGACGAGCGTCCAAAAAATTTTGACATTACGGTGGGCGGCATTACGCTCACATTTGACGCAGTACCGGAGGACGAGCTGTTCGAGTGGCTGTCTGCGGTGAAAAGCGACAAGCTGGACGATACTGCGGCGGTGATGAAAACTATGTACCAACAGACCAAACAGATGGCGTATCTGCACTGCACGCTGTTGCAGGAGTACGCTGGACAGAATCCGCCGGAGGGCGAACCGTGGGACGTGCTGGAGGAGCTGTTCGACGTTGCGGAACGCAACGAGCTGTACGGCGCGATCATGGATGCAACCGGCATCACGAAAATGCTGAACGGTCAGACAAAAAACGGATAGGGGCGGATTCAGATCTGAAACGTTTGGCCTTTTTTGCGGCGCGGGGATGGGATACCGACGCCCTCGACCGCGCTGCAAATTGGTCGTTCGCAGAAAAACAGTTTTTTGAATCTGCCCAGAATCAATACTGGGAGGATCTGACGGAGTTGATTCTCCTCGCAGCGGATCACATTGCGCTCTCTGTGTGGGGAACAAGCCGGGCGCAGGCCGATGCACATTTCCAGGACTGGAAACGATGGTATGCCGATAAAATCGGCAAGGCGTTGAGTGAGGGGGCGGGATAATGGCAACCAAGGTGATAAATACAATCCTGAACCTCAAAAACGCGTCCATGATTTCTGGACTGAAACAGGTAGAGGGATCGGTAAATACCCTGACTGGCTCTATGGGCCGGTTCACCAGGAACGGCAAGGTTCAGTGGGGGCAGGTTTTAAACTCGGTTGATCGATTTGCGACTGGCGCGCTGATGGGGATCGGCACGGCGGGAGCGGCGTTCACGGCGTTCTCGATCAAGACCGGATCGGAGTTCTCCGGCGCGATGTCGGAGGTCGGTGCGATCACAGGTGCGACCGGAAAGGACATGGACTCGCTCAAAAGTCTCGCAAAAGAGATGGGCGATACGACCGTCAAGAGTGCAACCGAGGCAGCCGAAGCCATGAAATACATGGGCATGGCGGGATGGAGCACGACGGACATCCAGAACGGACTCAAAGGCGTGCTCGATCTGTCCACGGCATCCGGCGCGGATCTTGCGACGACATCTGACATTGTGACGGATGCGCTGAGCGGATTTAAGATGAGTGCATCCGACACGACGGAGATGGTCAACGTGCTGGCGGAGGCGTCCCGATCGTCCAACACGGACGTCGAACTGATGGGCGAGTCGTTTAAATATGTCGGCGCGATCTGCGGATCAGCAGGCATCAGTGTCGAGGATGCATCCATCGCGCTCGGCATGATGGCGAATCAGTCAGTCAAGGGTTCGCGATCCGGCACGGCATTCCGAAAGGGCATCCAGAACCTGATCAATCCGTCCAAACAGGCGGCATCGGCAATGGAGCAGTACGGCGTCAAGCTCCAGACGACGAGCGACGGATCGGTTGACTTACTCGGTACGATTGACAACCTGAGAGACAAGCTGGGAGGATTAAACGACACCGACAAGAACGCTGCACTCTCGCAGATCTTTGGTGCGAATGCGTCTACCGGCTGGGCGGCAATTGTAAACGAGACGGACGCCAATTATCAAAAGCTCAAGCAGTCGATTTCCGCCGCGGGTGCGGAAGGCAGTACAGTCGCGTCGGACATGGCATCCCAGATGTCGGACAATGTACCGGGCGCGATTGAGATGCTGAAAAGCCGCGTGAGCACGCTCGGTCTTGACTTTTTTGACCGGATCGAAGAGCCGCTGAAAAACGGCATCACGTCGCTGACCGATACGCTCGGATCTATCGATTGGGCGCCGCTGATGGACAGTCTCGCCGGTGTGGTGACCGGTGGATTCGATCTGCTTAACAACGCACTACAGTTTCTCGGTGAGCACGGCACGACGATCGTCGGTCTGCTCCCGACCGTGGTGCAGGCTATCGTCGGTCTCAAGGCGATCTCTCCGGTGGTGTCCATCGTGGGCGGCATCGTGAAGAACTTCGGAACATTCAAAACGGTCGGCAAGGGATTGTTTACCGTGCTCGGCGGAGGAAATCCGCTTCTGCTCGCGCTCCGCGTCGCGTTAATGGTTCTTCCTCCGGTCATCATGCTGGTTGTCAAGAACTGGAGCAAAATTGTCAGCTGGTTCAAGAAGTTCGTGGACGAGCATCCCAGCGTCAAGAAGGCGATCGACGCGATCAAGGGGGCATTTGACGGAATCAAGAATGTCATCGGCGGACTGCTCGACAAGCTGGGATCGCTAAAATCCAAATTGTCCGGCGTTGCCGACAAAGCGAAGAGTGCCTTTTCTAAAATCAAGAGCGTGACCGGATTGGGCGGCTCGTCTGCGCTGGACGCCAACGCCAATGGCACGCCGTATTACGGCGGCGGCTGGACGCGGATCAACGAACGCGGCGGCGAAATCGCGTATCTGCCGGGCGGTTCGACGATCATCCCTGCGGACAAATCCGCAAAAATCGCGTCGGCCGTGGGCGGCGGAGGCAAGGTTGTCAACATCACGATTCAGGGCAACGTGATCGGAAACGAAGAATATGCCGACTGGCTTGGCAATTACATCATCGACGCGCTGGACGAAGTGAGTTAAGGGAGGGGCGAACATGGCTTACACAATGGTAATCTACCGGAAAAAGTTAAGCGACGGCTGGACACTCCCCTACGTTCCGGCCAGCGGGTTGGAAATCAGCGAGGATCAGGGTACGGATCAATTTTCCAGCATCAACAAGGAATATACGGTGCCGACGGCAGTATCCCCAATGACATTTGCGTGGGCGGGGATTTTCCCGTCCCGCGCGGTGCAGTGGGCGAATCCAAAGAGCAAAACGACACCGCACGCATTCCGGAAATGGGTGCGGACGGAGCGCGGCTCCCGGAATTTTTTTCACTGCATTGTGACGACGACCGAGGGGACAAAAATCATTGACGGCGATTTCATCATGACGAAATTCACCTTCAATCCGCGGCAGAGCGGCGATGTGGATATTTCGATGGAGTTTAAGGAATATCCAAAGGTAAGAAAGACGACAAGCGCATCCACAAAGACCGCCGGCGCATCCACAGAGGGCGCGGAAATGCAGCAGAAGGAGTTGCAGGTTGCGGTCGCGAAGGCGCTGAACGGCAAAACGATGGTGGAGATGGTGACGAGCATAGCAAAGGCCGTGAGCAGTGCAAAATACACGGTAAAAATCGTGAACTGTACGGCGCTCAACATCCGCAAGGGGCCGGGAACGTCGTATTCGACGAATGGAACGCTGAAAAAAGGCGCGACGGTGTCCGTCAATGGAAAATCAGGCGACGGCAAGTGGCTCAAGCTGGCGAATGGCAAGGGCTACATTTCCGCCGCGTATGCGAAGAAGGTGTAGCCTATGGTGGATCAGTACCGTGTGAGCTGGAAGGCGGACAGCGCGAAACAGTGGACGCGGATCACGGAGTTTTGTTCGGCGCTCAAACTCAAGCTGGACGCAGATTCCGCCTATTCTGAGCTGACGTTCACCTATCCGCGTGGAAAGGCGGACCCCAATTTAGAGGATTTGGGAATCGAGGTTGCGGACAAAATCGTGGTGTGGAACACGGCGACGAACACCAAAATTTTTGACGGGTGCGTGACCAAGGTCGATTTTTCCGGCGCAGTCACCTGCAAGGATCAGGGGTTCTACCTCAAAAATCCGATCTATCTCAAGGCGACGAAGAAGCGCACGGATACGGTGCTCAAGAGCATTTGCAGCAAGGCGGGCGTTACCTATGGAGGGACGAAGCTGGCGACCAAAATCACGGTGTCATTTTCGCAGAAGAGCGCCAGCGATTGCATACAGGAAGCGCTGGAGATGCTGGAGGAGAAAACCAACAGGCGATATTGGGCGCATTTTGTGGATAAAAAATTGATCGTCTCCGTCTTTCAGACGGCGGCGCATACCATCGAGGCGCATCGCAATCCGGACTGGAACCCGTTCGACTGCACCACGGCGTTGACCAACATTTCCGGCTCGGTCAGCATGGAGGACTACGTCAGCCTGGTCTATGCGGTCACGACGGAGAGCAGCAAGACCAAGGCGTATGCCAAGGCCAAATACAACGATGGTTACAGCAAATACGGCAAGCTGGTGGAGTACGTCACGACGGACAGCAAAAGCGAGGCGGCTTCGACCGCGCGCAAGGTGCTGGTCGCGGATGCGCAGCTCAGCCGGGACTTTAAATGCACCATGTATGCATCAGACGACATTGTTCCGGGCGTCCGGCTGAAATTCGACGGCGGCGAGAGCGCAGATATCAAGGGCGAATTCTGGGTGACGGCGGCGGAGCACGACCTCACGTATCCACATACGGTCAGTGTGACGCTGGAGCGGACAAAGGCCGACTATGTGAAAGCGACGGTCAGCTCTATGAATTCCACGCTGTTTGTTTCGGACAGCACGTCCAGTACGTCCAGTTCCGGGACGACGACCGTGTACACCGGGAAAACCGTATCGGCGTTGTATACGGCGTACTATCCGGGGCCGGGCATCGAGGGCGGATACAAGGATTGCATGGGAAACAATCTCAAGACAACCTACCTCAACAAGGGGGTGCTGGCCTGCGCCGCGCCGAAATCCGTCAAGCTCAAGAGCAAGATTCAGGTAAAGGGTACCGGGACCAGCAAGGACGGCAAGGTTTATCTGGTCGTGGATCGCGGCGGCGCGATCACGGTCAAAAACGGCGTGTACCATTTCGATCTGCTTATGAGCAACAAATCGCAGGCGAATTCGTGGGGAAAACGAACCGGGAAGGCGCTGCTGATTACTGGATCGAAAACCGTGACGAGCTCCAGCAGCTCCAGCTCCGGCGGCTCTGCGACGGCGCAGAAGGTCCTTGCGTATGCGAAATCGCAGATGGGAAAAAACCTCAATCCAGGGTTTGCGTGGTGCGCATGGTTCGTCTCGCGCTGCTGCCGACAATGCGGCGTGCCGACCAGCGTTGTCCCGTCCAATAATGCGGTGTCCGGCTTCCTGAGCTGGGCAAAATCGCACGGACGATATCATCCAAAAGGCTCTGGATATGTGCCGCAGCCGGGAGACATTTTCATTGAGAAAAACAAAAAATCCCATACAGGCTTTGTGTACAAAGTTTCGTCCAATGGAAAGAGCTACACGACGATCGAGGGGAATGCGAGCAATCGCGTCCGCTCCCACAGCCGGACAACGTCGTACAGCTGCCTGAGCGGATTTTTCCACCCGGACTGGTGAGGAGGGAGCGAACATATGGCAATTGGATACAGCCTGCTATGGGATGACGAGACAGGTGATTTTATGCTGGTGGACGGAGGTTTGGTGCTCGCAGAGGGGGAACTGAGCGTCTGTGAGTGGCTTGCCTGCAACATCGGTGTGGAGGAGGACAAGCATCCGATTTATGAGGACACCGGAATCGGCGTGCCGCTCGGCGATCTGATTGGCGCGAAAGGCGCGGTTCCGATGGGCACCATCATGGCGGTGCTTTCAACGAAAATTGAGGAGACGGCGCTGCTGTGCCCAGATGTCGCCAGCGTCGGAAATATCCGGCTGGAGCGTCAGGGCGGCACAGCCCATCTGACCATGACGGTGCAGACGACCGGCGGAGAAACCGTCGAGGAGGAGGCGGAAATCGACCTATGACAGAGAATCAAATTGCGGCGAGAGACGCTGCGCTGGCCGCGCTGCCGGAGGAATATGACACGAACGAGGGCTCGGTATTTTGGAATATTGTGTCCGCGCTGGCGGTTCCCTGCGGGGATATGCTGGATGTGATCGACACGGCGATCGAGCAGAAAGACCCGGCGAATCTGGAGGGGGACGATCTGGATGTATTTGTCAGCCGATACGGCATGGCGCGGAATCTGGGCGCAGCAGCCGGGGCAGTGCTGACGGTCACGCTGGAGGAGTCCGCCTCGGTGGTAGACATTCCGGGAGGCACCCTGTTTGAAACAGAGGACGGATTACAGTACGCGGCGGACGATGATTTTTCCGGTATCCAGAACGGCGGAACCATTACGGTGACCGCGTTGGAAAACGGCGAGGTGTACAACGTCGCGGCGGATGCAATTACCGTCATCCCGATTGCGATTGAGGGCGTGGAGTCCGTGAGCAATTCGGCGGCGGCATCCGGCGGCGTCGACATCGAGTCGGACGGCGATCTGTTCGAACGATGGCAGATTCAGGTGGGATACATTCAGACCGGCTATAACAAGGCGTGGTACGAGGCCAAGGCATTGGAAATGCCATCGGTCGGCTATGCCCGGGCCTATGCGGCGGGGGAAACCGTTGGCTCAGCTACGGTACCGGCGAATACGGTATATGTCATCGTACTGGACGACGCCAATCTGCCGTTAGACGCGGCCGCATTGGCGGCTGTGCAGGAAGCCCTCGACCCAAGCTCGGGAGGGATCGGCGCGGGAATTGCGCCGCCGACGGCGCGGGTTGTGGTTCGGAATGGCGACGTATTGGATGTGGCGGTTTCGATCGGCACGCTGACGATCGACGGCACCTACAGCGCGCAGGAGGTCCAGGACGGTGTAGAGGATCTGCTGCAGCAGGAGCTGGGCGGCCTACAGCCGGGCGGAACGATCTACTATGCGCAGATGATCAGTGCGATCATGGCGGCGGACGGCGTGGTCAATGTTGACGGCGTTACGCTGAATGGAACAGCAGCATCGGTGGCGCTGGAATACGACCAGGTAGCGACGCTGCAGGAGGTGACCTATGGAACTGTCACAACAGTTTGAATCGGCGATGGAGGAGCTGCCGCCGCGCTATTCGCGATCGGGCATTCTGCGTGATATTTACCGGGCGTTTGATGCCGCTGTAAAGCCGCTGCTGGAGAAACGGCTGCATGAGCTGGAGCTGTGCGATGATTTTGCAACCATGCCGCAGTCGCTGCTGGATGCATACTGCACCTATTTTAACGTGGACATGAGTCTGGACGAGAGCACGCGGCGTTCCATGTGCGCGTGGCGCATGACGACGATCGGCGGCTATTACAGGCTGAGCGATATGTTGGAGGCGCTGGGATTTTCCGAGTATCGGATCAAAAAGAATGGGGATGGCAGCCTGACGGCTGTCCTGTATTCCAGGAGAAACGCGGACGGCACGGCGATGCAGGTGACGGATGCGGACGCAGAGGAATTTCGCAGGGTTTTTGCCGAATATGGCCCGGCGCATCTGCAGGTTGGGACAATGGTCTATCGCGTTGTGACATTTGGCGCGGACGATTTGCTGTTCGGCAATCAGATTCTGTTTGGAAATGCGGATGAATCCGAGTTTATTACGGACGAGGATCATGTAGACGCTCCGACATTGGAATAGACAGGGAGGGATAGCGATGGAAAAAACGGAACACTATGGATTTAATATTTTTTCGAATCCGGATGTAAATTATCCGAACGAGAGCATTCCAGGGAACTGGCAGGCGCTGCTGACGAAAAATATGATAGACATCGACAGCAAGCTGAAGGATCTGGAAAATGCATCCCTGACGCACTTGCTGGAAAGCGCGCTGCTGGATCTGGTTTATCCGGTGGGATCGATCCGGATGAGCGCGAATAATGTAAACCCTGGGACGACGATCGGCGGCACATGGGTTGCGTGGGGCGCAGGCAGAGTGCCGGTCGGCGTAAATACCAGCGATACGAATTTTAGTGCTGCCGAAAAAACCGGGGGTGCGTCGACGGTGGCGTTGGCGACCGCGAATCTACCGGCTCACGCGCATGGGTTGAACAACCACACGCACAGCTTTTCGGGGTCCAATACGACCAGCAGCAACGGCGGGCATACACACAGCGTGCCGGTTTCCGGAACGACCGGTGGCGAGGCAGCGCATACGCACAGTCTGAGTGTGACGGGAACGGCTGCGACTGCCGGGAGTCACCGGCATGATCTGCAGCTGCAGTATAACAGCAGCGTTCTCGCCTCTGGATCGAGCAAAAGCCAGGTGACGCCGTCGCCAACAGGAGGATCTTATGCATCGACGGATTATAAGACGATGTATGTCGACGGGCATAAACACACTGTGAGTGCGTCCGGTACATCGGGCAAGGGATCGAACCATACGCACTCCTTTAGTGCAACGGGCACAGCGGCCAGCAATGGCGCGCACACGCACACGGTGAGCATCTCCGGTACGACGGGCGGAAACAGCGGCAGCACGGCCAATACCGGCTCGGGTACGGCGCATAACAACCTACAGCCGTACATCACCTGTTATTTCTGGAAGAGGACGGCGTAATGGCAAAGGATTTCGCAAACCGGTTCAAAAAAACGCTGAAAAAATATCAGCCGTCGAGCGACGGGCTTGTGGGGGCTGTGCTGTCGGTGAAACCGCTCCGGGTCTCGTGCCATAATGGTCAGTGGCTGTTGGAGGGGGATGACCTGCAGATCAGCAACCATGTGACACTGCACGTCGGGGATGACGTTGTACTGTCCGGCCAGGACCCGTTTAATATCGTGTCGGTACTGAGCGATGCGGATGCAGATGCGTATGAGCCGCCGGACACCTCATATGACGATACCGAATTGCGCCGGTTGATTGCGGGCAAACAGGATCAGGGGGATTATGCTCTCCGGAAAGAGCTTCCGGTCATTCCCACAAAAATTTCAGCATTTACGAACGATGCGGGATATCTCACAATGCATCAGGATTTGAGTAGGTATGCACTCAAGTCGGAGCTTCCGACTGTTCCCACGAAAATTTCGGCGTTTACCAATGACACGGGGTATATAACAAAAAACGTGACGGGAGATATGTCCGTGACAGGCGCCCTCACCGTAACTGGTGTAACGAAAATAAATAGTACTTTTTCTGTTCAGGGTGTGTTGTGGAACCCAATTTCATCAACAGGGAACGATACTACTGCAAATTGGAGAGCTCTGGGTAACAGTGTGCTCTGGTACAACACGGCAGGCTGTCTGTACAGTCAGCCGTCAACCTATGGGTATTTGCTGAATATAACCGGTGCGGGTAATGATGTGCATCAGATGTGGTTTACACAATCGACCGGGAACATACTCCATCGTGGAGGCAATGGTTCCGGATGGAATGGAAACGGAGCTACTACTGGGACATGGAGGACGATCATTGACAGCAGCAATATTGGCAGCTATGCAAACCTATATACACTGCCGACCGCAGCTCCAGGCACAAAGGGCGGAATTCAGATGCTTCACGGAACGAAAAGCGATGTGAGTGTAGCGGCAAATTCATATACAGATGCAGCAATTACATTTTCTACAGCGTTTCCAGGGACTCCTGGGGTTGTGGTATCCAGACATGCAGCGAGCTCCGCCTCGACGAATGTTGCGAGTTCTGCGAATCGAACCATTGTCACGCATTCCGTTACAGCGACGGGGTTCAAGGTTCGCTGTTACAACAATACGTCAGCGTCATGGGCAAGCACATTTCGTTGGTTGGCTATCTATCGTGGATAAAAATAGGGAGAGAAAACATATGACCAATTTACAGGTAATCAACACAATTCAGGCAATCAACAATAACAGTGATCTTCTCAAGAAGAAACTGCCGATCAAGGTGTTATTTGCGCTCAAGAGGAACATCTCCAAGCTCAACTCTGCGGCGGACGACTACCGAAACACGTTGGCAACACTGTGCGAGCAGCACGACGTTGATCCGGTGGAACTGAACGACGGCGGCATCAAGCCGGAGCTGATGACGGAGATTAATGCTCTTCTTGCCGAGAACGCAGATGTTACAGTCGCAACGGTTCCGGTATCGTTGTTGGAGCAGTGCGGGGATACATATGACGCGCTGACCTATGCGGAGCTGGAGGCGCTGGAGTTTATGTTGGAGGATACTCCGGAGGTAGATGCGACGTGACAGACACGATCCTTTCTGCGCTGATTACTGGCGGTCTCGCTCTGATCGGCGTAATCATCAGCAACATGGCCGCGAGCAGTAAAATGGAACAGCAGCTCAAAATCTCGCAGGCCGTGACGGATACGAAGATCGAAGAGCTGACCCGTGAGGTGCGGGAACACAACAATTTTGCCAAGCGCGTGCCTGTGATCGAGGAACAGATGCGCGTAGCAAACCATCGGATTAAAGATTTGGAGGATGAATCATGAACATTTTTACGAGAGATTGGGCGTATGCGGCCGGTGTCCGCGCGATCAAAACAGTTGCACAGACGGCAGTTGCATCCATCGGCACCACAACCGCGCTGGGCGGTGTGGATTGGAAACTGGTTGTTTCGACCGCTGCACTGGCTGGTATTGTATCTCTGCTGACCAGCGTCGCAGGACTGCCAGAGGTGGGGAATGAGTAAACAAATCTCCGACGCCTGTGTTGCGCTGGTCAAGAAGTGGGAGGGCTGTCGGCTGACCGCCTACCGCGACGAGGTCGGTGTCTGGACGATTGGCTATGGCACGACCAATGCGGACAAGTCCATCACTGGTACGACGATCAAGAAGGGGCTGAAAATCAGCCAGGCGACGGCGGATAGCTGGCTCAAAAAGTCGCTCAACAAAAAATACCTGCCGCTCGTACTCAAATATGATGGTACATATCATTTCAACCAGAACCAGCTCGATGCGCTCGTGTCGTTTGCCTACAATATCGGCAGTATCGATCAGCTGACGGCCAGGGGGACGCGCACAATCGCGCAGATCAGCAGCCACATCACGGCGTATAATAAGGCGGGCGGTAAGGTGCTGACCGGTTTGACCAATCGAAGAAAAGAAGAAAAGGCATTATTTGATAAGAAGGTGAGCACAACGAGCGCGAAAAAGTATAGCATTACATTTCAGACGGAGGACAAGTATAAAGAGATTTCCTACGGCGGCAACAGCATTTATAATTCCGCCTGCGGTCCGGCGTCGCTGTGTAATGCACTGCGTGCAGCAGGAATTGCCGATGTGGGACTAGAAACCATGTGCAAGCTGGCGGTCGCCGCAAAAGCGCGTGTGGACGGTGGAACGGATATGCCCGTGTTGCTCAAAGCTGCATCGGCAAAGTACGGTTTCGCGTGGAAGTCCACCAGCAAGAATGCCGAATTGCTCGCACACCTCAAGGAGGGCGGCGTGGCGATCATGAATCAGGGCAGTACATATCAGGTATTCTCCAATGGCGGCCATTTTGTCGCCGCAGTTGCCGCATCCGGCGAAACGATTACCGTGCTGGATTCCTATTGGAACGATTCAAAATATCTCACATGGCCGGCGCATCACGCAAAACGTACCGGGCAGAAAGGCGTCGTCACGGCAACACTGACGCAGTGCGGCAAGGCGACGATCGACCGTGCGCCGTCGTATTATCTCATCAGTAAGAAACCGAAGACGGTTACGACTACGGCATCTGTCAACGCCAGAGCTGGCGCGGGCGTGACAAAGAAAAAGCTCGGCACGATCAACAAGGGAGCCAAGCTTGTCAAACTGGATGAGACCAAGAACTGGATCAAAACATCCGTCTGGATCGCGCGGAAATACTGTACGATCAAGGATGGCAAGGCGACGACGAAGATGGTGCTCAACGCCAGAGCGTCTAACAGCACCAAGGCGGACAAGGTCGGTACGATCGGCAAGGGTAGGACGTTGAATGTGCTGGACAAAACCGAGAACTGGGTCAAGGTTGCAATCTGGGTGGCAAAAAAGTCCGTGAAGTAAAAAGAAGAGAGAGCACGGTAAGTAAACCATGCTCCCCAGAGAGGTGTTAGGATTCAGTTGTTGTTTTTTCGTAATGTTCGATCAACATTTTTAAAAACGCTGTGCGGCTTAAATCGCCACGCATTTTCTCAATGCGCTCAAAGTCTTCTATACGGAGATCACAATAAAAACGTTTATAAGTTTTTGCGTTGTATCGCCGTTTTACCTCGGTTGATGTTTTACTCATCGTGAAACCTCCTTAGAGCGTGGTACAGCAACAGAGAGCATCTCACAGTTACAATCACATCAGTTGCTATTGCAAAACCGCGCCAAAATACAGTTGACATTATTGAAACAATAATAGCGATAAAAATGTTATAGCCAATAATGAGAGAAACATTTAAAATAATTAAAGATTTCTTTGACATAACACATTGCCCATGATAAGATTTAGGTGGGAGAGGGGGAACCTTCGTTCCCCCGTTTGTTTACTTGCCTTTCAACCACTCGAAAATTAGCTCGGTCAGCTTAAATAAGATTTGAGCGGTGAGGGCGGTAAGCACTCCCAACCAAAAATCTTTCACTTGGTTTCCTCCTTTCCTTTAGTATGTGTATAGTATAGCATACTCGTACGAGTATGTAAAGCGTTTTGAAAAAATTGTTATAAAGTTTTACACCCGCCCAACAGCTTAACCGGTTGTCAGGCGGGTGTATTTGTGTATATAGGTTATATATCAATCTTCTTTGTGTGATGTAGCGTTCTCATTGAAATCTAGTATAGAATATGCTATCCTGTCAGATAGGAAAACATCTGTTTTCAGCGCGTCGTCTTGCCAGCGGTAGGCGGTTATTCCCACCAATCCCATTTTGAGGGGAGGTGGTGTGATGGTTACATACGAAGCTTTGTTTCAGCTTTTAACGTTTCTCGTCGCATTTGCTGCTTTGATTCATCAGATAAGCAAAAGAAAATGACCGCCCAGCTTCCAAACAGTGCGGTCAAATTCTTTGATTTCATTTAGGGAGTAACCGTCTACAGGCGGCGCGCCCTTTTTCTATTTATTATTATATCTGTATGACATGTAGTTGTCAAGCATTCCGAATTCAAAAACAAAAATAGAGCGACACAACCGATGTTGTGCCGCTCCATAATCTAAATTGTTTTATTCCTCAGATTGTGCGTCTGAGGATTTTTCATTAGGTTCAAAATTAACATCCAACCTGCAATCTAAGGCATCTGCTATTTGTTGCAAATCTTTCCATGTCAAACTCTCTCTCCCCAACTTTTGATTGAAATTTTGGGGAGTTGTGGCTAAACGCCGCGCCAACTCTGATACGCTGATATCCTTATCAATACATACATGCTGTATAAATTTTTTTAAATTCTTTTCCATTTTCCCACTCCTTTCCTCTCCCTTATTTTAAACTTTGTAATTCATTTTGTCAAATAATAGATTTAAAAAATAAATCTCAAAGTTTAAATTTAACTATTGACATTTTAAATCGTAGAGTTTATAATAATACTTGTAAGGCAGAGGAACAACACCTCTTATGAAAGGAAGTGAGGAGATGGACGAAATGACAAGCGCAGAGCTGAATCAGTTCTTGGAGAACATCGCAAAGCTGATTGAAGCTACTGCCAAAGACCCGGCAGAAGCGGCGAAGATTGTCCGTGACAGCAAGGTCAAGGCATAAAAAGGTGAGTAGCCGAGCCTAGGAAACTTCGCTACTCACCACACCAAAAGGTCCCGGGGAAGCCTTACTCCCCGGCACCTTGATTCTATCAAATTGTAAGGCAGAAATCAAGGAGTGAAATTATGAATGTTTTAAACCAAGCCAAAGCCTCAATCGGGATTGATCTAAGCTACGATATCCCCTTGAACAAGATACAAGAATCTGAAATGGCAGAAAGAATATTTATAGCAGCATATTCACAACATCTTTCCGGTAATTCACAAAACTGTGCTATCCGTTGTGCGTTGAGGAGTGTCTGGCATGCTGCAAAGCAATATTATGCACAGCATCCCGATGAACTGCATCGCGTGGTAGTGTTTTAATCAAGAATGGATGTCATTATGAAAGATAATATTGATAGATTGTTAGACATTATCAACGCGACAACGTATCCGCAGCATACGTTAAAATGGATGATTTATTTACTTGAGAACCATCCGTCAATCGCTAAAGAAATCGCAGGTAATGAACTCACTAGCCCTCATGGCAAAGGAGGAGCTGCATGAAAAACGATATCGAACGCATGACACGTTTACGAAACCTTGAGGAAATTTCAATACCGGAACGCAATATGGCAATGGAAATTTATCAGAAGGAGTTGATACGATCTGTCAGGCGCTTGCTCAACAATCCGGAGGAAATCCACAGTATTCACAGAACCGCGCTTCGATCTGTATGGGAGCGTGCAAGAGGATACCAATATGGATCAAACTCATGCTACGCTGTCCCGTCACATACATTTGAAATCGATATAGCCGTTAAGACCTATGAAACCGCGGCGGCAGAGAAAGGCAGCCCGAATGAACTCGGATGCATTAACGAATCGGCTGTTGTCCGGTATGCTGTCGAGGAGGTGTGGCGGCGAGCGAGAATCTATCAGCGGGATTTTAGGAAACATATTTTACAGTAAATCCACAACAACAAAGTTTTACACCCGCCCAACAGCTTAATTGGCTGTCAGGCGGGTGTATTTGTGTTTTAGAATTTCTGTCCTGCTGGCTGCGGGGAACTTGTGCGCTGCTTGTAATTTAGCAGCATAAACAAGAAATCTGTATTTGCTGGCTCCTCCTTTAATGGATATCCAGCGAGCCTTTCCAGTAGCTTGGGATTGATCGTCCATGCACGTTTTGACAGTGTACGAATATTTCGTTCCACAGCTTTTTGTGTAGTGTGATTCAGATATGCGATTTCTGAATATAACTCCATTATACTACACATCCAATCTTCATTTTCGTCAAGTAGCTCCAACGCAATAATGGCTTGACGATATCCCCGGTAGCCGGGGGTTATTCCTAAACGATGTAGCAAGCGGATGACTTTTTCCATGTTGATTTCCTCACAATCTTGTGCACGTGGGGATAATAACACGAAATAGATAGAATTTGAGAGTTTGCGGCATTAATAGATACTTTGCGGCGAAATTCGACAAATATTAGTAATATAATAATGATTGTACTGACAATCGACAAGGGCAATAATCTCGATCAGAACATGACGAAGAAGGCGGCGGATATGCTGCGCCTGCAGCTCAACGAGCAGTCCACCCCGGCGGCGGACAAGTACGCACTGCGCCGCTTTGTCACGATGGCGGGCACGATTGCGACTGCGGCGAGCGCCCCGACCAAGGACAACATTGTCGACCTGATTTCCACCGGCGCCCAGGTGCTGGATGACAATCTGGTGCCGGATGGCGACCGTTATGTATACGTCAGCAGCGAGATCTATAAGATGATCCGTCTGTCGCCGGAGTTCACCGGGCTGGAAGGTTTGGGTGTCAAGGCGGTGGCCAAGGGCATCTGCGGTGAGATTTCCGGTCTGAGCATCGTGCGCGTACCCAAGAGCTACATGCCGGAGGGATGCTATTTCCTGATTACCCACAAGAACGCGGTGCTGATGCCGTATAAGATCTCGGATGCCAAGGTACACAACGATCCGGTCGGCGTGTCCGGTGCGCTGATTGAGGGACGTCATTATTACGATGCGTTCGTACTCGGCGCCAAGGCGGCCGGTGTGTATGCGCTCGTGGAGGCGGGAAAGCAGCTCGAGGCGCCGCAGATTTCCGAGGCAGCCGGTCGGGTGACGCTGACACAGACGAACGCGACCGAGATCCGCTACACGGTGGACGGTACCGACCCGCGCTATTCGGACAGCGCACGCATTTATTCCGGCAGCTTTGCGGCGGAGGCGGCAGAGGTGAAGGCGGTTGCCTTTGCGGAGACGCTGTTCCCCTCGGCGGTTGCGGTCGGAGAATAACACTTGGACAAGGGGAGAGCCGGACATGGGTCCGGCTCCTTCCCGACGGACCGGAAAAGGAGGATGCAATGACAGGACGAGAGGTGTATCAACGGGCGGTGGCGCTGCTCGGACAGGAGGAAACCGATGTCGGTTATTATCCAGCGCTCGCACTGGTCTGCCTGAACCAGATGCTGGCGGACTGCCTCGGAGAGCAGAATGCACTCGATCAGGCGTTTGGAAAGCACAGCTTTGTCACGGCGCCGGAACTGCTGGAGCTGGAGGATGAGGTCCCGTATCACGAACGCATGGTGAGTGAATGCTTTCCGTACCGGCTGGCGGCGCTGCTCGTCGCCGGGGAGGACCGGAAGGAATACAACCGGCTGACACAGGAATATGAGGAGCGGCTGGCCAAATATTCCCCGTGCTGCCTGATCGAAATGAGGGGAACGGGATGAGCTATTATTCCACAGATACCAGCGTACAGGAGATGACGATTGAGCGGTTCGCCGGGGTGGATTTTTCCACCGATCCGACCAAGGTCGATCCGACCCGTTCCCCGGACGCCTGCAACATGATTGCGGACGCGACCTATTTCCCGGTTAAGCGCACGGGCTACCGCGGGCTGATGTCGTTTGGCGTGCCGATTTACGGCCTGCACCGGCTGGACGAACATATCCTCGTCCACGCGGGGACGAAGATGTACCGGATGCTGGACAGCAGTGCGGTTGCGCTGTACGAAGGGATGGCGGAAGGGCCGTCGCGCTCGTTCCGCATGAACGGAAAGCTCTGGATTCTGGACGGCAAGACCTATCTGGTGTATGACGGGGTGCAGGTCGTCCCGGTGCGGAGCTGTGCCTTTGTCCCGACCACGACGATCGGCGCTCCGCCGGCCGGAGGGGGCGAGAGCCTGGAGGCTGTCAACATGCTGACCCCCTACCGCATCAACACATTTGTCGGCGACGGTACGACCAAGACGTTCCAGCTCGACTGCCGCCAGATCGATGCGGACAGCGTGACCTGTTCGGGCTACACGATCGCCTCGGTCAACGTCAACCGCGGAACGGTCACGTTTGCGAATGCGCCGGAGGACGGCGATGGACTGGCGAATGTCGTGATTCAATTTGCCAAGACCGTACCGGAATACAGCGGGAAAATCGACCGCTGCCGCATTTTCGGCCTGTATGGCGGCAGCAATGATACCCGTGTGTTTGTCTCGGGCGATCCGCAGGAGCCGAACTGCGACTGGCAGTCCGGTCTGTATGATCCGTCGTATTTCCCGGACACCGGGTATACGCGCGTCGGTGCGGATGCGTCGGCCATTATGGGCTATCTGCGGCAGTATGACACCCAGCTCGTGCTCAAGGAGGACGGACAGGATGCCAAGCAGTATCTGCGCACGTTTGCACTGGATGACAACGACCGTCCGGCCTATTCGCTCAAGCAGGGCGCCGAGGCGGCCGGGGCGGTGAGCATGGCGGCGTGTGCTGAGCTGGAGGGGATTCCGATGTATCTGTCCGCTTCGGGCGTGATGGGGGTGTTCGGCACCTATGTCACCGACCAGCGCATGATTTCCGGTGTGTCGCACCGGATCGACAAGCGGCTGACAAAGGAGCCGGATTTGCAGAACGCGGTTTTGTGCGTCTGGAGGGACCATCTGTATCTGTCGGTCAACGGACACTGTTATGTGGCGGACGGGAGGCAGATGGCAAACAGCATCCCGGAGTGGTATTATTGGGAGAACATCCCGGCAACCTGTTTTTTCTCGGAAGAGGACGGACTTTGGTTCGGGACGGCCGATGGACGGGTGTGTAAATTCTGCGCGGAGGACGAGACGGGCGCCTATCTGGATGACGGGGAGCCGATCTGTGCGCGGTGGAGCACGCCATTCACCGCACTGGGGAGCTGGAATTGCAGCAAGAACATTTTGTCGTTCTATCCGGTGCTCATGCCGTACCGCCGTTCGTCGGCGGAGCTGTATTACCAGACCGAGCGCGGGAGGGAGCAGGCGGAGGATATCCTGCTCACGCTGTTTTCCTTCGCGGAGGTGGATTTTTCCCGTTTTTCCTTCCGGACGGTAGCGGCCGCTGTGCCCATCCCGGTCAACCGGAGAAAGCGCAGGGTGTTCCTGTTTCAGGGGATTGTGCAGAACCGGCAGCCGGAGGAGCCGTTCGGTATGCTGGGACTGGTCATCCGGTACACGGTTGGCACCCCGATGAAAGGAAAAAGGAGGAAGCAAGCATGAGCACACTCAACATCAATGATTTATACAAGGCAGCGGAGACAGCACAGAACAATTCGCTGGCCACAGCGAAGACACAGAGCAAGAGCCGGCTGAACGAATCGCTGGCCTCGATCCGCAGCGGCTACCGCAGCAACATCACGGCGGCACAGAATGCCGCGCGGCGCACAGCGCTGGGACAGGAGGAAAAGCTGGCGGCGGCTGGATTGAGCTTCGGATCAGCCTACGGCAGCGCGACTACCGGGTATACCGAGTCGTCGCGCGTGGCGTCGAACAACAATTTGCGCACGAATCTCAATAATCTGGCGACGACGCGGACCAATGCGGAGGCAGAAGCGCGCAGCCAGTATTCGTCGGAGGTGGCGGCGGCGGAGCAGAGCAATTATCAGCAGCTTTCGGCGATCCAGCTGCAAAAAGCACAGGCAAAGATCAACTACAGCCAGACAACGTATGAGAATGCGTTGCAGCGCTGGCAGACCTATGGGTATGTCCTCCCGGCGGACGCCAAGATCCTTGGCGTCAAGGCGGGAACCAAGACGGCGACCAAGAGCTATCAGCAGGCGAAGCTTGCCATTGACCGGATCAAAGCGCTCAAATAACACAAAAACTCCCGCAGTGAACGATACACTGCGGGAGTTGCATTTTACAGTATGAGAGAAATCACTCCGTCAGGCGGGATTTGTCTTTTTGTCGCTCATGACCAGCTTGAGCAGAATCGGGGTAATCAGCGTCGTGACGATGACGACGAGGATGACCGGAGCGAACATGCTGTCCGAAACCAGGCCGCAGGAAGCGCCCTTCTGTGCGACGATCAGTGCGACCTCACCACGGGATACCATGCCGACACCGATGGAGACCGAGTCATGCATCGAAAAGCCACACAGCTTGGCGCCCAGGCCGCAGCCGACGATCTTGGTCAGGATGGCGATCACCAGCAGGAGCAGGCCAAAGAGCAGCAGAGCCGGGGTCAGGCCGCGAAGGTCGGTCTTGATACCGACACTGGCGAAGAAGATCGGGCTGAAGAACATATAGGATACGATACCGACACGGCGGCTGACATACTGACGGACAAACGGCAGGTTGCACAGCAGCAGGCCGGCGAAATACGCACCGGTGATGTCCGCAACGCCGAAGAAATACTCCGCGCAGAACGACATGATGAGTGCGAAGGACAGGCCGAAGATGGCCACGCGGCGGTGCATGTGATCCTTATAACGCGCATCGAGGCGCTGGAACAGCTTATAGCACAGGATACCGACGACGCCGACAAAGACGAAGAACAGAACGATCTTCAGCAGAACAACGGCAATCTTTACATCCGGATCGGTAAAGCTGGATACGATGGTCAGAACAATAATACCGAGGATATCATCGATGACCGCAGCGCCCATGATGGCGGTGCCGACCTTGCCTTGCAGCTTACCCAGCTCACGCAGCGTCTCGACCGTAATGCTGACGGATGTGGCAGTCAGGATGACGCCGATGAAAACCGCCTCCAGCATATACATGGTGTCGCCGTTGTTCGGGAAATAGAGCATATACAGCCCCATACCGCCGAGCAGCGGGACGACAACACCGATGATGGCGATGACAAACGATGCCAGACCAGTGCTCTTGAGCTCCTTCAGGTCGGTGCCGAGGCCGGCATCGAACATCAGCATGATAACGCCGATCTCCGAAAGGGCAACAATCAGATCGGTTTCTTCCACGACGCCGAGAACCGACGGGCCAAGGATCAGACCGGCGACCAGAGCGCCGACAACCTGCGGCATGCTGATTTTACCGGAAGCCAGACCAAAAACCTTAGTGGACAGAAGAATAATCGCGATGATAAGAAGATAACCATACGATTCCATTGGAAAAACCTCCTTTGAATGAATGGCAGGGAAAAACGAGGGGCAGTCTGTCTGTCAAAGTATGCGAAAGCCGATGGAATGTTCCCTTGCGTCTTTTTTTATCGTCAATCATTATAGGCGTTTCCCTCAAAAAAAACAATGGGTAGATGCATCAAGGATTTCCGCGAGGATCAAAAGTTTTTCACAAAATACACAAAATATGTCGATTTTTATTAACGGGATTGAAACAGGTTCACAGCAAAAGAAAAGACCCGATGACAAGCACCGGGTCTCTTCCATGTACCTAAAAAACGATGAAACTTATGCCTGAGCAATTGCGCCCATCGGACATGCGCCAGCGCAGGAACCGCAGTCAAGACATGCGCCCTCGTCGATGGTGTAAGCGGAATCGCCCTGAGAGATAGCGCCAACCGGGCACTCTGCAGCGCAGGAACCACAGCTGATGCAAGCATCACTAATCTGGTAAGCCATGAAAAAGCACCTCCTGTAAGAATTTATTTATATTCTATCACAATACGAAAAAAAAACAACTCCATTTTAGCAAATTTTTTAAAAAGAAAACCGCGTGTAAAATCTGGCAGAGAAGGAAATGCTGTTAGAGAGAAATCGTTGACGGTATGTAATTGGATTTCTCTGGGGGTTCTTGTCATTCTTTTGGCAAAACCCTCACATTCTTACAGAAATGAGGGAGAGCGTATGGGCAGCTATGAGCAATTGGACGAACAGGCGGCGCGGGCGTTGAAATGCGCGAAGAAGGCCGCCGGGCAGATGGGGCGGGAGAGGATCGGGACCGAGTACCTGCTTTTGGGTCTGCTGCGTCAGCGGCGGAGCATGTCGGGGAGGATTCTGGCCTCCGCCGGGGTCACCGAGCGGCAGCTCGAACGAAAACTCACCGAGCGCTATGGGCGGCGCAATCCGCGCACCAGCCCAACGGAGCTGACGGCGCACATGCAGAGTGTGATGGAGCAGGCGCAGAAGTCGTCCGAGGGAAGTGTCGGCACCGAGTCGCTGCTGGGAGCGATCCTGGAATGCCGGGGCTGTACCGCGCGGCAGATGATGGAGGGGATGCGGGCGGACATGGTGACGCTGGAGCGGCTGACGGGGATCAAGACCCTTCCGGAGAAAAAGCCGCGCATGATGGGCGCACGGTCGGGGACCTCCGTGCTGGACAAGTATGCGGTGGATCTGACGGAACGGGCGCGCCGGGGACAACTCGATCCGGTGATCGGACGGGATGACGAGGTGTTCCGGATGCTGACCATCCTGACGCGGCGGACGAAGAACAATCCGGTGCTGCTCGGCGATCCGGGGGTTGGAAAGACCGCGCTTGCGGAGGCGCTGGCGCAGGCGATTGCCGATGGCAACGTACCGGAGGAGCTGCGTCATGCGCGCATCCTGTCCATCGACATGGCGTCGCTGATTTCCGGGACAAAATACCGCGGCGAATTTGAAGAGCGGCTCCGGAACATCGTGCGCGAGCTGAGTGCGAACGAGAGCATCATCGCTTTTGTCGATGAGGTACACACGCTGGTCGGTGCGGGCGCAGCGGAGGGGGCGATCGATGCCTCCAACCTGCTCAAGCCGGCGCTGGCACGCGGAGAAATCCGGCTGATCGGCACAACGACGGTGGAGGAATATCATAAGACGATTGAAAAGGATGCGGCGCTTGACCGGCGGTTCCAGCGCATCGATGTGTGCGAGCCGGATGAGGAAACCGCACTGCGCATTTTGGAAGGGCTTGCCCCGCGCTATGCCACCCATCACCGGGTACAGCTTCTGCCCGGCGTGGCACGGGAGGCGGTGCGCATCTCGGTACGCATCAGCCCGGAACGGTTCCTGCCGGACAAGGCGATTGACCTGCTGGATGAAACCTGTGCGGCGGTACATTTGCAGGGACGGTCGGAGGTACTCCCTGCGGATGTCGGGCTGACGGCACAGCGGACCAAGGGTTATCGGGAGTTTTCCGGCGGCGATGGGAAGCGGATGCTGCAGATGGAGGAGCAGCTCCAGAAGACGGTCATCGGGCAAAAGGAGGCGGTCACACGCATCAGCCGGGCGGTGCGGCGGGGGGCGGCCGGGCTGCGCGATGTCAGCCGGCCGAAGGCGGCGCTGCTGCTGACCGGCCCGACCGGTGTCGGCAAGACCTCGGTCTGCGAAGCGCTCGCCCAGTTTTTGTTTGGGCGGGACAGCCTGATCCGCATCGACCTCACGGAATATCAGCAGCCGCATGATGTCTCGCGCCTGATTGGCGCACCGCCCGGCTATAAAGGATACGGGGAGGGCGGACAGCTTACGGAAAAGATCCGGCGGCATCCGCGCTCGGTCGTGCTGTTTGACGAGGTGGAAAAGGCCCACCCCGATGTGCTGCGCATCCTGCTGCGGCTGCTGGAGGACGGACGACTGACGGATTCCGAGGGAAAAGGTGCGGATTTCCGCCATGCCGTCATTGTGCTGACCTCCAATCTCGGCGCCGGGATTTCGGCAAGCCGCCGTGTCGGCTTCTCCCGGAAGGACACCCGGGAGGAACAGACGGAAGAGGAGGTGCGCCGGGTGCTGAGTGCGGAACTGGCGGCACGGCTGGACGACATCATCCTGTTTTCCGATTTGCAGAAGGAGGACTGTGAGGCGATTGCGGAGCGCGAACTGCGTATTCTGGCACAGCGGTGTGAGACGCAGGGCGTGCTGCTCGGATGGGAGCCGGCGGTAGTGCGGGCGCTCGGCGTAGTCGATCATGCCCGTGGCGCGCGGGCGGTGCGCGATGAGATCGCCCGGCAGATCGCCGATCCGCTTGCAGGGCTGCTGCTGGAGAGCGGGGAGGCCGATTTGGTCGAAATCCTGCTGGAGGACGGCAGCATCCAGCTCAAACGGCGATTGATGGAGCGGGTGTAGGTCCGGGTTTGAATGCCCGCAGA
This sequence comes from Eubacteriales bacterium, assembly GCA_030539335.1. Classification (GTDB taxonomy): domain Bacteria; phylum Bacillota; class Clostridia; order Oscillospirales; family Butyricicoccaceae; genus Butyricicoccus_A. The sequence continues at coordinate 156,547 of JAUNSG010000006.1, read as the reverse complement.
GACAAAGGATTCCCGCATATTCCCATGGAATTCTATACAGAATACCGATTGACAATTATTTTTTCGTGATGTAAGATAAAAGACAATATTGAGGAAAAAGCGCTGATGGGAGAACTTCCCGTCTGCATACACCCTGTGACAGAGAGCGGATGACGCGGCTGAAAGCATCGGCGGCAGGAGCAGACAGGAGCACCGATCCCGGAGCTTCGCGGAGGAACGGACCGATGTCCTAGTATTCTGCGACGGGTCATTCACGTTACGAATTCCGAGCGGCCTTCTTTCTTTGGGAAGGCAAGCAGGGTGGAACCGTGGGACGCTGTTCAGCTCTCACCCCTGAAGTCATATTCCGGGGTGGGGGCTTTTTTGTTTCCCCATCCCTGCATGAAACAGGAGGAAAAAGATTTATGGCAGACAATCAATTTACGTTTGAAAACGAGCAGTACCGCAAGACATATTGGCATACCTGCTCGCATATCATGGCGCAGGCAGTCAAGCGCCTGTACCCGGAGGTAAAGCTGGCAATCGGTCCGTCGATTGACAACGGCTTTTATTACGATCTGGATTCGCCGTTTGCGTTCACCCCGGAGATCATGGAGAAGATCGAGGCGGAGATGCGCAAGATCTGCAAGGAAAAGCTCAAGCTGGAGCGCTTTGAGCTGCCGCGCGATGAAGCTCTGGATTTCATGAAGGACGAACCTTATAAGGTAGAGCTGATCAACGATCTGCCGGAGGGCGAGACCATTTCGTTCTACAAGCAGGGCGAGTTCACCGACCTGTGTGCCGGCCCGCATCTGGACTCCACCGGACGGGTCAAGGGCAATGCGATCAAGCTGACCGCCTGCAACGCCGCTTATTGGCGCGGCGATTCCAACCGGGAGACCCTGCAGCGCATCTATGGCATTGCGTTCCCGAAGAAGAACGAGCTGGAGGAATACCTCGCAAAGATCGAGGAGGCCAAGAAGCGCGATCACCGCAAGCTGGGCAAGGAGCTTGGCCTGTTCACGCTGATGGAGGAAGGTCCGGGATTCCCGTTCTTCCTGCCGAAGGGCATGGTGCTGCGCAACACGCTGATCGATTATTGGCGTGAGGTACACAAGCGCTATGGTTATGTGGAGATTTCCACCCCGATGATGCTCAACCGCGGCCTGTGGGAGCGTTCGGGCCACTGGGATCATTATAAGGAGAACATGTATACCACCGTCATCGACGATGTGGATTTTGCCGTCAAGCCGATGAACTGTCCGGGCGGTATGCTGGTATATAAATCCGAGCCGCACTCCTATCGCGACCTGCCGCTGCGTGTCGGCGAGCTGGGCCTGGTACACCGCCATGAGCTGTCCGGTGCGCTGCACGGCCTGTTCCGTGTCCGCTGCTTCACACAGGATGACGCACACATTTTCATGACCTGGGAGCAGATGAAGGACGAGATCAAGAATGTCGTCCGCCTGTTCGATGAGGTCTATTCGGTCTTTGGTCTGGAGTATGCGATTGAGGTTTCCACCATGCCGGAGGACCATATGGGCGACGAGAAGGATTGGGATTTCGCCACCGAGACGCTCAAGCAGGCAGTGACCGAGATGGGCAAGGACTTCGTCATCAACGAGGGTGACGGCGCATTCTACGGCCCGAAGCTGGACTTCCATCTGGCCGATTCGCTGGGACGCACCTGGCAGTGCGGCACGATCCAGCTTGACATGCAGCTTCCGGAGCGCTTCGAGCTGGAGTACACCGGAGCAGACGGCGAGAAGCATCGTCCGGTCATGATCCATCGCGTCGTTCTCGGCTCGATCGAACGCTTTATCGGCGTCATCACCGAGCATTTCGCGGGCGCGTTCCCGCTCTGGCTGTCGCCGGTTCAGCTCAAGGCGCTGCCGGTTACCGACCGTACCGCCGACTATGCCGATCAGGTCGCACAGGCCCTCACCGCCGCAGGCTTCCGTGTCGAGGTCGATCACCGCAGTGAGAAGCTGGGCTATAAGATCCGTGAGGCACAGGCGCAGAAGGTTCCGTACATGCTGGTTCTCGGCGACAAGGAGCAGGAGAACGGCACGGTTTCCATCCGTGACCGCAAGGGCAAGACGGTCACAATGAGCCTGGAGGAGCTGGTTGCCAAGCTGACCGAGGAGTCCGACAGCAAGGCGCTGCCGCAGTAATCAATCGGCTTGGGTTGGGTTTTGTTCAAGTGTGCGCAGCCGGACATCCGTTCGGCTGATGCGCACCTGATATAACACACCCGCCTCGAGCGGACCGAAGGAAAACTGGCCGAATTCGTCGGTATATTCTGTACCGACCAGTTGATCGGGCTGGGTTTTCCCGGAGGCCGTCAGCACGACGAGCGCATCGTCAACCGGCTTTCCGGTATCGCCGGTGACGGTGCCGAGCAGGGCGGGACGCGGATCGGACGTGAGCGAAACGGCGGTCTGCACCTGTTCCCCGGAGGCCGGGCGGACATAAAAGCTGGAATACATAAAAAAAGACACCACCTTCCTGCTTGCAGGATATGAGCGGCAGGCGGGGAGATGTGCGAGAAAAAGGAACAATCCCGGATGCTTTCGTTGGAAAGCCGGTTGAAAGGGAGACCACCGGGAAGAGAGGAAGAAAAAACCATGAAAATGAGTAGTATGCTCGGCAGCCGTTTTAAGGAGACCCCGGCGGATTGCCAGCTTGACAGCCATAAGCTCATGGTGCGCGGCGGCTACATGAAGCAGATGACCACTGGCATCTATTCGCTGTACATGCCGGGCAAGCGCATTATGAAGAAGATTGAAGCGATCATCCGCGAGGAGATGGATAAGATCGACGGCCAGGAGGTCATGTTCCCGGTTGTCATGCCGGCGTCGCTCTGGCAGGAGTCCGGACGCTATGACTCCATCGGGAGCGAAATGGCCCGCTTCAAGGACCGCAGCGGTCAGCCGGTGGTTCTGGGTATGACCCATGAGGAGGCGGCCGTCCATCTGGCGAAGGGTGCGGCGCAGTCGTACACGAACTATCCGTTTATGATCTATCAGATCCAGACCAAGTTCCGCGATGAACCGCGCGCCCGCGGCGGCCTGATCCGTGTCCGTGAGTTCACGATGAAGGACGCCTATTCGTTCCACACCTCGCAGGAGGATCTGGAACAGTATTATGAAAAGTGCTATCAGGCGTATGAGAACATCTTCCGTCGCGCCGGCATTCCGGAGGTCGTTTCGGTCAAGTCGGATTCCGGCATGATGGGCGGCAGTGTTTCTCACGAATTCATGCTGCTGACCGACTGCGGTGAGGACACCATTGTCCTGTGTGACTGCGACTACCGCTCCAATATGGAGGCGGCGGACTGCATCGTCGAGGCGCCGGAGACCGCGGAAGCGCCGCTGACCAAGGTGCTGACGCCGGGAACCAAGACCATCGAGGCGGTCTGTGAGTATCTGAACGCACCGGCAAACGCTTCCTGCAAGGCGGTTGTCTATCAGAAGAACCTGACGGATGAGTATGTTGTCGCGTTTATCCGCGGGGATCTGGAAGTCAATGAGACCAAGCTGCGCAATTTCCTCGGGGAGGAGATCCATCCGGCGGAGATCACGCAGGAGAGCGGCATCACCGCCGGCTTTATCGGCCCGGTTGGCCTGCCGGAGGGCGTGACGTATGTCATTGACCAGTCGCTGGCTGCGCTGAACAGCTCGGTCTGCGGCGCCAACGAGGAGAATTACCACTACACCGGCTACAACGTCAAGCGCGATACGCCGGATGCCCCGGTTGCGGATTTCGCCAAGACCTACGAGGGTGCGATCTGCCCGGTCTGCGGCAAGCCGCACATCCGTATCCGCCGCGGCATTGAGGTCGGAAACATCTTCCAGCTCGGCACCAAGTACACCAAGTCGATGGAGATGACCTACATCGGACAGGACGGAAAGCCGCACTATCCGATCATGGGCTGCTATGGTATCGGCGTTGGTCGTCTGGCGGCGTCCGTCTGCGAGGTCAAGCACGACGATTACGGCCCGATCTGGCCGATCTCAATCGCTCCGTGGCAGGTACACATCTGTGCCATCAAGTCTACCGATCCGGCGGTTCGCGAGGCAGCCGATGCGCTGTACCACGACTTGCAGGAGATGGGCATTGAGGTCATCTACGACGACCGCAAGGTCAGCGCGGGCAATATGTTCTCGGATGCCGACCTGATCGGTGTTCCGGTCCGCGTCATCGTCAGCCCGAAGACCATCAAGCGCGGCGCGGTTGAGGTGTCCAAGCGCGATAAGTCCCTGCGTGAGGATGTCGCACCGGAAAACGCGGCCGCCTATGTGGCCGATCTGGTCCGCACGATGCTGGACGAATATAAGTAAAGAAGTAACGTTTTGATGAGTGGGCAGGCAGAGCAGAATCCTTTGCCTGCCGCTCTGTTCTTACAGGGGAGAGCTATGAATTTATTTTTGCCATGGAGTCCATTGACCGCGGCGGCCGGCTCGGCACAGGGCGGTGTAGAGGATGTCATTCCGGGCGATATCGATACGGTTGAGGCGACCGAAAGCGCAATTGAGAGCGTTCAGAACATCACGGGTCTGCTGCACCTCCCGGATTGGGTCGGACGGCTTCTCTTTATCCTGATTGTGCTGCTTGTCGCGTGGCAATTGCTGCGGTTTATCAACAAATCGTTCGACACGGTCATTGACCGTGTGCGTGCAACAGGATCGGGAAGCGGTACGCTGCTGGTGTTTGCCAAGAACATTGTGCGCGTTCTGGTGTATTTCTTCACCGCATTGATCGTCATTTACAGCATTCCGGGCGCGAAATCCACCGTGAATATGCTCCTTGCATCCGGCGGCGTCATCGCGGTCGTCCTCGGCTTTGCCGGTCAGGACGCGATGAGCAATGTCGCAGGCGGCGTCATGATTCTGGCGTTCAAGCCGTTTGCGATCGGTGATTTTGTCCGCTATGTCGATAAGGATATTTCGGGAACGATTGAGGAAATCAGCCTGCGCCATACCGTCATCCGTACCCCGCAGCACAAGCGCCTGATTATCCCGAACGGCACCATGAATGCAAGCATCGTGGAAAATGCCAATTATCAGGACACACTGGTCTGCGAATTCTTTGAGGTCGGTATTACCTATGAATCCAATTTGCGCCGGGCGGTCGATTTGCTGCGCGAGGAGGTCGAGGGCCATCCGTTGTACCTTGACCAGCGTACGCCGGAGCAGATCGCCGCGGGAGAACCCAAAGCGGTTGTCCGCGTGATGGAGCTGGGGGATTCGGCGGTTGTTCTGCGTGCCTGGCTCTGGGCGGCGGATGTTTCCGCAGCGCTGCAGCTCAAATGCGGACTCAACGAATCAGTTAAGGAGCGTTTTGATGCGGAAGGCATTGCGTTTGCGTATCCGCACCTTGAAATTGTAAGCAAATAGTAAACAAGCAGTAAACAAAATGTAATCCTGCATTTTTAAAATACGCACGAGGGAAACAACGTGCGTATTTTTTTATTTTTCTGGACGAGGCTGCGGGATGGGGTGCGATTTTTGGATTGGGGATTGTGCATAAGTTAACGATCTGTGTTTTATCTAAATTAACGGATAAAAACGGAATGATTTGGATTATATGTACAAAAATTCATTGGTGTATTTAGGCAATATTTATATATTTTAAGGCTAGACAATTTCAAAGGCGTGATGTAATATGAATGCAAGACAAGGGAAAATGAAATGCAGAAACGGCAATCAAATTTTGAAATCTGCCCCTTGCCAAATTGCAAAAAAGTTGGAGGTGCTCCCATGGGTTATTTTCATCAGATGGTTGCAGCACAGGCGTTGCAGCTTATGAATGAACGAATTTCCTGTCGTGTGGAAAAGAAATCGAAGTAAGAGCAAAACGAACACGCCATATGGAACGATAGAGTGAGGTAATATCACATGAACTTTTTTAACGAACTGGTTAATGCGCGTATGTATGAACTGAGCAGCAAGCGACCGGGCTGCATCGTACGCAAGAACAGAAAGTAAGACAGACAAACATCCACCATTGCGATTTCAAGTGAGGTAATTGATATGAACATTTTCACCGGACTGGTTGACGCACGTATGCGTGTACTCCGTGGAGAAAGAGTGGAATACGCCGTACGCAGGAACAGAAAGTAAGACAACGTTTTTTGACAATAGAAATGAGGCGATAAGAATGGGATTAATCCATGAATTAGCGGTCGCACAGGAAATTGGTGGTAAGAGAGCCTGTCTGAAGGCATACCATAACGCGGTTCTTGCACAGGAAAAGGCAAAAGCCAGAGACGCGATTCGTGCCCGGAAAAAGAGAGTCGCCAAAGACAAAACAACAAGACGAATATCGTCTTAATTCCTCCGGATTCGAGGGAAACTACCGTTGGAAGAACAGACGGGGAGTTTCCGGAAATCCAGGCAGAGTATGAGAAAAGGAAGACGAGGTGAACCACAATGGGATATTTCAATGATTTGGTTGATGCACGCCTGCTGATGATGGGTCAGGATACCATTCGTTGCCGTTATCGTAACGAATACAAGAAGAACAAGTAAATGGTTTCTTTGATTCCTCCAGAAAAAACTTTATTTCCTTCTTTTTACTGGTCCCCCTTCTCTTAGCCGAGAGAAGGGGGACTGTTTTTATGCAAAAAAACTTCACAATAAAATTACAAAATAGAAACGAAAAGATTGCAATTTGGTAACAGATATGATATACTGCAAACAACATTGGGGGAGAGGAGTCTCGCAAGACGGTAGACAGAAAGGAGTAATGCGGGATGAAAAAACAGATTTGCAGTGTTATGCTGGCCCTAACCTTTGCGGTAAGCTCCACACTTGCGCTTGCGGCGGAGTTGAATGGCGTGGTCGAGGAGACGATCACCGCGGAAGAAGTCGCGGAGGAGACGGCGCCGTCCGGGGGAGAGACAGACGAAACGGAGGAAGAGACCAATACGGTCGCGGTTGCGCTTTCGGATGAGGACGAAGCGGCGGAAGCCGTCGTGACGGAATCGGCTTCGGAGGATCCGGAGGAGTACAGGGCGACGCACCGGACGACGGAGCCGGAGGAGAACCAGAACAACGCGGCACAGCGGGTGATGTTGTTTTCCAATTCCACGGTCAAGAGCATCTATACCGGAAAGACATACACCGTTCCGGCGGGGAAAACCATTACACAGGGCATTGACGTGTCCAAATGGGACGGAAGCATCACCTGGTCCAAGGTCAAGGCAGCGGGAACGGACTATGCGATTATCCGTGCCGGCTATACCGGGTATGGGAGCGGAGGACAGTATACGGATGATACCTACGCAACCAACATGAAAAATGCAATTGCCGCCGGTATTCCGGTCGGCGTCTATATTTATTCGCAGGCGACGACGACCAGCGAGGCCAAGAAAGAGGCGCAATTCTGCCTGAATGCCGTCAAGGGCTATTCCATCAAGCTTCCAATCGTTATGGATGTCGAGTTTGCGGAGGATTCCAGCGGCTACACCGGACGGCTGTACAAGGCCGGTCTGAGCAAAACCCAGCAGACGAATATTTGTCTGGCGTTCTGCGAGACGATTGCCGCAGCCGGTTACACACCGATGATCTATGCGAACAAATCCATGTTGACGAGCAACATGAACGCTGCGACGATCAGTGCAAAATATCCGATCTGGATGGCCAATTATACGACGGCGACAAGCTACACCGGCGATTATACCTACTGGCAGTATTCCGAAACCGGGACGGTCAGCGGCATCAGCACGGCGATCGACTGTAATTTCGCGATCCAGAGCGGCAGCAGCAGTGGCAGCAGTACGGCGGTAGCGGCGACGAAGGTCACATTAAATGTCACATCGGTCGAGCGCGCCTGCAACCGGACAAAACAGCTCAAGGCGACGCTGACGCCGAGCAATGCCTCCAGTACGGTGACCTGGAAGTCCTCCAACACAGCGATTGCGAAGGTATCGAGCACGGGTAAGGTGACGGCGGTCAGTCCGGGCAAGGCGACGATTACGGCGACGGCGGGCAGTGTCTCGGCGACCTGCACGGTGACGGTGCGTCCAGAAAAGGTCACCCCGGTTTCCCTCAAGAAGACGACGAGCAATTACTATACCCTGACCTGGAGCAAAGCGGCGGGGGCGTCTTCCTACTACATCTATCGCTCCACGACGGGGAAGAGCGGCAGCTATTCCAAGATTGGAAGCGCAACCGGTACCTCGTATACGGATAAGACGGCGAAGACGGGAAAAACATATTATTACATCGTCCGCGGCAGAAAGTCGGTCAGCGGTACGGCCTATATGAGTGTCAACTCAGCGGCCATGAGCACGGCGAAGATTCCGGCACAGACGACGATCAAGACCATGTCGCAGACCTCGACGCGCCGGGTCAAAATCACCTGGAAGGCGGCGAGCCGGGCGACGCGGTATTATGTTTATCGTTCGACCACCGGAAAGACAGGCAGCTACAAGCTGGTCAAGACCGTCAAGGGCAAGACAAGCTACACCAGCGCCAAGCTGACGAAGGGGAAAACCTACTACTACCGGATTGTTTCGGTGCGGTACAGCACCACGAGCGGTGCCCGCATCCGCTATAAAGGAAAGCTGAGGAGCAAGACCATCAAAATACAATGAGAGAGAAAACAGCCATACCGGAGAACAAAGTGTGCTCTGGTATGGCTGTCTTTTTTTTAGGATATTTTATTTTGTCGTTTGGCTGCTGCGGTATTTGGCGGGGGTGATGCCGAACTGCTTTTTGAAGGCGGCGATGTATTTGCTGGTGTTCTCGTAACCGACTTCGACGGCGACCTCTGTGATGTTCAGATCTGTGGAGCGCAGCAGGGTCTGGCTGGTTTGCAGACGGTACTTTTTGAGGAACGAATAGATGGAGTCGCCATACATCGCGCGAAAGCAGCGCTTCATGGCGGATTCGGAGACCTGATAACGCTCTGCCAGCTCGGAAAGTGTGACATACTGGTTCGGCGTGCTGCAAAGCTCCTGCCGGATGCAGCGGACCTTCTCGACCAGCGAGCGCTGAAAATACGAATGCGGCTGCTGGGACAGATCCATGTCCAGACGGGACAGATACAGCAGCAGTTCCAGCACTTTGAGCCGGAGATAGCTCATGCGCAGTGTGCCCTGCACGACGTACAGCTCTGCAAACAGGTGCTCGATCCCGTCATCGCCGCGCAGGATAAAGTCATCGCCCTGCTGGCAGAACCGCCGATAGATTTGATCCAGATCGATGGAGAAGGTATCCTGAAACGGGCGGAGTCCCTCCCGCGCCTGCTCCAGCTCGAACAGGATTGTGATCCCGTGATAATGCCCGGTGGGGAAGCCATAGGTGCCGATGTGGGTGACGTCGGCGGAGAGCTGCAAATCCCGCTCGCCGAGATAGCAGAACCGGCCGTCCGGGCGCTCCCATTCGATGCGCCCTTCCCGGCAGTGGTCAATGCTGATCATCTGTGACGCATAGGAAAACCGGGTGGCGCAGCGGTCGGTGTGGAAATCGTTGTACATGACGGTGATGCCGGGAAAGACCGTATAGAGCGTCATGGCGCCGACATCCGGCCCTTCCGGGAGACTTAGCATAATGCAATCGTCAGAGAGCACGGTTTCCTGTTCAAAATTTCCTAATGTTATTGTTTCTATCATAATTTGCGTCTTCCTGATGGATAAAGTGAAAAATATTCTATTAGTTTTCTATAACTATAAAAAGTATAGCAGAAATGCGGCGGGATTGACAAGGGAAAATAAGAGAAAAATGGAGGATGGGGCTTGCATTTGGGGAAAGGAAGATGTATTATTGTATTAACAAATTAGTACAGAGATACAAAGAAGAGGAGTGATTTCATGAGAACAATCATCGAGACAAGCGGACTGACCAAGCGCTATGGGGGACATACCGCGGTTGACCACGTTGATCTCTCCATGCCGGAGGGCGGTGTCTATGGATTTATCGGGCCGAACGGTGCGGGGAAATCCACGACGATGAAGCTGCTGCTGGGCCTGATCCATCCGACGGAGGGGGAGATTACCCTGCTGGGGGAACCGCTGGGTGAGCGGAATCGTCTGGCACTGCTGCGGCAGACCGGATCGCTGATTGAGACGCCGTCGAGCTATGGACATCTGACGGGGGAAGAAAACTGCCGGGTGCTCTGTGATTTGAAGGGGGTTCCGTACCGTGACATCGGCCGTGTCCTGGATATTGTACAGCTCACGCAGGACAAGGGGAAAAAGGTGAAGCAATATTCGCTCGGTATGCGTCAGCGTCTGGGCATTGCGCAGGCGCTGCTCGGAGAGCCAAAGCTATTGATCTTAGACGAACCGACCAACGGGCTGGACCCGGCGGGCATTCAGGAGATGCGGGAGCTGATCCGGACAATGCCGCAGCGCTGTGGTGCATCCGTGTTGATTTCGAGCCATCTGCTGAGTGAGCTGGAGCAGATTGTGGATTTGGTCGGCATCATCCGCGAGGGGAGGCTGCTGTTTCAGGGCGGATTGGAAGAGCTTCAAACGCACAGCCGCGGCGGGATCGTGCTGCGGACGCTGCATCCACAGCAGACCGAGCGGGTCCTGAAGGAAGAGGGCGTTCCATTTGAGCGGGAGGCAGGAGCGCATGTGCTGCCCGCATTAAAGGATGCCGTGCTGGCGCGGCTGGTGCAAACCGTGGCGGTGCGGAATGCAGGCGTCATCGGCGTGGAACAAAAGACAAAATCGCTGGAAGAAATCTTCCTCAGCCTGACCGGAAACCGAGAGGAGGGAACGACACATGCGGCAGATTCTACGTGCTGAACGCGGAAAGACACGCCGGTGCGGAACAAGCTGGATTGCGCTGGCGCTGGGACTGCTCATTCTGGCCACTGCGGTCCGGACGGTTGGAAATCGGACGGAGGAGCTGGCGACCGGATATTCGGCGATGTTTTACGCGATGCCGATCTACAACACCATCTTCCTGCCGGTAGGGCTGGCGGTCATCGCAAGCCGCATCTGGGACATCGAGAGCAAGGAAAAGAACTGCACCCTGCTGTTCACGTTACAGAGTCGGAAAAGCTTGTTGGCAGCGAAAGGATATCTGGCGACACGGGATAATCTGATCCTCGTTTTGGTCGAAGGGATGGGGGTACTGGCTGCCGGACGGCTGGTGGGGTATACCGAGTACATGGACATCCGCCAGCTGCTGTGGATGCTCCTCTGTACCGCTTTGGTCAATGAAATGCTGCTGATGGCCGCGCTCTGGCTGAGCATCCATTTTGAGAATCCGGTTGGTGTGCTGGCCACTGGGATTTTTGCGAGCTTCTCCGGCACCTTCACCATGTTTGTTTCGCAGACGCTGAATTATTTCCTCCCATGGAGCTATTACATTCGTCTGGTGGGAATGGAAATGAATTGGAATGAAGTGACGCGCAAAGCTTCGTACTGCGCACAGGATTTTCAATTTTGGCTGTTGGGACTGGTGATTGTGTTCACCCTATTGCTTTTCCGGGGAGCACGGCGTGAGCTGGAGAAAAAGGAGGTATGACATATGCTGTTACGCTGCATTCGCGCGGAAAACCGAAAGCTGCATCATTCGGTGATCTGGCTGGTCTTTTTGATCGTGCCGCCGATCGGCGCGCTGTATGGAACCTACAATTACATCATCAATGTGGAGATCCTGAAGCAGGGCTGGTACGACCTCTGGACACAACACACATTATTTTACGCCTTGTTTTTCTTCGCGCCGCTGATCGCGGTCTATTCGGCGTACCTGTGGAGGCTGGAGCATTTCGGGCACAACTGGAATGCGATTTTGTCCGCACCGGTTCGCCCGGTCTGCCTGTTCGCCGCCAAGTTTGTCATCGTGATCAAGCTGGAGATTTTGACCCAGATTTGGGTAGGCGTGCTGTATGTCCTGTGCGGAAAGCTCTGGGCGGGACTGGCGGGATGGCCGCCGCCGGAGGTGATCTTCTGGCTGCTGCGCGGCGTCCTGGGCGGACTGCCGGTGATCGCGCTCCAGCTTTTGCTCTCCATGCTGCTTCGCAGCTTTGCCGTTCCGGTCTTCGTGTCTTGGGCGGGGAGTATGCCGGGGATGCTATTGGGGACAAAGTGGCAGGCCTTTTTGTGGCCGTATTCCCTGATGCTCCTCGGGATGAATTCAAACCGGGTAGAGGATACTCTGATGGGACGGGCGCCCCTGTTTGTGGGAAGCTGTATGCTTATGACGGTCTTGTTTGTACTGCTTGCCCATCTGCTCCTGACAAAACGGGACGTACGGACATAAAAGCAAACACGGGCGCTGGAGTGCTTCCAGCGTCCGTGTAACAGCGTTTGACAATATTGGATGGAACGGTTATAGTAAGGGTGATCGAACAGAAAGGGGAAAAGCGTATGAATGCACAAAATCTGGTTTCCGTCGGTATCATTGGGGGCGCGGACGGACCGACGGAAATTTATGTGACATCGAGCCCGCTCGGAAACCTGGTTGCCGCTGTTGGCATTGTCTGTGTTGCCGTGCTTGTGGTCTGCGCCGTACGCCGGCATAAGAAGAGACAGGACTGAGCTTACGACAGCGTCAGCGCGGTTCCATTCAGCACCGCAGATTGCAGGGATTCCCCCTGATAGACTAGCTTGAGGGAGAAAAATGGACAGTCGGTTTGCAGAAGGCGCAAAAAGATCTGATCTCCCTCCCACATGGGAAGGGAGAGGTAGCGATCCTTGGAGATCCATTCCAGCTCTCCCTCGTCACATTCCTGTATCGTACCCGAGAACCCGTCCGCGGTGAACAGATGCATGTATTCTGTCTCCCAGACATCCGAGACAAACGTCACGATGCCGCGATACTGATAAGAGGTCAGGGTGAGACCGGTTTCCTCCCGTACCTCCCGCAGGATGCAGTCCTCCGGACTCTCCTTGTCTTCAAATTTTCCGCCGATGCCGAGCCATTTGTCATGGCTTTGGTCATTGGCTTTTTTTGTGCGGTGGAGGAGCAGATAATCCTCTCCGGACTGGATATAACAAAGCGTAGTGTTGCGCATGGGATCACTTCCTTCCAGACTATTATAGCAAAGCCGCACGAAAAGGAACATACTTGTTTTACAGAAAATCACCTTTTTTGCCGGGCCGCATACGATGATAGTGAAACGAAACAAGGAGGGAATCCCATGGGTGAACGTACTACTCCCGGCCCGGTTTGTGGATGCAATGATCCCATCCGTGAAGCCGTTTGTGTGCATACCAGTAAGGTTTATGATGCATGCCGTTCCAAGGAATGCATTCCGGAGCTTCGTGTTTATCTGACCCGTCAGTCACAGGAGCTTTTGGATCGTTCCAATAGTGTAAAGCCGCGCCGTGCAGAGCTGATCTGGGTCAATCTGGATGTGGAGCCGGTTGATTTTAACCGTGGATTTTTCAGTGTGGATGCCCGGTTCTTCTATCGGGTCTATGCAGAGGTCAATGCGGGCTGTGGCCGTATGACGGATATCTGCGGTCTGGCAGTTTATGACAAGCGGGCGATTTTGTTCGGCTGTGAGAGCAGTGTCCGTACTTTCACATCGGAAGCCTGCGGCGAAGGGCTCAGCCCGCGCACCATTGAGCAGGGCCGTATGCCGCGAGCTGTCGTTGAGACGCTGGATCCGATTGTACTTTCTGCAAAGATCGTGGAGCCGCATTGCCGCTGCGATTGCTGCTGCCATGATGACGACATTCCGGAGTATCTTGGCTGCATGTTTGATGAAGATCTGATTTTGAATGGTGATGTCAAGAAATTGTTCGTCACGTTGGGACAGTTCTCCATCATCCGGCTGGAGCGCGATGCACAGTTGCTGATTCCGGCCTATGACGTCTGCATGCCGACGAAGGAATGCAATTGCGGAAGCAGTGAGCCGGAGGATCCGTGTGAGATGTTTAATCAGATTGATTTCCCGGAAGAGGAATTTAATCCGGTTTGCCGTGAGCCCAAGCCACGGGAACATGGATGCCATTCAGGAGATTCGCAACATGAGTGCCGCAAGTGCGGTTCAAGATAAGGGCAGAAGCTCCGTCCGGGAAAACCGGGCGGAGCTTTTTGGATTGGGAAAAAGGTTTCCACAGGGCGGAAAGAAATTGCAGTAGACAAGAGGGGAGAATGCGGTAATCTGAAAGCTATAAGCTGTTTCAAAAAACCAATTGTAAAGAAAGGAACGAAGAAATCCATGATTGATGTAGTAAGAAAGACCTGTACGGCGGAAGTGACCGAACCTTTTTCCTTTTCGACCGCATCGGTGGCATTCAAGGTGAAAAATTTTACGGACGATGTGATTCTGGTTTGTCTCGGAACCTGGGATGAGAATCAGTCGGTTATGATCCAGTCCGGGGTGGCAGAGACGGTTATGCACAATCCTGATCCGGCCAATTATATGACACGCGATACCACCGATACCGTGTTGGTAAAGAGTACAGTGAGCGGTGTGGTTGAGGTGCTGCGAAATGATTAAACGCAGGCACCGGAGGCGTGACCGCAGAACCGACGAACGCTGCATGCGCGTGGAAGAGGAGCCGTTGGAAGAGGCCTATTTTGTGGATATCGATTTTACCAAAGGGGATAATACAACCCTGACCGTAGCCGATCAGATGGGGCGTGCGACCGTCACACTGGAGGGGTATACCGGCGATGCATCCAATGGCTTTGTGGAAAATGGACTGGTCAGCACAAGCGGAGGAGCGATGGTACGGCTGACCAATTTGGATTTGGACGCGATCAAAGGGCCGCTCGAGCTCGGTATGCAGCTCACGGACATTTCATGGACGAAGATCAGCCGCGGCGTCTATATGATGGGACGGAAGGACGAGACGACACTGTTTCAAGCCTACACCCGCTATCTGTCGCCGACGCAATCCATCACGTTGGAATACGATACGACGAATCGAGGCCAACTTTATGCAAGCAGCAACCTGCTTTTGGAGCAGCCGATTTTCTTTTCTCTCGTCTTTGACAAAACTCATACCTGCATGAAAGCACGGATCGACAAAGGCGATGGGACCATCGAAACGGCACAGGTGCAGGACAATGATGGCAACACCGTTGGCATCCATACCATCACACAGCCGCTGACTGGTCTGACGGAAATCCTGCTTATGAACCGTGCGGATGGTGCAAGGCTGTTTAAGGGGACGTTGCAGCGGTTTTTCATCCGTCGGTACATTCCGGAGAAGGGGGGATAAAAAGATGAGAGAAAGGGATATTCTCTGTGGCCTTTGCGGCACGGTACTGGGCTTTGTCACACAGGCGCTGGGTGGATGGGATGTTGCGCTGGCAACGCTGCTGTGTTTTATGGCATTGGATTACGTGACCGGGCTGGTGACGGCGGGCGTTTTCCATGCGTCGAAAAAGACAAAAAGCGGTGCGCTGGAAAGCAATGCCAGCTTTAAAGGGCTTTGCCGGAAAGGGGCAGTTCTTGTTCTGGTTCTGCTCAGTGTGCGTCTGGATCTGCTGCTCGACATTCACTATGTCCGTGATTCCGTCTGTATTGCCTTTATTTTGTCAGAAGGGATCAGCATTTTGGAAAATATCTGTCTGATGGGCGTCGTTCCGCCGGAGATCCTGCGGAAAACGCTGGGGCTGCTGCAGGAAGAGGAAGACGAGCCGAAAGACTAAACTAAAGAGAGAGCCATGAATTTCGCAGGTGACAGCGGATTCATGGCTCTGTATTTGTCTGTTCTCAGAGAGCAGAGATGGGATCCACTTCTTAGGGTATAAAAAGGGGAAGCACGAAAAAAGGACACACATTTGTGTGTCCTTTTCGGTATCCTGTTATCAAAAAATGAAAGTAAACTTACTCCGCAGTATACGGGAGCATTGCGATATGACGTGCACGCTTGATTGCCTCGGTCAGCTGACGCTGATGCTTTGCACAGGTGCCGGTCATACGACGCGGAAGGATCTTGCCGCGCTCAGACATGTATCTCTTGAGCTTTGCGGTATCCTTATAATCAATCGAATCGACCTTATCGACACAGAAAGAGCAAACCTTTCTGCGGCGGCGACCGCCACGATTCGGACGATATTCTCTTTTTTCTTCAGCCATTGTCGTAACCTCCTTATCGATAGTTTAGAACGGAACTTCGCCGTCGTCGTCGGAAATTTCACTGAAATCCGAACCGCCGGTCGGCAGATCGAAATTCGGAACCGGACGGGAATTGCTCTGCGGTAGATCAGAGTAGCCGCCCTGGTAGCCATTGTCCTGATAGCCCATGTTGTTGGCTTCCCG
The DNA here is from genome assembly GCA_030539335.1 of Eubacteriales bacterium. Taxonomy (GTDB): domain Bacteria; phylum Bacillota; class Clostridia; order Oscillospirales; family Butyricicoccaceae; genus Butyricicoccus_A. The sequence continues at coordinate 140,377 of JAUNSG010000006.1, read as the reverse complement.
GGAGCGCTTGCTCTCACCAAACATGACTTCGTCTGCAATGACTTCAATCGACGTACGGTTATTGCCGTTCTTGTCTTGCCAGCGTCTGGACTGGATGCTTCCTACTACGACTGCCATCATACCCTTGGTGAACCACTGGGAAACAAATTCCGCCGTGCGTCTCCATGCGACAATGTCGATGAAGTCGGTCTGACGTTCCTGGCCCTTGCCGGCGAAATTGCGCTCGACAGCGAGGGAGAACGTAACCACCGGGGTATTATTCTGGGTGTAGCGAAGCTCGGGATCTCGGGTCAAACGACCCATCAGAATTGCCTTATTCAGCATCTTCTCTCACCAGCCCTTAGTCTCTGGAGACGATGATGGAACGCATAATGCCGTCCGTGATCTTGAATACACGGTCAAGCTCAGCCGGGAAAGACGGCGCAGACTCGAACTGAACCAGAGTGTAATAACCTTCGCGCAGGTCATTGATCTCATAAGCCAGTCTACGCTTGCCCCAATCGTCAACGGACTCGATCGTACCGTTTGCCTCGATCAGAGACTTGAACTTCTCGACAACAGATGCGATTGCCTCATCACCGATAGTCGGGTTGACAATAAATACGGTCTCGTACTTACCACTTACTTTTGCCATTTCAGCACCTCCTTCTGGACTTTGGCCCATGCCCTTTGCATGAGCAAGGATACCTTTTTATTATATCCAAATCTCAAAGCTTGTCAAGTATTGTAACGAAAGTTTTTTTGCGAAAAAAATTAAAATTTTGCTTGACGGGCAGGATGCCTTGTGCTAAAATACCATTCAGATGCTAATGTGGCTCAGGGGTAGAGCAGCTCACTCGTAATGAGCAGGTCGTCGGTTCGATTCCGACCATTAGCTCCAAAGAGAAAGCCTGATTCGTTGAGAATCGGGCTTTTTTCATGACTTTTTTCACGGTTCTTTCTGTATCATTGCGGCGGCAGGAATTCTCTCTATGGAAAAAGGTTTTTCCATGATATAATATCGTTAACAGGATTCGGAATGCAAGAATTACGAGGTAAGGAAAATGGCAAAAAACAAGGACATCCGTCTATCCCAAAAGCCAGACAATTTCGTTGTTTTCGCGGAGAACGAGGCAGACAGGGAGGCGGTGGAAGCGCTGGCAAACCGATTGAACGCAGACGTGGCACGGGGAAAAGATGAGGCGGAGCGCGCGAATTTGGCGCTGTGGATGGATGCTGACGGTCTTTCGCTGGTAGGCGGCGGGTTAGTATTGCGCGGTGATTTTACGCGGATGTTGCCGCGGCTCAAACCCGGCAATCTGCAGCGAGAGCTTTTGGTGCGCGCATCCAAGATAAAAGGCGCCGACAGCAGGCTGACGGCGATCGACGCTACCGCCGGATTGGGAGAGGATGCGCTTTTGTTGGCAGCAGCCGGATTTTCTGTACAGCTCTATGAATACGATCCGGTGATTGCCGCACTCCTGCGGGATGCGCTGAGGCGCGCTGCAGCGATACCGGAATTGGCGGAAGTTGTGCAGCGGATGCAGCTTTTTGAGGAGGACAGTCTGGTTGCCCTATCGGAGCTTTCTTCCGCACCGGATCTGATTCTGCTTGATCCCATGTTTCCGGCCAGAAGTAAAAGTGCACTGATCAAAAAGAAGTTCCAGCTGCTCCAGAAGCTGGAGCGTCCGTGTGCGGATGAGGAAACGCTGGTGGGTGCTGCCGTTGCGGCGCATCCCCGCAAGGTGGTCATCAAACGGCCGCGCAAGGGACCATATCTTGCCGGGCGCAAACCCAGCTATTCGATCGCGGGGAAATCGGTCCGTTATGATGTCGTTGTCCTGCCGTGAGGCAACCTATTTTCCCGGCGGGAAAACGGTTGGTCTTTGGGCGTGACTATTTTTTTAACCGACCTCGAGAAATAATGGATAATTGTTGACAATCAAGGGGAGCATTGTTATTATATAGGTATATTGAACACTATTTTAGACCCGAGCAGAGGAAAAATAGGATCGAAATTCGTAAATTTAGGACGTGAAGCCTGATCTGTTTATCAGCACACTTCTGGACGGAATCTTTTGTTCAGAAGTGTGTTTTTTTGATCTCGTTTTCGCCCGGAAAAGGAGAAGGACATGGTAAGAACGGTAGAAGAACTGCGGGAACGGATTCGCGCCGGCGGCGCAAAAATTCCCGCAGAAAAGGTCATCCGGAATGGACAGCTTGTCAATGTCATGACAAGTGAAATCTATCCGGCGGACATCGCTGTTTACAAAGACATGATTGCAGCGGTGGGAGATGTGGAGGATTATGTTGGACCGGATACCGAGGTGATCGATGCAAAGGGGCGGTATCTGGTTCCGGGTATGATTGACGGACATATCCACAGCGAATGCAGCAAGCTCAGCATCACCAGCTATGCAAAGGCTGTTGTACCACATGGCACAACCAGCATGATTTCCGGTTTGGATGAGTATATCTCTGTGTCCAATTTGGATGGTCTGAAGGAAATCTTTGCAGAGGTCAAGCAAAGCCCGTTGAAGGTGTTCTGGGGTGCTCCCTACAAAACACCGTACACCGTACCGCAGTCGACGGTGTCGTTTAACTTTACCAAAGACGTTCATGAACAGGTACAGCAGTGGCCGGAGTGTTATGGCGTCTGGGAGACGGTAACCGAATTTGTCCAGGAAGAGGATGAAGATACGTTGGGAGCGATTTCTCTGGCGTCGAAGAATCGGCTTCCAGTATTTGGATGTGCACCGATGGCGTCCGGCACCAAACTGAACGCCTATCTTTGCAGTGGTGTTCGGCTGGATCACGAGAGTTATGACCATGTAGAAGCGGTGGAAAAGATGAGAAAGGGCATGCACATGCTGATCCGTGAATCCTGTGTTACCCATTTCTTGGCAGAAAATATTCGTGCGGTAACGGAGGTCAATCCCTATCTGGCCCGCCGGGTGAGCTTCTGCACGGATGATGTCACAGCAACCGACATCATGGAGAAAGGGCATATGGACCACCTTGTCCGCTTGGCGATTGCCGCCGGCGTGGAGCCGATGACAGCCATTCAGATGGCAACCATCAACAGCGCCGAGGCATACCGGATCGATCATTTGGTGGGATCGATTTGTCCGGGCCGCATAGCGGACATTTTATTTGTCAGCGATCTCGATCCGTTCGAAGTGGATGAGGTAATGACGAACGGAACCATGGTCGCAAAGGGACATAAGCTGACGTATCCGCTCTCTGCACCGGCACGCAGCCCGATCTTCCAGGGAGAGCTGAAATGTGCAAAGACCACCGCGGAGGATTTTCGTTATCATGTTCCGATTCAGAACGGCAAGGCGAAGGTGCTGTCCCTTGATGTAAAGGGACCATTTGTCCGCAAGCGCCGGGACGTCACGCTCAAGGTGGAAAACGGCGTTGTACAGCCGGACGTTGCACAGGATGCGATCATGGTGTCGGTTCTGGAACGGTTCGGAAGAAACGGGAACCGTTCGCTGGCATTCTGCTCGGGCTGGAAGCTCAAGAAGGGGGCAATGGCATCCACAAACGCACCGGACGACAACAACCTGGTCGTCATGGGAGCCAACGCAGAAGATATGTCGTTTGCGGTCAATTATCTGATTGAACAGGGCGGCGGTCAGGTCGTCGTAGAGGACGGCAAGGTGATTGAATTCCTGCCGCTGCCGGTTGGCGGTATTGTGAGTGATGAGGAGCCGGAGACGGTCGCTGTGATGGAAAAGAAAATCGATGAGGCGGCACGCTACCTCGGTTCCGACCTCCCGAACCCGATGATGTATATGTTCTTCCTGCCGATCACGGCCATTCCGGATTATGCTTTGACCGATGCCGGTCCGGTAGATTATAAGGCATTGACCACGTATGATCCGATTTTAGAGCTGACCGAAGAGGAGTGAGGAGCACAGCCATGACAAAAGAAAACTTAAAAAAGCTGATTCTGACGGCAAAGGGCGACATCGAAGCGGATACCGTAATCAAAAACTGTAAGGTAGTCAACGTATTCAGCGGCACGATCGAGGAAGGCGATATTGCGATCTGTGGGGATCAGATTGCGGGAATCGGAAGCTATCACGGCAAGAACGAAATCGATGCAAAGGGGCGCTATGCCGCACCGGGCTTTATCGACAGTCATATTCACATCGAATCCTCGTACGTCAGTCCGGAGGAGCTGGGGCGGCTGCTCGTTCCGCATGGCGGGACAACCATCATCGCCGATCCGCACGAAATTGTAAATGTACTCGGCATTCCGGGGTTGGACTATATGATGAAGGCCGCAGAGAACACCAGAATGGACATCAAGTATATGCTGCCGTCCTGTGTGCCGGCCACGCCGTTTGAGAACGCGGGAGCGGTGATTGATGCGGAAGCCATGGAGGAGCCGATCACACGGGAGAATATTCTGGGTCTCGGTGAATTCATGAATTTCCCGGGTGTGATCAACGTAGATGACAGCACCCTGGATAAGCTGATGACGGCGAAGAAGACCGGCAAGATCATCGATGGGCACTCTCCGGGATTGTCGGGACGGGATTTGACGGCGTATGCCGCCGCCCGGATTCAGGGCGATCACGAATGTGCCACGGTGGACGATATGCGGGAGCGCCTGTCCCTCGGCATGTATGTCCTGCTGCGCCAGGGCTCGGCCTGCCACGACCTGCGCAACCTGCTGCCGGGTGTCACGGCGGAAAACAGCCGGAGATGTCTGCTGTGTTCGGATGACCGCCAGCCGAAGACGATTCTGGAGGACGGCCATTTGGATCATCATCTGCGCATTTGTGTGGAAGAGGGGCTGGATGCCGTCACGGCGATCCGGATGGCAACACTGAATGCCGCCGAATGCTTCCGCTTGTATGACCGCGGTGCGCTTGCGCCGGGCTATCGTGCAGATGTTGTCCTGCTGGATGATCTGGAGAAATTCCATGTCGACAAGGTATGGATTCGCGGCGAACTGGTCGCAGAGGAGGGAACGTATCTTCCGGAAATCAAGAAGGAAGACATCTCTTCGGTCATGAGCAGCGTGCATATCAAGGACTTTTCGACGGAGAAGCTGAAGATGCATCTGCCTTCGAACCGCGTGCGCACCATTGCGATCCAGCCGGGCGGAGTTGTGACCAAGAGCTCGATGGATACGATCCGGGTGGAAGACGGGGAGTTTGTCTATGATCCGGCGCAGGATATCGTCAAGGTTGCCGTTGTCGAGCGCCATCACAAGACGGGCAATGTGGCCTGTGGCTTCCTGAAGGGATATGGTATCCAGCATGGTGCGGTTGCCCTGTCCATTGCGCACGATTCGCACAATATCATTGTCGTCGGCGTAAGTGACGAAGAGATGGCGTTTGCGGTGGAAAGCCTGCGGGAGCAGAACGGCGGAATCGTCTTGGTAAAGGATGGCGCCGTGGTCGAGCGGATGCCGATGCCGATTGCCGGCCTGATGAGTGACCAGTCCGGGGAATGGGTCGATCAAAAGCTGACCAGCCTGCATGAAAAGGCATTTCAGGAACTGGGGATCAGCGGGGATGTTGAGCCGATCATGACCTTGTGCTTTATGTCGCTGGCGGTCATTCCGGAACTGAAGCTGACGGATATGGGACTGTTTGATGTGACAAAGTTTGCCTTTGTCCCGGTGGTTTGTGACGAGGAGGACGCGTAACATGACGGCAGAAAGAAAGATTGTCCCCTTTTTCCGCAGGGGTGATATTGGTGGCCTGACCTATATTGTCACCAATAATATTGTAAACTACTTGATTGTCATTGCGACATTGAGCGGCGTACTGGGATGGCCGGATGAGATTGTCTTTGGCTATGTCATTCCGGGAATGTCCCTTGGCCTCTGCCTCGGCGCCGTCTACTATGCGTGGATGGGCTACCGACTGTCCAAGAAGGAAGGCCGTGCGGACGTGACCGCACTCCCATCAGGCGTTTCGACAACCGCCATGTTTGTCATGCTGTATGGCGTCGTCATGCCGCTCAGCTATGCGCTCGAGGACCCGAGACTGGCTTGGTCCGCAGCGATGGCCGCCTGCTTTGTCGGTGGCTGTATTGAATTCATTGGCGGATTCATCGGACCCTGGATGAAGAGCAAGATTCCGCGCGCGGCCCTGCTGGGAACCGTGGCGGGAATCGGCTTTATTTGGATGGCGACACAGGGTGTTTTTGATATTTTTAACGACCCGATCCTGGGCCTTCCGGTTATGATCGTTGCCATGATTGGTGTCTTTGGCGCCTATCAGTTCCCGAAGAAGATCCCACCGCTGGTGATTGCGATTCTGGGAGGTATTGTGTATTCGTTCTGCCTCGGAAGGACACAGGTCGATTTCTCCAACATCGGGTTCTATTTTCCGAATCCGGTCAACAGCATCCAGTATATGATCGATGGCTTTGCCATCATGGTTCCGTACCTGGCTATTATCATCCCGGTGGAGATGTACAACTTTATCGAGACCATGGACAATGTCGAAGGCGCGAATGCCGCAGGGGACAACTACAATGTGCGCGAGGCGCAGTTTGCAGACGGTATCTGCACCATGGTTTCGGCGTGCTTTGGCAGCGTGGTCCCTAACACGGTCTGGCTGGGACATGTCAGCCTGAAAAAAACAGATGCGGGCATCGGATATTCCGCAATCTCCGGCATTTTGCTGTTGATTGCCGGATTCTTTGGTCTGTTTACCTTCCTGAGCGATGTGGTGCCGCCGGCCATTTGTGCGATCACCTTCCTCTGGTGTGCAGTCGATATGCTCTCCCAGGCATATGATGTGGTCGACCGGAAGTATTTTGCAGCGATCGGTGTGGCGATGGTTCCGCCGGTTGCCGATTTCCTCTATACACAGGTGACGGGAGCTGCCGGTCTTGCCGAGCTGTATACCGAGACGATTTCGACCGGAATTGCCGACTTTGCCCCGGAAATCGGACAGGCGCTGGTCGATGCCGGCGTTATGTGGAATGGTGTTGCGGCAGTGAAATCCGGTTCCATCGTGGTTGGTATTATTTTGGGAACGATGGTAGCCTTTATTATTGATAAGCGTTTGGACAAGGTGGCACTGACGGCGCTGATTGCAGCAGTGTTGTCCTTTGTGGGATTGATCCACAGCGCACAGCTCACGATCAATCTTTCGAATCAGTGGGGAATTGGCTATCTGATTTTGGCTGTGGTTGCTGTCGTGCTGCATCTGGGAAGGAATTCCTGGTGTGTCGCGGCGGATGACACCGAGGATCTGGGATGAAATCGTACCAGTCCATGAGAGAATAAGCTGTTAATTGATACAGGGCATCCGACTATTGTTGTCGGATGCCCTGTTTTCGCATTTTTTGTTGTTCGGTTTTCGCCCTGTGTTTAGATTAACTGATAGCTCGGTTTTATATGCGTTTCCAGAACGGAGGAATGCGATTCCTCCACACGCTTTGTTCTGTTGCAGGCGGCAACCGATTCACGCTGTACCAGCGCGGTGCCGACCGTCGAGCGGATAAAGCCGGGGGAAGGTTTTTGAATCATTGCGATCAGACGGGAAGTGGCAAGTCTGGCCATTTCGGTCAGATTTGCTTTGACAGTCGTCAGGTATGGCGTGACGATGGTACAGATATTGGAATCGTCAAATCCAATGATGGAAATATCTTCTGGAACACGGAACCCCTTTTTCTGAAATACCTGAATCGCAGACACGGCGATGATATCGTTGTCCGCCACAAAGGCACTTGGGATGGAAGGGAGGGAGTCTAAGTACTGTGCTACCTCTTGTTGGATGACCATTGGTTCCTGGCTAACTTCAATTACGCATCCCGGATGTGACAGGCCGAGCTGTGTCAGGGAAGAATAAATACAGGCGGCGCGATCGCGGAGACAGCCGAATTCTATGGAACTCTTGAGATAGCCGATCTCGGTGTGCCCATTTTCGATCAGGTGGGAAATGGCCTGATGGACACCATAACTGTTGTCCATGTTTACCGTATTCAGTGGATATTCGGGGAAAAACCCGTCCAGAACGACCAGGGGAACGGGAGTTTGGAAAAAGGAGGAACTGGGATTTTGGTAGTATTCTGTGCCAAGAAGGATGATCCCACTGTGATTTTCCGGAGAGACAGACAGCAAGATGTCATCCAACGTATCTGGCGTCGCGTTTGTCAGGGTAAAAGTAAAATTGTTTTGATGACAGATTTCCTCGATACCGCTCAAAATGGAGGCCATGGTGTTGTCTTTTCGCGCAGCAAGATAGTCTGTGCTCTTGTAGTAGATAAACAAGATATTCCCGGACTTGGCGGGAGTAGAGGAAGAATTATTTTTAATTGTATATCCATTTTTGATGAGCACGTCCTCAATCTGACTACGCAGCTCTTTTCGCACACCGGGGCGGTTATTCAAAACAACGGAAACAGTAGACGGGGCGACACCAAAATGTTCTGCAATTTGACGTACAGTCACAAAGTATGCCTCCTTTATTTGGAAATTATACAGAAATTACAGTAAATACCATAACGCTTTGCTATTATCATTATACAATAAGAATTGGGTTGTTACAAACGGAAATGGATAAAAAAGCAAGAATCGACAAACAAAACAAGTATGAAAACAAACTTAAAAATAACAAAAACAAGAAAAAACAAAACAAAATACGCTTCCATCCGAGAGGGACAAAAATTTTTCCGAAAAATATTGGTGAAAATGCACATTAAATTACCATTGACACGGAAGAATGGGATGATTATAATAAGATAAACAAACAAAAATCGAAAACAAAATCAAAATTATTACAAAACAAACAAAAACAAAATATGAAATCAAGGAGTGAGGAGTATGAAGCTGGCAGGAAAGATTGCCGTTGTAACGGGGGCAGCACAGGGCATAGGAAAAGGCGTTGCGCTGGAGTATGCGAAGAATGGAGCGGATCTGGCAATTCTTGATATCAACGGGGATAAATTAGAAAACACGGCAGAAGAGATCCAGTCGTTGGGCCGCAGATGCTATCGTTTTGTCGGAAATGTTGCAGATGAAAACATTGTGGAGGGATTTGTTGAAAGTGTAGTCAAGGAATTTGGCAAGATCGATATTCTGACGCATTGTGCCGGGATCCTCCGGTCATGTGCAATCGTGGATCAGGATGTAGAGGATTGGGATGCTGTCATTGCCGTCAATCTGCGCAGCTCCTTCTTGTTCAGCAAATACGTTGGAAAACAGATGAAGGAGCAGGGAAGTGGTGCCATTGTGCTGGTCGATTCCTGTGCTTCCAAAACAGCAGAGGCGTTTAATGCCGTCTATTGTGCATCCAAGGCTGGTGTTCGCCTGCTGGCACAGTCGTTGGCACTGGAGCTGGCAGAGTATGGCGTTCGTGTCAACAGCATTGCACCGGGAACCATTAACACGGATATGATTCAGCGCTGCCTGCATGACCGGGCGCCGCTGTACGGACTGACGTTCGAGGAATATCTGAAAGAGTTTAACGAGGCGACTCCACTAAAGAGAATGGGAGAGCCGTCCGAAATTGGTCAGCTGTGCGTATTCCTTGTCAGCGACGATTCCGCCTTTATCACCGGTTCCTCGTTCAATATCTCCGGTGGCAGAGAGTGTCACTGATTCCTGACAACAGGAGGACAAGCAAGATGAGCTATAAAATTGGCTTTGTGGAGTGGGGATTTCCTTTCCCCGGACCTTATGCTATGAAAATTGCCTCTGAACTTGGTTTGGAGGGGATGGAACTGGACTTTGGCGAATATGAAATGGATTTTCCGTTACATAATCCACGGATTCAGGATGCCTACCTGGAATGCGGTGAGAAATTCGGCATTGCATTCCCATCCATGGCACTGAATGCATTGAACACACACGGCATGTCCAGTGGACGCGATACGTTGGATGGAAAGATCGCGATTGAGACCATCCGGAAAGGGATCGCAGCGGCAAAACGCATGGACATCCCAGTAGTACAATTGCCGAGTTTTCATGACAATCGCGGTGACATCCGTACCGATGAAGACTTCTATAACACCTGTGAGATGCTCCGCTTTGCCTGTGATCTGGCAGCAGACAGCAAAATTATCCTCGCAATGGAAAATGTATTGGATGCAGAGCGCACCAAACAGATGATTCGTGAGGTTGGGAGCGACCGGCTGAAGGTCCTGTTCGACACACAGAATTATTATCTGAATCATGGATACTCCCAGCCACAGCTTTTGGAGGATATCGCCGAATATGTCGTGCAGATTCATGTCAAGGATGGCTTCAACAATACCATCAGTTCAGCACTGCTCGGGACAGGCGATGTTTCGTTCCTGGAGACTGCGGAGGTCATCAAACGAACTGGCTGCACCGAATGGCTGCTCCTGGAAAATTTCTATTACCAACAGCCGCTCAGCCTCTTGACGGACGATACTTTTGAACTGGTTGCAAAGGATATTGCGACGTTGCGCAGGATTTTTGATCTGGATGCAGCGTAATCAACCATCTAAGAAAAGGAGGGAACGGCCATAAATACCGTAAAAAAGCCGCTTCTCGAGATGAAGGGCATTGAGAAACAATTCCCCGGTGTCCGGGCGCTGCAGGGTGTCGATTTTTCGCTGATGCCCGGCGAAGTGTGTGCGATATTGGGGGAAAACGGGGCGGGAAAGTCCACCCTGATGAACGTCCTCGGCGGTGTGTATCCGTTTGATTCCGGATCGATCTGTCTGGATGGAAATGTCGTTAAAATCCGGGGGACGAAGGATGCCGAACAGTTGGGGATTTCGTTCATTCATCAGGAACTTTCCCTCTTCCCGCTGATGGACATTGCATCCAATATTTATATTCAAGATTTGCCCGCGAACAAAGGGATCCTGCGGACAAAGAAAATGTATCAGGATACCAAAGAAATTCTCAAGCGGGTGAAGCTGGAGCACTGCCGGCCAGATCAATTGGTGGGGGAGCTGAAAATTGGCGAACAGCAGTTGGTGGAAATCGGACGGACATTGACGCGGGGGATTAAGATCCTGATTTTGGATGAACCGACATCTTCCCTGACTTCGTCCGAAGTGGAGGTTTTGTTCCAAATTGTCCGCGAATTGAAAGCACAGGGCACGGCAATTGTCTTTATCACGCATCACATGGATGAAATCTATGAGATATGCGACACACTGATGATCATGCGGGATGGCCAGCGTATCATTAAATGCAACGTGCACGATATTACGCGGGCAGAGGTAGTGAATACCATGCTGGGCCATTCGGCGGAAGAACAGTATGAACATCCGGCGCGAAGCTATGGGGAGGAGGTCCTCACGGTAAAGGGACTGACCCGAAAGGGAAAGCTCAATAACATCAACTTCCGTGTCCGGAAGGGAGAGATGGTTGGTCTGTATGGCCTGCTCGGTTCGGGACGAACGGAGGTGCTGAGGAGCATCTTTGGCCTGGATAAGTTCGATTCGGGAGAAATCTGTTACCTGGGAAAAAAGATGGATATCCGCAGTCCGAGGGATGCCATCCGCTATGGCATTGGAATGGTAACGGAAGACCGCCATCTGGAGGGACTGCTTCTGGATGAGTCAGTAAAATTCAACATGACACTGGCGGATTTAAAATCCATTCAGGCGAGGCTGTTTATCAGTCCGCGCAAGGAAGCCGAGATCAGCCGGAAGGGCGTTGAGGATTTGCGTGTCAAAACACCGTCGATCAAGCGTGCGGTTAAATATTTGTCCGGAGGCAACCAGCAGAAAGTGGTTTTGGCCAAGTGGCTGAATACAAATCCGTCTTTGCTGTTGCTGGATGAGCCGACGCGTGGCATCGATATCGGTGCAAAGCAGGAGATTTATTCTATAGTTGAGTCCTTATTGGAAAAGGGCGTTGCTGTTATTATGGTTTCTTCCGAGGTGCCGGAAGTGCTGGGTGTTTGTGACCGCGTCGTTGTGCTTCAAAATGGCAATCAGGTATGTGATTTGGTAAACGACGAAACCTTATCGGCTTCCACACTTCTTGAGGCTGCGATGGGAGGAGCAGAACTATGAGCAAAAAAACAAATGGGATTACAGCGGATAAGGTCACACAGACCTTATTGAAGTACGGTATTTATTTACTGCTGTTGGCAATGATTCTTGTTTTATCCATCACCTGTCCGAGTTTCCGCACGGTATCCAATCTGTCCAATGTGCTTTTGCAGGTGACAACCTATGCTGTTTTGGGAATCGGTATGACCTTCGTTATCATGACCGGCGGCATTGATGTATCGATAGGCGGAATCATGGTGTGCTGCGGCAGCGCTTATGTCGTGATGGCAAAGGCGGGAGTCCCAGCGGGTGTTTCCATTGCAGTGATGTTTATCATTTCCATCCTGTTCGGCGTGTTCAATGGTGTTTCGGTTGCCTATTTTGGCATGCCGGCCTTTCTGGCAACACTGGCAACCCAGTGCGTTGGACGTGGTATTTCGCTGGTGCTTACCGGCGGCGCCTCTTTCCGCGATCTGGATGCGAGTTTCACCTTTTTTGGCAAGACAAAAGTTCTCACGATTCCGCTCCAGGTATGGGTTATTGTCGTTCTGTTCGTCATTGGCTATTTGATCCTGCACAAGACGGTTTACGGAAGGCAGATCACAGCGGTCGGCGGCAATTTACATGCGGCGCGTGTTTCCGGTATCAATGACCGCCTGATTACATGCAGTGCCTATGTCATCATGGGACTGATGAGCGGTATCGCCGGATATTTGAATATGTCCCGTTTGGGAAGCTATTATGCCTCCATGGGCGATGGCATTGAATTTATGGTTATTGCAGCGGTTGTCATCGGCGGTACCAGTATGACCGGAGGCATTGGAACAATGGTGGGAACCGTAGTCGGTACCCTGATTATTGGCATCATCAACAATGCACTAAATCTGTTCCATGTCGCTGCAGAGTGGCAGGATGTGGCAAAGGGAGTCATTATTTTCCTGGCGGTATTGTTCGATGCGTTCAAAAACCGTGCGAAGAAATCGGATTAAGTTTCGGCTTATAATGAAGCAATTCATTTTATGCAAATCATGAATAGAAGAACAGGAGGAAAGTTTCATGAAAAAAAGAATCATATCCATGACGCTTGCAGCGGCAGTATCCGTCGGTTGTCTGGCTGGCTGCGGAGGAGGCGGAGAGTCTGCGGCAACCGGATCCGCAGCTGCTTCGAGCTCCTCGAGCGGTGGAAAATCCATCGCAGTAATGATGCATTCGGTTGCAGACGAGTACATCTATTCCCTGGGAAGCAGAGCACAGGAGTACGCGGAATCATTAGGCTATACTGTGACGTTCTACAATGCGGACAATGAGGCGGACACACAGGCGTCGCAGATCAGTGACGTAATTGCATCCGGTGTTGATGGTATTCTGCTTTGTCCGGTGGACGCGGACGCTTTGTCGGATTCGGTTAAGGAGATCAATGAAGCCGGCATTCCGGTTGCATTGGCAGACCGTACCGTAACTGAGGGCGACTATGTTGCACTGAATCAGGCGGATAACTATGAATGCGGCTATCAGGGCGCGCAGGCTCTGGTGGATCAGTGTAAGGCACAGGGCATTGATGTCAAAGACATGAAGGTTCTGGAACTGATGGGCGATTTGGCCTCTACCTCCGGTAAGGAGCGTTCGGAGGGCTTCCAGGCAGCAGCCAAAGATATGGGATTTGAAATTGTATCTTCGCTTCCGACCTATTGGGAGTCGGATACCGCATACAACGCTACGTTGGACGCATTGCAGTCTGACCCGGATATCAATGCGATCTATGCCGCTTCGGACGGCGTCATGGCGGATTCCATTGTCAATGCATTGGATCAGGTAGACCGTCTGGCAAAGAGAGGCGAAGATGGACACATTGTGATTGCGACGGTTGACGGCACACCGGGTGTCATCCAGTACATCAAGGATGGCAGCATTGATGCAGCCTGTGCGCAGCCGGCCTATGATATTGGCGAAGCAGCGATTGATTATGTGATCAGTGCGATGGAGGGCAAGGAAAAGCTGGATGCCTGCATCGACAATTCAATGGCACCGACGATCATTACGGAAGACAACGCAGACAGTGATGATCTTTGGGGCAATAATGTTGGATAATTCGAGATGGACGACTGACTGACACCGTTTGGTGCCGGTCAGTCGATCGGATGGGAAAGTGAGGTGTCTGTTATGGCAACAATGCAGGCGGCCGTTTTCAAAGGGAACGGCATCCTGAAGGTTGAGACAGTAGAAATCCCGAAGATTACAGAGCCAAATCAGGTTCTGTTGAAAGTAGAGGCGGCGAGTATTTGTGGAAGTGATATCCATGCGCTGCATGTCCCTCCCGGACAGGTGATAACCGAAGGGGTTGTGATGGGTCATGAATTCTTCGGCACGATTGTCCAAGTGGGGGAAAAGGCCGGACAATATCAGCCGGGAGACTGTGTTGTTGTTCATCCCTCTCTTCCCTGTGGCGAATGCTGGGAATGCAAACACGGGATGGAAAACCTTTGTGTACAGCCGCGGCATTATGGACAGACCTGTGATGGCGGGTTTGCGGAATATGTCGTAGTGGAAACAAGCCAGATTTACGAACTGCCGAAGGACATCAATCCGGACATTGCCGCCCAGACAGAGCCTCTGGCATGTATCATGTACAGTTTGGGGATGGTTCAGCCGGCACCCACGGATCATGTATTGCTGTACGGGGCGGGGCCGATTGGACTGACCTTTATTAAGGTGCTGAAAATCTTTGGCGTAAAGAACCTTGCTGTGGTTGCCAAGGGAGCAGCACGCATTGAACAGGCCAGGCAGTGCGGAGCCGACTTTGTCATTGATATGCAGGATGGCTCACCCGCCGAACGCATCCGCGAAGCCTGGGGATGCCTTGCAGATGTTGTCGTGGATGCGGTGGGGACTGGACAGATTCTCTCAGAAGCGATGACGATGCTGAATAGCAAAGGCCGCTTGCTGCTGTTTGGACTAAACCACAATGCACGGGGCGAAGTGCCTCCGGCAGTGATCACGCAGAAGGAGCTGCAGGTTGTTGGATCCCTTGGGAAAGCCTTTCCACCGGCAATCAGCCTGTTGCAGGACGAACGGCTGCGGCTGGATGAATTGGTTACCCACCGTGTCGCGTTGCAGGAGATCAATCATGCGATAGAATTGCTGAAAAATAAGAAGGCTTGTCGCGTCATTGTATATCCGAATCGATAAGAAGAAAAAGCATCTTTTTGTTTCTCCTCTCTTTTCTTCTTTCTGCAAGGAGCAGAAAGACATCTTCCTATAAGTCTGTGAGGACGCCGTCTTACCATGATTGTTCATGTGGGGACGGCGTTTTTGCATTGTTCGGACGAGGACAACGAAATTCCCAAAGGGCTGCCAGGCGTCAAAATGGCGGCTCTCTTTTTTTGTGCCGCCCGGGCGGAAGAGACAATTGCAATTAATTGTCGTCAGGAGAGAATACCGAACACAGGTCTGTGTAAAAATAGAGGAAAACCGGATGGACTCCCCGACTTTGTGGAGTGTCCAATGGTAAGGAGGAAAACAATGCGTGAGATCATTTGTTTCAACCAGGGCTGGAAGTTTATTCCGCAAGACGCCGGTCTTCCCGACACGTTCCCGACGGAGTGGGAGACGGTCAATTTGCCCCATACCTGGAATGCGGTAGATGGACACGACGGCCGCGGCGGCTATGCCCGCGGCAGATGCTGGTATGCCAAAAACTTTGTGCCACCGAAGCAGCCGCTGGATGGAGGACGGGTCTATATCGAAATTCTGGCGGCAGGGCAGCAGGCGGCGGTATATGTCAATGGTCAGGAGGCGGTTTCTCACGAGGGCGGCTATTCCGCCTTCCGTGTCGACATTACCGACCTGTGCCGGGAGGAGGACAACCTGCTGGTGATTTCCTGCAGCAATGAGGAAAAGAGCAGTGTGTATCCGCAGGCAGCCGATTTTACGTTCTACGGCGGTTTGTATCGCGGCGTCAATCTCATCAGTGTTCCGGAGGTACACTTTGATCTCGATTACTATGGAGGGCCGGGACTGCAGGTCACACCGACGCCTTGTGATTGCGGAAGTGCTTCCTTTGCACTGGAGTCCTGGGTTTCCAATCCGGAGGAGAGTGTTACGGTTTATTATACGATTGCCGATGCAGAGGGGAACACGGTGGCGGCCGCCTCCCGACCGTCGGACAGCACCAGGGTAACGGTTGTTGTGCCGGATGCGAAGCGATGGGACATCGACTGTCCGTATCGGTATACGGTGACAGCAATCCTGCAGCGCCGCAACGAGGCCTTGGATGAGATCTCCACCCGCGTCGGTGTCCGGAGTTTTTCCTGCGATCCGGATCAGGGCTTTTTCCTCAATGGGGTGCCGACTCCGCTGCGCGGGGTCAGCCGTCATCAGGATATGCTCTATAAGGGCAATGCGCTGACGAGACAGGATCACTATAACGATGCCAAAATGATCAAGGAACTGGGCGCGAATACCATCCGTCTGGCCCATTATCAGCATGCGCAGGATTTTTACGATGCATGTGACGAACTGGGTTTCATCGTCTGGGCGGAGATCCCATTTATCAGTGTGATGAACAAGGACCCCGCTGCCCACCAGAACTGTATCCATCAGATGAAGGAATTGATCATTCAGAACTACAATCATCCTTCGATCTGCTTCTGGGGCATATCCAACGAAATTCTCATTGGCGGCATCTCCGATACGCTCGTTGAAAACCATAAAGAGCTAAATGCCCTGTGCAAGGAACTGGACCCAACCCGTTTGACCACCATCGCGCATGTCTCCATGACGCCGGTGGAAAGCCCGATGCATGGTTTGACCGATGTTGAGAGCTATAACCATTATTTCGGCTGGTATGGCGGTAAGATGGAGGAGAATGGCCCGTGGCTCGACCATTTCCATGAGGTCCATCCGGATATCTGTATCGGCCTTTCCGAATATGGATGCGAAGGCATCATCACCTATCATGGGCCAAACCCGGCGTGTAAGGATTACAGCGAGGAATATCAGGCGCGGTATCACGAGCATATGGCGAAGGTGCTGGATGAGCGCCCTTATCTGTGGTCCAGCCATGTGTGGAATATGTTTGACTTCGGCTGTGCGGCGCGCAAGGAGGGCGGTGTCGCCGGACGCAACAACAAGGGTCTGGTCACAATGGACCGCAAGACAAAAAAGGACAGCTATTATATCTATCAGGCTTATTGGTCCCACAAGCCGATGGTCCACCTGTGCGGCAAACGGTATGCACAGCGTGCGGGTGAGCGCATCGAAATCCGCGTGTATTCCAATCAGCCGCAGGTTCAGCTGCTTGTCGATGGCCAGCTGACGGAGGTACAGCGTGCGGACAAGGTATTTGTCTTTGCTGTGAGACTGGAAGAGGGATTCCATACCATCCTTGCGGTTGCAGGCGCTGTGAAGGACAGCATGACGATCGAAAAGGTGGAGAGGGAACCATCCATCTATGTCCTGCCGGAGGTCAATGAGAGAGCCGAAGGCGTGGCCAACTGGTTCCAGCTGGCTGGGGATTTGGATCTCAAGGCACCGATGGAATTCCCGGAGGGGAAATACAACGTCAGGCATACCATGGAGGAGATCGCCGGGAGCCGGGAGGCTTGGAAGATTACTTCCAAAGCGGTCAAGCTGGCGACCAATTTCACGATAGTCCCGGGAGAGGGCATGTGGGGTATGATGAAGACCATGACCCCGGAGGGCATGGTTGAGATGGCCGGAAGCATGGTGCCCGATGGCTTCCTGGAGAGCCTGAATGCGCAGCTTATCCGGATTGATAAGGCATAGCGGCCGAGGGAGGGATTTTTTATGAAGATGACATTCCGCTGGTATGGTGCGGGCAACGACAGCATCACGCCGGAGATGATCCGGCAAATTCCGGGGGTAACCGGACTGGTCTGGGCGCTGCACGATAAGCAGCCGGGCGAGGTCTGGGAGGTGGAGGAAATCGAGGAGGCGCGCAGGCAGATTGAGGGAGCGGGCTTCCACATGGACGTGGTCGAGAGCGTCAATGTCCATGATGATATCAAGATCGGCCTGCCGACGCGGGACAAGTATATTGAGAATTACAAAACGACGCTGCGCAACCTCGCAGAATTCGGAGTGAAGGTCGTCACCTATAACTTTATGCCGATCTTTGACTGGACGCGCACCGACCTGTTCCATCCGATGGGGGATGGCTCCACAGCATTGTTCTATGAGAAGTCCAAGATTCAAGGGGACTATAAGGCGATGGCGGATTATATCCTGTCAAACCTGCATGGGATGACCTTCCCGGGGTGGGAGCCGGAGCGCATGGCGAAGCTGGATGAACTGTTCGAAGCGTACCAGTCGGTCACCAAGGAGAAACTGTGGGAGAACCTGTACGATTTTCTCGAGGCGATTCTGCCGACCTGCCATGAGACCGGAATCAAAATGGCGATCCATCCGGACGATCCGCCGTGGGATATTTTCGGCCTGCCTCGTCTGCTGGTGGACAAGGAATCCATCGGCCGGTTCCTGAACAGGGTGAACGATGCGCACAACTGCCTGTGCCTGTGTTCCGGTTCGCTGGGGGCCAACCCGGACAATGATATTGCGGATATCATCCGCACCTACTGCGACCGCATCGCTTTTGCCCATATCCGCAACGTCAAGCACTTCCCGAACGGCGACTTCACGGAGGCATCACACCGGGACTGCGACGGCGATGTCGGGATTTTGGACATCATGAAAGCGTACCACGATTGTGGCTACAAAGGATACGTCCGCCCGGATCATGGACGCCATATCTGGGGAGAACGGTGTCGCCCTGGGTATGGGCTGTACGACCGCGCCCTGGGGATTATGTACCTGTGGGGCTGTTGGGACATGCTGGAGAAAACCGAAGGAAAGGTTGATGCGTAATGCGTGAGTTTATGGATGCCGATTTTCTGCTGTCCACCGGAACCGCGAAGTGGCTGTACCACACCGTCGCGGAGCCTCTTCCGATCCTTGATTACCATTGCCACATTGACCCGCAGGAGATTGCGGAAGACCACAAATTCGAGACCATTTCACAGATCTGGCTGGGCGGCGATCATTATAAATGGCGTGTGATGCGCGCAGGCGGCGCCACGGAGGACAAGGTAACCGGAACGGCATCCGACCGCGAGAAATTTCGGGCATTTGCGGCAGTCATGCCACAGCTTATCGGCAGCCCACTGTACCACTGGAGTCATCTGGAGCTTCAGCGCGTCTTCGGCATTACAGAGCCGCTGAACGCCGACAATGCGGATGCCGTCTATGACCGGTGCAACGAAATCCTCAAAGGCTATTCCGCCCGGACGCTGATGGAGAAATTCCGCGTGAAGGCAATCTGCACAACGGATGACCCGGTCGACGATCTGCACTGGCATGACCGGATCGCACGGGATTCCACATTTTCCATCCAGGTGCTTCCGGCATTCCGTCCGGATAAGGCGATCCATATCGAGAAGGTGGGATTTGCAGACTACATCCGGAGGCTCTCGGACACAGTCGGAAGGGAGCTGACGGGCGCGGAGGATGTCGCGGCGGCGCTGGGAGAGCGCATGGACTATTTCGGCACAAAGGGGTGCCTGTGCGCCGACCATGGACTGGATACTTGCATGTATGCCGAGCCGGATGCCAAAAAGGCCAGAGAAGCATTTGCGCTGGCGATGGACGGAAAGACACCGTCCAAAGATATGGCGGATGCTTATAAAACAATCGTTACGATTGCCTGTGCAAAAAAGTACACCGAGAAAAACTGGGTCATGCAGATCCACTTTGGCTGCCTGCGCGACAACAACAAGCCGCAGTTTGCAGCGCTTGGGCCGGATACAGGCTACGACGCGGTCAACAGCCGGTCGGGCGTGGAAAATGTTGCGCCACTGCTGAATGCATTTGCAGAGAACAGCGGGCTGCCCAAGGTCGTCCTGTACTCGCTCAATCCGGCGGACAACACCGCGATTGCGACGATAATGGCGTGCTTTCAGGGCGGCGGCATCGCCGGTAAAATCCAGCAGGGAAGCGCGTGGTGGTTCAATGACAGCCGTCCTGGTATGCGGCAGCAGTTGACCGACCTGGCCTGCAATGGCGTATTTGGCCGTTTTGTCGGGATGCTGACTGACTCGCGTTCGTTCCTCAGCTACACGCGGCATGAATATTTCCGCCGTATTCTGTGTGAGCTGCTGGGCGAATGGGTGGAGAGCGGCCAGTATCCGAACGACAAAAAGCAGTTGGAACAGCTGGTCGCCGATGTGTGCTATCACAATACAAACGAATTCTTCCGGTTCGGTGTGGAAACAGGGGAAAGGGGAAACGGATGAAACTTTCATTGGAATCCATTCGGGAAAAAGAGGCGTGGAGAGGCTATCATCTTCCGCACTTTGACCCGGCTGTGATTGCGGAACAGACCAAACAAAGGCCGCAGTGGCTGCATTTCGGTCCCGGCAACATCTTTCGGATCTTTCCGGCGGTTTTGTGTCAGAGATTGATTGAGCAGGGGAAAATGGACACGGGGATCCTCTGCTGTGAGAGCTATGATGATGAGGTCATCACAAGGTGCTTCCGCCCATATGATAACCTGACCATCGCGGTCACGCTGAATGCCGATGGCAGGCTGGACAAGGAGGTCGTCGGCTCGATGGCGGACAGCCTGACCATGCGGCAGGATTTTGCGCAGATTGCGGAAATCTTCCGGAAACCGTCGCTTCAGATGGTGTCGTTCACGATTACAGAGAAGGGGTATTCTCTGCGCGATGCGAAGCAGGAGCTGCTTCCGGCGGTCGCCGAGGACATGGAAAACGGCCCGGAGGGCTGTCAGTCCTTTCTGGCACAGCTGACGGCGATGTGCCTCGGCAGAAAGCAGGCCTGTGGTGCACCGCTGGCGCTGGTCAGCATGGATAACTGCTCTCATAACGGCGAAAGGCTTCGGACGGCGGTGATGGAGATCGCCGGGGCATGGCGGGATAACGGCACGATTTCTGCGGAGGACTATGCGTATCTGGAAAAGGACATCGCATTCCCGTGGAGCATGATCGACAAGATCACGCCGCGTCCGCATCCGCTTGTGGAACAGCAGCTCCTTGAGGATGGCTTGGAGGGGATTCGACCGTTTACCACGGCAAAGCATACCTATACGGCGCCCTTTGTCAATGCGGAGAAGACACAGTATCTGGTCATCGAGGATAGATTTCCGAACGGAAGGCCGCCGCTGGAAGAGGCTGGTGTCATCCTCACGACGCGGGGTACCGTCAATAAGGTGGAGAAGATGAAGGTGTGTACCTGCTTGAACCCGCTGCATACCTGCCTGGCCGTCTATGGCTGCCTTCTGGGATACACGTCGATTGCAGAGGAAATGAAGGATCCGGAGATGAGCGCGTTTGTTGAGCGGATGAGTCGTCGGGAAGGGATGCCGGTTGTTGTGGATCCGGGCGTCATCGATCCGGAGAAGTTTTTGGATGAAGTGCTGACCGTGCGTTTCCCCAATCCGTTTTTGCCGGACACACCGCAGCGCATCGCGACGGACACCTCGCAGAAGCTGTCCATCCGCTTTGGGGAGACCATCCGGGAATATCTTGCGTCGCCAAAGCATGAAGTATCGGAACTCAAACTCATTCCATTGGTTCTCGCAGGCTGGCTGCGTTATTTGATTGGCGTGGATGATGAGGGAGATCCTATGGAAATCAGCCCCGATCCGCTGCTCCCGACAATGCAGGAAAAGCTGAACGGCATCGTGTTGGGGGAAGAAATCGATGCAGCGCAGCTGCGGCCGATTCTGTCGGATGCGTCGCTTTTTGCGGTTGATTTGTGCGAATGCGGCTTGGCGGAAACCGTGATCGGTTATTTTAGAGAGCTGATGACCGGGCCGGGCGCGGTTCGCGCGACACTCCGGAAGTATGTCCGGTGATCGATAGGAGGGAACAGATTATGAAGGCAATGAATCAGAAAATCTCGGAGATCGGTATTGTCCCTGTGATCAAGCTGAATCATCCGGAGCGTGATGCCGTGCCGCTGGCAAACGCGCTGTGTGAAGGCGGTGTTCCGGTGGCAGAGGTCACTTTCCGTGCGGCGGGCGCCCCTTGTGCGATCCGGCTGATGAAGGAAGCGCGGCCGGATATGATCGTCGGTGCGGGGACGGTCACCACGACCGCACAGATCGACGAAGCCATGGAGGCCGGTGCACAGTTTATCGTCACCCCCGGCTTCGATCCGGGACTGGTGTCGTATGCGCAGAAAAAGGATATTCCGATTTATCCGGGATGTACGACACCGACGGACTATCATCAGGCGCTGAAGTTTGGGCTGGAAGTGCTGAAATTTTTCCCGGCAGAGCAGTCCGGCGGTTTGGAAAAGATAAAGTCCATGCATGCTCCGTTCCCAATGTTCCAAGTCATGCCGACTGGAGGTATCTGCCTGAAAAATTTGAAGGAATACATCTCCTGTCCGGTTATTGCGGCGTGCGGTGGATCATATATGGTCACTGCGGATTTGATCGACAAGCAGAAGTGGGAGGAGATCACGGAACTGTGCCGGAAATCCCGCGAGATCGTAAAGGAGGCGCGCAATGGCTAAGGTTATCACATTTGGGGAAATCATGCTGCGACTGGCGCCGAATGGCTACGATCGGTTCTTTCAGAATGACCGGATGCAGGCGACCTTTGGCGGCGGGGAGGCGAATGTTGCGGTTTCACTGGCCAATTATGGCATGGATGTCGCATTTGTCACCAAATTGCCGGAACATGCGATTGGTCAGGCGGCGGTCAATAGCCTGCGCCGCTACGGTGTGGACACGAGCCAGATTGTCCGTGGCGGGGATCGTGTGGGGATTTATTATTTGGAAAAGGGAGCTTCCCAGCGCGGATCGGTTTGTATTTACGATCGTGCCCATTCCTCCATTCAGGATGCCTCTGCGTCCGATTTTGATTGGGATACAATCTTTGCGGGCGCAGAGTGGTTCCACTTTACTGGAATCACCCCGGCGCTCGGCGCAAATGTCGTTGCTATTTGCCGTGAGGCGTGCAGGGCAGCAAAGGCAAAGGGTGTGAAGATTTCCTGTGATCTGAACTACCGCGGCAAGCTCTGGACCCGTGACGAAGCACGCGCCGTGATGACCGATTTGTGCCAGTATGTCGATGTCTGCATTTCCAATGAGGAAGATGCCAAAGATGTCTTTGGAATAGAGGCGGAGAACACGGATATTTATGGCGGAAAACTGGACAAGGAGGGCTATCGGTCGGTAGCCAAGCAGCTTGCGGATCGGTTCGGGTTTGAGAAGGTGGCGATTACGCTGCGCACCTCGATTTCTGCCAGCGATAACGATTGGGCGGCAATGCTGTATGATGGGGAGAAGTATTGCTTTTCGAAGGAATACCATCTGCGGATCGTTGATCGTGTCGGCGGCGGGGATTCCTTTGGCGGCGGCTTGATTTACGCGCTGCTGAATGGCAAATCTACGCAGGATGCGGTGGAATTTGCGGTGGCGGCTTCGGCGCTCAAGCATTCCATTGAGGGCGATTATAATTTAGTCACGGTTTCCGAGGTGGAGAAGCTGTCCGGCGGCGACGGCTCCGGACGGGTGCAGAGGTAATCCTGCCTTGTTTTCCCGTTCTGGCAGTAGTGTGGACAAAAATCAATGTCATAAAAATTTATTTTGAAATGCAAAAACCCGCTGAAATCGTTGATCTCAGCGGGTTAAAAGTGGTTGCCGAAGAAGGATTCGAACCCTCACAAACAGAGTCAGAGTCTGTCGTGCTACCCTTACACAATTCGGCAATATTTTTTGTTTTCGTTGTCTTTCGTGTGACAACAATAACTATTATACTCGGAATAGAAAAAAAGTCAAGAGAAAAATCAAAATATTTTCATAAAAAATTTATTGGATTCCGGAATGACAAAAATGTTCCTGATTTTTGTTAGAATGCGAAAAAACATCTGAAAAATCAGGGGAAATTGGCAGGATTTTTGACTATAACAGAAATGGAAAACCAGCCGGACAAAGCGTATACTAAGAAAGAGTAAAAAATAGAAATCATTCCATTTTGGAGGATAATATGATTCGAGAAGATTTGAGAAACATTGCCATTATCGCACACGTTGACCATGGTAAGACGACGTTGGTTGACCAGATGCTCAAGCAGGGCGGTGCCTTCCGTACCAATCAGGTTGTGGAGGATCGTGTCATGGACAGCAATGATCTGGAGCGAGAGCGCGGCATTACGATTCTGGCAAAGAATACGTCTGTGCATTATAAGGATACCAAGATCAATATTGTTGATACCCCGGGCCATGCGGACTTTTCCGGTGAGGTAGAGCGCATCCTGAAGATGGTGGATGGTGTTATCCTGCTGGTTGATGCCTTTGAGGGACCGATGCCGCAGACGCGGTTCGTTTTGCAGAAGGCATTGGAATTTGGACATAAGATCATCATTGTTGTCAATAAGATCGATCGTCCGGATGCCCGCCTGGGCGATGTCGGCGATGAGGTCTTGGAGCTGCTCCTGACGCTGGATGCGTCGGATGAGCAGTTGGACAGCCCGATTCTGTACTGTTCTGGACGCGACGGCACGGCTTCCACGTCGCCGAATCAGCTCGGTGAGGATCTTACCCCGCTGTTTGAAACCATTCTGTCCCACATCCCGGCTCCGCATGTCAATCCGGACGGCGAACTGCAAATGCTGGTTTCTTCCATCGACTACAACGATTACGTCGGACGCATTGCGATCGGCCGTGTAGAGCGTGGCCGGATGCATGTCGGCCAGGAGCTGATGGTCTGCAACTACAATCGTCACAATGAGCCGTATAAGGCAAAGGCGGTCTCGATGTACACCATCGACAGCCTGGGTCATACCCCGATTGAAGAGATTGCCGCCGGCGATATTGTCTGTGTCTCCGGTATCGAGAACGTCACGATTGGCGATACGCTGTGCTCCCCGACGCAGATTGAGCCGCTGCCGTTTGTCAAGATTTCTGAGCCGACGGTGGAAATGTATTTCTCCGTCAATAACTCGCCGTTCGCCGGACGCGAGGGCAAATTTGTCACCTCCCGTCAGATTCGTGAGCGCCTGCATCGGGAGCTGCTCAAGGACGTTTCCCTGCGTGTACACGAGACGGAGACGACGGATACCTTCCGGGTTGCCGGACGCGGTGAGATGCACTTGTCGATCCTGATCGAGACTCTGCGCCGTGAGGGCTATGAATTCCAGGTCGGTGCGCCACGGGCCCTGTTCAAGCAGATCGATGGCAAGACCTATGAACCGATGGAACGCATGGTGGCCGATGTCCCGGCGGAGTGTCTCGGTTCCGTCATGGAAAAGATGGGCGCACGTCGTGGTGAGCTGCAGCATATGGCGCCGCAGGGCGACCGTATGCGTGTGGAATTCCTGATTCCGGCACGCGGCCTGTTCGGCTATAAGACCGAATTCCTGACCGATACCCGTGGTGAGGGCGTCATGAGCTCGGTATTCTACGAATATCAGCCGTACAAGGGCGAGATCAGCAAGCGTGCGACCGGCTCTCTGATCGCGTTTGAGACCGGTACCGCAGTCACCTACGGTCTGTTCAATGCGCAGGAGCGCGGAACCCTGTTTATAGGCGCGGGTACAGAGGTCTATGAGGGCATGATCATCGGTGTTTCGCCGAAGAATGAGGACATGGCGGTCAATGTCTGCAAGAAAAAGCAGTTGACCAACACCCGTGCATCCGGCTCGGACGATGCGCTTCGCCTGATTCCGCCGCATGTGATGTCGATCGAAGAGGCGCTGGAGTTCATTGGTGAGGATGAGCTGATTGAGATCACCCCGAAGAGCGTCCGGATGCGCAAGTCGATTCTGTCCAACACCGAACGTATGAAAAAGCTGAAAGCACACAAATAAGAAAAGGAGCGAACTGCTATGAAAAAGGTCATTTCCACATCCAAGGCGCCGGCTGCAATCGGCCCGTACTCCCAGGCAATCGAAACCGACCGTTTTGTCTTTACCTCTGGTCAGATCCCGATCGATCCGGCAACCGGTGAGATCACGGCGGACACGATCGAAGGACAGGCAGAGCAGGTTATGAAGAACATCGCGGCAATTCTGGAAGAGGCAGGACTCGACTTCTCCCATGTCGTCAAGACGACCTGTTTCCTCGCTGATCTGGGCGATTTCGCGGCATTCAATGCGGTGTACGGCAAGTATTTCCCGGAGGCGGCTCCGGCCCGTTCCTGCTTTGCGGTGGCTGGCCTGCCAAAGGGCGCGAAGCTGGAAGTAGAAACCATTTGCGTCAAGTAAGCGTGTTTGCCGCAAGTGAATAAATTCACAAAGAGTAAAGTCCTCTGCATCGCAGGATGCAGAGGACTTTTTGCGGAAAAACAATATTCAGGTTCCGTCTTCCGAAAGGGAAGCGTGATAGGAACGGAAGAGATCCAGAGCACACTGGATCCGTGTCAGATCGGGCTGCGGCAGGATAGATGGCATGAGAGGATCATTGGCCGCGTTGGTCTTCAGAAGATGATCCACCACATCACAACGTACGGTTTTTGTTTGGTTGACATACAGCAAAAGAATCTGCAGCAGCAGCGAAGGGGGAATGGGAAAGGCTTCGCTGAAAACGATGCAGAGCTGTTCGAGTTCCTTCTCGGAAAAATGCGAAAAAGTTGCAGCACATTTTGATATTTTGGAATTATTTGGAGAAATGCCGAGCAAATAGTCAGTGGATACATCCAGCACACGGGCCAGATCGACGAGTTTGGAAAGACCGGGCTCGCGCGTGCCATGCTCGTACATGCTGCAATTGGATTCACTGATACCGATGGCCGCAGCCACTTCCTTTTGTTTGAGTCCGCGGGCAAGGCGGATGGAGTGAAGCCGTTCAGCAAACGTCATTCGAACCTACTCCTTTTTGGTTACGAGATGGAATATAAATAATATTTAAAAATCTTCCCCATATACAGTATAAGTGAAAATGATCGAAAATACAAGAGGGGAAACGAAAAAATATTTTCAAACTGTGAATTTTATTTGACTTTTTTTGAAACTTATAGTATGATAGGGACATAAAGTATTGGGGAGAAAGCACGGAGCGGGTACGGGAAAAGCTTGCTGTGTGTTACAATAGTGGTGAGACGGAGCTGACGGACGTTTTACTGCGCGATGTTTTCTCTCGGCTTCCGGTATTCAGATCGGGAAAAGAGAACGGATGGCATCAATTGCACGACGGTACTTTAAAAGAAAAACCGCTTTGCGTAGCGCAGAGCGGTTTTTTGTATTATATACGATAGAACCAGTGGGAGGCATCTGCCTCCCACTGGATTTTTTTGATGGTTTAGCGCTTGTTGCTCTGTCTCCAGATTTTCAGCTTTTCTGCGTCGGAAATTAACTGATCGCGGAAATCCGGATGGGCGATAGAGATCAGCGCCTCAGCACGCTGCCAGGAGGACATGCCCTTCAGGCAGACCTTGCCGAACTCCGTGACGACATAGTGTGTATTCGCACGGGTATCGGTAACAATGGAACCTTCGGCGAGGGTCGGACGAATACGGCTCTTCATTTCTCCACTCCTGGTGGTAAAGGTAGAGGACAGGCACACGAAACTCTTGCCACCATTGGACAGGTAAGCGCCCATGACAAAATCGAGCTGACCACCGGCGCCGCTGATGTGCTTTGTACCCGCAGATTCCGCATTGATCTGGCCGAACAGGTCGATGTCGACCGCATTGTTGATGGAGATAAAGTTATCCAGCTGCGCAATGACACGGGCATCGTTTGTGTAGCTGACTGGTGCGCTCATGCAGGCCGGGTTGTTGTTGACATAGTCGTACAGCTTCTGGGTGCCAGCGCCAAACGCGAATGCCTGACGGCCCTTGTCAATGGTCTTTTTGGCACCGGTCAGCTTGCCGGCGCGAGCGATGTCGACGAAAGCATCGACATACATTTCGGTATGTACGCCCAGATCCTTCAGATCAGACTGCGCGATCAGCGAACCGACGGCATTTGGCATACCGCCGATACCGAGCTGCAGGCAGGCGCCGTTCGGGATTTCTTCCACGATCAGCTTGGCCACGGCGTTGTCCACCTCGGTTGGGGCAGCGGCGCCCATCTGACCGAGCGGCGGATTGTCGCCTTCGACGATCATCTCGACATCATCGATGTGAACCGCATCCTCAAAGCCGCCGAGACAGCGCGGCATGTTGGTGTTGACCTCGACAACGACGTGCTTGCTGGATTCGCAGACTGCCTTCAGATGGGACGCATTCGGGCCGAAGCTGAAGTAACCATGCTCATCCATCGGAGCGACCTGAATGAGGACGTAATCGTTCGGGATGACGTGATCGCGGTAGTAGCGCGGCAGCTCGGAATAGCGGATCGATGCATAATAGGCCATACCCTGTGCGATCATCTTGCGCTCGATGCCGCTCATATGCCAGGAATTCCAGGAGAAGTGCGCAGGAGCATTTTCTACCTTTGCGATTTCCGGAACCCACAGAAGGATACCGCCGCGGATGTTGACATCGGTCAGCTCATCGGCGCGTGCCGCGAGTGCCTTGTCGAGTGCAACCGGAGTGCCGGTGCACCAGCCATAGTCGATCCAGTCGCCGCTCTTGATGCCCTTGACGGCGTTTTCGGCGGTGGTCAGCTTGCTCTGATACTGTGCCTGATAATCCATATTTTTCAAAACCTCCCATTTGTGCCGGGGCCTGTGCGCTCCGGTCAACCTGTGTTTGATTGCCAAAAATATAACAACTCTATTGTAGCAGTGGAATCGACATTCGTCAAGCAGATCAAAACATATCGGAGAAGAAAAGTTGGAATAAAGAGGGAATCGGAAGAAACGTGTGACAAAAGGAAATCAACACTTCTTCAACATGCCATTCATTGAGGGGTGAAAAAGGCTGTGAATATAAATGTGAAACGGTTTTACACGATCCCAATCGCCATTTTTGGAAATAAATTGTGGGGTTTCGCGTGGGGACTTGCTATTATATACAAAAAAATTGCAAATAAATTGGAGAAAATGTGCATTGAAATTTGGGGTGGGTGTGAGTATAATGTGAATCAATAAATGAAATGTTTCATTCGAATGAATGAAATAATTTCAAAATAGTTTCACAAAAATATTATGTATGGAGGGTTAAGCAATGGATTACAAAAAATCAGCTGCCGAAGTCATCCAACACATCGGCGGAAAAGAAAACATCGTATCCGCAGCACACTGCGCGACAAGGCTTCGTCTTGTCATTGCGGACAACGGCAAGGTCAACAAGGCTGAGCTGGAAAATGTAGACGGCGCGAAGGGCGTCTTCGAGGCATCCGGACAGCTGCAGATCATCTTCGGCACGGGTATTGTCAACAAGGTATACGACGAGTTCATTGCACAGGCCGGCATTCAGGCCATGTCAAAGGACGAGGTCAAGGCGGCGGCCGCGCAGAAGGGCAATCCGCTTCAGCGCTTTGTCAAAACACTCGGCGACATCTTTGTTCCGATCATTCCGGCAATCGTAGCTTCCGGTTTCCTGATGGGCATCATGGATTCGCTCACCTTTATGATTAACAACGGATTTGTCAACATCTCGACGGACAGCGCTTTGTTTGTACTGGCGAGCATGTTCTCCAACACCGCATACGTATTCCTGCCGGTACTCATCGGCTTCTCCGGCGCCAAGGTATTTGGCGGAAATCCGTTCCTAGGCGCGATCATCGGTATGATTATGGTCCATCCGAATTTGCAGAACGCATGGACGATGACCGGTGGTGTCGAACAGTATCTGGATGTCTTCGGACTCTGGAAGGTACCGTTTGTCGGTTATCAGGGACATGTCATTTCCGTTATTATTGCGGTATTTGTGATGGCACAGATCGAAAAGTTCCTGCATAAGCGGGTTCCGGCGATGTTCGACCTGTTTGTTACCCCGCTCTGCTCGGTATTTATCACCGGATTTTTGACCATGACGGTCATCGGACCGGTCTTCAACGTAGTCGAAACCCACATTATCGGCGGCGTACAGGCGTTGATTTCTATCCCGTTCGGCATCGGTTCCCTGATTATGGGCGCGCTGTATGCACCGACGGTTATCACGGGTATCCACCACATGTATTCGATCATTGACCTGGGACAGATCCAGCAGTTTGGCTACACCTACTGGCTGCCGTTGGCTTCTGCGGCAAACATTGCACAGGGCGCGGCTGCACTGGCGGTTGCACTCAAGACGCGCGACCAGAAGCTCAAGTCCATGGCGCTTCCGTCCTCGCTTTCCGCTTTCATGGGCATCACAGAGCCGGCGATCTTCGGCGTTAACGTCCGTTTCTTCCGTCCGTTTGTTTGTGCCTGCATCGGCGGCGGTGTCGGCGCTATGTTCGCCTCCATCACCCAGCTGGGTGCAAGCGGCACTGGCGTTACCGGTATCTTCGGCATCCTGCTCTGCCTCGGCAGCCCGATCAAGTATATTCTGATGTTCCTCATCGCAGCCGGCGTATCGTTTGTTCTGACCTGGCTGTTTGGCTACAAAGATGCGGCGCCGGCACAGAAGAAAGAAGCCGCTCCGCATTTTGAGGAGCCGCAGGAGGCAAACGGTGCCCTGGATGTCCTCGCACCGATCACCGGCAAGGCGGTCACGCTGCAGGACACCGGCGACGAAACCTTTGCCGCAGAGGTGCTCGGCCAGGGCGCGGCGATTGAACCGGAAGAGGGCAAGGTATACGCCCCGTTCGATGCGACGATTGCCACTCTGATGGGCCATGCCGTCGGTCTGGAAGGCAAGAACGGCGTGGAGATGCTGATTCATATCGGTGTCGATACGGTTAAGCTGGAAGGCAAACACTACACCCCGCATTGCGCCGAGGGCGATGAGGTCAAGGCCGGCGATCTGCTGATGGAATTCGACATCCCGGCGATCCGGGCGGAAGGCTTCCCGGTTGTGACTCCGGTCATCATCACCAATTCGTACGATTATCAGGAAATCACGAATCGGGCTGGACAGCCTGTCACCGCAGGTGATAAACTGATTACCGTGAAGAAGTAAGATTGAGGAATCCATATGAATGCATTGCACAGAGATTTGAATCGGCTCGTCCCCCTCGTCGAAGAGCGGGGGCGGGCACAGAGAAAAGACGACCAGACGCGGCTGCGGTTTCATCTCATGCCGCCGGTCGGCTGGCTGAATGACCCGAATGGTCTGTGTTGGTATCAGGGAAACTACCACGTTTTTTATCAGTACGGACCGTTTGATCCGACGGGCGGTGTCAAGTTCTGGGGACATTGGAGCAGCCCGGATCTGCGGAACTGGAAACAGGAACCGGTCGCCATGTGTCCGGATCAGCCATGGGATATTCACGGAGTCTATTCCGGCTCCGCCCTGGCTGAGGACGATGCATTGTATCTCTACTATACCGGAAACGTCAAGTATGCCGGCGACTATGACTATGTCTACGAAGGCCGCGGCCACAATTTGGCGCTTGGCATCACCCGCGATGGCGTCCACATCGAAAGCAAAATGCTGCTGATGGAGAACAAAGATTATCCGGCGGATGTAAGCTGCCATGTGCGTGACCCGAAGGTATGGAAGCAGGAGGACACCTATTATATGGTACTGGGCGCCCGTACCAAGCGCGACCGCGGAGAACTGCTGGTCTATGCATCCAGGGACCGGCTGCACTGGTCGCTGTGCAATACCATCACCACCCCGGATGTCTTCGGCTATATGTGGGAGTGCCCTGATTTGTTCTGTGTGGACGGGCAGTGGATTCTCTCCCTGTCGCCACAGGGATTGGAACAGGACGGCTGCAAATATCAAAACGTCTATTCCTGTGGATACTTCCCGCTGTATGGGGATTTCCGCGGAGCGTATACGTTGGGGGATTATGTGGAATCCGATGTCGGATTTGACTATTATGCCCCACAGACGTTTGTCGCACCGGATGGACGGCGGATTGTGATCGGCTGGATGGGAATGCCGGATGCGGCATACACCAACCCGACGGCAGAGCAGTCCGGATGGCAACATTGCATGAGCGTGCCGCGGGAGCTTCACTGGAAGGAAGGGAAGGTGTTTGCCGCTCCGGTGCGGGAGCTGGAAGAGCTGCGCGAAAACGGCAGAACCGAAACCCTCTCCGGTCACACCCAGCTTGCGCTGGGCGAGGGGACGGACCTCCTGCTGGACAACACCGGCGATTCCCTGCATCTTTCCATCGGGAAGGACGATGCCGTCATCCACTGGGACGATGGTTTGCTGACACTGACACTCAGTGAAAACGCAGGCTATGGACGTACCCAGCGTGTGCTTCCGCTGGATCGGCTGATCCATCTGCGACTGCTGATCGATACGACATCGCTGGAGCTGTTTGTCAACGGCGGGGAACAGACGATGAGCACACGGTACTATCCGACGAAGGCCGATACCCTGGCTATTGACGGACAGGGCGCCGTTCAGCTTTATGATATGCGTCCCATGACATTTCAATGGGCGTAACATACAAAAGGAGGAAGACACAATGAAAAGAGTGGTTGCAATCGGTGAGCTGCTGATTGATTTTGTACCGGGAGAGCGGGGCTGTGCCCTGCGTGAGGTCACCCATTTTGAACGCGTGGCAGGCGGTGCACCGGCGAATGTTGCGGCGGCGGTCAGCCGTTTGGGCGGACGCGGCGTGATGGTGTCACAGGTTGGCGACGATGCCTTTGGAGAACACATCATTGACGTACTCAAGACCAATGGTGTGGACACGACCTATGTGTTTAAAACAAAGAAGGCGAACACCGGTCTGGCCTTTGTCTCGCTGGATGCAACCGGAAACCGTGAGTTTTCCTTCTTCCGCAATCCGAGTGCCGATCTGTTTCTCTCCCCGAAGCAGATTACGGAGGACATGTTGGCGGACGCCGGAATCCTGCACTTCTGTTCGGTCGATCTGGTGGATTGGCCGGTGCGTAAGGCGCATGAGCGGTTGATCGAGCTGGCGCGGCAGAAAGGGGTCATCGTCAGCTTTGATCCGAATGTCCGCCTGCCGCTGTGGGATTCGCCGGCGGCGTGTCAGAAGACCATCCGTGAATTTTTGCCGATGGCCGATGTAATCAAGCTGTCGGATGACGAGCTGGAGTTTGTCACCGGCTGTGCGGATGAGGCGGAGGCGGCAGAAAAGCTCCTGTCCGGTCCCTGCCGCATGCTGATTCTGACCAAGGGCGGCGCCGGTTCCAGTGTGTATACGCGCGGTGCGATGGCGCATATTCCGGCCATTTCGGTGGAACACATTGTGGATACGACCGGAGCGGGCGACTCGTTTGCCGGATCGTTCCTGTTCCAGCTGGTGCAGAAGTCGTGCACACTGGAAAAGCTGGATGAGCTGACGGAAGCGGAGCTTCAGGAGATGATTCGTTTCTCGTCCCGCTATGCGGCGCTGACCATCGGAAAGAAAGGCGCAGTTATGGCGGACATGCAGGAAATGAAGCAGGTCTACGGATAAACCATCTTTTTTATCTTTCGAGAAACATCCTACCCAAAATGGCTGCCCGTCCGGCAGCCATTTTGGTTTGTCGGGACAACGTATAAAAAGGCGGCAGAGAAATATACTGTAGGGAAAACACCGGGTGGAATGGGGCGCGAAAAAGAAATTCCTTTGTCGGGGGATGTCAAAACGTGAAATTTATATTACAATAGAGACCAGAAAGAAACTCGGCAAACGGGAAGGTGGGGGAAGCATGGCTCGCAAGCAACGGCGCCGTCGGGGCAGGAGAAAGAAAAAACAGACAAAAGGCGCACTGGCCTGGCTGGTTCTTGCTGCGGCGCTCTCGGTTTTCGCGGCGTACTGTGTCTATCAGGCGGTTTATATCCAGGGGATCTATGATACCGATACTGAGGAGATCGAGTCGGATTGCCCGACAGAGATCGAAAATTTAAAGATAACGACGAATTTTCTTCCCATCGGCTATCAGGGACGCACCGGAAAAGAACGCGAAATTCATTATATCACGATCCATGAGACGGACAACACAGAGCCCAATGCAACCGCGCAGGCGCACGACGAATATCTTCATACATACGCGAAGAATCATTCGCTTTCGTGGCATTATACGGTGGATGAAACCGAGGTATATCATCACATTCCGGATAAGGAAACCGCGTTTCATGCAGGGGATAACATCCGCCGGGAAGGTGGAAACCGCAATGGAATTGGCATTGAGCTGTGTGTGAATGAGGGGAGCGATTTTAACCAGACCCTACACAATGCCGCCGTGTTGGTGGCCTATCTGCTGGACAAATACGATTTGACGGTGGACGATGTGAAAAAGCATCAGGACTTTTCTGGGAAAATCTGCCCGCATACCCTGATTACGGAAAACCGATGGGAGGAATTCCGAACTATGGTAGAGCAGGCGCTGTATGACCGGCAAAATCAGTTGGTGACATCGGAATAAAAGTGGAACCCGGCGTCCATACTAAGGACGAAACACAGCAAGCAGAAAACGATCGTCTGCGGGATGATCTTTTGTGTTTGCTGTGTAAAACGCAAAAGGAGGACTTTTCTTATGAAATGTCATGCTAACAAGTCGATTCGCTGTAGTGTAAGCCAGTGTGCAAACCATTGCTCGGAGGGCAACTATTGCGCTCTGGACAGCATCCAGGTTGGCACCCACGAGATGAACCCGACCGAAACCAAATGCACGGATTGTGAGTCCTTTAAGCTCGCGTAAGTTGGTACCGGAGGACAGTCCGGCTGGAACAGCGGTTCGGGCGGAACGATTGTCCCCAAAAAACAAAACGGCCTGTTGAGTCACTCAACAGGCTGTTTTTCTTCTTGTATTTATGGTTAATCGGAATCCTCTGAATCGCTGGAATAATCCCGAAGCTGGTCATAGTCCGCCAGAGCGTCATAGATCTGATCGACGGCGTATTTGTAGTAAATACCGTCTTCCTCCTGGTTGGCCGCCATGACGACGACGACGTATTTCGGATCCTCCGACGGGGCAAACGAAACGACCCAGCCGTTGTAGCTCTTTCCAGTTTCCGCCGTGCCGGTCTTTGCCGCGACATCCCAGCCCTCCGGGCCGATGTAGCCAAAGCCGTAGCGCTCGGCTGCCAACGTCATTGCACTCGTGACGCGGTCTGCGGTTTCCTTGGAGGTGACCGAATCGCTCAGGATTTCGGTTTCTCCCTCGGACTTCACCGAACCGCTCGGTGTGCGGATGTTCTGGATCAGATAGGGCTTGAGCATCACGCCGTCATTGGCGATCGCCTGTGCGGCCATTGCCATCTGAAGCGGGGAGACTTCCGTCTGACCCTGTCCGAACGCGATGGAAGCGACCACCTGATCCGAATAATCTTCGAAATTCAGTGTGGATTTCAATGTGGTAAAGTCCAGCTCGATGCTGTCACCGATCAAGAACTTGCGGATGCTCTTCTCCAGCGCGTCGCCGCCCATATCCAGACCCTTCTGCATGAAGTAGACATTGGAAGAAAACTTGATCGCATCGTCCAGATCCAGTGTGCCGTAGGCGTTGCCGTTGTAGTTGGTAATGGTCTGACCGTTTTTAAAGGTCATATAGCCATTGTCCTCTACCGTTTCGCCATCCACACCGTTGTCAATGACGGCACAGGCCGTGATGATCTTAAAGTCAGAACCCGGTGCAAAGGTGTTCTTGTAGGCATTTGGCAGGAACAGGCCGTCGATTTCACACAAATCATCCCAGGTGCTGTCGACGGTTTCCGGATCATAGGTCGGGGTAGAAGCCATTGCCAGGATCTCGCCGGTCTTGACATCCAGCACAACGGCGGCGCCGTCCGGAATATCCGAGATCGCATTGTATGCGGCCTGCTGCAGGGCGGTGCTGGTCGTCAGCTCAATGCTGCAGCCCTCTTTCTTGCCGGTCACGCTGCGATAGGAGACCAGATCGGTATTGAAGGTCTTCTCAATCCCCATTGAGCCATAGGTCTGGGAGAAAAAGCCGGTCAGTGTGGAATAGGCGCGGCCGCCGCGGTAATACCGCTTTCCGCCGACCTTTTTGGAATAGTTCAGCCGATTGCCGTCGCGGTCATAGATCGTACCGCGTTTGTAGGTTCGCTGAGCGGTTTCCGCTGCCGCTTCCTTACGACTCTCCGGATTCCCCAGCGTCGTCCACAGAAGGCCGACGCCCAAAGCGATGGCGCAGAGCAGACAAGCGCTCAGAATGCATTGAACTCTTTTTTTGAAGCTTAAGTGCATAGTCGGAATAGTCCCTCCTTCCGTCCCAGAGATTTCCGGAGGAAATCACAAGGATCACCGCCAGAAAAACGAATGTTGACATCAGAGATGAGCCGCCGCGGGAAATCAGCGGCAGGGTAATACCGGTGAGCGGCAGCAGGCCAATCGAGCCGCCGATGATAATGAAAGCCTGAAGGATCAACTGGATCGTCAGTCCAGCGGCAACAGCCTGATGATACCGGTCGGTGCAGTTGAAATAAACGCGTGTGCCGCGGATCAGCAGAAGTCCGAACAGCAGGCAGACGGTCAATGCGATGAGCAGGCCACAGCGCTCGGTCAGCGCCGGGAATACCATATCGTTGGTCGGATTGATGAGTGAGGTGGTTGTCTCACTGCCGAACAGGTTGGAATTCAGTAGCGCTTTGCGCGCCTGCAAAATCTGATAGCCTCCGCCCTGCGCATCGCTGGTCGGATCGAGCCAATAGATAAAACGGTTTTGGATTTTGTGAATCTGGCGCAGGCCGAAAGCGAGGAAACCGATGTTACTCTCTCCGCCGGTCACACGGAGGAAGAGCGCACACAGTCCGACCACGGCGGCACAGCAGCCGGCCAGGAAGGCGAAGATTCCGCCGAACACACGGATATCCGGTACGAACAGGAAAACCATGCACAGGAACGTGCAGAGGATCAGAAGGAACGTACCAAACTCACCCTGCATACCGAGAAAACCGAGATTAATCAGGGTGATGAGCAGAGCCACCGAAATACGCTTCCGTCCTGGATTTTCCTTCGTACACAACAGGCCCGCGAGGATCAGGACGTAAATGCCCTTGTTGAACTCGGACGGCTGGAAGGTAAACGAGCCGACGGAGAGCCAGTTGGTAACGCCGTCGCCGGCAGCCGCGCCGAGCAGAAGGGTCAGAACGTAAAACAGCACGGAGATGATCAGGAAGAACATCGTGCCCCGTGCAGAGGCAATGATCGGCAGACGTTTGTACAGGAAGCCGGCGATGACACCGACAACCGCTGCGGCGATGTAATGCATCATCAGCGTTTTCGGAATGACATCTTCGGACATGAGCATACATTGGATCATCGTGCCGAAGGTCAGGAGCAGGGCGGCGTTCAGGAAAAATGCGGTCTCCGCATGGATCAGATAGACGAGGATCCAGCCACCGAATACAATGACGGCGAGCGGTGCCAGCATATAGAGATAGGCTGTACCGCGCCCCATACTGTATACCGTGAGGAACGCAACTATCTGGAATAAAACGAACAGGAACACTGGTTGTGTTCCCGCGTTTTGTTTCATTTTTGCTGTCCCTGCATTTTTTTTCTTTTTCATTTGCTTTTTGGACATGATCGGATTACCTCCGGATAAACTGCGTTTCGTCGCTGACCTCGTCGCCGTAAGCGCGCTCGATCTGGACGATCGTCTTACCGAACTGAACCTTCTCGCCACCGACAATCGTTGCTTCCGAGCGGGAAACGCGGTTGACAAGCGTACCGTTCAGGGAACCGAGGTCGCGCAGACAGACATGTCCATTCTTTAGAAACAGTTCTGCATGTTTGCGGGATACGGTGGAGTCGGTGATCACGAGGTCGTTGTCACTGCGGCTGCCAATGGTGAACGGATAATGGGTAACCGGAATCCGGCGGCCAACGTAGACGATGTAAAAATCGATGTTGGCAGGCGATTGCCGCTTCGGCCTTGGCTTCGGTTGGGAACCCGTCTGCTCCGAGGGGCCAGAGGTTGCAAATCGGTTTGCCTTTATAATAATGAGTACAGTCAACACCACAAGGACTGCAATTAAAACAGGTTTAATAAAGCTCATGGAATGCCCTCCCTATGTAAAATCTATTATATCATAATTTGCAAATTTTCAAAGTGTTTTTCGGAAAACTTGCAAAATTCGCCGTGAGATTTTACATTTTTGTTAAAATAGACGCAATTTGTCGCAATTTCTTTCTGAATTTTGGAGAAAGAAACCGAAGAGAGTAACAGACATGAAACCCGAAAGTAACATAAGTGCAATCGGTTTGTAAGGAAAAGAAAACAAACGATCACCGGCAGCACCCGAAGGGGAGACGCTTCCTTTGGATTATGGGTGAATTTTCTTTGGATTATGCGCAGAAAGCGGATTCCTGTACGAAATACATTGTCAGATGGGGAAAGTTACGCTATACTGTTACTGAAAAAAAAGACAGGAATGGATGGAACAATTATGTTAGATGGAATTATTTTTGACGTAGACGGAACCCTGTGGGATGCCAGAAAGCAGGTCGGCGATGCATGGTTCGAAGCGAAATACAACCTGACCGGCGTGAGGACACAGTGGCCGTTTGAAAAGCTCAGCAGCATGTTTGGACGCCCGATGACGGATATCTACCTCGCGCTGTTCCCGGAATATCCGGAGGAAAAGGCGCTGGAGTACGGAGAACGGTGCTTTGATGCAGAGCTGGAGAGCCTGCGGCACAATCCTGGGATTGTCTTTGACGGGGTTCGTGAGATGCTCGTGGCGCTGAAGAAGCGCTGCCCTTTATATATTGTATCCAACTGCCAATGTGGCTATATTGATATCTTGCTGGAGAGTGGGGATTTGGGAGGATATTTTTCAGATTTCCTGTGTTATGGCGATACAAGAACCTCGAAGGGCAAGACCATCCGCACCCTGATGGAGCGAAACGGATTGGAGAATGTCATTTATATCGGCGACACGCAGGGGGATGCAGATGCCTGTGCGGAGGCAGAGATCCCGTTCCTGTTTGCCGCGTATGGCTTTGGCGCAGTGGAGAGGGACTATCCGACGGCAAAGACTGTGCGTGATATCCCGCTGGTCGTCGAACAGATGGATCGGTAAAAACGACAAAAGAAATGGACATGCGGTGAGCGCAAAGGCGCACGGCATGTCCTTTTTTCGTGCAGAGGTTTTATCGTTTCGCCAGCTCCTGCCGATAGAGGTCAATTTTGTGATCCAGATTTTCGAGATACACGGCCCATTTTTTCTGCTGGGCCAAAACGGTCTCGCGGTGCTTTTGCAGAAGCTGCATCCGTTCCGCCATCGTGTCGGGGCCAAGGTACCGCAGATCGGCATACTGCTTGATCTCCCTTAACGGCATTCCGGTATCCTTCAACCGCTGGAGGAATTGAACCCATTCCACATCGTTTGTATCGTAGTCGCGCCGGCCGCCGGAATCGCGTTTGACGCGGATCAGCCCCTTGCTTTCGTAAAACCGCAGGGTGTATGCACAAATTCCAGTTTGTTTGGAAAATTCTCCGATCGTCATAGGTTCACCTTTCTTCCGCAGGGGGCTTGACTTCGAGTATACTCGAGGGTCTATGCTTGTTCTATCAATCACAAGGAGGACATTTTGAAATGGAAAAGAATCGATTGGAAATTGGCAGCCGGAACCTGGCCCAAATTGACGGAGCAGGCGGGGAAGCGGTGATTCAGTCGCTGCGTGACATTGCCCCGGACCTGGGGAGGTACCTTGTCGAATTTGCATTCGGGGACATTTATGATCGCCCGACGCTCTCACTGCCGGAACGGGAAATGATTACCCTTGCCAGTCTGCTGACGGCGGGAGGCTGTGAGGCCCAATTGGAGGTTCACATCGCCGCCGCCCTGCACGTGGGGATTCCAAAAGAAAAGATCATCGAGATCTTTCTGCAATGCATTCCCTATACCGGGTTTCCGAAGGTATTAAATGCGGTTTTTGCAGCAAAGAAGGTATTTTCCAAGCCGTGACGCGCTCAATGCTGTCCAATTTCATTGGCACGGTAGATGGCCGCAAGCAGCGTCTCTTCCGTGACCGGGAACGGCAGATGATGGATAGTCATGCCGGGACGGCAGGTGAACGCGGCGGCATTCTCCCAGCGTTCCGCTGGGACGGCTTCCGCACCCAGATCACGGAAACAGGTCGGCAGCCCAACCGCATGACAGAAGTCCAGAACGGTTTGCAGTTCGTACGCCGGTGCCTGCTCCAGACAGAGCTGGACCAACGTGCTGAACGCGACTTTTTCCCCGTGTGTTTTTTCGTGCAGCTCTGGGAGAAGCGTCAGCCCCTTCTGGAGGGCGTGCGCCGCGGCAAGCCCGCCGCTCTCAAAGCCGACACCGGAGAGATAGATATTTGCTTCAATAATATGCTCCAGCGCGGGCGTCACGGTGTGTGACTGTACTGCCTGCATCGCATCCGGCCCATACTCCAGCAATAGTTCATAGCAGCGGGAGGCGAGGGCGAAGGCGGCCTCGGTGGGTTTGGCAGAAACCTGGTTGTCTGCTCCCGAACGGCGTACCGCACGCGCTTCAAAATAGGTGGAGAGCGCATCGCCCATGCCCGCCGCCAGAAGATGAGCCGGTGCGTGGGCGATCACGTCGGTATCAACCAAAACAAGCTCCGGGCTTCGGGGAAGGAACAGATACCGGTCAAAGGTTCCGTCCCTGTGATAGAGGACAGACAGCGCACTGCACGGCGCATCGGTGGATGCCACCGTTGGAAGGATGGCAACCGGAAGACCGGTGGAATGCCCGACCGCCTTGACGGTATCGAGGATTTTCCCACCGCCGACGCCGACGATCAGGTTCCAGCCGCCGGAGCGGACAAGCGTACCCAGCCGCCGGATTTCCTCCGCACAGCATTCGGATGAGAACGGCTCAAAGCGGTAGGAAAAGCCGGCGGCATCCAGACTGGAAACCAGATCCGCCTGATGCCGTTTCTGACCGGAAGGACTGATGAGGAACAGCGCACGGGAACCAAAGGGGGAGAGGTGCGGATACAGCTCACGCAGCAGACCGCTGCCCTGAATATATTGGTTGGGACTTCTGAGACAATACGGCATGGGAACCCTCCTTCGGTGTGCTTACCCGTTTTCCGGCTTGCTGTTGACGACGTTCCAATCGACCGGTTCGATCCCGTGGTCGTACAGGAATTGGTTTGCCTGTGAGAAGTGCTGGCAACCGAAAAAGCCGCGGTGGGCGGAAAGCGGAGACGGATGGGCGCATTCCAGAATCAAATGCTGCGGCGCCGTGATCAGCTCTTTCTTTTTGCGGGCGTGCGAACCCCAGAGCAGGAATACAATCGGCTGCTCCCGCTGTCCGAGCAGGGAGATGACGCGATCGGTCAGCCGCTCCCAGCCCTGGTTTTTGTGGGAGTTGGGCTGTCCATCGCGGACCGTCAGAACCGTGTTCATCAGTAAAACGCCTTCCCGTGCCCAAGGGACCAGATAGCCGGTCGGCGGCGTGAAGATCCCGATGTCGTCATGCAGCTCCTTGAAGATATTTTGCAGGGATGGCGGCATGGGGACTCCCGGACGGACGGAAAAACACATGCCGTGTGCCTGACCGGGACCGTGATACGGATCCTGTCCCAGAATGACGATCTTTACATCCGAATAGGAGGTGTATTTCAGCGCGTTGAAAATATCGCGCATCGGTGGATACACCGGCCCGGCTTTGTATTCTGCCTTGAGGAATTCCCGGAGCTGGAGATAATACGCCTGCTCAAATTCCTCCTGCAGCAGTGTATCCCATTCGTTTCCGATTTCAACCATAGTCAGCGACCTCGCTTTCTCTCGTGTTTCTTAGTATACCATATTTACTGGTAGAGGGAAAGAAAGGATTGACAGCAGAGGAAGAACTATGGTATATTTAGTGTACCAACTGTTATAGTACAGTTGAGAGCTGGAGAAGGAGGGATACGGTGCTGTGCTTGGACAAACACGATCCGCGGCCGGTGTATGAGCAGGTCGTGGAGGGACTGGAGCGGCTCATGGCACGCGGGGTGCTGGTGGAAGACGATCAGCTTCCCAGCGTCCGTCAATTGGCGATGGATTTATCGGTCAATCCGAATACGATCCAGAAGGCATACAGTGAGCTGCTCAGCCGCGGGGAAATTTATTCGATTCGCGGACGGGGCAACTTTGTTTCCGGCGAAGCGGATGTGCGCGGACGGATGATGCAGAATATACGCAGCCGGATGGAAACCCTGCTCCGGGAGGCAAAAGAGATCGGTGCAACAAAACAGGAATGTGAACAGATGTTCTGTTCACTGTTGGGGGGATTGGACTATGATTGAGGTGACAAAGGTACGGAAGCGGTTTGGGCGCATGGTCGCACTGAATCGCATTTCCATGGAAATTGCAGATGGCTCGATTTACGGGCTGATTGGCGCGAACGGCGCGGGGAAATCCACGCTGATGCGCACGTTATCTGGTATTTTGAAGCCGGATCGCGGCATGGTCCGGCTGGATGGGGAATCTCTTTTTGAGAATACCAAACAGAAGCGGCGCTGCTTTATGGTTTCGGACGAGCAGTACTATTTTTCCGGCAGCACGCCGCGGGAGATGATGAAGTATTACGCGATGCTGTATCCGAATTTTGATATCGAGCGCTGCCGGGCGCTTTTATCCGAACTGCGTTTGGAGGAAAATGTCCGTCTGCGCCTGTTTTCCAA
This sequence comes from Eubacteriales bacterium, assembly GCA_030539335.1. Taxonomy (GTDB): domain Bacteria; phylum Bacillota; class Clostridia; order Oscillospirales; family Butyricicoccaceae; genus Butyricicoccus_A. The sequence continues at coordinate 97,862 of JAUNSG010000006.1, read as the reverse complement.
AGGAATGCGCCGGCAGGTGTATATGGCATTTGCGATTTGCGCGGGGACGGACTATCTGTTCTGCGATGAGGCATTTGACGGACTGGACCCATCCTCACGACAGAAAATCAAAAAGCTCCTGATTGGCGATGTGGAGGAGCGCGGGATGACCGTGGTACTCACCTCGCACAACCTGCAGGAGCTGGAAAACCTGGTGGACTGCGTCGGGCTTCTTCACAACGGTGCGCTGGTGTTTTCCAGCCGTGTGGATGATGTACGAAAGCAGATGCAAAAAATCCAGTATGTCAGTGAAAGCCCGGTAGAGCCGAAGAATCTGTTCCGGGGATTGCCGCTGGTCAAGACAGAGACGCGCGGACGGCTGCGCACCGCTGTAGTCCGCGGAACGAAAGAACAGGCGGAGGCATGCCTGAACAAGGTGCCGATGCTCTTTTGTGAGCAGCTTCCGCTGTCATTGGAAGAGATTTTCCTTACCGAAATGGAGGTGAATGGCTATGAGTCAGAAGAAGTTGGCATCTAAAACTTCTATACTGCTTCGCAGAGAGCTGCACCGCCAGTTTCCGCTTTGCATTCTGAGCTTTTTTGTCCTGCTGGCTGCAATGCCGGGAGTCAGTTTTGTGTCGATGCAGGCACTGGAGCTGCAGATCGACAGTCTAAGCGATCAGGAAATTCTCGAAGAGTTGCTTCGAGGATTGTATGCCTCTTCCTGGACTATTCTCATGTTGGGACTTCTCGCGGTTATCGCGGCCACGACGGTGTTCCATTATCTGCATGTGAAGCAGCAGACGGATTTTTATCACGCCCTGCCATTGAGCCGCTGGGAGCTGTTCTGGAAACAGAGCTTGACCGGGATTCTTACGGTTGTTCCGGCCTATGTTATTAATTTGATTCTGCTGTGCCTGTTGTATACTGTCAAAGGTCATGGGGAGTGTCTGATTGTTGTTCTGCTGCTGCAAAAGACTGTGGTGGAGCTGGGACTTTTCGCGGTGGTATATGCGATTTCCGTCCTGGCCTGCATCCTGTGTGGCAGTACGCTTGCGTCATTGGTCGTCAACTTTGGGCTGCAGGTGGGGGGATACGCCCTGTGGAAAAGCATTCTTATCCTGTTTCAGACGTTCTATCCGGCGCGTCTGCTGTTGATTCGCAACCGGGATATGAGCTGGCTCGGCCCGTGGAAGCATCATTGGAACGCGATGCGGTATATGCCGGATGTCGTAGGCGTGGATGAGCCTTTGGGGATCGTCGGACGGGTTTCCAACGGGACGATCTATCAGTATAACAATGTGTTGGTCATTTCACTGGCCTATGTGCTGGCGGCCGCTGTTCTGCTGGCTCTGGCCGCAGTGCTATACCGACAGAGAAAGAGCGAACGCACGGGAAATGCAATTGTGTTCCGCGGACTGCGTCTGCCAATTAAGTACCTCGCGATGACGTTGTGTGGAGTTATCCTGGGCTGGATATTGCTGTGGATGACGGATGTGTGGGTGATGATGTTTGTCGGCATGGCAGCCGGTGTGATCTTCGCCCAGTGTGTGATTGAAATTGTGTTCGCACTGGACTTCCGGGCAATGTTTTCGCATCAGCTTTCTCTGTGGTTATATATTGTTGTGGCGGCCGTCGTGGTCGGCGCAATGCACGTGGATATTACACAGTACAATGTTACCCTGCCGTCCCGCAGTGAGATTGCCGCGGCGGATATCTATTCTGTGGACGCTGCCCTGACCACACGGGAATATGACCGGTGGGAAGATAGCACTTCGCCGGCTTCCGGCATGACGAAAGCGCTGCTGGAGGAAATCGAGGGCAGCCTGCTCACCGATTCCCACAGCATCGATGAGATCTATTCGATGGCACAGCGCGGTGTGCAGTCGATGCGCGACTATCGTGAGACACTTGCAGACAATACGGAATACGACGTGGTGTTCCGGCTCAAGGATGGAAGCACCTTTGTCCGTGCGTTCTACTTGGCAAGCGACGACCTCAGTGAAGAATACAACGTACTGACCAAGCGCGCAGCGGAGGTCCGCTTTTCCGAGGAATATCTGCAAAGCCGCACACCGGCAGCGCGGGTGAACACCTCTGAGGTGGAGATGCTGCTGGTGGAAAGCAGCTCGCAGGCCGAGTGTGCCGGTGACCTGATCGAGGATCAGGAGGCCGCCGCAGAGATTTTGGACACGCTGCGTGAGGAATCCATGCAGCTGACGGTGGAGTATGTCACCGGGCATCCGCCGGTCCTGATGCTGCATACGCTGCCATCCGGCGCATGGGAGGCACGGAAGGCCAACGCTGCCCCTGGAATGCATTCGCTCGCCTGTGACAGCCGCGCGGAATACAACATTCCGGTCTATGCGTGTGAGAAAGCGACGATCAAGCTGCTGAAAAAGCAGGGGATTTCGGTGACCCGCTTTACCACATCCGATGTGAAATCCATCACGCTTTGCTATTATCCGGATAAGGTGGAGGATAAAACACTCAAAAACGCCGTTTCCCTGGCGGAGGATGAGGAGGAGCAGTATGTTACCGTCGCGGATTCGTCCCAGTTCGATGATATCCTGGCCGGTGCGGTCGCCTCACGTATTTTGGATTGCTGTGATCCGATTGTGCAGAAGAACGGTGTCGCAACGACCTATGACGGTTACCTTGACCGAACGGACGGCACGATTGAATATCAGTATATGAAGGACAAGGTTCCAGGCGGCTTGCAGGCATACTGGGAGTAAAGAAACAAATACAAACGCTGGGAAGCAGGAGGATCTCCTGCATTCCCAGCGTTTTTGCTATTACAATTGTTTCTTTCGCATCCATCGGAACCGCAGAGAATGGCAAATCCGATGAGGAATTTTTTTCGTGTTTAATATTCCCTTTTCCGGAAAAGGCAGATGCTCAGCGGATAGGAGAGAAGGAAGGCGAACAGCGCGAAGGCAAAATGCTTCCAGCTCCCAAGATGATCTGGAAGGTTGTCATGTGTGGGAACAGTATATTGATGAGGGTGGAGAGGCCGAGCACAATGCCGAATCCACACAGCCCGCTGATGACCAGGAAGACCTCGCTTCGCTCCTCGCCGCACAAATAGAACAGCGGGAAAAAGATCGCGCCCATGAACAGACTGATCGAAATTCCAACGACAAACAGCATGAGGAGATCGGTGTTTCGGTCAAAGGGATAACCGTGCAGTGCGATCGAGAGGCTTACGCCGACGCCGGCAAAAATCATACCGACCAACAGCCACAGGAGCTGACTGATGTAGTAGCTGCTCACGATCTGCGACCGTTTGACCGGTGTCGTCAGCTTGTATTTGCTCCACTTGCCGACGTTTTCCTTGTACGGAGTGGTCAGTGCGCACAGGGAAAATCCGATCATTCCCAACAGCATATAGCCGTCGATCAGCGTCTGGACGTCGTTGTCCATTGCCACCGCAAAAATACCCAGCAGTACCATTAGAATCGAAAATACCTTCCCGTTGGAGCGCATGGCATAAAAGTTGTTTTTCAAAAGTCCGTTCATACTCGTTCCCCCTTCACCAGTAACAGCATGATTTCATCGATGGAAACATGGTCGGCAATGACATCTTTGTATTTTCGCTGTGCAGCCTTTCCATCGGATACCAACACATCGATTTGAAAGTCCCGTTTCCGATAGGCAAGGATATCCGCAGGGTCCAGCGCAAGGAACTGGCTTTCCCGGCAGCGCAGGACGGCATAATGATACATCAGATTGTCCTTGGTTTCCGTCAAAATGAGTTTTCCCCCGTGAATAAAGGTGAGATAATCGGCGATTTTTTCCAAATCGCTCGTGATGTGGGAGGACAGAAGGATGGAATGATCCTCCTCCTGTACAAAATCCAGGAAGACATCTAAGATTTCATCCCGCATAATCGGGTCCAGTCCGCTCGTCGCTTCGTCTAAAATGAGCAATTGCGGGTGGTGGGACAGCGCGGCCGAAATCGCCAGCTTCATCGTCATCCCGCGGGAATAGCCCTTGATCTTCTGCTTGGGCGGAAGATGAAACCTCTGTAAGTATTGGTGAAACAGAGCCGGGTCCCAGTTTGCATACATCCCCTGCATGATTTGCGATACCTCTTCCGCCGTCAGATAAGGAGGGAAGTTGTCTCCATCGTATACAATGCCGATTTTCTCCCGCAAAGCCGTATCTTCCTCCTGCATTTCCGTTCCGAACAGCTTGACCGTTCCGCTGTCCTTGGAGAGAGTATTCATAATACAGCCGATGGTTGTGGTCTTTCCGGCGCCATTTTCCCCGACAAATCCCATGATCGTCCCATAGGGAAGGGAAAAGGACACGTTGTCCAACACAAAGTCAGCGTTGGGAAAGGTTTTGGAAACCTGCTGCAATTCTAAAATGTTTTCCATGTTATTCGTCCTCCTCATAAAATAGGGCCAACAGTTCCGTCAGCTTTGCCAGAGAAATGTTATTGACCCGTCCGATCTCTGCCGCTGCCTGCAAGTGTTCCTCGGCAATACGCTGTTGTTCCTCCTGATAGAATTCCTTATTCTGTGCGGATACAAAGCTCCCCCGGCCGACGGTAGTCTCGATAAAACCATCCCGCTGCAAATCCTCATAGGCTTTCTGTACTGTGATGACACTGACATGGATGGATTTCGCCAAGGCACGCATGGAAGGGATGGCCTCTCCGGCCTCCAGCTCCCCACTCATGATCATCGCCTTGATCTGGGATGTGATCTGCTCATAGATCGGTTTGTTGGCATTGTTGCTGATGATAATTTCCATAACTCACCACCTTTTCTGTACTTATTGTACTTATTGAACAAGTACATTATATACATGCAGTAGGAGTCTGTCAACGGTTGGGCGAAAAAAATTACAGGCTCTGTAGAAATACAGAGCCTGCAACAGCAGATGAAATGGTCAAGGATTATTTGCGGCGCTTTCCGCCCTTTGTCTGACGGAGTCTGCGGCGGCGCTTTCTCCGATGGAAGATGGCGCGGATGACAAGCAGGACAACCAGCAGAATGATGATGACCACCACAATCACGAGGAAGGTGGAGGAGAGCAGAAAGTTGCGGAGCTGATCCAGATAGAACAGCAGCTGCGAGCGTTCGATGCTGGTCAGGGCAACCAGATCGGTGGAAGCGAGTTCGGTTCCGTTATAGGAATAGGTAACCGTTCCGAGCGTATCGCCGACGGCGATCGGTGCGTCGTAGCTTTCCTCGGCCTCCACGGTCACGTCGAGCATGGAGATATCTGCATCGCGCGGGAGCAGGACCGAGACATCCTCCGCTGTGACGAGAGTGATGGTGTCCTTGTCCTTGCCCAGACGGACTTTGCGTTCGGTGATCGCATCGCCACCGGAGGCCGCTGTTTTCAGCGAGAACTTGGAGAAGGCCCACTCGAACATTGCCTTGGTCTCGACAAAGCTTCCGGCATAGGCCGCTTCGTCGTCAAAATCGCAGCCCAACACCACAGAATAATACGACAGTCCGGCATCTTCGTTTTTCGCATAGCCGACAAAGCAATAGCCGGCCGGCGTGGTGTGACCGGTCTTGATACCGTAACAGTAATCATAATAAATGGAGGCCCAGCGGCTGCGGATCAGTTCGTTGGTGGTATAGACGATGCGTTCCTCCTGCAGGTTGGTGGCAGGCAGTTTTTTCTGTGCGGTGTTGACGATCGTCTGGAAGGCCTCAAACTGCATATCCGCCTGTGCAATCAGATACAGGTCATACGCACAGGTATAATGGTCATCGTTGTGGAGGCCATTGGGGTTGACAAAGTGTGTATTGACACAGCCGAGCTCATCTGCGCGGTTGTTCATCATTTTCGCAAAGGATTCGACGTCGCCGCCGATGTAACGGGCCAGTGCGTTGGCCGCCTCGTTGCCGGACGGCAGCATCAGGCAATACAGCAGGGTTTCCACCGTCACCGTCTCTCCGACCTGCAGACCGGAGGTGCTGGCGCCGTTTTCGACATCCGAGAAGTCGATCGTTTGCATGGTGACCGTGTCACTCAGATCGTCGCAGTTTTCCAGAACCAGCAGTGCGGTCATGATCTTGGTGGTCGATGCCGGATACATTTTTTCTTTGGCGTTGTTCTCGTGGATGATTTCGCCGGTTTCGGCATTGACACAGATGGAAGCGCCGGCGTTGACCGCAATGGCTGGATCAAGATCCGGTGCCTCTTCCTCTTCTTCGGGGACTTCCTCCTCATCCTCGCTTTCCGTGTCGGAAGAGGCGGAATCCTCCTCCGTGGAATCTGTCGGTTCCTCGGAGTTGGATACGGTCTGTTCGGCCGTGGTGGAGGAAGTGTCCTCGTCTTCCACGGCGAATGCCGGTGTCAATGGGGTCAGTGTCAGAAAAAGGATCAAAAGGATTGATCCGATGCGTTTTGTCCAGTTCAATTGGAATCCTCCTTGTTGGTTGTCTCTGTTATTTCCGCAGAATCCGAAGCGTGTTCTTCGGTCGGTTCCTCTGGTTCCGTAGAGTCCGGCTGCGGGTCTTCTTCCTCCGACGGCGTGCGCGCCTCGAAGAAAAAGTCCTCGTCGGAGAAGCGGCCGCGGATCCGGGCGGGCTTGGGTGGAACACGCATCAGGGGATTGTATTGAAATTTCCTGCATTGTCCCGCCAATGCCACGATTCCGCGCAGATCGCAAACGCCCTGGTGTTCGTTGTCCTTCGTACAATGGGAACAATAGGCGCAATGCGGTTCAATCGTTTTGCTGTATAGATAATTCTTTCGGAATAAACGGAACATGAGCGTTCTCCTTGTTTTTCGTTTCAATCATTTTTTTATTATAGCGTATTTGTCGCGCAGTTTCCACCTCAATTTCTGTGAAATTGCAGAAAACAGTGGAAATCACAGGCCACAGAGCGGAAAGAGCAGGAGGGAGAGGGCGACACAGAACACCGAATGCAGCAGTTTTCCGAGGAAGATACGGGAAAACGGGAGGTCTGGCGCCGCTGCGGAGGACTGAAACAGAACGCTGACTCCGCCGAATGCACACAGCCCGGCGCAGACGCTGACGCGGATGAGCGGCGATGCGTCGCAGGAAGCCAGAGCCGCAAGGCCGGAGGTCAGCTCGATGCCGCCGGTCAGGACCGCCTGGAGCACATCTGCGGGAAGGGGGAGCAGCTGTGCCAGAGCACCGGCGAGGAGCGGAAGAATGCCCAGAGCGGAGAGCAGGGAGAGCAGGACAGAAAAATACAGGATGAACGCGCTGACGCACAGCATACTTTTTCCGGCCTGCAGGACGGATTGCGTAAAGCAGGCGGCGAACGGCAGCGGCTGTGCCGGGGAAGGGAGCGGTGCAGTCCGGGAGCCTCCGCGAAACAGCAGGCCGAGCAGGCAGGCGGACAGCAGATGGGTGAGATAGAGGTACAGGCCGACGCGGGGAGAGGAAAACAGTCCGCTTCCGCACATCCCGATCAGAAAAGCGGGTCCGGTATTGTTGCAGAAGGCGACCAGACGGGCGCCGTCCTCGTGGGAACAGCGTCCGCTTGCCATAAGCTCGGCGATGGTCTGTGCGCCGGTGGGATAGCCGCCGAGTACGCCCAGCAGCAGGGCGGAAATGCCGCAGGAGGGAAGACGGTAGAGGCGCATGACGGGAGCCAACAGCCGGGCGAGTGTGTCGGACAGCCCACAGCGGATGGTCAGACCGGAGACGACAAAGAACGGAAACAGCGCGGGGATGGCGCGGGTGAAGCACAGCTCCAGACCGGACTGGACGGCCTGGGAGCAGACAGCGGGATAGAGGGTGGTCAAAACAAGCAGCAGGGCACAGGCTGCCATGGAGAAGAGACAGGACAAAAGGGATACCTCCGATCGTTTTTCTGATAAGTTATACAAAGCTGACAGGCAATCTTTTCTCCCGTACCGCATACAAATCAACGGGAGGCGAGCGCGCATGGAACGAATCCAGCAACTGGCGGCGGGAATGCCGGCCATTGAAATAGAGGGGAACCATAAGGTTGTGCTGAGCGGGCGGTGCATGATCACGTTGTACAGTCCACAGGAGATGCAGATTCACTGTGGCGCCCTGCGCATCTGTGTCACAGGGGATGGACTGGAATTGCAGACGCTGGATGCCAGTGAGCTCTCGATCTGCGGGACGATTGCATCGGTAGAGCTTCTGACGGGATAGGGAGAACGGCAGGAGATGGGAGCCGATCACGAATGGAAAGAAAAGGGGGGTATCATGCTCGAAAAGCTGCTGCATTGGTTTTGTGGAGAGGTTGAGCTGCGGATCCGGGGGGCGGAGCTGGAACGGTTTCTCAACCGCTGTGCCCTCGCAGGAATCCAGCCGAGAAAGATTCGCCGGACACAGATTGACGAGATGTCCATCCGGCTGAGCGCGGCGGATTTCCACAGGCTGGGGAGAATGCGCAAGCGGACACGCTGCCGGGTTCACATCACACGGCGGATCGGTGCGCCGTTCCTCTGGAAGCGGTATCGGTTCCGGTTTGGCTTGTGGGCGGGGATTTTGGTCCTTCTGCTGACCTGTTTTGAACTGCGGACGCGCATTTGGGTGATTGAAACCAGCTTCCCGGACGGGGTGGACGGCACCGCGGTGATGCAGGAACTGGAGGGATTGGGCATTCACGCGGGAATGCGTGCGGAGGATGTTGTGCCGGCGGAGCTGCGGCTGGCGGTACTCGGTGCCCGGGAGGATCTCTCTTTCTTTGCGGCGAATGTCGAGGGCAGTGTACTGCGTGTGGTGACCGGAGCCGCGAAGGAGGCGCCGGAGGTGGAAGATAAGGTGACAGTGCGCGACGTCGTGGCGGTCAAGGACGGTGTGATTGAGAAGCAGATTGTCCGGCGCGGTACGGCGCAGTGCATCCCCGGGGACGCGGTGGTCAAGGGACAGCTTCTGGTGGATGCACTGGTGGAGACGCAGACGGAGTGGGGAAGTGACCGGCTGGTGACCGCAGAGGCGGACATCTGGGCAAAGACCAAGTATGCCGCCGCCTGTGTCATGCCGGAAACGGTACAGAAGACCAGCCTGACGGGGAAGGAAACGACGCGCTATGCGTTGTGCATTGGAAAAACTCGTATAAATTTCTACGGAAAGCAGTGTGCATTCCCGGAGAATTGTGATAGAATATACTCGATTCATTCTGTTCGGCTGAATGAGTATTTGACACTTCCGATTGCACTCTATTCGGAGACATGCCGCTATTATACATCAAAGGAGCAGGCGCTGGACGAAATACGGATGCAGAGCTGCATCCGGTCGGGCACACGGCACCGGGTACGGCGGCAGCTTGTGCAGGGCAGCCTGTCTGAGGAGGACTATGCGTGGGAGCCGGGCGACGGCGTGCTGACGGCACAGACCGTGGTCTGGTGTTATGAGCAGATCGGGGAAGTGGTCGAGGACGGCCGGACAGAGGAGGACCTTCCGAAGGAAGAAGAAACCCAGGAAAACGAGGAGAGCGAAACGTAAATGGCAGAACTGTCCATGCATGTCGAGGCGATCGAACTGCTGATCGGCATTTTCGGCGCATTCGATGAGAATATGAAGGTATTGGAAAAAGAATTGGATGTCACCGTGGTCAACCGCGAAAGTGAGCTGAAGATTTCCGGCTCGGACAGCGAGAATGTCGAGCTGGCGCGCCGGACGATCCACTCACTGCTCCAGATGGCAGCGCGTGGGGAGAGCATCGGAACCCAGACGGTCCAGTATGTGCTCGGCCTGGTGCGTGACGGACGGGAAAATCAGGTGACGGAGCTGGGCAAGGATGTCGTCTGCATCACCTCCAAGGGCAAGCCGATCAAGGCCAAGACGCTCGGACAGAAACGCTATCTGGAGGCAATCCGCAACAATACGATCACGCTGGGAATCGGCCCGGCGGGTACCGGTAAGACCTATCTGGCGGTAGCAGCAGCGGTGTCTGCGTTCCGCGATAAAAAAATCAGCCGCATCATTCTGACCCGTCCGGCGGTCGAAGCGGGCGAAAAGCTGGGCTTCCTTCCGGGCGATTTGCAGAGCAAGGTCGACCCGTATCTGCGCCCGCTGTACGACGGATTGTTTGACATGTTCGGTGCGGAGAGCTTTGCCAAGCTGCTGGAGCGCGGCAGCATTGAGGTGGCGCCGCTGGCCTACATGCGCGGCCGCACGCTGGACGATTCGTTCATCATTCTGGATGAGGCACAGAACACGACGCCGGAACAGATGAAGATGTTCCTGACGCGCATCGGCTTTGGCTCCCAGGCGGTCGTGACAGGCGACGTGACACAGATCGACCTTCCCGGGGAGCGCGTCAGTGGCTTGAAGGAAGCGATGAAGGTATTAAAGGATGTCGAGGGCATTGCACAGTGCGTGCTGACCGACCGCGATGTTGTCCGTCATGAGCTGGTACAGCGCATTGTCCGCGCCTATGACCGGTACGAAAAACAGAAGGAACAGCGCCGCAATCGCGCGGAGGCGATTCGGAGCAAGAATACGAGAAAGTGAGTGGCAGACAGATGAAGTATCGGATTCGTATCACACCGGAAACCGAGCTGAAGGAGCTGGAGGCGGTGACCGAACTGGTTACCCGCTGTGCCTGTGCTGCACTGGAGCAGGAAAACGCGCCCGACAACAGCTTTGTGGATGTCACGATTGTCGACAGTGAAACCATTCGGCAGATCAACGCCGAGCAGCGGGATAAGGATATGGTCACGGATGTGCTGTCCTTCCCGATGCTGGATTTTTATAATGGAGAGCCGCCGGAGGACATCGAGTTTGACCGCAATCCGGAGGACGGCTCCCTGTTTCTGGGTGATATGATCTTAAATTATGACCGCGCCTGTGAGCAGGCGGCGGAGTTCGGCCATTCGGTCGAACGGGAATGCGGCTTTTTGACCGTGCATTCCATGCTGCATCTGGTCGGCTACGACCATGAGCGCAGTGAGGACGAGCGCAGACTCCAGCGCGCACACGAGGAATCGGTGCTGCGCGGGCTGGGACTGACGCGCGAAGAAGAGGAGTAAACCATGAGTGTAAAAAAGAGTGCGATTATTTCGATTGTGGGACGCCCGAACGTGGGAAAATCCACGCTGCTGAACAAGCTGGTCGGCGCCAAAATCGCGATTGTATCCAATAAACCACAGACGACCCGTACCAGAATCACCGGCGTCATCAGCCGGGGAAACTGCCAGTTTATCTTTCAGGACACGCCGGGTCTGCACAAGCCGCGTTCCCGTCTGGGCGATTATATGGTAAAGGTTGTGCGCGATACCGTGTCGGATGTGGATATTGCGGCGCTGGTGGTCGAGCCGACGCCGCAAATTGGCCCGGCAGAGCAGGAGCTGATCGACCGCATGAAGGAATTTCACATGCCGTCGATTCTGATTATCAATAAGATTGATACTGTGAAGAACGAAGACCTGCTCGCGGTTATCGCCGCGTATTCACAGCAGCACGATTTTGACGCGGTCGTTCCGATTTCGGCGGCGACCGGAGAGAATGTCGAAATTCTGTTCGAAGAATTTGAGAAATTCGCCATCGAGGGGCCACAGTTGTTCCCGGATGATATGCTGTGTGACCAGCCGGAGCGCCAGCTTGCGGCGGAGATTGTACGCGAAAAAATGCTGCTCCTGCTGGACAAGGAGGTTCCGCACGGAACCGCAGTTGCGGTGGAGCGCATGAAGGAACGGGACGACGGTCTGGTAGAAATCAGCGCGACGATTTATTGTGAGAAAAAGAGCCATAAGGGCATTATTATCGGGAAGCACGGTGCGATGCTCAAGAAGATCGGCGCACAGGCCCGTGTGGATATCGAGGAGCTTCTGGATACCCGCGTTTACCTCCAGCTTTGGGTCAAGGTCAAGGAGGATTGGCGCAACAATCAGTATCAGATGCGCAACTTTGGCTATGAGGATGAATAAGAATGGAGTCGTTCCATGCAGCATGTGACAGTCAAGGGCCTGGTGATTCGGGAGACGGACTTCGGGGAAGCAGATCGGTTTCTCACCGTGCTGACGGAGGAGCTTGGAAAGATCGAAGTGCTGTGCCGCGGCATCCGCCGCAGGCGCGGTTCGTTGGCCAATGCGGTACGCCTGTTCAGCTACAGTGAGCTGACCTTGTACGCCTCCGGACGGCGCTATACCCTAAATGATGCGTCGGTGGAAATGCCGTTCTGGTCGATCACAAGTGATATTGAGCGCTATGCGCTCTGCTGCTATCTCGCGGAGTTGGCTGGGATCGCGGCGGAAGAGGACACGGCGACCGGAGAGCTGCTGCCGATGTTTCTGCGCGCCCTGTACGCGATGGATCGGCAGAACCGGCCGGTACAGATTGTCAAACCGGCATTCGAGCTGCGGCTGGCTTCCCTTTTGGGCTTTACTCCTGATCTGCTGCAATGCGGCGCGTGCGGAGCAACCGAGTTTGACGAGGGCGCCTCTTTCCTGATCGAGGATGGACGTCTGATGTGCATGGGGTGCCGCCGGCGCGTCGGCGGGACGTATTACGACCTGACACCCGGTATGCTGGCGGCGATGCGGCATATCCTGTTTTGCGAGGGCAAAAAGCTGTATGCCTTCCAGATGAATGAACAGACCGCCGCCGCACTGGGAGCACTGTGCGAAAAATACCTGCTGTATCATTTGGATGAGCGGTGCCCGACGCTGGAGTTTTACCACTCTCTGTTCCCGACCGGAGATGAGGTGTCATACAAATGAGAAAGAAAACGTTGCAGATCGATGGGATCCCCGCGATTTTGTGGGGAGAGCCGTCGGAGAAAATCCTTCTCGCAGTACATGGAAAACTGGGCTGCAAAGAGGAGGCGTCTTTGCTGGCCGAGCTTGTCCATCCGCATGGCTGGCAGGTGATGAGTATCGACCTGCCGGAGCATGGGGAACGCAAAGACAAAAAGACACCGCTGGTACCGGGGACGGTTGTTCCGGAGCTGAACGCCGTTCTTACCTTTCTGCGCGGACATTGGGCACAGATCGGACTGTATGCCAACAGCATCGGTGCGTATTTCAGCCTGCTCGCCTTTTCGGAAGAGCGGCTGGCGCAAAGCCTGTTTGTCTCGCCGGTGCTGGATATGACCAAGCTGATCGAGACCATGATGGGCTGGGCTGGTGTGACCTCTGAACGGCTGGAAGCAGAGGGCGAAATCCCGACAGCGTTCGGAGAAACGCTGTCGTGGGAGTATTTTTGCTACGCAAAGGCGCATCCGGTTTCCCGTTGGGATACACCGACGGAGATTTTGTATGCCGGAACGGATACGTTGACCGCACGGGATACCGTAGATGATTTTTCCCGCCGGTTTGGCTGTGGCCTGACCGTCATGGAGGACGGGGAGCACTGGTTCCATACGGAGGAGCAGGTGGCGTTTCTTCGCGGCTGGCTCCGCGGGAAGGTGAGGTGAGCAAGATGAGCAAACTTGTCGTACTTATCGGCAGTGTCCGGAAAAATGGCAATACCGATCGGCTGGCGAAAGCGTTTGTCGACGGTGCGAAGCTGCACAATAAGGTTACGGTGATTTCCGTGGCAGATTATCTCATCCGTCCCTGCGTGGGCTGCAATGCATGTGTGCGGGAGGAAAACCAGCCGTGTGTACAGAAGGACGACATGCAGAAGATCTATCCGGTTTTGGCAGAGGCGGACATCATTGTTGCCGCATCACCGGTTTATTTTTATGGGATCAGTGCGCAGCTCAAGGCGCTGGTCGACCGGCTGCACACGCCGATGAGGAATACGTTCCGTGTAAAGAAACTCGGACTGCTGCTGGTGGCGGCTTCCCCTCTGCCGACGGTATTTGATTCGATCCACGTACAGTATCGGTTGATTCTGGACTATTTCAAGCTGGACAGCATCGGCAGTGTATTGGTACAGGAGGTCAGGGAAAAAGGCGACATTCAGAATCATCCTGCCTTGCAGGAGGCATATGAGCTGGGGAAATCCATACAATAAATTCATTTTCCGGAATATATGTTACTGTAGGATGGAGAAAGAGAAATGAGTAAATTATCGGAAAAAAGTTTAAAAACACTGGAATATTATACAATCCTCCACGAGCTGAGCGAGCTGTGCGTCAGCCGGAAGGCCAAGGAGCAGGCGCGTGACCTGCGTCCGATGCATGATGTGGAGGATGTCCGGCTGGCCCTCAAACAGACGGACGATGCCAAACATATGATGACGACCAGCGGAACACCGGCCTTTGGCGGCATCCGTGAGGTCAATGCATCGCTGAGCCGTGCCGACCGCGGTGGCGTGCTCAGCACACGGGAGCTGCTGGATGTGGCATCCCTGCTTCACGCGGCGATGCAGGTCAGCAAATATGGGAAAGAGCAGCTCGAAAAGGACGAACCGACGACGCTGGATGAGGATTTTGCACACATCCATACCAACCGCTATCTGGAACAGAAGATCAATCGTGCGATCATCAGCGAGGAGGAAATTGCGGATGTAGCATCCTCCGAATTGGCGAACATCCGGCGGCAGATGCGGCAGCAGAATGCGCGTGTGAGAGAAACACTCAATCACATCGTTTCCTCACCGAGCTATTCGAAATTTTTGCAGGAGAGCCTGATTACCCAGCGCGATGGACGTTTTGTTATCCCGATCAAGAGCGAACACCGCGGCGATATGCCGGGTATGGTACACGACGTCTCTTCTTCGGGCGCGACCCTGTTCATCGAGCCGGCGCAGGTGGTGGATGCCAACAACCAGATTAAAGTGCTGCAGGGCAAGGAAAAGGCGGAAATCGAGCGCATTCTGGCGGAGCTGAGTGCGGAGGTTGCGGACAATGCGGACGGCATCCAGTCGGACTATGCGGTTCTGTGCAAACTGGATTTCATCTTTGCCAAGGCGCGGCTCTCGTTCCGTCACAACGGTTGTGCGCCGGAGATCAACGAGGAAAACTGCGTGTCGCTGCTGCGCGCGCGGCATCCGCTGCTCGATCCCAAGAAGGCGGTGCCGATTGACATCGCCCTCGGTGACCAGTATGACACACTCGTCATCACCGGTCCGAATACCGGAGGCAAGACCGTCAGCTTGAAGACGCTCGGACTGCTGTGTCTGATGACCTCCGCCGGGCTGCACATCCCGGCGAACGAACAGAGCAGCGTCTGTCTGTTTGAGAATATCTATGCGGATATCGGCGACGAACAGAGCATTGAGCAGTCACTTTCGACGTTCTCTGCGCATATGAAGAATATTGTCTCGATTTTGCAAAAATGCCGGCAGGGCGATCTGATCCTGTTTGACGAACTGGGCGCCGGAACCGACCCGGTAGAAGGTGCGGCATTGGCGGTATCCATCATTGAGTTTGGACGTCAGATGTGCGCGCTGGTCGCGGCGACGACGCATTACTCCGAGCTGAAGGTGTTTGCTTTGACGACGGAGGGTGTCGAAAATGCGTCCTGTGAGTTTGATGTCAAAACGCTGCAGCCGACCTACCGTCTGCTGACCGGTGTTCCGGGCAAGTCCAATGCGTTCGCTATTTCACGCCGTCTTGGCCTGCCGCCGGCCATTATCGAGCGGGCAAAGGAACAGATTTCCGCCGAAAACGCGCGGTTTGAGGACGTTATCGAACGCCTGGAAACCGAGCGCCATAAGCTGGAGAAAGAACGCGAGGACGCCAACCGTCTGCGCCGCACCGCGCAGTCGGAGAAGGATAAGGCTGTCCAGCTCAAGGGGCGAACGGAAGACGAAACCGACGCAATCCTGGAACGGGCGCGCCGGCAGGCGGAGCAGATCATCCGTGATGCCCGCATGACGTCCGACACCGTGATGGCACAGCTCGACGAGATCAAAAAGAAGTCTGCGGTCAATCCGGCAGAGCAGAATCTGGCGGCAGCCCGTGCGGCGTTGCGCGGCACGCTGTCTGCGGCGGAAAAGAAAGCGCTCAAGCGCGAGAAAAAGACGGTTGAGCAGGATGCCAACCGTCCGCTCCAGGTCGGCGATGCGGTTCTGCTGGTCAACATCGGCGTCAAGGGAACCGTGCTCAAGACAGAGAACAAGGACGGCAATGTCTTCGTGCAGGCGGGGATTATGAAGATGAACATCCCGGCCAATGAGCTGAAATTGATCGAGCAGCCACAGAAGAAAAAGCAGACGAAGGTACAGCGTATGTCCAGCGGCGTGCGTGAAGTGCGCCGCTCCATGGCGAAGAGCGAATTGGATCTCCGCGGCATGATGGTAGAGGAAGCATTGCTGGAGCTGGATCGGTATATTTCGGACTGTCTGATGGCACGGCTGGATGTCGCGACGATCATCCACGGCAAGGGAACCGGGGCGCTGCGTGCGGCGGTACAGGAGCATCTGCGGCATGATAAGCACATCCGCAGCATCCGCAATGGACGGTACGGTGAGGGAGATCTTGGTGTAACAATTGTGGAATTTAAATAAAGGTAGAATGGCTGCATAAAAGAAATTGTGCAAACCGGCAAATTTTTGCCTGTTAAGTAGTAAAAGACAACAAAATATGTCATTTGGAACTCGTCTTTTGTAACAAAAGCATATTGACGAATTCAAAAAAAACAGGTATTCTATTAGTATATTCGTGAGATAGATGAAAAATAATTTATGATGATTATAGGAGCGATGCTGTCATGTATTCACAGGAAGTTCAGGTAACCAATCAGGTTGGACTGTATGCACGTCCGGCCACATTCTTTATTCAGTGTGCAAATGGCTTTAAGAGCACCATTCTCGTCGAGAAAGAAGAGCGCCGCGTCAATGCGAAGAGCCTTCTGGGTATCCTGTCTCTTGGCATTACCAAGGGCACGACCATCACGCTGATTGCAGACGGTCCGGATGAGACTGAGGCGGTTGATTCTCTGATTAAGCTGATTCAGTCCAACTTCAGCGACTCGAATTTCAACGACTAAATCGTACACCACATGCAGAAGCACCGCTGATGCGGTGCTTCTTTTGCATTTGGCGCAAAAGGCCAGATCATGGGGAAGGAGGAATTGGTACGATGCCGGATCGAGACGAACTGCATGAAAAAGTGCTGGCACTGCCGCGGGAACCCGGGGTTTATATCATGAAAAATGCCCGAGGGGAAGTCATTTATGTCGGCAAGGCGAAGGCGCTGAAAAACCGCGTCTCCCAGTATTTCCAGAACGAAGCGCGCCATACACCGAAGACGCGCAAGATGGTCAGCCACATCCATGATTTTGATATCATTGTGTGCCGCAGTGAGTTTGAAGCGCTGGTGCTGGAAAACTCCATGATCAAAAAGTACAAGCCGAAGTACAATATCCTCCTCAAAGATGACAAGGGCTATCCGTTTGTGCGGGTTTCCCTGCATCAGCCATATCCGACCTTTTCCGTCGTCAGCCGTGTACAAAAGGATGCGGCGCGTTACCTCGGGCCATATGGCGGCCGCGGTGCGGCATTCCGGGCGATTGATGCGGTCAGCCGCATCATGGGACTGCGCACGTGCCGGCGGGTGCTGCCGCGTGACATTGGCAAAGAGCGCCCCTGCCTGAATGCGCAGCTTGGCCGATGCTGTGCCCCGTGCTCCGGCGGGATTTCGGAGGAAGAATATGCGGAGCGTGTGGCACAGGCGGTACGCATTTTGGAGGGTGATTATCAGGAGCTGGCCAAAACGATCGAGGCGGAGATGTATGAGGCCTCGGAGCAGATGCGGTTTGAACGCGCCGCGGAGTTGCGTGACCGCTATCGGGCGATTGTCCGCATCGGACAGAACCAGAAGGTCGTGGCGAGCGGCTTTGCGGATATGGATTTGGTTGCGTTTGTGCAGGGACAGACGCGGGGCTGTCTGGTCATGCTGCATTATTTAGCGGGAAACCTGCACGAAAAGGAATACACGATGACGGACGGTACGTCGGAGGACGACGCATCGGAGGCCATCGGCGGGTATATCAAACAGTATTACTCGCTGCGCGGAACCGTACCGGGATTGGTGCTGTTGTCGCATGAGATCGAAGAAATGGATGCGGTTTCTGAATTTTTGAGTTCGGTAGCCGGGAAAAAAGTGACGCTGTCCGTCCCACAGAGGGGACGGCGGCGCGAGCTGATGGAGCTGGCCAAAAAGAACGCACGAGAAGAGATTGTCCGTGTGGAAACCGGACGGGAACGGCGTTCCAAGTCGCTGGAACTGTTTGGACAGATGATGGGACTGGAGGAAACCCCGGAGACACTGGAGGCGTATGACGTCTCGAATCTGTCCGGCACCAACACCGTTGGATCGATGGTCGTGTTTGAACAGGCACAGCCCAAGAAGAGCAAGTACCGCCGGTTCAAAATCCGAAGCGTGGCAAATGGACAGGATGACTATCAGGCGATGGAAGAGATGCTGCTTCGCCGGATGCAGCGCTGGGCGGATGGCGACGAAAAATTTGCCGAGCTGCCATCGGTGTTCCTGATTGACGGCGGCTTGGGGCATGTCCGTGTGGCAAAGCGCGTATTGGACCGCTTTGCCTGTGACCGTCCGGTGTTCGGTATGGTCAAGGACGATCACCATCGCACGCGCGGTCTGGTTTCACCGGATGGGCGGGAGTTTGGCATTTCGACAGTTCCAGCCGTGTTCGCTCTGGTCGGACGGATTCAGGAAGAGGTTCACCGGTTTGCGATTGAATACCAGCGCAGTCTGCGGCGGGCAGACAACGTAAAGTCGCAGCTTGAGAGCATCCCAGGGGTTGGGACTAAGCGGCGGGAAGCGCTTCTGAAGCAGTTTCGCAGTGTTTCCGCCATTCGGGCGGCGAGCATGGAGCAGCTTGCAGAGGTCATACCGCGCACGGCGGCACAGGCCGTGTACGACTATTTTCACAGCGAAGGAGAGACGACATGAGAGTAATCAGTGGCTCCGCACGGGGAAAACAGCTCGCGCCGGTTCCGGGAATGGATACCCGTCCGACGACCGACCGCGTCAAGGAATCCGTCTTTAATATTTTGCAGATGGTGATACCAGGATGTGACATGCTGGATCTGTTTGCCGGGACCGGACAGATTGGGATCGAAGCGCTCAGCCGCGGCGCGTCCCATGCGATTTTCTGTGATGCCGCACCCAAAGCATTGGCGGTCATCCGGAAGAATCTTGCGGCGGCAGGAATGGAAAACCGGGCGGAGGTCATCGGAAAAGACTTTGTTTCCGCGCTGCGGCAATTGCAGGGGAGACAGGTGGATGTCATCTTCCTTGATCCCCCATACGGTGGAAAAATCCTAAATTCCGCCTTAAAATCTGTCGAATCGTTTGACATCCTGCGACCGGGTGGTATAATAATATGCGAGAGTTCTGTTCAGGATGAGATACTTTGCCCGGATTCCTTTCGGATTCGGAAGCAGTATAAGTACGGAGCGATTCGTCTGACATCCATCATACGGGCGGACGAAGAGGAAGAATAACCGGTTCCAAACATAGGGAACGGAAAGGCTATACCGAATGAAAATTGGCATATATCCCGGCAGCTTTGATCCACCGACGCTGGGGCATTTAAATATTATTGAGCGGGCTTCGACCCTATTTGACAAGGTGATTGTCGCGACGATGGTGAATGGTTCCAAAAACAGTTCGTTCACGATGGAGGAAAAGGCGGATTTTCTCCGCCGGATGACAAAACATCTGCCGAATGTTGAGGTCGATACCTTTGGTGGTCTGCTGGCGGATTATGTTTCGGAAAAGGGCGCGTGTGCCATTGTCAAGGGATTGCGTGCCGTTTCGGATTTTGAGTACGAGTTTCAGATGGCGCTTGCCAACAAAAAGCTGAACGGCAATGCAGAGACGGTCTTTTTGATGACGGATCAGCATTATCTGTATCTCAGCTCGACGATCGTGCGGGATATCGCCCGTCATGGCGGGGACATTTCCGGGTTCGTTTCGGAGGAGATCCGCGAGGATATTGTGAATAAGCTGTACCAGCCGAAGGAATAAGACAAACATCCATACAGGAAAAATTCTGTATGATTCATGTTCGGATGTAGAAAAATAGGATTTTGCTCCGACAGATTCATAAAAAACAGGGGCAGAGAAAGACTATCGTGAGGATAAAAATCAGGAACGGAGGATAATGAGAAATGGTTGCAGTTTTAGAAGAGTTGGTAAATTCTTTGTATGAGACCATTCAGGATGCAAAGAGTGTTCCGCTCAGTTCGGAGAAATGCATTGTCGAACGGGAGCAGGTTCTGGATATTCTGGATGAAATTCGTGCAAATATGCCGTCTGATCTCAAGATGGCAAAGGAAATTGTGGAGAAGCGCAGTGCCATTATTGCGGCAGGCAAGAAGGAAGCGGAGGATCTTCGCTCCAAGGCGGAAGAGTATGTCCGCAAGACGGTCAGCGAATCGGCGGTTGTGACCGAGGCGAATGCACAGGCGAATCAGATTGTCTCTGAGGCCGAGCAGCAGGCTGCACAGCTTCGCCTTTCGGTACAGCAGTATTGTGAGAATCGTCTCAATGATCTGGAGGCGGCTGCGGCAGATTCTCTCGCGGAGATTCAGGCGCTGCATCAGCGCTTTGCGAATGCCGGAGAGGCGATGCGCTGAACAGCAAAAATACAATCAGGAAGAAGAGCAAGTGGAACACTGCATGACGCAGAAAACCACTTGCTTTTTTTGTTTTCCGAACGATAAAAAAGGGAGAAAATGCCGCCAAACGTGAGGGGGGAAAAGTGGGGGATTTTCTGAATTTACAAAAAATGGTGAAAAGCGTCGAACAAGCGTTCGGAGTTGCGAAAAATCCGTGAAATCACAAAGAAATATCCATTTCAACGCAAAAAAAATCAATCTCTATCTTGCAATTTAGAGGCCGAGTCTTTATAATGGAATTGTAGTTGGGGGAAAGTGGAGCGAAACACCACGATTGCCCACAAAACTGGCGCAGGGAGGGTCGGCCATGAAGGGTGAATATCAACATACCCTGGATGCAAAGGGCCGCTTGTTTATCCCTGCGAAGCTGCGTGAAGAGCTGGGAGAACATGCCATCCTGACGCGAGGTCTGGATGGCTGCCTGTTTCTTTACTCCACGGAGGAGTGGGAGAAGCTGGAACAGACCATCCGCGCACTCCCAATTACCAAGTCAAGAAAAATGCAGCGTTATCTCATTTCGTCGGCTGCCGACGTAGACGTGGACAAGCAGGGCCGCATCGTGGTCCCGCCGGTTCTGCGGGAGCGTGCCGGTCTGACAAAGGATGTCACCATCATCGGCGTCCTGTCCCGAGCCGAGATCTGGGATACCGAACAGTGGAACGCATACAACAGCGAGCTGGATGCAGAGGATGTTGCGGAGGCAATGGAGGACATTGGCTTCTGATCGAGAGCAGGAGGGGAAAATGGAATTTCATCATGTTTCAATCCTGCTTGAGGAATGTCTGGACAGCCTCAAGATCCGACCGGACGGCGTGTATGTAGATGCGACCCTCGGCGGTGCCGGACATTCGTTTCACATTGCCCAGAGGCTGTCCCCGGAAGGAAGGCTGATTTGCATTGACCGTGACGACGCCGCCCTGGAACACGCCAAAGAACGGCTGCGGGACTACATGGACCGGGTTTCTCTGGTCAAGAGCGATTTCCGTTACATCGGTTCGGCGCTGGTTTCCTGTGGCGTAGAAAAGGCAGATGGTATCCTGTTTGACCTCGGGGTATCCTCTCCGCAGCTCGACGTCGCAGAACGTGGCTTTTCCTACAGCAAGGATGCCCGCTTGGATATGCGTATGGACCAGCAGCAGGCGCTTTCCGCTTACGACATCGTCAATGGATGGGATCGGGCGGAGCTTCGCCGTATTTTGTTTGAATACGGGGAAGAGCGTTATGCCCCGCAGATTGCGGCGGCAATCGAACGGGCACGCAGCCAGCGGCCGATTGAGACGACCGGACAGCTGGCGGACATCATCCGTGATGCCATGCCGCCTGCGGCACGGCGTGAAAAGCAGCATCCGGCGAAACGGAGCTTTCAGGCGATCCGCATCGCGGTCAACGATGAGCTGACGGCGGTCGAGGAAGCGATGGAGCAGGCGATTGCGAGCCTGGCGCCGGGCGGACGTCTGGCGGTCATTACCTTCCATTCCCTGGAGGACCGGATTGTCAAGGCGGCATATCGGAACGCGGCGCAGGGCTGTATCTGTCCGAAGGATTTTCCGGTCTGCGTCTGTGGAAGAAAGCCAAAGATCCGGCTGGTCACGCGAAAGCCAATGCTGCCGGGAAAGAGAGAGATAGAAGAAAATCCGCGGGCAAGAAGCGCGAAACTCCGTGTCTGTGAAAAAATAGAACCTGTCTAAAAGAGCTGTTTTTTGGAAAACCTCAGATGGCTCTATGGTGCAATAGTACATAGGATAAAAATGAAAGTGAAAGCTTCATCGTTTTTGTGAGGGAGAAACGAAGAAAAAATGAAACAGGATACGGTGCGCCGGAAGAATCGGAACGGCGCTGAATATAATGAGACATATCGGGAGAAGGTCTCCCGTGAGCGCAGGCGAAAACAGCGCAAGCGGAAACGCCTGGCTGTACTGCGAAGCATGTTGGCGTGCTGTGTTATCGTAGCGCTGGCAGCTTCGGTTCTGCATATGAAGATGGTCAAGACAGCCTTGTCCGACCAGATCATTGAGCAGAAACAGACGATTGCAGATCTGGACAGCGAATACACCAGACTGAAGGCAGAGAATGCAAGTTCCATGACACTGGAAGAAGTGGAGGAATATGCGGAAAATGTCCTTGGCCTGGTTCGTCTGGACCGGAGCCAGGAGGAATACCTGGCAGTGGAGAAGCCGGATCAGGTGGAAGTGAACAGTGGATCCAGTGGGATGGATAAGCTGGTTTCCAACTTGGTTCGAAGCTTTAACGCGATCCTGTCGTTCCTGCGTTGATGAATGAAACTGAAAAGAAATGTGCGGCAGGGGTGAGAAGCGGAGCGCTTCTGACCCCTGTTTTCCATGAATGGCATAAATTCATTCGGATTTCCTTAGAAATACAGTGAATTTATCGGATAACTATGATATAATAAGATGATTTACTGCTCGGTGCTGGATTTCCTGTGGAGCAAACCGGTCCGGATGAATGATCGGTTTTGTGTGTTAATACATTAGAATAGGATGGGAATGGAAAGCATTTGCAGCATTGTTAGGAGTATACCATGGCACAGAAGCGACCAAATAGACAGATGAGGTTCCGTGTTCGGATCCTAATCCTTTTGATTGTTGTAGTGGGCTTCGTTCTGGTGATCGGGAAGCTGTTTTATTTGCAGGTCATCAACTCCGCCTTTTATCAGGGGAAGGCGAATCAGAACCAGACAAAGGATTTGATCATCACCCCGCAGAGAGGTACGATTTATGACCGGAATATGACGGAACTGGTAACCAGTGCAACCACACAGGAGATCAGTGTAGACCCATCGGTCATCCGTGAGAACGGGGCCAAAAGTGTAGAAAAGAAGTATGATGCATCGGGCAAGCCGCGCGATGCAACGGATGAGGAAGTGGCGGAAGCGCTGCTGCAATATCAGACCAAGATTGCGGAAATCCTCGCAAAATATTTGGATGTGGATGAGGAGACGGCTTTGGAACGGATCCAGAAGGATGTGTCCTATGCCCGTATCCAGCGTCAGGTCGATGCGGATACCGCGAAAAAGCTGCTCGAGGAAATCTCGGACGCCGGCCTGAGCGGTGTCAACTCCACAGAGGACAGCAAACGGTATTACAGCAATGGACAGTTTGCCTCCCAGCTCATCGGCTTTACCAACAGCGACGGCGACGGCCTATATGGTGTGGAGCTTCAATACAACGATGTGCTCCAAGGAGTCGCCGGACGTGTCGTCAAGGCGACCAATGCGAAGGGCGCCGATCTTCCATACGACAACGTCGAATACAGCGCGCCACAGGATGGCGACGGCGTGGTGCTGTCGCTGGATGAGGGCGTGCAGCATTATCTGGAAAAGCATTTGGAAGAAGCTTACTGGGACAATGACGCCGAGGAGGGTGTTTGCGGCCTCGTGATGGACGTCAAGACCGGCGAGATTCTGGCGATGTCCACCAAGCCGGATTATGACCTGAATTCGCCGCGTGTGATTCCGGAGGAATATGCTTCCCTGCTCTCCGAGCTGGATGGACTGGAAGGGGAAGAATACGACAAGAAGTATTCCGAGATCCTGCTCAAACTCTGGCGCAACAAGACGATCAACGATACGTATGAGCCTGGCTCGACGTTTAAGGTATTTACGGTATCCTCTGCGCTGGAATCCGGCGCCGTTTCGACCTCGGACAGCTTTAGCTGCCCGGGCTATAAGGTCGTAGACACATGGCAGATCAAATGCTGGAAGAGCGGCGGCCACGGCGCGGAGACGCTGGGTGAGACGCTGCAAAATTCCTGCAACGTCGCCATGATGGACATCAGTGCATCGCTCGGCACCGACCTGTTCCGCAAATACTTTGAGGCGTTTGGCATGACAGAGAGCACGGGCATCGATCTTCCGGGAGAAGCAACCGGCATCTTCTTTGGCGATACGATGGGCGCGACCGACCTTGCAACGGCATCCTTCGGACAGAACTTCCAGGTAACACCGTTGCAGGAGCTGTGCATGGTAACCGCTGTGGTAAACGGCGGCAAGCTGATTACGCCGCATGTTGTCCGCGAGATCGTGGACAGTTCCGGCAATGTCAAGCAGACCATTGACACGGAGGTAAAGCGTCAGGTGATCTCGGAGGAGACCAGCGCGCAGCTGAGTCAATATCTGGAAGAGGTTGTCAGCGAAGGCACCGGTCAGAACGCCTATGTTGCGGGCTACCGCATTGGCGGAAAGACGGCGACATCGGAGAAGCAGCCGCGCGGTACAGATAAGCGCATCGCTTCCTTTATCGGCGTTGCCCCGATGGATGATCCGCAGTATGCGGTGCTGGTTATGATCGATGAGCCGCAGGGAACCCTGCGCGGCGGAGGTGCGATTGCTGCCCCGGTGGTGGCGCGGATTTTTGAAGATATCCTGCCGTATCTGGGGGTAGAGGCGGTTTATACTGAGGACGAAAGCGCCCGCGAAGAGGTGTCGGTTCCGTCGATGGTCGGCATGAGCCGCGAAGAGGCGGAGCAGGCCCTGACGGAGTTGGGACTGGACTATACGGTAGTCGGCGACGAGGATTCCGTCAGCGACCAGGCGCCGGAGGCGGGCATTGCGATTCAGACAGCCAATACCGTTGTGCTGTACTGCGGCACGAACCGTTCCGGAGATGAGGTCGAGGTACCGTCGGTTGCTGGCATGGGGGTAGAAGAGGCACGGGTCCAGTTGGCGGACTACGGGCTGTTCATGAAGCAGAACGGTGTCGCCGATAACCGCATCAGTGTCGGCACGATTGCCATGTATCAGAACCCGGCGGCGGGGACCAAGGTCGAACCGGGAACCGTGGTTACGGTGGCGTTCGGCAATAACGTAACGAGTGAAGAATAATGTTTTGATAAGATATTGAGGCGAATGGAGGTTTACAGACATGACGTTACAGGAAATCCTGAACGAAGTTGATGTAAAAGCGTCCTCGGCGGAGCTGACGGCGCAGATTGGGGAACTGAAATACGATTCCCGTGAGGTAAAGCCGGGCGATGTTTTTGTTGCCATTACCGGTTTTGCAACCGATGGACACAAATATATTGGAAAGGCAATGGAGCTGGGGGCAGCGGCCGTTGTCTGTGAGCGCATTCCGGAGGGAGAGGTGCCGTACATCCAGGTGGAATCCTCCCGCCGCGCTCTGGCGCAGATGGCAGCCAATTACTTTGGTCATCCGGCCAAGGAAATGAAGATGATCGGCATTACCGGAACCAACGGGAAAACCACGACAACGTATCTGATCAAGACCATATTGGAGGCGAGAGGTCATAAAGTCGGCCTGATCGGCACCAATCAGAACATGATCGGGGAAGAGATCATCCCGACGGAACGCACCACACCGGAATCGTTCGAGCTGCAGAAGCTGTTCCGCCAGATGGCGGATGCGGGCTGCACCCATGTCCTGATGGAGGTATCCTCGCATTCGTTGGTATTGGATCGTGTGTATGGCATCCCGTTTGCCGTTGGTGCATTTACGAACCTGACCCAGGATCATCTCGATTTCCACGGGACAATGGAGAATTACTGTGCGGCAAAGGCTCTGCTGTTCCGGCAGTCTGCCCTTGGCGTTATGAATGTGGACGACACATGGGGACAGTCGATTCTGGCAGAGCAGTCCTGTGCTTTCCTGACCTACGGTGTAGAGAACCCGGCGGATATGCATGCCGAGGACATTGCACTGCATGCGGACGGCATTTCGTTTACCTGCGTTTCGGAGGGAATCCGTACGCCGGTTTCCCTGGGTATTCCGGGGCAGTTTACGGTGTACAATGCCCTCTGCGCGCTCTCCTGCGCCAAGGAACTGGGCATTTCGGTGGCGGATGCGGCGCAGGCGATGCATGAGGCCCACGGTGTCAAGGGCCGTGTCGAGGTCGTCCCGACGGATACGGACTATACGGTTCTGATTGATTATGCACATACGCCGGACGGTGTGGAAAATGTCCTGCGCGCCGCGCGCGGCTTTACCAAGGGCCGCGTGATCGGCTTGTTCGGCTGTGGCGGTGACCGTGACCGCACAAAGCGTCCGCTGATGGGAGCAATTGCAGCCAAATTGTCTGATCTGTGCATTGTGACCTCGGATAATCCGCGCACGGAGCAGCCGGAGGCCATTATCGACGATATTCTGGAGGGTATGAAGGACACCAAGACCCCGTATGAGGTCATTGTCAACCGTCCGCAGGCCATTCATCATGCGATGGATATCGCGCAGACAGGCGACACGATCGTCCTGATGGGTAAGGGCCATGAGACCTATCAGGAGATCAACCACGTGAAGCATCATCTGGATGAGCGTGAGGTCGTCGCGGAGTATTTTACGAAGAAATAACAGACCGCGCCGCTGGCGCAATTGAGGGATAACAAAGATATGAAACCACTTACCGTAGCACAGGCAGCATCGTTTGCCGGAGGGCGGGTCGTCGGAGATGAAACGGTCTGCATTACCGGTATTTCGACGGACTCGCGCAGCATACCGGAAGGCGCGCTGTTTCTGGCCCTGTGCGGAGAACGTTTTGACGGACATAAGTTTATTGGAAAGGCGATCGAGAATGGCGCAGCCGCTGTCGTGTCGTCTGAGGAGATCGACGTACCGGTCCCAGTCATCCGCGTGGAGGACACCGGACGTGCGCTGCTCGCTCTGGCAGGCGGCTATCGCTCCCTGTTCCATATGCCGGTCGTCGGCATTACCGGCTCCGTCGGCAAGACGACGACCAAGGAGATGACGGCGTCCGTTCTGCGTGAGAAGTACAGGACGATGTACACACAGGGCAATCTGAACAATGAGATCGGCATGCCGCTGACGGTATTCCGTATGGAAGACGAGACGGAGGCCGCCGTCCTGGAAATGGGAATGTCGGACTTCCAGGAGATTTCCCGCATGACCGCGCAGGCGAAGCCGGATATTGCGGTGATCACGAACATTGGCGTATCGCACATTGAATTTCTCGGCTCCCGCGAGGGGATCTGCAAGGCAAAGCTGGAGATCCTGGAGGGCCTGCGTCCTGGC
This sequence comes from Eubacteriales bacterium, assembly GCA_030539335.1. GTDB lineage: Bacteria > Bacillota > Clostridia > Oscillospirales > Butyricicoccaceae > Butyricicoccus_A. Next base: position 70,412 of record JAUNSG010000006.1, on the reverse strand, counting down.
GGAACGGCGATCCTATGTGGTGACGAACCGCTTTTGTGGGAGAAACGCGAGTCGCTTGGTGTCAAAACCATCTATTTTGGAATAGAAAATCCGGCATGTGAGGTGCGGGCAGAGAATATAATGCTCTCGGATGACTGCGTACAGTTCACGGCGAAGGTTTTTGACCGGACGTTTGCGGCGGAAATCCATACCGCCGGACGGCACAATGTCTATAATGCACTGGCGGCTGCGGCAGTCGGCGCCGTACTCGGCTTACAGGATGAGGAAATTGCAGCAGGTCTGGCCGCATTCACCGATCTGCATCAGAGCGTGTACCGTAAGGACGGCTTTATGGTGATCGATGCGTGCTACAATGCCAGCCCGGACTCGGTTGAGGCCTCGCTGGATGTCCTGCACGAGCTGGATGTCAACGGAAAGCGGTTCGCGGTGCTCGGCGGAATGCGTGAGCTGGGCGGCTATCAGGACGAGGGCCACCGCCGCTGCGGACGTCGTGCCGCTGTCTGTGCGGATTTCCTGTATGCACTGGGCGACGGTGCGGAGCAGTACCGCGAGGGTGCGCGGGAAGCCGGTATGCCGGATGACGCAATTCGCCTGTTCTCCACGCATGAGGAGATGGCACAGGCTCTGCGGGAAGCGGCAAAGCCGGGGGATGCGCTCCTGTTCAAAGGCAGCCGCTATTGGGCAATGGAAAAGGTGCTGGACGGATTCCTTGCCGAAGACAATCGCGAAAGGTAGAAAGTTAGGAAATCGAAAATGAATACACAATTGTTACTTATTATTGTTGGATCTTTGCTCGCATCGTTCTTGATTGCAGCGATCATCGGAAAACCGCTGATTGCCTACCTGCACAAGATGCACTTCGGACAGCAGATCCTGTCGTATGTACCGGAACATGCCGGAAAGCAGAATACCCCGACGATGGGCGGATTTATGTTCATCATCAGTATCACGGTGACGGTCATTGCGGTCAATCTCATCTGGGTGCGCCCGTTGAGCGTTCAGTCGTTTACCGTTCTGGCGCTGGCCCTGTGTTATGGTCTGATCGGCTTTATCGATGACAGCACGAAGATCCGCAAGAAGGAAAATGCAGGACTGACCTCCGGGCAGAAGTTTGCCCTTCAGTTGGTGCTGGCTCTGGTGTTCCTTTCCGTCCTGCACATGGGCGGCTATCTGATGCCGAGCTTTTACATCCCGTTTGTCAATGTTTCGCTTGGCCTGCCGTGGCTGGTTTATGTTGTGATCGCCGCGTTTATTCTGGTCGGCTGCAACAATGCGGTCAATCTGACAGACGGCATTGACGGCTTGGCTGCCGGCGTTACGCTGCCGGTTTCGGTTTTCTTCCTTGCCGTCGGTGTCCTGTCGGGCAACCTGCCGGTTGTCATTTTTTCCGCGGCGCTGGCCGGCGGCCTGATCGGCTTCTTGATCTTTAATTTCAACCCGGCGAAGGTATTTATGGGCGACACCGGTTCGCTGTTCCTCGGTGGTGCAGTTGCCGGACTGGCGTTTGCCTGTGATATGCCGCTGATCCTGGTACTGGTCGGCCTGATCTATGTCGCTGAGACCCTGTCGGATATTTTGCAGGTTTCGTACTACAAGATGACCAAGAAGCCGGTGCTGGATGACAACGGCAATCCGGTTCGCGATGCGAATGGAACTATTCGCATGGAGGGCAAGCGTATTTTCAAGAAAGCTCCGCTGCATCATCATTTCCAGGTGAGCGGCTGGGGAGAAAAGAAGATTGTCTTTGTATTTGGCGGAATCACGATTTTGATGTGTATTCTGGCTTATTTCGGCATTTTGCCGCGTTATTGATGAGCGTTTGGGCGATACCACAGGGAGGTGAGCCAATTGCCAACGCAGTCTGCGAGAAAACCGCGTAAGACCACAGCGAGACGTGCGGGAACCGCACAGAGACAGCGTACGGGGACAAAGGCGGCCAGCCGTACGGCATCCACAGCCGTGCGCAGACGCAGCGCCGCAGCGCCGCAGACCGCACGGCGTCCGGCACAGCGCAAGCAGCCGTCGACATGGTCCTATGGTCTGCTGAGTGATTATAAGCGCAAGTGGGATACGCCGCTGTTTATGGTTACGCTGATGCTGCTGGGCTGCGGTCTGATTGCATTGATGTCGGCCAGCTATCCGACCGGCTACTACAGCACGGATGGAAAGGGCCCGATGTTTTATATCCTCCACCAGGGCGGCTTTGCGCTGCTCGGTGTCCTTTTGATGCTGTTCCTGTCGGCCTTTGATTATCACCGGTATCATGTGCTGGGCAAAGGTCTGTATCTGGCCTCTGTGATTGCATTGATTCTGGTTCTGACGCCGCTCGGCAGCTCGCTGAACGGTTCCCAGCGCTGGCTGTTTGGCTTCCAGCCGTCGGAGTTTGCGAAGCTGGCAGTCATTTTGACGTTCTCCAGCTTTGTCAGCTTAAATCCGAGGCGCATCCAAAAAATTCGTGGGTTGGTTCCCTATGGACTGGCCCTGTGCCTGCTGATCTTGCTGCTGGCTATGGAGCCGCATATGTCCGCTTCCCTGATTCTGGTAGTCATCGGTGTCTCGATTTTGTTTGTCGGCGGAATGCAGATCTGGTATTTCATACCGGTCGGCGTTTTGGGCTTCGTCGGCGGGGTCGGTGCATATTTGACCATGCCGCATGTGCAGAAGCGATTGCAGGTGTTTTTGGATCCGTTTTCGGCATCCCAGGGAGATGGCTGGCAGGCGAGCCAATCGCTCATTGCGATTGGTTCCGGCGGCTTGTTTGGCCTCGGCTTGGGCGACAGCCGGCAGAAATTTATGTATCTGCCGGAGCCGATGAACGACTTTATTTTTTCGGTTGTGTGCGAGGAGCTTGGCTTTATCGGTGCAACCCTGATTTTGATTATGTTTGCCTATTTCATCTATCGGGGCTATTCGATCGCGTTCCGCGCGGAGGATCGCTTCGGTTGTCTGATGGCGGTAGGCATTACCACGCATTTTGCCTTTCAGATCCTGCTCAATCTGATGGTTGTCAGCGGCCTGTTTCCGGTTACCGGCGTGTCGCTCCCGCTGTTCAGCTATGGCGGCACGGCATTGGTCATGCAGTTGATTGAGATTGGCATTCTGCTGAATATTTCACGGCACATTCCGCCGTCCCGAAAGGAATAAAAACGAGGAAACGCCGCCGGAGTCCCGGCGGTGGAAAAAGGAGAGGTGACGCATGAAGCTATTGATTACTGGAGGCGGCACAGGCGGCCATGTCAATCCGGGTCTGGCGATTGCAAAATACGTACAGTCACGCCGTCCGGATACGGAAATCCGCTTTGCCGGTACGGCGACCGGGATTGAATCCCGTCTGGTTCCGCGTGAGGGCTACCATCTGTATACCATTGAGGTACGCGGTCTGAAGCGTTCGCTCTCACCGGCGGCGATGGTGTACAATGCCGCGACACTGCAAAAGTCACTGAAGGCGACCCGCGAGGCAACCAAAATTCTGAAGGAATTCCAGCCGGATGCGGTCATCGGCTGCGGCGGCTATGCCAGCTTCCCGATGGTTCATGCCGCACAGAAGCTGCACATTCCGACCGTTTTGCTGGAGGTCAATGCGCTTCCGGGCGTGGTGACCAAATCCTGCGCGAAGAAGGCAGACCGTGTCCTCATCAGCTTTGAGAACACGCGGGAGCTGCTGGATAACCGTCCCAATATCCATCTGACCGGTGCACCGGTGCGCGGTGAGATCATTTTTGCCGATCGCCAAAAGGCACGCGAAAAGCTGGGACTGGCGGAGGGAGAGAAGCTGGTCGCTTCGTTCTGGGGCAGCATTGGTGCGCTGTACATGAACCGTCATATGGTGGAGTTTATCCGTCTGGAAAGCGAAACCGACCGCTTTCGCCACATTCATGCGACCGGAGCGGCTGCGGCGAAGTGGCTGCCGGACAGCCTGAAGGAAGCCGGTGTGGATTTGAAACAGCATCCGAACATCGACGTCCGCGAGTATATCTACGACATGGCGGATGTCATGGCGGCGGCGGATCTCGTGATCTGCCGTGCCGGAGCGGCAACGCTGGGTGAGCTCTGTGTGATGGGGAAGCCATCGGTCATTGTGCCGTCCCCGTTTGTCGCGGAGAACCATCAGGAGAAGAACGCGCGTGCGCTCGAGCAGAAGGGGGCCTGCGTGGTCATCACGGAGCCGGAGTGCACGGCGGAGAAGCTGTATGCTGCGGTTACCTCGCTGCTGGAAGATGAAGCGCGTCTGAACGCCATGGGTAAGGCGGCGGCACAGATGGCGATTGTCGATTCCAGTGAGAAAATCTACCGCCATATTCTGGAAGCGGTTCGCAAGTAACCGGCGGAGCAGCGAGGAGGAAACTATGGCAAAACAAAAGAGAGCAATCGATCCGCAGACGGCGCGAGCGATTCGGATGCGGCGCCGGAAACGGCATCGCATGGTATTTCGCATCCTGTGTTTCCTGATCGTGTGTATAGCGGCGGTTTTGGCCTCCACCGTATTTTTCCGCGTTTCCAATATTACCGTGAGCGGAGAGACACGTTACGAAGCCAATGAGCTGATACAGACCTCCGGCGTCGTCGAAGGGGACAACCTGTTCTTCCTGCGCGGGAAGGGAATTATCCAGTCGTTGGCCAATACCTATCCGTATCTGGACACGATCAAGCTCAAGCGCCATCTGCCGGATACTCTGGAAATTGCTGTGACCGAGCGGGAGCCGCAGATTACGGCACAGCTCCCGAACAACGGCTTGTACTACATCGATGCGACGGCAAAGGTTTTGGAAAAAGTACAAAAATCGCAGATTGCCGGTACGATATTGGTCGAGGGCGTAGAGGCTGAGAAGCTGACACCCGGTGAGACCATCACCAAGGAGAAGAGCGAAAAGATCGTCGCTGTGCTCGACATGCTGGATCTGTTTGCCCAGTATGACATGCTGGATCAGATTGTGAGTGTGGATATCAGCAAATCCTTTGATGTACAGGTCAATTATGCAGACTGCTACACGCTTGAGCTGGGTACGCTGGATGATCTGGAACACAAGATCCAGTTCCTGCGCTCGATTTTTAAGCAGAAAGACCTGCCGTCCACCGGTGTCATTGACCTGAGCGACAGCAGCGAGGCGCACTACCGTCCGAAGAAGGTGGAGAGGACACAGACGGAGGAGGAACCGACGGAGACGGAGGAGCCGTCCGAAGAAGCGGCGGATTCCGAAGAGGCCGAGGAGGAATCCGAAGGAGATACGGTTTCTGAGGACGAAGGGGAAGTCGAAGAGGACGGAACAGGAGAAGAATCCGATTCGGAATCCTACGACGAGAATGACGAATAATCGACTGGAATGGACAAAATACGTCCAGACAGAGGATTGCGTTCACAAAAAATTTTCAATTCAGCCGGGAACGCATAAATTTGGGCAGAATTTCGTGAAGTTCCAGAAGTTTTTTAGCAAAAAACGCACGCTTTGTCTTGCAAAAAGAACGCGAAAGCGGTAAAATTAAGAAAATAGTGTTTGTACGTTCTCCGCTTGATGGGCAGGCGGCTGAAGACGAATGATATTAAAATTCACATAACAAAATGACGGAGGAGACAAGAAATGGGTTTCGAATTTGAAATGGATTACGATACCGTTGTCAACATCAAAGTAATTGGTGTCGGCGGTGGCGGCAACAACGCCGTAAATGACATGGTTAGATCCGGCCTGCAGGGACTGGAGTTTGTTGCAATTAATACCGACAAGCAGGCGCTGAATCGTTCGGAGGCTTCTGTCAAGATCCAGATCGGTGCGAAGCTGACCAAGGGCCAGGGCGCTGGCTCGAAGCCGGAGACCGGACGCAAGGCTGCGGAAGAGAGCCGCGAAGAGATCAGCAAGGCGCTGGAGGGGGCGCACATGGTATTCATTACCGCCGGCATGGGCGGCGGTACCGGTACCGGCGGTGCTCCGGTTGTCGCGCAGATCGCCCGCGAGATGGGTATTCTGACGGTTGGCGTTGTTACCCGTCCGTTTGCCTTTGAGGGCAAGAAGCGCATGGAGCAGGCGAACACCGGCATCGAAGCGCTGAAGGAAAATGTTGATTCGCTGATCGTCATTCCGAATGAGAGACTCAAGTATGTTTCCGAGCAGAAGATCAGCTTTAAGAACGCATTCGAAATTGCGGACAATGTCCTGCATCAGGCGGTCGCTTCGATTTCCGAGCTGATCACCGTTCCGGGCCTGATTAACCTGGACTTCGCGGATGTCACTTCGGTTATGAAGGGCGCGGGCTATGCACACATGGGTGTTGGCTCGGCCGTAGGTAAGGACAAGGCAGAGGAGGCCGCAAAGAAGGCCATTCAGTCGCCGCTGCTGGAGACTTCGATCAATGGCGCACACGGCGTCGTTCTGTCCATCATCGGTTCTTCCGATATCGGCCTGGATGAGATCGAGCGCGCAGCAAGCATGGTTCAGGCTTCCGCACATCCGGATGCGCACATCATCTTCGGTGCTTCCATCAATGAGGATGTGGATGATGAAATCCGCGTCGTTGTCATCGCAACGGGCTTTGAAGAGGCGCCGCAGCCGAAGGAGCAGTCCGCCATCTTCTCCAACGCAAGAAGAACGGCACCGACCTACAATGCGGCTCCGACCTATACCGCTCCGGCACCGCAGGCTCAGCCACAGCCGCAGCAGCCGCAGCAGCCGGTCTACACCGCGCCGCAGCCGAAGCCGGAAGAGCCGGTTGCACCGGATGATCCGTTTGCAGATATCATGAAGATTTTCAGCTCTAAGTAAGTATTGAGCTAGTTTTCCGTACACATTCCGGAAGCCCTTCTTCCCCGGAAGAAGGGCTTTTGGTTGCCTCATAGCGGAGGAGCTGTCAGGAATTTGTGGACTGGCACAGAAAATGGATTTACACAAAAGGGAGGTCGGACGACGATGTTGGAATATTTTAAGTCGGAAGGCAGAGATATTGTCAAACTCAAACGTCCGGAACCCGGATGCTGGATCAACATGGTCGATCCGAGTCAGGCGGAGCTGGATTCGGTCATTACCTCACAGAAGGTCGACCGCGACTTTTTGTATGCGGCGCTCGACCCGGAGGAAAGCTCTCGTGTGGAAAAAGAGGACGACCAGGTTCTGCTGATTATTGACATCCCGGTTGTGGAGCGCAGTGACAGCGACCGGCGCGATATACAGATGTATGCGGCCATCCCAATGGGCATTATTGTCACACCGGAGACCGTCATTACGGTCTGCCTGAATGATACGCAGGTGACGCGTGCGATCATTGATGGCAAGGTGCGCGGCATTCATACCGCAATGCGCACCCGGTTTGTGTTCCAGATCCTCCTGCGTGTGGCGGGCCGATTCCTGGGCTATCTGCGCCGTATTGAGCGCAGCTTCACACAGATCGAGCGTCGGCTGTACGATTCGCAGAAAAACGAAGACCTGATGCAGCTGCTCGGATTGACAAAATCGCTGGTCTACTTTTCCGCATCCCTCAAAGGCAACGAGGTGACGATGGAAAAAGTACTGCGCGGCCGCATCCTCAAGCTGTATGAGGATGACCGGGATTTGCTGGAGGATTCCCTGATCGAGATCCGGCAGGCGATTGAGATGGCGGGCATTTACTCCTCGATTTTGGCGAGTACGATGGAGACGTATTCTTCGATCGTTTCCAACAACATGAACGATATCATGAAAGCCCTGACCGTCATTACCCTGATTCTAACGATCCCGAATATGATTTTCGGCTTCTATGGTATGAATGTCGCGTGGCTTCCGGGTGCGGTATTCTGGATTCCGATTGCGCTTGCCATTGTGACCTGTGTCATCGCGTGGAAGTATCTGCGCAAAAAAGATTTATATTAGATTTCTCTCCTCGGCTGCAAGCCCGCTTGCGGCTGAGGATTTTTTTTCGGAATGATTATGGCAGGATCGGTTCGATGACAGCCCGAAAATATTGGTCTAGTTCCTCTGGGGATTGCTTTCGATGGCCTTTCAGCCACCACAGAACCATTTCCACAAAGCTGCTGGAGATGTGGTTGATGAAAAAGTCCGGCGGTATCTTGCTGTTGTGGTATGGATTTGGATGGATAAATTGTGTCTGTATCAGCTCATTCAGGCTGTCTTTGAAATAGCGCAGAAAAATATCGCTGCTTTCGCAGGAGAGCAAGCCGAGAATGTTGCTGTCGTTTTCCTGTAAGTGCTGTAACAGATGACAGAAAACAGATTCCGGAGCCGCTGCATCGGAGTACAGCCCATGCGTATGGGAGCAATCCATTGCGGTTTGAATGATGTGTCCAAACAATTCCTCACACAACGCTTTTAGCAGGTCGTCTTTTGTCCCAAAGTGCGCGTAAAACGTTGTGCGCCCCACATTGGCCGCATCGATAATTTCCTGTACAGTGATTTTTCCGTAGCTTTTTTCTTCTAAAAGGGTGGTAAACGCGGAGAAAATCGCCGCCCGTGTTTTTTGTTGCCGTCTGTCCATGGTAAACTCTCCTTGCGTACAAATTGGGCCATCTGTTCGGTAAGAAACATTCCCAAAGAAGTATCCCTTGTATTTGGAAATCGCTCCGCCTACAATAAAAGAGAACAGAGTGTTCGCTAACAAATTTATTGTATGGAACCTTTTTGAACTTGTCAAGAAGGGGATGACGGATGGATTTCGGAGGGAAAGGACAATGTGGAAAAAAATCAACGATTTGCTGGCGGGGGTACCCATGACGGCCATCGGCGGAATCTTTCTGGTGTTCAGCTTTGTCCTGCCAAGAATGGGCGTATCTTTCTTTGTCGATCCGGCGTGGATCACGGTCGTGATCAGTGGGATTCCGCTTTTGTATCTGGCGGTGTGGAGAATCGTCCACAATCCCGGTATCCGCAAGATTTCCTCTGCCCTCTTGATTAGCATTGCCATGTTTGCGGCAATCGCGATTGGTGATTTGTTTGCGGCCGGTGAAGTGGCATTTATCATGGCGATCGGTGCGATTCTGGAGGATATGACGACAAACCGGGCGCAAAAAGGACTGCGAAATTTGATCTGCCTTGCGCCGACACAGGGACGCAGAATAAAAGACGGAAGGGAAGAAACCATCCCGACAGAGAGCATTTCGTGCGGCGATATTCTGCGTGTGCTGCCGGGCGAAACGATTCCAGTGGATGGAATCATCCTAAGCGGAGAAACCTCGGTTGACCAGTCGATTCTGACAGGGGAATCGCTTCCGGTTGAGAAGGAAGTCGGAGGGGAAGTGTTTTGCGGTACCATCAACTGTTTTGGTGCGATTGATATCAGCGCGACGAAGGTAGGGGAGGACAGCTCCTTACAAAAGCTGATCCGCATGGTACAGGACGCAGAAAACAAACAGGCACCCATGCAGCGGATCGCCGACCAATGTGCCAGCTGGCTGGTTCCGGTGGCGCTGTTAATAGCCGTGCTGGCAGGATTGGCCACACAGGATATTGTACGGGCGGTTACGGTGCTTGTGGTGTTCTGTCCCTGTGCATTGGTTCTGGCGACGCCGACGGCGATCATGGCCGCCATCGGGCAGGCAACAAAGCACGGCGTTATCATCAAATCCGGCGAAGCGCTGGAACGAATGGGAAAAGTGGATACGATTGCCTTTGATAAAACAGGCACGTTGACCTATGGATGCCTGGAGGTCAGTGATATCCTGTCCTTTGACGGGAACCTGTCCGAAGCGGAACTGCTCTCCCTGGCGGCCTCTGCCGAGGCAAAGAGCGAGCATCCGCTGGGGAAGGCGATTGTCGCGTGTGCCAGAGCAAAGGGTGTGTTGGTTACAGAAGCATCCGCATTCCAGGCTGCGGCAGGAAAGGGGATTTCCACCGTGGTTTCCAATCGGAAGCTGTTGTGTGGAAATGAGATGTTTCTTGCGGAACACGCTGTTGCTGTTGACGGTGCGGTCTGTGCGGCGTTGGAGCAATTGCGCGCGGAGGGAAAGGCTGCTGTTTTGGTGGCGGAACATGGACGGTGCGTCGGTGTCCTTGCCCTGTCGGATGTCCTGCGTCCCGAAGCGGCAGATGTCGTTTCACGCCTGGCAGAACGGAATACCCGTACTGTACTGCTCACGGGTGACAACCAAAAGACCGCCGACTATTTTGCCGGACAGGCAGGTATTTCGGAAATTTATGCAGAGCTTTTGCCGGAAGAAAAGGTGCGGAACATAGAGGCGCTGCAGGATGCAGGCCGCAGCGTGTGTATGATTGGCGACGGTGTCAATGACGCGCCGGCGCTCAAGACGGCCCGTGTCGGCGTGGCGATGGGGAGCATGGGAAGTGATATCGCGGTGGAGGCTGCGGATATCGCGCTGATGACGGATGATATTTCGAAAATTCCTTATTTGAAGCGCTTATCTGACGCCACCGTAAAGACAATAAAATGCAGTATTGCATTATCGATGTGCATTAACTTTCTCGCGATTGCCCTTTCGGTTTTCGGTGTGCTGACACCGACCACAGGAGCTTTGGTACATAATGCCGGATCCTGCTTTGTCGTGCTGATCGCGGCGCTGCTGTACGACCGGAAATTTGAATAGAAAAGGGGCGACAGCCAATCGTGCTGCCGCCCCCGATTTGATTTTTTAAGGGCTTCTTATCCCTTTACCTCCAGAAGGTTTTGTCCAACCTCCACCTGACCCGTGACCAGTGGCCGGATGGAGTGATATTCGTCGGTATTGCAGACGATCATCGGCGTGGTGCAAAGATAGCCTTCCTTTTTGATGGCGTCCATGTCGAAGGAAACCAGCAGATCGCCCTTCTTGACTTGCTGTCCTTCCTTTACATGTGCTTCAAAATGTTTGCCGCCCAGCTTTACTGTATCAATGCCGATGTGCAGCAGCAATTCCATTTCATCCGCAACCGCCAGACCAATGGCGTGCTTTGTGTCAAAGACATTGACGACCACAGCATCTGCCGGGGCATACAGTTTTCCCTCGGAAGGTTCAATGGCGATGCCATCGCCCAATGCGCAGGAGGCAAATGCTTCGTCCTTTACCTCCGTCAGCAGGAGCATTTGACCATTCATATGCGCGCTCAGAGTAACATCGTGCAGTTTTGGTGTATCCGCCTTTGCCGGAGCTTCTGCTGCGACCGGTTCTTCAGAGACACCCATAAAGGCTGACGTCGGAATGGCGCCCGAACGGACCTGTTCGACAAATTCTTCAAAATTTGATTTGACAATCGTGACGGATGGTCCGTAGATGACCTGAATGCCAGCGCCCTTTACCACAACGCCGGAAGCACCGGTTGATTTCAGTAGGGCCTGATCGACGTTGGAGCTGTCCACCAGTGTCAGACGAAGGCGGGTAGCACAGCAGTCGATGTCCACCAGATTATCAACGCCGCCAACACCCCGCAGGATGGCCGCAGATTTCTCGTCGATGTTTGCGGCTGCGATAGCAGCCTTGCCGCCGGCAACACCGACACCGGTGGCCTTGCGGTATTCGTCTTTGGTGACCAGATGGGCTTCCTCGCCATCCTCTTCCCGTCCCGGTGTCTTCAGATCCCATTTCAGAATGAAGAAACGGAATACAACGAAATACAAGACGAAATAGACGGCGATGACCGGAATCAGCATGATCCAGTTGGACTTGGCCTGACCGGGCAGTACACCATAAAGGATGAGGTCGATCAGACCATCCGAGAAGGTGGTGCCGACACAGATGTTCAAGATGTGGCAGGTCATGAAGGACAGTCCGGCGAATACAACATGGATTGCAAACAGGGCCGGAGCAAGGAACAGGAATGTGAATTCAATCGGCTCGGTAACGCCGGTCAGGAACGAGGTGAGCGCGACGGAGAACAGCAGGGAACCGGTCTGCTTTTTCTTTTCGGGACGTGCTGTCATATACATGGCCAGCGCAGCGCCCGGCAGGCCGCCCATCATGAATGGGTATTTACCGGTCAGGAAGCGGCAGGCATCAACAGAGAATTTGGTGGTTTCGGGAGATGCGAGCTGGGCGAAGAAAATATTCTGTGCGCCCATGACCGTGACGCCATCGATTACTGCGGAGCCGCCAACACCGGTCTGCCAGAACGGCATATAGAAAATATGATGCAGTCCAAACGGAATCAATGCACGTTCAATGCAGCCGTAAATGAAGGTGCCGGCATAACCGGAAGCCTGAACCAGACTGCCCAGGGCGAAGATTCCATTCTGAATCATCGGCCACACGATGAACAGGATTGCACCGGTTACAATACCGAAGATCATGGAAACGATCGGTACAAAACGTGTCCCGGCGAAGAAGGACAAGGCATCCGGAAGCTGGGTCTTATAGAACTTGTTGCACAATACCGCTGCAATAACACCGGCGATAATGCCGCCGAATACGCCCATCTGCAGGGTTTGGATGCCCAGCATGGAGGTGATTGCACCTTCCTTGACGGTATCGGCAATTTCTCCATCGACGATGGAACCGGTCAATGTCAGAAGGACACTGATTGTCGTCAGCATGATCAGATAGAAAATACCTGCCGACAGGACGGCGACGCCTTTTTCTTTCTTAGCCATACCCAGTGCAACCGCCAGCGCAAAGATCAACGCCAGATTGCTGAAAATAGCGTTGCCGGCATAGTTCAGCATCATCATCAGGCTGTACAGGATGGTACCCGGATGCAAAATGCCGGACAGGCCATAGGTGGCAATGGTCGTTTCGTTGGTAAAGGAACTGCCGATACCGAGCAGGATACCTGCAAACGGCAATACGGCGATGGGAAGGAACAGGGATTTACCGATCTGCTGCGCAGCGGCAAACAGTTGTCCGCTTTTCTTTTGTGCCATAGATATACTCCTCTCAAAAAAACGGAAAGTTTTTGTACATTTTTATCCGATCGCTTAAATGTATGCAGATGTTTCCGGTGAATCGCAATATAAATTTTCTTTCTGCGGGGATCCGTGGCAGGATGGATTGTTTTTGGATTCGCCTATCTTTATGATCTTCTTTTTTGAAAAAAATAACCAGCTCTATTGCAAAAGGAAATATTTGTACATCAATTGATGCGGATTGACTGTGATAGAGCGCCCACAGTCAGCTTTTGACATGCTGTTGATTTTCGATAGAAGGATATCATATTCTTTGTCTATTGAGCCTATTGATGGATGATGGGAAATGGGATATGATAAAGAATACGGAAAAAAGAAGAAAAAAGGAGAGATCACGATGACAACAAGAACGATTCCTTCCGTTGTTGCCCTGGCGGGACTGCTCAAGAGCATTTTTGCCTCGGGACGGTTTCAGAAGACACTGCCGATGCAGATTGTCGACCCAAAGGGGAACAAGGTCTGTGAGATTCACCTGGAGGACCCGGAGCGCTGGGTTCGCACCAATTATAAGGACAGCATTGCCTGTGTCCGCAAGCTGTGTTCCCGTTCACAGTGGGACAAGATGGACATTGTCGAGCAGGTAACCCTGTGTGACTGCTGGGAGGCACTGGCCGTGATGGAGTATCTCGATGTCGGCTACGACGACGGCAACCGGTTCGAGGTAGACGAATACGAGTGTTAGGGGGACGGCCGGATGGAACAAGGTGCAAGAGAAAATAAGATGGGTGTGATGCCGGTCAACAAACTGCTTGTGACCATGGCGCTCCCGATGATTGTCTCCATGCTGGTTCAGGCGATGTACAACATTGTCGACAGCATTTTTGTCTCTCGAATTTGTGAGGATGCGCTGACGGCGGTTTCTCTGGCATTTCCCATACAAAACCTGATGATTGCGATCGCGTCCGGTACGGGCGTCGGTATGAATGCCCTTTTGTCCCGCTCGTTGGGGGCAAAGGATTATAAGAATGCGAACGAAGCGGCGCGGCACGGGTTGTTCCTCGCTGCCTGCAGCTATCTGGCTTTTCTGCTGTTTGGCCTGTTCGGCGTTCGCGCGTTTATGCGGTCGCAGACAGACATCCAGTCGATTGTTGATTATGGTACGACGTATCTGACAATTATCTGCCTGGTCTCGTTTGGCATGTACTTCCAGATGACGCTGGAGCGGATTTTGCAGGGAACGGGACGTACCTTCTATACGATGATTACACAGGCTCTGGGTGCGGTTATCAACATCATTCTCGACCCGATCCTGATTTTCGGCCTGTTTGGATTGCCGAAGCTGGGGATTGCCGGCGCAGCCGGTGCGACGGTGTTTGGTCAGGTTGTCGCCGGAAGCCTTGCGCTTTGGTTTAATCTGCGCAAGAATCCGGATATTTCCCTGACCTGGAGCGGATTCCGGCCGCGGCTGTCCATTATCCGACGGATCTACTCGGTTGGCCTGCCGTCCATCCTCATGATGTCGATTTCGTCCGTCATGACGTATGGCATGAATCTGATCCTGATTGCCTTTTCTTCGACGGCAACGGCGGTCTTTGGCGTATACTTTAAGCTGCAATCCTTTGTCTTTATGCCGGTCTTTGGCATGAACAATGGTATGGTCCCGATTGTCGCGTACAATTTTGGCGCCCAAAAGCCGGAACGCATTATAAAGACCATCCGGCTGGCGATGCTGTATGCCGAGTGCATCATGCTAATCGGTTTTGCCATCTTCCAACTCTGCCCGGAGCCGCTGCTGCGGCTGTTTGCGGCGTCGGACGATATGATGCAGATCGGTGTGACTGCGCTGAGGGCCATTTCGCTCAGCTACTTTATTGCCGGCATCTGCGTGATTGGATCGTCCTCGCTTCAGGCGCTCAGTCATGGACTGTTCAGTATGCTGATTTCGTTTGTCCGTCAGCTCGTGGTTTTGCTTCCGGCGGCATATCTGCTGGCGCAGACCGGGAAGCTTGGATTGGTCTGGTATTCGTTCCCGATTGCCGAGCTGGCCTCGCTGACGTGTACCATTCTCTTTTTGCTGCGGACATACCGGACGGACATCCGCCCGATGTGGGAAAACAAAGCGTAACAATACGACCGTGGGTGACAATGCCTGCGGTCGTTTTCTTTTTTCTGCCGCCTGTTGTGCGGATTTTGGATGGAAAGACCGAAATCCGCTGGTCGATTGACGCAGTTCCAGCGGTTTGATATAATACGGAAAGATAGAAACGTACACGAAAGGGGGAGCCAGATGAGAAAGACGCTGGAAGAACGGCTGCACAGCTATGAGCCATTGTTTGGCGGCTGGCGTCTGCAGGGGGAGATTGGCTCTGGAAGCTATGCCCGCGTATATCGTGTTACACACAGCAATTCCTTCGGTTTGGAATTGCAATCAGCGCTCAAGGCGATTGAGATTATTCCGGAGGGGAAGATGGAAAATCCGGATTCCCTGCGGCAACTGGTGCGCGATCAGTACATTGGTGAGGTCAATTTGCTGGGGGCGATGCGCGGCATCAGCAACATTGTCAGCTATGAGGATCATGCGATTATGGAGATCCGCGATGGCGACGTACTGATTGGCTATGATTTGCTCATCCGTATGGAGCTGCTCAAAAGCCTGGAAGAGATTTTGCGTGACGGGGACACAAAAATAAAAACGACGGAGGGCGTCCGGCGCATCGGTATGGATCTGTGCCGCGGTCTTTCGCGCTGCCATCGCGTGGGTATCCTGCATCGGGACATCAAGCCGAAGAATATTTTCCGCAATCAATTTGGCGATTACAAGCTGGGCGATTTCGGCATTGCGCGGCATCTGGAAGGGACCATGTACGCACGGACGCGGATTGGCACGGAACTGTATGCCGCACCGGAAATCACCGACAAAAATTCCAGCCGCTACGGTGCGAAGGCAGACCTGTACTCGCTCGGGCTGGTACTCTATTATATTGCAAACGACGGCTGTCTTCCATTCATCACACCGGAGCTGCCGCGGTCCAAATGGCATGAGGCGGTAGGGCGCCGCAACAGCGGCGAGGAAATCCCTGCACCGACCGGAGTTGATGCCTCCCTGGGTGCGGTCATTCTCAAGGCGTGTGCCCACCGGCCGGAGGATCGTTTTGCGAGCGCCCAGGAGATGTACCATGCGCTGCAGACAGCCGGGAGAGGCAAGGTCGTCCCGGCAGAGCGGGAAGAAGAAACCGAGGCGGGAGGCTTTGACCCGTTGGGATACCTGTGGAAGCAGCTGGGCCTTTCGGTCACAACAGCGCCGGAGGAGCAGTTTATGAAAGACCGTCTGCAGCGACGGAGCACGGAACGGTCGTCGGATGGCATCCTGACGGCGCATCAGGCACAGAAGCTGCAAACGCGCCGTCTCCGGTTTGGACGGTCCAGCGGACAGCTGATACTGGATCGGTATCGGGAGATCGCCGGGGATGCGTTTCGCAAGCGTTATGATCTGACCGAGGTCGTCTGCCGGGAACAGGTAGAGCGGATTGGCGAGCGTGCCTTTGCGGAATGTGCGAATTTACGGCGTGTGACGCTGAAAGCTCCGCTGCAAACGATCGGTTCGGGGGCATTTCTGCGCTGTACAAAGCTGGAGCAGGGAGTTTTGCCGCATACGGTGGAACGGATCGGGGACAAGGCGTTTCTGGACTGCTTTGCGATGAAAACCGCGGTCATTTCCGATTTGGTCACAGAGCTTCCGGCCCAGATCTTTTCCGGCTGCCGGTCGCTGGATACGATCCGCATTCCGGCGGGATTGCAGCGCATCGGTGCGGAGGCCTTCCGCGGCTGTGGAGCGATCCTCCGGTTTGCGCTTCCCGACCAGGTGAACTGGATGGGACCGCGCGCCTTTTCCGGCTGCAAGGGATTGCAGGAGATCCGGCTTCCTGCCCATATCCAGACCATTCCGGATGCCTGCTTCATTGGCTGCACGGCGCTGACCAAGGTTGCCTTTGGACAGGATCTGCGATACATAGAGGAACAGGCATTCCGGCGCTGTATTTCCCTACAGACGGCGGAGCTTCCATATGGGCTGCTCAAAATTGGCGAGCGTGCCTTTTCCGACTGCGAGGCGCTGCGCGTGCTGCGCATTCCCAAGAGCGTGCTGCTCATCGGGGAAAACGCCTTTGAGGACTGCCGAAAGCTGACGGTCCTCACGCCGCGGGGAAGCTATGCGTGGGAATACTGCCGCAGGAATGGCGTCCGTGTGGCGGAACGGTGAGAAGAAAAGGAAGGGTTGTATGGCGGGACTGGGAACCGATATTATTGAAATCAGACGGATAGAACAGGCGATCGCGCGTGAACGCTTTCAAAAGCGGGTGTATACCGAGGCGGAGCGGGAATGGCTGCGGTCGCGGGGAGAAAACCTGCCGCAATCGGCTGCCGGACTGTTCTGCGCCAAGGAAGCGGTTGCCAAGGCGCTGGGAACCGGTTTTGGTGCGGCGCTGTCCTTTCAGGACATTGAAATTGGTCATACTGCGGAGGGCGCACCGGTTGTGCTGCGTCCTGCGGGAGAGTTCCTGCTGTCCATTTCCCACTGTCAGGAATATGCCGTGGCGACGGCGCTGCTGATGACGGAGAACAGAAAGAAGGCGGAGGAATGATACAGGAGACCAGTGAGCGCTATTTGCATTCGGTGCTGGGTCCGAGGAATCCGGAGACAAACAAAAATCAGTATGGACGCGTCCTCGCCGTCTGTGGCAGCCGAAGCTATTGCGGTGCGCCGTACTTTGCCGCGATGGGTGCCGTCCGTACCGGAAGCGGCATTGTGACACTGGCGATTCCGGACTGTATCCATACGATTTTGGCGTGTAAGCTAAATGAACCGACCTTTCAAGTGCTTCCATCCGACAACGAAGGACGGATTGCGTCCCTGGATGCGTTGGATTGCTCCCACAAGGCGGCGATTCTGGCCGGCCCGGGACTGGGACTCAGCGATTCCATCCGGGCGATGATCGCGTCCCTGATCGAAACGGCGGAGGTGCCGTTGATTTTGGATGCGGATGGCATAAACGCTCTTGCGGGGCATATAGATATCTTGGAGAGAGCAAAGCATCCTGTGATTCTCACGCCGCACGGCGGGGAATTTGCACGCATTTGCGATGTCGAAGCCGGGGAACACCCGGAGCAGGCTGCGGCTGCGTTTGCCGAACAGCATCACTGTATTCTGCTGCTCAAGGGGCACACGACGTGGATAGCCGGATATGACGGACGTCGGATGAAAAATCCATTCGGCAACCCGGGCATGGCCAAGGGCGGAAGCGGCGATGTCCTCAGCGGCATTATCCTGTCGCTGCTGGGGCAGGGCGTTGACCCGTTTGATGCGGCGGCCTGCGGTGCGTATATCCACAGCCGTGCGGGCGATTGGTGCGCCGATGCGCGGGGGGAATACGGCATGACGCCGACCGATATGCTGGATGCCATTCCACAGGTGCTGAAACCGCTCAACTCCAGGGAGTGGGTGTAATTGCCGATTCGGCGGCTTTGCGCCGGGATTGCTGTGGTCTGCCTGTTGTGTGGCTGTTCTGCGGTGCATGACCCGGAGCGACTGGCGGCTTCCCTGCGGGAGCAGTACGCAAGTAGTACAGAGATACAGACCAAGGTAGCCATTCAGGCGGATTCCGGGGAGGAATACACCGACTATGTGGTACAGCTTTCTTATCAGATTGGAGAGGCGCCTCGCGCGGAAATCACGGTGGAGGAGCCGGAGAGCATAGCCGGGATTACGGCGACCTACGATGCGGAAAACAATACACTGACGTATGAGGATACGGTGCTGCAAACGCTGCTGCCGGAGCGCGGCGGCCTGACCCCGGTGGATGCCGGGCCTGCCATTCTGCACAGCCTGACGACAGAGGAGCCGGAGGCGATCTGGACCGAAGGGGAACTGCTGGTTCTGCAATACCAGGAGGAGACCGAAGAATGTACGGTTGTGCGGGAGCTGTATCTGAATTTATCCGACGGCATACTGACCGGCGCACGGGTTTTCTGCAATGGAACACAGACGATTGTATGTCGATTTAGCGAGTTCCAAAGGACGTAAAAGAAATTAGGGGATGAAGAACATGGAATTTCAAAATAAGAACCGGACATGGGCGGAGATCGATCTGGGCAAGCTGGCACAGAACTTCCGCAACATTCGCGCCCATGTCCATGCGATCCAGCCGGAGACAAAGGTGCTCGGTGTGGTCAAGGCGGATGCCTATGGCCATGGCGCAGTACCGGCGGCGACCGTGTTGGAGCAGCAGGGCGCGGATTTTCTTGCCGTAGCAACCGCGCAGGAGGCCAAGGAGCTGCGGGATGCCGGGATAAAAGCGCCGATTCTGGTTCTGGGCTATGTCGATGCAGCAGAGATTCCGGAGATGATGGCTCTGGATGTGGCGGTTGCCCTGTGTGACCGGGAGACGGCGGAGGTCTTCTCAGCCGCGGCACAGCAGACAAATGGCAGCCTTCGCGTACATATTGCACTGGATACCGGCATGACGCGCATCGGTTTTGAAGCAGATGACCGGGACGAAACGATTGAGGAGATTCTTTCCGCCGTTTCGCTTCCGCATATACAGGCAGAGGGCATTTTTACCCATTTTGCCGTTGCTGATATGGAGGACGGTGACGACTACACACAGGAGCAGTTTACCCACTTCCGTGCGGTGTGTGAGGCGCTGGACCGCCATGGCCTCTCGCTGACCTATCGCCATTGTGCGAACAGCGGCGCGATTTTACAGCATCCGGAGACGTTTGCCATGACGCTCCCGGATGGAAAGCCGGTCTTTACTATGGTTCGTGCCGGAATCATCCTGTATGGATATTATCCGGATGCGACGACGAAAAAGACGGTCGAACTGCATCCGGTGATGACAGTCAAGGCGCATGTCGTACAGGTGCGCGAGACACCGGCGGATGTCACGGTAAGCTATGGACGGACGTACTGCACCGGAAAGCCGACAAAGATTGCGGTCGTGACGATGGGCTATGAAGATGGCTATCACCGGGCCGGAAGCGGACAGGCGGTCATGCTGGTACAGGACAAGGTTGTTCCGGTCATCGGCCGAATCTGTATGGATATGTGTATGCTGGATGTCACCGGACTGGATGTCCGGCGCGGCGATCTGGTCACGGTATTTGGCGAGGGGCCGGTCAATGCAGACACCGTAGCCGCTGCGGCCGGGACGATTTCGTATGAGGTGCTCTGTGCCATCAGCAAGCGCATTCCACGTTTTTATGTATAACGCTGCGGATTTCCTTTTGTCGCCGTACCGAAAAAAGGGATAAGAAGTAGAATCCTTTGGATAGAAGCCTGCATAAAATAGAGAAGATCGTAGAAAAAATATTTTGTAAATCATGGTTAAAGATCCGTCCGGATGGGGAAAGTAAAGACAACGGAAGTGAAAACAAAACTTGCGAATTTTCCATCGGAGAGTGATGATTGTGGACCATCAAGTCAAACGTGGTGACATTTACTATGCCGATTTATCCCCCGTGGTCGGCAGTGAGCAGGGCGGCATGCGCCCGGTTCTCATCGTACAGAACAATGTGGGGAACAAATACAGCCCGACGGTAATTGCGGCGGCGATTACATCACAGATCAACAAAGCCAAAATGCCGACACATATTACATTGGGCGCACGCAGCTTTGGACTGACACGGGACTCCGTGATTTTGACGGAGCAGATTCGGACGCTT
This sequence comes from Eubacteriales bacterium, assembly GCA_030539335.1. GTDB lineage: Bacteria > Bacillota > Clostridia > Oscillospirales > Butyricicoccaceae > Butyricicoccus_A. The sequence continues at coordinate 49,949 of JAUNSG010000006.1, read as the reverse complement.
GACAAACGTCGTCTGCGTGAGAAAATGGGCACGTTGGACGAAGAGCACATGGATGCGGTCAATCATGCGCTGGCGGTCAGCTTTGGTCTGCCGGAGACAGAAGGATAAACGATGACTGAGAAAAAGCTCCTCTGCATAGGATAGCAGGGGAGCTTTTGTGCTGTTTGGAGGAGGGAAGTACAGTGGATATTCGGGCAGGAGGAAGGCACTGGGGAACCGTAGAGACGACCGAAACCGCACAGGAAGTGGTATTTCAGGTGTGCGGTGCGCATACGAGCGAGGTTTGGCGCGTTTGGGGGGTCCGGGACGGGAAGCAGCCGCTGCTGATCGGGATTCCGGAGCCGGAGAGCGGCGGGATGGTACTGCGGCGCAGGCTGTCGAAGGCTTTTTTGCAGCGCTGCGGTTATTGGCCGACGCTTCCGAAGCAATATGTTGCTGGAGTGCGGTTTGAGCCGCCCGACTCCGAAGGGACGATGGAGGAGACACAGGGGGAGTGTCGGCGGCTGACCTGCCGGTTTTCTCCAAACGAAGAATTCCCGCTGGCATATGCTTTTTCCGTCTGTACGGTGAAGGATGGGATCGCCGAGCTGCGTTTGGACAAAAAAACCGGACGCCCCGTTTTGGGGAAGCGTCCGGAAAAATAGTGCGTTTATTTTACAATGCTTTTGGCTTCCATATAGTAGCGCTTCTCGTGCGCTTCGCCCATGGAGAAGGTCTTGCGCGGCAGGACACCGTCGATGATGACGCCGCGGAACAGGTCGTTCTTTTCGATATCCGGCAGGAAGAAGCCCATGTTGCCCGGTTTGGTACCGAGGCTGGTCACAACATCCTCACCGTGGATGTAGTCGATCTTTGCATCCGTGTGGGAGGTCAGATAATCGTCCAGGAAGGCCTGTAAGGTGCCGAGGGCAATCCCCCATTTCGGGTTGCGGATGACCAGGATGCCTTCCCGGTCGGCAGTGCAGAATGGAATTGCATGGGCATTCTCAGGAATCGCTTCGCCCGGGGCAAGGACTTCACAGCTTCCGCCGTTCGCCGCATAAAATTCCTCTGCGGCACAGAGCAGATCGGTGGTATCGACGCCAAACATGACGCGGTGGATCGGTTCGATAATCAGGCTTTCGTCGTGGATGTTGACGATTTCACACAGGCAGAAGCGGGCCGGGTGTACCGCCTGCTCCGCAGGAGACAGACCCTGCTTGACGTTCTCCCAATAGGCCTTCGCGGTCGCCATGGAATGGTTGCCGTCGCCGATGGCGAAATTGAGCAGGGGGAGATCCTCAGTCAGATGATATTTCTCATTAAATGCCTTGCGGTCGTTCAGGGCATCCATACGTGCAATCAGGGTGTCGGTCAATGTACCTTCCGGCACGAACCAGCCGTTGATGTGGCCGCCATTCTGGATCAGATCGGTATCATATACCTGCTCCAGCTTGTCCACCTGTTCGAACATCGGCTCAATAACCGTGCGATCCGGATCGTCGATTAAAATCATGATGTGCGGCAGTTCCATGGAGGCGTGCTCGCGGATTTTCAGGCGCGGCGGGATGCGTTCCTCGACGGTTTTTTCGGTCGGACGGACCAGAGAACGGGAGCCGGCTTTGTATTCATAGGTTTCGAGATCGATGGCAGCAACCAAGCCGCGGCGCGGTACCGCACCGCCGGAAAAGCGTTCGGTCAGAATAAAACCGGCCGGAAGCTGTCGGAGCGTGCCGTCGGACAGATAACGCTGCATGGTAGCATTGATTTCTTCCACACGTGCGCTGACGTCGTCCTCTTCCAGATAAACCTCCGGCAGAGTGATGCGCAGGGTAGAGGGAGCAGAGCCGACGATCTGGTCGGTCTCCGCCCAATATTCCGGCTGGGACGTGTACTGGTCACATGCGACGACAGCCCACTTGCTCAGGTCAACCCCATCCTTCGGGATCAGAATCTTTGGTACGGATACGCAGGACATAATTGATTTTCCTCCCAATCTAGCGATAACAGTGTTTATTATATCCCCTCGTTTGGCAAGATTCAATTGATTTTGCAATTTTTAGAGATATTGACAGAATCCGATGCATTTCGGGCAGATGGTTTGACAAATCGCAGGAGAATCGCAAGAATGAGCTGTCCAATTGAAAAATATCGTGTATAATGGGAGAAAACAAGAGAACGAATCACGGGAGGTCGTTTTATGGAAAATGAGAGATATTATCAGATGCTCCGGCAGTTCCTTGCCGCATCGGGATTGACGGTAGTGCAGTTTGCGGAGAAGGCAAACATTATTCCGGAAATTCTCAAGGAGAGCTTTGACACGACGAGCAAGCTGATGATCGGGAACTTCATTTCGGTCGCAATCGGCTGTCAGAAGGCGATCGGGGAGCAAAACGATGCACGGAAAAAGACCGAGCTGCAGCGGCTGTATACCCGGTATTTTGCCGAGTATCTGGAGGAATGTCCCAACGAATTTTTGTCGATTTCCAATCCGCATTTTATCCGCCGGATTGAGGAGATGGCCGCACTGGCCGGTGAAGAGGTATCCGCCAAAGTCCGGCACCTGCTCCATCCGGGGGAGGAAAAACTAGCGGCAGCAAAGCCAAATGCAGCGCTCTCTTTGGAAGAAAAGGATGCATTCCATACCAAGCTGAACGAACTTTTGGCGCTTTTAAATAAGGACGGACAGCGCGAGATTTTGAAGCGGATTGAGGAGCTGACGTACGTTCCGGCGTATCAAAACCGGGAGAAAAGCTGATTTCGTCATGGTTTGATCCGGATGTTTTCTCTTTCCGGCAGGTTGGCCAGCACAATGGCGGCGAACATCAGAGCACAGCCGAAGATTTCCCGCGCACGCAGTGTCTGGTGCAGGATGAGCCAACCGAAGACCGCGCTGAACACCGATTCGAGACACAGGATCAGGGAGGCCAGCGTCGGATCGCATTTTTGCTGTGCCACGGCCTGTAGAGTGTATCCGACACCGCTGGACAGGATACTGGCGTATAGGATGGGCAGCCAAGCTGCCAGCACGACGCCGATGGAGGGCTGTTCCAGAAGGAACATCGGCACAGCGGAAAGGATACCGCACACAAAGAACTGGAGGCAGGAAAGCCGTACCGGATCCACCCTCGTCGCGAAATGGTCGAGGATCAGGATATGTACCGAGAAGGCCAGCGCACAGAGAAGCTCCAGTCCGTCGCCAAGCTCCAGACGCAGGGAGCCGGAGAGGCACAGCAGGGCCATGCCGCAGACCGCCAGCAAAACGCAGAGCCAGATCCGCTGTTTCAGCTTCTGATGGAACACGATCCAGCTGAGAAATGGAACGAGGACGACATACATTGCAGTCAAAAAGCCTGCCTTTCCCACCGAGGTGTACAGGATTCCGACCTGCTGCAGGCTGGATGCCGCCATCAGTACAAAACCGGCGCCGATCCCTGCGGTGAACAGCTCTGTTCTCGTTCCGGCTCCGCCGGTCAGCGCATCGGGCGACGGTGTTTGCGTATCCTTCCGCCGGTCAAGGAAACGGATACAGGGCAGAAGAATGAGTCCGCCCAACAGGCTTCGTGTACATAGAAAGGTGAATGGACCGACATAGTCCATTCCGGCGCGCTGCGCTACAAATGCGGCGCCCCAGATCATCGCGGTGAGAAAAAGGAAAAACAGGTTTTTCCAATTTGTTTGTTTCATTGCAATTCTTCCTTCTTTTCTGTCTGTCAAAAGACAGTGTACCACAGATGGGTTAACAATGCACGTACATTTTATCCGCTGGGGTTCCAATGCGGCTAAACAGCGGAGATGGAGGACAAGCAGACAATCATTGGGCGCATTCATGAGGCAGCCAGGTAGGTTCTCTTGCGATTGGCAACATGCTCGCAGAGGAGGCATGGGATGAATCCATTTGGCGGCTTTCTTTTTCCGTTCCATTGATTGAGCAGGCTGTAGAGGTGTTTTTTGCCTTTACGGCCTGTTTTGCTATCCAATCCGTACGGAAAATAAGAGGAAAAAGGAGGATGAAACTGGTATAATAAAACCATCATCAAAAAAGGAGGGAAATCCTCGTGGAATGGACAGAAAGACTGCAAAATATCATCGATTATGTCGAGGACCATTTGCAGCGGGAGCAGGAACCGGTTGACAATGAAAAGATCGCACAGATGGCCGGCTGTTCGTTTGATTTTTTTCAAAAGGTGTTTTCGTATATGAACGGCATCAGTTTTTCCGACTATGTGCGTGCAAGAAAACTGACCCTGGCGGGATATGATTTAAAAAGTACGGACAGCAGGATTGTGGATATAAGCTATCAATATGGGTATCATTCGCCCACATCCTTTACGAAGGCATTTCAACAGTTTCACGGAATTTCCCCAAAGGAAGCACGGAGCGATAAATTTCAATTGTGTGTCATGCCGAAGATGCAGATTTCCGAACAGCAGCGGTATGTCTGGCGGATTGAGCACAAACCGGCCTTCCGTCTGATTGGGAAAAGCAAACGTCTTTCCTGCATCAATGGGGAACATGCCAGAACAATTCCGGAATTTTGGAACGAATGCCAGAAAAACGGCGTCTATTCCACATTGGTTTCATTGGACACAGGAGAGCCCAAAGGACTGTTCGGGGTGTTTGGTTTTTTTGAGGAGACTTCTGGAGAGATGGAATATTCCATTATGGTTCGATCGGAAAAGAACATACCGGCCGGATTTATAGAGAGCGTGATCCCGGAAGCCACATGGGCGGTTTTTGATTGCAGAGGCAGTGTGCCGCAGGCCATTCAAAAGGGATGGAACTATCTGCACGAAGAGTGGCTGGAAAAATATCCGTTTCCACATGCGCCATGCTCGGAATTGGAGTGGTATAGCGATGCCAACGCGTATGGAGAGGATTATTTGAGTCAGATATGGATTCCGATTTTGGAGGAGGAAGAATAATGGTACATGTTGTTTATTGTGATAATACAGGGAAAACCGGAGAGAAGGTTCTGGATAAGATTGTCGATGGGAAAAAGACCATGGTTGTGCGCGGCGCTGCGGGACGAAAGATTCCACACAGCCGGGTTTTCCCAGGAGAGCGGCTGTATTTTATGCAAAAGGGGACAGCGCTTATTACGGCAATGGCAATCGTGAAAGATGTCCAAAATTATGTAAAATTGACGGAAGATGAAATTTCCCAAGCACTGGAAGAAAATCAAGGCAAATTAAATTTGTCGGACAAACAAAAGACCCGATGGCACAAAAAATGCTTGTGTCTGGTAGAATTTGAGGAGGTACAAAAGATTACTCCTCTGGCGTTTGATCATCAGGGGAATATGGACGACTGGCTGATCATCGAAAAAATTGAGGATGTGCTTGTGGGGACGAGCATACCATACAATTACGAGAAGTCAAAATTCTAAAAGGGCGGCATCGGCATGCGCGGAAGTATTCAGTTGAAATGAATATCTGTGACAAAACTGGAAAAAAGTTCGACAAAAAATCGGAATATCATTTTACATTCGGCACACAATATAGACACAGGAAGCGAACCGAACAAAACAAAAGGAGAGTAAAGCTTATGTCTAGCAAGAAAACGAATGAACTGAATGTACCGGAAGCAAGAGCAGCAATGGACCGTTTCAAGATGGAGGCTGCACAGGAAGTCGGCGTTGATCTGAAGGACGGCTACAATGGCGATATGACCGCACGTCAGGCTGGTTCCATCGGCGGACAGATGGTCAAGAAGATGGTTGAAGCTTACGAGAAGAACATCAAGTAAGATTTGTCTCACAGCAGGACGCTGGGTACAGCAGCCACAAGGCCGCTGCGCCCGGCGTTTGCTGTTTGATCGGTTCGGCTAAGCGCAAGGACCGGTTTGACGCATTTCGTCCAGTTGAAAAGAACCATAGAATTTGATATGATGAAAGCACCAAAAGACGCATAGAATCTCCTTGTCCCTCATAGCTTTAGGAGGGGAGGGATGCGTGTGAAGGACTGGATGAAACAGCGGTTTGTTCTGCTTGGATGCTTGTTTGTCGGCATTGTGCTATTTGGCATTTTTACAGCGGAGGAGATGTTGCTTCCGGTATTTTCCGTGCCGGATTCGGAAGAGTACATGTTGGTTCTGGATGCAGGTCATGGCGGGATGGATGGCGGCGCCGTCGCGGAAGACGGAACGACCGAACAGGATATTAATTTGCATATTGTACTGACCTGTCAGGATCTCGCACAATTTCTTGGCATTTCCACCGTATTGACGAGAGAGGACAATCAGTCGTTGGATTACAGTCCGGACAACACGATTCGTCAGAATAAGGTTGCGGACATTCACGCGCGTGAGCGCATCACGAAGGAACAAAGCAATCCGGTTTTTCTTTCGGTTCACTTAAATAAATTTTCGGATACTGCCTATTCCGGTGCACAGACCTTCTGGTCACAGAACAATGCAGGAGGACAGCTCCTTGCGGAAAGCATACAGACGGCATTGACCGAGGGGTTGAAACCGGGCAGAGAACGCAGCGCCAAACCGGCAGAAAACAGTATTTATTTGATGAAAAAACTGACCTGCCCGGCGGTTATTGTAGAATGTGGATTTTTATCGAATACGGAAGAGGTAGCAAAATTAAAACAGACAGGATATCAGACGCAGATTGCAGTATGTATTCTCAGTGGATACTGTAATTGCCGGGAGGAAATAGAGGAAACAACATGAAGCAGAAAACACAGTATCTTTGTTCCGAATGCGGATACGAAAGTGTAAAATGGTATGGGAAGTGCCCGTCTTGCGGCACATGGAATTCCATGGAGGAGTTTCGGGAAAAGCCGTCGGTGACCACGCGGGGGACAATCGCGCGGGACGATCGGCGCACGCGGAATAAACCACAGAATTTGGATCACATCACAATGGGAGAAGAGGTTCGATTCCATTCCGGCATCGGGGAGCTGGATCGCGTGCTGGGCGGCGGCGCAGTGCGCGGCAGCTTTGTTTTGGTCGGCGGCGAACCGGGCATCGGAAAATCCACATTGCTGCTGCAGATGTGCCAGGAGATGTGCCGGGAGGCAAAGGTTCTGTATGTGTCGGGTGAGGAATCGCTGCGGCAGATCCGGCTGCGCGCCGACCGTCTGCACATCTCGTCGCCGAATTTATATGCCCTGGCAGAAACCGAGATGGATACGATTTTGGAGGAAACCGACCTGCTGGAGCCGGAAATCTTGATTGTGGATTCGATTCAGACGGTATTTCGTCCCGATCTGAACAGTGCGCCGGGCAACGCGACGCAGATCAAGGAATGTGCCATGATGCTGATGCAGTATGCAAAGCGGAGGAACATCACGATCTTTGTCGTGGGCCATGTCACAAAGGAAGGGACCTTGGCGGGGCCAAAGATGCTGGAGCACATGGTCGATTGCGTGCTGTATTTTGAGGGCGAAAAACAGGTCACATTCCGTTGTCTGCGCGCGGCGAAAAACCGCTTTGGCTCGACCAACGAGATCGGCGTCTTCGAGATGACCGACCGTGGGCTTCGGGAGGTGAGCAATCCCTCGGCGGCGATGCTTTCCGGCCATCCGGCGGACGCGCCGGGGAACTGTATTGCGTGCACGATGGAGGGCAGCCGCCCGATTCTGGCGGAGGTACAGTCGTTGGTTTCCAAAACGTCGTTTGGCACGCCGCGCCGCACCGCCAACGGCGTTGATTATAACCGGATGGTTATTTTAATAGCGATCCTGGAAAAGCGGGTCGGACTGTATCTGGCAGGCAGTGACTCCTATCTGAATGTAATCGGCGGTATGCGGCTGGACGAGCCTGCAGTCGATCTGCCGATTGCGCTTGCCGTTGCATCCAGCTATCGGGATCAGCCGCTGCCGGAGGGAATGATGGCGTTTGGCGAAGTCGGTCTGACCGGGGAACTGCGTGCCGTCTCTGCGGCAGAGCAGCGGATTCAAGAGGCGGTGCGGCTTGGCTTTCACACCTGTATTATGCCGAAACAGGATTTGGGATATCTCAATATACCGGACAGTTTCGAGGTGATACAGGTCCGAAACATTGCACAGGCAATTGCGGCCGCCTTTGCACAAAAATAATCGTAGAAAAACAGCTCTTTTGTACCGGAAGAAGGGCTGTTTTTTTGTGGGAAGAGTTCCTTCGACAGGTTTTCTCCGTGCAGTATGATACTGTGAAAGAAATGGTTCGGAAAGACGGAGGAAAAGGAAATGGCACAAACAATTCGTGTTTTACATATGCTTTATGGAAAGAAAAGTGAAGAGATCGCTTACTTGCTGCTGGAATATGCAAAGCGGATGAACCCGCGCTATGTCTGCTTTGATTTTTATTTCTGTGGTACGGTTCCGGATGGATTTCGGGCGAAGGTGGATGGCATCGGCAGTCGGATTTACTCCGCCGCACCGATGGGGACGGCATTTTCCAAACGAAAGCTTACCGCATTTTTTGGACAACATACCGAATACCGCATTGTGCATACGCATTTGGAGGAGCAGAGTGCGATCGCATTAGAGGCAGCACAAAAAGCCGGCGTTCCGGTCCGTATTTGCCATGCGCATGGACAGAGAAAGCCGCAGGATCATGGGCTGTATCTTCCCGCCGCAAACACGCGGATTTGTCGTGCGGCGACCTATCTGTTTGCCGACTGCGTGGCTGTGGGAGAGCATCTGTTTGGAGTGAATGCCTTGGAGCGCGTGATCGTTTTCCCACTTTTTGTGGACTGTGCGGTACTACGGTGGAGCATTCAGCAGCGGAAAAATATGCGCGATCGCTTGGGGATATCATACCGAACGCTTGTGATTGGCTGCATCGATCCGATGCTGACACGAAGTGAATTCGAACATGTATTGACCATTGTGCACCATGTCCGGATGCAGTTTGCAGATGTGCATCTGATTCTGACCGGGGAGCTGCAGAAATACGAAAGGATCTTGGAAAAGGCAAGGCATCGGGTGTTGGACGTCACCTTTCTGGCAGAACACGGGGAGTGCAAACGGTATTTACCGGCGGCAGATGTCTGTCTGTTTTGCGGAAATCTGCTGCGCATTCCCTATGGATTGATGCAGGCGCAGATCGCAGGGGTACCCTGCGTGGTATCGGACCGTATCCCCAAAGAAGCGGTGGTGAGTCCACTCGCGTGTACGCTGTATTGCCATCGTCCCGTGGCGCAGTGGGCGCAGTGTGTTTTGATGGCGGCCGCACAGCCGCGCAGTACGACACAGCCGGAATGGACCGAAGAGTATGATATCAACCGCAGTGCTGCCTGGCTTGAGCGTTTGTACTGGGAGGAAGGGCAGGTAGGAAAAGAAAAACGTACTCCCCAAGAAGTAGGGAAAAATAAAAAGTAGGGTTGAATATATCATAGGAGCTGTGTTATACTAGGTAGAAGTTTGAGAAAAAGGGCTGTCGCAGCGCTGGGAGGACAATTTTGTTCGCGACTGCGGCCGCAGACAAATTTTATCGGGGATTTTGGTAGGAATTATTTATGTCAGATAAAATGTTAAAACAGCAGCTTGCAGAAGTGTGCGAGCAATTTCGTATTCCCGGAACGCTGGTTTGGTACAAACAGAAGAAGTCCGGAAATATTAACACGACCTATCAGGTTATGGTACAGGATATGACTCCGAAGGGACCGGTGGAAACCGGGTATGTTGTACAGAAGATCAACAATTATGTGTTTAAAAATCCGGAAGAGATGATGCACAACATTGATCTGGTGACACAGCATATCCTGAAAAAGAAAAAAGAGCGTGGCGTCATTGGACGCCGTTATCGTTTGCATTTTCACCATACTGAGGACGGAAAAAATTTTCTGTTCAGTGAAAAGGGCGGCGAATTTTGGCGGCTGATGAACTGCATTGAGGACTGCGTCGGCTTTGATGAAAGCAGTGATCCGAAGGTCCTCTTTATGGCGGGCAAGGCATTCGGCGAGTTTCAGATGAACCTCAGCGACTTTGATGCCGAGCAGCTGGTGGAGACAATTCCAAATTTCCACAACACCCGGCTTCGTTTGGAGACCTTTTTCCGCGACGTGGAGCTGGACGAGTGCGGCCGCTGTGCGGAAGTGCGTGAGGAGATTGAGACCATCCGCGGCCTGCGCGAGATTGGCTGTAAGCTGACCGATATGCTGGCTGCGGGAGAGCTTCCGCTTCGCGTCACACATAACGACACCAAGAGCAACAACGTTCTGCTGGATAAGACCACCCTGGAGCCGTTGGTTGTCATTGACCTGGATACCGTTATGCCGGGGCTGGCGATGCACGACTTTGGCGATGCCGTGCGCTTTGCAGCGAATACGGCTGCAGAGGATGAGGCGGATCTGAGCAAGGTTTCGTTGGATCTGGATCTGTATCGGGCGTTTGCAGAGGGCTTTATCGGTGCCATGGTTTCGTCTCTGACGCAGAAGGAAATTGATACGATGGCGCTGGGCGCAGTGACGATTACCATCGAGCTTGCAGTCCGCTTCCTGAACGACTATATTACGGGCGACAAGTATTTTAAGGTCGTTTATCCTGGCCACAATCTGATTCGTGCGCGCAGCCAGCTGGCGCTGGTCAAGGATATGCTGAGCAAATATGACGACATGAATCGGATCGTCCAGGAGGTTGCAGAGGAGTATCGCACGGCAAAGGCGTGATCGGGGCGTGAAAGATAGCCAAAAGAGGCAAGAAAATTGCAGATTCAAACAGACCGGAATCTTCCGGTCTGTTTTTTCGTACAGGAGCCCGTTTAATGCCATAACGGTCTGTTGGAAAGAGGGAAAACGGTCAGAATTTGTAATCTTGCTTGTTTTATGTTACAATAGAGAAAATTTGCATTCGAGGGATTGGAATAGCAGGAGGGAGTAGGCATGAAAAAGCGAATTCTAAGTTGTGCCTTGGCGCTGGCAGTCATGAGCAATTTGGGGCCGATGATGATTCCGGAGGCATGGGCCGATGAAATCGAAATCGAAGAGTATTCCGAAGGAGTCGCTGTGGAGGACGCGGAACCGGAGTCGTCTGCCAGTGAGGAAAGCAATCCTGCTTCCCCGCAGGCATCGGCAGAGGAGGAAGTCACCGCGGCGGTCACAGTGGATATACCGGAAGAGGAAACGGAAACCACACCGGCCATCACCGGCTTTGTGCCGCTGGAAAAGGCACAGTATATATTTGAGCAAAAGCCGTCTTTGGACGAGCTGACAGCAATGCTTCCACAAACCATGTGGGTCTATCTGGATCAGGCAGAGGAGCCGCAGGAAATTCCGGTCACGTGGGAGTGTCAGAGCGATTACACGGGCACCGACGAGCCGAATTATGTCTTTGCGCCGGTTTGGGATACGCAGAGCTACACGATGGAGCAGGAGCTGTCCTATGTTATCCCGAGGATTGAGATATCGCTGAATCCTGCACAGGAGGGATCCAGTTTCCGGATTCTTGCCGAGGCGGCACCGGTCCTGACGGAGATTTCCGGCACGGAAACAAAAGTAACCCTGAAATGGAATGCGGTCAGCAATGCGAACAAATATCATATTTATCGGAAGACCAACAGCACCAGCTGGACAAAAATTGGCGCATCCGAATCGCTGACGTACACGGATGAAACTGCACAGACCAAGGTCAGCTATTCCTATGCAGTTCGTGCCATCTATATTCAGAATGGGACGGAAACACGCAGCGAACGTTCGGTACCGTATAACCGTGTGGGGCAGCCGACCCTGAGCTCTGCCAAGGAAACGAGCGGTGGGCTGCAGCTTTCGTGGAGTGCGGTGGACAGTGCCACAGGATACGCCGTTTACCGACGTACCAGCACAAAGGCAGACTGGACGCTGTTGGAAGAGGTATCGAAGACATCTTTTACGGATGATTCCGCGAAGCTCGGGACGAAGTATTACTATGCCGTCCGTGCGTTCTGCACGAATGGAAGTACAAAGTTTTACAGTGCATACAGCGCGGCAAAGTCTGTCAAGCGCACGCTGGCCATCCCCAAGGTAACCTCCATTTCCGGGACAAAGACGAAAGTCACCTTGAAATGGAAGTCCGTATCCGGAGCAAAAAAATATCGCATTCAGCGCATGGAATCCGGAGGAAGCTGGAAGACACTGGGCAATACCACTAAGCTGACCTATCAGGATAAGACGGCCAAGGCCAGCAAGACCTATCGTTATCGTGTCTGCGCGGTTAAGACCGATTCGTCGGGCAAGACCGTGTACGGCATGGGGCAGGTTCCGGGGCTGCAGCGTCCGGGCACGACCAAAATGTCCAGCGCGGCCAGTGAGGCGAATGGCATCCGGGTAAAGTGGAAGGCGGTTTCCAGCGTAAAGAAATACCGCGTGTATCGCAGGCAGAAGGCGGGGGCAAAATGGAAGCTGATTGCGACCGTTTCGGACATCTCCTATCTGGATACCAAGGCGAGTGCGGGAACCACCTATTGGTATACCGTGCGTGCGGTCGGGCGGAATCCGACCACATTTTATGGCGGTTTTGATACGACCGGGGTGAAGGCGAAACGAACGCTCACGGCTCCGGAGCTGACGCAGATTTCGAACGCTGCCTCCGGTGTCAAGCTGGAATGGAATAAGGCAAACGATGTGACCGGTTACCGGATTTACCGCAAGAATGCCGGCGCTTCCAAATGGACTACCCTCAAAAAATCTACGACAGCGACCAGTTATACGGACAAAACTGCATCCGCAGGAAAAAAGTATACCTATTCCATTCGTACCATCAATAAGGAGGGGACACTGAGCAGCTATTCCGGGTCTCGTTCCATCACCTATCTGAAACGGCCGACGCTGAAGAGCGCTTCGTATACGGGCACGGGCATCAAGGTGACATGGGGAACGGTGACCGGCGCTTCCGGCTATTATGTGTACCGGAGAGCGAATGGCTCTGGAGATTCCTGGGCTCAGCTGGCAAAGGTCAGCGGAAAGTCCACAGTTTCGTATACGGATAAAACCGTGGCGAACGGATCGTTGTATGACTATACCGTTTGCGCCTATTATGGGACGACCAAATCGGCGATGAACCAGACCGGCGTGTCGGAATTCTATTTGAAGTCGGTTGAACTTCTCGACCTGATTCAGGAGGAGAGCCAGACGGTACTGTTGTCGTGGGAGACGAACGATCAGGCCGATGGCTATATTGTCTCCTATTCGACCTCCGAATCCTTTGGTTCGGACAAAACAGTACAGGTCACAGGCACCAGCACGAAGATCAGCGGACTGACGCAGGACGAGATTTACTATTTCCGGGTGAAAGCGTATAAGAAAATCGGCAGCAAACAGTATGAGACGGCGTGGTCAGAGAGCCAGGTCGCCGCGATTGAAACGTAATTTCCACAAGTGCTCTGCGGAAACGCAGGGCACTTGCTACAATCTTTCGCTCTTTTTCGACATGTGTATGAAATTACCGTTCTGGCTGTCGAAAAATAATAGTTTTACTTGATTCCACCGACCGGGATGTGCTATGCTAAAGAAGGTGTGTAATGCAGAGAGAAACGCAAGAAATTCTTTCTGAATTACGGAAAATAAAAGGTGTAAGAATGAAAATAAGGAGGGTCGCCCAACGGCACAACATCATGGAAACAAAGAAGAAAGTTAAGATTGGCGTTCTAGTGGGTATCATTGTAGTAGTACTTGGTATTTACTTTGGGGGATTTGCGTTCTATTCCTCGCATTTTTATCCGGGAACGACAGCGTGTGGCCTGACCATTGAGAATCAGACGGTGGAGCAGGCGCAGGAATCTCTCGCCGAATTGGCGGATTCCTATGTTGTTACGATTACGAAGGACGGAACCGCAACACAGGATACCATTTCTGCCGGTGACATTGATGCAGAGTACAACTACAACGGAGCGGACGGCAAGAGTGCAAATGTGCTGCAGACGGCGCTGGACAGCCAGAACACGGCTCTGTGGTTTGTCGAGGCATTTTCCGACAACACGGAGGTCGAGGATATCCAGCTGACATACAGCAAGAACAAGCTCAAGAAGTCGGTGGAGTCCCTGGCTTGCATGGATGAAAACAACACCACGCCGCCGGAGAATGCGTACATCCAGTACAAGGACGGTACATATGAGATCGTTCCGGAAGTCATTGGCACGGAAGTGGATGAGAAGGAATTGATGAATGCGATTGCGGAGGCAATCGTCTCCTCCAACAGCGAGGTTGAGATCACAAATCTGTATGCCAATCCGGAGATCACAGCGGATTCGGAAGAGATCACCACGGCGAAGGCGGAACTGGACAAGATTATGGGGTCGTCCATCACAGTCGATGACGGAACCAACAGCGTGACGATTTCGGGCAAAAAGATCCATAAGCTGATCACCGGTGTAAAGCATCTGAAGGTCCGTGTGGATGAGGATGCCGTGTATCAGTACGTTACGGATAAGCTGAAGCCGGTGTTCAATACCGTCGGTATTGAGCGCACCGTAAAGTCTCCGGGAAGCGGCAAGTTTACCATCTCGGGCGGTACGTTTGGCAACATCATTGACCGTGATCTGGAGACGGAACAGCTTGTCAAGGAGCTTTCCGCAGGCGAAACCGTGGAGCGTGAGCCGAATTACTACTATAAGGAATCCACGAAGAAAAAGAACGGCGGCATTGGCCGGACCTATATTGACGTCAACATTGCCGATCAGATGGTCTACGCAGTCAAGAAGGGAGAAGTGGTTTACAGCTCGGATGTCGTAACGGGCAATCCGAATACCGGCCATGGTACCCCGACGGGTGTCTATCGCATCGAGTACCATTCTGCAAACTGGTACATGAAGAAATACAAGGTATTTACCTATTACTGGATGCCGATTGATCTGAATACCGGAGTCGGACTGCACGATGCAACCTGGCGTTCGTCGTTTGGCGGCTCCTATTATCTGGGCAGCGGTTCGCATGGCTGTGTCAACATGCCATACAACACGGCAAAGTATATCTTTAATAACTTTGCAGACGGCACACCGGTTATCGTTCATTACAACTAAACATAACCTTTGGAAGAGTCCGATGTGGAAATGCATGGGACTCTTTCTTTTCGAACCCCGTGCGGCAGATAGGATCGCACAGGTGTTGACAGGGAAGAGGAAATATGAGATACTATATAAAATAGTTTTCAAAACCACTTTGTGAGGTATCATGTATGAAAAGAGAGAAAATAGCACTGCTTGTCGATTCCGGCTGTGATCTGGAAGCGAGCTTTATCCAAAAATATTCGATCTATGTCGCACCGTTCCTGGTAAATTACGACGGGGAGGAATATACAGACGGCGTTGATCTTGATCCTCTGGAGGTTTATCGCCGTTTTCCGCAGCAGATTCCGAAGACATCCACGCCGTCCATTCAGACGGTAGAGGATACGGTCCGTCAGATTATTGCGGATGGCTACGAATCTATTGTTGCGATTGATGTCTCTGATCAGCTCAGCAGTACGATTTCCACGGTTTCGATGGTACTGTCGGAGCATTCGGAAATTCCGTCGTTTGTACTGAATACCAAGAATATTTCAATCGGCTCCGGCTTCCTTGCGATGTGGGCGGCAAAGAAGATCAAAGAGGGGATGCGCTTTGCAGACCTGAAAAAGTACTTGCCGGAGAAGGTGAAGGATTCCAAGGTACTGTTCTACATGGATACTCTGGATTACCTCAAGGCAGGCGGACGGATTGGAGGCGTGACCTCCGTGGTTGGCAGTCTGCTCAAGATCCGTCCGATTATTTCCTGTGATGCCGATGGCAGATATGAGACTGTCGCGCTGATTCGCGGCGATAAGAACGCGAAGAAGAAGCTACTGGAGCTGGCCGGTACATTCAGCCAGGGAAATCCCTGCTGGCTGGCATTGCTCAACGGGGCTGCGCCGGAGGAGGCGGAGGCGATGAAGCCGATGCTGAAGAAGGAAATCCGAAAGGGGAAAATTGTCGCAGAGCATCAAATCACAGCGTCGCTGGCAGTGCACACCGGGCCGGGCCTGCTGGGCATTGGTATCCTGCGCAATCCGTAATGGCCGTATGTTCAATGCAGATCAGTTTATCTGGTCTGCATTTTTATATTCCGAAAGGGGCTTTTATACATATCATCGAAAAATGTTTGAAAAATACGATGCAAAGGCGTATAATAGGGAGCATGACCGGATGCGTTTGTTTTTACGAACGCATCTTATTCTTGGAGGCAGCAGATGGCGGATTTGGTAAAAAAATATTGCAGCTATATAAAGCGGACAATGGAAAAAGGAGACAGCAAAAAAGCGCGAAACCTGATTCTAGCCGGACTGAAGGAAGAAGATATCCGGATACGGTTTGCGGCGGATAAGCGGATGCCAAAGGCGTATCGGGAACTGTCCCGTATCGCGATCAATTCCACACGGAAGGGAATGGCACGTCCGGACAGCTACGCATGGACGAATATTTTCGCGCCGGTCGAGATCCTGGAGTGCTTTGGCTTGAACTGCGTTTCCATCGAATGCATCGCATCGTTCCTCTCCGGATTCTTTTTGGAGGACTATTGCATCGACTATGCTGAGAACCACGGCATTGCGCCGACGCTCTGTTCGTATCACAAGAGCTTTGTCGGCGGTGTGGATGCCGGTATCATTCCGACGCCCAAATTTGCCGTTACGACCTCGATGATCTGTGACGGCAATATCAATACCTTCCATTACCTTTCGCGCAAGCATGCCATTGAACACTATATTATTGATGTGCCGGATGAGTATTCGGAAGGCGCTGTGGCCTATGTCGTCAGCCAGCTCGAAGAGATGATCGGCATGCTGGAAGAGCTTTGCGGCAAAAAGTTCGATGTATGTGAACTGCGCCGCATCCTGCATCGGGAGAACCAGTCCAAGGAACTGCTCAGGGAATTTGTCCGGATACAGAAGGACCGCTGCTTCCCAAGTACATTAACGCTGAACATGTATCTGTTGTTTGCGACCCATCTGCAAATTGGCTCACCAGAGGTTTTAAAGTTTTTCCAGCACCTTGTGGAGGAAGCAAAGGGCTATCCGGTCTATGAGGGGAAAAAGCTGTTTTGGGTGCATTTGTTCCCGTATTATCAGGAGACTTTGCAGCAGTATTTCAACTATGGAAAACAATACTGCATTCAGGCTGGGGACATGAATCTGGATTATATGGAGCCATTGGACATCAACCGCCCGTTGGAAGCACTCGCGAAAAAGATGCTGCTGAACCTGTACAATGGGCCGTTTGAACGAAAGGTGGAAGGGATCAGCAAGCTGGTGGATGAAATCGGTTCGGATGCCGTCATCAATTTTTGTCATTGGGGCTGTAAACAGTCTTCCGGCGGTGTGATGCTGCTCAAGGAGGAAATGAAGAAAAAGGACATCCCGATGCTGATTCTGGACGGTGATGCCATGGATCGCCGCAATAGCCATGACGGACAGATTAAGACACGGCTGGAAGCCTTTTTAGAGCTGCTGGATGCCGAGGGGGAGAATGTATGATTGGATTTTTCTGTAAATATGCGCCGGTCGAGGTTTTTGAAGCGATGGGCGTCGAGATCGGACGTATCGAACCGAAGGTCACCAATTTCAATCAGGCGGATACGCTGATGCATCCAAACATTTGCTCCTTTGTCAAAGCGGTTTTGGAGGACGTCATGGTTCAGGACTACGAAGGCATCGTCCTTACCACCTGCTGTGACAGCGTCCGGCGTCTGTATGATGTCCTGAAGGATCGTTTCCCAGAGAAGTTTATCTATCTGCTGGATGTCCCGCGCAAGGTGACTGACTTTGCGGTCAGCTTATATGGTGAGCGTCTGGAACAGATGGTTGCGGCCTATGAGGAATACAGTGGCCGCACGCTGGATCGTGCCAAGCTGGCAGAGATTTTGAAGCGCAAAGAAGAAGGGGAAAAGCTCAAGACGGCACCGCGGGAGAAAGGGACGCTGCGCGTTGGCCTGATGGGGGCGCGATGCAGTGCGGAGGTCAAAAACCTGTTGGAAGACCATCATGTCGATGTGGCGTTTGACCTTACCTGTACTGGAGTCCGCCGGCATTACCGTGTGAATCCACAGAGTTTGATGCCTTCCTATGCGGAGGAGCTTTTAAACCAGATTCCGTGTATGCGCATGACCAAGGCGGTTAACCGTGAGAATTATATTGAGGGATTTCTGGATCAGATTGACGGTATTCTCTATCATACCGTCAAGTTCTGTGACAATTACTCCTATGAATACACCCGGCTGCATCAGGAGCTGGACAAGCCGCTTCTCCTCGTGGAGACGGATGCAACAATGCAGTGTGCGGGACAGATCCGCACGCGTGTGGAAGCCTTTTTGGAATCGCTGAAGATGGCGGAAGGGGACGCAGAAAATCGGGGAAGAAAGAAACGATCGGAGGATGGCAAGATGTATGTGTTAGGAATTGACAGCGGCTCGACTTCCACGAATGCGGTGATTATGAACGAAAAACGCGAAATGCTTGCGTTTGCCGTTGTCCGTACCGGCGCCAAGAGCGGTGACAGTGCGAACCGCATTCTGCAGGAGGTGCTGGACAAAGCGGGGCTGCAAAAGGAGGATCTGGATTTGATCGTGTCCACCGGTTATGGGCGCGTCAGCATTCCGTTTGCGGATGAAAATGTGACGGAAATCAGCTGTCATGGCAAGGGAGCACATTATTTTAATCCGTCGGTGCGCACGATCCTGGACATCGGCGGACAGGACAGCAAGGCGATTCAGCTCAACGAGAAGGGAGAGGTCACGGACTTTGTCATGAACGACAAGTGCGCCGCCGGTACCGGACGTTTTCTGGAGATGATGGCACGCACGCTGGAGATCGATATTGCAGAGCTTGGACCGATCTCGCTGGAGTGGACGGAGGACATCGACATCAGCAGCATGTGCTCGGTCTTTGCCGAGTCGGAGGTCATCTCGCTGATTGCGCAGAACAAGGAGAAATGCGACATCGCACATGGGATCCATAAGGCGATCGCCGGTAAGGCATGCTCGCTGCTCAAGCGTGTGGGATTGCACGAGACCTTTATGATGACCGGCGGTGTGGCAAAGAACCCGGGCGTAGTCCGTGCCGTGGAGGATGTCCTGCATACCAAGCTGTATCTCTGTGAGGAACCGGAGATCGTCGGTGCGACTGGAGCAGCTCTGTTTGCGCTGGAGACCCTGGAAAAATAAAAAGATGTTCCAAAACAAAAAAGCAAGCGAGAGGACAATTGCTGTACTCGCTTGCTTTTCTTTTATGCGGATGAATGCACGATCTCAGTCTGCGTATTCCCGAACCATTTTAAAGAGCTGGGTCCGGTTGCGGATCGCCATTTTTTTGTAGATGTTTAAAATATGCTTTTTGAGTGTGTTGTTGGTAATGGTTAACTGCGTACAGATGGCATCGTTTGGAAGCCCCTGGATCAGCAGGCCGAGAATGGTCGTTTCGCGTGTGGTCAGATGGAATTTGCTCTCGCATTCGGACACGCTCAGCTTCTCATGACGGTGCTCAATTTCTTCGTAGGATCGCTGAATGCGCAGAGCCAGGTGCTCCTGGAACATGTCCAGAAGAAAGACATCGTCGTATACGAAATCCGGGGCACCGCGGCGGCGGAAGAAGGATACCTTTGCCAGTACCTTACCCTTTTCCGCGGGGAGGATATGTACGCTGTGGTGGTAGCCTTCGTTTTGGAAAAAGCGACGGTAGCATTCGGTTCCCATGCGCTCCTCATCGGAAAAGACATCGCTTTCGCGATAGACCATCTTTTTACCGCCCATCAGCAGGCCGCGGCTGTAATCTCGCTCCTGAAACTGTTTCAGATACTCCTGTGCTGCCGCCTCGTTATAGTTATAGCAGACCACATGCTTGAGCTGCGGCAGGTTCTTGAAATCCGAATAATAAAACACCGCGGCATCAAAGTTCATGAGCAGACGAACCTGTTCCAGAAAATTGCGGCACATCTCGTCAAAGTCCGGAATCTTATGGATCTGGCAGGTAATATTATTGAAAATAACCCAGTCATTGGTTTCTAAAATATGCATCCAACGCCACCTCTTCTGTCATCCTGTTTTCTGATTTCTTATGTAGGGCACAAAAATACATAAGATGGAATCCATGCCGATTCAACAAAAATAAAAAAGACAAAGGTGCTTTGCAAAATGCAAAACACCTTTGTTTAACAGAATCATTTTATCATATGGAAAAAAGTCTGTCAAGAAATATTCCTCTAAAAAAGTGGAAGATTCTGCGCATAATGGATGAATTCCAACCGTTATTTTTGCAGGCAGAGCTGCCAGCGGCCGCGGGAATCGACCAGACCGCAGACCTCGCCCTGTTCCGCAGCGAACAATCCGCTGCCCGTCGGACGAATCCAATCGTATTCCGCCTCCAGCACAAGCTTTCCGCTACTGTCACAGATACCCTGCAGGCCAGTCTGCGTATCCGAAAAGGCCAGATAAGCCATGTCCGGATCGGTCAGGCCGTCGATGGAAAGGTACCGGCCGCTGAGCGATTTGCCCTGCGTGCCCTCGCTGAGACGGATGGTTGAAAACTGTGCGCCATCGCAGGCGACCAAAAGGGTATCGTTGTGCAGAACCAAGTCGGTTTCGCCCGGAAGCTCCAGTCTGCCGAGATCGTCGAACAAAATCAGCATTCCGGTGTTGCTGCGGAAGCTGTAATAGTGGTTCGGCCAAGCCGTCAGTTTTTGTCCGTCAAACGCAGAGGGGAGACGGATGGACTGTTTGGATTTGACGTTGCGCACAATGCATTCGCCGTCTGCTGTCCAAAGCTGATAGATTGGCAGGTCGTCGCTGCATACCTTAGCGCGGTAATATTCAAATGGGAGCACGATCGTTCCCTCTGTGGTCAATACGCCATAGGCTCCCTGACTGTCCTTGGCCAATATGTATCCGTCACAGACATCCCAGAGCCGGACCATGCCGGGAAGCGGGGTGATTTCACCGGTTTTGTCGATCAGTCCCCAGTTCCGTGCGGCCAGCTTGACAATCGCAATCCCATCGGAAAATGTTCCGATCCGTCGGATGTCGGAAACCGTTACGGATTCCCAGGTGGATGTGTCCGTCAAAGACCAGGTTCCGTCTGTGTTTTTAGAAACCAGTACACCGTCTTGACAGGAATGCGGCTTGCCATTCAGTGCAGCTACAAGGCTTCCATCGGTTTGGTAGAGATTGGTTGTGCCATCCGGCTTGGTGCAGGAGAGGTATTGCTCATCCAGCAGCTTGAGTGTCCCGGCAGTCGGCGGCACAATCAGCTCGCCGGTCTCGCTGACACAGGTGACCTGATCGTCCTCGTACAGCGCCCAAAACGTACCGGAGTCTGCGGACAGTAACTCCACCTGATTGTAAATGGCGTCCGTCACCGGAACGGCATCCTGATTGGCCAGCGCATAGCGCCCATTGACAGCAAACGGGATAAGCCGGCTGATGGACGTACCGCTGTCCAGGGCTGTTACAACGGAATCCCCCGCGGTAATATAGTCGGACAATGTTACCTGTTCGTTTTCCTGCGTTTCCGTCGGATCTGCGGAACCGGATGGATCCGGTTTGTCTGTCTTCGGCAATATGGCCAGAGCCAGAACACACAGCATGCCGGCAAGCAAAAGAGCTGCAGCAGCCTTTTTCTTCATCAGATTTCCTCCAAAGTAATTTCGTTCCACTCTTAAGTTTACGCATAAATCAGCATCTGTCAAGTTTTTGTAGGAACTATTTCGTGGATTTTGAGAGATAATGGAAAAACTGAGCCGTCGGATAAGGAAGGGCGGCCTTCCTCCGACGGCAGAGGTTGCTTATTGGGATAAATCCAGTTCGCTCAGCGCATTGTGCAGTGTGCGCGCGGAGGATTGCAGGCGCTGCTGTTCTTCCGGATCCAACGGAATGTCCAAGATGGTTTCGATCCCTGTTCGTCCGACAATACAGGGAAGGCCGATGCAGACTTCGTCCAGGCCATAGTGTCCGGCGGCAAAAGTAGAGACGGGCAGGACGCTGTGTTCTCCACGAACGATACAGGTTGCAATGCGCAGGACGGACATGGCGATTCCATAGTAGGTTGCGCCCTTTCCCATGATGATCTCATAGGCAGCATTCCGGACGGATTCAAACAATGCGTGGTAATCCGGCTGGATGCCGCGGCTGTCGCAATAATCATCCAGATCAATGCCGGAGATGTTGGCGCTGGACCAGACGGCAAGCTCGCTGTCGCCATGCTCACCGATAATAAAGGCGTGAACGTTTCGGCCATCGACGCCGAGCTGATGCCCCAACAGATATTTGAGACGCGCGGTATCCAAAACGGTGCCCGAGCCGATGACACGGGAGGGCGGGAATCCGGAGAGCTTCAAGGCGATTGCTGTGAGCAGATCGACCGGATTGGAGACAACAAGCAGAATGGTTTCGGGGCAAACCCGGACGATTTCCCGGATAATCGAGCGGAGGACGGCGGCATTGCGTTCCAGGAGCTGGATCCGCGTTTCACCGGGCTTTTGGTTGACACCGGCTGCGATGATGACCAGCGAAGCGCCTGCCAGATCGTCATAGGTGCCGCCGCGCACGCGGCAAGGCTGAGAGAACGCGACGCCATGGCTGATGTCCATCGCCTCGCCGTTGGCGCGCCTTTGATCGATATCGACTAAAACCAGCTCGGAAAACAGGCCGTGTGTCGCGAGCGTATATGCTGTTGCGGCGCCGACACCGCCGCAGCCGATGATCCCGCATTTCTGATAATCAATCGTAAGACCACTTCCTTTCGGAGAATATTGAAAATACTGCTGCTTTCAGCGTTCCCGATCGGAAGAAAAATATGCAAAACTCCCTTCGAAACCAACCTGTTTCGAAGGGAGCGATCTCCTGTCATGTGGAAGCTTTTCTGCGTTCACGTACAATGACCAAAATTTTAACCGTCGGCTTGTCCGAGGGTTTTATGCGGATTTTTTTGATGTACAGATTGTGCGGATTTCCGGCGACCAGCGTGTGATAGACTGTGCTGTCCTGTTCGTTCAGGCGGCCAAGCTCTTCGCCCTCTTCGGTGATGATCGTACAATTGGAACCGTTGGAATTGCAGATGACAAAGACCGGCTGATCCTTCACACATTCGCTGATGACACGCTGACGGCGCTTTTTGCCGGTGCCTTTGAGCTTCCAGACGAAGCGGACCTTTTCATCATCAAACAACGGGATGGAGGACCTGCGATAGCTCTGCGAGGCGATATCCTCTGTCATGTCGGAGCCCCAATCCTCCGCCGTCTCGTCGGTATCCGGCTGCTGTTCGGTTTCTTCCTCCGGAGCTGCATCGTTTTCTTCCGGCTCTGCGAAAGCAGCCTCTTCCTCCGGGGCTTCCTCGGAGATCGGTACGGATTCTTCGTTCGGCTCTTCTTCCGGCACCGGATCTTCCTGGGGAATCTCTGCGGTATCCATGGGATCGTTTTCCGAGGCAGTCCTTTCTTCTTCAGACGGCTCCTTTAATGCATCGTCAATCGCCTCGGTCACTGGATCGGAGGGGGAATGCGGGGGCGCGGTTTTTTCCATGACAGCGGTGGAGATTGCGGTCATCAGATCGTCAGCGTCATCCTCCTCCGGGGCAGACGGTTCGGCGCGGGGCACAAACATTGTGGCATCCGAGACCGCTTCCTTGGAGTCTGCGGTTGCCGGTATGGATGCAGTCGGCTCAGAAACATCGTTCTGACTGCTGCGATTACCAAATAAAAAAGAAAACAATCCCATGGTCTGGGCCTCCTCTAAATATAAATCTCTGATTCTATGATAGCATGGATTTGCATTAGAATCAATGGCAGAAGAAGTGGGGGAAAGATACTATTTTTTTGTAAGAGGTATGGGAAAGCGGCAAAAAAATATTGTTATTTGACAGGAAATGACGTATAATTCTGCTATCCGGACAGGCGGCTGCCGGAATAAAATAGAGAAGACTGCCACAGAGAGGGGGAACGAGCGGTGCGAAAGGAACTGGATTATTTTTCAATTGACGCGGCCTATGGCGGGATACAGGATTGGTTTCCCGATCCCATGATGCGGCTGGGCGGCTGTGCGATTGTGACCGCATGTGACAGCAGCATTTATTTCTGTCAGAGAAAGGGCGCAGAGCATATTTGCCCAACCGATCCGGTGCCGTTGACCAAACAGGATTATATCGGATTTGCCAAGAAGATGAAGCCCTATCTGCATCCGCGCTGGAAGGGGATCAATAAGCTGGAAATCTATATAGATGGCTTTGGACAATACCTCCGTGACGTGGGGGAGACTCGGCTTCATATGCGGCCCTTGCAGGGAAACTGCCCGGTACAGGAGGCGGAACAGGCGCTGTGCGAACAGATCGACAAAGGGCTGCCTGTACCGTGCCTGCTGCTGCACCATCGGGACAAAAGCTTTGAGGACTACGATTGGCATTGGTTTTTGCTGACTGGTTACGAGTGCTTGGAGGATACGATGATGGTCAAGGCGGTTACGTATGGTGCGTGGCGCTGGCTGGATTTTGAGCAGCTTTGGCGGACCGGCTATCGGGAAAAAGGCGGACTGATTTTGTACGATTGGGAGGAAACCGCCTGACCGCAGGGCATCTCCATCCATCCGATGGAGTGTGGGAATAGAAAAAAACGGAGGGGAAAAGAAATGAAGATTTCGACAAAAGGACGCTACGCACTGCGCCTGATGCTGGATCTGGCGATGAACGACGGCGGTTCCAATATTCCGCTCAAGGCGATAGCCGAACGACAGAACATCAGTATGAAATACCTGGAACAGATTATCGGAATACTTGTCCGTGCAGACTATGTGCAGAGCGTCCGGGGATCCTCCGGCGGCTATCGACTGTCGCGACCGGCGGAAACGTATACGGTGGGAAGCATTCTGCGCCAGACGGAAGGGAGCCTTGCCCCGGTCTACTGTGTGGACTGTGACGAAGAGGCGTGCGAAAAAGCAGAGACCTGTGCGACGTCATGGGTATGGGAGCAGATCAACGACGCGATCAGCGGTGTGGTTGATCGCTTGACGCTTGCCGATGTATGCCGCCATCAGCAGGAGCTGCTGGGACAGGAAAAATCAGAGTGAGGGAAATGGAGCAAATCAAATGAAACCATATGTACACCGGGTACAGTATTACGAAACTGATAAAATGGGAATCACCCATCATTCCAACTATTTTCGATGGATGGAAGAGGCACGGGTGGACTTTTTGGATCGGATTGGCTGGAGCTATGATAAACTGGAGGAAAACGGGATTTTTTCTCCGGTCACGGCGATTGACTGCCGCTATGCAAACAGCACGACCTTTGCCGATGAAATTGAAATACGGATTGCCGTCCGGGAATTTCGCGGGGTGCGTCTGGTGTTGGAATATACCATGCAGAAATGCAGCGACGGGACGATCGCCTGTACCGGCCATTCGGAGCATTGTTTCCTGAACGCGGAGGGAAAATTGATCCGTTTGAAGAAGGAATATCCGGATTTTTATCAGACGATGGTCGATTTGATCGAACCGGAAGAAAAGTAATCGTATCATCGGCAAGAAAAGACAAAGCATCTTGTACATCCGACGGATGGCAGGATGCTTTTGCATTTTTCATGGAAAACAGGCAGCAACATAGATGGAATATTTTCACAGGGATTGCGTACAATAGTCAGGAGTGAATAGTGGAGAAATACAAGCCGACTCTGCGGCTTTGCAGGGAGTTGGCACTCCTTTAAGAGAGGGGAGAGGCTCGTGAGCGCAATATTTGGAACGGATGGGATTCGTGGGCGCGTGCCGGGCGAGTTAAATGCATCGTTGGCATTTCGGTTTGGCTTTGCCCTTGGCACATGGCTCCGGGAGCGTGCAGAGACACGGCCGCAGATCGCCGTTGGCCGCGATCCGCGGTATTCGTCGGATATGTTGGAGGCGGCGGTCATTGCCGGAGCGTGCGCGGCGGGGACGGATGTGAAGCGGCTGGATGTGATCCCCACGCCGGCAGTTTCCTGGTATACGCGCCGGCATGCATTGCAGGCAGGGATTATGATCTCTGCATCTCACAATTCCTTTGAATACAACGGTATCAAATGCTTTACTGCGGAGGGCGGCAAGCTAACGCAGGAACAGGAACGAGAGCTGCAGGAACGGATACAGCAGGAGCCATGCGAAGAAACAGTTCCGCATGCAGTCGGGCAGGTGCTTCCGGCGATGTGCTCCCCCGTACGGGAATATACAGATTATTTGTCCGATTGTGTCCGTGCCGATATCAGTTCCGTCCGTGTCCTGTTCGACTGCGCCAACGGTGCCGCGTCGGCCACGGTACCCCGTCTGATCCGGTGTCTGGACTTGAATGCCGATTTGATTTTCAGTGCACCGGATGGAAAGAATATCAACCGGGATTGTGGTTCCACCCGGCCGGAATATTTGGGGCAGGCAGTGCGGCAGGGCGGATATGACATTGGGTTCGCCTTCGATGGGGATGCCGACCGTTGTATTGCAGTCGATGAGGCCGGCACCGTGATGGATGGGGATGTGCTTTTGTTGGCCATCGCCGAGCATTGGAAGCGGCAGGGCAGACTGCCAAACGCAGCGATCACAACGACCGTGATGGCGAATATGGGATTACAGGAGCGCGCCCATGCGTGTGGGATTGCAGTGCATACGTCTGAGGTCGGAGACAGCCGTGTGATGCAAAAAATGAAGGGAACCGGCTGTCTGCTCGGTGGGGAACCATCCGGGCATCTGATCTTTTCGGATTACAGCATGACCGGTGACGGACAGCTGACGGCAATGCTGCTGCTGGAAGCAATGGCGCAGGAGGGCTGTGCGGCCTCTGTCCTGCGAACACGTTTGGTCCCATGGCCACAGGTGCTGCAGAACGTTCCGGTTCCCAAGGCGAAGAAACAGAGCCTGCTGCACCGATCCTCGGTGGAAAAAGCAGTGGAACAGGCAAAAGGGTTTTTGGGTGAGGGAAGAATCCTCCTGCGCCCATCCGGAACGGAGGATATGATCCGGATACTCGCCGAGGGGCGGGAAGCGAATAAAGTCGCGATGGCGATTGAGTTGTTGACAGACACGATTCGGAAAGCGTGACCAGAAAGAGAACATATGTATAGAATTCATTCGACGAAAATAGACAATGTGCACAAAAGAAAGCGGGAAGAGTCCAAGATGATTTTCTGTTTCGGCAAAAAAGATTGACAAAAAACTGACATTAGACTATAATAAATCTATGAGTTATTCTAATTTGGATCAATCCCAATCTCTTCGAAGTGAGGAAGAGCTTTGCGCAAAGGCACAGGCAGGGGATCGTGCAGCGGAAGAAGTTCTGGCGGTGCGGTGTTCCCATTTGGTGAAGTCCTGTGCCCGTCCGTATTTCCTGATCGGAGCAGATAGCGAGGATTTGATTCAGGAAGGTATGCTTGGTCTGCTCAAGGCGATCCGTTCTTTCGATGCGGTGCGCGGTGTTCCGTTCGAGGCATATGCACGTACCTGCATTACCAGCCGGATTTATTCGGCCGTGCGTTCCGCCGCGGCAGATAAGCATAAGCCTCTCAACAATTCGGAAAGCATTTCGCAAAAGTCTCTCATCGATGATTCCCACGAGCTGTCTGCGTCGCTCTCCGTATCTGACCCCGCATTATTGGTAATCCATATCGAGGAACAGCAGGAACGGCTGCAGCATCTGGAGGATCAGCTTTCCCCCTTTGAGAAAAGGGTTCTTCAGCTCTTCCTTGCAGGGCTTTCCTATCAGGACATGGCAGAACAGTTGGGAAAGCCGGTAAAATCTGTGGATAATGCAGTGCAGCGTATCCGACGCAAAGCGGCGGCATTTCAAGGCGAGACGGATTGAGACCATATTGCATCAAGGCGAAAACAGAGGGGAATCCTCTGTGCGCATAAATTACCTAAAAGCCCTTTTTTAAAGGCAAGAAATCGAGGAGAGATAGTTATGTTTCAGGACAAGACATTAGTTTGCAAGGAGTGCGGAGAGGAATTTGTATTTTCTGCCGGAGAACAGGCATTTTATGAGGAACGTGGTTTCCAGAATGAGCCGCAGCGCTGTAAGGCATGCCGCGACAAGCGGAAAAATGCAGTTCGCGGCCCGCGTGAATACTTCACTTCGGTTTGTGCAACCTGCGGCAAGGAGGCACGGGTACCGTTCGAGCCCAAGAGTGACCGTCCGGTCTATTGCAGCGAGTGCTTCGCAAAGATGAGAGGTACGGATTAATTACGTGAGAAATCCAAAAGCGTCTGTCATTTTTGACAGACGCTTCCGCTTATCTCCCCATGCGCAGTAGGATTTGGATGGGGAGAATGCGGGGATGGCTGCTCCACGGAGCGGCTTTTTTCCAAACTATAAGTTAGTGTAATCTAATATTTTGAAGAGACAATGAACAGATAGGAGGAAATCCAGAATACCTATCTGCGAGGAGTATGGAATGAAAACAGATAACAAATCGTTTTGGCAGAGGTTTGCGAGGATTTATGGGATTGTTATGGAGAAGAGCAGTGCAAAGCTCTATGCGGAAATTTGCAATCAGATCCGTCTGCATCTGAAACCGGATATGGCGGTGTTGGAGCTGGCCTGTGGCACGGGGCAATTGTCATTCCCCCTCTCCAACTTTGTGAAGTCATGGGAAGCGACGGATTTTTCCGAAGCGATGATTGCCGAAGCAGGAAAGAAAGCGGCTCCAAAGCCGCTGCACTTTTCGGTTCAGGACGCGACGGCACTGCCCTATGATGCGGAATGCTTTGATGCTGTGGTGATTTCCAATGCGCTGCACATCATGCCCCATCCGGAAAAGGCGCTGGAAGAAATTCGCCGGGTGCTGAAGCCGGAGGGGATTCTCTTTGCGCCGACCTTTGTCCACGGGGAATATATGGGCTTCCGCCTCCGGGTAAGGCTCATGGAACTGGCCGGATTTCATACCTATCATAAGTGGAATGCAGACGAATTCATCGCCTATGTTTCGGAGCATGGATTTTCCGTCGTGGAACAGACGATCCTCGGCGACAGTTTGGCGCCGCTCTGTTATGCGATGGCAAAACGCACTGCACTGCGTTGATAAAAGGTACCTCAGGATGGGAAAATACACCTTGCTGTGAAGCAAGGTGTATTTTTTACGTTCCTACGACAAGGAAATCTCCCATAGGATTAGGCATGCATCCTCTGATTCCAGCCCTTGCTGGCTTCGCGTACGGTGACGAATCGCTGATAGATGCCATCCTCGCTCATGAGCTGACCATGGGTACCGCGCTGCGCGATCTGTCCCTGGGCGATGACCAGAATTTGATCGGCACTGCGGATGGTGTTCAGACGATGGGCGATGACCAGCAGCGTTTTGCCGCGGCAAAGTTCGCTGATGGCTTCCTGGATATAGCTTTCGTTGTCCGCATCCACGCTGGCGGTTGCCTCGTCCAAAATGATGATCGGCGCATCCTTGAGGATGCAGCGGGCGATGGAAATGCGTTGTTTCTCTCCGCCGGAGAGGGTTTCCCCGCCCTCACCGATGACGGTGTCAAAGCCCTGGGGAAGCTGCATGATGAAGTCGTAGCAGCGGGCTTTTTTGGCAGCCTCAATAACCTCTTCCCGACTGGCGTCGGGACGGCCCATAGAGATGTTATTGTAGATGGTATCCTGAAACAGATATACTCGCTGGAACACCATGCTGATGTGATCCATCAGATCAGACAACGGAATATCCCGGACATCTTTTCCTCGTACCAGCACTTGGCCGGATTTTATATCCCAGAAGCGTGCCAGCAGATTGGCGATGGTGGATTTTCCGCCGCCGGAGGGGCCGACCAGAGCCAGCATGTGGTTTTTCTCCAGTGAGAAGGAGATATCGTGCAGGACTTCCTTGTCGCCATAGGCAAAGCTGACCTGACGGAATTCCACCTCGGGATTCTCACAGGACGTGGGAAGCGTGTTGCGCCCGGTGTCCGGCAGCTCGGATTCGGCAAAGACGGCTTCGATGCGATCCAGACAACTGTTCATCACGGTCAGACGGGTGCTCTGACTGTACAATGCCTTCAGCGGCCCAAATAGGTCGAACACAAAGAGCATGACACCGATCAGATAGGGGACATTCATGGCCCCTTGACGATACAGAAGCAGGGACAGGGCGACGACAGCCGTAGCCCCCAAACCATAGAGCAGATTCATCCGTCTCTGCCATGGAGCATGGTTTCGTTCGAAATCCAGGCTGACACGGCAGCTCTCACGGAAATTCTCCGATAGTTCTTTGGATTTTTCGCCCAGCAGGTTGTAGGTCTTGGTGATGCCGATCCCCTCGATGAAATCCAGAACGGCATCGGTCAGTTTTTCGCTCTGCTCCATTCTTCTGTCCGAATCGGCGAAGCTTTCCTGGTTCATCCCGCGTGCCACCAGCAGGACGGCCAGCACCACGAGGATGGACAGCAGGCCGAGCCAGAGATTTAAGAACAGCAGGAATACCACCATGATGGCCTGGGCAAAGATGTAGCTCATCATATCAGCCAGAACGGTCATGCAGTTTTCTTCGATAAAGACCATATCGGTGGAGAGGACGGAACTGATTTTTCCGATGTTGCCCTCGGTAAAGTACCCCATGGGCATTTTTCGCAGGTGACGGCCCAATTCCATCCGCTTTTCGGCGAACATCATAAAGCCGGCCGCCGACTGGAGCCGGTCAGCGATGTGCTGAAACAATACCTGCAGCAGCACACAGATCACCATTGCCACACCGGTCCACAAGCAGAGCGCGGCATCGGCGGTGTTCTGGTAGAAGGCGCTCAGGACGAGAAAGGCCAGTCCGATGGGCGCTTTTGCCAGAAAAGATTTGAGGAAAGAGAAGACAAAGGCAAGTTGAATTCGGCCTTTGTAGGAGCCGGATACCGTGAGAATTCGTTTCATCAAGGCAATCATTGTGCGTTCCCTCCTTTTTCTGTGCGTATTTTCCACTGGGTGCTTCCTTCGGCTGCCTGCCAGAGCGATTGGTATTCGGGGCAACGGCTCAGCAGCTCGCTATGCGTTCCGCAGTCTGCCAAATTGCCGTCCTTTAGAACACAGATCTGATCCGCGTTGACGATGGAATGCAGGTGATGGGCGATTACGATAACGGTTTTTCCCTGAATGATCTCTGCGATGGCTGCATTCATTTTGTCCTCGTTCTCTGGGTCCATGAAAGCGGTCGCCTCGTCCAAAACCACAATCGGGGCATTTTTCAGGAGTGCGCGGGCGAGAGAAATCCGCTGCCGCTCGCCGCCGGAGAGCTGTTTTCCACCGTCACCGGCCATGGTGTAGATGCCATGCTCCAGACGGGAGAGGAACTCGCTGCACTGCGCCTTTTCCGCGGCAGCCAGAACCTCTTCGTCGGTCGCGTCCAGTTTTCCCAGACGGATGTTTTCCAGAAGGCTCATGTTGAACAAAAACTGTTCCTGTGCCACATAGGAGATCTGCTGGTTCAGTTCCTCCAGACGCATGTCCCGGAGATCCTGTCCGCCGATTTTGATGCTGCCCGCGGTCACGTCGTAGAAGTGGACGAGCAGTTTGGCCAGCGTGGATTTGCCGCTGCCGGATTCTCCCACCAAGGCGGTCAGGCTGCCCTCGGGGATGGTCAGGGAGACACCGTGGAGGACTTCCTCCTCCTTATAAGCAAAATGGACATCCTCGAAAGAGAGCGTACGATCCGTTCCGAGGAACGGGGAGTCCGTCTGCTGCAGAGGAGGTGCACTCAGCGTGTTCTCCAGACTTTCAATCTTAAAATTGATCTGGGGCAGTGTAGAAAGGAAGCCGAGCGAACGCATCAGCGGCGCACCGATGCCAAAGGACATGCACAGCACCAGTACCAGATCCGGCAGGGTGGAGTAGCCCTGAAGCACAAACCAGGATCCCAATGGAAGTGTAAACAGCGCCACACAGGGAAGGATGCTGCTGTACAATGCCATCCAGGGCCAGCAGACCTTGTACCAAGCCAAGGTAAAGTCACGATAGCTCTTTACATCGCCTTCGAACCGATGGTAGGATTCCCCGTCCCGGTTGAACACCTTGACGACCTCCATGCCGTTGATGTACTCGACGATCGTGTTGTTCATTTTCTGTGCAGAAGCGTAATAATCCTCTATCTTACTGATCCCGCTCTGGTACATGGCCATCATGGAGATGATACCGAGCGGAAGCGAGCAGAGCGACAACAGCGCCAGCTTCCAGTCCACCAGGAACATGGCGAGAAAGACAAATACAGGTACGGCGCTGTTGGCAATCCCTTCCGGAAGCGCGTGGGCCAGCAGCAGTTCGATGGACTCGATGTCGTCGATAAACAGCTTTTTCAGGGAACCGACGCCCTTTTCCTGAATTGTGCCGAGCGGCTGCTGTTCCAATTTCCCCTGTAGGGAGATACGCAGATTTTTCAGCGTGTGGTAGGCCGACTCGTGGGAGAGACAAAGCCCCTTGTTATAGAGGACCGCATAGAGGATGAGACAAACGGCGATGGCGGCAATGCGCCACGCGGCGCCTTCTACTGACAATTCTCTGTGGGACAAAAGCGGTGTGATGAGCTGATAGATGAACCAATAGGGCAGCACACTGGCGATGACACCGAGCAGCATAGCTGCCATAGCACGGTAGGTGACCTTGCGGTATTCACCGGCGTATTCCAGTACCTTTTTGAACAAAATAGATTCCTCCTTTTCTTGTTAGATTACGCTAACTTGAGATCGGATAAGAGTCCCTTCCGGGGAAGGGACATCAGGGGTCCGTGAACCCCAATACCTGGTACCAGTTGAACAGGTCGCAGACCAGCCTGCAATGGGATTCGATCTGCTGCCAGGTAAAGTCGTGGATGAACGGTTCGTAGATCGTGGTCCAGAAGGCGGAAAGCAGGATGTGAATTTCCTGTGTTGAGATATCCGTATGGGTGAGCCCACGGCGGCGCGCCTCCTGATAGTAATCGTAGGTGACACGGGTCATGGATTCCACCCAGTCGTGTTGGAAATTGGAGTAGGAGGTGCCTTCGGCACAGCGGAGCAGGAGGACAAAGCCGTCGTGGCGTTCATAGAGATACTGAAACCACCACATCATATAGCCTTCATCCATATCCCAGGCCTTGATCAACGCCTCATCCGACAGGGCTTGCAGGTCAACAGAGGCTTTTTCCTCGAAGACATCGCGCAGATCGGACACCGTATCCGCGACGACGGCGCAAAACAGGTCGTTTTTGCCCCGATAGCGCTTGTACAGGGCGCCGGTCGTGACCTGCGCCTGTTCACAGATGTTCTGAACAGAGGCTTTTTCAAAGCCGAGGGCGAGAAATTCACGCCTGGCGCTGTCTAAAATGCGTGGGTCAATGGAATGATCCGGTTTTGCCATATCGTACCTCCTATATTGATAATTCAATTATCGATAATCTAATTATCAATATAGCACGCAGGGATGTATTTGTCAATGATTTTTTCAGATTTCTATTGACAACAAAGTAATATTGATATAAAATAACGTTGTTATCGGATAACGGTGTTATTTTTAGGAGGTATGCATGCGACCAATCAACGAGAAGCTGGCGGGAGAACTGTTGGAGGCAGGGAAGCGTGAATTTCTGGAACGAGGATTCCAGGGGGCATCCATGCGCAGCATTGCCGCAGCAGCAGGGGTGACGACAGGGGCGCTTTACCGCTATTATACGGACAAAGCCGCCATATTTGATGCCTTAGTGTCGGAGCCGGCACTGGAGCTGCTGGAGCGGTACCGCAAGATCCAGATGGAGTTTTCGACATTGACGGTGGAACAAAAGCTGGCCGATCTGCCGGAAATTTCGGATGACGGACAGGAGTGGATGATGTGGTATATCTACGACCATTTTGATGCATTTAAACTGGTGGTCTGTTGTTCTGCCGGGACGCAATACGAGCATTATCTGGAGACTTTGACGGAGATCGAGGTCAACGCCAGCCACATTCTGATTGAGGGGATGAAAGCGGCAGGCATGGAGGTACAGCCGATTGACGATGAGCTGATCCATATTGTATCCAGCATGTTGTTTAACGGCATGTTCGAGACGATCCGGCACGATATGTCACGGGAAAAGGCGATGCAGCATATGTGCGGCCTGAAGGAATTCTATTCTGCCGGATGGTTTAAAATTTTGGGGATCCCATATACGTGAGCTCCCCAGCTTTTATGAGTTGAAGTTAGCATAAACTAACGAAAGGAGAACTTTTATGGAAGATGTAAAGAAACAATCTCCCTTTTCCAAACTGTGGGGATGGGCTGAGGGCTTCCACGGCGGTTTTTACGGCGCGGTGGTTCTTGCAGTGCTGGGGGTGGCCTGCAACATGCTGGCGTATCTTAGCATTGCCGCTATGATCCGGCTGCTGCTTGGAGGCAGTGCGCTTTCGGCGTGCCTGCCCTGGTGTGGTGTCATGCTGGCGGGCTACCTAGGGAAAGCGGTATTTTCCACGTGGTCTACCGCCATGTCCCACACAGCTACCTATCACACCCTGCGGGAGCTGCGGAAAAGTCTGCTGAACAAGCTGTCACGCGTGCCGATGGGGACAATTCTGGACACTCCTTCCGGTCAGTACAAGACGACGATTGTCGATCGTGTGGAGGGAATGGAGCCGACGCTGGCCCACTTGCTCCCGGAAATGACGTCAAATATCTTGGTACCGCTGGCAATTGCCGTCTACATTTTTGTGCTGGATTGGCGGATGGGGCTGGCAAGCCTTCTGACTACGGTGGTCGGTGTGCTTGTGGCGTCCCAGAGCGGCAAGACCTATGCGGTGCGCTGGCAGGGCGCGGTAGAGACCGGACGGCGTATGGCAAATGCCATTGTGGAATATGTAGGCGGTATTCAAGTGGTCAAGGCGTTCAGCCAGAGTGCCGGCTCTTATCGGAAATATGCTTCTTCCGTCGAGGATAACGCCCAGTACTATGTGGACTGGATGGCGGACAACCAGAAATATATGGCTGTTATGCTGTCGGTCACCCCAGCGGTGCTGCTTCCCGTTCTTCCGGTGGGCTTGCTGCTGTGGTCCGCGGGGAGTCTGTCCGCCGCCCATTTTTTGACGATTGTTGTCCTCTCGTTGGGCCTGACCGGACCGTTGGTTGCCGCGATGACCTTTGTGGATGACCTGGCGGTAGTGGGTACCAATGTGGAAGAGATCGCCGGAATTTTGGATGCCCCGGAACTGGTGCGCCCTGAACAGGAAGCTGTCCTGCATGGACAGGAAATTGAATTGAAGCAGGTTTGCTTTGGCTATGAAAAGGCGGAGGGCGAGATCCTTCATGACATTGACCTGCGCATCCAGCCCGGTACGGTTACAGCCTTGGTGGGGCCTTCCGGGTCGGGAAAATCCACGATTGCCAAGCTGATTGCAGGATTTTGGGATGTCACAGATGGAGCCATCACCTTGGGCGGCGTGGATCTGCGGCAGATTCCGCTGGAGCAGCTGAATCAGAAAATCGCCTATGTCGCGCAGGATAATTATCTCTTTGACCGCACCGTGCGGGAGAATATCCGCATGGGACGGCTGGACGCCACGGATGCCGAAGTCGAAGCCGTGGCCAGAGCCGCAGGCTGTGATGGATTCATTCGCGCATTGGAGCAGGGATATGATACGATCTGCGGCGGAGGCGGAGGCCATCTTTCCGGCGGAGAAAAGCAGCGGATCTCCATCGCCCGCGCCATGCTCAAGGATGCCCCGATTGTCATTCTGGATGAGGCGACCGCGAGCATCGACCCGGAAAATGAGGCGATGATTCAGCGGGCCATCGGCGCACTGACGAAGGGAAAAACCCTCCTTGTCATTGCCCATCGCCTGTCTACCATTACCGATGCGGACAACATCGTTGTGGTCGAGCAAGGCCGCATCGTCGGACAGGGAAGGCAGGAAGAGCTTCTGGCGCACTGCCCGCTGTATGCACGGATGTGGCAGACGTATCTGGGTACGCGGGACCCGGTCTGAAAGGGGGAGGAATTATGTTTGGTGTACTCAAAAAAATCTATACCTTTGCCGGCAGCCGCCGAAAGCTTCTGACGAGATCCATGCTGGCAGCTTTTGTGGGTGCGGTGTTCACTGCCTTACAGTTTATCGCGCTGATGCTGACGTTGGATCAGATTGTTTCCGGCGCCATGGGAAGCCTTTGGCCGGTGATTGGCATCATGGTTATTTCTGTTGTGGGACGGATGGTTTGTTCCTATCGTTCCACCAACATGGAGACAGAAACCGGTTATTTCATGGTGGCGGAAAAACGAGTCCACATCGGGGATCGTCTGCGGTACATTCCGATGGGATACTTCAATGATCACAGCTTGGGAAATATCACAGCGGTTGTCACGACGACCTTAGGGGATGTGGAAAATACCGCTGCACGGTGTTTGGCACTGGTAATCGGCGGTTTTCTGAATACGCTGGCACTGTGCCTGCTGCTCACCCTTGCCGAGTGGCGCTTAGGACTCATTGTGATTGCGGGAATTCTCTGCTATCTGCTGGTAACCGAGCTGTCCCAACGTGCCATGTCCAAGACCGGCCCGGCCAGACAGAACGCACAGATGTCGCTGGTTGAGGCTGTGCTGGAGTACGTACAGGGCATGAGTGTCGTCAAGTCCTATGGCCTGGAAAAGGACAACAACCAGTCGGTGAATCAAACCGTAGAGAAAAGCTGTGACCGGGCATTGGAGCTGGAGCGTTCGGTGGTGCCGTGGAGTGCGCTGCGTCAGTTGACCGTGCGTGCATTCAGCGTACTCCTTGTCGTTAGCTCATTGGCTTTCTATACCGAGGGCACACTTCCGCTGGCGCGGTGCCTGCTGATGCTGATTGTATCGTTTATGATATATGGGGAACTGGAAAGCGCGGGGAATATGTCCGACAATCTGCAAATGCTGGGAGCTTCCATGGATAAGGCAAATACCATCGATGACACACCGACCATGGACATTGATGGACAGGAGATTGTGCCGGAGCATACCGATATCCGCTTTGAAAACGTATCCTTTTCCTATGAAGAGCACATGGTGCTGGATGGTGTGAGCTTTTCCATTCCGGAAAAGACGACGACCGCTGTAGTAGGACCTTCCGGCGGCGGAAAGACGACGTTGTGCAATTTGATTGCCCGCTTTTGGGATGTGGACAGTGGC
Organism: Eubacteriales bacterium; assembly: GCA_030539335.1. Classification (GTDB taxonomy): domain Bacteria; phylum Bacillota; class Clostridia; order Oscillospirales; family Butyricicoccaceae; genus Butyricicoccus_A. The sequence continues at coordinate 12,994 of JAUNSG010000006.1, read as the reverse complement.
CGCGTCACGGTTGGGGGACGCGATGTGCGCGATTACAAGCTGGACAGCCTGATGAGACAGATCTCTATGGTCTTCCAGAATGTATATCTTTTCAACGATACGATCGAGAATAACATTAAGTTCGGAAAACCGGACGCTACCCACGAGCAGGTTATCGATGCGGCAAAGCGCGCTTGCTGCCATGATTTCATTATGGCTTTGCCGGATGGGTATGATACTGTTCTCGGTGAGGGCGGCGGTACGTTGTCGGGCGGAGAAAAACAGCGCATTTCCATTGCCCGAGCTATTCTGAAGGATGCACCCATTATCATCTTGGATGAGGCGACGGCCAGCGTCGATCCGGAGAACGAAAATGAGCTGCAGGCGGCCATCGATGAACTGACGCAGAATAAGACGATCATCATGATCGCACACCGCTTAAAGACCGTCCGCAATGCGGATCAGATCCTTGTGCTGAGCGGTGGAAAAATTGTTCAGCGGGGAAGACATGAGGAGCTGGTTGCTCAGCCGGGCATCTATGCCGAATTTATTGGCCTGCGAGAAGAAGCGATTGGCTGGAAGCTGGCGTAATAGAATATGGATTGCAAGAAAAAACGGCTGTCTCTGATTTGAGAGACAGCCGTTTTGTATATGCGGATAAAGGAAAAAAGCCCGTTTCGATGAGTTATTGCTGTGCCGATAACTTTCGGAAATTATGAAATACCAACGTAAGCGATAACGTACAGGCTAAGAAATCTGCGATCGGCCCCGCGTATAAGGCACCGTCAAGACCAAATAGAAGAGGCAAAAGGAGCAACAGTGGGATGAGAAAGAAACCCTGCCGCGACAGAGAAAGCAGAATTCCTTGATGGACATTTCCTGTGCCGGTAAAGTAATTGACCGATAAGGGCTGAATCCCGTTGATACATACTGTGAATAAAAAGACCCGCATATAGCGTTCCGCAAATTGAAAATAAAGTTCTTCGCCGGTGCCAAAGATACTGACGATTTGACGAGGGAATATCTGAAACAGGAGAAAGACCGTGATACCGATACTTAACGCAATAGCAAGCGCTTTTTTGAAGGTTTCGTTCAACCGGCCGTAGTTTTTTGCACCCATGTTAAAACTAAGAATGGGGGTGCAGCCCTGTGCCAGACCGACGGTAAAGGATGACAAAATACTGTTGAGCTTTGCCACAACTCCGGAAACTGCAAGGGGAATATCTTCCCCATAGATGGACAACGCCCCATAGTACGTCAATGTATTGTTCATTATGATGTTGACCAGCATCATAATCGTTTGATTGATGAAATTGGAAGTTCCAAGTTTTACAATCTTGACAACATAGTTCCATCGCAAACCAAGCATATTCCATTTGATTTTAAAATTTTTAAAATGGAAAAAATAGCGAAGACAGAGAACGGCGGAAATCATCTGACCGATGACCGTTGCAGTTGCAGCTCCTCGAATGCCCCACTGGAGCACAAACATAAAGAGCCAATCCAAGAAGACGTTCAGGATCGCTCCGATGATTGTACAAGCCATAGAATAGGTCGGACTTCCATCCGCACGGATCAAAAAGCTCCCTGTACTGAATAGCAAAGAAAAGGGGATACCAATAGCCGTAATACCGACATAGAGCTGTGCCAGAGGAAATACATTGTCTGTTGCACCAAAGAGAAGGAGGAGCGGTATTTTCCATAGCAGAACGATCGACATAATAAGAAATCCAATGATAGGGATGAGCGTAAGACCGGTGCCAATATATTTTTTTGCCTGCTCTTCGTTTTTGGCGCCGAGGCAGATGTTAAAATTTGCTGCTGTGCCGACCCCCAGCAATTGTGCAAACGCATTGGTAAATGTTACGATGGGAAAAGCCACGTTGGTAGCCGCATTTCCGTACATGCCCACAACATGACCGATGAAAATCTGGTCAGTGATATTGTAGGCAGATATGACCAGCATGCTGATGATAGAAGGAATGGCAAATTTGCCGATGAGCTTGATGACAGGCGCATAGCCGAGCGGATTTTTCTTTTCTTCTAATTGACGGTTTTCTTGTTCCATCTTACAGACCTCCTCGTTTTCCCGTCCTGCTTTTTTTCTCCGCAATGCTGGGAAAATTGCTGTCCATTTTTTGCAGTGCGTGATACACCAATTCTAAAGTGGATGGCTCAATGCCTTCGGTCAGCAGATCATTAAAATGAAGCAGTTCGCGGTGCACCGCATCCGCCAACTGCTTTGCTGCATCAGTGGGATAGATTCGATTTTGACGGCGATCCTGTGTATCCTGTAACCGCACCAGAAACCCTTTTTCCTCCAAGGATTTGACCGCACGTGCGGTTGCAGCTTTATCAACACAGACGAGAGCGGTCAGATCCTCTTGGGTAACGCCTTCATAGTGCTGAAGAGCCATAAAAAAGGGCTGTTCCGCAGAGGAAAGATTATACTTGCTCAATGCGTGACCAATATAACCCTGACTCTTTCGTGCCAAAAGTGTTATCATTCTTGCAATACTTTTGTCCATAATAATCACCCCATAAAAGCATAACAAAAAATAGTTGATATGTCAACTATTTTGCCTGTGTTGGAACAAATAGAGTCTTTGCTATTTGAATCAAAGAGGGGATGGTTAAGGGACACACTTTCATATCAATAGCAAAAATATGACCCTGAAATTTAGGATTTTCCTAAATTTCAAGGTCTGCTTTTTATTTTGGAGAATAGTCATTTTTGCCCTTTGCAGGATAATGACCGTTGCCCTTTAACAGCGAAATTATCCAAACTCGTCTCACAGGAGATTAATTCCAGTGTTTTTAATAGCGTTTTCGCTACTTTTTATCACTATATTCGCCATATTCGCAGGAATAATTTCGACTGGCATAAAAATTGTACTCAAAATGTACTCACCTATTTGAATAACAGAAAAATATTCTTTATTCATGAGCCTTATTTTAAATCCAATACACGTTCAATTTTCTTTTTCTTCTCTCTAATCATTGCATGCCTTATCCAATTCTTATTCGTTCAATTCGATAAACTGGAAGTTGTTGCTGTCTTATAAATTATTATCCTCGCAGTAAGCAGAATTGAAATACATATTTTCAATTCTGCTACGAAAACTCAAAGTTGATGGATGATAGGTATGTTAATTCAATTTATTAAATAGTTCCTTTATAAACTCACTATATCCATTTAATGCAACTATTACAGATGGTGGAGATTCTATTTTACCCGTTGATGCGACTGTTTGGCCATCAAAATCAAGCGCACCTATATTTAACAGATGTGTTATACCCACATAATCATACTTTGTACCATCATTTTTGAAACGCTTATCGGATTCATCAATATCTAATAGCATTTTTAAGAATGGATAAAATGATTTAGAAATTATATTAACGGTATAAAAATACTCATTCTTACTTATTTCTCCATTTACTAAATAGTTAAATGCCATTCCGAAAAAATTCTATCATGAATATCTTTGCCTATTTTCACCATGCCAAAAGCAGGACCAACAATAGGCAAATTTTTTATAACACCATCTGGTATAAAAGAATCTAAAGCGAATTCACCAACATCTTCTATCAAGGATATCATTTCATCTTTCATAATTGGAATCCTCCTATGCAACTTCAAAGTTTCTGTTGTTTTGAATCTTTCCGTAAGACTGGGAGTTTCAAGTTATCCTGTGTAAGCATCATCTGCCGTATTTTTGAAATTCTGTTTTTCGAGCCACTGTTTTTCTTCCTCAGTTTCAGGAATGTCAATCCTCTCGATTTTGAAAATAACAGGTCTTGTGCCGTCATTGCAACAAGCAATCATCATTCTCTCATCGTTTGTCCACTTATGCATAATTGAACCACCTTGCAATGCAGTATAAACATATCTGCTAATAGCATCCCATGCTTCACCGCAGAACTTTCCATTCATCAGATGGTAGAAATCATCACGCTCACTTGTTCTTTTAAGAAGAAAGGTGTCTCCTGCTTTGAAATACGGACAAGGACCCGATTTTGGATTAGCCAGATATTGCTCCTGATAATCGTTAAATACCTTTGTTTCTAATACTGTTATTCTGCATTCATGTTGCATATATATTTCCTCCACAAACTTCCTAATCTTATTCTTAGCCCGACAACTGAAATTTGCAAATTACTTAATGTTAATAAATACAAGCCCCACAAGACAAATCCCTATGCCTACAATTTTGTTCCAAGTTATCGGCTCGTGGTAGAGAATGAAACCGACAAAAATCAGTATGACTGCCAAAAATGCACTATGGACAATAAAGCCTGTGCTTACCTGCCATCCTGCTTTGTAGGCATAGATCCAACCAACCTCAAGCCCTACAATAACCAAACCAAGCACATAGGGTGCCCAGTTCATTTTTGTAAACTCTTTTAGGATGTTTACTGTCGGGTACGTGATAAAATGCATCACCGTCGAGAATATCGCACCCACTATGTAAGTGATTGTGAGTGCAGCAAAGGGGCTGACATTGCCCGGCACTCCCTTTGCACAGATTTGATAGACCGTGTTGGATAACAATACCAATGCAATCGGCCACACGTAGTTAAACATAACCATTCCTCCTTAATAATATTGGGCCTGACTGTCGGTAGGTGCCCACTCGTATTTCATTGAGATGATACTCAATCAAATTCTAATCTTCTGTTGCTTTCAATATCTCCGTAAGACTGTAATTAATCTATTTGCTCCAAGTCATAATTAACTCTTTTTCATTTGTATTATCATCAATATTCTCGGATTGAATTTGAAATTGTTCCCGCTGATAAAAATGTACCGCACGTATATTCTCTTGGTAAACACTTAAACTCATGTTTGATTTTATACTTTTCACATGGTCTAATAATTGTTTTCCAATTCCTTTCGATTGGGCAGTTTCCTTCACGAAAAGTCCCTCAATATAACTATCCATTAATCCAATAAATCCGTCAATTAGATTTGTAGGATCATCTTCATACACATATATTTCTGCCTTGGGTAAAATTTCTTTTACCATCTCGTAATTACTTGTCCAATATTCTTTAGAAATAAAGTTATGTGTTTTGATATTTGTGTCGAGCCATATCTTCATAACAGCAGACAAATCACTTTCTCTAAATGTTCTAATCATAAGATTTTCTCCGTAAATTCATATTTACATTTCAGAGATATTTTGTATCTGTTCCAAATCACCACTACATAAAACTTCAAGATTTCTGAATATTTTTTCCGGTGACCAGCCCCACCATTTCAATTTCAGCAAATACGAAATAAGTTCGTCATCAAATCGCTTTCTTATGGTGAATTTTGTAAAAACATAATGTTAAATCTCCATCCATAATAAAACTTGATAATCCCAAAGACTTATGAGGTGCAAATATGCAACCTTTGCCTGTTCCTGACTTAAACTCAGCATTTAAAGTTCTTCAAAGTAATCCTAATGTTACAATCAACATTACATAGCTACTAATATTTTATATTCAAAAATTTGTACTCAAATCACATAGCAAGAGCCCGGAAACCCGCATAAATGCTGGATTTCCGAGCTCTATTTTTTACTCCCACTCAATGGTAGCCGGCGGCTTGCTGGTGATATCATATACGATACGGTTGATTCCGTTGACCTCATTGACAATCCGGCTGGATGCTCTGTCCAGAACGTCATAGGGGATTCTGGCCCAGTCCGCCGTCATGAAATCCGTCGTCGTGACGCCGCGGAGTGCCAGTGTGTAATCATAGGTTCTGGCATCGCCCATAACGCCGACCGAACGCATATTGGTCAATACGGCGAAGTACTGATTGATGGAGTATTCCAGTCCGGCGTTGGAGATTTCTTCACGGAAGATGGCATCGGCATCGCGCAGGATGTCCGCCTTTTCCTTCGTGATTTCACCGATAATGCGGATGGACAATCCCGGTCCCGGGAACGGCTGGCGCATGACCAGATATTCCGGAAGTCCCAGCTCACGGCCGAGCTGCCGTACTTCGTCCTTAAAGAGCATGCGGAGCGGCTCGATAATCTCTTCAAACTGCACGTCGTCCGGCAGACCGCCGACGTTGTGATGGCTCTTGATGACGGCTGCATCCCCCTTACCAGATTCAATCACATCCGGGTAAATCGTACCCTGTACCAGGAAATCGACCTTGCCGACCTTGCGGGATTCCTCTTCGAAGACGCGGATGAATTCTGCACCGACAATTTTCCGCTTTCTCTCCGGATCAGTGACGCCCTTCAGTTTGCTCAGGAAACGATCCTCTGCGTCGGCGCGGACAAAGTTGATGTCCCACTTTGCGAAAGCCGCTTCCACCTCATCGCCTTCGTTCTTGCGCATCAGACCGTGATCGACAAAGACGCAGGTGAGCTGATTTCCAACCGCTTCAGCCAAAAGTGCAGCGGCGACCGAGGAATCCACACCGCCAGAAAGGCCCAGAAGAACCTTGCCGTCGCCGACGCGTTCACGAACGGAGGCAATCGCCGTCTTGCAGTAATCTTCCATCGTCCAGTCACCGACCGCGCCGCATACCTCATACAGGAAGTTGTGCAGCATAGCCAGACCGTGCTCGGTGTGATTGACCTCCGGATGGTACTGAACGCCATAAAATCCCTTTGCTTCATCGGCAATGGCGACGTTAGGGCAGGCATCGGAGTGGGCAACCAAGGCAAAGCCTTCCGGTACACGGGCCATGTAATCGCTGTGGCTCATCCAGGAAATCCCTTCGGAAGGAATATTCTGGAATAGCTTGCAGTCGGTGTTGTAATAGGTCTTAGTTTTGCCGTACTCGCGGGCAGAATCATCCTGTGCCGGAGTGACCTCGCCGCCAAGGGTATATGCCATCAGCTGGCAGCCATAGCAGATGCCGAGAATCGGCACGCCCCATTCGAAAATTTCCTTAGAGATATGCGGGGATTCCTCCAGATACACACTGTTCGGGCCGCCCGTAAAAATAATACCGATTGGATTCATTGCCTTCAGTTCTTCCAATGGCGTTGTGTAAGGCTTTACCTCACAGTAAACATTGCATTCACGAACACGGCGTGCAATGAGCTGATTGTACTGTCCGCCGAAGTCGAGAACCAGAACAAACTGATGATTTTGCATCTAAGCCACTCCTTCAATCTAAAAATTCACTATATTACGTTCTATTATGCCATAATCCACCGCGCACAGCAAGCACAGATTCGATCATTTTCTGTATTTCTTTACGGAATTCGCATCGCTTCAATGCGCTTTTCGTCCGGTGTGACAAAGGCCGTCTGATACACATGATAAATTACCATGCCCGGCTTTGCACCATTCGGTTTTTTGATGTTGCGCACCTGCGAGTAATCCACTGGGATTTGGGAAGAACCGCGTGCCTGTGAATGCCATGCGGCAATCTCTGCGGCCTGTGTCATCGCTTCGTCGGTCGGGTCCCGCCCATCGCAGATCAGGATGACATGCGAACCGTGGATCTTTTGGGTATGGAACCAGATATCGCTCTTAAACGCGGTTTTTAATGTGAGAAGATCGTTCTGGGTATTGTTTTTTCCAGCGAAAACATCAAAGCCATCTGTCGTCCGGTAGTGGAACGGCTTGCCCTGTACCGGCTTTGCGTTTCGCCGTTTCTTTTTGTCCTGTTTGGCGGAGAGGTAGCCTGTGCGAATCAGTTCTTCTTTGATCTGCGCCAAATCGGTCATACTTTCCGCCTCGTGGATGCTTTCCAGTACACTTTCCAGATAGGACAGCTCCTGCTTGCCGTTGGCAATCTGTTCGGTCAGCTTTTCCTCTGCGGTTTTCGCTTTGGTGTACAGTTTAAACTGTTTCTGCGCGTTTTGCTGCGGGGACAGGCGAATGTCCAAGGAAACCTCTACCTCCGGACAGGCCGGATCAAAATAGTCGATGACCTTCACTTTGCGCATACCCGGCTCAATCTGATAGAGATTCGCGGTGATCAGATCGCCGCGCCGTTTGTATTTTTCCCGATTCTGTGACTGCGACAGCTCCTTCTGCTGCGCAGCCAGCTTGCGGCGCATGCGGTCGCGTGCGTTGGTCACCGTGTGGGTCATGTTTTGTGCGTGACGGCGGATGCGGTCAATGCTGCTTTTCTTCTCATAAAACTCTGCCAGCATGGACGAGAAGCTGTCCCACTGCTTGGTTTGCATCAATGCGCCGTATTGCTGTACCGGCATGACGGTAAAGTCAAAGACGCTGCCGTCCTCCGCATGAACCAGCAGACAAGGCTGCATCCGGTTTTCCTGAATCATTTGCGTAAAGTCCAGCAGGACATGCAGCAGCGTTTCGCGCTCCTGGTCGGTCAGTTGTCCGACTGGCTTTTCGGTTTCTCCACACGCACGGCAGGCCAATTCCCGGCACAGAAGGGGAGATAACCCTTTGAAATGGCTGAGCAGCCAACGGTCTAACCCGGTGTCTTCGTGCGCCGCCTGCACAGCGGCGGTCAATCCAGCTTCGGAAATCTGCAGCAGGCTTACCTTATCCTGTGCCGGAGGCATTCGGTAAAACAGGCCCGGCAAAATCTGACGCTTGGTTCCGGCATCGTCGCCCTCGATGCGGCGAATCGCGTCCAGAATGCGTCCATCCGCTCCGTATAAGATCAGATTGGAGTATTTGCCCATCAGTTCGACGGCAAGATATTTCTTGCTCGGCACGCCCATTTCGTCGGTCGTATCGCATTCGATAATCGCAAGGCGTTCCAGATCCGGAGAAGTCACAGAGACAATTTTTGCCCCCTGTAGGTGCTTGCGCAGCAGCATACAGAACATCGGTGGTGCGGCAGGATTTTCGCGTCCGGTCTCAATAAAGTGCATTCGCGGGGTCCCGGCGCCGACCGACAGCAGCAGCTTGACACCGCCGCGCATCAGACGAATGGACAGGACGACTTCATCGCGCTCCGGTTGATATATTTTGTCGATTCTTCCGCCGACAACGCGCGCATTGACTTCACGCACGGTTGCCAGAAGAGATACCGCATCAAATGGCATAGTGTTCCTTCTTTCTACTCAATTAATAAAACGAGATGCAGTCCGCATGCACGCGCGACACATGCACGCGTGTCTCGGGGAAGTGCTCCGCAATGCAGTCACGGAAGCCATAGGAAATCGGATTTTCCGTCGGGAAATGTCCGGCATCCAGCAGATTCAGCCCGATGTCATGCGCACGCATCATAATGTCATAGCTGCAATCACCGATGACAAACGTATCCGCCCCCTTTGCAACGGCGTAATCCATCAGCTTGCCGCACGCGCCGCCGCCGACCGCGACGCGCGAAACCGGTTTGCCGCCGTCGGCAACACGAACCCCGCCGGCATCCAAAGAGGTCTTGACATGGTCGGCAAAGTCGGAAAGGCTCATGGGATGCGGCAGGTTCCCCACACGCCCCAATGCGCCATTGTCTCCGGCGCCCATGGAGACGACGTCGGTCAGTCCCAGGGAGGCGGCCAGCAGATCGTTGACACCAGCATCCGCGCAGTCCATGTTGGTATGCATGCAGATGCCGGAAATACCGTTTTGAATCATTTTTATCAGGATCTTTCCCGTCACTGTATCGGCGGTCACGCGGCTGACCGAAGTGAAAATCACTGGGTGGTGGGCGAGAATCAGATTGCAGCCCAGCTCCACCGCTTCTTCCACAACGGGAAGTGTGATATCCAGCGCACACAATACACCATTCACCGTATCCTCCGGGTCACCCACCAGCAGGCCGACATTATCCCAGCTTTCCGCCAGTTCGTACGGCGCGGCCTGTTCCAACACATGTAAGATATCCTTGACTGCTATCATATATCGCTCGTCCTTTCTCCATTATAAATCGCTTCCTTCGTTCGGTCATCGACAACCTTCCCCGTAATTTGGGGATCCAAATAGATATAATAGCCTTCCTTACGGCGCTCCTTCTTTTTGCCGACGTAGATTGGCGAGGAGAGGTAATCCGGTTGGAGCGCTTCCTCCAGCGCCAGACGGTACAGCTCTATCTGCTCTTCGGAAAGTGCCGGATCAAAGACAATCTGCGGTTCACCCTCCACTTTGACCAGTTCGCCAATGCGGTCTATCTTCCGTTCGAGCCGGAACTGCCCCGCACGCAGTGTTGCCCGTGTCAGATAGGGAACAGAGCGCACCAGCGCTGCCATTTCCTGCACCGTTGCACTGTCCTTTATCGCGGCATATTCTTCTGTGGCCCGGCGGCGACGATCCACCGCCTCCGGTTTTTCGGAGGTTTCCTCATCCGGGGCGCGAAATACCATCAGCAGGGGAATCCCCAGAATACCGGCAAAAATCAACAGAATGAGTACAATGCCCTGTATGCTCATATCATGCTTCCTCCCATGCCGCCAGCGCGGCGCGCAGTGTTTCGGCATAACCGCAATGCAGTGCATATTCTTCTGGCTTCGGATGGACTGCACCGCGCAATGCGGCACAGATTCTTTCTTCCCGTGCCAGTCGTTCCCGCAGGTATGGCTGTGCCAGCGGATCACGGCACAGCGCCTCAGAGACACAGCATGCGGCCAGCGGGCGTTCGATTGGCTCTTGACCTCCGCGCACCGCCATGACGGTATAGGTGCGGCGGCCTTCGCGGCACACAATTTCCTTTTCCACCCGCGCGCCCTGAGACAGAAGGTATTGACGAAGCTCTGCTTGTCCGGTCATTGCCTGAAGCAGCAGCAGGTAGTCCCTGCGCAAAGCCCAGGAATCCGCCTGTAGAATTTCGATTATGGTCTCGCCGCCCATGCCGGCGACGACAATGGTATCAACCTCTTCCGGCTGTACCGTGCGGAGTCCCGCACCCAATCGCAGGGAAAGGTTTTCGAGGACATCAAATTGCCGTGCCGTCCGCTCTGCGCTTTCGAGCGGCCCCTGTCCGATATCCGATGCAATGGCAAATGGAATTTTCCCACGCCGCAGCAGCGCCACCGGAATCAAGGCATGATCCGTGCCGATATCCGCAAGACGGGCGCCCTCCGGCACAAGAGACAGGATCGTGCGGAGCCGCGGGGTCAGATGCATTCGGTTTTGCATGCGTTTCCCTCCTACCATGGACTAAGAAAAAAGAACCGACACGCGACGCATCGGTCCTTTTCTAAGCTCCTTTGTTTTACCTTACTTCTGAGCAGCGAAGTAATCGTTGATGGACTTGACCAACTGGTCTGCATCCGTTCCGTGAACCATGCAAGCCTCTTCGATACTCTCGCCCTGCGAGTGCGGGCAGCCGAGACAATGCATGCCAATGTTAATGAAGAACTGAGCGGTATTGATATCAAGAGCCAGAACCTCTCCGATTGTAGTCTGTTTTGTAACAGAAGCCATGAAAAACACCTCCTGTGTCGTTTGATTTCGATAACACATATATTATACTGTCTCAATCGCTGTTTTTCAATACATATTTGCAGAAATTCTACGGAAAATGCAGCTGTCTGTGGCAGGCGGGAATTGGATGGCTCCATATGCTTTATGCTAGGAAAATCGGCCCCTTTCTGATATAATGGGAACACAGATACGGATTTGCCGATGGGGAGAGAAGGCGAAAGCAAATGAAGTTAAAAAAGAGTTATAAAGGCTTCGTGCTATGGATCTTTATTTTTTTCATTGTATTGATTGGCGTTTCTTGTTTGCCGATCGACGATAGTCGGATTCTGGTTCGGATAGTAGACAATGCTTGTTCTTTGGGGATCACATGCCTCGCCTTTCTGATCTATAAGACAGAATATGTATATTGGTACAGTGGGACGAGCTATGAAGATGCCCAGAAGGCGGGAAGTGAGAGAAGGAACTGCTTTGCCTGGGAACATTTCAAAAAATTTGGCCTGTTTTCTTTGGCATTCCTTCTGTTTTCGGTTCTTGCGCAGATACTGCAATTTCCGATATGGATTGATATTGTTGTACTTGCGGTGGGATTGGTTGCAGTTGCCTGCCGTACGATTTCGATTTCATTGTAACTTGCGCCTCGATTTCCGGGGATCACAAACGGTTTATTCCATTTTAGAGAGGGGATCATATGAAAACTCCTGTTTTGGAAACAGAGCGGTTACTGCTGCGCCCGCTCCGCAAAGAGGACGCACAGGATGCGTTTGCATGTTGGGAAAGCGATCCAGATGTCGCGAAATATATGTTTTGGTGTAGTCATAACGACATTGAGCGGACAAAAGAGTGGATCTCGTTTGAAATCGGTCAAATGGGAAGAGAGGACTGGTATCGGTTTGCCATTGTATTAAAAGAGACCGATGAATTAATCGGTACTTGTCTGGTCTATTATGAAGCAGAAGTATCTGGTTGGGAAATCGGATACAATCTTGGAAAAAGGTATTGGAGAAAGGGGTATGCGACCGAGGCGATCAGAGAAATGCTCCGATTTGCCGGGGAAGAGCTCTGTCTAAAGGAAATTATAGCCAGATATGCAAAAGAAAATCCTGCTTCCGGCCATGTGCTGAGCAAGCTGGGCTTTCGGTTTGAAAAAGAAATTCCGTTTGACTGTAACAGGGGAACGGTTCATAGGGAAGGGATCCAGTGCCGATTGCGTTTGTAATCGGCACAAATCATATCCGGAAGCATATATCCGGATGGACAAAAACTGCTGGATTTAAAATGTTCTATTTTTCGATATTCTATACAGTTGATGAATTAACATTTGAGGAATTGTTGGATTCGGACACGCGGGGAGAGCCTCCGACGGATTGGAACAAGGTGGATGGGGAGGCATCCAGAAAGCAGTGGAAATAATGTTAAATTTTTAACTATTAGACGAAGGGAGAAAAAAATTATAAGTAGAAGTTGTGAAAAATTCACGGAGAATACGCAGATTCTTCGTGTAGTTCGATTAGATATAATTATAAATTGTTCAAAAAATAACAAAGTTACAATCAAAAATTTGGGAATTTCTATTTTCTGGAATTTGCACAATCGGATGAATTATGATAAAATACAAATCGTAACAAAGGTATAAAAAAACCTGAGAGTAAAAAATAAAATAGCATTATGCTATAATGGAGGGAAACAAAATGACAATGTTTGA
>JAUNSG010000015.1 GCA_030539335.1 Eubacteriales bacterium | reverse complement strand
TTTCGATCCCTCGACAGTTTTCTTGATTTAATCCTCAGGTGAGAACCGTTTTCTTAGTGAGTGAATCTATCTTACCATGTACTTTTTGGATTGTCAACACCTTTTTTCTTTTTCGACATTTTCACCAGTTTTTCATCACTTTTTTCGGCTGTTCCGTCTGTGTTTCCTTTTGTATTTGCTTTTTTCCGTCAAAAAAGGCAGTCTGACTGCACAGACTGCCTTTTTCCGATTTATCCCTTTAGCGCACAAAAATGTACTTTAACAGGAAAATGATGGCCAGCACAAACATCAGCGGGCTGACACGCTTGCGCTTCTCCCCTCCTGCCGTCATGTTCAGGAGGACATACGAAATGACGCCCAGGAAGATGCCATCCGAGATGCTGTAGAAGAACGGCATGGCGATCATGCAGATATACGACGGAATTGCCTCTGCCATATCCTCAAACGGGATCATGAGCACGGCACTCATCATATAGAATCCAACCATGATCAGAGCCGGAGCGGTAGCAAAGGACGGAATTGCCAGGAAGATCGGCGAAAGGAATACCGACAGGCCAAACAGAACGCCAATCGTCAGTGCGGTCAGGCCGGTACGGCCGCCGGCGGTGACGCCGGTTGCACTCTCAGCATAGGTCGTGGTGGTCGAAGTACCCAGTACCGCGCCGGCTGTCGTTGCGACAGCGTCCGCCATCAGCGCGCCCTTGATGCGCGGCAGATGGCCATTTTCATCCAGCATATCCGCCTTGGAGGCCACACCAATCAGCGTTCCGAGTGTATCAAACAGATCGACAAAGAGGAACGCAAAAATGACGCCGACGAACTCCAGCGGATGGATTCCATTCAGGCTGAGATGGAATGCAACATTCTTGATCGCTCCGAGCTGGAAGCCGTTGGAGAAATCCGGAAGCAGGCTATACCAGCCGTTGGACGGATCGACGACATACAGACCGGTAAACTGGCAGAGGATACCTAAGATCCAGGTGATCAGGATGCCCCACAGGATACCGCCCTTGATATTCCGAATCATCAGGATTGCGGTGATGATCACACCGATGACAGCCAGCAGCGCACAGATTCCCTCTGTGTGGAAGGTCTCCGGCGAAAAAGCCTGGAGTGCCACCGTTGTGCTCTCATCCTGTACAACAATATTCGCATTCAGCAAACCGATCAGTGCGATAAACAGGCCGATGCCGACGCTGATGGCACGCTTGAGGGTGAGCGGAATCGAATTAAAGATCGCTTCACGGACATTGGTGACCGAAAGGAGGATAAAAATGATACCCTCTGCGAAAACCGCCATCAATGCGGTCTCCCACGAATAGCCCATGTTGATGACAACCGTATAGGCAAAGTATGCGTTCAGGCCCATGCCTGGCGCCAGGCCAAACGGCATGTTGGCGCAGAATGCCATCAGCAGACAGCCGATGCAGGATGCCAATGCCGTCGCGACAAAGATTCCCGCCGCATCCATTCCGGCGTCCGACAGGATCGACGGGTTTACCGCAAGGATATAGGCCATCGCCATAAAGGTCGTAATACCGGCCACGACCTCGGTGCGAACCGTCGTATTGTTTTCTTTCAGCTTAAATAATTTTTCCATTTTGTCTTATCCCCTATCATTCTTTGTTGTCTGTCTTACAAACTTACAAAAGGTCCTCCTGGTAATGCGCACGCACACCGCCGATAAAACGAAGCCGTGTCCGCGCCGCGGTCAGCTGCGCTTCGCCGATACGCTGCTGCGCAATCCGTACCGGAACAGCAACCTCACGCAGGTGCATCCCAATGAGTGTGCTGCCGATGTCCAGTCCCGCATGGGCACGGATGTGCTCCACGGCAACCGGCTGCGCAAAGCTCTGCCAGCACACGGTCGCAAACGATCCACCCGCCTTTGGCTGCGGCAGGACGTTCACCGGCTCATAGCCATACCGCTCCGCCGTCTCGCGCTCCACGATCAGCGCACGGTTCAAATGCTCACAGCACTGTGCCGCAAGTGCAATCCCCTTCGGCTCGAGTGCCGCCGCCACACCGCGGTAAATCGCCTCTGCCAGCTCCACCGAAGAGGCCGATCCGATTTTACTTCCGCCGACCTCACTGGTCGAGCAGCCCACAACAAACAGATCCCCCGGCTGCAGCTTCGCCTGTTCCAATACCTGCTCCACTGCCGCTTTGGCCTGTCGTTCCAAGTCCTTCAAAATAGCGATCACCCTTTCCTTATAAAATGTATCGTAAGATAAATCCGCATGTAACTTCATTACACCCGGAACCATCTCCGGAATTATCGCAGCGCATTCTCCATCTGGCTGCGGCGGCAGGCGGCCAGATGCAGCAGCATCGCATCGTGCGCGGCAATGCCGTCCCGTGCTGCAATCGCCGTGACCACTTCCCGATGGGTTTCGATCAGCTCCCGGCACATCTTCTCCGATGGCGCCCCACGCAGAACCGCGGAAGGCCCGCACAGGATCAACGCCAGGTTCGGAATCACCACGTTGCCGGAGGCGCGGGCAATCGCCGCATGGAGCTGCGTATTCCAGTCGGAGAAATCCTCCCCCGCCTGTATCGCCGCTTCACACGCATCACAGAGCGAAACCATCGTCTGGATCTCCTTTTCCGTCGCATTTCCCGCCGCCAGCGACGCCAGCCGCGGCTCCAGCATGAAGCGCAGCTCCAGCATATCCGCGGCGACCTGCGCCTTGTCCTTGAGGAACTCCAGTCCCAGCGGGTCCGCACTCACGCCGTTCCGGTAGGAGACAAAGGTTCCGGAGCCGCGGCGAATCTCTACAATATTGCGGCTGACCAGCGTCTTGATCGCCTCACGAATGGTGCTCCGTCCAACCCCCAGGGTGGATGCCAGCTCAAATTCATTCGGGAGCTTGTCCCCCGCCTTGAGCTGCTGTCCGATTATCGTCCGTACAATCTCATCCGCCACGCGGTCGGTGAGCAGTTTTCCGCTGTCCATCTCGTCCGTCCCCTTTCTCTGCGCGCAAAATGCTGTTATTTCAACTTAATTATAGCAGATTTTCTGCGCCGTGAACATCTTTTTTTGCCCGACCGCCTCCCGGGAGGGATGGTTTGCCCCTATCGCGAAAATTTTTCTCCCTATTTCGGATATCTTCACAGGTTCTTCACACAATTATCGTAAAATAAAGAAAATTAACCGAAAATCAGGAGGACACCATCCCATGTTCACAATTTTAATTGCCGATGATGAAGAACGTATCCGCCGTTTGGTTTCGGATTTCCTCCGTCGGGACGGCTATACCGTATTGCAGGCCGCGGACGGCGGCGAGGCCATGGAGCTGATCGACCAACGCCTCTCCACCATCGATTTGATTATCCTGGACGTCATGATGCCGGTCTATGACGGCTGGAGCGTCCTGCGCCACATCCGTGCAAAAAACCGCGAGGTGCCGGTAATGATGCTGACCGCCCGGGCAGAGGACACCGACGAGGTGTTCGGCTTTGATCTCGGCGCGGACGATTATATCACCAAGCCGTTCTCCCCCATCGTCCTGTCCGCCCGCGTGCGCGCGCTGGAAAAGCGCTGCCAGCAAAACAGCGACAGCAGTGAATTCGTGTGCGGTGACCTGTCCATCAGCGAGACGCGCCGGGAGGTCATGGTTTCCGGCGCCTCCGTCGATCTCACCCCGAAGGAATACGAGCTGCTGATCTACTTCAAAAACAACCAGAACATCGCCGCTTCCCGCGAGAGTATTTTAAACGCGGTCTGGGGTTATGATTACTTTGGTGACCTGCGCACCGTGGATACCCATGTCAAAAAGCTGCGCGCCAAGCTCGGCCCCTGCGGCACGATGATCCAGACCGTCCGCGGCTACGGCTACCGCTTCGAGGGCAGAAAAGAATGATCCGCCGTCCCGCAAAGAGGCCGCGTTCCGATGCGCTGCAGAAACGGCTGTCTCCGCACTCGATCCGGTTCCAGTTCTTCCTCTGTATCCTTGCCACCGCGCTGGTCTTCGTCCTCGTCCTCTCCGCGCTCAACCTGCTCTTTTATAACCAATACCATCAATTGCAGAAACAGAGCTATTTGAAAAAGGTCTATCGCGATATATACAAATCGTATAATAGCGATATATTATCACTAAACGACATGTTAGAGGACATCGAGATCAATTACAACGTCCGAATCAGTATTATAAATAATTACGGACAGTATATTTATGATACGCTCTACTCCCGCGAACGGGACAGCGGGTTTTCCTTCCACAGCAACGACGATGGGAACGGTATGATCTATTACGACGGAAATGAGCTTTCCCGCCGCGGTTATACCTTTTCCACGATCACGAATCCCGGCAGCGATTCCACCTTCCTGGCGCTGATCGGTGTACTGGATGGGGACGCCCGGCTGATCCTGCGCATCCCCTATGCCACCCTGCAGCTGGAGCACTCCTTTAACTTTGTTTTCCTGATGATTTCCGCCTTTGTCGCGCTCATCATCTGCCTGTTGTTCGGCGGCCTGCTGTCCGGGCGCTTTACCCGGCCGCTGTCCGAGATGACCGAGGTTGCCAACTCCGTCGCCCAACTGGATTTTTCCAAAAAATACACCGGCGCATCCGTTTCGGACGAAATCGGCCAGCTCGGCCAGAGCATCAACCAGATGTCCGATTATCTGGATCATGCCATCACCGATCTGCAGGACATGAACGACCGTCTGGAAACCGAAATCAAGCAAAAACAGGCCATCGACGACATGCGCAAGGAATTCATCATCAACATCTCGCATGAGCTGAAGACACCGATCGCACTGATCCAGGGCTATGCCGAGGGCCTGCGCATCGGCATCAACGAATCCGAGGAGGACAGAAATTATTACTGCGACATCATCATTGACGAAGCGCACCGCATGAACCGTCTGGTACTGCAGCTTCTCAACCTGTCCAAAATCGAGCTGGGCAACACCGTCCCCATCTACGGCGACGTCGAGCTGTATGATCTGGCGGAATCCGTTGTCTCCAAGACCCGTGTCATGTGGCAGGAGAAGCAGCTTCATCTCGATCTGTCCGGCATCGGGGAAGAAGTCGTCCGCGGCGACTACGATATGCTCGAGCAGGTGGTCACCAATTATCTGACCAATGCCATCGACCACTCGCCGGAGGGCGGCACGATTGCGATAACCTCCCAAACCGACCAGAAGCATTACATCCTCCGCGTCCGCAACCAGGGCAGCCAGCTGGCTGAGGAGGAGATGGAGAAAATCTGGGACAAATTCTATAAGCTCGACAAGGCGCGCACCCGTATTTCGGGAGGCGGTTCGGGCATCGGCCTGTCCATCGTCCGTGCGATCATGACCGCCCATCACGGCGGCTGCGGCGTACACAATGTCGAGGACGGTGTGGAATTCTATCTCTCCCTTCCGAAGGACGTCCCGGAACCCGATTCCCCCAAGCTGCTCCCCCCTTAAATCCAAACCGTTGCAGCCGGTCCGGAAATTTTCCATTCGGACCGGCTGTTTTTCTATTGACATGCAATATTATACGTCATATAATATTATATAGAAAAGAGGTGAGACGCATGTCCTATCCAATCGCATCCACCTTGTTGGATGCCGTGGTATTATCCGTCCTGGAGCATAAGGATTTATATGGCTATCGCATCACACAGGGCGTGCGCCAGAATCTGGACGTTTCCGAATCCACATTATATCCGGTTCTGCGCCGTCTGCAAAAGAATGGCTGCCTCGCCACCTATGACCGAAGCAGCGATGGGCGCAACCGGCGCTATTATTCCATCACCGGGTTGGGGAGGGCAATGCTGCGGCAATACCGTCTGGACTGGGTGGAATACCGTCAGCAAATTGAGTACCTGCTGTTTCCGGAAGGGGGATCACAACAATGAGCCGGGAAGAATTTCTTCAACAATTGGAACACGCGCTGCGCACGCTGTCTGTCGACGAGCGCGAAAGTGCGATGCAATATTATCGGGACTATTTGAACGATGCGGAGGACATCGAGTCCGCTCTGCATTCGCTCGGCTCTCCACAGGATGTCGCGGCGGATATCCTGCGTGAATTCGGCTCCGTGCCCACCGCGCCCGCCCGCCGCAAAGGTACCGGCGACTTCCGGGAACGATTCTCCTCCATGGAGCTTGGACAAAAGATCCTCCTCATCTTTTTGATCGGTGTGGCAGCCATCTGCATCCTGCCCGTCTGCGTCGGCGCCGTCGGTGGTCTGGGCGGTGCGCTGATCGGTATTGTGATCTGTATCGTCGTGGTACTGTTCGCCGCCTTTCTGATCTTTCTTGCGCTGGCATTTGCCTTCTTTCTCGCGGGACTTGCCACCCTGTTTTGTATCCTTGCCCCGCCCACGTTTGCCGGCTCCGTCATTGTCGTCGGTACCTCGCTCATTCTGTTCGGGCTGTCCCTGCTGTGCTTCGCCGCGTTCCTGTGGCTGTGCCGCACGCTGCTTCCCGCTATGGTTCGTACGGTGGCGAATTTCGGCCGCCGTCTGTTCTCCGGAGGTGTATCATGAAACGTTTATGTCAAATCGCTGGTGCCATCATCGTGATCGGCATTGTCGCCTGCATTGGCGGCGCGCTTTTCGGCGGCACATCCTCCTCTCTCCGCGATCTTTTCCAGATTTCTTCTGATCTCCCGGATCTCGATCTTTTCGATATTGATTCCGACCAAAGCGATTGGACCGAAATGGAACTGACCGGTACGGACGATGTCTCGGCGCTCTCACTGGATATCGACGGCGCGGTCCTGACGGTCCAGACCGGCGACGACTGGTCGCTGAAGTCGAATAAAAACGGCAAGGGGCTGGAATACTCCGTTTCGGGGAATACGTTCTTCCTCAAGCAGAAAGCCCTTCCCCGCTGGTGGAAGCAAAATCAATGCGCCCAGCTCGTCCTGACCATTCCATCGGATATCACGTTCGACACGATCGACGCTTCCTTGGACGGCTCGGGGTTCTCCACGGTGGGCGCGTTGTCCGCGAAACACGTCTCACTGGACGCCGATGGCGCCGACCTTACAATCGAAAACCTGGACGCCGATTCCCTGGATCTGGACGGCGACGGCGCGGATGTGCAACTGTCCGCGTGTCTGCGTGAGGATTCCAGCATCGACGCCGATGCCGCCACCGTGACGCTGGATCTACTGGACGGCTCCACCATTTCCAACGTCAACACGGAATTCAACCTGTCCACCTTCACGTTCAATGGAAAGGATTATGGCGACGGTCTGTCCGGCACGATCGAGAAATCCATCGGAACCGCGAAAAAGGGCGGCACGCTGTCCATCACCTGCGACGTCGGGTCCATTGAGCTCACAACCCCGTAACATTCTGCCAAAAAATCAAATCAGGAGGAATGACTTATGAAAAGATTATATCGTGTCGAGGAAGGAAAAATGGTCTGCGGCGTATGCGGCGGACTGTCCGAATACCTCAATGTTGATGTGACGATTATCCGTCTGCTGACACTGGCCGCCATCCTGTGCTCCGGCATCGGCCTGGTGCTGTATATCGGTGCGGCGATCTGCATGCCGAGTAAGTCGGATGTGATCTATTAAAGCAGATTATGAGAGACCAATCACAATACTTTCTGCGCAGCAAACCAGATGACCAAAAGCTGCTGCAATACGGATTTTCTCAAACCGATCATGGCTACCGCTACCAGACAGAGCTGCTGGATGGACAATTCCGGATGACGGTCGTCGTCACCGACACAGAGGTACAGACGGAACTGTTCGATCTGGAAAACGAATGTGAATACATTCTTCATCACGTCGGCAATGCCCAAGGGGAATTTGTCGGGAAGGTCCGCTCGGCCCACGAAAACGTGCTGGCCGACCTGCGCGACCAATGCTTTGTCAGCGATGTCTTTCACAGCGCCGACGCACAGGCAATCATACAATACGTCTCTGATAAATACGGCGATTCTTTGGAATTTTTATGGCAAAAATTCCCCAATAATGCGGTTTATCGTCGGAAGGACAATCGAAAATGGTATGCAGCCATTCTGACTGTCGCCAAAAGCAAGCTTGGCCTGGAAGGCGAGGACCGTCTGGAAATCCTTGACTTGCGTATTTCCCCGGAACAACTGGAGCAGACCATCGACCATAAACCTTTTTCCCCGGATATCACATGAACAAAAAGCATTGGTATACCATCTGTCTAAACGGTTCGGTTACGAAGGACGAATTGTTCCGCCGCATCGAGGAAAGCTATGAACTGGCAAAGAAAAAATAATCGAAGCGCCCCGAAATCCCAGGATTTCGGGGCGCTATTGACTGCGGCCGCCGGTTCCATGGAGAACCAATGGCCGTTTTGTTCTTCTGTTCATATTCAGGGCAATTCCGCCACATGATCTTGCAGATAACCGATAAAGTACTTGCTCGCAATCGGCAGGCTCCGCCTGTCCTTATAGCCAATGGCAAGGGTGCGGTAAATCGGCGGGTCGATCGGCAGACAGACAATCTCATAATTGGTCCGGCGCACCATCAATTCCGCCAAAATGCTGACGCCCAAGCCCGCCTCCACCATCGTCATGATGGCGTAGTCATCGTGAATGGTATACTTGATTTTCGGTTCCAGCCCCGCGGCATGAAAGGCATTGAGCGGCTCACTGTAATGCCCTTCCTCCATCAGGATATATGGTTCCTCCGCAATCTCCTCCAGCCGGATGGCGCGGCGCGACGCGAGCGGATGATGTTTTGGGAGAACCGCCAGCATCTCCCCGTCCTTGATGACGCTGGTTTCCATATCGGTCACAGCAGGCGGGGTGACAAAGCCGAAATCCACCGCGCCGGTTTTGATCCACTCTTGAATGGAGCTGTAATCCCCCTGATGGAACAGGAACTGTACGTTGGGGTATTGCTCCTGAAAGCCACGGATGAGCTGCGGCATCCAGTGACAGGTAATGCTGGAGATCGTGCCGACCCGGATGATCCCGGTTTCCAGTCCTTTGATTTCGTTCGCCTTCTCCTGCATCGCCCGGTACTGCAAAATCGTCCGTTCGACAAATGGATATAGCTCTTCCCCTTCGAGCGTCAGTGTGATCCCGGTGCGGGAGCGGATGAGCAGCTTCATGGACAGCTCTTGCTCCAATGAGGCGATCATCTGGCTGATCGAGGACTGGGTATACCCCAAATCTGCAGCGGCTTTGGTGAAGCTCCGGTGCTCTACAATCTTTTGCAGTGCAAGATAACGGTGCATGGTTCCTCACTCGCTTTCTCTCCGTCATCGCGGCATTTCTTTGCCTTATTCCATCCCGTATTTCAGCCGAACCAAACGCTCGGTCACGCCCGAGCGGCAGGCGAGTGCTTTGGCAGACTCCCCTTCCTCCGGCGGCGGCACCAGCAGTTCGGCACAGAAAAGATCCGCCTCGCGCTCCAAACGCCCCTGGTTAAACTGTCCGACACTCTCCAGAAACAGCGCATTCATGGAGGAATGCAGCACTGCATGACCCAGCTCATGTCCGCAGATTTCCACCCGCTCCTCCGGCGACGCATCCTCATTGATATAGATCAGCGGGTAGCCGTGCAGTGTGAGATAAAAGCCGCGGACATTCTCCGACAGCTCCACCAGCAGCACCCGGATACCCAGACAGTCACACAGCACAAACGGATCCTTGGTATTCCATCGGCGAACCAGCATCCGCGCTGTTTCAACCGCGTTCATCATTTTTCCCCTCTTCCGAAAGGATCAATTCCGCGCCCAGCCGCGCGGCATCAAAGACCTTCTCCAAATCGGCCGGACTGACCGGCTTCCCGTGGAACAGCAGGCTTTCCTGTCCCAGCAGCCTGTGCTTGAGCGCCTCCAGCTCCTCCTCCAGATTGGAGGAGCTGGCCGGGGTCCGGCCATCGAGCAGGTAATCCGTCGTGACGTGGAACACATCACACAGCCGCAGCAGGATCTCCCGCGGCGGCACCCGCCGGTTGTTTTCATACATGCCTACGGCACTGGTGGAAACACCGATCTGTGCCGCAAGCTCGGACTGCCGCAGCCCGGCGTCCTTTCGCAGCTTGCGAATCCGCTCCCCTGTCATCATTCCGACACAACCTTTCCTCTTTTTCCCAATATTATATCACACAATTCGTGTAAAATCAAGTGCTAATTCGCTTGACATCACACGTTCTGTGCTATATTATGATAATTATAGGAACAAATGTTCGAAATTAGAAAACGAACCGAAGGGAGGGGCTGAAATGAAATCCTTGGAGGATATGGCGCAGGAATATTTAGAAAATGTTGCGGTCATCGAGCAGCGGATCGCCGAGCTGCAGGTGCAGGAGCGCCACACGGTCTCGTGTGAGGAGCGGCTGCGGCTGCGCAGGCGGATTCAGAAATTATACACCATGGCCGGGGAGGGACGGCAGCTCGCGTTTGAAATGCAGCATTACTACGACAAACCAGAGGAGGGAGGCACTGCCTATGTCAAACAACCACACACCACAAAAAAGCCCAAGCGGAAAAAGTTCAGCCGATCCGGCTATGGTGCTCCGACGCCAGCTCTTGCAGTGCATGGCCGAAACGCTCACGCCGCGCCAATATCAGGTCTTCGTGCTCAACTATCTCGAGGGAATGCCGCAGGTCGAAATCGCGCGTGAGCTGGGACTTTCCACCTCCAGCGTCTCCCGGCACCTGCTCTGGGCGAAAGAACGGATGCGCCGGGCGCTGGGCTACGAGTTCGCGTCCCCCGGAGACATCGCAGAGGAGCCCGTCATCTTTCCGGATGCCCCCTACCCGGTCGAACTGCCGGGATGGGTCCCGCCCTCCCATTCCGCATAACGCAAAAAAACCACACAGATGCGACCGATCTCAGCCGCAGCCTGTGTGGTTTCTTTTTTTCGTTGTCCGATTGGTCAGCCAAACTGTTCCTTGCGCTCGCGCCCTTCCTTGAGCAGCCGGAACAGGGTTTCCTCATCCCCCGCAGCAATGGTGTCGCGGTACTCCTGCAAATGCTCGATGACCTCATCGATCTCCGGCACCAGCGCCGCTGCATTTTCCAAAAACAGCTCGGTCCACATCGTCTCGTTCAGATAGGCGACACGGGTCAGATCGCGATAGCTTCCGCCGGAATAGCCCTTGTGCTCGGATTCCGCGCGGCTCTTGACATACGCGCTGGAAATAATGTGACAGAGCTGTGAGGTATAGGCAATCATGCGGTCGTGATGCTCCGGCGTTGTGACAATCAGCTGACGGAATCCAAGCTGCTGGAACAACGCCTTAACCTCCTCCACCACATCGTGTGGTGAAGTCTCAGTTGGAACGAGCAGCATACTCGCTCCCTGATACAAATCCGCCGTGGAGGCCCGATAACCGGACACCTCCCGTCCCGCCATCGGATGTCCGCCGACATAATGAAAGCCATGTTCCCGGCACAACGGCACAAGACGTTCGGCCAAATAGGTTTTGATGCCGCAGTCGTCCGTGATAATACAGCCCGGACGTATGTATTTCAGATTTTGTTCCACAAAATCCGCCGATGCCTTCGGATACAGCGACAGCAGGATTACATCCGCTTTTCTCAGATCCTCCGGCTCTCCGATCTGATCAATCACCCCATCGGCAAGCGCCTGCTCCGCTGTCGCACGCGTGCGGTTAAAGCCGAGGAGGACACAGTCGGTATTTTTCTTAAAAGCCTTCGCAAACGAGCCGCCAATCAAACCCAGCCCGACAATCGCTATGGTTTTTGCCATCGATATCACTTCCCATTCTTCCATACTCCCCTTGTTATTGTAACAAGCACCGGGAGGAAAGTCAAATCCCCTCCCGCCATGGTCTGGTGTCCGCTTATTGCTCCATTTCCTCCGTCGTCTTCCGAGTAAAGTACTGCTCGGAGCTATAATCCTGCCAGACAAAATTCATGCAGTCTTCCCCATACTGGATGCTGATATCGTCATCGACATCCCCTTCCACCAGATGGATCGTCTTGCAGTCTTTGCTCAGGGTATAGGTACCTCCGCCTTCTTTTCCATCGTTGTTGGTTTCATAGGTGCCATCCTCATAGAAATCGATATATTCCGTCTCAATGCCCTTGAAATACCAGCGGCCGAGTATGGTCTCCTCCGTAATGTTCTCCGGCTCCGGCCCCAAATCC
Organism: Eubacteriales bacterium; assembly: GCA_030539335.1. Taxonomy (GTDB): domain Bacteria; phylum Bacillota; class Clostridia; order Oscillospirales; family Butyricicoccaceae; genus Butyricicoccus_A. Next base: position 55,890 of record JAUNSG010000015.1, on the reverse strand, counting down.
TCCTGTGAGACGGTACTCGCCGGTGTCTGTACACACGCACACAGTACGGTCAGCATCAGCACTGCCAATAAGGCCAGGGCAATTCGTTTCTTCATTCTTCTACTTCCTCCTAAAGAATATCTCTGCGGTTGTTATCTCCTATTGTATCGAAATCGGCAGAAAAAGTCCACCGAAAGACGGCAAAACAGGGGCTCCCTCCACTATTGAAAATCCAGTTTCCCGAAAAAGTGAAACAGCACAGGTTGCCCTGTGCTGTCCCAAGAGTTAAATAGTGAGAGAGTTTTGTATGAGGATAACTCTTCAAAATCCTGCCGGTGTGAGTCAGCAGGGATTTTGCAATATTATGTCTGTGCCCGGCACAAAATGGAGCGTCCATCCCGCGCGGCGTCATCGTTTCTTTTTCCTGGTCTCCAAGAACACAGAGGCTCTCTTCTGACCAAAATACATACTTTATCCAGTCTTTACTGGTTTTATTGTAGCCAATTCCGCGTGCATTTTCAATAACAATTTACATTATTTCTTAAATTTTTCACTATCCTACAAGCAAATGCCGTATTTTGCTTTATAACTGTTAATTTCGCCCTACGGTTCTCTCGTCCCCTTATGGTATGCCTTTCTGGTCCTCCGGACGCACGGGTCCGAAGGCTCATGCTAGAAATCCAGCTTCATGCCGGCCTCTTCCAAATCTGTGCGGAGGCTTTCCAGGAAATCCTCTGCATTTTCCTTCGAAACCATCGCAAACGGCGTCTCGTTGTTCTTTTCCACCGCTTCCCCGCGCAGGATCCGGTCGGCGAGGGCAACGCCATCCCGTCCCATCTGTATCGGGTACTGTGCCGCAGCTGCCGTCAGCTCCCCGCGGATAATCGACCGCAGGCCATCGACAGACGCATCAAAGCCATAGACCCGAACGGCATCGGCCTTCCCCACGGAGGCGACCACCTCATATGCGCCAAGCGCCATATCATCGGAAGTCGCAATGATCGCCGTCAGCTCCGGATAGAGATCCAGCAGGCTCTGTGCCGCGGCAATGGCCTTGGAGCGGTCCGAATCCGCCGCCAGCTTGTCCAGTACCATACCGCCATTGGATTCCACGCCTTCAATAATCCCATCCGCTCGATCCTTATGCGTTTTGGACTCTGCCGCTCCGGTGATAACCGCCACAACCGCGTCCGACTGATGTGTTCCGACAAACTCTCCGAGCGCCTTCCCGGCCTCATAATTGTTGGTTCCGGCAAACGCATCGTACGCCGTTTCATCCGTCAGATTGGAATCAATGATGACAATTGGAATTCCCGCCGAGTGCGCATCGGCAATGGTGGAAACCAAAATATTCGGATCGTTCGGTGCGATCACCATCGCCGCAGAGTCCTCCTGTGCCGCAACAATCTGGTCCATTTCCGCCTGCACATTCTCTTCGCTGTTCGGCCCTATGATATGAATTGTATAGCCAAGCGCTTCCCCTTCCAGAATCGCACCGGCCTGCACCATGTTCCAATAGTTCGACTCCATGGCCTTTGTGATGACGGTAACCACCGGCTTTCCGTTCTCGGTGTAGGAACCGGCATTGCGCATCGGTGCTGCCGATTGTGCACCAATGCCGTCACAGCCAGCCGCCAAACCGACGGTCCAGATTCCCGCCAGAAGCATCGCTATTGTTCGTCTTTTCCCTGCCATACCGCAAATTCTCCCTGCTTCTGTCCACTCTTTCCTACTATATAGAAAAACCGGCGCAGAATACGCCGGTCCTCTTTTTCGTTTTATCCGCCGATTCCCGCTGCCAGCAAGTCCGCATTGATCCGATCCAACATCGACTGTGCATTGTCTTGGGTCACCAGTACATATGGGGTGCGGTTGACCTTTTTTACTGTCTGCCCGCGGATAAGCTGATCGGCCAGAACGATGCTGTCTCGCCCTATTTGAACCGGCTGCTCGGCAACCTCTGCCTTGATCGTTCCGTTGGCAACTGCACTTAAGCCGCCTGCGCAGGGTCCCACCGCATAGATCTGTACCGGCTCCGCCACAACCGTCTCATATTCGGAATCCGGCAACGTTTCTCCGCTTTCTTCCGAAACCTCCGTTCGTGCAGCCACCTGTACCGCCTGCGCGACCGCCTGCGCCAGCGAGTCGGAGGTGCACACAATCGTCGTCATCTCCGGGTGGTTTTCCAGCAGGCTAGTAGCCACAGTCACCGCCGTATCCCAGTTCCAATTGGCCACCGCTTCATCCTCCAGCACAGTACAGCCACGCTTGCGCAGCGATTCGGTAATCCCCTGTTCGCGGATCTTGTGCGTTTTCGATCCCGTATCCGCCTGCAGCAGGCCCACAACGGCGCCCGGCTGATTCTGTGCGATTGTGTTGCCCAACTCGCGTCCCAGACGATAGTTGTTGGTCCCCACAAATGTATCGCAGCGCGTATCGTCATTCACGTCGTAGTACATCATGACGATCGGGATCCCCGCTGACCTGGCGTCCGAAAGCGCCGGAACAATATCCTTTAAATAGTCAATATTCGGTTCGACGGAATTATGATTTGACATAAACACAATGGCATCCGAATACGTCTGCGCTGCCGCAAGGTTATTGATTACCTTCTGCTTATTGCCGGAATTATTCGGTGCGAGGATGTTGATGGTATACCCCAGCTCCTGCCCCTGCAAAATGGCACCGGCCTGCAGCATATGCTGTGTTTCTCCGCCCATGGAGTTTGTCATCACCGTGATGATCGGCTGTTTGCTTCCAGAGGCCGAGGCGGATCCCGCCACAGGCTCTGCCGCTGATTCGGAGGAGCCGCAGCCAACCACGCATCCCGCACACAGGATACCCGTCAGCATCATTGCCATCAATCTTTTCCAGCTTTTCATGTCGTTTCCTCCTAAAATCGGCCAAGCTATCTGCAATAATTCTATCTCATTTCCAGGGAAACGTCAAGTATCGTGCAGGAAGCCGTTCGTCCCCGGAAAGTCCCCCCTGAAAAACGCAAATTATCAGGTATCTTCAACCAACAAACGCAAAAAACCGGCGTGGACTGCAATCCACGCCGGCCCTTCACAAAAGGCAATAATCAAATCCAAAATAGTTAAGCGAAATGAGTCGGAGTATTCATTTTGTTGTCTTGATTATTGTTTTATATAATCTTATAAATTAGAAACCAGCCTTTTCCAGGTTTGCGTTCAGGTTGTCATAGTACTCCTGAGCGGTATCACGCGTGATGATCTCATAGCCAGTGTCAACGGTAGTGCCATCGATGCCTTCGATATCTGCAACCTCAACACCATTCAGCAGGTCAACACAGATCTCAACGCCCTTCTGGCCCATTGCAAACGGCTGCTGAGCGCAGTCAGCGTAGATTTCGCCGTTGATCATGGATTCCAGACCATTGTTGGAACCGTCAAATGCGTAAACGCGGATCTGATCCTGCTTGCCGGAAGCAGCAACTGCCTGATATGCGCCGCAGCCCATATCGTCGGAAGTCGTGATAACAGCGGTCAGCTCATCGCCGAAGGACTGGATCATGTTCTCGGTTACGGTTACAGCCTTTGCCTGATCCGAGTCAGCCGGCTGTGCGTCCAGCAGGGTTGCACCATTTGCTTCCAGACCATCGGTAATGCCGTTGGTGCGGTCGTCATGGGTGTTGGAGCCAGCCTGTCCACGAATGATGACAGCCTTAGCGTCGTCCTGATCCTCTGCTACGAATGCGCCGAGAGCCTCGCCAGCTGCATAGTTATCGGTGCCTGCAAATACGTCAAATGCCGTCTCATCCGGGCACTGGGAGTCGATGATTACGGTCGGGATACCCTGAGAATGCGCATCCGCAATGGTGGATGCCAGAGAATCCGGATCGTTCGGAGCAATTACCAGACCGTCGGTACCGTTGGATACTGCGTCCAGAATCTGGTTCATCTCGCCCTGGGTGTCCTGCTCGTTGTTCGGGCCCAGTACGTTAACGGTAACGCCCAGATCCTGACCAGCCAGGATTGCACCAGCCTGTACAGTGTGCCAGTAATCCGAATCCAGCGCCTTGGTGATAACCGTAATGGTGTATTCGCCAGAACCGCCTGCCGCTGCAGCAGAGCCGGAAGCCGCCGGAGCCTCTGCGTCACTACTTGAACCGCCACAACCTGCCATGCTGCCGACTACCAGTGCGCCAGCAACTGCCATTGCAAAAAGTCTCTTTGCACTTGTCATAATTTTTCTCCTCCTAGAATCTTTTAAAGCCCTGTCCGATCGTGTGGGATGCTTGTTTACACCGTCATGTTGCAGCATGACAGCTTTCGCATATGTAGATCGGACAAATCTTCCAAAACAGCTCTCCAACTTTTCTGTTTTGGATGTTGTTATTCTACCACACACGCCCCAGCTTTGTCAAATTAAATCTAGTTTTCCAGAAATTTTTATTGCACTTTTCCTAAACAGGTTTCAGGCTTTTGGACTTTTTCGCAATCTATTTCGAAAATTTGTCATATTTTGTTGTGCAAAATACTTTTCCCTGCCCCTGACAAGAATTTTCCTCTCCATCCAAGGGGAGAAAAACTGCCGGTTATTACAAAATCAGGAAGAAATAGAGGGCATAGCAGCAGAGCATCAGGATGCCTGCCAGGCGGCTCAGGCGATGGTTTTTCACACAGCAGAAAAACAACAGGATGCCCGCCCCGATGGCTGCCGCCATATCGATGCGGAACGCCGCGGCAAAGGGGATGGGAACAATGACCGCGGAAAGTCCGACGACAAAAAGAATGTTGAACAGATTGCTTCCGACAATATTGCCGATTGCTATCCCCGCATTTCCTTTCCGTGCCGCTGTCACGGAGGTGAAAAGCTCTGGCAGCGACGTGCCGAGCGCAACGATGGTCAACCCAATCACACGGTCACTCAGTCCGCAATATGTTGCAATCGCTGTGGCTGCATCCACCGTGACATCACTTCCCCAGATGATCAGTGCAAGTCCAATACCGGCGCCCGCCAGCGCCTTCCCAATCGTGATCTCCTGATCCGTCTCCTCGGATGTGTCCGGATTCCTCTTTGTCATCCCAAACAGATACCACAGATATACGCCAAATGCGAACAGCAGCATGATGCCATCCACCAGCGAAATGCTTCCATCCATCCCCTGGAACAGCAGCAGTGCGGAGATGCCAACGAGGAAAGGGATCTCCACGCATATCGTAGACCGCTCGACCGGCAGCGGGGCAATCACCGATGTGATTCCCAAAATAATCAATATATTTAAAATGTTGCTCCCAACGACATTCCCTATCGTAATATCCGCACTTCCTTTGAGCGCCGCCGTCAGGCTGACGGCCGCTTCCGGCGCGCTTGTCCCCATCGCCACAATCGTCAGTCCGATGACCAGCTGTGGAATGCCAAACTTCCGCGCGATACCACTGGCGCCATCGACAAAAAAATCTGCGCCCTTCATCAGCATAACAAAGCCGACAATCAACAACAATCCCTGCCATACCATATTCATAAATAGACCTCCTCCATCGGTTTGCAGCATGTCTGTCTGGATGGCAAACAAAAAAACGAGACTATGCTGCAAAAAAAATCTTGCAACAAAGTCTCGCTACTTACTTACAAACCGAATTCCCAACGGAATTGTATTGACGGCAATGTAAACACGGGAAATCCGTGCCAGCTACTCCCTCTGTAATTCGCAGTATAACAAATCCACCGGACGGCGTCAAGGCAATCCCGCTACCTTTAACAAAGCAATAGCGCCGGGAGGAAATTCGCCCTTGGTTATTCGGCCGGCGCGGGTGTGCAGAACTCGAACCAGAATTCCAGTCGTATTGCGCCGTCCACATCCGTGGGGAGTCCGTTTCCCGTATCCTCGGTCAAAGCCACATTGACTTCACTCGCCGCCTTGGACAGTTCGATCAGCAGGTTTTTGTTTTCCCCACTGCAATTCAATTCGTCGCCAACAAACGAAATACAGCCGTTCATATCTTCCGTAAAGGCCTGTAAATTGGCGCGCATTTCTCTCGCAAGCGGAATACTGGCTTCGGCCAGCCGGGTAAACTCTTTGTATAGCTTGGGGTTAAAAATAACGCACATCTCACATTCCTCGGATGGCAGATCCACCAATTTCGCGAGAAATTCTTCCGCCCGCGCAATCTGTTCCCGTATGCATCGTTCCTGTTCCTCAATCGGCAGTTTCTCCCGTTCTTCCCGATCCTTCCTCAATTGCTCCATGATTTCCTTCCGCCGAGGCTCCCACAGCGCCTCGTATTCGGAAAAATAAAACCGTTCAATCTTCATTTATTTCCTCCTTCGGGTATACTTCGTAGGGAAATCATCAACCTACGTTTAATTTTAATAATTATATCATCAATTTCCAGACAAAGAAAGCCAAAATTCATACTGTCATAACCAATCACACGCTCTAATTCATATTAAAATAATGAAGAAAAGGAGGGATAGCCATGGCCAAGATACAATATGATGAATTCATCCGCATGAGAATCACGGAATTGCGGCTGAAAAAGAATGTATCCGAGCATCGCATGAGCCTGGAACTGGATAAGAGCGGCTCCTATATTCGCGGTATCAGCAGCGGAGCGGCCCTGCCATCTCTCCGAGAGCTATTTAACATCATCGCATATTTTGATATGACCCCGGCAGAATTCTTCGCTCCAACAGAAAGCGGGGACTCACAATTCCATCGACTATGCGAACGCCTGCAGGAACTGCCCCCTGCAGATTTGGAAAAGGTGGACCTCTTTCTGGATTGGATTATAAGGTGAGGTGCTCTGTCCGAGAAACAGTTTTCGATCGCCCTATGCCCCGTTCTCCCCAAAGGACATTCGTTCCTTTGGGGATTTTTGTTCCTCGGACTTGGCTTAAAAGAGCAGTTGCACACTCAAGTCATTATATTATAGCAAAATTGCACATACAATACAAGTAGTTCATTTAAAATGAAAGAGGGGCTTGTTTGTATGATCGATTATCCAGACCTCGGGAAGAGAATTCGTACTGCAAGACTGAAAAAGGGCATCACACAAGAACAGCTTGCCAATATGATTGATGTCGGCGTCACACATATCAGCCATATCGAAACTGGCGCTACAATCCCCAGCATGAAAACCTTTGTGGGTATCGTAAATGCTTTAGATTGTTCGGCGGATGAACTGTTGTGCCGTGATATCAAAACCGCCCGTCCATTCTTTTCAAGCTGGCTCTCTGAACTGGTCTCGGATTGTACGGAACGAGAAGCCAAGATCATTGCCGATACTGTCGAAGCGTTGAAAGCTAGTATGCGCAGGAACAGACAGAAAGACTAACGAAATATCTTGCCCAGAGCAGACTTCTGTTTGTTCTGGGCTTTTTCTATTGCAAACTGCGGAAAAAACCGGCCATCCCTTTCGGAATGGCCGGTGGACTGGCGTCCCTGAAGGGATTCGCTTTTCTGCGGAAAAGCCACGGCGGTTCAAACGTGCCACCGGCACGTTTGTAAGAGCCGCCTTTCGAATCCCTTTTCCTTCGGAAAAAACCAGCCATCCCTTTCGGAATGGCTGGTGGACTGGCGTCCCTGAAGGGATTCGAACCCCCGGCCTACCGCTTAGGAGGCGGTCGCTCTATCCAACTGAGCTACAGAGACAGGTATCATTTTGTAGATATAGTATACCCAACCTCTCCGCAAAAAGCAAGGGGCGTCCGTGTTTTGCCTCCGCAAAATCCCCCCCATCTCAAATTCGTCATTTTCCCCGATTTTGCAACACTTTCTATCACTTTTTTAACACGGTATTATATTGAAAAATACATACAAAAATCGTATGATAATCATACTAAGAGTATCCCTGTCTTCGAAAGGAGGCTTGTGGCATGCTTTCCAAGCGTATCCCCAAGCTGATGCTGATTATCAACCCGACTGCGGGAAAAAATCAGGCCCGCAATCAGATGTTCAACCTAACCAACTATTTCTTCCGTTCCGGTTATCATGTCACCGTGTTCCCCACACAGCAGCGCGGTGACGGCACACAATTCGCCTCGGAACATGCCGCAGGTTATGACCGTGTGGTCTGTGTCGGCGGCGACGGCACCCTGAACGAGGTGGTTGCCGGACTGATGATGCTTCCGAAAGAGCAGCGCCCCATTCTGGGCTATGTCCCGGCTGGAACGACCAATGATTTCGCCTCCACCCTGGGTATCTCCCCGCACATGGAGGAATCCATGAAGCAGACGATGGAAGGCGAACCGTTTTTCTGCGATATCGGCCGGTTTAATGGCCATTTCTTTACGTATGTTGCGGCATTCGGCCTGTTTACCGATGTATCCTATGATACACCGCAATCGCTGAAAAATATGCTCGGCCATTTTGCCTATATTCTGGAGGGGGTCAAATCCCTTGCCACCGTCCGTTCCTATCACCTGACCGTGGATGTCGATGGGGAACAGATCGAAGATACCTTTATCTATGGACAGATTTCCAATTCCACTTCCGTCGGCGGTGTGATGGACATCGGTCGCACCGGCGTCCAGCTGGATGACGGCCTGTTTGAGGTCCTGCTCATCAAAATGCCGACCAATCCCCTGGAGCTGAATGACACCATCGGCGCCCTGATGCTGCAAAAGGTGGAGGATTGTCCCCGTATCTATTTCCGGCGCGCCGCACGGGTGCGCGTGCTCGCCGAAGAGCCGATCGCCTGGACACTGGATGGCGAGGCCGGCGGCGTTGTCGCCGATGCCACGGCGGAAATCCTGCCGCACTCCATCGCCCTGTCCCTGATGCAGATGCCCAATCAGAAGAACCTGATCGAGGAAGTGGAGGAAGCCCATCCGGACACTGCGGAGGAAACCTAAAACCGAACAGAAAAAAGAGCGGAAAGAGTCAGCCATTGGATTCTTTCCGCTTTTCTTTGTTCTGATTTTTTTACTCAACGCTCAAAAAGTCACCGACATTGTCCCGTGTGACGGACTGGAAGGAAATCCAGAAAATGTTGTCATCCACACGGTCGGCAACCGTGATTCCCCGGCTGTATTCATAGCCGTGGTTCAGGTTGTTCGCCGCCTGAATGGCGGTCTGTGCCTGACGGGTGGCGTCCTGATAGGCCGTCATCATCATGGTACCGTCCTGCACCGCCTGCAGCGCATCGGCAACGCCATCGACACCGATGATAATCGGATCCACGGCCGTCAAACCCTTGTCCTTCTCCGCGTTCAGCGCCTCGATCGCGCCCAGCGCCATCGCATCGTCCGTCGAAATGATGCAGTCAATCTCTCCCGCATCCAATCCGTTCGCAAACTGCTCGGTAAGCACCTTTTTCGCCGTCTCACGGTCGTAATCACACATCAGCGGCTGGGTCAGCGGCTGCATGGTAAAGCCGGTCTCGTCCATGACCTCCAGCACCGCATCCGCACGCTGCTGCGAAGACGGCAGCGATTCCGGTCCGGTCAGAAGCAGATAACGGATCTCCTTCATGCCCGCAGACTGGCAATATTCCGCCAGCACCTGTCCCTGCAGTTCGCCGGCCTTTTCCTCCTCCGATCCAACATAGATGTGCGTTTCATCCAGCACCGTATGATCCGTCGGTTCCCGGTTCAGGAACACGATGTCACGGTTTCCCGCCGCCTCGATGACCTCCGCTGCGCGGGATGGATCGACCAGATTGACCAGAAAGGCGCCCTCACCCTTTTTGGATGCCTTTTTGATCTGGCTGATCTGCTTGTCCTGATCGCCCTTGGCGTTGGTAACCTTAAATTGATAGCCATTTGCTTCGGCCGCAATCTCACATTCCTCCTGCAGATGGGTCAGGTAATCGTCCTGCTCGGAGAGAAACAGGGTGATCGGTCCATTGTCCTCCATGGTCCCCGATCCGCTGCTCTGCATTCCACAGGCACTGACCAAACCCAGGCAGAAAACGCCTACGGCCAGAATGGCTGTTATTCTTTTCTTTGTCATACGACTCCCTCCTTGTCTCGTATGCCGTATCGCAATTTGCGGCAAAGAAAACCATGCCGATTGCTATCTTTATAATACTGTTTTCCCTCTGCCTCGTCAACCCTCCCCGGCACGAACTCCCGTCCGGTGCCGCGCTGATCGGAGTGCAAGAATTATCCTATTAGTTATTTGATATTATTATTATACTATTCGTTATTTTCCAACCGTTGTCTCAGCAAATCCAGCCGTGCGCCTGCCGTCTTCTGTACCACCAGATCCATGGAAACATAGTCATCCCCTATGGTCTCCCCTTCGGCAACCCGAACGGCATCCTGTACGCTGCGGACGCCGATTTCATAGGCATCCTGCAGCATAACACCAGAAATTTCCCCGTCCTCTACCAATTGCAGTACATCCGGTGTGCCATCAAAGGAGACGATCGGGATACTCTTTCCGCTCTCCTCCACCGCCTGCTGTGCGCCCAGGGCCATATCGTCGTCCGTGGTGCAAATCACACCCATCGTCTCCCCCTGTTCCAGCAGCTCCTTTGTCTGCTGATAAGCTTCCTCACGGGAGGTATTGCATACATAATACGTGATCTGCGTGATCCCACTGCGGATCAGGCTGGCGCGCATGCCCAGGGTCCGTTCGGAATGGTTCCGGCTGGTTCCCGGCCCGCGCAGGATGATCGCGGACGGCTCCGCCGCAACCGTCGCCGCATAGGCGCCCTCCCGGAAGCCGCCGGCAAAATCATCCACACCGATGTAGCCCTCGCTGCCGGAATAGGACAGCGGTTCGTCCACAGCCAGGACATGTTTCCCGTTTTCCGTCGCCCGCAGCAGGCTGTCGGTGAGCAGCGATTCCTCACAGGGCGCAACCAGCAGCACATCGAGCGCCATATCCGCCATGATATCGACCAACTCCGCCTGTCCTTTGGCATCGTTCTCACTGTCCGCCGCAACGACAATCAGCTCGACCCCAAGACGGTCCGCTTCCGCTTCCGCCCCCGCCTTGATGAGTGGGTAAAACTGTCCGTCCAGCGATTTGAGTACCATCCCGACATACGGCGCCTGCAAGTCCTTCAGCGCCTGCAGATCGGCACTGCCCAACGCCTGCGGCGGTCTCACAATCGGTTCGGAACCGCATGCGCAGAATCCCATCACACAGAGCACAGCGGCCAGCAGAAACGCTACCATTCGTCGCATACTGTTCCCTCCCTTTCTTAATTCTTATTTTATTATACCGTGTTTTCTCCGGTTCATCAATTGCTTTGCTTGCTGTCCCTTCCGTCACCTGCTATAATAAAGTTATCTTTTGAATCAAAGGGGGCTGCGCCCATGAACGGACTCTTCTCTTCCCTGTCCAGACCAAACCGCTATGTCGTCTCGGTTATCCTGCTGAACCTGTTTTCCCTGGGGATCGGCGGAATCCTCATCGGTGCGTTTCTCCCGATGATGCGGGCCGATTACGGACTGAACTACTCGGTCAGCGGCTTCCTGGTTTCCGCCTTTAACATCGGTACGATCGTCTCCGGCCTCATCGCCGGTTTTCTGCCGATTTTCTTCGGGCGCAAGCACAGCTTTCTCGTGCTGTCGCTCACCGAAGCGATCGGCTTTGCCCTCATGCTGCTGACCCGTCAGCCGGCCGTCCTCTTTCTCGCCTTCCTGATCGCCGGTATGGCGCGCGGCGCCGGGACAAATTACGGCAACAGCGTCGCCAATGAGCTTTCCTCGGACAATTCCTCGCTCCTCAACCTGATCAATGCGATGTTCGCACTCGGTGCGCTGGTCTGTCCGTTCCTTCTGCTCGGCTGCAACCAGTTCGGCCCGCACGGCTGGAAGCTCGCCGCCGTTTTCGCTGCGGTGCTCGGCCTGCTCTCGACCCTGTCCATGGTCCCCATGCAGCTCGGCGACGCCCCGGCACAAAGCGGCAGTCCGGACTTTGGCTTCCTGCGCGACCGCCTGTTTTGGATCACCGTCGCACTGGTCTTTTCCTATATGTGTGTGGAATCCTCCATCATCGGCTGGATCGTCTCCTTTTTCTCGGACACCGGTGTGACCTCGGAATCCTTCTCCCTGCTTCTGAATGGATTGCTCTGGCTCGCAATCCTGCTCGGACGGTTCCTCTGCACCGGGCTTTCCGCCCGTATGACAACCGCCCGCCTGCTCTTGATCCTCACCCTCGGGATGATCGTGTTCTTTGCCCTGCTGCTGGTCACGCATTCCGTCCCGCTCATGATCCTCGCCACCCTCGGCTTTGGCCTTTCCGTATCCGGCATGTACGCCACCGGCCTCGGGAACGGCGGCCGTGTGTTCAACCGGTATCCGGTGGCGCTGGGTTTCTTCATGATGTTTTCCGGCCTCGGCGGTATCTTTTTCCCGTCGATCGTCGGCACAGTCGCCGATCTCACCAACATCCGCACCGGAATGCTCCTGCTGTTCCTCCCGCTGGCGCTGCAATTGATCTTCGTGCTGATAAATTGGAACCTCTCCAAACGGGATTAAAAAAATCACCCTGCGCAAGCAGGGTGATTTCTGTCTTTTGCTCATTCTCCAATGACCTGGAAAACAATCTCTCTGTGGCGGTCACGGGTATCGCACTCGACGAGCGTCAGGTTCTGCCACGGGCCAACCGTAATGCGTCCGTCCACAACCGGTACCGTGATGAACGGCGACAGCAGCGCGGATTTGATATGGCTGGAGCCGTTGTCATCGTGCCAGGTGTTGTGGTGCTCATACGGAATGACGCGGCCATTCTTATCCAGATAGGGCGAAAAGACGTCCATCGCCGCCTTGAGGTCATGATGAACCATCCCCGGTTCAAATTCCAGTGTGGTCAGCGCCGCAACACCGCCGGTCGTGAAGCCGGTAATCAGACCGTTCTTAATGCCAACCTTTGCTCCCGCCTCGGAGACGGCCTGCTGAAAGTCGCCGGTGACATCAATCATGCCCATGTGTGCGCGCGTATGATACTCTTTGACCGAGCTATAGACTGCCATGTTCCCAATTCCTTTCTCTTCTGTTAATTCTTTAACGAAACTTTCTCCCTGTTATTGTAACACGTTTTTTCCTGTAATGCAACCAATCGATGTGCCCGGCATCCGCCGTTCCCCTTTTCAATTTGTTTACATTTCCGCCCTTGACAGCAGCGGGGAAGGGCGCTATAATTGCTAACAAAGAAAGCTAATTTCGTTAGGAGAATTTCCATGAATTATCACGCACTGGCAGAGGAACTGCTGGATTTACATGCGAGAACACCGCACATTCAGGCCGAGCGGCAGACCTCCCGCCTGGTCCACGGTGAAATCGGCGTTCTGAACTACCTAACTGTACACGGCAATCAGGCCTATCCCAAGGACCTGAGCCGTTCGCTGCTGGTCAGCACCGCGCGCATCGCCACGGTGCTCAACCAACTGGCACGCACCGGACTGATCACCCGCACCCGCGACCCGCTGGACAACCGGCAAACCATCGTCCAACTGACCGAGCATGGACAGCAGGTGATCTCGGAGCATCGCCGCCACATGCTGAATTCCATGGAGGAAATGCTGGAATTCCTCGGCCCGGAGGACGCACAGACCTTTGTCCGTATCCTGAAAAAGCTGCTGCAGTTCTCCGCCTCCCATCCGCATCCCGCCCCCTACGGCCTGCGGCCTCGCCGCAATCGCGGCTTCCGGTAATGCCCCAAACGGGCTGCCGCATTTTATCCATTTACCTAACAAAGTTAGCAATTGAATCCAATCATCTGACGAAAGAAAGTGAGCATTCCTATGAACAATTTATCCTTCTCCCACTCCCATATATTACAGACCCTGCGCGAGGAAATCGGATATTCCATCGAACAGCTCGCCAAATACCTCGGCACCGACTCCTCCACTGTCCAGGAATGGGAGGACGGGACAGCCAAACCGACCCCTGCGCAGTCCCTGGTTTTAAGCAAACTGTACGGGCTTGATTTCCCCCAGTTCTGCGACAGCCTCGCAGTAGAATCCTTCGTCCCAGAGGACATACAGGAAGAGTTTTCCCAGGAGGCCTGGAAAAACAAGCTTTGTCGAGAGAGGAGACTATTATGAAATTACATTCCTATAAAGAAGATTTCCTGGAAGCAGTCTATGTCCTGCTGCAAAAGAACGGTTCGGTCCATCTGTCCGATGTCGCCGAATCCCTGGACGCTTCCGCATCCGATGTCTGTCAGGCTGCGGCACGACTGCAGCAGGACGGCGATCTGACGGCGGACCGCTCCGGTGCGCTGCATCTGACCAGCGCCGGAAAAAAGAAAGCGCTGGAGATGCAGGAGCAGCGCTTTTTTGAAGAACTGCTGTATTCCAGCGTCCGCCCCGTTCCGGTCGCAGGAGGCTGACCGCTCCCTCACAGGCATTCTTGTTGACAACATGAATGGAATCGCATATAATAATGGGACTTTACCTTCATCCGTCTGATTTTTTTACCTATTCGGAGGACTCCAAATGGCAAACAAAACAAACGAACAAATTGCCATGCACGTTTCACGTGTGAGCATTGCAGGCAATCTGCTGCTGTCGCTGTTCAAGCTGGTCGCGGGCCTGCTGGCGCATTCGGGCGCCATGATTTCCGATGCGATCCATTCGGCATCCGACGTCATCAGTACAATCATCGTCATGGTCGGCATCCGTATGTCGAACAAAGCGTCCGACCGCGATCATCAATACGGACATGAACGAATGGAATGCGTCGCCGCCATCCTGCTCTCGATCGCACTGGGGGCAACCGGTCTGGGAATCGGCGCATCCGGCCTGAACAAAATCCTTTCCGCGGCGGAAATCCCGCTGACGGTGCCGGGACGCCTGGCGCTGGCCGCCGCAGTCATCTCCATCCTGTCCAAGGAGCTGATGTATCAATACACCCGCTTTGCGGCAAAGCGCATCCGTTCCAGCGCCCTGCTCGCCGATGCCTGGCACCATCGCTCGGATGCCCTGTCCTCCATCGGCAGCTTTATCGGTATCTTTGGCGCACGGCTGGGCTTTCCGGTGCTCGATCCGCTCGCCAGCATCGTCATCTGTCTGTTCATCATCAAAGCTGCCTATGACATCTTCCGCGATGCCATCAGCAAGATGACCGACCGCGCGGCGGATGAAAAAACCGCCCATCGGATCCTGGAGGTCTGTGCGGTACAGGAGGACGTCGTGGCGGTCGATTCGGTCAAAACCCGCCTGTTCGGCGACCGCATCTATGTCGATGTGGAAATCGCGGTCGATGGCAGTATGCCGCTCCGGCAGGCACATGCCGCGGCTGAGCGCACCCATGACGCCATCGAGAAGCAGTTCCCCGCCGTCAAGCACTGCATGGTACATGTCAATCCGGCGCCGACGCTGACGGAAGAGGATGACGAATACCTTCTTTGAATCAAAAATGCCTTGGAGCCCGTTCGGGTTCTGAGGTTTTTTTGTTCCGACTCCCTTTTGAGTCGGAAATATTTTTTAAAATGATTTTAAATTTTTTCATTTTCTCTATCTATTTTAGGCAAAGTATGCTATACTGATTTCAATAATTTTAGGCAAATTCACCCAATGGTGCGGTTTTCTGGCAAAATCGTCGGCAGTACACCGGACAATCCAACTTTTCCAGGAGGGATTCATTATGATTGATCGCAAAGCATTTGACAGTATTTCTTATTCAATCGCCATCGTCGGTAGCTGCAAGGACGGAAAATTTTGTGGCTGTGCTGTCAACTCGTTACAGCAGCTCACGTCATCCCGTCCCGCCAAATTCGCAGTGACACTCAACAAATATAACGTCACCACAGGTGCGGTCGAGCAGACCGGCGCGTTTAGCGCAACCGTTGCGGCAGCAGACTGCCCGACCGAGATCATTAATCTGTTCGGCTACAAATCCGGCCGCGTTGTGGACAAGTTCTCCTCGTATCCTACGCAGACGGATGCGGCCGGCTGCCCGTACATCACCGACGGTATGGCAGTCCGCATGGGCTTCCGTGTGCTGCAGCAGGTTGACCTGAACTCACACATCATGTTCATCGCCGAAGTGACCGAGGCGGAAATCCTACAGCCCGGCGGCGTGCTGACGGTGGAAGCGTTCCGCAATGCCGGCAAGGATGTTGCGCCGAATTCCCCGATTTACCGGACGCTGGATGAAAATTATGGATACCGCTGCACGATCTGCGGATACATCCATAAGTCGGAGGAGCTGCGGGAAGACTTTAAATGTCCGATCTGCAAAGCGCCGGCCAGCAAGTTTGAAAAGCGATAACACCTTCATTCCGTGACAATTTTTACTGCAAAACACGGTGGGCGTACAGAGCCTTTGGCTGCTGTGCGCCCTTTCTTTTTCATTTTCCTCTTGTCACTCCCCCCGCTGTCTGATACAATAGTATCAGTGAAAATTTGACTTTCTGTAAGGAGAATCGATCGATTATGAAAAATCCTATCGTTACCATTACCATGGAGGACGGCGGCGTCATCAAGGCGGAGCTGTATCCGGAAGTTGCTCCGAACACCGTCCGCAATTTTGTCAGCCTGGTTTCCAAGGGCTTTTATGACGGCGTGGTATTCCACCGTGTGATCCCGGGCTTTATGATCCAGGGCGGCGACCCGAATGGCATTGGCACCGGTGGCCCGGGCTACCAGATTGCCGGTGAATTCTCGGCAAATGGCTTCCACAACGATCTGGCCCACACCCGCGGTGTGCTCTCGATGGCCCGCGCAATGGACCCGAATTCCGCTGGCTCCCAGTTCTTCATCATGGTCGACGACGCACCGCATCTGGATGGACAGTATGCCTCCTTTGGCATGGTGCTCGAAGGCATGGAGGTCTGTGATAAGATTGTCTCGGTTCGCCGCAACTACAACGACAAGCCGATCCATCCGCAGGTCATGAAGTCCGTCACGGTAGAAACCTTCGGTGAGACCTACGACGAACCGGAGAAGATGTAACCTCGCGCAGTCGCGGTTGTGGAAAGCTCAGCGAAAGCTGGGCTTTTCCGTATTTTATTCTTTTCAAAGGAGGACTCTCCTTGGCTGATATCAGCATTCATGGACTGAACCAGTTTTTTGGGGAAAATCAGATCCTACACGACATTACTTTTGATATTTTTCCCGGGGAAAAGGTCGCCATCGTCGGCCCGAACGGCGCCGGGAAGACCACCCTGTTCCGCGTCCTGACCGGTGAGCTGCCCTACGAAAGCGGCTCCATCGCCATTGCAAAGGACCGCACCATCGGCGTCATCGATCAGATCCCGGTCTATGAACCGGGCGCCACGGTCGAGGACGTCCTGCGCTCTGCCTTCTACCGCATCGACGAGGTGCGTGACCGCATGGCAGAGATGGAACGCCGCATGGAGAAAAACGACGACTCCATCCTGCTGAAGCAGTACGGCGCCCTACAGGCGGAATTCGAATCGATGGGCGGTTATGCGCTGGATTATGAGGTGGACAAGGTCTGCAACGGCCTGGAGATCCCGCGCGAGATGCGCTCCCAGACGTTCGACGTCCTGTCCGGCGGCGAAAAAACGCGCGTCAATCTCGCCCGCATCATTCTGGAAGACACCGATATCCTGCTGCTGGACGAGCCGACCAACCATCTGGACATCGACGCGGTGGAGTGGCTCGGCAACTTTCTCAACGACTACAAGGGCACGGTCGTCACGATTTCACACGACCGGTATTTCCTCGACCAGTGCTGTGACCGCATCATCGAGCTGATGGAGGGGCATGCCGATTTCTATGCAGGCTCCTATAGCTATTATGCGGAGGAGCGCAAGCTTCGTTATGCCCGCCGTCTGGCTGAGCACGAAAACCAGATGGAAGAGCTCAAGCGGCTGGAGGAAAAGTCCCGCTGGATGCACCAGTGGGGCACGGAGAAGATGCACAAGCGTGCATTCTCCCTCGATAAGCGCATCGCGCGCATGACGATCGCCGACCGCCCGCGGAGCGAAAAGAAGCTCAACATGCTGTTTGGCGACCCGAATTACGAGACGCAGGAAGTGCTCAAGGTACGCGGCATCTGCAAGAGCTTTGATGGCCGTGCGATCCTGCACGACATCACCTTCAACGTCAAAAACGGCGAAAAAGTGGCGATTTTGGGCGACAACGGCACTGGAAAGACCACGCTGCTCAACATCATCCTCGGCCTGGAGCCGGCGGACGCCGGTACCATCAAGAAGGGCGATGGGCTCAAACCGGCATATCTCCCACAGGTGGTCCGCTTCGAGGACGAGAGCCGCAACCTGATCGATACCCTGATCTACGAAAAAAACCTCACGCCGCAGACCGCACGCAACCGCCTCGGACGGTTCCAGTTCTCTGGCGAGGACCAACTCAAACTGGTCTCCAAGCTGTCCGGCGGTGAGAAAAGCCGTCTGCGCCTGTGTGAGCTGATGTATGACAAGCTCAACATGCTCGTCCTCGACGAGCCGACCAACCATCTGGATATTCTCTCCCGCGAGTGGATCGAGGAGGCGGTGGAAAGCTTCACCGGTACGCTGCTGTTTGTCTCGCACGACCGCTACTTTGTCTCCCGCTTTGCCAGCCGCATCATCGTCCTGATGGAGGATGGAAGCTGGACGGATTTCACGGGAAATTACGAACAATACTTGGCCTTCCGCGCCCAAAAAGCCGCGGAAAAGGCGGCGCACAGCACGCCCAAGCCGAAAAAGGAAAAGCCGCGTCCCAAGGGCGGCACAAAAAATCTGGAGAAGAAGATCGCCAAGCTGGAACGCGACATCGCCTCCTGTGAGGAGCAGAGCGCCGCACTGGATGACCAGATGATGGCGGCAGCCAGCGATCCGGGAAAGCTGATGGAGCTTTCCACACAAAAGGACGACATCGAAACGCACCTGATGGAGCTGATGGAAGAATGGGAAACCTATTCCGCACAATTGGAAGAGGCGCAGGGATGACCGCCCGCCGCTTTTACCGCATCCTCTGCATCGTCAGTGTGGTGCTGGCGCTGCCGCTTCTGGTATCGCCCATCACCCGCTGTGCCGGTGCGTTTTTCGGAGCGCTCGCCGTCTGTGCCCTCGCAATGCTCCTGCTGCTGTGGCTCATGGCACGCACCGGCGGATGGCTTCGCCGCGCGGCAAAGCTGCTGTATGCACTCGGAACTGTGCTGTTCGCCCTGTTCCTCGTGACCTTCGTCGCGGTGCAGCTCATCCTGCTGCGGGGGGCGCACACCGACCCAGAGGCGGAGCAGGCCCAGTATCTGCTGGTGCTCGGCGGCGGCATCCGCGGTGACCAGCCCTCCCTCACCCTGCGCTTTCGTTTGGAGGCGGCACGCGACTGCGCCCAGCGCAATCCCGACTGCACGCTGATTGTCTGTGGGGGACAGGGGGACGACGAGGACTACCCCGAAGCATACGTCATGCGCAAGTGGCTCATCGAACAGGGGATCGCAGAGGACCGCGTTCTCCTGGAAGACCGCTCGGTCAACACCATCGAGAACATCCAAAATGCCAAGCGCATTTTGGATAAAACGGCGCCCGACGGCTATACCACCGCCGTCGTTTCCAGCGGTTTTCATCTGTTCCGCGCCCGTCATCTGATGGAACAGGCCGGCCTGGACCCCGTTGCCGTCGCCGCCCCATCGCCCTGGCACCTGCGCCCGGTGTTCTGCCTGCGCGAATATTTTTCCCTTGTCATCCTGGCCGCCACCAACCGGTGGTGAGCCGTTGCACATTCTGTTTCAAGGAGGAGTTGTCATGATCCGCACCTATCCCGTCCCCTGCCGCGTCTCCGCCACCATCAACGACCATCTGATGCTGGTGGATATCGCGATCTCTGATACGCACGCCACCCGCTTTGTCACCGGCCTGCGCGCCCTTTTGGATGCCAAGCTGCATTGCCTGAAGCTCACCGACCCCTACCGTGACATCCCGATCACCGCGGAGGGAGAACAGATCTGGATCGATTTCGGCCAGCGCCAGATCGCGTGCCTTTCGCTCGATCAGCTCGAGGAACTGGAATATTACACGATCGATTGGCTCCTTGAACTGTGTAAGCCCAACCTGCGCTGTAGTCTGCGTCTGCAGGGACGCAACGAGCAATCCATCGATATCTCGTTCCGCATCCAGAAGGTTTGATTACAAAACGTATAATTTATCCTAATTATTTTAATAGAATAGTTCTATTCGTATAATTATCTTTTGATATTACTTGGAGTTGAATTTTTATGCTAGAAAAACTGGAGGGACTGGCGGACCGCTTTGACGAACTGCAAGAGCTGCTCGCCACGCCGGATCTCTACAACGATCCCGCCCGCGCCGCGCAGCTTCTCCGTGAGCAGAAGGAGCTGACCCCGATCATCACGGCGTACCGGAGCTATGCCGCCGCCGATCAGGAGCAGAAAGACGCTCTGGAGCTGCTGGAGGAAGCCGGTGGCGATGCCGAGCTGCGCGCGATGGCGCAGGAAGCTCTGAGCACCTCCCGTGCGGCAATGGAACGGCTGGAAAACGAACTGAAGCTCCTGCTCCTGCCGCACGACCCCAACGATGACCGCAGCGTGATTGTCGAAATCCGTGCCGGCGCTGGCGGAGAGGAAGCGGCGCTGTTTGCGCATTCCCTATACCGCATGTATTCGATGTACGCCGACAAGCGCGGCTGGAAGACCGAGGTCATCAACCTTGCGGCAACCGAACTCGGCGGCTGCAGGGAGATCACATTCAGTGTGGAGGGCGACCGTGCGTATTCGCGATTGAAATTCGAGAGCGGTGTCCACCGCGTCCAGCGCGTTCCCGAGACCGAATCCCAAGGCCGTGTGCACACCTCCACCGTCACGGTAGCAGTTCTTCCGGAGGTCGATGACGTCGAATTGGAGATCAATCCAAACGATCTGCGCATCGATACCTTCCGTTCGTCCGGCGCCGGTGGACAGCACATCAACAAGACCTCATCCGCCATCCGCATCACGCACCTGCCGACCGGCATGGTGGTCGAATGCCAGGACGAGCGCAGCCAGTATAAAAATAAAGACAAGGCCATGCGCGTCCTGCGCTCCCGTCTGTTCGAAATCGAACAGCGCAAGCAGGATGAGGCGATTGCGGACGAGCGCCGCAGTCAAGTCGGCTCCGGAAGCCGCTCCGAGCGCATCCGCACGTACAATTTCCCGGAAAACCGCATCTCCGAACACCGCATCAAGCTGACAATCTATCATCTGGACAGCTTTTTGGACGGGAATCTGGACGAAGTGCTCGACGCACTGATTACCACCGAGCAGTCCGAAAAGCTCGCCCGCGCGGATTTTTCATAACAAATTGTTCCCGTTCATACACTGAACGGGGTGATGTTATGTCTTTTGCAGGCTTTTTCGCTGTTTTTCCGGCGCTGGTCTTGGGACGACTCTGCGTCCGCTGGCACGATTGCGGTATCGCCGTCGTTTACAGCGGCTCTGCCGGTGCGCTGACCGCCATCGGCCTGAGCGTCCTGCGCAGTCCCACCCCGGCGATGCTTCCCGGCTTCCTGCTCACACTGGCGCTCGCGCTGTTGTCCCATGACCCCGGCGCGGAACCGCTTCCCTGGCAGGCCGAATGGAATCGCTGCCTTTCGCACCTTCTGCCGTGGGGCACGGCCGCCGCACTTCTCGCCGGTCTGACGCACAACGCGCTTCCCCTGCTCCCCATCGCTGGAGTGGCCGCGATCCTCTCCCGGCTGGCGTGGCTTCCCATACCGCATACGGCGCGCCTTGGCCTGCTCTTCTTTCTGACCGCAGCGCTGGGCTTTGCCGCCTCCGGCCTTCTGTCCCCCTGGACAGACTGGCTTTGCGGTACGCTCTGTGGCGTTTGCCTGTGTACCGCCGGATTTTTGATCCTGCCGCTCGCCAAGCGGTTGTACCCTGGACTGCAAAATCCAGCTCTATTTTGCCTATCTGTATTTTTGACTTTTTGTTATACCAATAGTATTACTTGATTGTAAAGAAGGAATTCCATGAACACGCAACTTCTCCATCCCGCATCCGATCCCGAGGCGATTGCCACGGCGGCCGAACTGCTGCGCCGCGGTGAAATCGTCGGTATCCCGACGGAAACCGTCTACGGTCTGGCTGCGGATGCCTGTAATGTGGACGCGGTACACCGCATCTTCGCGGCCAAGGGCCGTCCACAGGACAATCCGCTGATCGTCCACATCGCGGATCTGGAACAGATGTATGACATCGCCGCCGTCGTCCCCGATGAGGCAAAAGCCCTCGCGGAGACCTACTGGCCCGGTCCGATGACCATCATCCTACCAAAAAAAGAAATTATACCAATGGTAACTTCCGGAGGTTTAAATACAGTTGGTATTCGTCTGCCCTCCCATCCCATCGCACGCGCGATCATCCGTGCCGCCGGGGTTCCGCTGGCGGCCCCATCCGCCAATCGGTCCGGACGGCCCTCCACCACGACAGCACAACACGTCATGGAGGATCTGGATGGAAAAATTGCCGCGGTCGTGGACGGCGGACCCTGCTCGGTCGGCGTCGAATCCACGGTGATCTCCCTGTGCGGGCCTGTCCCGCGCCTCCTGCGTCCGGGGGGAATCTCACTCGAACAGTTGGAAGCGGTGCTCGGTGACGTCACGGTTGACCGCGCGCTGCGCGAAAAAATCGATGACACCGAGACAGTCTCTGCTCCCGGTATGAAATACCGCCATTATGCGCCAAAAGCCCCAGTTACCGTCGTATTTGGGTCCCCAGAACAGAGCGCTGCGTATATTTCTGCACAGCTTGGGGAAAACTCTGGTGTACTCTGTTTTGACGACTGCGCCAGTCATTTCGCCGGACATGCTGTGATCGAAACCTTTGGCCGTTCGGACGACGAGACGGAGCAGGCACGCGAGGTGTTCGATGCACTCCGTCGCTTCGACACAACCGATGTGGCGGAAATCTATGCCCAGTGTCCCCCATCGACCGGTATCGGTCTGGCTGTTTCCAACCGGATCAAGAAGGCAGCCGGTTTCCATGTCATCGACCTGACGGAGGGTGAAACATGAAGATTCTCGGATTGACGGGCGGTTCCGGTGTCGGAAAAAGTGCCGCCGGGGCGGAATTTATCGCCTGCGGCTGTGGCGTGTTGGATGCCGATGCCTCCTATCGGGCGCTGTGCGATTCCTGTGAACCGATGCTCGAGGAAATACGATCTGTATTTGGAGATTCTTGTTTTACAAATGGTAATCTAAATCGCAAAAAACTCGGCTCGATTGTGTTTGCCGATCCGGACAAGCTGGCGCGCCTCAATGCCATCACACACCCATATATCCGTCAGGCGGCGCGGGATACCTTCGCTGTCTGGGAGGCACAGGGCAAACCGCTCGGTGTGTATGACGCACCGGTTTTGTTTGAAGCGGGTATGGACACGCTGTGTGACGCAACGGCAGCGGTCCTTGCCGACCGCGAAACACGCATCCAACGCATCATGGTGCGGGACAACATCACCCGCGATTACGCTTCCCTCCGCATCGATGCCCAGCACAGCGACGACTGGTACCGGGAACGTTGTGATTTTCTTCTCGTCAACAACGGTGACTTATCTGCTCTTCGGGAGCAGGTACATACCGTGATTCATACATTACTCGGATAGTTTTCGAACGCAGAAAGGACGATTTTTATGGAAAACGAGCTTTTTTATGACAAAAAGACCGGTTGGGACCGCATGAGTGCCGACGAGCGTCATGCGATGCACGACTACGCCGAGGGCTACAAGCAGTTCCTCAATGAAGCCAAGACCGAACGCGATGCCGTCGCCTTCCTGAAGGCTAAGGCGGAGTCGCTCGGCTTTGTTCCCTATACCCGCGGTATGGAGGTAAAGGCCGGCGATAAATATTACAAAGTGAATCGCAATAAAGCAATTATACTTACTGTAATCGGCAGTGAGCCACTTTCCGCGGGTATCAATCTGACCGCCGCCCATCTGGACGCTCCGCGCATTGACATTCGCACCGTTCCGCTCTACGAGGACAACGGCATGGCATTCTTCAAGACACACTACTACGGCGGCATCAAGAAATACCAGTGGCCGACCATTCCGCTGGAGCTGCGCGGTGTTGTCTGCCGTGTCACAGACGAGGGTATCGAGAGCATCCAAGTCCGCATCGGGGACAAGCCGGATGATCCGCTGTTTGTCATCTCCGACCTGCTGATCCATCTGGCGAGCGACCAGATGCAGAAATCCATGATGAAGGGCATTGCCGCAGAGAAGATGAATGTTCTGATCGGTTCCCAGCCCTCCGACTCCGAAACCGACACATCGGACAAGATCAAGCTTGCGGTCATGGAATATCTGAACCAGGCCTACGGCATCACGGAGGAGGATTTCCTCTCGGCCGAGCTGTGCTGTGTTCCGGCTTTCCCGGCCCGCGATATCGGCTTTGACCGCAGCTTTGTCGGCTCGTATGGCCACGACGACCGTGTCTGCTCCTATCCGGCGGCTACCGCTCTGTTTGATTACGACGAAATCCCGACCAAGACGGCGATGGCTGTGCTTGTCGACAAGGAAGAAATCGGCTCCGACGGTGTCACCGGTATGCAGTCGCACTTCTTTGATACGCTGATTGCGGACCTGTGCCGTGCGCAGGACGTCCTTCCGGAGGAGTGTCTGGAAAACAGCACCTGCCTTTCCGCCGATGTCTGCAACGCCTTTGATCCGAACTATCCAGAGGTCAGTGAAAAGCGCAACGATGCCCGTGCCAACTGCGGTCTCGCTCTCACCAAGTACACCGGCTCCCGCGGCAAGTCCGGCGCATCGGATGCTACGGCAGAGCTGATGGCCAAAATCCGTTACCTCTTCCGTCAAAACAACATCATCTGGCAGACCGGCCAGCTCGGCAAGGTCGATCAGGGTGGCGGCGGCACGGTCGCAATGTTCATGGCAAACCGCAACATTGATACCGTCGATGCCGGTGTCCCGGTGCTCTGCATGCATGCACCGTATGAGGTCATCGCCAAGCTCGATCTGTATGCCACCTATCGTGGATTTGGCGCATTTTACGGCATGAAATAAAATCGGAGAATCCGTTTCATCTGCACAGACTGTGGGACTTTTCCACAGTCTGTGTTTTCTTTTGGTGAAATTTCATTGCGCTGTGTATAACTTTTGCTCCTCCGCACAGACTATAACCGATTTGTGATTACAAATCGCATTTCTTGGAACAAATATTACGGTTTTTCGAAGAATTTCTGATTACAACAAGTAAACTAGCGATTTGAATAATCCAAAACAGCAGGGTTATCCCCCACATTTTGAGCATCCCGAACAGATATTCGCGCTATATCTTGTGGCATACTTGGTTTTTTCCAACAAATCCACAGACTTTTCCACCGAATACACAAAGTTTTGTGGATAACTCTGTGGAAATGTGGATAACTATATGTATAACACGGTTTTGTCAAGTATTATTTTCTTAAAAAATCTATAATTTGTGAGGTATATTATGTCGGATGAAAGCAAAGAGCCGCGCAATACGGATACCGGCTCGATTACCACCCAATCCTCTCACGGTATGATTCACTGCATTACGATCATTGGTACGATTGAGGGGCATCAGGAAGCGCCGGAAAATACCAAAACAACCAAATACGAACACATCCTGCCACAGCTCGCGGCGATTGAGGAGAGTGAGGAAATCGACGGCCTTCTCATCCTGCTCAACACGGTCGGCGGCGATGTCGAGGCCGGTCTTGCCATCGCGGAGCTGATCGCCGGGATGAAGACTCCCACGGTTTCCCTGATCCTCGGCGGCAGCCATTCCATCGGAGTGCCATTGGCCGTGGCAGCACAGCGGACGTTTATCGCCCCATCTGCCTCCATGATGCTGCATCCTGTACGCATCAGCGGGACGGTCATCGGTGCACCACAGACCTATGAATACTTCCGCCAGATTCAGAAGCGCATCACGCGCTTTATTGTCCGGAATTCCTCGGTGAAGGAAGAGGCGCTGTCCGGTTTGATGATGGCAACCGGTGAACTGGCGACGGATGTGGGCACGGTTATTGGCGCCAAGCAGGCGGTAAAGATCGGTCTGTGCGATCAGGTCGGCTCTCTGCACGATGCGCTGAACTGCCTGCACAAAATGATGAAGAAAAATTGAAAAAAACCCCCGATACCCAAAGAGGTATCGGGGGAATGGAATAATTCGTTTTCAGACGGATTCCAAATTACTTTGCAGCCTTTGCTGCCTTGACTGCCTCGATCATCATCGGTGCGATCTTGAACAGGTCGCCTACGATGCCGTAGTCTGCTACTTCGAAGATCGGTGCACTCTCGTTCTTGTTAACTGCTACGATGCAGCCGGAATCCTGCATGCCAGCCTTGTGCTGGATCGCGCCGGAGATACCCAGTGCTACGTACAGGGTCGGATGTACCGTCTTGCCCGTCTGTCCAACCTGATGGTCTGCGGACAGCCAGCCAGAGTCGATCGCTACACGCGAGCCGCCGACTACGCCGCCGAACTCGGCTGCCAGCTCTTCTGCCAGCGCGATGCCCTTCTCGACATCCTTCGAGATGCCACGGCCTACCGATACGACTACGTCTGCGCCGATCAGGTCTACCAGCTGCTTTGCTTCCTTGACGATCTCCACTACCTTCGTCTCGGTTGCTGCGATCTCTACTTCGTACTTCTCTACGATAACAGCCTCTGCCTTTGCTTCGTCATAAGCTGCCTTCTTCAGTACGCCCGGGCGTACCGTCGACATCTGCGGACGGAAACGCGGAGTGATGATCGTTGCCATCAGGTGGCCGCCGAATGCCGGACGGGTCATCTTCAGGTTGCGGTCTTCCATCTTGATCTTGCCGATCTTGATCATGTTGTCTACGTCCAGCGTCGATGCTTCTCTCAGGAAGTCAGCATACTTGGTCGTCTCTACGTCCAGATGCGTGCAGTCTGCCGTCAGACCCGTGTGCAGGCGAGCTGCGCAGCGCGGGCCCAGGTCACGGCCGATGTTGGTTGCACCAATCAGCACGATCTCCGGCTTCTTGTCCATAACTGCCTTGCAGATTACATCCGCATATGCGTCCGTCGTGTAGTCCTTCAGTGCCGGATCATCTACCAGGATGACTCTGTCTGCACCATAGCCGCCCATTTCCTTTGCCAGTCCTTCTACGCCGTCGCCCAGCAGCAGTGCTGCCAGCTCTACGCCCAGATCGTCTGCCAGCTTACGGCCTTCGGAAATCAGCTCAAGTACCGTCGGCTGCAGAACGCCCTGTCTCTGTTCTGCAAATACCCAAACGCCCTTGAAGTCCTTCATGTATTCTCCAGAATTCTTAAATTCAGCCATTTTGAGTTTCTCCTTTCAATTAGATGATGTGCTTTGCCAGGAGCTTGCCCACCAACGTGTCAACCTTCTCCTGATCAGAGCCCTGCAGCATTTCGCCTGCACCCTTCTGCGGCGGCGTGAACGATGCAAAAATGTTTGTCGGAGAACCCTTCAGGCCGATCGTATCCAGCTCGATCAGCGGATCATCCTTCAGCGTGTTGAAGTCATATACTTCCATCGGCTTGCTGTAGCAATCGAAGATGCCGCCAATCGACATGTAACGCGGCTCGTTCAGTTCCTTGATTGCGGTGATCAGGCACGGAGTCTGTGTCTCGATGGTCATGTAGCCATCCTCCAGCATTCTCTTTACCGTTACCTTCTTGCCTTCTACCTTGATGTCTGCTGCATAAGTAATCTGCGGGATGCCCAGCTTCTCTGCGATCTGCGGGCCTACCTGTGCGGTGTCACCGTCGATTGCCTGACGGCCACAGAATACGATGTCGTCCTCGTCTACGCCGATCTTGTTGACAGCTGCTGCCAGAATCTGAGACGTTGCGAACGTATCCGAACCACCGAACTCACGGCCGGATACCAGAACCGCTCTGTCTGCACCCATTGCCATGATCTCGCGCAGCATGCCTTCTGCCGGCGGCGGGCCCATCGTAACGACGATTACTTCCGCACCGTTCTGATCCTTCAACGCCAGTGCTGCTTCAATTGCGTTCTTGTCATCCGGGTTGATGATCGTTGCCATCGAAGCGCGGTCCAGTGTGCCGTCCGGCTTGACAGCTACCTTACCAGATGTGTCCGGTACCTGCTTTACGCAAACGATATATTTCATGATACTGTTTCCTCCCTATCTTCTTACTTGCCGAGTACGTTACCCGAGATAACGACTCTCTGAATCTCAGAAGTACCCTCATAGATCTCGGTGATCTTTGCGTCACGCATCATGCGCTCAACCGGGTAATCGTTCGTATAGCCGTAGCCGCCATGCATCTGTACCGCCTTGGTGGTGAAGTGCATGCAGGCCTCGGATGCGAACAGTTTAGCCATAGCAGCGTCCTTGGTAAAGGTCTTGCCTTCGCTCTTCTTCGAAGCAGCCGAGTAAGTCAGGAGCTGAGCTGCGTTTCTGGCAACTTCCATATCCGCAATAACGAACTGCGTGTTCTGGAACTTGGAAATCGGACGACCGAACTGAACACGGCTCTTGGTGAACTCGATGGTCTCGTTCATTGCGCCTTCCAGGATGCCGAGTGCCTGAGCAGCGATGCCGATACGGCCGCCGTCCAGGGTATTCATTGCAATCTTGAAGCCCTTGCCGAGCTGACCCAGCAGGTTTTCCTTCGGAACGATGCAGTCTTCGAATACGATTTCTGCCGTCGGGGAACCGTGCAGGCCCATCTTAACCTCATGACGGCCTACGGAGAAGCCCGGGAAGTCCTTCTCTACGATGAACGCAGAAATGCCTCTGGTTCCCTTGGAAGGATCGGTCATTGCAAATACGACAAAGATGTCAGCTACGTAGCCATTGGTGATAAAGATCTTGGATCCGTTCAGAACCCAGTGATCGCCGGCATCCTCAGCAACCGTCGTGCCCTTGGATGCATCCGAACCAGCGTCCGGCTCGGTCAGAGCAAAGGCACCTACCTTGCCGCTTGTCAGCATCGACAGATACTTCTTCTTCTGATCCGGAGTACCGAAGTTGATGATCGGGCCACAGCACAGGCCGTTGTGGGTAGCAACGATGTCACCGGTCGAAGCACACTGCTTGGACAGCTCCTCTACTGCGATAGCCGCAGCGACGTCATCCGCGCCTGCTCCACCGAATTCCTTCGGTACGCACATACCCATTACGCCGTAACGGAACAGCTTGTCAATCGTATCCTTCGGATACTGCGACGTGC
Organism: Eubacteriales bacterium; assembly: GCA_030539335.1. Lineage (GTDB taxonomy): Bacteria > Bacillota > Clostridia > Oscillospirales > Butyricicoccaceae > Butyricicoccus_A. Next base: position 26,896 of record JAUNSG010000015.1, on the reverse strand, counting down.
GATCCGTTTCTGCTGCGATCGGCTTGACTTCTGCTTCGGTAAACTCCGCTAGAGCCTTCCGAACCAGTTCTTGCTCTTTGGTCAAGTTGAAGTCCATGGTTTATTCCTCCAAATTTACTATAGTATGTTTAAATAACACCCAAAGAAACTAAAAATTAATATAATTCTTATAAAACCAGTATATCACACTTAATTTTTTTGTGCAATATTTTTTGATATTTTTGGCATATAACCAAAAACACCTCTAAAAATACCCAAAAATGCCTCAAACGATCGAATTCCCTGGTCTTATACAAAATTACGTTCCGGAAACCGCTTTGTTTTCTCTTTTTATTTTGAAATTTTTTCTCGGCTTTTTTCCGTCTCACCCTGCATACAAAAAACCCCCGATACCCAAAGAGGTATCGGGGGAATGGAATAATTCGTTTTCAGACGGATTCCAAATTACTTTGCAGCCTTTGCTGCCTTGACTGCCTCGATCATCATCGGTGCGATCTTGAACAGGTCGCCTACGATGCCGTAGTCTGCTACTTCGAAGATCGGTGCACTCTCGTTCTTGTTAACTGCTACGATGCAGCCGGAATCCTGCATGCCAGCCTTGTGCTGGATCGCGCCGGAGATACCCAGTGCTACGTACAGGGTCGGATGTACCGTCTTGCCCGTCTGTCCAACCTGATGGTCTGCGGACAGCCAGCCAGAGTCGATCGCTACACGCGAGCCGCCGACTACGCCGCCGAACTCGGCTGCCAGCTCTTCTGCCAGCGCGATGCCCTTCTCGACATCCTTCGAGATGCCACGGCCTACCGATACGACTACGTCTGCGCCGATCAGGTCTACCAGCTGCTTTGCTTCCTTGACGATCTCCACTACCTTCGTCTCGGTTGCTGCGATCTCTACTTCGTACTTCTCTACGATAACAGCCTCTGCCTTTGCTTCGTCATAAGCTGCCTTCTTCAGTACGCCCGGGCGTACCGTCGACATCTGCGGACGGAAACGCGGAGTGATGATCGTTGCCATCAGGTGGCCGCCGAATGCCGGACGGGTCATCTTCAGGTTGCGGTCTTCCATCTTGATCTTGCCGATCTTGATCATGTTGTCTACGTCCAGCGTCGATGCTTCTCTCAGGAAGTCAGCATACTTGGTCGTCTCTACGTCCAGATGCGTGCAGTCTGCCGTCAGACCCGTGTGCAGGCGAGCTGCGCAGCGCGGGCCCAGGTCACGGCCGATGTTGGTTGCACCAATCAGCACGATCTCCGGCTTCTTGTCCATAACTGCCTTGCAGATTACATCCGCATATGCGTCCGTCGTGTAGTCCTTCAGTGCCGGATCATCTACCAGGATGACTCTGTCTGCACCATAGCCGCCCATTTCCTTTGCCAGTCCTTCTACGCCGTCGCCCAGCAGCAGTGCTGCCAGCTCTACGCCCAGATCGTCTGCCAGCTTACGGCCTTCGGAAATCAGCTCAAGTACCGTCGGCTGCAGAACGCCCTGTCTCTGTTCTGCAAATACCCAAACGCCCTTGAAGTCCTTCATGTATTCTCCAGAATTCTTAAATTCAGCCATTTTGAGTTTCTCCTTTCAATTAGATGATGTGCTTTGCCAGGAGCTTGCCCACCAACGTGTCAACCTTCTCCTGATCAGAGCCCTGCAGCATTTCGCCTGCACCCTTCTGCGGCGGCGTGAACGATGCAAAAATGTTTGTCGGAGAACCCTTCAGGCCGATCGTATCCAGCTCGATCAGCGGATCATCCTTCAGCGTGTTGAAGTCATATACTTCCATCGGCTTGCTGTAGCAATCGAAGATGCCGCCAATCGACATGTAACGCGGCTCGTTCAGTTCCTTGATTGCGGTGATCAGGCACGGAGTCTGTGTCTCGATGGTCATGTAGCCATCCTCCAGCATTCTCTTTACCGTTACCTTCTTGCCTTCTACCTTGATGTCTGCTGCATAAGTAATCTGCGGGATGCCCAGCTTCTCTGCGATCTGCGGGCCTACCTGTGCGGTGTCACCGTCGATTGCCTGACGGCCACAGAATACGATGTCGTCCTCGTCTACGCCGATCTTGTTGACAGCTGCTGCCAGAATCTGAGACGTTGCGAACGTATCCGAACCACCGAACTCACGGCCGGATACCAGAACCGCTCTGTCTGCACCCATTGCCATGATCTCGCGCAGCATGCCTTCTGCCGGCGGCGGGCCCATCGTAACGACGATTACTTCCGCACCGTTCTGATCCTTCAACGCCAGTGCTGCTTCAATTGCGTTCTTGTCATCCGGGTTGATGATCGTTGCCATCGAAGCGCGGTCCAGTGTGCCGTCCGGCTTGACAGCTACCTTACCAGATGTGTCCGGTACCTGCTTTACGCAAACGATATATTTCATGATACTGTTTCCTCCCTATCTTCTTACTTGCCGATAACGTTGTTCGCGATAACCATACGCTGAACCTGGGAAGTACCCTCGTAGATCTCGGTGATCTTTGCGTCACGCATCATGCGCTCCATCGGGTACTCACGGATGTAACCGTAGCCGCCGAAGATCTGAAGGCTCTTGGTGGTAACTTCCATTGCGGTCTCGGATGCGAACAGCTTAGCCATAGCAGCTTCCTTGTTGTACGGCAGGCCATGGTCCTTGTTGAACGCAGCGCGGCGAACCAGCAGACGAGCAGCGTCAATCTTGGTAGCCATGTCAGCAACCATCCACTGCAGGCCCTGGAAGTTCGAAATCGTTTTGCCGAACTGTACACGCTCCTTCATGTAAGCGATTGCCTGATCCAGTGCGCCCTGTGCGATACCCAGTGCCTGGGAAGCGATGCCGATACGGCCGCCGTCCAGCGTGGTCATTGCGATCTTGAAGCCGCCGTTCTCCTTGCCCAGCAGACGGTCTGCCGGCAGATGTACGTCTTCAAATACCAGCTCGGAAGTCTGGGAGCCGCGGATACCCATCTTATGCTCGATCTTGCCGATAGAGAAGCCCGGGTCATCCTTGTCTACGATGAATGCGGAAATGCCTCTGTTTCTCTTGGACTTGTCCGTCATTGCGAAGATAACATAGGTGTCTGCGATGCCGCCGCCGGTGATGAATACCTTGGAGCCGTTCAGGATGTAGGAACCATCCTCCTGCTTAACTGCCTCGGTCTGCTGTGCAGCGGAGTCGGTACCGGCATTCGGCTCGGTCAGGCCAAATGCGCCGGTCTTCTGACCGCTGATCAGCGGACGCAGCCACTTCTCCTTCTGCTCCGCGGTGCCGTACTTAAAGATCGGCCATGCGCCCAGCGTTGCATGAGAAGAGATGATGCATCCGGTGGTGCCGCAGAAGCGGGATGCCTCTTCGATTGCGATAGAGTAGCAGATCGTGTCGCCGCCAGAGCCGCCCAGTTCCTTCGGGAACTGAATGCCCATCATGCCGAGCTTACGCATCTTTTCGACGGTCTCGAACGGATAACGCTCCTGCTCATCGATTTCTGCAGCGATCGGTTCAACTTCGTTAACCGCGAACTCACGGCACATCTTCTGAACCAATTCCTGCTCTCTTGTCAGTCTAAAATCCATACCAGTAAACCTCCCAAAAATGAATTCCAGAAAATCTAAACACAAGTGCCCGCTCCGGGCAATCGATATGCTCGGCGAAACCGACACTGCATTTTACGGAATATAGGTTGTCCGGATGTACCTTTCTTACATGTACATCCAATACTATTATATACAACATAAAAACTTTGTCAATAATTTCACGCTTGAATTTTGTCTAAATTCTTGTGAAATCTTGCTTAAAAATGCCATCTTCTCGGGATTTTTACTATTTGTAATACGAAACACTCACAACTATACCAAAATAAAACAAACAGTTTTCAGCCAATTTTTTATCAATCTTTCCAGCAAAAAATAGGAAAAAGAATTAAAAATATATCAAAATGCTGACATTGTTACCTATCACCGCGTCCATCTTTCCCCCTTATCGGCGCTTTCGTTTTCCCTCTTTTTCATATTACTATAAGTATAAAAATATATTTATTACACAAAAATATACCCTCTGTTATAAAACAGAGGGCATATCATTCTCCAATTTGCAGTGTTACAGTGTAATCTTTACCCTGGTGCCATCTGCGGCACGAACCTCCACCACCGGCAGCCCCTTCCATTCCCGATACGGAAACCGACGCAGCCATAGATAAAACGCGCTGGAATCCACGGCAATCGAATGCTGCCGGAGCGCCTGCACGGTGACCCAGGCCGAAAACCGGCCGAACAGCAAACGATTGGGCAGCACGAGCCAGATCGGGGGCCGATGCGGACGCTGGACCATCAGCTTCATTCTACCACAACCTGGACCTTGGAGCCGTCCGCCGCATCGACCTCAACCAGCTTGCCGATCAGCCCACTCTCGACCATCGCCATGATCTGATCCAGATCGAGCTTTTGCAATACCTCGTTTTCTTTGGCCTGCGGGATGACCTTTGTCAGTTCAAATCCAAACCGCACAATCGCCATCGGCAGATTGACGCGCACATTATCCCCTTTCGGTGTCTCCACGATGATGCGCAGCATCATCTCCTCTGCATTCTTGCGTTCCTCCTGTGGAACGAGCTGTACCTCAGGCGCCATTCTCCCGGACAGCAGCTCATCCACCGTGACATCCAACAATTCCGCCAACTCCAGCAGCAGGGCAATATCCGGACAGGAATTGTCCGTTTCCCATTTGGATACCGCCTGTGGGGAAACGCCCAATGCCTCCGCGAGCATCTCCTGTGTCATTCCTTTCTGTCGACGCAATCTTGCGATCCGTTGTCCTAATCCATTCATCGTGTTGTTTCCTTTCTCTACTGCGGTTATTTGTTGCACATTTCGGATCCGTTCTGTGGCTTTATTGTATCAGCCTCGCTCCCCCTGCACAAGCAAGAAACCGTTGATGCGTGCTCAACCATCCTTTGAAAAATCAACCCGTTTCCTCAACCGGCTGTTGAAACCAACGTCTGTTTTAATACTATTCGTATAATTTATTTTTTATTATACCATTATTAAAATAAGCAAGTCTGGAAAAATCTTTGATGTCCAAATGTATAGACACATTACAAAAACGAAACCGCTCGTTTTCTCGTCTCCGACGGGGAAGGGCGTTCCACAGCAAACGCCCTTTCCAAACCCATGCAGCGCAGAAACCCTACGGGTTTCCACGACCTTCCCCTCAAACATGCACACGCACAAAAATCCATCAGATAGCCTTCTATAGCCGAACAAAAACGTATTCCCAAGTTTTTGTCCGGCTGGTACACGCGATCTCTCCGGTCTCAAAGCCTTCCTTTCCCTTCGGGATAGACGCCGCAAAAATTACCGGGCGCGTCGGCCACGACACGCCAAGCGAACCGGTACAAAGAGATCCATCTTACTGGCTATTCTCCGGTTAGGATGGGCGGGCAAATCATGCGGTTTTGGATTTGTCCGCCCCGGAACGCTCGAGGAAGGTCTTGGAAACCTTTGGTGTCCAAGTGGCACGGGATTGACAAGGGACTTTGACACGGAAGTCCCTTGTCCCGCCGGAGGCAGACCGGATGGTTTCCCGGCTTCCATAAAAAGAAGCCCCATCCTTTGATGGGGCTTTGTATCTTTTTCGTCCAATGTGATATCACAGCTGTTCGCACTGCTCCATCCACAGTGCGCTGACGGCATCCGACGGCATTCTCCAGTCGCCGCGCGGCGACAGCGTAACCGTACCGACCTTCGGACCGTCCGGCAGGCAGGAACGTTTAAACTGCTGGACAAAGAAGCGGCGGACAAAGGTCGTCAGCCATTTCTTGATGGTCTCATCGTCATACACTCCGGCAAAGGCATACTTTGCCAGACGATAGATTTTCTTCGGCTCCATACCAAAGCGGACAAAGTGATACAGATAGAAGTCATGCAGCTCATACGGGCCGACCAGCTCTTCGGTCTTCTGCGAGATCTCGCCATCCTTCGGCGGCAGCAGCTCCGGCGAAACCGGTGTTGCCAAGACATCGCGCAAAACACGTCCGGTCTCTCCACCGGCGCGCTCGGCCTCATATGCGGTCAGATAGCGTACCAGGGTCTTCGGGATGGAACCATTGACGCCATACATGCTCATGTGATCGCCGTTGTAGGTCGCCCAGCCCAGTGCCAGCTCGGACAGGTCACCGGTACCGATGACCATGCCGCCGGTTTTGTTTGCCAGATCCATCAGCACCTGTGTGCGTTCCCGTGCCTGGCCATTCTCAAACGTAACCGAATGATCCTCCATCTGATGGCCGATATCGAGGAAATGCTGTGTGACCGAAGCGCCGATTTCAATTGTTTTGCACGTCGTACCATAGGCATCCGCGAGTGTCAGGGCATTGTTTTTCGTGCGGCTGGTCGTACCAAAGCACGGCATAGTAACTGCGATGATGTCCTTGCGGTCGCGGCCCAGCAGATCCATCGCGTGAACCGTGACAACCAAAGCCAAAGCGGAATCCAGACCGCCGGACAGGCCGACGACACAGGTCTTTGCATGGGTGTGGCGGATGCGGGTCGCGAGGCCGGTTGCCTGCAGGGTCAGAATCTCCTCACAGCGCTCCGCCAGATCGTTCTTATTCGACGGGACAAACGGCGTCATCGGGACATCCCGGGTCAGCGCCGTCTCACGCAGTGCCATATCAAACACGACCTCACAGAAATCATAGCCCGTATCCGTGCGGAAGGTATTCTGACGGCGGCGCTCATAGGTCAGGCGTTCGACATCGATTTCGGAAATCGTCAAACCGGTCCCAAATCGCGGGGACTGATGGAGCATTGCACCATTTTCCGCAATGATATTGTGTCCGGCAAAGACCAGATCGGTTGAGGACTCTCCCTGTCCGGCATCGCAGTACACATAGCCGCACAGGCCGCGGCCGGACTGCATGCAGACCAGATTGCGGCGGTAGGCTGCTTTTCCGATGATCTCATCCGAGGCGGAGAGGTTAAACACAATCGTTGCTCCCGCCTGTGCCAGCTCCGAAGACGGCGGGTTGGCGACCCAGAGATCCTCACAGATCTCCGCGGATACGGCGAAGGACGGCATATCCTTACAGGTGAAAACCGTACGCGGGCACAGATTGACCCATTCACCGCCGATCTCGACCTCTTCACACAGATCGGGTGCGGCCTCGGTGAAATGGCGCATTTCATAAAACTCGGTATAATTGGGGATATTCCGCTTCGGAATCAGGCCGAGAATCGAGCCCTTATGCAGGAATGCCGCACAGTTGTACAGCGAACCGCGGGCAGCAATCGGAACGCCGACGAGAATCAGCATGTCCATCTTTGCCGTCTCCTGTGCGATGCGCACCAGCTGCTGCTTGGCTCCCTCCAGCAGTGCGCCGTGCAGGAACAAATCCGAACAGGTATAGCCGGTCAGGCACAGCTCTGGGAAGCCGATCACCTGTACCCCGGCTTCGTCTGCCTCACAGCAGAGCTTGATGATATTGTCTGCATTGAATTTGCAGTCCGCCACATGTATTTCCGGCGTCGCAGCTGCAACCTTGATAAATCCATCTCTCATTGTGGAAAACACCTCAACTTTTTATCGTTCGACATCTATCTGATAGTATACCCTATCCGGCGGGAAATGAAAAGAAATCCTGTGTTATTTTTCCTGTCCAGCGCCACAGGAAAATGGATATCCTTCGCCCGCTTTTCTGTCCTTTTTATTATACACAGCGCGTGGTAAGATTTGCAACCAAAAGAACGACAGCCTGCCGATCCTTGCAGCAGGCTGTCTGTTGTTGTTTTTTCGGTTATTCCAACGCTTCGTCGCCGATATCCTCTTCGGAACTATCTTCCTCCGAATTATCCTCTTCCTGACCGGTATATTCCGATGGGGTATCTTCATTGACCTCAAAGTGAACCGGACGGGTGGAATCGCTGATCGGCAGCATATCGATGCCCTCACTGCGCAGGCCCTCAATGATGGAAGGCAGCGCCGTTGCGGTGTTCTCCTTGCCATAGGTATCATGCATCAGCAGGATGACGTCGTTGCGCGAACTCTGTCCAACTTCGTCCACAGCACGGCTCGCCAGAGAGGCCGGATCGGGTACCGAGCTTCCCTCGGCATCGCCATCGTAGGCGTTCCAGTCATAGTACTCAAAGCCGCGGCGGCGCATCTCGGTCACGATCGCAGAATACAGCGTATCGCTCCCTGTCAAAATGCCGTTGTTGCTTCCGCCCGGGAATCGGAATCCCTGGACACGGTATCCGGTTGCGGCATAGATGGTATCATATGCCGCCGCAAAATCATCCAGATACGCCTGAACGGACGCATAGATCGTCTCATACTCATGGACATTGGCATGGATGCAGACCGTATCGCCGTCTTCTATCATGCGCTGAACCAGTTCCTCATTGCCCGGGACCTGCGAGGCAACCAGGAAGAAGGTCGCCTGGACATCGTATTCCTCCAGCGTATTCAGAATTTTCGGTGTGACCGTATCCGACGGACCGTCGTCAAAGGTCAGATAGCAGACCTTCTCCTCACTCTCCTTGGTCGTGACCGAGGTCGTGTCGGCATAGAGACCCGGATAGGTCTTGGCATAATCCGGTGCATCCGCATCATCCTTAACCGCCAGATACTGTTCTGTTTCCTGCTGGCTTGCCGGCTTACTGGTATCCACCGTCAGGCCGTTCTCTGCTGAAGCGGAACCCTCCACCACTGCAGAGCCGTTGGCCGCATTTAAATCCTTCGGTGATTTGGATGCCTTCCGGATCGTGCATGCGGCGGCGAGAATAATCAGCAGCAGGACGATGAGCAATCCGCCCAGACGAATCAGACTGCTGCGGCGGCGCGCCTTCCGGCGGCGTTCTGCCTCCGCACGGGTGACCTTGCGCACCGGACGCGGTGCATCCGCTGCAGCCGGTTGGGCCTTCTTCGGCTGTGCAGCCGATTTCTTCTGGGATGAGGTGCGGCGGATGCGTTCCTGACGGGCTGCTTCCTCCTGCCGTGCGCGCTCCTCCTCTGCCTGTTGATACAGATTTTTCTCCATCAAAACCGTTTCCTGGGACGATGCCTTCTGCGGACGCGGTGCGGCTGCCGGTTTCTTCGGTGCTGCCGAAGCCGGCTTTTTCTGTACTCCTTCGCTGGCGCCGTCCAACAGGGTCTGCAGATCCTGCAGCTCCTTCATCGCACGGTTTCTCTTCTCATCCTGTTCACGCAGAAAATCATTTCCTTTTCTGCTTTCTTCGTTTGCCATTCTGGCTCCCCCTCCTATCTCCTTTATTGAGGCGATTGGGTATTTTATCCCCTATGTGCTTTTATTTTAGCCCTTTTTTAGACAAAAAGCAACATTCTTTTCCTATCATTCGTTCAATACCGAAAAAAACTTCTTCTTTTTTGCCGAGGAATCCCATTTTTCCAGTTCATTTCCCATCCCATCTCCGCATATTCTGATTTATCCGAAAAGCAAATCCAATTCGAAAGGAAGTATCTCATGGAATCCATTGGAAACCTCACTGTGCGCGTTTCCGCCGCCCAACAGGCGATCCCGGTCAGCGGCGCTTCCGTCACAATCTATGATCCTGCCCAGCCATTGGGCGCGCCCATCGCACGCTCCACCACCGATCAGAGCGGGCAATCCGCCCTTTTTTCCCTCCCCGCCCCACCGCTGGAAAATTCCGAATCACCGGATATGGCCAACCCGTTCCGTTCGTATACGGTCCGTGTCTCCCATCCGGATTACGCCACCGTCCAAATCGAAGGCGTTTCCATCTTCCCGGGCATCACCGCTTCCCTGCCCGTCTCACTCGTCCCATCGCGCCTCGGCGCAGATACCGAAAGTACACTCCAAATCCAGACCGGCCCAAGCGGCGCAGGAGAAGAACATGCCTGAATTTCCCTACATTCCCGAATTCATCACCGTCCATCTCGGACTACCGAACGACAGCAGTGCCCCCAACGTAACCGTACCCTTTCTCGAATACATTCAAAATGTCGCGTCCAGTGAGATCTATCCGACCTGGCCGGAAAGTTCCATCCGGGCCAATGTCTATGCTCAAATCACCTATGCACTCAACCGCATCTACACGGAGTATTACCGTTCGCGCGGCTATGACTTCGACATCACCAACACCACCGCCTATGACCAGGCGTTTGTCTATGGACGCGACCTGTTTGAAAACACCAATCGGATTGTGGGCGACATCTTCGACCAATACCTTGCCCGCCCCGGAGCCATCCAGCCGCTGTTTGCCGCCTACTGTGACGGGCGCCGTGTCCAATGCGAAGGCCTGTCCCAATGGGGCACCGTGACGCTGGCCCAGCAGGGACTGACCCCCTATCAGATTCTCACCAATTATTACGGCGACAATCTGGATATCCGCACCGCGCCGGTGCGCCCTCTGACGGAATCCTATCCGGGTGTTGCGCTGCGGCTCGGTACGGTCATGAACGAAGTCCGCGTGCTGCAAACCCGTCTGAACCGCATCGCTGCCAACTATCCCGCCATCCCCCGCATCACGCCGGTCAATGCCATCTTTGATAAAAATACCGAGGACGCCGTCCGCGCCTTCCAGGAGATCTTCGGGTTGGATGTCGATGGCGTCGTCGGAAAAACAACCTGGTATCAGATCCAGAATATCTACAATGCCGTCAAGCGATTGACCGACCTGAATGCCGAGGGAATCACACAGGAGGAAGTCCAGCGCCAGTATCCAACCGTCCTGCGCGAAGGCGCAACCGGCGAAGGGGTGCGCATCGTCCAATATATCCTCTCGGTGCTGAACGCCTATGACCCGATGTTCGACGCCGTCGCAATCGATGGAATCTATGGCCCTGCGACGAGGCAGGCAGTCGAAACCTTCCAGCGCATCGCCAATCTGACGGTAGACGGCATTGTCGGGACGAACACATGGAACAGCCTGAAACGTGCCTATGACGATGTCGCCGCCCTCTTTGACCAGCAGTCCACCCCGATTCCCCTGTTCCCTCTCGCGCCCGAGCAGGCGCTTGTCCTGGGTTCCCAAGGCCCCGCCGTGCTCCAGATACAGGGATGGATCAACACCCTCGCTTCCGCCTATCCGGAGCTGACCACCCAGCCGGAGACCGGCTATTACGGACAGAATACCCGCATGAATGTCATGGCCTTTCAGGAGCTGTTTGGCCTGCCCACCAATGGTATTGTCAATGCGGTCACCTGGAACCGTCTGGCGACCGAAGCGGACCGTATCTCCCAAGGGGCATAATCGAAACCACACAAAAATCCCCGATGTTTCACGTGAAACATCGGGGATGATCTTTCTTTCGGTTTACTTGATGATGTCGGTACCCATGAAGCCGACCAGCGCCTCCGGCACCGTAACCGAGCCGTCCTCATTCTGATAATTCTCCAGAATAGCGGCAACGGTACGTCCTACTGCAACACCGGAACCGTTCAGCGTATGCGCATAGCGCGGCTTGCCCTTCTCATCGCGGCAGCGGATGTTTGCACGGCGCGCCTGATAGTCGAGGAAGTTCGAGCAGGACGAAATCTCGACATACCGGCCATACGACGGCATCCAGACCTCGATATCATAGGTGCAGGCCGAGCTGAACCCGATGTCGCCCGTGCACAGTGTAACCACACGATACGGCAGACCCAGACCCTGCAGCACGCGCTCTGCCTCATTGGTCAGGTTCTCCAGCTGGTTCCAGGAATCCTCCGGCGCCGTGAAGTTGACCAGCTCGACCTTGTTGAACTGGTGCTGACGGATCAGACCGCGTGCATCGCGTCCCGCTGCACCCGCCTCGCCGCGGAAGCAGGCGGAATACGCCGCATAGCGGACCGGAAGCTGTTCATTCGGGATAATATCATCGCGATACATATTGGTAACCGGAACCTCTGCCGTCGGGATCAGATACTGGTCGGTATTCTCCAGATGATACATATCCTCGGCGAACTTCGGAAGCTGGCCGGTACCGGTCATGGAAGCGGCATTCGCAATAAACGGCGGCAGAATCTCGGTATAGCCGTTGTCGGTGTGGGTGTTCAGGAAGTAGTTGATCACCGCGCGCTCCAGACGGGCGCCCAATCCCTTGTAGAAATGGAAGCGGCTTCCGGTAACCTTTGCTGCCGTCTCCGGGTCCAAAATGCCCAAATCCTTGCCGATGTCCCAATGTGCCTTCGGCTCATAGGCAAACTGCTTCGGCTCTCCCCAACGACGCATCTCCGGATTGCAGGTGTCATCCAGGCCTTCCGGAACCTTGTCCGCCGGGACATTCGGTACGGTCAGCAGGACATCATGCAGCTTGTCCTCGACCTCCGTGCGCTCCGCATCGAGCTGCTTTACCGTCTCCGACAGCTTCTTCATCTCCGCCAGAATTTCAGAGACATCTTCCCCGGCCTTCTTGCGCTTCGGGATCTCCTTGGATACCTTATTCTGCTCTGCCTTCATGGACTCGACACGGCCGATAATATCCCGGCGCTGCTGGTCGAGTGCCAGAATGGCATCGATCTCTTCGTCATAGCTCTTGCCGCGCAATGCGAGGCGTGTTTTCACCTTTTCCGTGTTTTCGCGGATAAATTTTACGTCTAACACAGTTTTACGTTCCTTTCGTCTTTGGATTGATACATTATAATTTATACGCCTAAGGCGTCACAAATGTCTTTGTATTCCTCTGCTGCCTCTCCCTTGAGCGGCTCTTTGGAAGAATCCATCAGATTCTTTCTCCCAAAGGTCAGATCCATCTCGGTAATCAGTTCTTCCGCCTGTTCATCATCCCCGGACTGATATGCCTTTTCCAACTGCCAGAGCAAATCGAGCGCCTGCATCTGCTGTTCCAGATCCTTGGCGTCCTCCTGCGCTTGATCCCGGTCCTTTTCCGTCCGGCTGAGCTGTTTTTTGGTTTTATCCAGCTCCTTTTGCAGATCGTCGAGGCTTTCCTGCAGCGAATCCATCTGCGTCTGTACCTTCTGCATCCGGTTCTTGGCGCCCTCCGCCACGTCGATCTGTTCGTTCAATTGCTGCTGCTGATGGCTCTGTACCACATAGCTCGCCAGAATAATTACCAAAGCCACACTGAACAGGGCCACAATATAAAACACAAAGATTTTCCGGCTTTTTTGTCGGCTTTTGGCAATGGAATCGTTTTCATCATAGATGATAATATCTTCTTCCGGCATGTTTTTCTTTTTCTTCATCAATCGCCGCCTCCTAAAGATTCACGGATGTGAGCGCTGCGGCTAGCCGTTCCAGATCTTCATTTCCATAGAATTCCAGCTCGATTTTTCCCTTGTTCTTTTTTCCGGAAACATGCACCCGGCGGCCGAGGGAGGCCTCGAGTTTTTTCTGGATATCCTCATAATAATTGACCGAAAATGGCTCTTTTTCGGCCTTTTCTGGCTTATTTCTGGATTTTTTCTGTTTTTTACAGAACGCCTCCGCCTGACGTACGGACATCCCCTCTTCGGCGATGGCCTGCGCCGCGGCCAGGCGCGCCTCGTCCTCCGGGATTGAGAGCACGGCACGGGCATGTCCCGCTGTCAGCTTCCCTTCCGAGACCATCGCGCGGATGTCATCACTCAGAGAAAGCAGACGCAGGCTGTTTGTCACCGCCGAGCGCGACCGCCCCACGCGTTCCGCCACGACATCCTGCGTCATACCAAAATCGTCGATCAGCGAACGGAAACCCTCTGCCTCTTCGATCGGATTCAAATCCTCGCGCTGCAGGTTTTCGATCATCGCCAGTTCCATCATGGTCTGGTCATCCGCTTCGATCACCATCGCCGGAATGCTTTCCAATCCAGCCCGGCGTGCAGCGCGCCAGCGGCGTTCGCCTGCAATAATCTGATAATAGCCATTCTCCACCGCTCGCACGGTAATCGGTGCCAAAACACCGTGACGGCGGATGCTGTTTTCCAATTCCTGCAACGCATCTTCGTCGAATACCCGGCGCGGCTGGGAACGGTTGGGTTCAATTTTCACCAATGGAATGGTATGAAAGCCACTGCGCGGCTTGATCTCCCGTACCGGTGGTGCCTGTGTCACTGTATCATCTCCAAACAATGCGGAAAGACCGCGGCCAAGATTTTTAGAAGCCATATTCGTTCCCTCCTGTTATCCGATGTTCCGGCGCAGCAGCTCCTGTGCCAGCGCCATATACGCCTCTGCCCCGCGGCAATACCGATCGTACGCCGTGATCGGCTGACCATGGCTTGGCGCCTCGCTCAGGCGGACGTTGCGCGGAACCACGGTAGAGAATACTTTATTTCCAAAATGGCGCTTGACCTCATCCACGACCTGAATCGACAGATTCGTCCGTCCATCAAACATGGTGAGCAAAACGCCTTCCATCTGGATATCCGGATTCAAACTGCGCTGTACCGCACGGACGGTTGTCATGAGCTGTGTCAATCCTTCCAATGCATAGTACTCGCATTGAAGCGGCACAAAAAAGGAATCCGCCGCACACAGGCAGTTGATGGTCAGCAGCCCCAGCGACGGCGGGCAATCGATCAAAATATAGTCGTATTGATCGCGAATTGCGTCCAAAACCATCTTTAAGCGGTACTCCCGGTGGTCAATATCAACCAAATCAATTTCTGCACCGGCCAGATTGACGTTCGCACCGAGTACATCCGCCCACTCCGTATGGAGGATTGCTTCCTCAACCGGTGGCTCCTCGCTGACAATCAGCTCATAAATGCTCGTTTCCAGCGACCGCGGATCAATCCCGAAGCCGGACGTGGCATTCCCCTGCGGATCAAAATCACACAGCAGTACACGCTGTTCCTGTTCGGTCAGTGCCGCCGCCAAATTGACCGCGGTTGTGGTCTTTCCAACACCGCCCTTTTGATTTGCAAACGCAATGATCTTTCCCATGTCTATGTTATCCTTTCCGGACCTTTTGGTTCAATCTCCTTTGTTTGGGAGAAAAATATCCCGTTCAAAGCTCTTCTATTATAGCACGTGGTTTCACGTGAAACAACCATTTCACAGAATTCTTTTTGTGTAGATTTTGGCTCACCTCAAACGCTTTTTTCTCCAAGAAAAAATCACAGAGGTTTCACGTGAAACCTCTGTGATCTCCTATTGCTGTATTCCATGTTTCACGTGAAACATCAGAGCGGCTGATCCTTAATCTTCTGGAACCGGCGCGGATAGCGTGCCGGTGTCGGTTTGCATTTGCGGATCAGCACCAGACGATGGGTGATCTCCGTTCCCGGAATGGTGATATCCTGAATCCGCTCCAGCGTTCCGCCCAGCGTTTGAATCCCACGCTCTGCTTCGTGGATTTCGTCATCCGAATCCTTGCTCTTCATCGCGAGAAACAGACCTCCGACCTTTACCATCGGCAGCGACAGCTCCGCCAGCACATTCAGACGTGCCACAGCACGCGAAACCGCACAGTCATAGCTTTCCCGGTGCGCTTTGGCAAATTCCTCGGCGCGGGCGTGGACAGCCTCGATGCCAGTCAATCCCATGCCATCGATACAGTCCTGCAAAAACCGGATGCGTTTCCCCAGCGAATCCAAGAGCGTAACCGAACACGTCGAGCAAAGCAATTTCAGCGGCATTCCCGGAAACCCTGCGCCACAGCCGACATCGACAACCGACAATCCGTCAAAATCCTGTACGGTCAGCAGGGAAGCGCAGTCCAGAAAATGCTTGCGCGCGAATTCCTCCGGTTCGGTGATGGCCGTCAGGTTCATCACTTTATTTGTCTCTCGTACACGGACAAAAAAATCCTCCAGCTGCGCCAGCTGTTCTTCATTCGCCACGCGGTTCCACTCCGCCAGACCGGCGGTCAAAATTTCATTCATCATGCTGTTTCTCCATCATATCCACAACGATCATCAACGCTGTAATGTCAGCCGGATTGACGCCCGAAATACGGGAAGCCTGTCCAAAGCTGCGCGGCCGTACCTTCTGTAGCTTTTGCCGCGCCTCCAGCCGCAGGGAATCGATGGCCTCGTAATCGATATCCGACGGCAACAGTCGGTTTTCCAGCTTTCGAAACTGCTCTACATCTCTCATCTGACGTCGGATGTATCCCTCATACTTAATCTGAATCTCCACCTGCTCGCGGATGATGTCCGGCAGGGAAGGGCGGTCCGGATCAAATGGCGCCAGCATATCATAACCAAGCTCCGGGCGGCGGATCAAATCGGTCAGATGTGTGCCGGATTTCAGCGGCGTACTGCCATGTTTTTCCAGAAATTGTTGCATTTCCTCGTTTGGCCCAACCGTCACTTTGGAAACCCGTTTGATCTCATTTCGGACTGTTTCGTACTTTTTTTGAACTTTTTCCAACCGTTCTTTGGAATTCAATCCGACCTTTGTCCCGATCGGGACCAGACGTTCATCCGCGTTGTCCTGCCGCAGAATCAACCGGTACTCACTGCGCGAGGTCATCATGCGGTACGGTTCGTTCGTCCCGCGCGTGACCAGATCATCGATCAGCGTGCCGATATAGCCATCCGCACGGTTGAGGATCAAGGGGGGCTCGCCCTTCAATTTCAGCGCCGCGTTGATTCCCGCAACCAGTCCCTGTGCGCCGGCTTCCTCATAACCGGATGTCCCATTGAATTGCCCGGCGCCATACAGACCGGAAATCTTCTTGGTCTCCAGCGTCGGTTGGAGCTCCAGCGGATCGATGCAGTCGTACTCGATCGCATACGCCGGACGCATCACTTCCGCGTGTTCCATGCCCTTGATCGTGTGGATCATCTCCATCTGCACGTCCTCCGGCAGGGAAGAGGAAAAGCCCTGTACATACATCTCTTCGGTGTTCAGTCCCATCGGTTCGAGGAAGAGCTGATGGCGCGGTTTATCGGCAAAACGGACAATTTTGTCCTCGATAGACGGACAATACCGCGGGCCAATGCCGGTCACCTTACCCGAATACAGGGGAGAGCGGTGCAGATTATCCCGGATGACGGTGTGGGTCTGTTCGTTGGTATAGGTGAGGTGACAGACCGCACGGTTGGGCGGCGCCTGCTCGCTCTCAAAGGAGAACGGAATACAGGATTCCTCTCCTTTCTGTACCTCCAATTCGGAAAAATCAATGCTGCGGCGGTTGACACGCGGGGGAGTGCCGGTCTTAAACCGCATGAGCTGCAATCCCATTTTTTTCAGCGATTCGGTCAATCCGATCGCCGCAAACATGCCGTCCGGGCCGCCGTCATAGAACGTATCACCGATGATAATGCGTCCCTGCAAGTACGTTCCCGTCGCGATAATCACCGCTTTCACGGCATAATGTGCCCCGATTCGCGTCGTAACACCGGTTACTTTGTCTTTTTCTGTCGTAATTTCGACGATTTCCCCCTGTTTTAAAAACAGGTTTTCCTGCCGCTCCAGCGCATGCTTCATATACTCCCGGTATACCATGCGGTCGGCCTGTGCGCGCAGCGAATGCACCGCCGGGCCTTTTCCGCGGTTGAGCAAACGGTATTGAATGCACGAGGCGTCCGCCGCCCGCGCCATTTCGCCGCCCAGCGCATCAATTTCACGCACCAAATGTCCCTTTGCGGTGCCGCCAATCGCCGGATTGCACGGCATATTACCGACGGCATCTAGATTTATGGTAAAGCACACGGTCTGTAATCCGAGCCGCGCGGCAGCCAATGCCGCTTCGATCCCGGCATGTCCTGCGCCAATCACTGCAATATCAAATTCTCCGGCAAAAAAGCTCAATGGATCTCCCTCCATAGATCGAAATCGATTTCTTTCCCCATCGTATCACACAATACCTGAAATATCTACAAAGTTATCCACAGTTTGTGGATAACTTTGTGCATAAATCTGGCAATTGGATCAAATATTTCTGTTATTTTGTGGTATTCTTCACGGATATTTTTGGTAAATTCCAAGTTTAAATCCAAAATCGACGGTGTAAACTGTTGATAACTCTGTGTAAAATGTGAATAAGTTCAAAACCAAATGATATACCACACCGTCTTCCATAATATAAAAATATCATTCCGAACAGGAAACGTTCCCTGTCCGGAATGATTTTCTCACTTACCGACACAGAATTTGTCGAAAATTGTTGCAACAATATCATCCCGGACGGATTGTCCGGTGATCTCACCGAGCGCCGCAATGGCACCCTCGGTATCCATCACAACGACATCCGGTGTCATGCCGGACTGTGCTTCAAAAAATGCCTCCTCACACCGTTCCGCCGCGCGGACAATCGCCGCCGCCTGGCGTGCATTGGTGATTACGCCGCCATCAAATGCCATGCCATCCAATCCGACCACATGGGAGATGCAGTCGTTCAGCTCCTGCAGGCCTTCCCCGGTCAGGGCACTGACCGCAACAACATGCTCAAACCGGCGTTCAATCAATTCAATGTTGAGCGCCGAAGGGAGGTCGCTTTTGTTGAGTACCGCAATGGTACGCTTTCCATGCGTCCTTGCCATGACCATAAGATCCTCATCGGAAATCTCATCGCTGGAATCAAAGACTGCCAAAATCAGGAACGAATCGTTTGCCTGCTTCATCGCACGGTCAATGCCGATTTTCTCCACCGGGTCCTGGGTATCGCGCAGACCCGCGGTATCATACAGACGGAGGACAACCGGACCAATACGGATGGATTCCTCAATCACATCGCGTGTGGTACCCGGTACATTGGTCACAATCGCCCGGTCTTCTCCCGCCAATGCGTTGAGAAGAGAGGATTTTCCGGCATTGGGACGGCCCAAAATTGCGCAGGGAACTCCCTCCCGCAGAATACGGCCGCGTTCATAGGTCTCCGCCAGCGCATACAGATCGCGGGTGGCATCGTGCAGAATCTCACACGAACGGTCGAGCAGGACGGAATCAATCTCTTCGTCGGGATAATCCACGACCGCCAAAAATTCCGCCACCAGATCGACCAGCCGCTGGCGCAGCTCGCTGATGCGGGTGCCAACGGCACCATCCAATTGTGCGGCGGCATTTTGTGCCGCCTGGGTTGTGGCGGCCGTCACCAGATCGTGGACGGCCTCTGCACCGGATAAATCCAGCTTTCCGGCCAAAAATGCACGACGGGTAAATTCTCCCGGACCGGCCTGTACCACACCGCAGGAAAACAGGGTGGACAGGGCTTCGGATAAAATGGCAGGGGAGCCGTGGCATTGGATCTCTGCCATATCCTCCCCGGTATAGGAATGCGGTGTATGCATGACACACGCAAGGCACCGGTCAATGACGTTGCCGGTACGGGAACAAAGCGAACCATAGGTGAGAAGACGGGACGGCTTTCCCGAGAGAGGCTTGCCGTCCTGTGGATGAAAGACGCGGTCGATGACCGCCATCGTATCCGGCCCAGAAATGCGAAGAATGCCAATCGGCCCGGATACAGGCCCTGTCGCAATTGCGGCAATGGTCTGATTCATATCATACGCACCTCACTTTATTGGTGATGCGTGGAACTTCTCATTTCCCACACACCGCAGGCGCAGTCAATTACTCTCCGGATTCTCTCTTTTCGTCGTTATAGTATCTGCGGGAGGAACGCTGCGGTCTGCCGGATCTTCCACCTCTGCCATAGCTGCGCTCAAGGGCAACCACAACACGGCGGTTTGGCTCGGTGCCGGTCGAATACGTCGTGACACCATTGTAATCCTGCAATGCAGCATGGATAATGCGTCTTTCATACGGATTCATCGGCTCCAGCGTCATGTTTTTGTGATATTTCAGTACTTTTCCAGCCATCTTGCGCGCCAGTCTCTTGAGCGACTCCTCACGCTTGGCACGATAGCCCTCGGTATCCAATGTAACGCGGATATGCTCCTCGCGTCCACGGTTGATGGACAGGGAAGTCAGGTACTGAATGGCATCCAGCGTGTCGCCACGGCGGCCAATGACCGCACCCATGTCCTCGCCGCGGATATCGACGAGAAGGGTGTTCTCTTCACTCATGGTCGGGAACGCTTCGCCCTGAATCCCCATCTTTTCGAGCAGGCCGTCAATGAATGCCTTCGCTGCCTGTGCCGGATCCCCTGCGGCAGCAGATGCCACGGACACGGCCTCTTCCTTTGCCGGAGCTGCGGACGGCTTGGTCTCGTTTACGGTTTTCTCTTCCGCTACTTCATATGTAACGCGGACGCGTGCCGGTACCGCACCAATTCCAAAAAAGCCCTTTTTGCCTACTTCCAAAACCTCAACACTGACACTGTCACGGTCCAGCTTGAGCTCCTCCAGAGCAAGGCGAATGGCTTCTTCACTCGTGGAAGCTTTTTTCTCTATAAAATTCGTCATCGCTGACTACCCTCCTTTTATTTCTTTTTTTGTCCTTTTTTCTTCTTTTTCGATGCATTTTTGGACATCGTGCCCTCGCGCTCTACCTCACCGGCGGCAACGGCACGCTGCATCTCACGCTGCTTTTCGCGCTGGTCCTCAATCTTCTTCTGATGCGCTTCCTCGCGTTCTTTCCGTGCGATTGTCTCCGAATCCTCATTCTGCTTGTTGAAGCGAACGATAAACCAGGTCAGGACAAATTCCTGCAGGATGGTGAATACGTTGTTGACAATCCAGTACAAACCCATGGAAGCCGGCAGGCTGAATGCAATCCAGAGGGACATCAGCGGCATCAGGATGAGCATGGTGTTCATCGTCGTTGCCATCTGGTCGTTCTGGTTGTTTGCCGCAGCCGGATTCTGAATCTTCTGCATTCTCTGCATGACCAGAGAAGAGATCAGCGCTGTGACACCCGAGATGACCGGGATCAGCCACAAAGCATTGAGCTGGTTCCAATGCGGAACCGCAGACAGATCCAATCCAAAGAAGTTAAAATCAATATTGACCAGGCCCTTGCCGGCGAACGACGAAACGGCATCCCAGCCGTCGTTGACTGCCTTGGCAAGCTCAATCTGGCCGTTGACCGAAGACGGATCGTAAGCAAATCCGATTGCATCGGCAATCTTGCTGATGACATCGTCCTCCAGGCCCATCATGTAGGTCATCGGCTTGCGCACAGCGTAATACAGAGCCATCATGATCGGCAGGGTAATAAAGGAAAGAAGACAACCGGACATCGGGTTGACATTTTCCCGTTCATACAGTTTTTGAATTTCTTCCTGCGCCTTCGCCTGATTCTTGGCGTAGCGCTTTTGAATAATTTGTGCTTCGCCCTGCACCTTGCTCATCTTTTTCATGTTCTTCTTCTGATGATACATGAACGGAAGAAGAATCAGCTTGATGATAATGGTGAACGCGATGACAGCAAGACCATAATTCTGAATCAGGGAATACAGACCCATCAGAATCAGGCCAAGCGGCCGAACAATTACAATTCCAAAAAATTTTCCCATTGGTTCCTCCAAATCGGGGACGAATTCTTATGGCACCGGATCATAGGGATCGTGGTGCGAAAACGGATGACAGCGCAGCAATCGAAGGAAAGTGAGCCAGCCACCCTTGAGCGCGCCGTATTTTGCAATGGCTTCCTCCGCATATTTCGAACAGGTCGGCATATAGCGGCAGGTCGCCGGGGTAAACGGCGTGATATGAATACGATAAAACCGGATTGCGGCAAGCAGAACCTTTTTCATGATTCGGGCCGGGTTTTCTTCCGCGGAATCAGGCCGATTTTCTCTGCACAGTGTACAAAAGCGCGATCCATCTCCTGATACGTCGCGGTCACCGCGCGGGCGCGGGCCACAATAACAACATCCATATCCGGACGGATTTCCTCCGCATGCTGCCGATAAATCTCCCGAATGACACGGCGAAGGCGGTTTCGCACCACCGCATGGCCGAGCTTCGTGCCTGTGGTAATACCGAGCCGGCCGGGACCCATTTTATTGCGCAGAGCATACACAACGAGACAATCCGAGACAGCGGACCGTCCACGGTAATACAGCCGGCGAAAATCGCGGTTTTCCTTCAGCGTGTTTTTCATTGCGCCATTCCTTTTCTCGTATTCCTTCCTGTGGAAATATCCTGCTTTTTCGGTACATTCGGGTGCCCATCCTTATTCTCAAAAGCAAGCCATTCCCCTCCGGCTCATACTCCTTTTGCCGGATCTAACAAAACAGATTTTGTCGCGGTTGTTTTGTCCAAATAGTAATACCGCTGCTCAATATAACTTAGAGCAATATTTTTTAAAAGAAACAGAAATGGACCGCCAAGCGGTCCATCTGTTTACGAACAATTACAGGCTCAGACGAGCTCTGCCGCGGGAACGACGACGAGCAAGAACCTTTCTGCCATTTTTCGTAGCCATTCTCTTACGGAAACCATGCACCTTACTGCGCTGGCGCTTCTTCGGCTGATACGTTCTAAGCATAGTGGCTGCACCTCCATTATCAAATAGTCTAAATATTCGTGCGGGCACCGGCACAGGTCCGAAGCTTCGGGCAAATGCCGCTGCCTGTCCGACCGCACCACACACAGAACCTCTCTTCCGGTACTGCGCGAATGTACAAAATACATTATAAACGCAGGAAACCGCGCTTGTCAACCAAAACTTTTGGGATTATGGGATAAATTGTTGAAATACATTCTATTTTTCCCATTCCGGTTCTGTCGATCCTCATCCTGTGGATAATCTTGTGGACAAATTGTTTTTTCGGTGCTATACTATATAGTGTATTCTTATCGTTATCTGGACAAAACGAAGAGAGAAAACCAATCGGCGGGACACGCCGTACAAATAGACCGAAATAAGAGGGGAATCGACCATATGAACACACCAAGCGACATCTGGAAACTTGTGCTGGGGCTTTTGCAGAAAGATCTCACCCCGGTCACAATGGATGCCTGGTTCAGTGACCTGACGGCAGTGGAATTCCGGGATGACCAGTTCGTCCTGCACACACCGGACAGCTTCAAGCAGGAAATCATCGAAAAACGCTATCTGGAAAACATCCGGCAGGCGCTGCACGAGCTGTTTTCGGCGGATATCGAGGTACTGATCACCACCGGCGAATTCATCAAAAACAATCAAAAGAAGGAAAAAAGCTCCGAGGACGAGTACACATTCGAACAGTTTATCGTCGGCTCCTCCAACAAATTTGCACACGCCGCCGCAACGGCTGTCGCAAACAATCCGGGCCGGAGCTACAATCCGCTGTTCATCTATGGACAATCCGGTCTGGGAAAAACCCATCTTCTGTACGCCATCGCCTCCGCGGTCAGCAGCACCTATCCCAACGACCGCATCATCTATATCAAAGGCGAGGACTTCACCAACGAGCTGATCAACTCGATCCAAACCGCCCGCGTACAGGAATTCCGCGACAAATACCGCTCTTCCGACATCCTGCTCGTGGACGATATCCAGTTTATCGCCGGCAAGGACAGTACGCAGGAGGAATTCTTCCACACCTTTAACACGCTGTACGAATCCAAAAAACAGATCGTCCTGACCTCCGACCGTCCGCCGAAGGAAATTAACCTGCTGGAAGACCGTCTGCAAACCCGTTTCGAATGGGGCCTGATCGCCGACATCCAGCCGCCGGACTACGAAACCCGCATCGCGATCATCCGCATGAAAGCCGACTCTCTGGGGATCGAGCTTTCCAATGAAATTGCCGATTATATCGCCAACACGATCACGGCCAACGTGCGTCAGCTCGAGGGCACCGTCAAAAAGATCAAAGCACTGCACGAGCTGATGGGACGCGACATCGACAAGAGCCTCGCCGAAGAGGCCATCGCCGACATCTTCAAGGAAAACCCCGGCATGAAACCGACCCCGGAAATGATCCTTCGCGAGGTATCCAACTTCTATACCATCCCGGTCGAAAAGCTGCGCGGCTCCGGCCGCTCCCGCGACATGGTACAGCCCCGGCAGGTCGCCATGTACCTCGTCCGCAAGCTCACCGACTATTCACTGCCGGAAATCGGCAAGGTATTCTCGCGCGACCACACCACCGTACTCCATTCGATCAACAAGGTCGAAGAATACCTCAAGACCACCAGCGAGATGGAAAACATCATCAAAACCCTGATCGCCAATATCCGCAATTAAAGCTGCATAAATATACAATCAGTACACAGAGTAAGCCGCCAAAACCGGTCAAATCCCATCCACAAACCGGTGTGTATTGTGGATGCGTCTCTGTGGAAAACTTCCGGCTCCCAATTTTCCGGATTTTTCTCCCCACTTCGTCCACAACCGTCTGAGGACGCGCAAACGCCCAAGCTTCGGGGATTTCTCAGGGTTTTCCACAGTTTCCAAGCAACTACTACTATTACTAAATAATCTTATCTATTTATTTATTAGAAGGACATCTGATCTCCATCCGGCAACCAATTCCGTTGTGCAAAAAAGATCAGACGTCAGACCAATTATCAAAGGAGGAAATTCCATGCAGTTCTCATGTGAAAAATCCATTCTTCAGGAAGCCATCACCACCGCTTCCCGCGCCGTCAGCAGCAAAAGCCCCATCGCTCTGCTGGAAGGCCTTCTCATCACAGCAGATGACTCGCTGAGCCTGTGCGGCTACAATATGTCGATGGGAATCCGTGTCTCCATTGATGCACAGGTCACCGAACCCGGCGCCGCAGTACTCAACGCCCGTCTGTTCGGCGACATCATACGTAAGCTGCCAGACGATATCATCTATATCGAGACCAACGAGACCATGCTGACAACCATCCGCTGTGGCAAAACCGTCTTCAACCTGATCGCCTCCGAAGCCAAGGATTTCCCACAGCTTCCAGAAGTCAACACACAGGACGCACCGATTGTCCTGCCGCAAAAAACGCTAAAATCCATGATTTCGCAGACAATTTTCGCGGTTTCGGACAACGAAAGCAAGCCAATCCATACTGGCTGCCTGTTCGAGCTGGAGGGAAACCAGCTGAATGTGGCTGCCGTAGACGGCTATCGCCTGTCGGTACGCCGCGAAGAGATTCCGACGTCTGCTGACGAAGAGAAAAAGTTTGTCGTTCCCGGCCCGGCGCTGCGCGAGGTCGAACGTATTTTAGCGGAAAATGACGAAACCGTAGAGATTTTCCCGGATGAACGGCACATTTTGTTCCGTGTCGGCAATACCATTCTCATCACACGTCTGATCGAGGGAGAGTTCTTAAATTACCGCGCGGCGATTCCGTCGGACTTCGCATCGACCATTCAGATCGACGTGCGCAGCTTCATCAACAGCATTGAGCGCGTCTCGCTCATTGTGTCGGAAAAGCTCAAAAATCCAGTCCGCATGAAATTCGACGGCTCGCTGCTCCAGCTCAGTTGTATCACAGCCATCGGCAAGTCGTATGACGAGTGCAGCTATGAGGGAACCGTGGACAATCTGGAAATCGGCTTTAACAACCGCTATCTGCTGGATGCCCTGCGCGCCTGCCCGGATGGAACGGTCAATCTGTCCGTCAAGGGCAATTTGAATCCGATCGTCTTTACACCGGAGGACGGCAGCAGCTTCACCTATCTGGTACTTCCGGTCCGCCTGAAATCCAACGAGTAATTTTTGAAATAAAACACAAGGGATCAAAAAAGTATGGAAAAAACACCGATTGAAATCCAGACCGAATGGATCAAGCTGGATTCGTTTTTAAAATTTGCATCGGTCTGCGTGACCGGCGGAGAGGCAAAGATCCGCATCGAACAGGGGGACATTCTGGTCAATGGAGAGCCTTGCTTCCAGCGCGGAAAGAAGCTGCGTGACGGCGATGTGATCGCCGCAGACGGACAGCAATACGTGGTCCAAAAGGTATGATCACCACACTCAGGCTGGAGAATTTCCGCAATTACGAACAGGTGGAATTGGAACTTTCTCCCGGTGTAAACGTCTTTTGCGGCGAGAATGCACAGGGAAAAACCAATATTTTGGAAGCGATTGGCTTGTTGTCGTCCATGCGGCTGTTCCGCTCCACACAGAAAAAGGATGCCATCCGGTTTGGCACCGAGCAGGCGGAGGCGCAAGCGCTGTTCACCACAGAAGGACGGCAGATGTCCATCCGGACCACCATTCCGCGCGTCGGACGTCCGCGCATTTTCGTCAACGACATCAAGCAGAAACGCAGTATGGACGCCTGTGGCTTGATCCGCACCGTGCTTTTTTGTCCGGATGATCTGTATCTGATCCGCGAGGGTGCGGCGGCACGGCGGCGATTTCTGGACACGGCGCTGTGCCAGCTCCGGCCGAATTATGCGCGCTATCTGACGGAATATCGCCGACTGCACGAGAACAAAACGCGGATTTTGAAGGATTATGAGGAAAATCCGGCGCTTCTGGATACGTTGGACGTCTTTTCCTATCGCATGGCGAACATCGGCGGTTCCATCATCCGCTACCGGGCGTATTATCTGCGCTCCCTGATGGAAAAGGCGAGGGAAATCCATGCGTCGATTTCCGGGAAGGGAGAGCAGCTGGATTACCGGTATGCGACGGTGTCTTCCGTGACCGATCCGTTTGCGTCCTCGGCCCAGATCGGGCAGGAGCTGTGGGAACATGCACAGTCCCATCGGGCGGCGGAGATCGCGACGCACAGCTGTCTGTCCGGCCCCCACAAGGACGATCTGGAGCTGATGATCGGTGGTCAGATGGCCAAGGGCTTTGGGTCACAAGGGCAGGTGCGCACCTGTGCTCTGTCGCTCAAGCTGGCGGAACGCGATATGTTCTTTGAGGACAATGGGGAATATCCCGTTCTGCTGCTGGACGATGTGCTGAGTGAGCTGGATGCTAAACGGCAGGATTTCGTCCTCAACCGCATTGAGCACGGTCAGGTACTCATTACCTGCTGTGAGCCGGAAAAGCTCGCTGCGGTCGAAGGAGGGCGGCTGTTCACCGTGGAAAACGGAACGGTCCGTCAGAGGGAAGAAAACAATTGATTGATTGGGAAGGGCGAGCTGAAAGGTTCGTCCTTTTTGTACGCGCAGCTCTCCGTTTTTTCTTTTTGCTAGGATCATAGACGCATTACAAAAACGAAATCGCTCGTTTTCTTGTCTCCGACGGGGAAGGGCGTTCCACAGCAAACGCCCTTTCCAAACCCATGCAGC
>JAUNSG010000027.1 GCA_030539335.1 Eubacteriales bacterium | reverse complement strand
CCAGACCTGGCCGCCACGCTTGGTGTAACGGGTCATAGCAACACGGGCTGCTTCAATCTGGTTGGAGGTGATCCATGCCGGCTCAGTTGCCTGCAGGCCGAATTCACCATAAGCTACGGTATTGCCGCGAAGAGCCTTGCCCTTCATACGGCCTCTGTGTACACGACGGTACTTTACTCTCTTCGGGAGAAGCATTAACGGTTGCCTCCTTCCTGTCTGTCCTGTCTCGGACGGCGGTTGCCGCCACGACGGTCTCTGCGGTCACGGCGATCGCGACGGTCTCTGCGGTCGAACGCCGGCTTCGGCGCCTCGATATTGCGGTTCAGACGCGGGCCGCCCTGCAGGACTTCGCCCTTGTAGATCCAAACCTTGATGCCGATCTTGCCGTAGGTGGTGTTTGCCTCTGCAAAACCGTAGTCAATGTCAGCACGGATGGTCTGCAGCGGAATGGTGCCCTCATGGTACATCTCGCTGCGTGCGATCTCGGCGCCGTTCAGACGGCCGCTGCACTTGATCTTGATGCCCTTTGCGCCCATACGCATTGCACGGCCCATGCACTGCTTCATTGCACGGCGGAATGCAATTCTCTTCTCAAGCTGAGAAGCAATGTTCTCGGCAACCAGCTGTGCGTTGGTGTCCGGGTTCTTGATCTCGATGATGTTGAGGGATACCGGCTTGCCCAGCATCTTCTCCATCTCAAGACGGAGCTTCTCGATATCTGCGCCGCCCTTGCCGATTACCAGGCCCGGACGAGCACAGGAGATGAAGATCTTGACTCTGTCGTTGCTGCGCTCGATCTCGATGTTCGGAACGCCTGCTGCATACAGGGTCTTCTTCAGGTACTCACGAATCTTGTGGTCTTCCACGAGGAGGTCGCCGAAATCGCTGTCCTTGGCAAACCAACGGGAATCCCAATCCTTAATTACGCCGACACGGAGACCGTGCGGATTAACTTTCTGTCCCATAATCTACCTCCTCGCTTATTCTTTCTCTTTGAGTACGATCGTGATGTGAGAGGTTCTCTTCAGGATGCGGAATGCACGGCCATGAGACATCGGACGGATGCGCTTCATGATCGGTCCCGGTGTGACGAATACCTCAGAAACGTAGAGCTTATCAACATTCATGTTGTTGTTGTTCTCTGCGTTTGCGACAGCACTCTTTAAGAGCTTGATTAACAGCTCGGATGCAGCCTTAGGAGTATTGTTGATGATCGCTGCTGCCTCGCGGACATCCTTGCCACGGATCAGATCACAAACGATCTTGACCTTGCGGGGAGCGATGCGAACATTTCTTAAATATGCTCTTGCTTCCATTTCTTATTATCCTCCTTCAGCCTTACTTGCCGTTATTGGAGGTCTTGCTGCCAGCATGACCCTTGTAGGTGCGGGTCGGGACGAACTCGCCCAGCTTATGACCTACCATGTCCTCGGTAATGTATACCGGAACGTGCTTGCGGCCGTCATGCACTGCAATGGTATGACCTACGAATTCCGGGAAAATCGTGGAGGCTCTGGACCAGGTCTTCAGAACCTTCTTCTCGCCGGTCTCGTTCATAGCGATAACCCTTTTGATAAGCTCAGGAGCCACAAAAGGGCCCTTCTTAACACTTCTGCCCATGTTTATGTTCTCCTTTCTTACTTACCGTTGCGGCGTCTTACGATCTGCTTGTCAGTGCGGTTCTTGGTCTTTCTGGTCTTGTAACCCAGAGCCGGCTTGCCCCACGGGGTAACCGGTCCCGGACGACCGATCGGAGACTTGCCTTCGCCGCCGCCGTGCGGGTGGTCACATGGGTTCATAACAGAACCGCGGACGGTCGGGCGAATGCCGCGATGACGGGTCTTACCAGCCTTGCCAAGCTTCTGATTGGAGTAGTCCTCGTTGCCTACGCTGCCAATCGTTGCCTTGCAGTTCAGGCGGATATAACGAACCTCGCCGGACGGCAGACGAACCTGAGCAACACCGTTCTCCTTTGCCATCAGCTGAGCAGAACCGCCAGCGGAACGAACCAGCTGAGCGCCCTTGCCCGGGTAAAGCTCGATGTTGTGGATGATGGTACCAACCGGGATGTTCTCGATCGGGAGTGCGTTGCCCGGCTTGATGTCTGCGGTTGCGGAAGAAACGATCACATCGCCGACGGACAGGCCGGACGGAGCGATGATGTATCTCTTCTCGCCATCCTCGTACTGAACCAGCGCAATGTTTGCGGAACGGTTCGGATCGTATTCAATGGTCTGAACGGTAGCGTTCATATCCATCTTGTCGCGCTTGAAGTCAATAATTCTGTACTTCTGCTTATTGCCGCCGCCGTGGTGGCGTACGGTGATTCTGCCATAGCTGTTACGGCCGGAGTGCTTCTTCTTCTTTTCCAGAAGGGACTTTTCCGGCTTGACCTTGGACAGACCGCGATAATCAACGACGGTCATGTTGCGTCTCGACGGAGTGGACGCGGTATAGGTCTTTATCGGCATTTCATTCAACTCCTTTGATAGATTTTAAGGTGTTGTGACTTTCGTCACTCTGTTTGGGTTCCCTCGATCGGGATTAGATCATACCCTCGAAGATCTCGATCGGCTTGGAATCAGCTGTCAGGGTGACAATTGCCTTCTTCTTGGCCGGAGTCTTGCCAGTGTGGACGCCCATTCTCTTCCACTTGCCCGGAAGCTTGACGGTGTTGACGGAAGCGACCTTGACGCCAAAGATCTCCTCGATGGCCTTCTTGATCTCTACCTTGTTGGCCGAGATGGCAACTTCGAACACGTACTTGCTGTCAGCGATGCCGGACATGGAACGCTCGGTGATAACCGGCTTCTTAATGATATCGTATGCGGATTTCATTATGCGTACACCTCCTCGAGCTTGGCAACTGCTGCCTTGTCGATGATGAACTTCTCTGCATTCAGGATGTCATATACGTTCAGGGTGCTTACCGGAGTGGTGCGTACGCCCGGAATGTTTGCTGCGGACTTAACCACGTTGAAACGAACTTCCGGAGTAACAACCAGGCTCTTGGTATTGCAATCGATGCTCTTCAGGAATGCAACAAAGCTCTTGGTCTTGATCTCGCTCATGTCGAGATTGTCAACAACAACGATCTCGCCAGCCTGAACCTTAGCGGACAGTGCGGAACGCATTGCCAGACGCTTGGTCTTCTTGTTCAGCGAGTAGTTGTAGCTTCTCGGCTTCGGGCCGAGTGCGATGCCGCCGTGAGTCCACTGCGGTGCGCGGATGGAGCCCTGACGAGCACGGCCGGTGCCCTTCTGTCTCCACGGCTTGATGCCGCCGCCTCTGACCTCAGAACGGGTCAGGGTGGACTGAGTGCCCTGTCTCTGGTTGGCCAGATAGTTCTTTACTGCTTCGTGCAGAACTACTTCGTTCGGCTCAATACCGAAGACTGCTTCGCTCAGTTCCATTTCGCCGGTCTTAGCGCCGGTCATATCATAAACTGCTACATTAGGCATGATGTATCCTCCTTTCCCTTTCCTTAGGCGTTCTTAACGGTGTTCTTGAGGAACACGATTCCGCCCTTCGGTCCCGGGACGGCGCCGCGAACGGCGATCATGTTCAGTTCCGGATCAACCTTGACTACGTCAAGATTCTGGACGGTAACCTGCTCATTGCCCATCTGGCCAGGCATCATCTTGCCCTTGAAGACACGGGACGGGGAAGAGCATGCGCCCATGGAACCCTGGTGTCTGTGCATCGGGCCAGCACCGTGGCTCATCGGGGAGCGGTGTGCGCCGTGACGCTTGATGACGCCAGCGTAGCCCTTGCCCTTGCTGATGCCGGTGATGTCCACGCTGTCGCCTTCTGCGAAGACGTCAGCCTTCAGGACGTCGCCCAGGTTGTACTGGGAGCAGTCATCCAGACGGAATTCCTTCAAATACTTCTTTACTGCCTCGCCGGCCTTCTTCAGATGGCCGAGCTGCGGCTTGTTGAGCTTGCGCTCGCTTACGTCGGCAAAACCGAGCTGAACTGCGTTGTAGCCTTCCTTCTCCTCAGTCTTGAGCTGAGTTACAGAGCACGGGCCAGCTTCGATTACGGTAACCGGAATTACCTTGCCGTCAGCGTCAAAAATCTGGGTCATACCGATTTTCTTGCCGATAATTGCCTTTTGCATTTTGATGTTTCCTCCTTATAGGTTATTGGTTGGCCTGCGGTTTCCGCAAACCAACTTGACCTTGCCGCCAAAGCGACTCAGGCAAAATTAAAGCTTAATCTCGATCTCAACGCCAGCCGGAAGATCCAGAGTCATGAGCGTCTCTACGGTCTTCTGACCCGGGTTGATGATGTCAATCAGTCTCTTGTGGGTGCGGCGCTCGAACTGCTCACGGCTGTCCTTGTACTTGTGTACCGCACGAAGAATGGTAACGATTTCGCGCTCGGTCGGCAGCGGGATCGGGCCGGAAACCTTAGCGCCGGTGCGCTTTGCGGTCTCGACGATCTTCTCGGATGCCTGGTCGATCAGCGAATGATCGTAAGCTTTCAGTCTGATTCTGATTTTCTCTGCGTTTGCCATTGTGTGTTTTCCTCCTCGAACACTACATTATAATAATGCGTCCTCGCGTTCGGAGAGATACTGCAACCCTTCCGTGTGTATCAACCTCAGGGCATAAGAAAAACCGGGCAAAACAATCCTATGGTTTTACGATCCGGCTTATTTGCACCGCAGTGGTTCATGCTGTCGGCTTAACGGCATACTGCCGCCAGTACCGAACTTACACAGGAACATGCCGTGATAAGTTAGCAGTTGTCTCAACCGCCCGATTGTCGGACTTACTCCACCGAAGTTACCTGCCGAAGCAGCAATCTCCAGTTTCATCGCTCATTCGTGCTCTCACGAATGCTTCTCTAGTTTACTACGATTATCCTCCCATGTCAACAAAAATATTCACGTATTTTCAAATTTTCCGCCTGTTTTTTTCGTCAATTCGCTCATTCCGCCGTTTTTTCCATCAAAACGGGAGCAAATGCACCGCATCTGCTCCCGCCAGCCCGCTATTCCTCGGTCTCCGGCACGATGACGAGCAGTCCATTCTGCGCCGTTCCCGCAATGACAATCTGATTATCATAAATCGGCAGTGTCCGATAATTCACGTTCTCCAGCATTTCCGTCAGGCGCTCCACCGAGGCGAGATCGCTGTCCACCTCATAATAGGTCCGGTTCTGTTCGTCGGTTGCGATCGCCGTTGCCTCCGTAGAAAACTCCGGAAGCCCTTCCCCGCCGACAGCAGCAATCGCGAACGAATAGCTGCTGGCCAGCACGCTTTCCGGGATCTCTCCCGCGCCGAATTCCATGCTGTCCTGTGCGGTGAGCTGCATACTGCCGCCATTGGCCTGGATCACCTTATCATATACATCATCCGAATCGACCAGCAGCCCGCCAAAGCTTCCGCTGCAAACCAGCAGGACGACGACTGCCGCCACAGCAATCAGCGTAAAGACCGGGAAGTGCATCCGTCGGCGCATTCCCTCCTGTGCCTTTTGTGCCTGCATCCGGACGGCTTCCATGATATCCGCTTTGAGGCTGT
Organism: Eubacteriales bacterium; assembly: GCA_030539335.1. GTDB lineage: Bacteria > Bacillota > Clostridia > Oscillospirales > Butyricicoccaceae > Butyricicoccus_A. The sequence continues at coordinate 11,671 of JAUNSG010000027.1, read as the reverse complement.
CCGGCATACCGTTCTCACTCATATGCGACAGCGCTCTGCCGATCTTGGTCAGATCCTGCAGGTACGCGGCACAGACCGGGCATTCCTGAATATGATCCAGCAGCTGCTTTTTCTCCGCCTCTTCCAGATGGTCATCCACATACCGGCTGCACAGGTCACGATAGGACTGGCTGTGCCGGTCCCGACTGCGCGGCAGCTTTCTGCCCTCCAGCTCGGCCCCGCTCTGGATCAGGAAATCGCAGAGGTTGTTGCGCGCACGCGCCAGACGCTGGCAAACCGTCTTCTCTTCCATCTCCAGAATCGATCCAATCGTTTTCTGGTCCATTCCGATCAGATCGCTCAGCAGCAAAATCGTCCTCTGCTGCCGCACGAGACGCTGCAAGGCAGCGCCCAACTGCTCCTCAAAGCTCTCCGCCTTTTCCCGCCGGCTGCGATGATGCCGCTGCAAATCGGCACAGACATTGACGGCAATGCGCATGATCCATTCCTTCAGCGATGCCTCTGTCAGTTCCGGTCCGAGCTGGGAAAACAGGCGGACAAATACTGCAATCGCCGCTTCCTCGGCTCCACGCTGGTTGCCCAGAAAATACAGGCAGTATTGATAGACCGCCGCTTCAAACTGGTTGACGATCTTCTCTGCAACCTCGGAATCGCCCGAGAGCAGCCGCTCAATCGCCCTGCCTTCGTCAAACATGGTTTCCTCCCGCCGTTTCCAGCACCTCGTTTATCAAATCATCCAGCTGATCCAGCGAGGTAAGTGATGATATCTTTGCTTTTCGTTTCTTCATCCCTCGGATTCCTTTTACATACCATGCCAGATGCTTTCTCGCTTCCAGCATTGCAATCCGTTCTCCCTTGTAGCTTCTTGCCAATGCAATCTGACGCTGCGCGGTGCGCAGGCGTTCTGCCAGTTCCGGCGTCTGCGGGATTTCTCTTCCGTCATCCATTGCCTGGCACTGCGCAAACAGCCATGGGTTTCCGAGCGCTCCTCTGCCGATCATAACGCCATCGGCACCGGTATGCCGGAGGATAGCCTGTGCGTCCTCTGCGGATGCCACATCCCCATTGGCAATGACCGGAATGTCCAATGCCTGTTTGACCTGTGCAATCGCATCCCAATCGGCTTTTCCGGCATACATCTGTGTCCGCGTCCGCCCATGCAGTGTAACCGCAGCTGCACCACAATCCTGCGCCATACGGGCAAAGTCCAGATAATTGATACTCTCCTCATCCCAGCCCTTGCGGAATTTCACCGTGACCGGAACGGAAACCGCCGAAACAACCGCACGAATGACCGATGCCGCCTGCTGCGGCTCACGCATCAGCGCGCTGCCATCTCCGCCGCGCACAATCTTCGGTGCAGGACAGCCCATATTGATGTCCAACAGCTTTGCCCCGGATATCTCCAGCGCCTTGACCGCACCTTCCGCCATACTTTCCGGCTCATGTCCGAAAATCTGAATCCAGCCCGGCTGTTCGTTGGGCGCCAGCTGCAGAAGCTGCCGTGTTTTTTTGTCCTGAAACAGCAACGCACGGGTGGAGATCATTTCACTCACCGTCAGCGCTGCGCCGCAGTCCCGACAGATCTGGCGGAATGCACGGTCTGTCACTCCCGCCATCGGCGCCATGAGGAACCGTCCTTCCACAGCAACCGAACCAATTTGTAATCCTGGCATAGTTTTCGCTCCGTCTAATCCGATAGAATCATCCGTATTGTAGCATGATTTGCGCAGTATTGCAATTTTTGTTTTGTTCCGGCGCAGACTGCAATGATTAAAACAAAACGTAAAAAGCCGATCGCAAAAGCAATCGGCCTTTAATATGGAGCGGATGACGAGGCTCGAACCCGCTATCACACCCTAAAAAATCTTCGCTCTGCTTCGATTTTCCAGGGAACCCGACCTCGCGATTTCAACCGCCTTCGGCTTACGGTGGAGGCAGCGAGTTCTATTCTCCCGTTTTCAAACATGAAAAATGGTCGATCACTTTCGCAATCGACCTTTAATATGGAGCGGATGACGAGGCTCGAACCCGCTATCACACCCTAAAAAATCTTCGCTCTGCTTCGATTTTCCAGGGAACCCGACCTCGCGATTTCAACCGCCTTCGGCTTACGGTGGAGGCAGCGAGTTCTATTCTCCCGTTTTCAAACATGAAAAATGGTCGATCACTTTCGCAATCGACCTTTAATATGGAGCGGATGACGAGGCTCGAACTCGCTACCTCCACCTTGGCAAGGTGGCGCTCTACCAGATGAGCTACATCCGCATATTTGGTGCCTCCGGGCGGAATCGAACCACCGACACGGGGATTTTCAGTCCCCTGCTCTACCAACTGAGCTACAGAGGCAAACGGTCTTTTGCCTGTTTTCCAGCAAAAGAGTATCGAAAAATGTGGGGGTTCTTCCTCACACATTGTACGCATTCATCTAACGCGCTTGTATAATATAGCAAAGTTTCCGACAGAAGTCAAGGGCTTTTTCCAATTTTCTTTGCTCGCCACACGGTTTTCGTAAAAACACGTCGAGAACAGAACGCCTTCCTTCTCTTGACTTTTTTCCGCGATGTGATATACTGGAATCATGCAGATATAGTTCATCGGTAGAACGCCAGCTTCCCAAGCTGGACAGGCGGGTTCGACTCCCGTTATCTGCTCCATATTCCGGCTCAGCACGAATTTTTTCGTGCTGAGCCATTTCTTTTGCCTGTCCGCTTTTGTATTATTTTTTCGTCGTGACGGTTTTGCTCTTTGTCCAGGACGAGTAATGCTTCTTTCCACCTACCACTTTATAGGTCCGCAGCCGGACATAATATTTTTTCTTTGCCTTCAGCTTTTTGACCTTCCGGGACACCGTTTTATTTTTGGAAACCGACACCGTCTTTGCCCCGCGGAACTCCTTGTTGGCCGCATACTGAATCTGATATCCGGTTGTCTGTGTTGTCTGTTTGTTCCACTTCACCGTAAACCCTTTGGACGCCGCGGTCACGCTCCGGATCGTTGTGGCCTTCGGAACGATGGTAAACGACTCCTTCAGAGAGCCGGTGTATTTCTGATTGCTGCTCTTGAATTTGACGGTTATTTTATATGTCCCGACATTCTTTCGCCCGGATGCATAGGAAACGGTATAATTGCTCGCCGTGATCGTCTTCCCATTGGCATCCTTCACCGTAACGGAAGGCTTTCGCACCTTCTTATTATAGGTATAAGCGGTTTTGGACAAAACCATTGTTTTCGGGGCAGCGATTACCGTATTGCTCTCCACCGCACCGCAGGTCGTGCATTTGGTAATGATACTTCCATTCTTGCCCGGCTTTGCCTTTGTGGTTGTGGTCTTATTGGTGTGCTTTCCGGTTGCCGGAATGATTTCACGCCCGATTTCTTTCCCACAGGTCCGGCACCGTTCGATCTTTATTCCCTCGGTGCCGCAGGTCGCCGCTCTGTCAATCGTGCCGGAATCCTTGTCATGAACCAATGCATCGACCGAACGGGTCTCCTGATGGCGGTTGTCATTCTGGCAGATCCGGGTTTCTTCTCCCTTATCTGTACAGGTCGGAGCTGTCGTCACCACCCACGCGCCGTAGGCATGCCCCGTCGCCGGAATGATCTCGGACTTTGTCGCTCCACAGGAGCAGGTATCCGTTCTCACACCATCTTCCGTGCAGGTCGCCGCCTTGGTGATTGTGCTTTCCTCATACTGGTGTTCATGAGGCGGTTCATTCAATGCCACAAACGACAAGTTGTTGCTCTCCATATATGCCTGCACCGCCGAATTGGTGTAGCCATAAACCGTCAGGGAAGTACATCCCTCAAACGCGGCCTCCCCAATACTCGACACCGTTTCCGGCAGGGTAATGCTCCCGAGCTGATTGCAGCCTTGGAACGCTCCACCTCCAATCGTCTCCAGCTTCTCCGGAAGGGCAATGGATTCCAGGGATGCGCAGCCGGCAAACGCAGCGTCGCCAAGCTCCGTCACCCCTTCCGGTATTCGGATGGTTTCAAGAGAGCTGCAGCCGTAAAATGCATACGCGCCCAGGTCCGACAGGGCATCCGGCAAGGTAATCCGGGCAAGGGCACTGCAGCCGGAGAACACCGAATCCGCGAGCGCCGTGAGGCCATCCGGAAGCGCAACCGCAGTCAGGCTGGTACAGTCCTGAAACGCGCCGTCCTCCAGCTTCGTGACACCGGATGGAATGACAATCTCCGAGAGGCTCGTACAGTTCCGAAACACAGATCCTCCCATAACTACAATGTTTTCCGGAATTTCGATCTCCGCCAAGCTCGTGCAGCTTCGAAACGCTTCCTCTCCGAATTCCGTCACCTTATTCGGAATCACAATGTCCGAAAGGCTTGTACAGCCTCGAAAGGCAGAATCCTCTATTTCCGTGACGGTGCTCGGCAGCCTTACCGATTCCAGCCTGGTACAGCCCGCAAATGCATCGGCGCCAATCCGCACAAGGCTTTCATAGCCGGACAAATCACACGACGCAGCACGATTCTCCGGGCAGCGCACGACCTGGTATCCGGCAAATTCGCCGTCTTCCATCACCTGTTGGATCAGAATCCCGTCCAGCGCACCATAGGCCGGATCGATCTCCTCCGACTCCTCCACAACAAATGCCTGTAAATTAGGATAGCTGCCATTGGAGAAGAGATCGCCAACCTCGGTGATCTCCGCGCCGAGGACTACCGTCTCAATCTCCTCACGATATGCCTCATACCAGGGGCTGCTGTCGACTTCCCCACTGCCACAGATCGCCAGCGTCCCGTCCGCAAACGACCAATAGGCCGTGTCACCACACCGGTTTCCGTCCTCCTCGTCATTCAGCGTGATATACTCCACAAAATCCGAAACCGTTTCCCCGTCCGCCGTCGATTCCTCTTCGGATTGCGTCCCGATCAAAACCTTCTCCCAGGTTTCCAAATCCGGCTCTGCTGCGAGCGCTATGCCGGACGATACACACAGAGTACCTGCCAGCAGCAGCGCCATTCCTCGTCTCTTCTTCATACGCGTTATCCTCCTTCAAAATTTCACCAATTCTATATAAATAAAACCGCGCCAAACGGTCGAAATTAAAATTTCTTCCATCCTACGCGGTTATACTATTCTTTGAAGGGTCGGATACAACCGGAAAAAGCACAAAAATGCCCTTTGTGCCGCCTCAACCTTGCATATTGCTACTCGAAGTCTCATAGGAACGCTCTCTTTTCCCCTGTCATGCACCAGCGATTCGTCCTTTTTCGACAATCTTTTCCAACTGATAGTATCGTAACATCTCCACCGGTTGCTGTCAAGCCTTGCCGTTTTCCAACCGCGCTTGACCAAACACACCATTCTCATGGATATTTCAGTGGAAGATTATCCATCTGCGTGGTAAAATAGTGTCGATACCAATGCACAGAGGAGCAGTATGGAATGGAACCATGGATCTTTGAACCGAGCAAACGCGGAATTGTACTGACAAAATGCAGCAGCACCGCTGCCTTTCTCACCGTTCCGGACCGTTGGAACGGACAGCCGGTGTGTGAAATCGGCAACTATGCCTTCGCACAGCAGCCCAATCTGAAGCGCGTCACACTCCCCGGAAGCATCCATACCATCGGCAACCACGCCTTCTACAACTGCTCTGCACTGGAGCAGCTGATTTTGCAGAACGGCCTGCACTCGGTCGGCGACGGCGCCTTTAAAAACTGTCGCAGCCTGCACCGTATTTCCGTCCGCGGTCTGACCTATCTCAAGAGCATTGTGACGGATTTTTCCAACGAAATCACACTGACGATCACCACGGACGACGGTCAAACGGCGGTTCTGCTGTTCCCGGAATACGATTATACCTTCCAGGAAATCATCCCGCCGCGCGAATTCCGCTCAGTAACCTATGGCTCCGGCTCGTTCTACCGCATGTGCGTCACGCGCGACGGTGTGGATTTTGCGGAATATGACCGCACCTTCCCCCGTGCCGTGCGGGAAGACGAACCGGATGTTGTCCAAACGATCGCGTTTTCCCGCCTGCTGTACCCCTATCGGCTGCGCAGCGCGGATCGGGAGGTCTATCTCGCCTATCTGCGCGAGCACGCAGATGCGGTGATCGCGGCTGTTTTGAACACACGCGACCTTCCCCGTCTCCAGCTTTTGCTTGATGAGAAACAGCTCAACCGCGAAACACTGGAAACCGCGATCGCCTCTGCCGCAGAAAAAGATTTCCCGGAGGCAGTCAGCCTGCTGATGGATTACCGCCTTTCCCACTTCGGACGGCCACACCGCCGTTTTTCCTTATAGGAGCTGCGTTTATGAATGCGTTGCATCAGGAACTGATCCAAATCGGAACCCGCATCTTATCCCTGTCCCGCAGTGAGCTGTATCTTTCCATGCGGTTCCTTGACCTCGCGCTGTCCGCCCTGTCGTACGACCTGAATCTCAACACCCGCACGATTGCGACGGACGGTGTGCATATTTTCTACAACCCAACCTATCTGGCGGCCGCCTATCAGGACGACCCGGTCGGCGTCAACCGCACCTACCTGCATATGGTGCTGCACTGCATCTTCCGCCACATGACACAGGCCGGGGACCGTGACAGGGAGGACTGGAATCTTGCCTGTGATATCGCGGTGGAATCCATTCTGGACTCCATGGACTACCCCTGTGTCCAGCGCCTGATTCCCGACCGCCGGCAGGAATACTACGACCGTTTCCAGATTCCGGTGCTTAACGCGGAACAGATCTATCCTCTGCTCGAAAAGCTTCCCTATCTGACCAAACAGGCCATGCAGAAGGAATTCCTCGCCGACGACCACAAGTTCTGGGAGCAATTGCAGGACGACCGGCAAAACAAGCCATCGTCCTCCGATGACCCTCCGTCGGACACCCCATCCCCGCCCGACCGCGATGAGGTGGAACAGACCTGGCAGGACATCGGCCAGAAAACACAGACCTCTATGGAGACGTTCCATCAGCAGCAAACCCTCATGGCGGGACATCTTCTGCAGCAGCTTCACATCCAAAACCGCCCACACTATGACTACCGGCGTTTCCTACAGAAATTCGCTGTCACACGCGAAGAGGTCGCGATCGACCCGGACAGCTTTGACTACGGCTTTTATCATTACAGCATGCAGTTATACAAAAACATGCCGCTGATCGAGGAATTGGAGCACCGCGAGGCGCGGAAAATCCACGAATTTGTCATCGCGGTGGATACCTCCGGCTCGTGCAGCGGGGAGCTTGTGCGGCGCTTTCTCGAACAGACCGTCACCCTGCTGCTGGACAGCGGCAGCTTTTTCCGCTCGGTCAACGTCCACATCATTCAGTGCGACGCGGACATCCAATCCGACCTCAAAATTACCGATACCACTCATCTGACCGAAGCGCTGCGCACCTTTGCGGTAAAGGGCAGCGGCGACACGGATTTTCGTCCGGTCTTTGACTATGTGGAACAGCTCCAGCGTCAGGGCGAGCTACTGCATCTGCAGGGGCTGCTGTTTTTTACCGACGGCTTTGGCGTCTATCCGCAAAAACGCCCGCCGTATGATACGGCGTTTCTGTTTTTGGAGGACACCTATGCCGACCATCCGGTCCCGCCCTGGGCCATGAAGCTCGTCCTCCATCCGGACGATATCACAAGAGGAACAAAATCATGAACATTTTACGCGCAAAACAGGAAATCATCCACACCATCCGTGCCTATCTGGCCAAGGAGGAGGACGGCAGCTATCGCATCCCGTCCGTCCACCAGCGTCCGATTTTGCTGATGGGCCCTCCGGGCATCGGAAAGACCGCGATCATGGAACAGGCTGCCGCGGAATGCGGTATCGCGCTGGTCTCCTATACCATCACGCACCACACGCGACAGAGCGCCATCGGCCTTCCCTTCCTCACCAAGCGGAGCTTCGGCGGCGCCGAATACACCATCACCGAATACACCATGAGTGAAATCATCGCCGCGGTGTATGAAAAAATGGAGGAAACCGGTCTGCGCGAAGGCATCCTGTTTCTGGACGAAATCAACTGCGTTTCCGAAACACTCGCCCCGACTATGCTGCAGTTCCTACAGAGAAAATCCTTCGGCAGCCATCTGGTTCCGGAGGGCTGGGTCATCGTCGCGGCCGGAAACCCGCCCGAATACAACAAGTCCGTCCGCGATTTCGATGTGGTCACGCTCGACCGGCTCAAACGCATCGACGTCGAGGAAAATTTTGACGTCTGGAAAAAATATGCGTATCGCCACCACATCCATCCGGCCATCCTGTCCTATCTGGATATCAAAAAACAGCACTTTTACGCCTTCGAAACAACGGTGGACGGACAGAGCTTCGTCACAGCGCGCGGCTGGGAGGATCTCTCCCAGTTCCTGCTCACCAGTGAGGCTCTTGCGCTTCCGATCGACGAGCCGGTCATTCTGGAATATTTGCAGCACCCGCGCATTGCCCGCGATTTTGCGGCCTACTATGACCTGTTCTGCAAATATCAGTCGGACTACCACGTGGACGAAATCCTCCGTGGACAGCGCCCTGCCCCGGCCATTGAACGCCTGCAAAGCGCACCGTTCGACGAACGTCTGAGCGTTATTGGCCTGCTGCTCGGCCGTCTGACCGAGGATTTTTCCACCGCGTATTATACGGACCAGTTTGTCACCCGTCTGTTCGACAGCCTGAAATCCATCAAGCGTTCTCTCGAACAGGAGGACTTATCCGAACTGCTCGCGGAGGAAGCCGCCCGCATCCGTCAGTCCCTGGAGTCCCGGCAAAAGGCATCCACTGTCGATCGGCGGGAGGCCGCTGCCCTGCGCCGCGCGGCACAAGCGCTGGAGGAGGACCGCACCTTCCTCTCCTCCCACGCGATCCGCGATCCGGAGGAGGGCTTTGCAGCGCTGTCCGAACGGTTCCAGGCGGAAGTGGAGGCGATGGACACGCAGAGCGAGGCCGCCTCGCGCAAGCTGGAGCACACCTTTGCCTTCCTGGAGTCCGCCTTTGGCAAAAGCCAGGAACTGGTCGTGTTTGTCACAGAGTTGAATACAAACTTCTTCTGTACCTGGTTCATCGGGCAGTACGGCAGTGAAGCCTATGTCCGCAGCAACAAAGAGCTGATGATCGGAAAGCAGCGTCAGGAGCTGCTCGGCGACATCGGGCGGATCCAAAACTTCCTGACGGTACTGGAATAAAAAACAATGGGCGAGCCCCCTGCACAATTTTCCGGAAAGTGCAGGGGGCTCTTTTGAAAGATATAAAGGATATATTGAGAATGGAATGCCCTTCGGCAGGAGGAAGTGTTGGGTTCCTCCGTCCTATTCTCGTAGTTATGATTATACTCTTTTTTGTAACAATTGCAAGGGTCTTTCCCATACTTTTTTAAAAATCGACAAACATTTCGTCGGAGAGAAGGCAAACCTCCTGCAATATTTCGATATGCAGGAGGTTTGTTTTGGAAGAGATAAAGGATAGGAAACAACGGCAATACCGCATTTCCCAAGCAAATCCGTCGGTTAGTAGGATGTGTTCCCTGCCCTCTCCCGAAAAATTTTCCCGGGAGGGCAGGAAACCCATGATGAAAGAGAGAACGGATATTTGGATGATAGCAAATTTATGGAAACCGGATTCGGTCCGCGGTATTGCGCGGCAATCCAGAGGTTTGTCAGCGTTATATCAAAAGAATCAGCAATGGGGGCTTCGGGCATTGTGTTTCCGGTTGGAGCCTCCTGCAAATTTCCGGAATGCAGGAGGCTCCGCACGAAAACCTAAAACAAGGAGTTTTCTGTTTTGTTGAAAAGGGATGTATTTGTGTTACTCTCCGATGCTTATGCAGCGATGCCGAGCGGCGAGAAGACAAGGTAGAATACCGCTGCTACGATCAAACCAACAATGGTAACCGGCCAACGATATTTCCACGGGGTCATATCGACTGCCTTGACATCTGGAACCTGATATTCCGGCTCCTTGCTGGTCTTGTTCAAAACATACATGATAATCATGAAGATCGGGAACAGAACCGCCATCGCATACAGGTAGTGGATTTCTTCCGTCGTTCCCGGATAGCACGGTTTCACAACCAGGAATATACCGTAAACGATGAAGTGGATCGCCGTAATCAGATACGGGGTAAACTTCGGAATACGACGGAACAGAATAACGCCCAGAACTGTACACAGCACCGGCAGCGACAGGAAGTTCGCCATCGAATTCAGGAACGTCGTGATACCGTTTGCATACATGATAAACGGGGAGATAGCGATCGCAACGATAGCGGCGATCGTGCCATAGGTCTTGGATACCTTTACGCACTTTGCATCCGAAGCGCCCTTGCCAATCGTGGTGCGATAAATATCCAGCGTAAACATCGTGCACGCCGAGTTCAGAACGGAGTTAAAGGAGGACAGGATCGCACCGAACAGAACGGCGGCGAAGAAGCCCATGATCGGGGTCGGAACGACCTTTGCAATCAGTGCCGGGTATGCCATGTCGATCGGGGAAGCGGACGAATTGATGCGCTCCTGAATGGACGGCAGATGATACGCAATGATGCCCGGGAAAATCAGGTACAGCGGACCAATACACTTCAGGAATCCGCAGTAAATCGCGCCTTTCTGGCCTTCCGCCAGGGACTTTGCCGCCAGCGAACGCTGTACGAACGACTGGTTGCAGCACCACCAATACAGGTTGGAGAACAGCATTCCGGTGAAGATCAGCGGCCACGGCAGGTTCGGCTGCGCCGAATTCCATGCGGACCACGCATTCAGCTTCTCCGGCTCATGCTGCAAAATATAGGTGAATCCATCCAGCATACCGCCACTCGAAGTCTCCTGGCCCAAAACAGCCAGCGCGATGAACGGAATCAGGAAACCAGCTACCAGCAGGCCGATGCCGTTGATGGTATCGGATACCGCTACGGCCTTCAATCCGCCGAAGATGGCGTAGCAGGCGCCTACAATACCGATGACAACACAGAGCACAGCGATGGCCATAAACTGGTTGCCGCCAAACACCGAGTCAAAGTTGAAGATCTGTACAAACGCAACCGCACCGGAGTACAGGATAACCGGCAGGTTCAGGATGGAATACATCACAACAATGATGGCGGAAAACATCAGCTTAACCGGAGTTCCAAAGCGCTCCTCCATCATCGCCGGGATGGTCGTAGTGCCCATCTTCAGATAATTCGGCAGGAAGTAATGTGCCAGGAACAGCAGAGTGAAGATCGAACCGACCTCAAATGCGCTCGGGGACATATTGGTCTGCCAAGACTGACCGTTCAGACCTACCAACTGTTCCGCAGACAGGTTGGTCAGCAGAAGGGAACCGGCAATAACCACGCCCGGAAGGGAGCGGCTCGCCAGAAAGTAACCATCTGCAGACTCCAGATTATCGCCCTTCGTCTTTACACTTGCGACTACCGCTACGAGAATCGTAAATGCAAGGAACGTGAGGATAACCCAGGGAGTGGAATTCAAGAAACTCATATTATTTCCCTCTTTCTTTAATGAAGTTGTATGGGTGCTTTACTTACTATTTCTCTAATCTCTCTAATTTTCACAAAAGCCTATATTCTGAATAATATACGCTTACTTGCCAAGCAGTTCGCGCTCAATGATCTCGCGCGCTTCCGGCGCCTGCTTGTCCATCTTTTCCGGGAAGCCGAAGTAGGAAACACAGGCGATGTTGTCGCCGCCGACCTTCGGTG
>JAUNSG010000026.1 GCA_030539335.1 Eubacteriales bacterium | reverse complement strand
GCTGCTGTTCCATTTTACTGCTCGCGGCCATGTTGCTGATGATTACGCCGATCAGGGCAAGTCCGCCCGTGATCAGCGCCGATAAAATTGTGTCTGTCATTCGTCGTCCTCCAACATAAACTCCAGCGCCTCAAGTTCTGCGTAGTTCAGCGCATCGTAGGTATCCCCGCACTGCTCCAAAATATCCACTGGAATTTTTGCTACTACAACATCTGCATCCTCCGCAAGAAGAGCATTGATCTCCGTCATCAGCTCCGGCTTGATGCCACCGTTCAGTTCCGCCGGATCAACGTCGTGCTGCTCGCACAGTGTTGCCAACGTGTTTCGGTAGTCGTCCGCCGCAGAGTTGAGCTTGGAGATGTTCCTCTTGAGCGCAAATAACACCTTGATCGGCAGTTTCTTCTTGAGAAGATCACTGTTATTGTTGATTGCCTGAATTGTGTTGATTACCTTTAAATTGGTCATATTATCCTCCTACGATCCTCTATAGATTGCAAAAAATGATATGTATGGAGACCACGATGACGAAGAATTGTTATACGCACGTACTGTGATACTAGTTGTTGTCTTTTTCATCAGAGTAATGGATCTTGCTGCATTTCCCGATGCAGATGTTCCTGCTCCAGTTTCATACTTGCAGATAACAACATGCGGTGTGCCGCTAAACGTACCGCTCGAAAAGGTATAGGTCTTGTCTAGGTAGCTTCCTGCTGCAACCGATCCCATCGAAAAAGTCCCCGCAAGCAATTCTGCTCCTCCTCGTTTCCCTGGAGCTGATGCGGGCAACGTATACACAGTATCCGTAAATTTCGCGCCCGCTGGCACGTTTGCCGCTATGGTGTATCCATTAAAATTCGAAGCATATAGAGCACCGGAGCATGTCAGTTTTCCACTTTCCGCAGTGAGACGCACATCGTAATCCGTCGTTCCAGTATTTGATGCGTGAAAATCAATGTATTTTCCCAGTTCGATTACTCCATCATTTCGGATTACAGGGATTGCACTGAACCATGCACCAACTCTTCCTTCAACTTTATAGCCATTAAGTGTGCCGCCAACTGACACATTCCCCGACAACGTTGCGGTACCACCCACTCTCAAGTTTCCTGAAAATCCAGCACTATCATTAGTCATTTGAAAATAATTAGTCCACGCATTGTTTTTCAACACGCCAAGTGTAACTTCAAAATATCCTGCCGGAGCCTCCGGATCTTGAGATTTAGCTACGCTCAGTCCAGCCATATAGCCACCTTCTGGTGTGGTAAAGACGGAAATGCTTGCCGCTTCTATGGCTCCTGAAAACTTTCCAGTCGCACCCTTCAATTCACCGGAAAACGAGCTATTACCCGTCACAGTCAAATCCGTTGCTGTGACGCCATTCAACGTACTATTCCCGGAAATCGTCAGATTGGTCGCTGTGACCGTCTGCGCAAACAAATCCTCGACATCGATCTCATTTGCTGTCAGCGACTTCGCCACAATATGGTCCGCTGTGATGGTCCGCTTGGTAATCACCGCGCCATCGATCGTATTGACTGAATTACTGCGCAGTTCGCCTAAATTGTTCAGTGCATAGATCAATCCGGTCTGGTTTCCGTCCTCATCCGTCTGCACAAGTGCGATCCGTTCGGCAATTAACGTTCCGGCTGTGATGTTGTTCGCGTTAATCTCAACCGCGTCCAGAAATCCAGTGATATGCCCGTCCACAATTGTCGCACGATCAATCAACCCGACGTTTGCAAACAACTGTGCGATATTGCTCACATCGACGTTTTCGTAGTCAATATTCGCAAAGTCTACCTTGAGAGAATTGGTCTGTAAGTCCTTGATGGTCGCGCTGTCAGCAGTAAGTGAAGCGCTTTCCAACGTTAGAATTCTTGCCTCAGCCGCATTTAATTGCGACACATTGGCCTTTTGGGTTTCAAGTGTGCTTACTTCGGCCGCAAGTGCACTGATAGACTTTATTTTTGCAATCTCTGCACTTAACGTGTTTATATCAGCGTTCTCTATGGTCGCATTAACCAATTTTGCGGTTGTTGCAATCAAGTTGTTTAAATTTGCATTTTGTGCATGTAAACTTACAATATTGGCCAGTTCTGCTTGAAGTGTTTCGATGGTAGCGGATTCTATATCTGCATTCATTATTTGGGCAACAATTGAAACTAATTTTGAAGTATTGATTACATTTGCATTGATTTCATCTACATCAAAAGCGTCATCGGTAATCAGTTCCCCGTCATCGTCATCCTCTGGTAACGAATCAATTTGCTCTGCTGTAAGTGGGGTGAGTTGTGCCGTGTCAATATCGTCTTCGTCGGGCAGATTTTCGACATAGTAAACCGTTGCGTTGGAATCATCCGCAACGATACTTCTCACACCATAACAATCTGTAACAAATGATATATCTTCATAAGAGTCATTTTCTTCATCATAACTCACTGTTTGGATTATATATGGCATTCTTGCTCCTCTTCATTGGCCCTGTTTGATCCATCTGCGCAGCCTAACATGGCATATGCATTTTCCGTCAGCGCGAGCTTTTGATGGTCACAAAGCACCATATTCACAGCAACGACCATCTCAATTTGATTCGCTCCAATCTTATCTGCTACAGCTTGAATACAATTGTCTATTTCATTTCTGACAATCAGAGACTTATAATAATCAAACGTTTGCATTTTAGCTACTCCTTTTTTTGTTATACTTTCCAACCAGTATTCCGTTTACGAAATGAAGCGTTCCATATGCTCCGCCCGGTGTTCTTATATATGGTATCCACCCTGTAACCCCTTTCAGGATGTTCGCAGAACTCTCCGTACTTGCAACCCAAAGAGATCGGCTCCTCAATACAATAGACTTTGAACTTATTCCGAGTGCATAAACCTTATATGTTTTCTTTTTGCTCGTATAGCTTGCCTTCTTTGAAAAATCCAATGTCCCATATGTTTTTGAACCAACGCCTCCGGATATGATTCCATCTTCAAATTCAAAAAACGGCTTAATATACGATATTTTCGATCCAGAAACGACACCTACCGTCCCAACAATTTTGAATTTTCCGGTTAAATTAACTCCTTCTGCTTTTAAATTTGTGACTTTAATGTTTGATGCATTTAGAGTGCCAGATTGGATAAAATCGGCACTAATCGTACCGGTTTTTATCACGTTACCGGAGATCGATGTTACATTCTTATTTACCTCAGATCCCGTGATATAACCCTTCGCATTTAATGCGGAAGTGAAGACGACATCACCGCCGAGGGTAATCTGCCCACTGGTGGCCAACACAGTGTTCCCGGATTTTAACGATAATGTACTATAGCCATTTCCGCTATTGACAACACTCAAAGATAATCCGTTCGCACTTAACTTTGCATCTGCTGTGCTTTGTGCTGCTTCTGCCGCAGATTTTGCTTCGCGGACTCCAATGGTAATCTGGTTTGCATTTTGCGTAATGTTGGACTCTGCGCTTGTTAGCCTCGTAGAAAGCTGATCCGTAGTTGTCGTCAACGTTCCTACACGAGATGTGATGCTGTCCACATCTTGTGTAATCTGCGTATACTGCTCTGAAATCGTTCCAACTGCATTGTCAATATCCGATTCCCAAATTTTAGCGGCGATCTGTCCCTGTACGGCCGATAGGTCTGTTTCCAGCGTCGTCGTCCGAGTTTGCAACGTATCGACTCCTGCCTGCGCCACATCTGCCGCAGACTGCGCTGTAGAGACGGCGGTCGTCACGGTTTTATAGGCGACGTCGAGGGTTGTGTCGTCGATCTGAACTTTCCCTGCGTTGATCCTCGTCGAACCATCTTCATTGATTTGCTCCACAACGGACTGAATGTCGAGCTTGCTGCCTTGAATTGCCGCATCATCTGCAACATTTATGTCGCGAATAATGCCGTCATTCAGGCCGGATTCCGTGACGCCGTCAGCGTCCCACATCAGGTTCCCGGCCGCATCCCACAGATAGTAATTGTAGTCGCCTTTCCCGTCCTTGCCGATCTGGATGCGCGGCGTACCGGCACCGTCCTTGACTAAAATCGTATTGTCAACAATGGACAAATTTCCGTCCTGCGACATGATATTGACCAGATTGGTATAGATCGTGCCAGACAAGATTTTTGACGCCGAGAGGTTCGCAATCATCGCGTCTGTGATCACAGCATCGTCAATGACAACATTGCCGGATGTCAGATGAATCGCCTGTAATTCTCCCGCCCCGATCTGTCCGGACAAGATAGTTTTAATGTTTGCAATATCTCCTTGAAACAATTGGATCGTCGCGCTGGCTGCGCTCAACTGCTCAACGTCAAGGCTCTCAATTTGCGCCCTGACCGCAGCCAGATCCTGAATAGACGCCTTTTGCAAAATAGCGCTCTGCGCCATCAGCAGCGCAACCTCACTGCGTTCCACACGCGCGGACAGACTGCCGGAAAAGTTCGCATCCTGTTCTGTCGTACTGCTTCCGGCTGCCGTGACCTTCGTGTCCAGTCCGCCCTCGTAGGTATGAACTATGCCAAGGCACGGGACGGTATAAACTGTCCCGGAAACATCTGTCACGGAAAGAACATCGCCCGCCTCCCAGCGGATATCTCCCATCGTGACGGGCAGCGTTGCCGGCCGGAACCGCAGTCCAGTCACCACCGGTGCCATATAATCAAACAGCGACTTGGTCATATACGGATTCGTCACCACGAGATTCGGCGTCTCGTAAGAGTAGGACACACCCGTCACTGTGTTGCCGTCGTCATCCTGTGTATCTTCCGATACAATGACCGACACACCGGTAACGAGATAATCCAAGTCGTTGCATGTGAACAATTCTGTCGTCCGATCTGCGTTGATGGATGCGGACGGCTGCACAGTGTATTTCCGGATCGCAACATTCCCGTCTGCTTTTTCCGTCACAAAGCCGCCCAGCAGCGACGCGATGTACATTAATACTTCCCGCTGCTGCAAGCCCTGAAACGGCTGTGCCGGTGTCAAGTCGAGCGTGGTAGCTGAAAAGGCAGAAGTATCAATCGTGCATCCGGTCTGCTGTTCCAGCTTTGCTACCGTTGTAGCAATCGTCTCTGCCACATCTGCATAGTATGCTCCGCCGAATTTTATCGACAACGATCCATACGCGGTGAATTCTGTACCATATACATCGGTATCCGGTGCTCCGACCGTGTATACACCGACCGTCACCCATTCCGTGGTCTTGTCCGGCAAAACAGCACCAATCTGCAACGTGATTGTCTGATTTTCCAATCGCGTAGGACAGTCTTCGATCCGGGCAGTCATGTAGGATGAATAGAGCGTACCGATTGTAAACTTGCTGTCGCAGCCAGTTCCCTGATTGACAACGACCTGCTTAATATTCCCCTCTATCGGTTCTCCTGCCAGCAGGAAGCGCGCCTGAATTTCCCGGACATCTGCCGTAATAGCAGCCTCAAACTGACTTGACGTTTTTAGCACTCTATTGCCTCCTTTACTGCTGAATTACACTGACCGTAGCGGATTTATAATAATAAATACCATCGCCGATATATCCCAAATGTTCTTTCTTAATTGTTCCACGATACACTGTAATCGTAATCTCTCCGCAGTCTTGCAGCGAGAACGAAAAAAATCCAACTGTGAGTGCGTGCTCGATCCGGCTCATTTCTGTTTCAGTCAGCACGCCCCACTCGATGTCGACCGTTTTTTTCTCTGCGATCACATCCCCCAACATCTTCCCCGAGGCGGCAGATCGTCCGGTCCGGGATGACCAAATGATTTCCTCCGATGAAGAAATCTTAACTGGGGAGGGCAGCGTTACACCTCCTGCTTTAAGAATTTGTGCCATTGTGCTTGTCCTCCTTACACTTCCAGTTCACATTTTCCACCGTTTGCTCGTGTGTTGGCATTTGTCTTTTTGATGATCCATTTGCGCATTGCCTCCATATCAAAGCGGACGATATCCAGCGTTTCCAACAGCTTGATGATCTGCAAAAGCAGATCAATAATGCGGTCATCCCGATCTGTGCTCTGGAGGTCTGTAAGCATCCGGCTGATCTGATCCTGCTCTCCTCTCGCCGCGCTGGATGACGTTACCGATGCCAGCGGCGGTGGTTGGATCATCTGCGCCATGCCGGATTTTACGGCAGACTGGATCATGGATGCCAGTGCCCCCGCACCGCCAACCACTTCTGGGCCGGCCTCCCCAGCCCCCAGCAAATTGTTTCCCGATGCGCCAAAAATCGTTGCTCTGTCGAGCAGCATTGGATCATCCATCGCCTTGCGGTACCATTTGATACCAAAATGCGGTACACTGGGTGGATTCAGTGAGAACTTTCCAGAAATATACGGATGTGGCAGCTTCAGCTTGGGCAGAGACCATTTGAACTTGAAAAAGCCCTTGATGCGGTCAATCGCACTGCGAACCGCATCTTTTGCCGCGTCAATTTTGTCGGTAAAGGTCTTTTTGATCGACGACATAATATCATTGACGACGGATTTTGCGCTGCCGAGCTTGGATTTGAATGCCGATACAACGTCACCCAAGCGACCGCCAGTCAATTTATTGATCGTATTGTATCCACTGGAATAGCAGTCGTGTATGCCCTGCATACTTGCCGCGACAACGCCCTTAATCCCGCCGCCGTTCTGTTGATAGGCTGACTTCATATTATCCAGCTTTGTTTTTACGTTCTTCTTCGCCGTTTCCATCGCGGAAGTCATGGCGTCCTTGACCTTGCCGAATTTCTCACCGACCGTCTTTTTGATGGACTCTGCCTTTTCCTTCACGCTGGATTTGATCGCGTCAAATTTCTCTTTGACTGCTGTCTTTGCGCCTTCGATTGCGTCAGAAGCAGAAGTTTTAATGGCATCGAATTTTTCCTTTACAGCGTTTTTCGCCCCTTCAATAGCATCGGAAATGGCGTTTTTGATGGCATCGAATTTTTCCTTGACTGCACTCCAAAGCTCGGATGCTTTTGCTTTGATTGTATCCCAGTTCTTGTAGAGTAGAACGCCGATGGAGATCGCGGCGGCAATGGCAGCAACAACACCTAGAACGGGGAGAGACATTCCGCCGAATACGCCGGAGATCAAACCGCCAATCGATTTTATCGACCCAAACACATTTACTAGCGTCGTGAAACCGGCTTTCAATTTTTCGATGATACCAACAATCTTGAGCGCACCAACGAACGTAGCAACAAAACTCCCAACCGCAAGTACGATGTTCTGAATCGCTGTGGGATGATCCTTGCACCACTTTCCGAATTTATCCAGCACCCCGTTAATGCCGTCCCATATGTCAAGGAAACGATCTGCTGTCCATTCTGCTATCGGCTTCAATACCGATTCAAAGAACCAGTCAAACAACGGTTTGAGTGCCTCAAGCACCGGATTCAGGATATTCAGCACATTGGTCAGCGTCTCTAGGAACCGAGGAACTACCTCGTTCATCGCCCATGTGCCCAGTGGAACGAGAACCTTTTCCCAGAGCCACAGCAAACCTTCACCGACGTGCACGGCAAACGGCGCGAGTGCATCCCACAAATTTGCGAGTCCACTGTTAATTTTGCTCCAATTCACCTTTGACAGCCCGGTATTCAGCGCATCGACAAACCGCGGAATGCCTTCTCCGAATGTCCATTTTCCCACTGGAACAAGGAAGTGACTATAAAAATCCTTCAGTGCCGTCCATGCAAAATTACCCAGATCTGCCAATCCTTCGTTCCACAGCCGCTTTAGCGACGCAACGGTCGGATTTACCGCCTTGCGAATGTCTTCAAGCAGCTTCGTGAACTTGCTGTTCAGGCCGTCAACCGCCGCTGATCCCTGTGCGAGTGAATTGGTATCCACCGCGGGGATTCCACTCGCAGCGATACTTCCGCCGCTTGTTGGTGATGCTGATGAGGTAGAATCATCAGTGTCGGATAATTTCGTGATCTGGTCAAAGCCCAGCAACTCCCGCTTGAGCTTTTTAGCCGAACTTGCTGCGCTGTCAAGATTGGATGCAGTATCACCTGCTGAACTCCCGACATTGTCCGCTGCACTGGAAGCCGCGCTCAAATCATTGCTTAACGCAGACGATCCGCCGCTATTCGTTTTTCCAAATACCAGCTCGGTCAGACTACGAAATGCATTCGCCAACTGGACGATCTTTCCCATCATTGCATTGATGGCCTTGATCGCCGGTGTCAGTAGATTAATCAGACCCTGACCAACTGCCGCCATAGCGGATTGGGTTTGCAGCGACAGAATGCGGCACTGATTCGCCCAGCTATCCTGTGTCCGGGCAAAATCTCCTGTTGCATTGGTCAGCTGATCCTGCACAAACGCATAGCGCAGGGAAACCTTCTCCATTTCGGTCATCGCCGAAGTGGTCTTGCCGAATCCGTTGGCCAGCGCATACGCATCCAGTGCGCTCTGCGTCATGACAATGCCCAAATCCTTGAGCGTTTCGGTTTCGCCGGAGAACACGGATTTCAGCTTGGTGTACGCCTCGTCCTGACTGATGTTGTAGAACGACGCGACATCGCCCGCCAAACCGGTCAGCGTTTCAGACATATCCAGCGCCTGCTTTTCGGTAAATCCAAACGCCTCGGCCATGCTGCCAAAGGTACCAACGTACTGCTTAGCCATCGTCTCTGACAAACCGTAGGTTCCTGCTGCCGACTGCGCCCATTGATTCACGCTGTCGGACATCGTTCGGAAGGTCACATCAACGACATTCTGTACCTCTGCCAGATCGGAGCCGAGATCAAGACATTTTTTGCTGAATGCCCCGACGGCCGCCGTCGACAGCACTGCCCCCAGCGTGGCCTTAGCCTTTCCCGCCAGTTTGTTCAAGCCCTTGGTAAACGGTGCACTGTCCAGCACTGCGCCAAGCGATACCCGTCCGACTTCACCCATAGCCATATACTTCACCTGCCTTTTCTGTAAATTGAAAAATGCAGGCTCCGGCTCTCTACTCGGCTACTCGCGGACGCTCACTGTTCCATCCACGCGGTGAGGCTCTAGGCTCTGTCCTACCCATTTCGGGTATCGGATGACGTTTCGTGTCCCACAGCGTGGGCACTTGATTTCGCCATCAAAAATGCGGGCAAACAATAGCGTCTGCCCGCACTGTGTACATTTAATCTTTGTCATGTCTGTACAGCACCTCCCGCCATAGAAATCAGCGCTTGACGGAACTGCTCCAGCGCTTTTGCCGCCTCTGCGGCGCTGACAGTCTTTGCAGCGCGGCGCTGCCATTCACTGCGGATACGCCGCTGCTCCGGTGTGAAGTGCTTCAATACCTCCCGGTCGTTCTCCGATCGGATTGCCACGATCTTGCCCAGTGGAGTATCCGCTCCCAGCCCTGACAACAAATCGCAAAATTCCTCCCACGGCATTTCACTCAGATTGCCGCGCAGACGCATCCCGTACTGTGTCCGAAATGACGATACGATCAATCCAAAATCGTCAATCAAGTCGTAGTACGGGACTCCTCTTCCCCCGGTTCATCCTCATCCGTTCCGGTTGCCAGATTCATCGCCTCCGTGACAATCTCCGCATAGTCGCGGAAGGTCAGCTTGAGCTTTTCCAGTCTCTTTCGATCCTTCTCGCTGAACAACAGCTCGCTGCACTTGAGCACAGCTTCCAGCTCCCCGCTCTCCTGCACGATCTGAAGGAGCCGAAGAACGGTTTCCGCATCGTTGCAGACTTCTATCTCGACATCCTTAATTTTCAGCTTTGGAAACGGCTCAAACGTGAGCTTTTCCGTGATATCAATTACCTTTGCCATATTGATTTTCTCCTTTCTTACGCGCTTGCTGTCGGCAGGGTGACTGTCGGCTTACCATTCGACATAACCTCAAATTCGAGCGGTGCAACGCCGGTCGAATCGCCTGCCCCAACGTTGGTGACGTTGATAACTGCATTTTCCATTTCAACCTTTGTGCCGTCGGGAAATGTCCATGCGAAATATGCCATGGCATTTCTGCCATTCTTGAATGTCATACCTGCTACAAAATCATTGCCTGTATCTCCAATCGTTCGCTTGCCCGTAACGGAGATTGTCAATGCCTTTGCAGTCGGCAGTCGACTCATCCACCCTTCGTTTTCATACGGCGTCCATTCCTCGACGCCATTGTCAAACGACACAGAAAACGTCTCGACATTTGCAACGGCTGTTGCATCTTCTGCATTCGTGCCAATCACAAATTTATTTTCATAGCACGGAAATGGTCCTACAATTGTATTTGCCATCGTTTTTATTTCCTTTCATAAAGTAGTGTCAGCCAAATCACGCGCTCATACATACCGTTTTCGTCCGTTCCGACATCGACCGCTTCGGTTGTGTCCAAACGCAGGTAGTAAACGCGCGTTCCGGCAATGGTGGTTGTTGTCATGCGCCGCAGCCGGTCAAACAGCGCTGCTGCGGCCTCATCGGTCTCCCGTGCGTTCTCATTCCAATGCACCAGAATGTAAATCGATTGGCTGTCATACGAGGTCTGATCCAATCCTCCCAGCGCCATGCGCGGCGGACTGTTGGTCTGCCGGGAATACACACCGATGGACTTCGGCTGTTTGCGGTCCAGCTTGCCGATGTAGTAATGCTCTGCCTCGGCAATGTCTTTCAGCCAGTCGCGAATATCTGCCAGTGTCATACCCCCGCCTCCTGTCGATAGAACTGCTTAAATTTATTGGGGGCGAAATTCTCCTTCTCGCCGCCCGCCAGATACGGCGCGAACCATTCGCCTCCGGCGTGTGGGTTGCCCTCGCCCTCATCCAGTACGTCAAAAACCAGCTCACCATTTTCCCGTTTAAAGCCGGTACGTTCCCACGGCTCTCGATGAAAATGATACTCCGGATGAAAATACAGCCGCCGAGCATAGGGTGTGCTGGATACAATCTGCACGCTCCCACGGTTGCTGTTCGAGGTATCCACAAAGGTACTCTCATTCTGTAATGCACCGGTCTTGCGCGGCATGGTCTGCGACTGTACCAGATCCGTGTGGATCGCCCCGCCCGTCATCTCCAGCGCCTTGATTTTTGCCCGGTCAAGCTGGTTGATCCGCGCCATGTTCAATTGAATTCGCGATGTCACGCCTTTCATCAAATCAACTCCAATCGGGTATAATTCACGGTTCCATCCGGATTGCGCGCCTTGCTCCCACGGAAGATTGTGCGCAGTTCTCCAAACACAGCTACCGTCCCAGAGGCAATCACCGCCAGTTCCGGACACAGATCTCCGGAAAACAGCGCAACGCCGGAAAGCTGGACGCTGTGCGTCTCGTCCGTCCGGATGATTCTCGCGCTGTCCTGCCAGTTGCATGTGGTTTGTACGGTCACGGCTGTCAGCGGCGCACCATCTTCGTCAATCCCCTCCCGGTGGATCGTGACGCGGATCGGGGTCCTGCACAGGGCTTTCGGCACAAGCGGTGGATATTTCATATCATCACCGTCCTGACACACAAGCCGGTCTGACACAGATGCTGATACAGATTGACCGGCAGCACGACGCCGTTTTTCGTCGTCACACCCCAGCCGCTGCCGAAGGACGCCGATACGCCGTTGATGGAATACGACGTCACGGCAGAATCCAGCAGCTCTGCGTTTTCCGATTCAAATACCGCCAGCCGACAGCAGACCTCGGTTACAATCTCCCGCTGAAACGGCGTAAGCTGTGCGAGTCCGCCGCGCGCCGGAATGCGGTTGAAGGTCAGCGTATCGATGTCACGGCTTGCCCGGTGCAGCCACTGTTCTGCGGTGTCTGCATCTTCGTCGAGCAAGCAGCCGTACATCTTGCAATCCGCCAACGTGGCATACGGTGTCACTTGTCCGCCTCCGGCTTTTCTGTGGGCTTCTTCGGCGGCTTCTTTTTGACTTCCAATCCTACGGTTCTCATGACGTTTCCTCCTTACGCCTTATGGCTCAGATAAATCCCCGCAACCTTATTCTTGAATACATCCACAATGCCGTACTTGCGGTACTTCACGATGTAGGCATCGCTGTCCGGATTGTTCTCCGGCGGAATGATGGAAGACACGACATGCTTGTCCCACTTGATCAGACAGCTCTTATGGACGATCAGGAAATTGATGTCCTTCCCTGTGGCCGCCTTCTTGTAATGACCAGCAGTCTCGTCCTCCGTGTCCGTCTTGGTCTTGCCGTCGAGCAGGTCAATTGCGGTATAAAAGCGCGACTGCGGTACCTTCTTCGTCGCAGTAAAGCTCGCCAGAATCTCCCGGCTCTTGGTGGTATCCAACCCCATCACGCCATTGAGCAGCGTCGGTGTCGCGTACAGAATGCGATCCTCCTCCGGCACCTCGTCCTCATCCATCTTGTTCTTAGCCGCGATCAAGGCCGCCAGGAATGCCG
Organism: Eubacteriales bacterium; assembly: GCA_030539335.1. Classification (GTDB taxonomy): domain Bacteria; phylum Bacillota; class Clostridia; order Oscillospirales; family Butyricicoccaceae; genus Butyricicoccus_A. The sequence continues at coordinate 5,153 of JAUNSG010000026.1, read as the reverse complement.
ATGCATCGGCATAGGTCGCGGCAGTCGCCTTGGAAATGCCAGACACGCCAGCCAGCGTCGCAAAGGTGAACGCATCGGCCTCCGGCGCCACGCGGGTGCGCATCAGCTCATTGGCTGCACGGCCAAAGGCGATCTCAAAGGTTTCCTCGTTGTCCATGCTGTCCACCGCCAGCTTGGTACCGCGGTCGTAGTTGAACTTCGTGGTCTTCCACTCGACGTTGACCGCGCCGTTGGTATAACCGGAATTGCGGTCGTAATCGCCCAGACCGGTCACATCGATTTGCGGGTAGACGATCTCGTTCGCATTGACACCGGTCTGAATCAGATTGCTGTCGCTGGTCAGATCCTCCGTCACAGATGCGGCCTTATAAATTTCATCCAGATACGGCGAATAGTTCTTCGCCAGTGCAATTGAATTTGCCATTGTATGGTTTCCTCCTTACTTTTTCTTCGGCGGAAGTCCGAAGCGGCTGCGCGTCACATCATCCGCCGACTGTGACCCGCTGCCACCATCCCCGCCGATGGGGACAAACCCCTGGTTTTCGTTTGCCTGTTGTTTGAGCGCCGGGATATCTGTCAGAACCTGATTCAGAGCAGCGTTCACCGCTTCGGTGCGGATGTTGCCCTTGTCATCCACCGCACCGGACAGATCTGCCAGCTTAATCAGGTATGGGACGGTATCCGGATCGACATTCAGCGTCGCAGCCTGCGACATCGCCTCTGCGTTCAAGCGGCTCTGCAAAATCTGTGCCTTGAGCTGTACATTCTCCTGCTGGATCGCTGCAATGTCCGGCGTGTTCGCCTTCTGCTGTTCCTTATAGGTGCGGATCGCGTCCTCCATCTGCTCCGATGTCAGCCCCTGCTGCTTGAGATAGTTTTTCAATGCGGATTCCCCCGCCGCGCGCTGTCGTCCCTCCACAACGCCTGCCAGCTTCTCGTAGTCGATCTCCGGTACAGCTTGTGCCGGCGGATTCGCCGACGTCTGGGAATTGCCCTGCGGCTCTGTGGCCGGATTGTTGTTTGGTTCTGCCATGGTACATAATCTCCTTTCGGCTCTCGTTTGGTTTTCCAGTTTTTTCGGTGTGTCTCACCGGTCCTGTTGCTTCCTCCGGTGTCTCCGCGTAGTTTTGCGCCTTCGGGCATGAAAAAAGACCAGCGTCGGCAATGCTGCCAATACTGGTCTGATATCCTGTTTTTGAAAAATGGGGATGCAAAAGCCGCCCGAGGGCGGCTCCGCATGTTCTGGCTATTTGGCAGGCGTGCCATTCCCCTGCATTTCTTTTGCCCATTGCTCGAAAGCATGTGGCGCGTGGCGACACGTAATTTCCACCTCAAATAGCTTCATTATTGTACTTATATTATAGCCCGATTATTCCTTTTTGTAAAGAACATTTTTATTTCTCAAATATTTGTTCCACTTTTTTTCGCTGATTTTTAGGAATGTAATCACCGAATTCTTGTAGTTGTCTGGATCTCCAGAAACCTTCAATCGCAGGATGAGTTCAAATTGCTTTTCATCTTCCTGAATCTGCTTTAATACAAAAGCTGTATTCGGTCGATTTGCCTCTAAAATAAAATCCGGAGAAGCAATTGCTTCCGTAATATATCTTTCGTATCGCTCAAAATCATTCGGGTGACGTTCTTTGATATGCCCTATCCGTTCATCGGTAATAATTACCTCATCGGTTACAATATCCTCCGTCACGCAACGGTAAATATCCCGATCCAACTTTCCTACATAATGCACATCGACGCCCCCGCTGTTCTGTGTTCCTGCTTTCAGTATACCAGAATCGACAGAGTTTGCAACCGGAATCGGCACGGTTTTCTCGTTTGCGCCATCAATTGCAAGATCTGTGTACGCCGTCTCCCAGTCCTGTGCTCTCGCGGCATACTTACGTCGATTGTCCTCATCCAGCGAATGCTCCGCCAGCCGGCGGTATTTCTTTACTTGACGCCGGGCATACTGCTGTTTTTGCTTCCGATTGTACTCTTGTACCAGCTTTTCCCGTTCCGCTTTCGTCATCGGCTTGGGTTCTTCCGTGATTCCTTCAAAATACGTCGTATGACTGTCCTTACAGCGCGGATGGTACAATCCCTTTGCAATCGCGCTGGACAACAGCGGATAGCCGCCGTCGGACGCTTTCCCACCGCTCCACACGTCGTCGATAAACACCTGTCCGCAGAACGGCGCACATCTCGGACAGGCATTGCCACGCTTGTTTAGGATGACGGTTGTAACGCCCCATTCCTGCCGCTTCTGTCCTTCGCCTTGCAAATATGCCCGCTTGGAGGCTGTACGGATCGCCATTTCCGCATAATCGGCCAGCGTATGCCGTGCACCGTTGGAATAGACTACACATTGGATTCCATTCGACAGGAAATCCTTTGTCGCCATATCCACCGCTTTCTCATAGGTACCGGCTCCGGTATTGGCATAGACCTGGGCGTTAAAAATAACCTTGCGGTATTGGTCGTCTGCCCGGCGCAGGATGGCAGTTTCCGCCCTGGTCATATCCTCTGTCGTGGCCTGAATCAGCGCATCCAGCTTGCGCTCGTTGATCCGGAAAAACGATGCATCCATGGTTCCGCGCGGCCGCAGTGTCGCGCCCTGTTGGATCGCCCGGAGGATCGTCTCTTCCTGTTCCATGCCGCCTTGCTTCTTTGCTTCCCGCAGCAGTTTTTCGATGTCCTTGTTGATGGACTGGAACTGCGCGTGAAATTTTGTCCGGCCGTGCCGCTTGTATTCTGCAAGCGCTTGCAGCTGTTCTGCCTGCCATTGTGACCAGAGGAATCCCTCGTCGGTTTCCTCCGCCCGATGGCGCTTCATGTTGCGCATCATGGAGGAAATCAGCTCGTTTTCTATCGCCTCAAAGGCCGCAGTGATATCATACTCCGTTGGCATAGACCTTGAATCCCCGTGCCTTTAGATTCCGCCGAAGCTGCTTGAACTGGCTTCTGGATTCACAGCGCTCCCGCATCAATTCCGCATAATCGTTTTTCTCAATGGCATAAATACCGAAGGGAATCTGCTCAGACGCCAGCTTGAGTAGCCTCTGAAATTCCTTCCGGTTCATCTGGTACATGTTGTTCGCTACCTTGACTTTCATCCCACTTTTCCTCCACTTCGTCCGCCAGGGACAGCTCATCCAATTCCACCATGCCTTGTTCAGCCCGAATCCGCTGTACCTCTGCCCGTTTCCAGTCCTCGTCCTTGGTATCGCCCCACAGCTCATCCACCTTCGCCTCGATGCTCATCGGTGTGTTCGGATTGGACAGCGTCTCCACGACGGCTTCAAACGACGGGTTTGCGTACTCTCCGAAGGCAATGTCCACCGCAGTATCCTCGACCGGCTGCTTGTTCGCCGTCGCATAGACCTTAAACGTCACATCGACCAGCCGCTCCAGCGCTTCCGTCAACGCGGAAATCATCAGCTGACGTGTGTACAGCGTCGTTTTTTCCTTTTCGCGCTGTGCCTCGGCGTTGTCCAGCTTTTTGGTGTCAATGCCGAGCGTTGACGGCGAAATCAGCCCCTGCAAGGCCAAATCCAGCGCTGTGATGTACGTGCTGTTGTACTGCTCAGCATAAAACGCTGCCTGCTGCAATGTAATCTGGTTTGTTGCCCCTTCGGTCAGATCGTGATCCGTTTGGATGAACTGACAATCAAAGGCGTTCGGTTTGAGCAATGCGCCGTTGGTCTCATTGCGCGGAATCAGATTGTCCGGGATGTACTGCCGCGGACGGGAGGTACGCATGGCGTGTACCCACTGGCTCCACGCCTCGTCCAGGGCATCAAAGCTGTCGGTTTTCCCCTCAAAGAAGCTCTGTCCGCGCCCCGGCCACTTGTTGGATTCCCTCAGCCGGAACGGGATCGCCATGCAAAACGAGGGATCAAACGCAATGTTTTGGAGCTGTGCCGTCTCATCGAGATAGTCCAGCCCTACCGGCGTCTCTCCGTGGAGCAGCTCGTATTGGATGTAACCATAGCCGTAATGTTCCCGCAGCGTGCAGCCTTTCGGATAGTGACTGAGGAAGATGACCTCCTGAAGCCGTCCGCGCCGCTGTACCAATTCGATGCGGTCGCCGTCATACCACTCCAAAATTGGAAGTTCGGACAACGCCGGGTCGAGCGACAGCTTAAACGCGCCGTCGCCGATCACCATACAGCCGTTCAGTGCACGAACCAACAGGCTGTGCAGATGGTTTTCCCCTGCGATGCGCTCCCACAGCTCGCTCTTTGCTGCATCCTGTGTGTCCTCTCCCGCCGGAAAGATGATCTCATTCAGATCGGCAATCACCAATCCGGACAGTGTCTCGACGATCTCCTTGGGCAAGCCGGTATGAATCTTACGAATTTCCAACCCCTTGGTCGGTACAGCCGACCAGAAGCGCTGTGTCGAACGGTCCGGGAACTGCCGGTAAAATTCATTCAGCTCGGATGCGTCGCCGCGGTACCAGATGCGGTTTTGAAACGCGTTGCCCTGCCAGTCCAGCACCTCCTGCACCTGAAAGCTCTGACGGTTCGCCGGTTCAATGCGTAAAAAGGAACGGATCATGGTTCTGATTTTGTCACCTACTCTCATGTTGTCCTCCGATCTTGTTTTTGTATGGAATCCATGCGTACTGCACGGAGTTAATCATGTGGTCGTTTCGGTCTTCCGGTGTGTTGTCCTTGTCCTCACGCCAGCTGTAGGTATTCAGCTCGGCGATGTAATGCGTGCAGCTCTCCACAACAAAGAAATCTTCATGAGCAAACCAACCGAGCTGCGTGTTGATGCGGTCGATGATCGTCATCTTTTTCCACGCAGGGACAGCGTTATAGATGCAGCCATGCTGCCGTTTGTACTTTGCAAACTCGGTCAGTGTGGCTTGATCCGCACTGTCAATGAACACATCCCGCGCAAATCCCCAGACCGTCCGATTGCGGTCCAGAAACGCGATGAGATTCCGCACCGTATCGCTCGGTGCAATCGGCGTTTGCAGCTCTGCGTTGTTGTAGACGCGCTCATCCAGCACAACGCAACGCCCGCGATTTGTGATGCCGAGAAAGCTCATGGCGATGGTATCCGGCGATTTCTGCGAATACGCCGTGTCAACCGCCGCAGAAAACCGGATAAATTGCTCCTTATCCCGCTTTTTTCGATCCGGAAGA
>JAUNSG010000014.1 GCA_030539335.1 Eubacteriales bacterium | reverse complement strand
GCTCGCAGAAGTCGTACGGGTGGGACTGAACCTCCACACGCAGGCCCTCGCGCTCAATGATCGGCAGAAGCTCCTCCATCGAACGGAAGAACATGCCGTTGCAGATCTCCTGCTGGTTCGGATCGCCGGAGAACTCGGTGTTGATGACCGGAACTCCCATGTCAACCGCGATCTGGATCATGCGCTTCCAGTTGGCAACCGCGTGCTGTCTCTGCTCCTCGGTCGGGCCGCTCCAGCGGTAGACCACGATGAAGGACGAAATCTCAACGCCGGTCTCCTTGAGCGCCTGACGGTACTCCTTCTCGGCTTCCTCCGAGAACAGCGGATGCTTGTAGAACGGGTTGATGCGCGGATGCGGCGACTGCTCGATGTACTTGTAACCCCAGTCGGCTACCTTGTGCACCATGTCATTGATGCTCATCTGCTTCGCCAGTACGTCTACGTCAAATGCGATTTTCATAACAAAGATCTCCTTTCGTATTCTCGTTCGAAATCTCTCGTGTGTCCTCCCCTGTATTCTATCAAAGGAGGCGCTGCTTCCGCAACGCCTCCTTCGCCAGTCTCTCTGAGAGGGTAGAGAGATTTGTTGCACAGAATTAGTAATCGAATCCAGCGTCCTTCAGGCTCTGAATGCTGTCGTCATATACCTGCTGAGCGTTCTCGATCGAAACCATCTCATATGGGCACTCGTTTTCCTTCTCAACTTCTTCGCCGTTCAGGACCTTAACTGCCAGCTCAACGCCGCCGCGGCCCATCTCGATCGGAAGCTGACCAGCATCTGCGGTGAGCTCGCCAGCCATGATGGATTCCAGACCACCAAGGGAAGCATCGAAGCCGTATACCTTGATCTCATCGGTCTTACCAGCAGCCTTAACTGCTTCGTAAGCGCCCAGTGCCATGTCGTCCGAGGTTGCTGCGATTGCCGTCAGCTCCGGGTTTGCCTGCATCAGGTTCTCTGCAACCGTAACTGCCTTTGCACGGTCGGAGTCTGCCGGCTGAATGTCAACAATCGTGCCGCCATTCTCTTCTGCTGCATCGGTGATGCCGTCGCAGCGCAGGTCATGGTTTACCGCGCCAACCAGGCCGCGGATGATGCCGATGTGTGCATCTTCCTGATTCTCGGTGATAAACTCACCCAGACCAGAGCCTGCGTTGTAGTTGTTGGTTCCGTAATATGCATCATAAGCATCCTCATCCGGAATTTCCTGTGCGATCTCAATCAGCGGAATCCCGGTTGCATGTGCCTCTGCTGCGGTGGAAACAACCGTATCCGGGTTGTTTGCCGCCAGAACGATTGCATCGGCGCCAGAAGCTACGGCGTCCATGATCTGGTTGCACTGCTCCTGTGCATTCGACTCGTCGTTCGGGCCGATAACGTTGATCTCATAGCCCAGCTCCTGACCAGCCAGGATAGCACCTGCCTGTACTTCGTGCCAGAAGTCCGAGTTCAGTGCCATCGTGATAACGGTGATCGAACCCTTGGTCTCTCCGCTTGCCGCAGATCCTGCTGCGCTTCCAGCCGGCGCTTCCGCGTTATTGCTTCCGCCACAGCCAGCCATCGTTCCAACAGTCATTGCGCCTGCCAGCAGCATTGCTGCCATTCTCTTCTTGTTTGTCATTGTTTTTCCTCCTTGTCCATGTTGCTTGAAAATTCTCTCCTAAAATTTTCAGAGCTTTGTTTATATGTGTACGTAGTACGTAACACGCAGATAGGTGGGATTGTCTTTCGGGAACTCCCGTCGGACAATAAGACTTGTCTCTCATCCAAATGATTCTGTTTCCTTCGCTATCAACTTTCCGTCGATTATAGAATACACAACTTTCTCTTTTCGGAGGGATGGCAGCAAACGCTGCCACCCTCCTACGGAAACAAAATGAGTGGAAAAGAGTCCATAGACTATGTCTCCTTGATTAGAACGCCTGTGTATATGCCCAGGTGCCGAAGCCAAGCGGCGAGAAGGCAGCATATACAACGATGCACAAAACGATAATCAGTACTGCGCAGATCTTGCGGTACTTCCACGGAGTCAGATCAACAGCATTGGCATCCTCCAGACCCCAAGCCTTCAGCTCCGGATGCTTCTTCTTATTGTTTGCATTCAGGACGGCCAGAAGCAGCAGCTCCAGCGGAAGCAGAACCAGAACGGCATACAGGTAATGAATCGTGCCGCCGCCCGGATACTGCGGAGCGATCAGCAGGAATCCGCCGTAGCAGATGACATGGATTGCCATGACCAGCTTTGCGGAGAAGGCCGGCAGATACTTGAAGAAGAAGCCGCCGAAGATTGCCGTAACAACCGGCAGAGCGATCAGCATAACGAGGGAGTCCAGGAAGGTCTTCAGACCAGCCGGGAAGAAGTATACCAGCGGGCCGACACAGGTGGTCAGGACAGCAAATACCCAGCCAACCTTCTTACCAACCGATACGCACTTGAGCTCCGAAGCCTGCGGGTTGATGAATTCCTTGTAGATGTCCATCGTGAACATGGTGTTAACCGAGTTCAGAACCGAGTTAAAGGAGGACAGGATTGCACCGAACATAACGGCTGCAAAGAAGCCCATGACCGGTCCCGGAACAACTTCGGTTACCAGCTGCGGGTAAGCCGCGTCCATCATGTCAACCTGATTACCCTGAATTTCAAAGATTGCAAAAGCGATAACGCCCGGCAGAGCCAGATACATAAAGCCGATGATCTTCAGGAATGCGCAGTACAGCGCGCCCTTCTGGGCTTCCTTCAGGTCCTTTGCAGCGAGTACACGCTGAATAAACGACTGGTGGGTGCACCAGGACTGGAGGCCGAGGAAGAACAGACCAGTGAATACGGTCAGCCACGGAACGGATGGAGCCTCCGAATTCAGCGGAGCGATCGAGTTCAGCATGTCCGAGTAATTCTCAACCAGATAGGACCAGCCCTTGATGATATGTACGCCGCTCTCGCTGCCGATTGCCAGATTGCCCAGCTTGCTCAGTGCGAGGAACGGGATCATGAAGCCGCCGATCAACAGGCCGACGCCGTTTACCGTATCCGAAACCGCTACGGCCTTCAGGCCACCGACGATCGCGTACAGCGAACCGATGACGCTGATGCAGATACAAAGAATGATAACCGACTGGAACGTCGTGATACCAAGAAGATCCGAAACATGGAAAATATTCTCAAATACGAGAGAGCCGGAATACAGAATAACCGGGATCTGTACTACGAGGTACAGCAAAATGTATGCAATCGAGAACCACAATTTGGTGCTGCGGTCATAACGCATACCAATCAGCTGCGGGATGGTGGTGATACCGCCCTTCAGATAGCGCGGTGCGGCAAACAGGGCCAGCACGATGCAGCACGGAGCGGCTACAATCTCGAATGCCATCGGGCTCATGCCGACAAACCAAGTCTGACCGTTCGTACCTACCAACTGCTCCGCTGACAGGTTCGTCAACAGAAGGGAACCTGCAATGACAAAGCCCGGAAGGCCGCGTCCTGCAAGGAAGTATCCATCGGTGGAATCCTGCTTGTCATCCTTGGTAACAAACGCAGAGATGACCGCGACAAGGATCGTAAATCCAACGAATGTGATGAGTGTCCAAAGCATTGGTTTTCCTTCTTTCTTTTTCTTTTTTCTATGTCCATTTTATCCTGAGAGAGCTCAGGTTGCAAAATGAAACTTTTCTTTGTTTCCCTACCTTTCTTTTCCGCCCCTCTTTCGGAGTGTATCCGACGGATGCCGGATACACTTCCAACAACTTTGAAAGAGAAATAGAAATCTATGCTTTCCGAATTTTTCCGGAAATTCGGGGGGGTTGGATGTCCCCTCATATAAAAACTCTGGAAACCATAGCGTTTCTTCGTTTCCCAAGCACCGGAACTCCGGTGCGGGGAACACCCCAGTGGGCCTGGAATGCTCCCGCCCATGATGATAAAAGAGAATAAAGTGGAAATTGCAGTGGTATCAATAAAATTTCCCTGGGCTTTTTCCGGAGGAATATGGATCCACATTCCCCCGGAGCAAAGATAATGTAGAGAAATTGGATAAAGCGATGCGATTACTTGCTGATGGTCGCCTTGAGCGCATCGATGGAGGTCTGGAGGCCAGCCTCTACGCTCATGGTCAGGTCTTCCATCTCCAGGGATACGTAGCCATCGTAGCCCATCATGTGGCAGACAGAGAAGAATTCCTTCCACCACTGGAGATCCTTGCCACAGCCAACGGCAACGTAATTCCAGGTGCGGTCTACGCTGCAATCAACCGGCAGGTTTTCCAGCAGGCCGTCTACGTCTGCCTTGTACTTCTCAATGCGGGCATCCTTGCCGTGTACGTAGAAGATCTTGTCGCCCAGTGCGCGTGCCGCCGCGATCGGCTCTGCACCCTGGATCATCAGGTGGGACGGGTCGAGGTTCAGACCGAGTACATCGGAATCCTCGCCGACAACTTCACACAGCTTGTTGAAGGTGCGGACATTGTGTACCAGAGCGCCCGGGAACTCCTCGATGGCGATCTTCTTTACGCCAGCTTCCTTGGCAATGCGGCAGGTTTCCTTCCACCACTCGGCAGCAACTTCCCACTGGTACTTGACGCCTTCTGCCATGTAGTTGAAGCCGTCGTACTCCGGCCAGGAAATCGTGGAAACGAACCAGTTCGGGGTCTTGTCGCCCGGTGCGCCAGCCGGAAGGCCGGACATCGTAACAACCGTGTCAACACCCAGCTTGCCAGCCAGAACCATCGTGTCGCGCATGGTCTTGCTGTGTGCCTTGCCCATCGGGGTGTCAACCAGCGGGTTGCCGGAGCAGTTCAGAGCAGAAATGCCCAGACCACGCTTGTCAATCTCAGCCTTGAACGCCTCGCGCTTTGCGTCGTCGTTGATCAGTTCTTCTGCGGACGGGATGAAGCAGCAGCCGCCCCAGCCGCCGGCGGTCATCTCAATGGCATCCAAGCCATATGCCTTTACTTTATCGAGCATTTCCGTGAACGGGATTTTTCCGAATACGTCGGTGCAAATCGAAAGTTTCATGGTAGATCCTCCTACTATTTGGAAATTTTACCTATTTTTAGATAAGAAAAGTGCACCGTCCGCCGTTACTGCGAACGGTGCACCTGAATCATTTTGTTTTGTTGGGTTTGTCTTACTTTACGTCAACCCAAACAGCGCCCTTGTCAGCCGACTCAGCACAAGCGTTGATCCACTTGATGCCGTCGATGCCGTGCTCCAGATCCGGGTAAACCAGATTCTTCAGGGTCTCCTCGTCGCCGCGATCCTTTGCATCCATTGCGATTGCAAAGCGCTTGTACAGGTTGGACCAGGAATCAATCAGGCCGGTGTAGTGCAGGGCACCCAGGCGCTCATCCTCCAGAGCCTCCGGTGCGAGGTAGTCCATGGAGCGATACAGAATCTGCTCCGGCTGACCCTGTACCTGATAGTGCAGTTCGTCCGGATGCATGTCGTTCCACTCCAGGGAAGCCTTGGAGCCAACGATGCGGATGTGCTGCGAAGAATGGTCGCCTGCGTTAACAGCAGAAGCCCACATACGGCCTACCGCACCGGACTCGTAACGCATCAGAACGTATGCATTGTCCTCCAGCGGATAGCGGGAGCCAACGAATGCCTGACGGTCACACAGAACCTGCTTCAGCTTCTCATCCGGGCAGATCAGCTCGGACATGTAGTAAGTATGGGTGGAAAGATCGCCCAGTACGAAGGAACGGCCAACCTTTGTCGGGTCAACGCGCCACTTCTGGCCTTCTGCCTTGACGTCAGCCTCTGCGTCACAGCCGAAGCCATGTGCGTAGCGCAGGTCGATCATGTTTACCTTGCCGATGTCGCCATTCTTGATCATCGAGCGCATCTGCTGCAGGAGTTCAAAACCAGAGAAACCGTAGGTAACGCAAACGATCTTGCCCTTCTCCTCTGCGAGCTTCTTGATCTCCTCGCCCTGCTCTACTTCGAAGAACAGCGGCTTCTCGCAGATAACATGCAGGCCAGCTTCCAGAGCTGCCTTCGTTACTTCATAGTGCAGGAAGTTCGGTGTTGCTACGTCAACTGCCTCAATGCCATCCTCACGCTTTGCCTCTTCCTCAAACATGGTCTTGTAATCCGGATACAGACGATCCTCATCCATGCACAGATTCAGGCCAAACTGCTTGCCGCGCTCAAAGTCAACGTCAAATGCTGCTGCGGTCAGTACGAAGGATGTGTTGTCGCGCATAGCGCCCAGACGATGCTTGTAGCCTACGCCACTGGTAGAGCCACCGCCGACGATGCCCCAGCGATACGGTCTTGCAATGTTCTTTTCACCGATGTACATATGAAACACTCTCTTTCTCAAACGAAAATTTTTTAAATTTGTTTTTTTGCAGTGGATAAGCCTCAATTGTTCCGGAAAACTGAGTAACTAACAATTTGACGGAAAACGTTGAATTTTTTTGTTTTATTCGCCGATTCCCTTTCTTGTTGTATTTAGTATATACTAGAACTACCAAAAAGTAACTATGCAGACTTGTTTAAAAATTCATCAATCTTGCTTAGTTTCCGCGGGTTGCTTCATTCATTTTGCTACTATGCACAAAAAAGGAGGTTTTACTTTGTGAAAAGTGTCGACCGGGGCGTTTTGCCCCATTCGGTTTGTTTTTCTTTTACACCGCCGGACATCGCAAAGGAGCTTTATTTCTTTCCAACCTGGTGTGGGCACTACTATTGTACGTCGGAATATTTCATGCGCCGTCAATCCTATCCCCCTCTTCTGGTCGTCTATGTCCGCAAGGGAATTTTAAATGTCGAATACCGGGGGGAAGCCAAACAGGCAGAGGCAGGCGACGTCGTTCTTCTGGATTGCTCTGAGCCACATTACTATTATGCCGATGACCATCTGGAATTTCTGTACATGCATTACGACGGCTCCAATGCTCACGCGATCACACAGCGCATCATCGACGTCCATGGCTGGCTGATCCGAAACGAAAGCAATGAGCGCGTGAACCATCTGCTCTATGAAATGATCGATCTCTATGCGCACAACCACACCGAGACGATCTTTGACAGCTCCATGCGCATCTACCGCCTGTTTGAAATGCTGCTCGCCCCGACCGCCCAGGAGCGAAAGGAGCAGTCCCCTGTCATGGATGCGATCGAATACATCCGCGCCAATGTCGGAGAACCCATCACGCTGGATGACCTGGCCTCGGTCGCGAACCTGAGTCCCTATTATTTCTCCCATATCTTCAAGAGGCAGACCGGGTTTTCTCCCGTCGAATATGTCATCAACACCCGCATTGAGCGTGCAAAAACGCTGCTGCTCACCACCAATGACCCGATTTCTGAAATCGCCTATGCCGTCGGCTACGCCTCCAGCGGCAGCCTGATCAATCTGTTTGTCAAGCGCGTCGGGGAGTCGCCGAAACAATATCGCAAGAGCCATCAGGGCCTTGCCCGGTAGCTTCCACTCCCATATATCACAAAGCAGCTGACCCCCAGATGGGATCAGCTGCTCTTTGTGTTCAGGCGGATCAAACTATCTTCCGTGACAAATTGCCCTTTCGGTGTCCTTATCAAATACATGGATCTTATCCAGATTGACACCAATACTGTATTCTGCACCTTCCTGCAAACGGACGCTGGATGGGAAGCGAACAATCAGCTTGTTCCCGGCACATTCCAGATACAGATTCGTCTCTGCGCCCATCAGCTCTGCAAGCTCAACAGTTGCGGTAATCGTGCCGATCGATTCTTCCGGATTCTGTACAAAATCCTCCGGACGGATGCCAAGAATGACTTCCTTGTCAATGTAACCGGCAAGCGCCTTGGATTTCTCCACATTCATCGGCAGTATAAAGCGGTCAAACACAGCGGCTAATCCGCCGGCATTCTTTACGATCCTGGCGCGGATAAAGTTCATCTGCGGCGAGCCGATAAATCCTGCAACAAACAAATTGTCCGGGGTATCGTACAGAGTCTGCGGCGTGTCAAACTGCTGAATGACGCCGTCCTTCATAACACAGATGCGGTCTCCCATCGTCATCGCCTCCGTCTGGTCATGCGTGACATAAACGAAGGTGGTATCCAGACGCTTATGCAGTTTGCTGATTTCCGAACGCATGGAAGTGCGCAGTTTCGCATCCAGATTAGACAGCGGCTCGTCCAACAGGAAGACCGATGGGTTGCGGACCATCGCGCGCCCCAGGGCAACACGCTGACGCTGACCGCCGGAGAGAGCCTTCGGCTTGCGCTCAAGCAGATGCTCCAAATCCAAAATTTTTGCCGCTTCGTGGACCTTTTGGTCAATCTCGGCCTTCGGAGTTTTGCGCAGCTCCAGGCCAAAGGCGATGTTCTTATATACCGTCATATGCGGGTACAAGGCGTAGTTCTGAAAAACCATTGCAATATCACGGTCCTTTGGCGCGACATCATTGACGACCCGATCCCCGATTTTCAGCTCACCGCTGGTAATGTCCTCCAAACCTGCAATCATTCGCAGGGTCGTGGATTTACCGCAGCCGGACGGACCAACAAGAATGACAAATTCTTTGTCCTTGATTTCCAGATTCAGATCCGGTACAACCTCTACATTGCCCGGATACGTTTTATTCACATGGGTAAACGTAATACTTGCCATTGTTTTTTCCTCCTTATGGTTGCCTGCCGCATTTCTCTTTAATGAAATCATACCACCTGCAAAGCCCGCCTACAATGGTAATAAAATGATCGCACAGGTAACTTTCTGATGTATTTCCAAATCGATTGTTTTGCTTTTTTATATGGTATGATGAAGAAAATCAATCTGTTTCTCTCAGAAAGGAGATTTGTTATTTTCTCTAAAAATGCCAAAAAACCGGTTATTTCTTTCGAAATAACCGGTTTTTCTGGTACGCCAGAAGGGATTCGAACCCCCGACCTTTTGGTTCGTAGCCAAACACTCTATCCAGCTGAGCTACTGGCGCATACCGCAATCTCTTGACTGCCTGACTAGTATAACAAGAATTTCGGGAGTTGTCAACGTTTTTTTTAAAAAATTTTTGCTTTTTATCACCGGTCTGCCGGCACCGCCCAGCCGCTCGCACACTGAACCGCACGGTGCCAATCCTTCATCAGCCGCTCCCTCTGCTCCTGTGACATTTGGGGAGCAAAGATCCGGTCTGTCGCCGTGTTCCTGCGGATTTCCTCTACATCATTCCAATATCCTACGGCCAGTCCCGCCAGATATGCAGCCCCCAGCGCCGTTGTCTCGACACACTGCGGACGGACGATCGGAACGCCAACAATATCTCCCTGAAACTCCATCAGGAAATTGTTCCGGCTGGCGCCGCCGTCTGCCTTGAGTGCCCGGAGTGCAATTCCAGAATCGTTCTGCATCGCTTCCAGGACGTCCGCGGTCTGATAGGCCAAAGATTCCAGTGCGGCCCGCACAATATGCGCCCGGCCCGTGCCGCGTGTCATGCCGACCAGTGTCCCGCGCGCATAGGAATCCCAATACGGTGCGCCCAATCCGACAAACGCCGGAACCAAATAGACCCCGCCTGTGTCCGCGATACGATACGCCAGTTCCTCCGTCTCTGCGGCACTGTGAATCAATCCCAGCTCATCCCGCAGCCACTGGATCGCTGCCCCAGCGACAAAAACAGAGCCTTCCAGCGCATAGGAAACCGTCCCGTCAAATCCCCATGCAACCGTTGTCAGCAGTCCGTTCCGGCTCTCCACCGGCTGTGTCCCGGTATTCATCAGAAGAAAACAACCGGTACCGTAGGTATTTTTCGCCTCCCCCGGTTCAAAGCAATTCTGGCCAAACAGCGCGGCCTGCTGATCGCCTGCTGCACCGGCAATCGGAATGCGCGCTCCAAATACCTCCGTCTCTGCCATCACACCGCTGGATGGAACCGGCTGCGGCAGCATCTGACGCGGAATATTCAGCTCCCGCAGAATATCCTCATCCCAATCCAGCGTATGAATATTAAACAGCATGGTGCGGGCTGCATTGGAATACTCCGTACAGTGTACCACTCCGCCGGTCAAATTCCAGATCAGCCAGCTCTCCACCGTGCCAAACAGCAGCTCCCCGCATTCCGCCCGTGCCCGCACGCTCTTATCCCGGTCCAGAATCCATTGCAGCTTGGTCGCCGAAAAATAAGCGTCAATAATCAGGCCGGTTTTCCGGCGAATCGAATCCGCCAGGCCGCGCCGCTTTAAGGCATCCGCCGCTTCGGCTGTGCGGCGGCACTGCCAGACAATCGCCGGTCCGACCGGCTCCCCGGTCTGCCGGTCCCAAACAATTGTCGTCTCGCGCTGGTTGGGAATCCCGATCGCCGCGATGTCTTCTCCCGTCAGTCCGGCCTTTTGCAGCGCTTCGTGACAGACCGCAAGCTGTGCTTCCCAGATCTCCCGCGCATCCTGCTCCACCCAGCCTTCCTTCGGAAACGTTACTGTCAATTCCCTCTGTGCCATGGCACAAATCGTGCCACTGTGGTCAAAGAGGATGCACCGCGCACTGGTAGTACCGGCGTCCATCGCCATAATGTATTTCATCTCTGTTCTCCTCCGATAGCACACAGCCCCTCTGCGCACGACGCACAAAGGGGCCCGATCATTTTCCTCGTCTTATGAATATTGGCGAATCAGATCTGCATAATACTTCTCGCTCTCAATCCGGCCAACCGCACTGATGGACATTTGATCCCATTGGAAGATCTGCCGTGCCAGCGCCGCAACGTCTTCCTTTGTCACGGCATCATAACGGGCAATGACCTCTTCGACCTCCGGATTATAGCCAAAGAACATCTCTCCGCGTGCAATCTGATTCATACGGCTTGCCGTGCTCTCCAGCCCCAGCAGGACGCTGGTTTTTGCCTGCTCCTTACACCGGTTCAGCTCGGTGCGATCCGGCCCACATTCCGCCAGATTGCGGCATTCCTGCAGGATCAGCTCCACCGCACGCTGCTCTGTCTCCTGTCCCAGCGCCGTATAGACGCTGAACAGTCCGGCGTCCGTATGTGCGGTGTGGAACGAATAGATCGAGTAGCACAGGCCATTCTGCTCCCGGACACGCTGGAACAGGCGCGATGACATACCGCCGCCCAGGATCGTTCCCAGCAGCGCATTGACATACCGCTCGTCCGAACAGAGCGGAACCCCTTCAAAGCCAATGCAGATGTGATTCTGCTCGATATCCTTTTCCTTGGTGAATACCGTGGGATGATACTGCACCGGTGTCGCGACATTGCGCCCTTCGCCCTTCATCCCCTCAAACAGGCTGCAAATGAACTCAATATCACCGAGCGTAAACGAGCCGGCCAGGGAAACAATCGTATCCTGCGGACGGTAAAACTCATCCACAAATTCATGAAGCTGCTTTCCATGGATATCCTTGAGGGTTTCCGGATGTCCTAGGATGGACCGTCCCAGCGAACTGCCGCGATAGCACTGCTCGAACAGCTTCTCCGTTGCGGTATCCTCCGGGGAGTCCTCATACATATCAATTTCTTCTTCGATAACGCTGCGCTCCAGATCCACATCACGATCGTCAAAACGGGAGTTCAAAAACATATCCGCCAGAATCTCTACCCCAGTCTGTAAATGGCTGTCCAGCGTCCGCAGGTAAAAGCAGGTACACTCCTTGGTTGTGAAAGCATTTACCTGTCCGCCAATGGCATCCATCGCAACCGCGATATGCTTGGCCGAACGCTTCTCCGTCCCTTTAAAGACCATGTGTTCGACAAAATGGGAGATTCCGTTCCATTCCTCCGGCTCATAGCGCGAACCATTCATGACCCATATTCCAACTGCCGCTGAGCGCACGTTTGGCATTCTCTCATAAATGACGCGCACACCATTGGGCAGGACTATCTTCTCATACATGCCAGTCTCCAGCTTTCTCCCGAGAATTTTTTCTTGTGAGTAACTAAATTCAGTATAGCATAGTTTATAGAAATTTGGCAGTCCTATTTTCATATTTATTGATATTTTCTGATTATTTTACTCGAAATCTGGCAAAACTTGCCCGATTTGCTGCATTTTCATGGCACATTTTCCCTTTTGCATTTTCATCTTGCCGAGGGTGCCATCCTTCGCTATAATATTGTTGTGATTCTTTGACAAATTTCTCTGTCGAAAGGAGGGCATACTATGCCCCATTTTCTCCGTCTGATTATCTGGGACGCCTTGTTTTTTCTGATCTTAACCGCGGGGTATGGAATCGGCCAGTATCTGGGTCCACAGACTACGGCGGCCTATCTGGTCACCCTGCTGACCTGCCTGGTCTGCGGTGCGTTTCTTGCCCAGCTCTCCCTCTGGGGCGTCGGATGGCCGGAGCGAATCCTTGTCGGGCTTCCCGCCCTCTATCTGGCGTGCGCTCCCTTCCTCTCCGCGTGGATCGGATCCCCTGCGTTTCTTCCGTTCCCACTCGTTCCGGAAGCGCTGCTGCAGCCCGCCTCATCCTCTCTGCGGATGGCCGGTGCGTTGACCGTCGGCTTCCTGCTCTGGCATAAATTCCGCTGAGCACTGTCGTTTTACACCCTCTTGGAGGAGATTTCCTATGTCTGAAAAACCATGTATTGTCTTTGATATGGACGGCGTCCTGCTCGACACCGAACAGCTTGTTTTGCAGTGTTGGGAGCATGTTGCGGAGGAATTCGGCCTGATCGAGCCGTCTGACCTGTGCCGCTCCTGTATGGGGACCACCCATGCCAAAACCGATGAAGTCCTGTGCTCCCTGTATGGGCAGGATTTTCCCGTAAAACGGTTCCACGAAGCCACGCGCAATTACTTCCACCAGTTGATTACCGACGGCATTCCCTGCCGTCCCCATGCGCTCGAAGCGATCCGGGGACTGCATGCGCTGGGATATCCTCTGGCGGTGGCCTCCTCTTCGCGTGAGGCCTCTGTCTGCCCGGAGCTGGAGGAAGCCGGGCTCCTTCCCTATTTCTCCGTTGTCATCTGCGGAGACCACTTGAAACGGAGCAAACCGGAACCGGACATCTATCTGCTCGCCTGCGAAAAGCTGGGGGTCAATCCCGCGACCGCCTATGCCGTCGAGGATTCCTACAACGGCATCCGTTCGGCCCACCGCGCCGGAATGATCCCGATCATGGTTCCCGACCAGCTTCCGCCAACCGAGGAGATGCGGCAGCTCTGCCGTTACATCTTCGATGACCTCGGCGTCCTGTATGCGCACTTCGCGCAGCTCGCCAAATAAAAAAGTACGGCCAGCGGCCGCACAACACCTTTTCGCGAAACGAGGGAGGAAATCCAGTTGGATTTCCTCCCCTTCTTTTTTTGGTTCTTATCGGACAACACTGTCCAAATACATGGCAAGGGTATCGTATTCCCCCGGCAAAATCTCCTCCGAACCCGCGTCCGGATTGAGGCCCCAGCCGTCATCCCTCTGCTCCTTATCCGGAACAATGCCGGTGATCCTTCCTCTTTCGATACAGATATCTGCAGAAATCGTGTAATCGTCGGTGTGGAACGAAAAGGTATACATGGATGCGCGGCCAAATTTACCCATCATCTGAAAATAATAATTGAGTCGGCCTTCATCGACCTCGCGGTCGATATACTTCTCTTCAAGCTCCTGCATGGTCATGGCTGTTCGGTTTCCTTTCCCATTTTACAGCGTGGCCGCCATCACGGCCTTGATCGTGTGCATACGGTTTTCCGCCTCGTCAAAGACGATCGACTGCGGCCCTTCAAAGACTTCGTCTGTCACTTCCATCGCGTCGCGCTGGAACCGCTCCCCCATTTCCTTTCCGATGGTCGTCTTGTGATCGTGGAAGGCCGGCAGACAATGCATAAAGACCGCCTGCTCTCCGGCATTCTCCATGATCGCCTGATTGACCTGATAGGCCCCCAGTTTCTCGATCCGCTCTTCCCAGACCTCAACCGGCTCACCCATCGAAACCCAGACGTCGGTATACAAGACGTCCGCCCCCTTCGTTGCCTCCATCGGGTCCTCACAGAAGCGCAGCGTTGCGCCGGTTTCCTTTGCAACCTCCTCGCACTGCGCGATCAGTTCGGCATCCGGGAAGTAATCCTTCGGGGCGCAGGCGGTGAAATTCAGCCCCAGCTTGGCACAGCCAACCATCAGCGAATTGCCCATGTTGAACCGGGCGTCGCCCAAATACACAAAGTTAATTCCCTTCAGACGGCCAAAATGCTCCTGAATGGTCAGCATATCGGCGAGGATCTGCGTCGGATGGAACTCGTTTGTCAGGCCATTCCACACCGGAACACCGGCGTGCTTTGCCAGCTCCTCCACGATCTCCTGTCCATAGCCGCGGTATTCAATGCCGTCATACATGCGTCCCAGTACGCGCGCCGTATCCGCAATGCTCTCCTTTTTGCCGATCTGTGAACCGGATGGGTCCAGATAGGTAACCTGCATCCCCAGATCATGCGCCGCAACCTCAAAACTGCAGCGGGTACGTGTGCTGGTCTTTTCAAAAATCAGCGCAATGTTCTTGCCCCGCAGCGTGTCATGTGCAATGCCGTTCTTTTTCTTTTCCTTCAGTTCCGCGGCAAGGGCAAGCATGCCCTCGATCTCCTCCGGAGTAAAATCCAGCAGCTTTAAAAAATTTCTGCCCTTTAAGTTCATCGCAATCCCTTCTCCTGTCTGTGTGTTCGTTGTATCAAAACAAAACCGTCCGATGACCGGTTCCGCTTCGGATGATGACCCAATCAATTTCGTATCCTCGGATTACGTTTATTATAGCAAATCCCATAGGAATTGCAAAGGCCTGTCGTCCGAAAACCTTTCTGCAAAAAAAACAGCGGCTGCTTTTGCAGTCGCTGCTGATTTGTTTACTTGTAGATGTAGACATTTGCGTACTTGACGCCGATCCGGTTGGCTTCCGCCTCCGTGCGGACAAATACATCCAGGATGTTGCCCTTGATCGCTCCGCCGGTATCCTCTGCATAATAAGTACCCATGCCCTCGATATAAACCTTGCTTCCCAGCGGGATAACACGCGGATCAACGGCGATGGTGTGATTGACCTGCGGCTTTTTGCCCGAAGCGGTGATGGTGTCATCGCCATAGAACGTCAGCTTGAACTTTCCAAGCTTTACTTTCTTCTCCGTCGGGAGCTTTTCCTCTGTGACGGTCGCCGTCTTCTTCGCCGCGGTGACATATTTCACACGGCTTGTGTTCACGTAACCGGTCTTTCCGTTTACCTTGACCTTAATCCACTTTCCGGAGACCTTCAGCACGGTACGGGAGGTTCCCTTCTTCATGGTTGTGAGCTTTGTGCTGCTTGTTTTGGCTTTCGCGCGAACCGGTGCATTTGCAGTTGCCTTGACGGTGGCCGCCGATGCGCTTACCGCAAGGGTAACAGCCAGAATCATCATGGTAATCGCAACAAGTACTGTGCGCTTCAGACGATGGGACATAAGCCAAAAACCTCCATACCGAACAATCCGCTGTGGGATTTGTAATCTTTCAGACAATAGTTTGTAATAAAACTGTAACCATCATACCGTAAATCGTCTTTTTTGTCAAGATTTTTTTGCTTTTTCGCCAAACCCACCCCGGAATCTACCGCATTTATCGGGCAAAATTATTATGAAATTGCGTACTTTTCACAATTTCTCACCGTTCTCCGTTTAAAATCATTTCGAAATATTTTTGTAATCCTTTTGGAGTTTTTCTGTAACAACTTTGTTTTTTCCGAAAAAAACACGGCCGCACCTTCGTGCGGCCGCGTTGGCTTTCTTATTTGTAAAGGTAGACATTCGCGTACTTGACGCCGATCCGATTGGCCTCGCGCTCCGTGCGGACAAAGATATCAATGATATTGCCCTTGATTGCTCCGCCGGTGTCCTCTGCATAGTAGGTGCCCCAGCCCTCGATATAGACCTTGCTGCCCAGCGGGATGACGCGACGGTCAACCGCGATGGTATGATTGATCTTCGGGGTCTTTCCCGATGCCGTTGTCGTATCTCCGCCATAGAAGGTCAGCTTGAATTTTCCGAGCTTGACCTTTGTCGTCGTGCTCTCGGTCTTTGCCGTGGACGACTTTCCAGAGGACGTTGTGGTTATGTATTTGACATAGTTGCGGTTGACATAGCCTGTCTTGCCATTCACCTTGACCTTGATCCACTTTTTGTTGCTGGATACCTTGAGTACCGTTCTCTGTGTATTCTTCTTCATAACGGTCAGAACCCGGCTCGAGGTGCTTGCCTTCGCACGGAGATTGACATTGCTGACCGCCTTAACCGTCGTCGCGGATGCGTTTGCTGCAATCGCAACGGTAAAAATCATTGTCGTCAGCGCCACGAGTGCGATGCGCTTGAATCGCTGAAACATATCGTAATCCTCCTATTGGATGATGTCTTCCAATCATTCTGTAATTTTTTTGATATTATTTTGTTACCATGTTGTAATCATAATACCGGAATCCCCCTGATTTGTCAAGGGTATTTCTCGATTTTCTTTTTCGAAAAAGAAAAGAAAACCGGTTTTTCTTGCGAAAAAAGACCGGTTTTCCAGATTATTATGATAACATCTCGTTTTGCATCACAAAAAAGTTTTGTAATCTTTTTGTAATTTAATTTTATTTTTCTGTAATCTTACTTGTAAACATACACGGTTGCATAGCGTACACCGAGCCGGTTCGCCTTTGCTTCCGAGGTAACAAAAATATCAATGATATTGCCCTTGATCGCTCCGCCAGTATCCTCCGCGTAATACGTCCCCCAGCCGGAAATGTACACCTTGGAGCCGAGGGCAATCACGCGCGGATCAACCGCAATCGTATGATTGATGCGCGGTGTCTTTCCGGAAGCTGTCGTTGTATCTCCCCCATAAAACGTCAGCTTAAACTTTCCGAGCTTGACTCGCTTCGGCAGCGAACCGGAAGTCACCTTGACACGGTTCGTATGAACATAACCGCTCTTGCCGTTGACCTTTACCTTGACCCACTTGGTGTTCGTGGATACTTTAAGCACCGTCCGAGAAACACTCTTTTTCATGGTTGTCAGCTTTTTGCTGGACGTCGATGCTGTGGAACGAACCACGACATTTGATGTGGCCTTGACCGTTGTCGCAGATGCGCTCACTCCCATGGAAATTGCCAGAACCATCGTGGCCACTGCGATGAGCAGCAAGCGCTTGTAACGTTGAATCATTGTGTAAAATCCCTCCCAATGCTGTCACACAATTGTTTGTAACCTTTTTTGATTTCTTTTTGTTACCATTTTGTAATTATTTTAGCGAACTGCGGTCACTTTGTCAAGGGCTTTTTTCCTTTTCCATCGATGAACAAAAAGAAAACCAGGCAATATCCCACCGGAAATCGCCTGATTTTCATTCGATTTGTTTGTTTTTACCCTTATTTCCCGCCAAAAAGTTTTGTAACCATTTTGTAATTTTTCTTTCTCAAAACTCCTGCAAACGGTGCAGACGACGGATGGCTTCTTCCAAAATCTTTGGATCACGCGCGAAGTGCAGTCGGATCAGATGATTGACCGGCTCACGGAAAAAGCTGGAACCCGGTACTGCGGCAACCCCAATTTCCCGGATCATCCACTCACAGAACTGCATATCCGTCCATCCGGAAAACATTGGCTTATCCAGATAAGGCTGGATGTCTACCATGACAAAGTATGTGCCCTGCGGGATGTTATGCCGGATTCCGGCACGATCCAGCCCTGCACAGAAAAAATCGCGCCGTGCTGTGTATTCCCGCAGCAGCGCATCGTAATACTCCTGTGGGAAATCCAATCCCACCACGGCGGCTTCCTGCAGCGGCGCCGGAGCACCGACGGTGAGGAAGTCGTGAACCTTTTTCGCACATTCCACCACCGCTTCCGGTCCAATCAGCCAGCCGAGGCGCCATCCCGTGATGGAATAGGTCTTGGACAGCGAATTACAGGTAATGGTATGCTCCCACATGCCCGGCAACGAGGCCATACAGATATGCTCATGCGGTGCGTATACCATGTGCTCATACACTTCGTCTGTGATGACAAACGCATCATGCCGTTTGACGATCTCCGCCAGTGCAGTGAGCTCTTCGCGTGTAAAGACCTTGCCGCAGGGGTTGGACGGATTACACAGGATCAGGGCTTTCGCGCCCTGTACAAAGGCGTCCTCCACCTTTTGCAGGTCAAATCCATATTCCGGCGGCACCAGCGGGATGAAGAGCGGCTCTGCGCCGGACAGAATCGCGTCTGCGCCATAGTTTTCATAGAAGGGGGAAAATACCGCTACCTTATCTCCCGGATTGCACACGGTCATCATCGCGCTCATCATCGCCTCTGTGCTTCCGCAGGTGATCAGCACCTCCCGTTCCGGGTCAACCCTATGTCCGAGCCGCGGGGAATTTTTCCGCGCTGCCGCCTCCCGGAAGTTCTTCGCCCCAAAGGTGATGGCATACTGGTGCGGTCCCTCCTCCGCCACCTGAGCCAGACGATCGCGCAGCGCCTGCGGCGGTGCATCGTCCGGAAAGCCCTGTGACAGGTTGATGGCGTCATATTGATTGCAAATGCGCGTCATGCGGCGGATGACCGAATCGGTAAACGTCTGCACACGCCGGCTCAGCTGCGGCATCGGTCAGTCTCCTTTCCATTCACGTCCTCTTTCCAGAATTTTGAGCGGAAACACACCTCATCCGGAAGATGCGAAACATCGTTGTAGTCCACCAGACACGGCTCGTCCGGCCGCTGATAGGTTATGGTTGTCACCGATGCATTGGAGACCAGCCGCGGCTTCATCTCTTCAAACGGCGCATCTACCGTCCCCAGATAGGTCATCAGGGCAAAGCCATGCGAGACAATCGCAATGGTCTGATCCGGATGGGCTGCGACAATGCGCTCCACCGCTACCCGGACCCGCGCCCAGACCTGCCGGCTGGGTTCCCCCTCCGGCGGATTGAAATGCGCCGGATCGGCGCGCAGTGTCGTCATACTGCCGGGATAGTTCTGCTCATTGAACTCGTTTGTCTGGTTCTCCAGCAGGCCGCCGTCGACCTCCCGCAGGCCGTCCTCATGATGCGGCTCACAAGCGAGATAGCGGCAGACGCCCTGTGCCGTCTGAACGGCGCGCGTCAGCGGACTGCAATAAACCGCATCGATGGACATGCCGCGAAAGCGTTCCGCCAGGGCATCCGCCTGCCGCAGACCCATCTCTCCCAACGGGACATCCGTCGATCCCTGAAACCGGCCTCCAATGTTGGAGTCTGTGGTACCATGCCGAACAAAATAAACCGTAGTCATCGTTTTGTCGATCCTTTCTGAACAAAAGCAGGAGCGAGCGGAACGCTCACTCCTGTGTTGTGTTCTTTCTCAAATACGTATTTCTGCTTATTCCATGCACTGTAAGTACTGGCCATACAGTGTTTGATTGATCCGCTCCCCGGCTTCATGTACCTCATTCTGGGTCATCAAGCCGCGCTGCAACGCAATCTCTTCCAGGCAGGCAATATAGCGGCCGGTGCGGTGCTGTACCTCAGCGATGCAGTTCGCCGCCTGCAGAAGGCTGTCCGCCGTGCCGGCATCCATCCAGACAAAGCTGCGCTCCAGCGGTACGACATTCAGTTGGCCGCGGCGCAGATATTCCAGATTGACATCGGTAATCTCATACTCCCCGCGTGCGGACGGCTTGAGATTCTTCGCAATGTCAATGACCTGATTGTCATAGAAATACAGGCCCGGAACAATATAATTGGATTTCGGGAAGCGGGGCTTTTCCTCAATGCTGATCGCCTTGCCGTGCTCATCGAACTCAACGACGCCAAATGCGCGCGGATCCTCCACATAATAGCCGAACACCGTTGCCCCAGTGTTCTCCTTTGCACTTGCGACAAACCGATATTCCCGGCTCTCGTCAAAGAAAATATTATCCCCGAGTACCAGGCAGACCGAATCGTCTCCGATAAAGTCCTCCGCCACAAGGAAGGCATCCGCGATGCCGCGCGGAACATACTGGACGGCATATTCAATATGCACACCAAACGCACTGCCATCTCCCAGCAGTTTTGCAAATGTCTCTTCCTCGTCCGGTGGGATGATAACCATAATATCACGAATATTTGCCTGAAGCAAAATCGCCAGCGGATAATAAATCAGCGGCTTGTCATACACCGGGAGAAGCGGCTTGCAAACCGGCTTTGTCATCGGATAAAGCCGGGTACCCTTCCCTGCCGCCAGAATAATGCCCTTCATAACTCACACCCTCTTATTTTTCTATTTTTCCACAATCTCTTTTCTCCTCCTGTTGCGTCGGAATCATTATCGCACAATCCCGGAATCCTGTCAACATTTTACTCTCATTGACGACAAAAGGACAGGAAAGCCGCAGGATCTTTCGAACCTGCGGCTTGTTCGTCGTTTCGTTATTCGTTTGCCTGGCTGTCGGCAATAACCTTCTCCTGAACCTGTGGCGGAGCGTCATCGTACCGTTCAAAGCTCGAAACAAACGAGCCTCTGCCCTGTGTCATGGAGCGCAGGGTGATCGCGTAGTCGCTGATCTCTGCCATCGGTACCTCGGCAATGATCTCCTGACCGTCGTCTGTCGGGTTCATGCCGAGAATGCGGCCGCGGCGCTTGTTGATATCGCCGATGACATCGCCCATGTACGAATCCGGAATATAAACCTTCATCGAGCTGATCGGCTCCATGATGACCGGATTTGCCTGCGGAATGCCTGCCTTATAGGCCAGCTTTGCCGCCATCTTAAACGAAAGCTCGTTGGAGTCAACGTCATGATAGGAGCCATCGGTCAGGACGGCACGCAGGCCAACCATCGGATAGCCGGCCAGAACACCGTGCTCCATCGCCTCACGGATGCCCTTCTCAACCGCCGGATGGAAATTCTTCGGAACCGAGCCGCCGAAGATCTTCTCTTCGAACTGGAACTCGCCTTCCGGATACGGCTCAAAGTCCATCTTGACGTGACCATACTGGCCATGTCCGCCGGACTGTTTCTTGTGCTTGCCTTCTACCGAAACCTTCTTGCGGATCTTCTCGCGATACGGGACGATCGGCTTGGAAAGCTCGACCTCAACACCAAAGCGGCTCTTGAGCTTGGAGCAGATGACGTCCAGATGGATATCACCCATGCCGCTCAGAATGCTCTCATGCGTCTCATTGTTGATGACAAAGCTGAAGGTCGGGTCCTCATCCGCCAGACGGTTCAGGCCGGAGGCAACCTTCTCTTCGTTGCCCTTGGTCTTCGGACGGATTGCCTGGGAATAGCACGGCGGGGCAAAGACCGTCGGTTCCAGATTGACCGGACGCACCGTCATGGACAGGGTATCGTTTGTCTTTGTGGTAGCCAGCTTGGAAACAGCGCCAATGTCGCCGCAGGTAATTTCCTTGACCTCGGTCGTCTTCTTGCCGCACACGGTGTACAGATGGCCGATCTTTTCCTGCGCATCCATGCGATGATTGAGCAGGGTCATATCCGCCTTGACCGAGCCTGCCACTACCTTGAAGTAGCTGAAGCGGCCATACTGGTCTGCTGTCGTCTTGAAGACAAAGGCACACGGCGTACCGTTCGGGTTGCATGCAACTTCGATCAGATCGTCATCCGTCTCAATGACTTCGGTCTCGCCCTGGTCCGGGGACGGCATGTAATCACAAATCGCCTTCAGCGTCGCGTACGAGCCAATACCGGTCACGGAGGCACCACAGCACACCGGGATAATCAGACGCTCCAGCGCGCCCTGACGCAGGCCGGCGATCAGTTCTTCGTCGCTGAACTCTTCCCCGGCGAAGTAACGGTCCATCAGTTCCTCCGACAGCTCGGCGATGTTTTCACACAGGGCGTTGCGCAGCTGGTCTACGCGCGGCATCATGTCATCCGGAATCGGGATCTCCACACGCTTGCTGCCTTCCATCTTATATGCCTTACGGATAACACAGTCGATGATGCCGACGGTTTCGCGATTGCCTTCGAAAATCGGAATGACGATCGGAGCAACCTCCATGCCGAACTGCTTCTGCAGCTTATGCAGCGAGGTTTTGTAGTCCGAATGCTCTTCGTCAATCTTGGAAATATAGAACATGCACGGCTTGCCGGCATCCGCCAGACGCTTCCATGCCTTCTCCGTGCCGACGCTCGGGCCGGTCTTGCCCGGAACGACAATCAGGCCGGATTCGCAGACACGCAGTGCGCTGGCAACCTCACCCTCAAAGTCAAAGAAGCCCGGGGTGTCGAGGAAATTTACCTTGCAATCGTTAAACTCAATCGGTGCAACTGCGGTGGAAATCGAAAACTTTCTGCGGATCTCCTCCGGATCGGAATCACACACGGTATTTCCGTCTGCAATCTTTCCCAAACGATCCGTCACGCCGGTCAGATACAGCATACTCTCGATCATCGAGGTTTTGCCATCTCCGCCATGACCCATGACACAGATATTACGGATTTTATCAACAGAATAAGTATTCAACTGGTCCACACTCCTTAGTAATCACTTTATGACAACCGGCCAGTACCGATATATCACCTTCGTAATTATAACCTATTTTATCGTCTTTTGCAAACGAAAGTTTGTTAATATTTTATAAACACAAGTTTTATTTTTCTCATTTTTGTACAATTCCTTTCTATTTCTCGCATATTTCTTGTTATTTTGTCTGTTTTGTGCCTAATTTGTGATTTTAAAAAAAGATGACCGGCTGCTGGAATTGCTCCATACAGCCGGTCAGAAAGGCTAATTTTCTTTTGTTTTATCCGCGTTTTGCCTCGTTTTCGATGAAAAAAATTGGAATAAACCACAACAGGGAATACAACAGTACCCGCAGCGGGGAGGCCCCCAGCGGAGCAAAGACAAAGCACAAATAGGTCATCAGCGCCATATCCAGCACCGCCGCCAGCGTCCCGAGCAGCATACCGCCCGCTGTGAGCCGGCTGAGCGAATAGGCGGCATCCACACAATCCGAATACGGTGCGGCGCCATCGCGCGTCAAAATGGCGAGCAGGATATCCTCTTCCACATACTCCGGTGTGCTGATCTGCCGCGCCTGCTCCAGATCGGGCATATGGATCATGCCCGGCTGCAGGCCAAACAGATCCGACAGCCGCTCCGCAGACAGATAGCAGTCCTTTGCCTGGAACAGAACCGAAATCCGACGCTCGGCCAGCGCCTGCAGCGCCGTGTACACCTGTGTCGTCGCGACGTATTCCACCTCAAACACCGCTTCGGTCACGCCATCCACCGCGAGGAACAAATGATCCTCCTGGTCCGGGAGCGCCGGGATCGGGATCTTCATGTCCTCCATAAAGGAGGCGGTGCCAAACAGCACCTCGCGATCCCCGATCCGGGCGCCGTTTCCGCCATTTTTATAACGGACGCGGTCGTGTGCCGCGACCTGATCGCCGTAGCGCTGATGGATTTTCTCCTTGAGCACGCGTCCCAGTGCACTGTCGTCCTCTACCGCCGCGGCATAGGCCAGCACATCGTCCAGCTCCATGGAGCCACGGATATCGATGTAATCATCGACCAGGATGGAACCCGTCGGGAACAGATCGCCATCGGTCATCACAACCTGTGAGACATCCGCCATGCGGATTGCCGCCCCAAGTCCCGCCAGCGCTGCATCGTCGCGCATCAGGCGTTGGGTTGCATTCGAGCTGCCAAGCGCCACCGCGGTCAGCAACCCGATCTGGCTCGCCGCTACGAGCAGTGCGGAAAATGCATAGACAAACCGTCCATGGTCTTCGGTCATCGTCGTGATGATCCACGCCATTACCAGCGCCGCCACAATCACAAGCGGGGTATACAGCCGCTCAAACCGGCTGTGCCAGCCGTCTCTCGCCGCACATCCGACAAAGGCTTCGTTGTCCTCCAGACGGCGCTTGACCAGGTGCGGCTTTGGCTCCCGGTGCAGATAAATGCCAATCGGAGCACGGTTGAGCGCTGCCGTCTTGTAGGTATTCCGTTTGGCGGCAGCCTGCGCCACCCGCGCACGCATCAATGCATACAATGCCGCCATCGCCACACAGGGATAGGAAAGCTCCTCCCCCACGATGGTAATCCGCAGGCCGCTGTGTACCAGCGTCATCACAAGCGTCAGGGTGATCAACGTACAGAAATCCATCTGCAAA
Organism: Eubacteriales bacterium; assembly: GCA_030539335.1. Taxonomy (GTDB): domain Bacteria; phylum Bacillota; class Clostridia; order Oscillospirales; family Butyricicoccaceae; genus Butyricicoccus_A. The sequence goes on along the minus strand of JAUNSG010000014.1, from coordinate 48,266 downwards.
TGAAACAGCGCTTTAATTCCATCTACCAGGACATCCCACGCGGCCAGCATGGCGATCACCGTCAGACCGATCAGAACACCATAGAAATTCTGCATCGATTCGGTATAGGAAAGGGCCTCCGGCACCGGCAGATCCATCGTCGCAGAGCAGGACAAATACAGGGCAAGCAGCGTCAGCACACCGACGAGCATCGACCGTCTTCCGGTTGACCGTGCCGTGCGGTTCCACTGTTTGTATCCGGCCTTCGCACTTTTCGGCACGCGGGTGCGCGCCTCCTGTGCTCTTTTGCGCCGTTCTCTCCAACGCGCAAACCGGGACTTTTTCTGCTGGGTCCTTTTCGGACGCGGCGCCTCCGTATCGTCCGGAAGCTCCGCCGCTTCGGGCTCTTCCCAATCACCCTCCGGTTCTTCTTCGGTCACAACCGCATGTTCTATCCGTTGTTCCGATTCCAATTCTATGTCAGGTCGCCCCCCGGACACCTCATCATCTCCGCCGTCGTCCTCCGTCTCGCTCTCGGCGGGATAGACAGGGCGCGGCATCGGTGGGACGGTCGGAGCCGGCTGTGCCGTCTGCTCGGTTCTCTTCCGCTGAAGCTGTTCTTTTTCCCGCTCCAGACGGCGAATCTCACTCATCAGGACCGGCTCTCCGTTGACTCGCTCGACCTTCGGTGCGATGTCCCCGATGCGCTCCAGCGACATGCGCAGCCAGATCGGTTCCGGACGTGCAGGCGCCTGCGGCTTTGCCGGCTTCGATACCGGCTCCTCCACAGCGGCTTTCCCTTCGGGCCGTTCGATACGCTGCTCCGGTTCCGGTTCGATCTCCGGCGTTTTCTCCGGTTCCGGCGCGCTTTCCTTTGCGCCCAGCTCCAGATAGACCACCTGGCTCTTCAGATCCTCGGAGACAACCGGGGCTTCGGTCTGCGGGGCATCTTCATGCCAATCCACACCGCTCTCCCGCATCAGTTCTGCAAAGCTGGCGCGCGGCTGCGGCTCCTCATCGGCCTCCCGCAGGAACGCCTCAAATTCCGCCTGACTGATCGTCTGCTCCGGCTCATCCGGGACGGGCTCCGCTTCCGTCTCTTCCTCCGGTTCCTCTGGCAGGCTCTGGTCGAACGTTTCCTCCTCCGTGGGCGGTACGGCTGCCGCTTCCGGCTCTTCCGGCCGCTCATCTTCGAAGACAATGGTCTCCTCCGGTTCCTGCTTTTCCTCCGGCTGTGCTTCGGATTCTTCCGTTCTCTTTCGCTCCTCCGGCACATCCTCAATCGGTGCAAACCACTTATCCAGGAACTTCGGCTTCCGAATACGGAGTTCCGGCACCTCCTCGATCTCTGGTTCCTCCGGGGTCTCTTCGATCGCTTCTTCCTCTTCCAGAGGCTCTGCGGTTTCTTCCTCCGCCTCCGGTTCGTCTATATCCGGAATCTCTTCTTCCGACTCGGCTTCGGACTCCGGCGCTTCCTCCTCCGGCTCGGAGGCCGTTTCCTCTGCCATTTCGTCCATCAAATCGGCGATCGGCTGCGCGTCGAAGGCATGTTCCGGTTCGCCCTCTTCCGCCGCATGCGAAATGGATTCATACAGCAAGTCTTCCTCGCTCGGCTCTTCCAGCTCTTCCGAAGCTTCCGGTTCCCCGGCGTCCTCCGGAACCGGCGCAAAGACGACCGTCGGCTGGGATTCCAGCACCTGGGTCGGTTCCTCCTCCGGCTCCTCCATCGAAATGGCAATGGTTTCTTCCCCGGCCGCGACCGATGTGGTTTCCTCCGCCGGCGCCGCATCCTCTTCTAATTTTTCCGGTGCCAGCCAACGCTCCCAAAAACGGCGCTTCGGCTGCTTTTCCTGAAAGACCTCTGCGAGTTCCTCGTCCTCTTCCGCGATCTCCGCATCCCCCTTTGCGCCCTCAAACAGGCTCGCAAAGAATCTGATGCGCTCCGGCTCCTCGTCCTCCCCGGTCAGTTCCTCCGGCTGGGACTGCTCTGCCGCTTCCTCATCGCCTTCTTCCGGCACTACCCAGTTGTCCCAGAAGTGTTTTTTCTTCGGCGGCTCCGGTTCGGAATCCTCCTCGTCCATCGGCTCTTCCTCCGGCTCGGTCTCCTCCACAGGCTCCGGATCGTCCGGTATGACCTCAGTTTCGTCCTCTTCCGTCTCCGGTTCCTCGTCCGAACGCACCTCTTCCTGCTCGGAAAGGAGCTTCGTCGGTTCTTCCTCCGGCTCAATCGGTTCTTGGGCTGGATTCAGCGCTTCCTGCGCCTCCGCCACTTCCTTCATGATATCATCCAGACGAAACGAGGTGCTTTTGGATGGCTCCAGATCGCCAATCAGTTCCTTGAACTGATCCAGATTTAATTCGTCCATATGTAATCCTCCTACGGTCTCTGTCTCACCGCTTCATAGAGAAGCACAGCGGCGGCTGCCGATGCATTCAGGGAATTGACCTTTCCCTTCATCGGAATGCTGACAATAAAATCACACTTTTCCCGCACGATCCGGCTGAGCCCGTTGCCCTCCGAACCGATGACAATGGCACAGGAATCGGCAAAATCCGCATCGTATAGGTTTTTATCTCCTCCGGCATCCGCGCCAAAGACCCAGACTCCTTGTTCCTTGAGCGTATCGATTGTCGCTGCCAGATTGGTCACACGTGCAACCCCGATGTGCTCAATGGCTCCGGCCGAGGCCTTCGCCGCCGTCGCCGTCAGGCCGACCGCCCGGCGCTTCGGAATAATCACGCCATGTGCTCCCGCCGTCTCCGCCGAACGGATGACGGCGCCCAGATTGTGCGGGTCATTCAACCCATCGCAAATTAAAATCAGCGGCTTTTCCCCACGGTCACGCGCCGTCTGCAAAATATCCTCCAGCGAGACGTATTCATGTGCGGCAGCCTGCGCGATCACGCCCTGATGGACGCCGGTTTCGCTCATCGCATCCAGCTTGCGCCGGTCGCATTCCACAACTACAGCGCCCGACGCCTTCGCCATCGAGACGATATCCGCCATACGGCCGGAAACATCCGCCGACAAAAACAGCTTGTCCACCGGCTTTCCCGCACGAAGCAGCTCCATCACGGCGTTTCGCCCTTCGTACAGCATCCATTCCCCGGATTCCTCCCGCGGTCTGCGGCGGTCGGATTTCGGAGGAAACGATTTCTTTTTTGGATTCATACAATCAATCCCCATTATTCTATAGATAATTGTAGTATACCACAAAATAATACGGCAGAACAGCAAAAATGAAAAATTCCCTGCATTTCTCACAGAAAAAAGGAAAGATTAGCAAAAAAACCGACCCTCCCATTTGGGAAGATCGGTTTTCTCTGTATGGATAGAAAAAATTACTCGAAGAACTTGTCGTGTACGGCACGAAGTGCACGGCCGGAATCGGCAACATCGATGACGACCGAGATCTTGATCTCGCTGGTCGCGATCATCAGGATGTTGACATGGGCATCGGACAGTGCCTCGAACATCTTCGCTGCAACGCCCGGGTTGGAAACCATGCCGGAACCGACAATCGAAACCTTCGCCAGATCGGTCTGGGAAGTGATCGAATCAAAATGCAGGCGCTCCTTGTTCTCCTCCAGGATCTTTACCGCTGCCTCGCGGGATGCCGTTGCAACCGTGAAGCTGATGTCCTGCTTGGTACCTGCTTCATTGACACTGGTCTGCAGAATGATATCGATGTTGATCTTATTCTTTGCCAGCAGAGAGAACACACGGAATGCCTTGCCCGGCTCGTCCGGCAGGCCGCATACAGTAACGCGGGCGGTGTCCTTGTCGCAGGCAACGCCGCTGATAATCATCTTTTCCACAGAAGTAACCTCCTTGACTTTGGTTCCTGGATTTCTGGTTAAGCTCGAAACAACTTCGAGATCTACGTTATATTTCTTTGCCATCTCGACCGAACGGTTGTGCAGAACCTGTGCGCCGAGGGTAGCCAGCTCAAGCATCTCGTCAAACGTGATCTCATCCAGCTTCTTTGCGCCCGGTACAATGCGCGGGTCAGCGGTATATACGCCGTCTACATCGGTATAGATCTGGCAAAGGTCGGCATGCAGTGCGGCAGCAATGGCAACGGCCGTCGTATCCGAACCGCCGCGACCCAGCGTCGTGATGCTGTCATGCGAGTTGATGCCCTGGAAACCGGCAACAATTACGATACGTTTCCGATCCAGCAGACTCTGGATGCGCTCCGGATTTACTCTGCGGATGCGCGACATGCCATAGTTCAGATCGGTGCGGATACCGGCCTGCCAGCCGGTCAGGCTGGTTGCGCGATAGCCGAGCTTCTCGATCGCCATCGCCAGCAGGGACATGGAGATCTGCTCGCCTGCGCTCAACAGGACATCCATCTCCCGTGCCGGCGGATTGTCGGTGATCTCTCCGGCCTTTGCAATAAAATCATCCGTCGTATCGCCCTGTGCGGAAACGACAACAACGACCTGATTGCCTGCGGCAGCTGTCTTTGTGACAATGTCTGCCACGTTAAAAATGCGTTCGGTATTGGCAACCGACGTGCCGCCGAATTTTTGCACAATTAGTGCCATGTACGTAGTTCCTCCTCTATCGTTCTGCCGGATATGCTCCGGCACATCTTGTCCATCAAAAAATAGCTTATTCCTGTGTAACGACGGCTCCTACCTCATCACAGTGCAGGAGCATCGGCATCCAGTTCGGGAAACGCTCTGCAAAATACATCTGCGCACGGCTGAAGTAGGTTTTATCCGCCTTATCCACCATCGCGATGATGGTCGGTCCGGCACCCGAAATAAAGGCACCGAGGGCGCCCAGTCCCTTTGCGCTCTTTACCACCTCTTCGCCCTGAGGAATCAGGCCAAAGCGGTATGGCTGATGCAGGCAATCGCCGACCGCCACACCGATGTTTTTCAGATCACCGGTGACCAGGGAACCGGCCAGCAGGGCCGCGCGCGACAGGTTGAACACCGCGTCGTGGTGCGGGATGGTTCCCGGAATTGCGGCGCGCGCCTTTTCCGTCGACAGCTCAAAGTCGGGGATGAAGGCCACAAAATTCACTTTGTCCGCAATCGGTACGCGGACACTCCACACCTTTCCGTATTCCAGCAGAGCGGCACAGAAGCCGCCGAGGATGGCCGGGGTGGAATTGTCCGGATGCCCTTCGATCGTCGCGGCCAGATCCAGGATGTTCTGCTGATCCAGCGGATTGCCCAGCATGGCGTTGGCACCAAGGATGCCCGCCACCGTGCAAGCCGAGGACGATCCCAGACCGCGGGTCTGCGGAATGGCACAGTCCTCCACGATCTTCATTCCGGGGAGCGGTTTGCCGCAGATATCGTAAATCTTTTTCGCACACTGATAGATCAGATTGCTCTCATCCGTCGGGACATCGTCCCCATGCGTGGAGGAAATATCGATCGTATCGCTCTCCTCCATAAAAAAGGTATTGTACAAATTGAGCGCAATGCCAATGGAGTCGTAACCGGAGCCCATATTGGCGCTTGTCGCCGGTACGGTCACACGAAACATACTGTACCTCTTACAGAATACGCATGCAGCCGGCAACGTCCTTGAGCTGCTCGCAGGCTGCGCGCATGTCCTCGGTGGTGACCTCGCCGGTCAGGCAGGCGACCTCGCCCACTGCGCTCGGCAGGATCGTGCAGTCTGCAAAAGCGTTCTTGAGCTTCTCTGCCGCATCCTTGCCCTTCAGGCGGACATACCAGCGGGAGGCAAAGGAATCCAGCGGACGGACCAGCTTCTTGCTGCCGTCGCCCCAGCCGATATCGCGGCGCTTCTCGTTGTGACGTGCGCAGTCGATCATATCCGCGACAACCGCCGATGCCGTCGCCAGCTTTCCGGCGCCCTGGCCGTAGAACATGGACTCACCCAGCATATCGCCGGTAATCATGATCGCATTGAATACGCCCTCGACGCTGGCCAGCGGGCTGGACTTGGAGACAAAGTGCGGGGCGACAAACGCATAGATCGTGCCATCCTCATTCCGGACCGCACGTCCGAGCAGCTTGACCACACAGTCTGCCTTATCCGCATACTCGACATCGTTCAGCGTAATCTTGGAGATGCCTTCAGTCTCAACAAATTCCGGATACACATGGTCGCCATACGCAATGGAGGACAGGATGCACACCTTGCGGCAGGCATCCACGCCGTCTACATCCGCCGACGGGTTTGCCTCCGCATAGCCCTTCGCCTGTGCCTCGCGCAGCGCATCGCCAAACGGCAGTCCGGCACGGATCATGCGGGTCAGGATGTAGTTGGTGGTTCCATTGAGGATACCGGAAATCTCGGTCATATGATTGGCTGTCAGGCACTGGAACATCGGACGGATGATCGGGATACCGCCGCCAACCGATGCCTCAAACAGGTAATTGACGTTATGTTCCTTCGCAATCTGCAGCAGCTCTGCACCATAGGTCGCCACAAGCTCCTTATTGGATGTGACCACGTGCTTGCCCGCCAGCAGGCAGCGCTTGGTAAATTCATAGGCCGCGCCCTTGCCGCCCATCGTCTCCGCAACGATGGCAACCTCCGGGTCGTTCTCGATCACCGCAAAATCCTTGACGAACTTTTCCTGGAAGGAATACTGCGGGAAATCTCTCAGATCCAGAATATACTTGACCTCGATCGGCTGTGCGGCATTGCCGGAGACAACGTCCGCATTTTTTTCCAGGATCTCATAAACACCGGAACCGACGGTGCCAAAGCCCATAATGGCTGCTTTCAACATGATATTTCCTCCTTCTGAATAATTTGGTTACTCCCGTGCGATGATTTCCAGACGCCCGACGCCTTCTGCGCGGCGCAGCGCCTCCATCAGCTCCTCGATGGATTGGTTCATCGCGTCTGTCTGTGCCGAAACGGTTACGGCCGCCTGTCCATTGACCGGGATGGTCTGGTTGATCGTCAGGATATTTGCACCGAACTGGGCAAAGACCCGCAGGATGTTGGACAACAGCCCCGCTTCATCACTGAGCAGAATCTGAAAGGTAATAATACTGTGGATGGATGCTTCAAAAAACGGTTTGATTCCGTCCTTGTATTTGTAGTATGCGCTCCGGCTGAGGCCGATCTGCTGTGTCGCCTCACCAACGGTACGGACCGCACCGCTCTGCAGCAGGCGGTTGACCTGCGCCGTCTTCAAAAACACATCCGGAAGCAGAGAGCCTTCTACGATAAAATACTTCGGATTTTTCTCCATCTTCTCGCTCCCTTCTGTCTTTCCTTGAAAAACATTTGTTTTTTATGCAGCAGAGCTATCATATCATATCTGTTAAAACAATTGCAACCCCTTTTTCCCCGTTTTTGAAAAAATATCCGTTTTGATGCAAAAAATCCCGGGGAATCCCCGGGATTTTCTACGATTCTGTTTGCTCAGTCGCCATCATCGCTGTGGGTCGGCTCGATTGGCATCGTCGCCTCCTCCGGAAGCTCTGGCTGTACCGGCGGTTCCGGGTCCGACGCCGCCGGATTCCCCTGCGATTTGTGGAAGAACAACTGCTCGCCGGAGGTCTTATCCGGTACCTCCTCGCCACGAAACAGCTTCTCAAAGCTCTCGCCGTCCATCGTCTCGTTGCGGACGAGGTACTCGGCAACTGCCGTCAGCTGCTCCATATGCGTCTTCAGAATTTCCTCACACGTCGCATACGCATCCAAAACAATGCGGCGGATCTCCTCATCGATCTTGGCCGCCAGCTCCTCCGAAATGGAGTCGGTCTCGACCATGTCGCGTCCGAGGAAGATTTCCTGCTGTCCGCTGCTGTAATTGATCGGGCCGATCAGATCGCTCATGCCGTACTTCGTGACCATGCTCTTGGCGATCGTCGTGGCGCGCTCAATGTCATTCGAAGCGCCGGTGGAGATGTCATCCATCGTCAGCTTCTCCGCTACACGGCCGCCCAGCAGGACGACCAGGTCATCCAGCATCTCCTGACGGGAGGCATAGAACTTATCCTGCTGCGGCAGGCTCATCGTGAAGCCGCCGGCACGTCCGCGCGGCACGATCGAAATCGTGTGTACCGGGTCCTGGGTTGGCAGGCAGCGGGTCGCAATCGCGTGACCGGCCTCATGATATGCGGTCAGGCGGGTTTCCTTCTGGGTCATGACGCGGCTCTTCTTTTCCGTACCCATGATGACCTTGAGGAAGGAATCCTCGATCTCACTCATGGAAATGCTGCTGCGGTTGCGGCGCGCCGCCAGCAGCGCCGACTCATTCAGCAGGTTTTCCAGATCCGCGCCGGTAAAGCCCGCGGTGGACTTGGCAATGGAATCAAAGTGGACATCGCTCGCAAACGGCTTGCCGCGCGCGTGAACCTTGAGGATGTCCTCACGGCCCTTCATATCCGGCGCACCGACATAGACCTGACGGTCAAAGCGTCCCGGACGAAGCAGCGCCGGGTCCAGGATATCCTGGCGGTTGGTTGCGGCAATGATAATCACGCCCTCGTTCGCGCCAAAGCCGTCCATCTCAACCAGCAACTGGTTCAGCGTCTGCTCGCGCTCGTCGTGGCCGCCGCCCAATCCGGCGCCTCTGTGCCGTCCGACGGCGTCGATCTCGTCGATAAACACAATCGACGGGGAATTTTTCTTTGCCTGCTCAAACAGGTCACGGACACGCGAGGCGCCGACACCGACATACAGCTCGACGAAATCCGAACCGGAAATCGACAGGAACGGCACGCCGGCTTCCCCGGCAACCGCACGTGCAATCAGAGTCTTACCGGTTCCCGGAGGGCCAACCAGAAGGACACCCTTCGGGATGCGCGCACCGATGGCGGTAAATTTCTGCGGATTCTTCAGGAATTCGACAATTTCCTGAAGCTCCGCCTTTTCTTCGTCCGCACCGGCGACATCCTGGAAGGTCACCTTGCGCTTGTCATCTCCAGCCAGCTTGGCGCGCGCTTTGCCGAACTGCATCGCACCGCGTCCGCCGCCATCCCCTTGCCGGTTAAACATGAAGAACCAGAACAGGGCAAAAATGCCAATCAGGATGATATATGGAATGATGCTGGTCCACCACGGAATGGGGGTTATAGAGACATCATACTCCTTGATAATCCCCTTTTCGTGCTGTCTGCGAACTTCTTCGCCCAAATCGTTCCAGAAAATCTCCTCATTTGCAAGGGTGTAGCTGAGAACCGAATCATCCTTTAGGACGGCATCCAGCTCATTGTCCTTGATGGTAAAGGAAACCACCTGTTCCCCTTCAAACGCATCCACAACCTGTGAGTATGTCACAGTCGACTGCGGTTGGGACTGCAGCAGCGCGGTGACCAGAATAACCAGGAACAGCAGGATAATCAGATAAAATCCCAAGCCCCTGATATTGCTGTTGTTTTTCTTCTTCAAAAGACGGGTTCACTCCTTTTTGAAATTGGATATACGCCGGCGGATCCCTCTCTATCAGCCGCCATACACCTCTGGCTTAAGAATGCCGACAAACGGCAGATTACGGAATCTCTGATCGTAATCCAGGCCATAACCGACGATAAATTCATCCGGTACCTGGAAGCCGCAGTAATCGACCTCGACCGGTACCACACGGCGGTCCGGCTTATCCAGGAACGTACACAGCGACAGCGATGCGACGCCGCGCGTCCGCAATGTATTCATAAGATAACTCAGGGTACGGCCGCTGTCAAGGATATCTTCAACGACAATAACATGGCGGTCGGCAACACTGTTTTCAAAGTCCTTGACGATCTTTACCTCACCGGACGAAACTGTACCGGAACCATAGCTGGAAACGGACAAAAAGTCCACTTCACACGGAACGGTTATCGCACGAACCAGGTCGGCCATGAAAACAAACGATCCCCGAAGGACACTGATAATCAGCGGATTCTTTCCTGCGTAGTCCTTGGAAATTTGTGCACCGATCTCTTTTACCTTTTCTGCGATCTCTTCTTCCGAAAACAAAACCTTTTCAATACACTGCGTCATATCTGTTCTCTCCTTCTGTCCTCCGGATCGTCCATACGATCTGTTTTTCTTTCTCTTTCTCAAAAAAACCGTCTGCCGCGCCGATTCCGGCCGCCGCTGCAATCGTATCGCCGGCGCACAGGACTGGCAGTCCATCGCGCACAAGCGGCGGGATGCCCCGTTCGGCATACAGCCGTTTGAGCGAACGCGCACCGCGCGCCCCTGGCAGAAGCATCCGATCCGTCGGCCTCCAGCTCCGCACGGTCAGCAGATTTTTTTCTATTATATCATAGGAAAGCCGGATCGTGTACCGCGAATTCGCGATCCATTCGATCCGCTGTGTCAGCAGATTGGTATATTCCCCAAATACCACCGGCTGTTCGGGAACCACCGGAACTGCCTCCGGCCGCATCACTTTCCCGATGTGTAATTTGTGCTGTCGAATTTGTGCGGTATATCCCCCCGGCAGGCTGACGCTTCCGCGCCCCTTCCGGCACAGACGTCCGACGGCACGGACATGCTCATACGTCAGCTCGCCTTCCGGCACCCCGGATGCACACAACCGCTTCCGGATCGACCGGGAGCGGATGGCCTCCGGCTGACGGTTCAGCCAGTCGAGCGCTCCGTTGTCCTGTGCGAGGGCATCCAGTGCATCGTTGTCCTGCCGCAGCAGACTGGCGGTCTGTCCCGCGTGATCTGCCGCGTCCGGTGCGATCTCCCGCAGCGCCGGAATGACCTGATGCCGGATCCGGTTGCGGGTGCAGACGTCCTCTAAATTGGTGGCATCCGTCCGCCATTCCTGTCCGCGCGCGGTCAGGAACGCTTCGACCTCCCGCCGCTCCACATGGAGCAGTGGACGGACGATGATTCCGCGCCGGGGCGGAATGCCCGCCAGACCGGCCGCTCCGGTCCCGCGGATCAGGCGGAACAGGATGGTCTCCAAATTGTCATCCGCGGTGTGCGCAGTGGCGATTTTGGTCGCCCCAAGCTCCCGGGCACATTCGTCAAAGAAGGCATAGCGCAGCTCCCGCGCCGCCGTTTCCAGCGACTGGCCGCGCTCTTTTGCCGCTCTCGCGGCATCCTCCCGTCTGGACAAAAACGGGATTCCCATCCGCCGGCACAGTTCCCGGCAGAATTCCTCATCCCCATCCGACTGCGCGCCGCGCAGGCTGTGATTGAGATGGCAGGCACACACCGGAATCCCAAGCTCGTGCAGGCACAGCAGCAGGCTGACCGAATCGGCCCCGCCCGACAGCGCGCACAGCACGCGGTCTTCCTTGGAAAGCAGGTGCTCCTCCTGTATGGTATTCCAAACCGTCCGCTTCATTTATTCGTGAATGCGGTCGGGGTTGGAGAACGTCGTGTACTGGCCGACCCACTGCAGCTGCAGGGAGCCGGTGGAACCATGACGGTTCTTTGCGATGATAATTTCTGCGATATTCTTATTCTCGCTCTCGTCATCATAGTAGTCATCGCGATAGATAAATAATACAATATCCGCGTCCTGCTCGATGGCGCCGGATTCACGCAGGTCGGACAGCAACGGGTGCTTATCCTCCCGCTTCTCCACCGCACGGGACAGCTGTGACAGACAGATGACCGGGACATCCAGCTCCTTCGCCATGATCTTCATGGCACGGGAGATGTCCGCAATTTCATTGACGCGGTTTTCCGTCCGTTTGCCCGACTGCATGAGCTGCAGATAATCGATGACGATCAGGCCGAGGTTGTCGCCCAGGCGGCGGCATTTCGCCTTGATCTCCGCCACCGTGATGGCCGGATTGTCATCCACATAGATATGGGTCTTGGCGAGCCGGTTGGAGGCGCGGGCGATCTTCACCCAGTCATCCGGGTCCAGCTCACCGGTCTTCAGCTTCTGCGAATCGATCAGCGCCTCCTGCGACAGCAGACGGGATGCCAACTGGTCCTTGCTCATCTCGAGCTGGAACAGAACGACGTCCTTCTCGCTCTTTTTCGCGGCATTGAGCGCCAAATTGAGCGCAAAGGCGGTCTTTCCCATGCCCGGACGGGCTGCAATCAGGATCAGGTCGGATTTGTTCAGTCCGGTCAGCTGCCGATCCAGTTCGGGATAGCCCGTCGGCAGTCCCGGCAGATTACTGTCACTGCGGGACAGCTCATCCAGACGGGTATATACGTCCATGATGACGCTCTTGATGTGGCTCAGTCCGCGCACCTCGCGCCCATGGCGTACCGCATAGATCTTCTGCTCCGCCGCCTCGGCGATGTCGCCGGCCTCCCCGGCGCCCTCGTACGCCATCGTCTCGATGTCCGAGGCCGCCGCCGCGATCTCGCGCAGCATGCTCTTGTCGCGGATGATCTGCGCATATTCGCGCACACCGGCTGCGGTCGGCGTGATCTCCATCACCTGGGCCAGATACGCCCGGCCGCCCGCCTCATCGTAGATTCCATTCAGCTTGAGCTCATTGAGTACGGTGACCGCATCAATGCGCTGGGAGTTGGTGAACATGGAAAATACCGTCTCGAAAATCCGGCGGTTTTCCTCCGTGTAAAAATCCTCCGGCCGCAGCAGCTCAATGATATCCGGAATACAGGAAGGGTCAATCAGCATCGAACCGATCACCGCCTGTTCCGCCTCCGCGGCCTGCGGCATCTGCCGCGCAAGCAGCTCATCCAATGGCATATGGGCTTCCCTTCCTTTCCCTGTAAAACTCTGTTTACTCTGCGACGTCAACCTGAACGGTCAGGTTTCCGACTACATTCGGATACAGCTTTACCTTGATGTTGTATCGGCCAAAGTTCTTGATGCTCTCCTTGAGCACGAGCTTCTGCTTCGGAATGTCGATGCCGTGCTCTTTCTTGAGCTGGGCGCAGATCTCCTTGGTCGTGACCGAACCGAAGATGCGGCCGCTCGTGCCGCCCTTTGCCGTCAGATGTACCGTGACCTCCTCCAGCTTCTTGGCATTTGCCTCGGCTTCTGCCTTTTCCACCGCGGCATGGTGCGCGCGGGACGCCTCCGCCTGCTTCATCTGATTGAGGTTATCTGCATTTGCAACGATTGCCAGCTTGCGTGGGAGCAGGAAGTTGCGGCCATAGCCCTCCGATACTTCGACGAGTTGACCCTTCTTGCCCTGTCCCTTGACATCCTGCTGTAAAATTACTTTCATGATTCTGTTTCCTCCTGGGAATTTTGTTCGAGATATTGTCCGATCGCCTCGGCAATCTGTTCCTTTGCCTGGTCGATCGTCGTGTTCTTCAGCTGAGCACCGGCTGCGGTCAGGCTTCCGCCGCCGCCGAGCATCTCCGCAATGACCTGGACATTGATGGCCCCCATCGAACGAGCGGAGACAACCACGTCCTCGCCGATCGGGAACGCGACAATGCTGGCGCGCACGCCAATGATATTCAGCAGCTCGTCCGCCGCCTGTGCCGCAACCGGCCGCGAGGTGGTAAAGTCCGCCGCTGCGACAACAATGCCGCCCGGATACGAATTGGCGCAGGTAATCACGCGCTCTTTCTGCATATATTCATCAAAGGAATTTTGGAACATCCGCTTGACCGCGGTCATATCCGCACCGGCGCGGCGAAGATAGGCCGCCGCCTCAAAGGTGCGGACGCCCGCCTTGATGGAAAATCCTTTGGTGTCCAGATAAATGCCCGCCAGCAGGCTCTCGGCCTCCAGACGGCTGATGGTCTGGTTCGGCACCATGTATTGCAGCAGCTCGCTGACCAACTCACTGGCCGAAGACGCGGACGGCTCATGCATGTTGACCGAACAGTTTTCGATGTAGTCCGCTGCGCGGCGATGGTGATCGATCACAGCGACGCGACGGAACCGCGGGAGCAGGCTCGGCTCCTCCACGAAGTCCGGACGGTTGGTATCCACAACAACAATCAGGCTGTTGCCGTCAATCATATCCTTTGCCCGCTCCGGCTCGATAATCATCTCATCGTATTCCTTTTCCTCCAGCAGGCGCGTCAGCAGCGGAGTTGCCAGCGAACGTTCCCGGCGCAGGATGATATAGGCGGTCTTGCCGCGGCTCTTCGCCGCACAGGCGACACCGACGGCGGAACCGAGCGAATCGATATCCGAATTGCCATGGCCCATGATAAAGACCTGTGCCGAATCGCGCATGAGCTGACCCAGTGCGTTCGCCATGACGCGGGACTTGACCTTCGTGCGCTTTTCCACTTCCTTGGCGACGCCGCCGAAAAATTCAAACGCATAGCGGTTTTTGATGACCACCTGGTCTCCGCCGCGCGACAGCGCCATATCCAGCGCCAAGCTGGCGAAATCGTATTTCTCCTTGAGGTTCGGTCCGTCACGGCCGATACCGATGGACAGCGTGGCGTTGATGCCCTCGCGCGAGGAAATCTCACGCACCGCTTCCAGCACCGCAAACTTCTCCTCGATCATCTTTTCCAGATTGCGGACCTCCATAATAAAGATATAGCGGTCACGGTCGTACTTGCGGAGCACGCCCTGGATGTTTTCCGTCCATTTACCAATGCGCTCGTCAATCGCGGCGAGCAGCGTCGACTTCTCCGAGTCACTGGCGTTCTTGACCAGCTCCTCATAGTTGTCAATCGAGATGATCGCCACAACCAGACGGCTCGCGTCGTATTCCAGCCGGGTCTGCACCTCACTGGTACAATCCAGCCAGTACAGCGTCATCAGGGCGCTGCCCGTCGTGCCAAATTCCTCCGCGCGGAACAGATTGCCGAAAATGCGGTAATACCGGCCTTCCACATGGACCTCGGAGGGATACTCGGTGCGCCCCTCCTGCAGCCACGCGCTGTCAAAGCCGGGAATGATATCCCCCAGCGTCTGCTCAAACAGGCCGTCACTCAGCGGACACACCTGGTCAAACGCATCGTTGCACCAGACAATCTGTCCGGTGCTCGCCATCGCAACCATGATCGGCATCGGAATGCTCGTGATGGAGTTGGAGGCAGCGAAGTCGGCATTGCTGGCAGACAGCGTCTCCAAATACTGTACCGTCTCCCGCTTCCGGCGCTGCTGCGTATAATTATAGAGCAGATACAAGACGCCGCACACAATGAGTTCCAGAACCGCCTCATAGACAGAAAAGAATACACTGATACAGGCAAAAAGCAGAAAAATCAGAAAATAAAGCCCAAAGCCCGGCTCCAGCAGTTT
This sequence comes from Eubacteriales bacterium, assembly GCA_030539335.1. GTDB lineage: Bacteria > Bacillota > Clostridia > Oscillospirales > Butyricicoccaceae > Butyricicoccus_A. Next base: position 33,225 of record JAUNSG010000014.1, on the reverse strand, counting down.
TGAGAGCTTTTTATCCATGCGGCCATTCCCCCTTTTAAAGACATTAATACAGTTAGCATTATAGCAAAGCCGTCGTCGCAACGCAATCGTTTCGCAGAAAAAAAGTGGAATACGCAAAAACCGACAGACATTTTACGGTGTCTGCCGGTTATCGTTCACGTTCCGGGTTCTCTTTGGCCTGTGTCTCCCAAAAAACAGGGAAAAAGGGAAAAATGGCTGTTCCTCTTTGGGGAATAGCGTCTGCTCAATCCGGTCGAAGACCGCATGATAGACCCGCGCCACACCATCACATGCCAGCAGGCGCGAAACCACCAGCGAATAGGCGATCAAGAACAGGATCGTCCATCCGGTCGCCGGGAAATAATGCTCGAGCTTCTGCAAAACCAGCAGCATCGGGAACGCATGGAGCAGATAGACCTCCAGGCTGTTCTTTCCGATCTGGGTGAGGATGCAGCGCCGCCGCGCACAGAGCGCCAGCACCGCCGCGCCCATGATCGGCGCCAGAAGATAAATGCTCAACCGCATGAGCATCCCTTCCTTCCAGGTCAGCCCCTGTGTCACATAGCTGTTGACCAACTGATAGGGATGGCTCACCTTCGCCAGCGGCTCGAACAGCAGGGCAAGCGTGTCCGCAATCAGCGTGCAGAGCACCAGCAGCAGCACCGCCGCCGGACGCGGGATCTTCTTCGCCTTCTCCACCCATTCCTTCGGGCAGTAAATGCCCATGAGATAAAACGGGAAAAAACAGATCGCCCGCGACAGAGACAGCGTCCGTCCGAGATGCTGGTCTAGCCCGGCGAGCAGGGCAAGTCCGATCGAAAGCGGAAACAATCCTCGCACCTGCTTGAGGTTGTCCATCAGCAGGCGGTAGAGGATCAGCGTCAGCAAATACCAATACATATTAAACGGACGCAAAATGCCGTAGGTGAAGTCCTCTCCCTGCCAGTGGCGCACGAGAAAATACAAGGTGTTAAAAACAAAGAACGGGATCAGATACAACCGCACCGCCTCTTCCCGTCGTTTGGAAATGTTTTTCCCAAAATAGCCGGAAATAAACATAAACAGCGGCATCTGAACGGTAAGAATGGCCAGACGCATCAAGTGCGTCCAGCCAGTTTTTGCACAGGTCATATCGTACATATGGACAAAAACCACACTGACGATCAGAAGTCCTTTTAAGTTATCCATGAAAATGTCGCGGCGGCTGTTCTTTTGCGCAGCGATCCCCCTCTGTTGCATGCAGACTCCCCTCTTGGATACGCTATGGTTTATTGCTCTGCGTCCGGAGGGCCCGGATCGGGTTCCTCCGTTTGGGACGTGATGTCCGGATCCATATCAATCGTCCGCTCTGCATCCTCCTGCACCTCCATCCGGATCGGATGCTGCTCATTGTCAAAATGGTCGAGGTTTTCATACGACTCGGCGCCCAGCGGGAGGTTCTTCCGCACGAGCGATTCCCGGACAAGATACGACATAATATGCCGTATGACTACAAACAGCGGGACGCCGATAATCATGCCGACGAAGCCAAACAGCCCGCCGAAGAAGATAATCGAGAACAGGACGCCGAAGCTGGAAATGCCCGTCGTCTTGCCCAGAATCTTCGGTCCCAGGATATTGCCGTCAAACTGCTGCAAAACCACAATAAAGATGATAAAATACAGCGTTTTAATCGGGCTGACAAGGAAAATCAATATCGCGCACGGCACGGCACCGATGAACGGTCCAAAGAACGGAATGATATTGGTCACACCGATCACCACCGCCAGAATCAGCGCGTACGGCATGTTCATAATCGAAAGCCCGATCCAGCTGATGACGCCGATAATCGCCGAATCGACGATTTTCCCGCCGAGGAATCCGCCGAACGCCTCATTCGCGAAGCGGATGTTTTCCATGATGATATTGCCAATGCGCACGTCGAAGGCCGCATACAGCAGCTTCTTGGCCTGGCTGGCAAATTTGGTCTTGTTGGCCAGGATATAAACCGCGACCACGATGCCGATGAGAATATTCTTCACAAACAGGACCGTATTGCGGACAATGTCGGTAAAATACGAGAACATGTGCTGAAACTGCGGAACCACATCATTCTGCACCCAGCTCTGCAGATAATCGTAGATCTGCTGGTACAGCGCGACCGCCGGACCTTCCAGATTGGCATGGCCGCCGAAAATCTGCTGGACATACAGCGACATCGTGTTCATCGTCGTCGGGAACGTCGCGATAATTCCCGAAATGCTGGTAATCAGCCGCGGGATCAGCAGGACAAGCAGCCCGACTACGATCGCGATCATAAAGGCAAACGTCAGGAACATAGCGGTGACCGAGGCCACGACCTCCATGCGTTTGCTTGTCCAATGCAGCTTTTCAGAAAACAGACTACGCAGCTTCCGCCCGAGATAATCATACATCGGCGCCAGCAGGTAGGCGATCACCAATCCATAGATGACCGGCATCAGGATACGGATCAGGTTGCCGATCGCGCTTTTCAGCGCCGCCGAACGGTAAATACAGAAAAACAACAGCAAAACAAGGGCGCTGACAACAACAATCGTCACACCCCAACCAATATATTGCCTTAAAAATTCCCGTTTTTTCTTGTTATCCAATGCCGATTGCCTCCCTGGCGTCTAAATCGGATAGTTATCCAGCTCTATTGTAACAGACAGGATGCAAAAAAAACACCATATTCTCTGAATTTTAACAATTTTGTTTCATCTATCCTTCCATGAATAAAAATCTTTTTACATATTTTTCGCTTTTTCTTTGCTTTTTGTGGAAAATGACAGTTGCATCCCTCAAAAAATTGTTATATACTTGTATCCAGTCAAATATTTTAAAGACAGCGATGGAGAGAGTACACACTCTGCAAACATCACAGCGAGCCGGGATCCAGTGCAAGCCCGGTATTAGTAGCCTGTGTGGAAAATCACTCCTGAGTCGCAAGCCGAAATCATAGTAGGCTATGCCGGTTTCTCCCCCGTTATGCGGAGCGCGTATGTTGGTATGCAGTAACAGGTGGTTTGCGATTGCTCTGCTTTCGTCCTTTTACGGAGGACGGAAGCTTTTTTTATGCAATCCCTTTCCCCGATTCCCTTCATACGAAACCATTATTTTTTTCAATCTATAGAGGAGGCTGTTCTCATATGAACAAAACTGTTGAAATCCGCTGGCACGGCCGCGGTGGTCAGGGCGCAAAGACCGCCTGCCTGCTGCTTGCCGACGCGGCGTTCAGCTCGGGCAAGTATGTTCAGGGATTTCCGGAATACGGCCCGGAACGCATGGGCGCACCGATCACCGCGTACAATCGCATCAGCGATGAGCGTTGTACTGTACATTCCAATATTTATGACCCGGACTTCGTCGTTGTTGTCGACGAAACCCTGATCGAGTCGGTTGATGTCACCCACGGCCTGAATCCGGAAGGCGCTATCATCATCAACACCCCGAAGACCCCGGATGAGGTCCGTCCGGAGCTGGGCGGCTATCCGGGCAAGGTTGCCACCATTGATGCCGCAAAGATTTCGGAGGAAATCCTGGGAAAGAATTTCCCGAACACGCCGATGCTCGCCGCCGCGGTCAAGGTTTCCGGTGTTGTCGAGGTGGACAAGTTCGTCCACGACATGGAGGCTTCCTTTAAGCATAAGTTCGCAACAAAGCCGCAGGTTGTCGAGGGCAACATGGCGGTACTGACCAGATCGATGGAGGAGGTTCAGGTAGGATGATTCACGCAAAGGATATCAACGAACAGTCCAAGTGGCAGGAACTGACCCCGGGCTGTGAAATTTATGAGCCGGCTACCTCTCTGATGACGATCACCGGCGAATGGCGTACGATGGCTCCGGCCTGGGATCCGGCCAAGTGCAAACAGTGCCTGCTCTGCGCCCCGTTCTGCCCGGATTCTTCCATCCCGGTTGTAGGCGGCAAGCGTCAGGATTTTGACTTTGACCACTGCAAGGGCTGCGGCATCTGTTATAAGGTATGTCCGTTTGGCGCCATCTCGTTTGGAAAGGAGGAGAAGTAAGCTATGTCGATTCGCGATAGACTTTCCGGCAACGAGGCCGTTGCCTATGCCATGAAGCAGATCAACCCGGATGTCATGGGTGCCTTCCCGATCACGCCATCCACCGAGATCCCGCAGTACTTTGCACAGTACGTGGCAAACGGAGAGGTTGACACCGAGTATGTCACCGTGGAGTCCGAGCACTCCTCCATGTCCACCTGTATCGGCGCTTCTGCTGCCGGCGCCCGTGCTGTCACCGCGACGTCCTCCTGCGGTCTGGCTCTGATGTGGGAGCTGCTGTATGTCGCCTCTTCCTCCCGCCTGCCGGTTACGCTGTCTCTGGTCTGCCGTGCGCTGACCGGACCGATCAACATCAACAACGACCATTCGGATGCCATGGGCGCCCGTGACACCGGCTGGATTCAGATTTTCGCAGAAAACAACCAGGAAGCCTATGACAACTACATCCAGGCTATGCCGATCTCCGAGAATCCGGATGTCCGCCTGCCGATCATGGTTTGTCAGGACGGCTTCATCACCTCGCATGCCGTCGAGAACATTGAGCTGGAGACCGATGAGATGGTCAAGAACTTCGTCGGCGAGTACAATCCGGAAAACTACCTGCTCAAGCACGAAAACCCGCTGGCGGTCGGCCCATACGGCGTCTCCCCGTACTACATGGAGGCCAAGATGGGACAGGTCCAGGCCATGAAGAACGCCAAGAAGGTCATCCTTGAGGTTGGCAAGAAGTTCGGCGACGAGACCGGCCGCTACTACGGCTTCTTCGAGAGCTACAAGCTGGAGGATGCCGACAGTGCGGTTGTCATCATCGGCTCTTCCGCCGGTACCGCACGCGCTACGGTTGACAAGCTGCGCGCCGAGGGCCGCAAGGTCGGTATGCTGAAGGTTCGTGTATTCCGTCCGTTCCCGTTCGAAGAAATCGCCGAGGCTCTGTCCGGCGTCAAGGCAGTTGCCGTCATGGACAAGGCGGAGAGCTTCTCCAACGCCGGCGGCCCGCTGTTTGCTGAGACCCGCAGCGCACTGTACGATCTGGAAACCCGCCCGAAGGCAATCAACTATGTGTACGGTCTGGGCGGACGTGACTTCCGTGTGGAAGACTGTGAGTACATTTTCGATCAGCTGGATGAGATCATCGAAACCGGCAAGACCGGTGAGGTGTACCGTCACATCGGACAGAGAGGGTAAGAATCATGGCATATAATCTGAAAGAACAGTTATCCAAGAAGGAGCGCTTTGTCGGCGGCCATCGTCTGTGTGCCGGCTGCGGCGCTGGCATCACGGTCCGCGCCGTTCTCCGTGCGCTGGACGAAAAGGACAAGGCGGTTGTCACCAACGCAACCGGCTGTCTGGAGGTTTCCTCCTATATGTATCCGTACACCGCTTACACGGACAGCTACATCCACTGTGCGTTTGAGAACGCAGCGGCCACCTGCGGCGGTGTGGAAGCCGCTTACAATGTTCTGAAGAAGAAGGGCAAGATCGACGATACCTTTAAGTTCATCACATTCGGCGGCGACGGCGGCACCTACGACATCGGCTTCCAGTCCCTGTCCGGCGCCATGGAGCGCGGTCACGACATGGTTTATGTCTGCTACGACAACGAAGCGTACATGAACACCGGTATCCAGCGTTCGTCCTCCACCCCGCGTTTTGCCGATGCAACCACCTCTCCGGTCGGTACGCAGTCGTACGGCAAGAAGCAGAACAAGAAGGACCTGTCGGAAATTCTGGCGGCACACAACATCCCGTATGTTGCACAGACCACCTTCCTCACCAACTTCCGCGACCTGCATGAGAAGGCACACCGCGCGATCTACACCGAGGGCGCTGCGTTCCTGAACGTCCTCAGCCCGTGCCCGCGCGGCTGGCGCTTCCAGGCGCAGGACATGGCGGAAATCTGCCGTCTGGCGGTTGACACCTGTGTCTGGCCGATGTATGAGGTGGTCGAGGGCGAATGGCGCCTGACCTACATGCCGAAGAAAAAGCTTCCGGTCGAGGAATTCATGGCCAAGCAGGGCCGCTTCAAGCACTGCTTCAAGAAGGGCAACGAATGGATGATCGAGGAAGCACAGCAGTACGTCGACGAAAAGTGGAACAAGCTGCTGGCAAAGTGCAAGTAAACGATCCTTTTTATTGAATTATTGACCCCGACGCGCTGTGGAGCAATCCACAGCGCGTTTTTGTTTTTCTATGCGGTTGGGCTTTTACTCTCCCGCTTCCTATGCAGGGCCGCCTGCAAATCGTTTTCTTTGTGGTTTTGGTATCCACATTCCATGCTTTTATATAGCTGAAAGCCGATCAACAGGCCTGCTTCCAGATAAATATCCTCATGTAAGGCTGCAAAATCGATCACCGAATCATACAGGTCATTATCCGTCCGGTCTGCCGAAGGATACATGGCTTCCAATTGGTCGAAGAGGACATCATAGGATTCCTCCAGGGTCTTTTCGTAGCTCTCGAAAACCGTTCCGTTCTCTCCGACGCCATAGAGAAAATACGAGGTGAGGTTTGCTAAATCTGCTTTTTTGAGCATTTCCGTCAATTCGGACATTGGTTTTTTCTCCTTTGCATGATATAGTTAAATTAGTCTGTTGACTCAATTATATTATATCTCACTTTTATGAGATAATCAATATGTTTTCTCAGTTTTATGAGATTTCAGCGTTTTGCACAAAAGGAGGCCATTATGTTTTGGGAAAGATTTTACAATCTTTGTCTTGCTCGTGGAACAAAACCGAATCCCGTAGCAAAAGAAATTGGAATATCTTCTGGCATTGTTACCAAGTGGAAAACAGGCGGTACATTGCCCAATGGTGAAACTCTTATTAAACTTGCCGACTACCTCGACTGCTCAGTTGATTATCTGCTTGGCAGGACGGACAACCCGGAAGTAAACAAATAGTTGTAGAGATTCCTGGCTAAGGAGGTTGTTTTTGTGTATAAATCGCTAAATATAGCAGAAGCCATCAAAAGCCGAGCAAAAATTCAAGGCGTTTCTCTGAAAGATATGCTTTCTGAATTATCATTGGGTTCTAACACGATATCGCACATGAGGCACGATAGAATGATCGCCGCAGATAGCCTCGCCCGCATCGCCGACTACCTCGACTGCTCGGTCGATTATCTGCTTGGCAGGACGGACAAGCCGGAAATAAACAAATAGTTTTAGAGATCCCTGCGCTGAGGAATCCTTTGATATCTGTTGCTTTGGCAGGAAAAGACTGTCCGAATTTGTTCGTGTGGCAGTTTTTTGAGTATTTCGGTTTATGCCGACACTGGCTCTTTCTCCTTTGCGTGGTATAATTCAGTTAATCTTTTAACTCAGCTACATTATAATACAGTTTTTGCTGTATTTCAAGCATTTCACAGCAATTTCTGTATTTATCTGTTTTACACAAATACGGAGGTCTTATTTTATGGATAATATACGATTAGCTAGGACTATTAAAATATTATGTAAATCCAAAAAAATAACAGTAAAAAGCTTATTGGAGAATTGTAAAATTAACCGTAACTTTATGTATGACCTCGAAAAAAAGGCACAAACTCCATCGGCTGATAAATTAGAAGCTATCGCCGACTACCTCGACTGCTCAGTCGACTATCTGCTTGGCAGGACGGACAACCCAGAAATAAACAAATAGTTTTTACCGGCGTGCAACGTCCTCGTATTTCTGTGCAAAATATGGTACACTGGACGTATTCCAACTTCGAAGCAAAAGGACGGTGATCGTATGTCATCCAATCGGCACCCTCTGCGCCGTACCGCGCTGCTCTGCGCACTGGCGGGGCTTCTGAGCCTGCTGCCCTGCCTCGTCGGCTCCCAGGGACAGCTGATGCATTACGGCGATTATCTTCTGCAATATATCCCATTCCTGCGCGAAACCCGGCGTATGCTGCTTTCCGGCTCGTATGCATGGAGCTGGAACACCTTTCTTGGCGACAGCTTTTACGGCGCCTATTCCTACTACACCGTCGCCAATCCCTTTGCCTATCTCGCCCTGCTGTTCCCGGACAATCTGCTGCTGTATGGCACACTGGCGGCCCAGCTCGTCAAGTTCGCTCTCTCCGGTATCTTCAGCTTTTTGTACCTGAAACGCTTTGTCCGCGACGACACCACGGCGACCATCGGCGCACTGTTGTACACCTTTTCCGGGTTTACCATCATCAACACGAACTATTATTTCTTCCTGGATGTGATCGCGGTGTTCCCGCTGCTGCTGCTCGGCATCGAGCTGGTTGGGGAACATCGGAGCTTCCGTTCCGGCTGGATTCTTGCACTGGCGGTCTTTGTCAACGCGATCGTCAACTATTATTTCCTCATCAGCTCCTTTTTCCTCTGTGCGATCTACGTGCTGTTCCGGTTTGACCTGCTGCGCCGTCCCAAAGGCGGCCTGTCTTTGCTCGGACGGCTGTTTGGGTTCTCTGCACTGGGGGCGGGGTGTGGTGGTTTCCTGCTGCTCCCGGCGTTCTGGAAAATCCTGCACACGCCAAAGGCGACCGGTTCGCTCGGTTCGCTCTATCTGCATCCCTATACGCGCGACAATATCTTGGAGCGGCTGCGCATCTTTTTCATGCCGATCGACAACAACATCCTGCACTCTTTCTATGACGCCGGGTCCTGGACGTCCACGGCGGTCTATCTGTCGGTCTTCGGCGCGCTGTTTGTCCTGCTGTTTGTGCTGCAAAACCGCCGCCACTGGCTGACAAAAGCCATGCTGTTCCTGCTCGTTTTCCTGTTTGTTCCGCTGTTAAACGGCGTTTTCACCCTGTTTTCGGACTTTTTCTACACGCGATGGCTGTATGGCCTCGTGCTGCTTCTCGATCTGGCCACCGTTTGGATGCTGGAGAAACGCGCGGCGCTCCCGGCAAAGATGCTGAAAAAATGGTATGGAATTTCTCTGCTTATCCTCGCTGTGCTGGCTGTCCCGCCTGCCGCCGCGGCGGTGCTGCACCGGATCGGCATCGACACCCCGCTGAATGCATTATATCCGATTGTCGCATCCAGCCGCTTCCTCGGCCTGCGCGGCATCGCGCTGTCGTTCGGCCTGACTGCGGTCAATTATCTGCTGCTCGCGTGTATTCTGTTCCGTCCCCGCATCCGGCCAAACACCGTCCTTGCGCTGGTCTGCCTTGCCTGTGTCTGCAACTATGCCGGATATCTGGCTCTCTTCCACTCGTATCACGCCTTCGAGCAGAACCTCTATCTGCACGATATCCAGGCGCTTCCGGTCTCGGAGCAGACGACGTTTACCGACCGGACGGATTATTCTACCGACGTGCTGAACGCCGGCCTGTTTGCGAATACCCCATCGGTGTCCGGCTATCACAGTCTGCAAAATGAAAACGCGGTGGCCTTCGCCGTTGCGGCGGGCTACACGGATTCCCCCACGGTGGTTTCGTTCCCACGTCCGGCGGAGCAGCTCAGCGAAATTGACACCCTGCTCTCCGTCCGCCGTTATGTGGATGTCTCCGAAGCGGCGGAATCCACGGCTCCCGACGGTTTCACACTGGTCTCGGAGGAAAACGGCGTCAAAACCTATGAAAACGACAATTATCTGCCGATGGGCTTCTGCTATGACGGCTATTTGACCCAGGAGGATGTCGAGCGCTCCGACCTCACCGCGGCGCAGTGTATGCTGCTGGGGCTGGTGGTGGATGACCGCACGGCTCAGATTGTCTCCGACAGTATCCCGGAGCTGGATATTTCGCAGATATCCGCGGATGATTTTGACCTGACCGATACTGCAAACGCCAGACGGGCACAGTCCTCCTCTGATTTTGTCGGAACGTCCTCCGGCTTTACCGCCAGCATCACATTGGACAACGCCAACTACGTCTTTTTCAGCGTCCCGAACGACGACGGCTGGCGTGCGACCGTCAACGGACAAGAAGCGGACATTCTGACCGTCAATTACGGCTTGTGCGCGGTGCGCTGTGAGGCGGGGGACAACGCCATTGTCTTTACCTACCATACGCCCTGGCTCATGGCGGGTTGTGTGATCTCCGCCCTCAGCATCCTGCTGACCGCACGGCTTCTATTCTTTTCCAAAAGGAGAAACGCCCATGTCTGATCTGTTTTCCAAGCTGTTTGACCGCTCCTTCCTTCGTTTTGTACTGGTCGGGGTGGTCAATACGCTGTTTGGTACGGCCATTATGTTCTCGGCCTACAATCTGCTCGGCCTGAATTACTGGGTCTCCTCGGCGCTGAATTACATCCTCGCCAGCATCCTCAGCTATTTTCTCAACAAGCATTTTACGTTCCAGAACAAGGAAAAAGGAATTGGTGTCCTGTTCCGGTTCGTCATCAACATTCTGGTGTGCTATCTGCTCGCCTATGGCATCGCAAAGCCATTGATCCGTGCGCTCCTGACCTCCGCCGGGCCGCGCATCCAGGACAATGTTTCGATGCTCACCGGCATGGTATTGTTCACCTTCTTCAATTACTTCGGACAGAAATTCTTTGCCTTCAAAAACTGATTGCGCACAGCAAAACGCTCCCACGGGTGCTATCCCGCAGGAGCGTTTTTTTCGATCCATTAATAGACGCGGATCACCGATGACAGCTCACTCACCATGCTCATGCTGTCGAGGATGGTCAGGGCGTCGCGGAAATTGCGCTCACGCACCGTATCCGTGATGACGACCAATTCCACCTTCCCCTTCAGGTTTTTGTGCTTCTGGACAACCTGGGCAATGCTCACACCGTTGTTGCCGAGCACACCGGAGACACCGGCCAGAACACCCGGCCGATCCTCCACCGCCATGCGCAGGAAATACTTGCTCTCGATCTCATCGATGCTCTTGATCGGCAGATCCTTATAGCAGGTACAGCCCAGATGTCCGGTGCTGCCATGCACCAGATTGCGCGCGGTGTCAATGATATCGCCCACGACATCCGATGCCGTCGGAAGCTCTCCCGCGCCGCGGCCCTGGAACATCGCATCGTCCAAAGCATCGCCGTGTACAAACACCGCATTGAACGAATCCTTGACCGTTGCCAGCGGATGGGACAGCGGCAGCAGCAGCGGATTGACATGGACTTCAATCTCACCTGCACTCTGGCGGGCGACGCCGATCAGTTTGAGCTCACAGCCCATCTCGCGCGCGTATTTGATGTCCGTCGCGGTGATGTGGGAAATGCCCTCTGTGTGTACATCGTCAAACGTCACACGGGAATGGAACGCAATCGATGCCATGATCGCCATCTTGCGCCCCGCATCATAGCCCTCAATGTCCGCCGTCGGGTCTGCCTCCGCATAACCCAGCTCGGTTGCCTGGGCGAGCGCTTCGGAAAACTCCATCCCCTCCTCCGTCATCCGGGTGAGGATATAGTTGGTCGTGCCGTTGACAATGCCCATGATCTCCGTGATCTCATTGCCCGCCAGGCTCTGCTTGAGCAGACGGATGATTGGGATGCCTCCGGCGACCGATGCGCCAAATTGCAGATCACAGCCGTGCTCCTCCGCCAAATCGAGCAGCTCACCGCCGTGCACCGCAATCAGATCCTTATTCGCCGTCACGACATTCTTTCCCGCCGTGAGCGCCTGCCGGATATAGGTGTACGCCGGTTCCATGCCGCCCATCAGCTCCACAACGATGGAAACCTCCGGATCGTTTATGATGTCCGCCCAATTGTCGGTCAGCAGCGCAGCATCTCCCCCTTCGCGCGGCTTGGACAGATTGTGCACCAGAATATGTGAAATCTGTACGTTGGCGCCGACAATATTCGACATTTCCCCCGCGCGGCGGTTGAGCAGCTTATAGACACCGCCGCCGACCGTCCCCAATCCGAGCAGCGCAATATGAATGGTCTTTTGTTTGGTCATAAAATTCACCCTTTGTTGTAGATTTCTCTCCGTTGTCTATCATTTTATGCTATAATCAGAATACGGTTTTTACCACAATTTGTGAGAAAGAAGGTATGTCCCGATGAAGACAATCCTCTGCTTCGGCGATTCCAATACCCATGGCTATGACCCGACGGATGGCGGACGCTATCCCTATGTCGACCGCTGGCCGGGCGCTCTCCAGCTTCTCCTCGGACGCGACGAGTACTACGTCGTCGAGGAAGGGCTGAACTCCCGCACCACCGTGCAGTCCGATCCGGTCTACGACGATGACAAAAGCGGCCTTGCCATCCTTCCCATCCTCATCAAGAGCCATATGCCGGTCGATCTGTGCATCATCATGCTGGGAACCAACGATATGAAGCACCGGTTCTCCATGGAAGCCTGTGACATTGGCCGTGCGGCGACGCTGCTTGCCAAGGCGGCGCGTTCGGTTTCCGCCGACAAAAGCCCGACCGGCACGCCCTGCGAGGTCCTGCTGGTCTCTCCGCCGCCGGTCACAGACGATCTGCTCACCGGGCGCTGTGCCGATGAGTTCGGCGAACGCGCCATCGCGATCTCCCGGGCGCTTCCACCCTATCTGGAGGCAGCCGCGCAGAACAGCCGCGCACAGTTTCTGGACGCCGCACAGTTTGTGCAGCCAAGCTCCCAAGACGGGCTGCACCTCACCCCGGAGGGCCATCACCGTCTGGCGGAAATCCTCGCGGAACGGGTTCATGCCATTTTGGACACCTGATCCCACGGTCTTATTGTACCGAAAAACCGGGCAAAGCGCAACGGGTCTTCCGGCAATGGGAGGGATTATCCCTCCATGGAATGATGCTGTGTGATCTCCTGATATTCCGCCAGAACTGCAGCCTCGAGCTTCTCCCGCATGTTCGGCCCGACCGGATGGACAATGTCGCGATAGCGGCCATCCGGCAGACGGCGTGACGGCATGGCGAGGAACAAACGGTCCGGCCCGTCGATCACCTTGATATCATGTACGGCGAAGGTACGGTCAAAGGTTACGGACACCAGCGCGCGCAGGCGTCCCTCGTGGTTGAGATGTCGAAACTGAATGTCTGTGATTTCCATAAATTCGTCTCCTTTTTTCGTTTTTTCTTTGCTCAGGCTATTTATATTCTGGTCAAATTGTCATATAATATACTTGATATTTTATCGGTTGTTTGCGACGGAAAGCGCAGCGTTTCGATAACAACATCTATCTTTTACTCATATTGGAGGCAATCTGTATGTCCGAAATTTCTCTGACATCCTACTTAAACTGCAGCCATACCATCCATCTGGTCGGCATCGGCGGTGTGTCCATGTCCGCGCTGGCGGAACTCCTGATGCATCTCGGTGCACGGGTGACCGGTTCGGACCGCACCCAGTCCGCGGTTACGGACAAACTGACCGGGCTTGGCGCAGTGATTACATATGCTCATCTTCCGGAGAATGTCGAGGGCGCATCCCTCGTCATCCGCACCGCCGCCGTCCACGACGACAACCCGGAAATTCATCATGCCCGTGAATTGAACATCCCGGTCGTCGAACGCGCCCAGGCATGGGGCTGGATCATGAAGCACTACGAGCAGGCCATCTGCATCGCGGGCACGCATGGCAAAACCACCACCACATCCATGATGACGCTGATCGGCATGGAAGCCGGCATCGACCCGACGGTAATGGTCGGCAGTGATCTTCCGGCGATCGGCGGTACGCTGCGCATCGGCGCCCACGACTGCTTTGTGGCGGAATCCTGCGAGTACACCAACTCGTTTCTGAGCTTCCATCCGACGGTTGCCGTCGTGCTCAACGTCGAGGCGGATCATCTGGATTTCTTCAAAGACATCGACGATATCGTCCGGTCCTTCCATCAGTTCTGTGCGCTGACACCGGAAAACGGTCTGGTTGTGGTCAACCATGACTCGGCCAACGCGATGCGCGCAGCAGAGGGCATCAACCGCACGATCCGCACCTTTGGCGAGACCCCGGAGGCGGACGTCTATCCGGTCAACGTCAAGAACAATCAGGGCTATTACGAGTTTGACGTCATCTGCGGCGGTCAGTCCTATGCCCACATCGTACTTTCGGTTCCGGGCCATCACAACATGCTCAATGCCCTGGCCTGCTGTGCCGTATGCCATTGGCTCGGCTTGGACGGCGCGGCTGTCGCCGGCGGCCTCAAGGTCTTTACCGGCTCCTCCCGCCGTTTCCAGCTGACCGGTTTCACCGAAAAGAACATCCGCGTCGTGGACGACTATGCCCACCATCCGACGGAAATGCGCGCGACGCTGACCGCAGCCCGTGAGATGGGCTATCAACGCGTCATCTGCGTCTTCCAGCCGCATACCTATACGCGCACCGCGGCTCTGTTCGATGCGTTCGTCGACGCGCTCAAGCTGTGCGACAAGGCGATTTTGGCGGATATTTATGCCGCACGGGAAAAGAACACCATCGGGATCAGCTCCAAGGAGCTGGCGGATCAGATCGACGATGCCGAGTACTATTCCTCCTTCGAGGAGATCGAGGACCGTCTGATCGAATTGGCCAAGCCGGGGGATTTGATTCTGACGATGGGTGCCGGTGATGTCTACAAGATTGGCGAATGTATCGTGGTATAAATTACATAGAAAAACAGCAGCGCAGAGAGCAAACCTCTCTGCGCTGTTTTACGTTTTATTCGGTTTTGTTTGTCCGGTAGTACCAGTAGCTGACGAAAAAAGTCCCGATTACCCAGGCGATTACCAAAATCAAAATTAACGCAAACCGCCAAATATCATCCAGCAAAAACGCGCCGAGAATCATCATCAGGCCGGCAAAAAACATCATATAACCGCCGAACCGGTTGCTATACTGCCAGTTCGCTTCGTCAGCCAACGCCCACGGTGTCCGCACACCAATCGTGAAATTCTGTTTCATCTTCGGCAGATAGTTGCCAATGGCGGCAAACAAAATCCCGACGACCAGTGTGACCGCCTGCCCGACGTTCACCGTTCCCGGCCGAATTGCCTCGGCAATCGTGATACCCATCATACCGAGCAGCATCAGATTGAGGAGCACAATCAGTCCCTCATACAGATTTCGTCTGCGGTTGATGTTCCGTGCCTTGGGATCGATCTTCGCCGCAAAAAGCAACACAATTGTAAAAATCAGGGCGATTGCGGCGAGCAGAAAGATCACATTCCGTCCCGCCCAGCGGTTGACCTCACCATGCAATCCCCAGTGAAGCGGAATGGTATCCGGGAGCCTGCTCCACGACAGACCTGCCAGGATCAGCGGCAGCACGGCCGTGATCCAAATCATTGCTTTACTTGTTTTTCTCATGGGTATCCTCCATCATTCCTTTCATCCATGACAGAATCTCTTCCAGCACGGACAGATTGAGTTCATAATAAATGTACGTCCCGTGGCGGTCGGCATCCACCAGTCCCGCATTTTTCAAGATCGACAGATGGTGCGAAATCGTCGCCCCCGTCATGTCAAAGTGCTCGGCAATTTCCCCCGCCGACCGCGCGCCCTGCCGAAGGAGCTGCAAAATCTCCCGCCGTGTCGGGTCAGAGAGCGCCTTGAAGGTTGCCTGAAAACTCATGCCATTGTTCCTCCCTTCGCATTTATTATTTAGATAATTATCTAAATAAAGGATAGCACAACCCCTCTGCCGTGTCAACCGTTATTTTGATATTTATCTAAATATTCTGCCGGTGCCTTCCCAAAACAAAGCGGGAGGCATTTTGGCAAATACCTCCCGTTCCAATCCGTACCGCTATGCGATCCCCAGCCGCTTGCGCGCGAGGTTGATCGTCCCCTCCTGCATGCTGTGCAGGTGCTCCAGCCAGCGGGCGGTTCCGCGCGCCACACAGGTCAGAGGATCCTCCGCCAAGTGGGTCTGCAGGCCGATTTTCTGTGCAAACCGCTGTTCCAGCCCGTAGAGCTGCGACACCCCGCCGGTCAGCACCACGCCGTTTTCCGTCAGGTCGCCGACCAGCTCCGGCGGTGCGCCGGTAATCACCTCGCATACCGCCTGGATGATCGTATCCACGCATTCTCCCAGTGGTTCGGACAGCTCGGCATCCGTCAGCGTGACACACTCCGGCAGTCCGGTTTTGCTGTTCCGTCCGCGTACCTCCAGCTCCATCAGCTCTTCCCGCGGGACTGCACAGCCAATCATACACTTGATGTGCTCTGCGGTGCATTCCCCGACATCCAGGTCGTGCGCATGGCACAGATACTGCCGGATGGCGGCATCCATCCGATTCCCGGCCGTCCGGATGGATACTGCCCGGACCACCGCGCCAAACGACAGCACCGCAATATCCGTCGTCCCTGCGCCGATGTCCACCAACAGGACGCCCTTTGCACTGTTCGGGTCAATTCCGGCGCCGGCGGCTGCCGCTACCGGCTCCTCCAACAGATAGACCCGGTTTGCTCCCGCCTGCAATCCGGCATCAATCACCGCGCGCTCCTCCAGCTCGGAGATCAGCGGCGGCACACAAACCAACAGATTCATCCGCGAAAACCGCTTTTTCCCGCTCTTGTTCACGAAATCCTGCACCATTCTTCCGGTCATCCCACAATCGGAGATGACACCACCATGCAGGGGATGTACTGCTACAAGGTTGTCCGGTTCCCGTCCCAGCAGGCGCTGTGCTGCGGTTCCCGAACACACGACCTCACCACCGCAGCGGCGCGCCGCAACGACGGACGGTTCCTGTAGGACGACTCCTTTTCCCGGTCGGTACAAAAGCACGGACGATGTCCCTAAATCCATACCCAAAGCGTACTCAAACATATATGTCCTCCCTTTTCCAGCTGTCATCCGGTTTGATCCGTTTTCACTGCTTGTCTTTTGTTCGTTACGCTTTAGTATATGCCGTTTTGCCGTGTTTACTACCTGTCTTGTCCACTTTTTGCCAGTACCAATCCGACAATCTCCGCGGCTCCGGCCGCGTCCAGCAGCTTCGCACAGAAATTGATCGTCGTGCCGCTGGCGATGATGTCATCCACCAACAGAACCTTCTGCTTTGAAAGATCGGTTTTCGGCAGCAGGGCGAAGCTTTTCTCCGCATTCTGCTTCCGTTTACTTCCCTTGAGTTCCGCCTGCTTTGCCGCGAACAGTGCATGATGCAGCGTCGGACGGCAGGGAACCCCCAGCCGCTGTGCGACAACCTTCGCCATTTCTTCACTCAGAGTAAAGCCGCGTTCCCGGTTTCGCCGTGCGCTGGAGGGCACATAAGTCACAAGATCCGGCTGGAATTCCGAAAGCTGCTCCCGATATGCCTGATACAGCAGATCTCCCATCGGTACGGCCGATGCGCGAACCGCATAGGATTTGACACGCAAAAGGGCGGAGCGCATCGCCCCGCCGTATTCTGCCGCCGCAGCCACCCAGACATAGGACAGGCTGCGATGCAGATGCAGCTCTCGTTCTACCTGCATCTGACGCCGACAGCCGTCACACAATCCGTCCGGGTGCTGGATTTGGATATAATCCCGGCACAATATGCAGCGCGGTGGGAACAGAAAGGTCTTCCAACTCATTCCGTCTCCCCTCCCCGAATCAGCCGGGCGCGCAGCGCACTGTACCGTTTGTTTCTCGTATTCGTATTCACCATCGTTTCCATGACCGCCGGGTCCCCGACGATGACAAGCAGCTTTTTCGCACGTGTGATCGCCGTATACAGGATGTTGCGCGTCAGCAGACGGCGTCCGATCCCGTTTGGCAACGCCAATACCACCGCGTCAAACTCGCTGCCCTGCGCCTTGTGCACCGTCATCGCATAGGCAAGCTCCAATTCCCCCAGCATATCGAAGGAATAGTGCGCAATGCGGTCGTCAAACCGGATCAGCATACTCTCATTCGGGAGGGAAATGCCGATAATCTCACCGACATCGCCGTTGAACATGCCGCTTCCAACCTCATCCGGATCGTCCTCTTTCTCCCACACGATGTCATAATTGTTGCGCACCTGCATGACCTTATCGCCCAGGCGGAAGATCGTATCGCCATAGCGTTTTTCCGGCTTGTAGTCGCTTTTGGGATTGAGCGCCTCCTGCAACATGCGGTTGAGCTGCTGTGTCCCGGCATTCTGCCGGCGCGATGGTGTGAGGACTTGAATCTGCGATGGCTTATAGCCATAGAATTTGGGAAGCCGCTTCTGGCACAGCTCCACAACCGTCGCAATGACATCCTGCGCGCCGTATTTTTTCATGACAAAGAAGTCGCCGTCCCGTCCGCCGGACACCGGCATCTCCCCATGATTGATCGCATGAGCGTTGCGCACGATCGCGCTCTGCTGGGCCTGCCGGAAGATTTCGTTCAGCTCTACGGTGTGGATGCGCTCCGAGCCAATGCAGTCGCGCAGGAAATTGCCTGGACCGACCGGCGGGAGCTGATCGGCATCCCCGACGAGAATCAACCGGGTTTCCGGCCGCAGCGCCTCCAGCAGCGCCTGCATCAGTGTGATGTCAATCATCGAGACCTCATCCAGAATGACGACATCCGCTTCAATCGGGTTTTCCTTGTTCCGCGCGAACACGGTATACGGGTCGCTTCCGCGGTAACCCGCCTCCAACAGACGGTGGATGGTCTTTCCCTCGCGTCCACACAGCTCACTCAGGCGCTTTGCCGCCCGTCCAGTCGGCGCCGCCAACACGACCTCCAGCCCAACGGCATCGAAAAATTCCAGCATCCCGCGCACCGTTGTCGTCTTGCCCGTACCCGGGCCGCCGGTCAGGATGACCAAGCCGTACTTGGCCGCCCATTCAATCGCCTGGCGCTGCCGCGGGGCATAAGTCAGCGTACTGCCCTCTTCCAACGAATCCAGCAGGGTGGAAACATCAAAGTCATACGTGAACTCGGTGCCGGACAGGGCACCGAGATAATCAGCAAGATAGGTCTCTGCATCGTACATCGGATTGAGATAGACCGCATCGCGGCGGCAGATGTACTCACTGCGCAGATTCCCGCGGTCGATCATCGCATCCAGCTCTTCCTCCAGCTTCGCCGGATCCAGCTCGATCCCCTCCTCATCCGCCAGCAGATGTGCGGTCGTTGTGAGCAGCTTCTCCCGCGGGATGAACGTATGTCCGCCGTCCAGATTGAACTGGAGCGTATAGGTCAGTCCGGCGGCAATGCGCTCCGGCGCTTCCAGCGACATCCCCATACTGAGCGCCAGATCGTCCGCCGGTTTGAATTCCACGCCAAAATCCTCCCCGCACAGCAGATACGGGTTCTGTGTGATGACATCAATCGCCCGATCCTTATACCGGCGGTACAGCCGGGCGGAAAGCTCCAGCGGCAGGTCATTTTCCAGCAGAAATTCCATCAGCCGACGCATAGAGGTCTGCTGACGGAACTGTTCCCCGATGTCATCTGCTTTTTTCTGCGTGATGCCCTTGATCGCTGTCAGCCGGTCCGGGTCGTTCGCGAGCACGTCAAAGGTGTCCTCTCCGAACTGCTCCGCAATGCGGCGGGCCAGCTTTGGCCCGATGCCCTTGATCATTCCCGAGGACAGGTAGTCCGCAATCCCCTTGGCGGTAGCCGGCAGGCGGCGTTCAAAATACTCCGTTTTGAACTGCTCCCCGTAGGAAGGATGGGTCGTCCAGGTTCCCGCCAGATACAGCTCCTCCCCCAGACCGATCTGCGGCAGTGTACCGACCACCGTCACTTCGTCTCCGTCCTCGGTCACAATGCACAGAACCGAATAGCCGTTGTCCTCATTTTGATAGATCACCGTCTGCACGGTTCCGCTGATTGTTTCCAGCTCCATTTCGTCCATTGCTTCACCTTCTGTCCTCGCAAAGTCATATAGATTCATTATAGCAAAAAAACAGAGGGAGGGCTAGGGGCATGGAAAGAGAAAAGGACGACATTCCTAAATAACAAAACACGGTATGGATAACCGCCAAGTCATATTTTCCGGCAGCGGTTCCGCTCATTCCTCGCACAGATTTGTTCTTGACAATTGCAAAACATATGATTATAATATGAACTGCTATCAAGAGGTACCTCTCAATTTATGTAGGAGAAAACCATGAACAGACAAAAAACAGTCGAACTTTTTTATACGGTAGTGAAGAAATTCCATAACGCCGCCTCGAATCGTGATCCAAAGCGCAGTACTCGAAACGGACAAAACCTCTGCCTTTATATGATTGAACGGCACGGTACCATCAGCCAGAAACGGCTGGCGGCAGAACTGGACATTCGTGCCACCTCGCTGAGTGAGACAATCGCCAGGCTGGAAGCCAAAGGGCTGATCCAGCGCGAACCCTCCGCAGAGGATCGCCGTACTTTTATGATCTCATTGACTGAGGCCGGAATGCAGGAGATGGATCGGATACGGAAACTGCGGATGGCGGACGATGTCCGTCTGTTGGCGCCGCTCTCGGATGCGGAAATTGAAACGTTTCATGCGATCCTGAAAAAGATTTCCGAGTATCACAAGGAGATGAAATAACGCATGGAACACATCGTATCCGACAAAAAACGATCGCTTATTTTTATCAATCTGGTCGTATCCGGAATTGCAACATCGGTCCTTACGACCGCGATGACCACGGCACTCCCCGATGTCGTCGCATATTTTGGCATTGCAACCTCGACGGGACAGTGGATCACGAGCGGCTATTCGCTCGCCATGGGAATCGTCATGCCGCTCACCGCTTTCCTGATTACCAAATTCCCAACCAAAAAACTGTACCTGTCCGGTATTTCCGTCTTCCTGCTTGGCCTTCTTCTGAGCATCTTTGCCGGTAACTTTAGCATCATGATGGTCGGACGTGTCTTGCAGGCCTGTGGTAACGGCATTCTGATGGCAGCGGCACAGGTCGTCATCCTCACGCTGTATCCGTTAGAGAAAAAGGGAACCATGATGGGTACCTATGGACTGGCGACAACCGCAGCACCGATTATCGCCCCGACGGTTGCCGGCTTGATGATCGATGCCTTTGGCTGGAAATCGATTTTCTATGTCGCTTTCGTCATTCTGGCCGCTTCCCTTGTCATGTCCTGCCTCGTATTCGATAACGTTCTGGAGCTACAGGACAAGAAATTCGATTCGCTTTCCTTCCTCGAAAGTATTGTCGCATTTGGCGGCATTACGCTCGGGATTGGGAACCTCACCAGCTATGGTCTTCTCAGCATACAGGCGGGGCTTCCTCTGCTCGTCGGTATCATTGGCTGTGTCTTCTTCATGCACCGGCAATGCACACTGGATAAACCGTTCCTGGACGTAAAAATCTTAAAAAATAAGAACTATTCTGTCAGCGTCATTTCCAGTATGCTCCTGTACTTCGTCATGATGGGATCGTCTGTCATGATGCCGTTATACGTACAAACCGTCATGGGGTATTCCGCCGTTGTATCCGGTCTGGTTACCCTGCCGGGATCACTTGCAACCGCCCTGGTCAGTCCACTTGCCGGACGCATTTATGACAAAATCGGAATCAAACGCATTTTCCTATTCGGTTCGGTTTTCTTACTGATATCGAATGTCGGCATGTACTTTGTCACATTGGATACGCCGCTGTTTGTGACCTGTATCCTCAATGTGTTCCGAAACATTTCGATCGGAAGCCTGATGATGCCGCTCCTTACCTGGGGAACAAACAGCGTCGATGCATGGAAGGTGGCGGATGCTTCCTCTCTGCTTACCTCCTTCCGGACAATTGCCGGTTCCATTGGTTCCGCTGTATTTGTTGGAATTATGACACAGGTGGGAAATGCTTCGGTCACCCGCTATGGAGAACGCGCTCTGATCCACGGTCTCAATATCTCGTTCCTGGGGATGGCTCTTGGGACCGTTGCCCTTCTGTTCCTTGCGATCTTTGCCGTGAAAAAGCGGAGATAAAATACCTCAAAACAAGCCCGAATCGGCATCCGCCAATCCGGGCTGTTTTCTCATACCAGTGTTTCACGGGTTATTCGACATCGATGTCGCCGTCTGCACAGGAAACCGTCAGACTGGCTGCTGCGGTATCACTGCTCGAGCGATACGAGTTCACGTTGCCATCCTCCGCGACCAGATCCAGCGCCGTCGTTTCCCGGCTTTCCTTGGTCAGCTCGATGGTGACATCGCCGTATTTGCTGTCGATGGTGTTTTCCCCGGTTAGCTTCAGTCGTTCGATGTCCACATCGCCGTCCTCCATCGTCAGTGTGACGTTGTTCCAGGAAGCATTCTCCTCCGTCCAGTCCTGATATTTCAGTGTCAGCGGCAGGTCGTTCCACTGGTTCTTTTTGCCGTCCACACAGCCATCTTCCAGCAGCACGCTGCCTTCGGTGAATTCCGTCGAAGTTGCCTCCAGATCCCCGTATTCCAGCGTCCAATCCACATTCCGGCTGGTCACTGTATGCAGATTGGCATCGCCATCCTTCGACACAATGGTTCCCCCATTCACTGTGCTGTTTTTCATCTCCAGATCGCCATAGCCCAGTGTCCAATCGACATCCTTCCCGGTCAATCCCTCAACGGACAGGTCGCCGTCTCCCATCTGGATCGTGCTGGATTCCAGCGTTTTCTCCGTCGGCAGATACAGCGTGATGATGTTTTCATAGTACTCCTCTTCCGTCAGCGCATTGTTCTTTCCGGTGAGCAGGGCGCCGAGGAAGCTGACATCGACATGCACACCCTGGAAATACGATCCGGTTCCGCTGCCCGCTTCCTTGATGGTCAGAACGCCGTCCGTGACACCATACGAAACCGGGTCCTTCCCCTTTTTGTTTGCAGTCACCTGATATTCCAGATACGCATGACTGTCATCCGACGGCTTAATTCGCAGATCGACATCATTCAAATCGAGTCGCAGGGACTGCACATCGGCCAACTTGGTTTTGTCCAGTGTCAGTACCTTCTCGCCGTTGTTGTCACTCTCCTGAATCTGATTCAAATCCCGGCCTGCAACGTAGTCCGCTCCCCCTGCTACGCTGCCGATTCCAAACAGCAGCAGCCCTGCAACACAGGCAATTGCGCCCGTTGTCAGCGCATATTTTCCAATCTTATTCATGATACGTACCCCCATTTCGATGAATTAATTTCTGTGCCAAATGGATCAAGCCAAGGCCGATCCACCTGCACAGATAGACGGCAAAGACACACAGCAAAATTCCGATGCCGAGTATCAGCAATCCCATGCCGACCAGCAGCAGCATGCCGGACAGCGATGCGGGCAGGGAGGCAAAACCAACCAGGATCAATTTTCCTCCAATCAATGCACCGCTCAGTCCAAACAACAGGATGCATAAAATCCCGATTGCAAACACCAGAATAGCGACCAGTACCAGGAGAATCGCGGTGAGCGCCAGCGGAATGCCGATCGGGGCTGCGAAAATAGCCAAAACCGCGATCAGGATAATGTGACCGATCGAAGTCGTTTTGTTCTCTGTTTTCTTTGCCTTCCCGGTCTGCGTTTTTCCCGTCTTCTCTCCCAACATATTGACAAGAAGCTCACCGGCCGCCTGCTTCGGACTTCCTAGCTGTTCGATGACCGCCTGTTCGCCCTCCGGTCCGGCCTCGTCAAAGTATTCGGTAAAATACTCCATTGCACTGTCATAGTCTTCCCTTGGCAGCCGTTTGAGATATTTTTGCAGCTGCCGCAAATACTCTTCCCGATTCATCCTCGCAGTCCCCCTTCAATGATTTCGTCAATCGTCGTCCGATAGGTCTTCCATTCTTCTTTGAGAAAGACGAGCTGTTCCCGTCCCGCCTCTGTCATCGTATAATACTTTCTGTTTCTTCCCTGATACTCCCGGTTGTATGTTGTCAGATACCCTGCCTGCTCCAGCCGTCGGAGAATCGGATACAGCGTCGATTCCTTGATGCTCGCCGCAAGCCGGATAGTCTGACTGATTTCATACCCATAGGAATCCCCCTGCTCTACGATCGACAGAATCAGGCATTCGATCAACAGAGAGGAAACCGGATAATACATGATGACTCACCTCCATGAATTAAATTTTGTATATATAAATATTTTATATATATGATATTACCACACAAGTGCTGTGCTGTCAATCTACTTTTCCATTTTTATTTTGTCATGCGTCGGGGGCGAAAAAAACCGCGACCCTCTCTTGCGAAAGGATCGCGGTCATTGTCTGCTTATACCCATAACATGATTTCTTCATAAAAATCATAAATGGCATGTACGAAAACCGGAATGTATAAACTGTTGGATTTCCTTTTCAATAGTTCCATCACAATACCAAATATCATTGTTGTGATAAAGAATCGGATCAAAGTAGAAATCGTTATTCCATGTATCCCAGAGGGTTCTACAAACAACATAACGTAATGCGATAACGTAAATAAGACATTCGGTACTATCCACTCGAATCCTTTTGGCAATTTATTTTTTTCTAAAGCTGGGATCAATCCTCTGTACAGATATTCCTCCATAAATGAAACGAACAGGAGATAGAATATCCAGATATATAAGACTTTTATCCAATTCCTGTTGATTTGCAATGCATAAAAGAGCAAGACGCCATAAAGGATAACACAAATAATCCATGCGATTTTCCATACTTTTTTCGATGGTACCATGAAAAAGAATCGTTTTCCTCCCATCCTCTTTCCGGTAATCAAAAGAAGAAGGATTATGGGTAAATTCACTAGGATATGTTGTAAAACAATCGTTAGAATATTCGTGGAGATATCGTCTAAGGAAAGTAACATATTCCTGTTATATAATATCCTATAATAGAGGAATCCCCAAAGTATGGCCATACCTGGAAGCAGAATACTGCGTATTACATGATATTTCTTATTCATAATACCTCCTTCCCTTTCCCTGTACGCAAAACATACAAGGAGAAAGCAAAACCTACTAAAATAATTTTTGTATATATAAATATTTTATATATATTACATTATCATATAAATACTGTGCTGTCAATCTGCTTTTCCATTTTTACCATGCGACGGGGGCGAAAAAAACCGCGACCCTCTCTTGCGAAAGGATCGCGGTAAATTTATTGGATTGGGTTTTCGCGAATCAAAGAATTACTCGTTGATTGCGGTAACAACGCCAGAACCTACGGTACGGCCACCCTCACGGATAGCGAAGCGCAGGCCTTCCTCGATAGCGATCGGGGTGATCAGCTCTACGTTCATATCAACGTTATCGCCCGGCATGCACATCTCAGTGCCTTCCGGCAGGGAGATAACACCAGTAACGTCGGTGGTACGGAAGTAGAACTGCGGACGGTAGTTGTTGAAGAACGGAGTATGACGGCCGCCCTCTTCCTTCTTCAGAACGTAAACCTGGCCGGTGAACTTGGTATGCGGATGGATGGAGCCCGGCTTAGCGATAACCTGGCCACGCTCGATCTCCGTCTTCTGGATACCACGGAGCAGAGTACCGATGTTGTCGCCTGCTTCTGCGTAGTCCAGCAGCTTGCGGAACATCTCGATACCGGTAACAACGGTCTTGCGCGGAGCGTCCATCAGACCAACGATCTCAACTTCCTCGCCCATCTTGATCTGGCCACGCTCTACACGGCCGGTAGCAACGGTGCCACGACCAGTGATGGAGAATACGTCCTCGACCGGCATCAGGAACGGCTTGTCAGCAGAGCGCTCCGGAGTCGGGATATACTCGTCAACAGCGTCCATCAGCTCATGGATGCAAGCGTACTCAGGAGCATTCGGATCGGTGGAGTCGCACTCCAGAACGCCCAGAGCAGTACCACGGATGATCGGGATGTCATCGCCCGGGAAGTCGTACTCGGACAGCAGCTCACGGATTTCCATCTCTACGAGATCGAGCAGCTCCTCGTCGTCTACCTGGTCAACCTTGTTCATGAATACTACGATATACGGTACGCCTACCTGACGAGCCAGCAGGATGTGCTCGCGGGTCTGCGGCATCGGGCCGTCTGCAGAAGAAACAACCAGAATTGCGCCGTCCATCTGAGCAGCGCCGGTGATCATGTTCTTAACGTAGTCGGCATGGCCCGGGCAGTCAACGTGAGCATAGTGACGGACAGACGTCTTATACTCTACGTGAGCGGTATTGATGGTGATGCCACGCTCCTTCTCTTCCGGAGCCTTATCGATCTCATCATACTTCTGAACCTCAGCCTGGCCCTGCATAGCCAGAACCTTGGTGATTGCTGCGGTCAGGGTCGTCTTGCCGTGGTCAACGTGGCCGATCGTACCAATGTTAACGTGAGGCAGGTCGCGTACGTACTTTTCCTTTGCCATTTTACATATCCTCCTTAAATTACTTAGAGAAACATAGTCATTATAGACTTATTGTATCTTACTGCCTGCAAAATTGCAAGCAAAAAACTACGAGAAATGGGATAAAAATACCCTTACTTTGTGCGGTTGCTGATGATCTTTTCCGAAATGGACTTCGGAACCTCAGCGTAGTGGCTGCGCTGCATGGTGTACTGGCCACGGCCCTGCGTACGGGAACGCAGATCGGTCGCATAGCCGAACATCTCGGACAGCGGAACCTTTGCAGAAATTGCCTGTACGGCGCCGCGCGGCTCCATACCGGAAATCTGGCCACGACGGGAGTTCAGGTCGCCGATAACGTCGCCCATATAATCCTCCGGAACCAGAACATCAACCTGCATGATCGGCTCGGTCAGAACCGGATCCGCCTTCTTCATTGCATCCTTGAATGCCATGGAGCCGGCGATCTTAAATGCCATCTCCGAAGAGTCAACTTCGTGATAGGATCCATCATACAGCGTAACCTTGACGTCAACAACGTTGTAGCCAGCCAGTACGCCTGCTTCCATAGCGCCCTGAATACCCTGGTTAACCGGCTCGATGAATTCCTTCGGGATCGAACCGCCAACGGTCTTGTTGATAAATTCGTAACCTGCGCCCGGCTCATTCGGCTCAAGAATAATCTTGACATGACCGTACTGACCGGAACCGCCGGACTGACGCTTGTACTTGCAGTCGACATCGGCCGTACCGCGAACGGTTTCCTTGTAAGCAACCTGCGGCTGACCAACGTTTGCCTCTACCTTGAACTCACGCAGCAGACGGTCGACGATGATCTCCAGATGGAGCTCGCCCATGCCGGCGATGATGGTCTGACCGGTCTCTTCGTCGGTGTAGGTGCGGAACGTCGGGTCCTCTTCGGCCAGCTTTGCCAGCGCGATGCCCATCTTTTCCTGACCAGCCTTGGTCTTCGGCTCGATTGCAACGTCAATTACCGGCTCCGGGAAGTTCATGGACTCCAGGATGATCGGATGGTCTTCGTCGCAGAGCGTGTCACCAGTGGTGGTGTTCTTAAAGCCAACAGCAGCTGCGATATCGCCGGAATATACCTTATCGATATCCTTTCTGTTGTTTGCATGCATCTGCAGGATGCGGCCAAGTCTCTCGCGCTTGCCCTTGGTTGCGTTCAGGACACCGGTGCCCTTGTCGCAGGTACCG
Source organism: Eubacteriales bacterium (assembly GCA_030539335.1). GTDB lineage: Bacteria > Bacillota > Clostridia > Oscillospirales > Butyricicoccaceae > Butyricicoccus_A. Next base: position 5,959 of record JAUNSG010000014.1, on the reverse strand, counting down.
GAGTAAACGCGGAAGAAGGTCAGACGGCCAACATACGGGTCCGTCATGATCTTGAATGCCAGTGCAGAGAACGGACCGTCGTCGTCAGCCGGACGCTCGTCATCCTCTTCGGTATCCGGGTTTACACCCTTGATGGCCGGGATGTCCAGCGGGGACGGCATGAACTCAACAACTGCGTCCAGAAGCATCTGAACACCCTTGTTGCGGTAAGCGGTACCACAAAGTACCGGGATGATCTGTACATTGCAGGTTGCCTTACGCAGAGCAGCCTTCAGATCTTCAATGGCGATTTCTTCGCCCTCCAGATAAGCCATCATGAGATCCTCGTCGGTCTCGCAGATCGACTCGATCATCTTCTCATGATACTCTTCTGCTTTTTCCTTCATGTCATCCGGAATCTCTTCGTCACGGATGTCATTGCCGAGGTCATCGTAGTAAACCTCTGCGCGCATCGTCATCAGATCGATGATGCCGCGGAAGCTGTCCTCCGAACCGATCGGCAGCTGAATCGGAACCGCATTACAGCCCAGACGCTCATCCAGCATCTTGAGTACGTTGTAGAAGTCAGCGCCCATGATATCCATCTTGTTGACGAATACCATACGCGGAACCTTGTACTCATCTGCCTGATGCCATACCGTCTCGGTCTGCGGCTCGACACCGCCCTTTGCGCACAGTACGCAGACGGAGCCGTCCAGTACACGCAGAGAACGCTGTACTTCTACGGTGAAGTCTACGTGGCCCGGGGTGTCGATGATGTTAATTCTGTGATTCTTCCAGTGACAGGTGGTTGCAGCAGAGGTAATGGTAATACCACGCTCCTGCTCCTGCGCCATCCAGTCCATGGTTGCAGCGCCCTCGTGCGTCTCACCGATCTTATGGTTAATGCCCGTGTAGTACAGGATACGCTCGGTGGTAGTGGTCTTGCCTGCATCGATGTGCGCCATGATACCAATATTTCTGGTTTTTTCCAGAGTATATTCTCTAGGCATGATGTTCTCCTTTCGTAAGCGATACCGAACAGATTAATATCTGTAATGAGCAAATGCCTTGTTTGCCTCTGCCATCTTGTGGGTATCCTCACGCTTCTTAACGGCACCGCCCAGGTTATTCACTGCGTCCAGAATCTCCCCTGCGAGTCTCTGACACATGTTGCGCTCGGAACGAGCACGGGAATACTTGGTGAGCCAACGCAGACCCAGGGTCTGACGTCTCTCCGGACGTACTTCCATCGGAACCTGATAGGTAGCACCGCCGACACGGCGAGCCTTAACCTCCAGAGACGGCATGATGTTGTCCATCGCCTCAACAAATACTTCTAACGGATCTCGGCCAGTCTTTTCCTTAACGATGTCAAAAGCATCGTATACTACCTTCTGTGCGACGCCCTTCTTGCCGTCCAGCATGATCGAGTTAATCAGCTTGGTAACGAGCTGGGATCCGTACATCGGATCCGGAAGAACTTCTCTCTTAGGAACAAATCCTCTTCTTGGCACGATACTTCCCTCCTTCACAAAAAAATGATTTCATAGGTACTTCAAAAGCCGCCCCCGGCTTTTGTCATCGCCTGTCCGAGGGTTTGAACAAAATATATATCAAACGCTCAGGACAAAGCTTTTTGCTTTGCTGAAACATGAAAATTTCAAGTCAAATCATGGGTAACTGTGGGTTGGATAAGAGATTACTTACCCGGCTTCGGTCTCTTGGCACCGTACTTGGAACGAGCCTGATGACGGTTTGCAACACCCTGCGTATCCAGAGTACCGCGGATGATGTGGTAACGGACACCCGGAAGATCCTTAACACGGCCGCCACGGATCATAACAACCGAGTGCTCCTGCAGGTTGTGTCCGATTCCCGGAATGTAAGCAGAAACTTCCATACCGTTGGTCAGCTTGACACGGGCTACCTTACGCAGTGCCGAGTTCGGCTTCTTCGGGGTCATGGTTCGAACCGTTGTGCAGACGCCTCTCTTCTGCGGAGCGGACTGGTTGGTCTGCTTCTTCTTCAGCGAGTTCAGGCCTACCTGCAGCGCCGGAGCGGTCGACTTATAGGCAACTTCCTGTCTACCCTTACGTACGAGCTGGTTAAAGGTTGGCATTCATTGCACCTCCTTAAATATAGAATGATAGTATTTCAGCGGGACATGCCCGTTAAAATCAAAGTGTTTCCTTGGTTACCGTTACAACAGCGGCACCAACTGCGATCCCTGCGGCTTTTCCCAGTTCCTTCATCGTCGGAACCTCAACAATCGCAACCCCATGCTCCTCGCAGAGATCATAAATCGGACGGGTGACACGCTGTTCTGCGTCCTGCGCAATGAATACCTGATGCGCTTCGCCGTCACGGATGATTTTTTTCGATTGCTTGATGCCTACGACTTTCGCCGCTGTATGAAGCTGTGAAAGCATAGAACGACCTCCTTATCGCATACTTGATTATTTTAGCGCAAGAGCGAGCCTATGTCAATCACTTTTCCATTACTTTTTTATCGATTTTACAAAACAGAAATAGGATACCCGTTCCAGTCGGTTTTATTCATGATTTTTGCACAAAATCCAAAATCTTCTGTTTTTTCTTTTCCGAAAAGGGGTCTTTTTCCCCTTGCAGGAGTCCTTCCCCTTCCCTGCATTTTTAACGCTTTGGCGGGGTCATCCAGCGTTCCGGATGCTGCGCGGTTTTCTCGATTTCGAGCAGCACCTGCGCGGTATGCCAGCCGTCCGCCGCAGCATGGTTGCACGAGATGGAAAGCGGCAGCAAAATCTTCCCGTCCCGCTCAAAAAACCGTCCGCCGACCACAATCGGAAACAGCATCTGCGGTGCAGTGAACGTATCGCTCCCATGTCCGGTAAAGCTGATCCACGGGACAAGCGACACCGGTATAAAATTGCACAATTGGCCTTCCTTCGCCTTGACGCCATGGACATCGCCGTATGTCTGCATGTCCTCCATCACGGCTTGGTAAAACGCGGGGAAATCCGGGTTCCATTCGGTCCACAGATCGGAAAAGGTATGATCGTCCTCATGAAAGATCGGATAGACTGGTAAACAGTGATCCCAGTAGCCAGGATTGCCATCTGTGTCCGTTGTCATACGCATTTCTTTCCAATGATTTACCGTATTCATGACCATCCACAAAAACACCGGATAAAATTTCAGACCCAGCCTGCGCCGCATGGCTTCGGTGTTTGTAATATCGATCTCCGCATTCAAATTGTACCGCGTGAAAACCGTCGTCTGATAATACCGGAAATGATCGGCCCGCTCCCAATCGGACGGCATGGGACAAAACTTCATATTTCTTCACTCCTTGCTTTTGTGATCCACGGTTATCTTTTAGTATATCACATTTGTGTGCCTGCCGGAAACATGATTTCTCCGCCATTTGAGAAAACAGACCTGTGTCGGGAAAAAATATGGCTCCCACCGATGCGGTGAGAGCTGCAAATTTAATGCAATCCCAATTCCTCTTCTTCATAAAAATCAAACCAAAAATCTATCTGAGGCAAGCCGTCCAAATCCGTGGGACCGCCCTCCCCTGTGTCTACCGACACCTTCACCTCAAAAGCACTCGAGGATTTCATCAGATGTCTTAGAAACTCACCTTCTGTGTCTTCAAAAATCAATTCCTCTCCGACAAAAGTAAGGCATCCGGTGATGCCCTCCGGATCAATATCGATCAGCAAATTTGCCCGAAGCCGTTCCGCAACCTCCATGGCCTCCGGGATCAACTCCCGAAACCGTTCCTGCTTTTGCAAGGCGGCCTCGGATAATGCCACGATCTCCAGTGTCTTTTCGTCGCTGTGGCTCTGCTCCATCCGTTTTGCGCGCATTGCTTTTTCTTCTGTGTAATAGTAGCATTCAATTTTCAAGCATACCCCTCCTCTTGTTATTACCTGATATCGTCCCTTATTTGGGTTCTGCTTTCTCTATTATAGATATATTTTTCAGTATATTCAAGTACAGTTTTGCCATACATAATAAATACATCAGGTTATTGAGTGGAGGGATTGCTGTGATTAGCTATGAACCGCTATGGCGGACAATGGAACAGCGCTCTGTCACGACATACACATTAATAACAAAATTCAACATCAATCCTCGCACAATCAACAACCTAAAGCACAACAAATCCATTACTATGTACACGTTAGAAAAGCTATGCCGTATTCTTGATTGTACACCAAATGACATTGTACAATTTCTCGATGAGTAAATCCGCTGTGATTCCCTTCCACTTTTCTATTTTATTCTGTGAAAGCTCTTTTGCTTTCATTCTTCCCAAATATATTGCCATATTATGACTCACTAATCCAATCAATCGCTTTCTATTTACGACAAAATTAAACCACTCCAGACAGTATACTATTTAAGTAAGAAAGGTAAGGAGTGCATTATGAGCAAGGAAGTAGCTTTTCATAATCGAGACCGATTTATTCAATTGGGTATTGCCATTGCTACTCTGCGAAGGGTGCATGGGCTTTCACAAGAAAAATTGGCTGAAAAGGCAATGGTCAGCCGCTCACTCATCAGTGCAATCGAAGCCCCAAATCTGGCACATAATTTTTCATTAGAGGTCTTTTTCAATATTGCCGATGCTCTGGACGTTGATCCATCAGAACTGATGAAAGCTTCTGTTTTTCCGGATTCAATTTTGAGGAAGCCAGAAATATGATATGGGGTTTATCATGCAGGTGGTGATTTCGATGATTGACTTTTGTCCTCTGTGGACTACAATGAAAGAGAAAAACGTCTCTCAATATCAATTATTGAAACACGGCATTGATAACAAAACCTTAGATTCATTGAAGAAGAACAAAAACATCACCCTACTTACGCTCGAAAAACTATGCCGCATTCTTGATTGTACTCCAAATGACATCGTACAATTCTCCGATGATTAGCGCCGTCGCAGATTTCAACTGCGGCGGTGTTCTTCTTTATTTCCGAAGAAATTATCTTCTGTCCAATAATGTATTCTCATCTTATTATAAGATATTGTATATCTTATTTCAAGTGTAATAGTGCATTTAATATCTAATTTATCTCCAACTCATATCATATAATATCCTAAAAGGATGGATGATTGTATGTATGAAACCTATTTTGCAAACAGATTAGCTGAATTGCGAACTAAGAAAGCTGTTTCTGCCCGCGAAATGAGTTTAGCTCTTGGTCAGAATAGTAGTTATATTAACCGAATCGAAAATCGTCAGGCATTTCCCTCTATGCAGGCATTCTTTTATATCTGTGAATACTTGGAAATCTCTCCTCAAGATTTTTTCAATACGGATGTATCGAATCCCGCAAAAATCAATCAAATTCTTGACCAACTTAAGAATTTAGATGATTCCCAGTTGGATACCGTTCTGGCCGTTACAGAGGGCTTTCGTCATTCCAAGCCATCCGACAAATAATATCCCGCTATTGTTTCCTGTTGAAGGAAATGAAAGCGGGTTTTTCTTTTTCCGTCAGCCCGCCAATCGAACGTTGGGCGGGCAAATCATGCGATTTTGGATTTGTCCGCCCCGGAACGCCGGAGGAAGGCCTTGGAAACCTTCGGTGTCCAAGTGGCACGGGATTGACAAGGGACTTTGCCACGGAAGTCCCTTGTCCCGCCGGAGGCAAAATGGATGGTTTTCCGTCTGTTTGCCCTGCGAACGAATGGTACAATCTATTATTTTACTATTACCATAGACGCATTATAAAAACGAAACCGCTCGTTTTCTCGTCTCCGACGGGGAAGGGCGTTCCACAGCAAACGCCCTTTCCAAACCCATGCAGCGCAGAAACCCTACGGGTTTCCCAAGAAGAAAGGATCAAAGTCGGACATCTTACAGCACATAATCTTATTTGGCCGGGGGCTTGCTTTCGCTTCGCTCACGTGCCACTGGCACGGCGCAACCCTCAAGGTCGCACACGCACAAAATTCCATCAGATAGCCTTCTATAGCCGAACA